>NZ_CP123990.1:3622500-4822500 GCF_029919115.1 Variovorax paradoxus
AGTCATGCGAGGCGAACCGGGTGAACTGAAACATCTCAGTAGCTCGAGGAAAAGACATCAACCGAGATTCCGAAAGTAGTGGCGAGCGAAATCGGAGAAGCCTGTTAGTGATAGCACAAGACATAACGGAACAGCTTGGAAAGGCTGGCCATAGCGGGTGATAGCCCCGTACGTGAAATGACCTGTGTGGTACTGAGCTAACGACAAGTAGGGCGGGACACGAGAAATCCTGTCTGAATATGGGGGGACCATCCTCCAAGGCTAAATACTCATCATCGACCGATAGTGAACTAGTACCGTGAGGGAAAGGCGAAAAGAACCCCGGGAGGGGAGTGAAATAGATCCTGAAACCGCGTGCTTACAAAAAGTAGGAGCCTCGTAAGGGGTGACTGCGTACCTTTTGTATAATGGGTCAGCGACTTACATTCAGTGGCAAGGTTAACCGAATAGGGAAGCCGTAGAGAAATCGAGTCCGAATAGGGCGATCAGTCGCTGGGTGTAGACCCGAAACCAAGTGATCTATCCATGGCCAGGATGAAGGTGCCGTAACAGGTACTGGAGGTCCGAACCGACTAGTGTTGCAAAACTAGCGGATGAGCTGTGGATAGGGGTGAAAGGCTAAACAAACTTGGAAATAGCTGGTTCTCTCCGAAAACTATTTAGGTAGTGCCTCAAGTATTACCATCGGGGGTAGAGCACTGTTTTGGCTAGGGGGTCATGGCGACTTACCAAACCAAGGCAAACTCCGAATACCGATGAGTACAGCTTGGGAGACAGAGCACCGGGTGCTAACGTCCGGACTCAAGAGGGAAACAACCCAGACCGCCAGCTAAGGTCCCTAAAATTGGCTAAGTGGGAAACGAAGTGGGAAGGCTAAAACAGTCAGGATGTTGGCTTAGAAGCAGCCATCATTTAAAGAAAGCGTAATAGCTCACTGATCGAGTCGTCCTGCGCGGAAGATGTAACGGGGCTAAGCCAGTTACCGAAGCTGCGGATTTGCAATTTATTGCAAGTGGTAGGAGAGCGTTCTGTAAGCCTGTGAAGGTGCGTTGTAAAGCGTGCTGGAGGTATCAGAAGTGCGAATGCTGACATGAGTAGCGTTAAAGGGGGTGAAAAGCCCCCTCGCCGTAAGCGCAAGGTTTTCTACGCAACGTTCATCGGCGTAGAGTGAGTCGGCCCCTAAGGCGAGGCAGAGATGCGTAGCTGATGGGAAACAGGTCAATATTCCTGTACCGATATATAGTGCGATGTGGGGACGGATCTTAATAGGTCATCCAGTTATTGGATTATTCTGGTTTAGTTGGATGTAGGCGTGCATTAGGCAAATCCGGTGCACATATACCGAGGCCAACGATCGAGCGGACTTGTCCGTGAAGTGACTGAACGAGGTTCCAGGAAAAGCCACTAAGCTTCAGCTATATACGACCGTACCGCAAACCGACACTGGTGCGCGAGATGAGTATTCTAAGGCGCTTGAGAGAACTCAGGAGAAGGAACTCGGCAAATTGACACCGTAACTTCGGAAGAAGGTGTGCCCTATTAGTGTGTAGTGAACAACGAAGCATGAATGGGTTGCAAAAAATCGGTGGCTGCGACTGTTTATTAAAAACACAGCACTCTGCAAACACGAAAGTGGACGTATAGGGTGTGACGCCTGCCCGGTGCTGGAAGATTAAATGATGGGGTGCAAGCTCTTGATTGAAGTCCCAGTAAACGGCGGCCGTAACTATAACGGTCCTAAGGTAGCGAAATTCCTTGTCGGGTAAGTTCCGACCTGCACGAATGGCGTAACGATGGCCACACTGTCTCCTCCTGAGACTCAGCGAAGTTGAAATGTTTGTGATGATGCAATCTCCCCGCGGAAAGACGGAAAGACCCCATGAACCTTTACTGTAGCTTTGTATTGGACTTTGAACAGATCTGTGTAGGATAGGTGGGAGGCTTTGAAGCAGGGTCGCTAGATCTTGTGGAGCCAACGTTGAAATACCACCCTGGTGTGTTTGAGGTTCTAACCTAGGTCCATTATCTGGATCGGGGACAGTGCATGGTAGGCAGTTTGACTGGGGCGGTCTCCTCCCAAAGCGTAACGGAGGAGTTCGAAGGTACGCTAGTTACGGTCGGACATCGTGACGATAGTGCAATGGCATAAGCGTGCTTAACTGCGAGACTGACAAGTCGAGCAGATGCGAAAGCAGGACATAGTGATCCGGTGGTTCTGTATGGAAGGGCCATCGCTCAACGGATAAAAGGTACTCTGGGGATAACAGGCTGATACCGCCCAAGAGTTCATATCGACGGCGGTGTTTGGCACCTCGATGTCGGCTCATCTCATCCTGGGGCTGTAGCCGGTCCCAAGGGTATGGCTGTTCGCCATTTAAAGAGGTACGTGAGCTGGGTTTAAAACGTCGTGAGACAGTTTGGTCCCTATCTTCCGTGGGCGCTGCAGATTTGAGGAAGCCTGCTCCTAGTACGAGAGGACCGGAGTGGACACACCTCTGGTGTATCGGTTGTCACGCCAGTGGCATTGCCGAGTAGCTAAGTGTGGAAGAGATAACCGCTGAAAGCATCTAAGCGGGAAACTCGTTTCAAGATGAGATCTGCCGGGGCCTTGAGCCCCCTAAAGAGTCGTTCAAGACCAGGACGTTGATAGGTCAGGTGTGGAAGCGCAGTAATGCGTTAAGCTAACTGATACTAATTGCTCGTGCGGCTTGACCCTATAACTTTGATCAGTCTGATCAAGGTGTTATGCCAAGTTGACGCATTCAAAATACATTCAAGCAGCGCAGTCATTGCGTGCTGATTCCAAACTCTATGAATTCGTTTGATTGATCATGTGATCAATCAGACAACAAGTTATGCCTGATGACCATAGCGACGTGGTACCACTCCTTCCCATCCCGAACAGGACAGTGAAACGCGTCAGCGCCGATGATAGTGCGGGTTCCCGTGTGAAAGTAGGTCATCGTCAGGCTCTTACAGCCAGGAAAAGCCCAACACAGCGTGTTGGGCTTTTTTCTTTTGGATTTTATAAAAGCGCGTCATCTCGCGGGGACGCGCTTTTTTATTGCCAAGTGGCAAGCTTCAAATATTTCGGATGAGCGCCGAATCCGTCTCGGCCGCACCGGCGGCGACCAATTCGGCCAAGATATCTTCGGCCAATTGATCCAGCTCCGTACCTGGGAAGAAGCGCTCGCGGATAACACCGAAATATGACGCGCTCCGAAGCCAGTCGGCCCATTCGTTCAGCGTGATGGACTGCACCTCGAGCAGCTTGAACTTCATCAGCACTTTGATGGCGTGCCGCGCGTGCTTCACCGGATCTCGCTGGAGACCATCGAGTCGGCGCCGTGCGGTAACCAGTGCATTGCGGACATCACTGAAGACGCGTCCGTGCCCAGGGATCACTTGGAGCGGCGCGAGCGTCTCGATGCAATCCAGCGTCGCAGCGATATCTCCGAACGACGGTTCACCTGCGAGCTCGGGAAAGGCCACACCAAAGCCGTTCTCCCACAGGGCATCGGCCGAAATGAGTGTTCGCGAGACGGGTTCGAACAAAATGATCGAATGCGGATCGTGGCCAGGTGCGCTGTGCACCTGCCAAGATCTGTCGCCGAGCACGCATTCCGTCCCTGGTCGCAGCAGGCCGGTGAATCCGAACCGTGGGCACGTCTGCCCTGTCGGCAGAAAGCTCAAACCCCTCTCGTCCCAGCGTTCCACGAGATCCGCTTCCCCTGGCGGAATTTCCGTCGTCACCGCCGGATAGCGCCGCTGCAGCGCCGCATTGCCGCCGCAGTGATCGCTATGCAGATGGGTATTCAATATCCGATCGAGCGGCCGCGTCCCGAGCGTCGATTCGACAAGCGCCAAGGTTTGATCGGCATGCGTGGCATACCCGGTATCGACCAGCGCGGTCTCGTCGGCACCGACAAACAAAATGTTGTTCGATGAAAGCCAGCCGCGCTCGAAGACGACGAGATTCTCCGGCAGCCCAGCCGCGGCGTGCCCGCTCACTCAGACGCTCGCGCTGGTTCGCAGCTCGCGACGCAGGATCTTTCCGACATTCGTTTTCGGCAAGGTTTCCCGGAACTCGATGTGCTTCGGCCGCTTGTAGCCGGTGAGCTGGCTGTTGCAGTATTGGAGCACCGGTCAGCGTGGGATCCCTGCGCACGACGAACACCTTGATCGCCTCCCCCTGCTTCTCGTCCGGCACGCCCACGGCCGCGCATTCGACGACGCCCGGGCACAGGGAAATCACGTTCTCGAGCTCGTTCGGAAAAACGTTGAAGCCGCTGACCAGAATCATGTCCTTCTTGCGGTCGACGATGCGGCTGTAGCCGTCTTCCTGCATGACGGCGATGTCGCCGGTGCGCATGAAACCGTCGGCCGTAAAGGCTGCCGCGGTTTCGGCCGGCTGGTTGTAGTAGCCGGTCATCACGTTCGGGCCCTTGATGCAAAGCTCGCCTGCCGTGCCGACGGGCAGGGAGTTGCCTTCATCGTCCTTGATGGCGATCTCGATACTCGGCAGCGGCAAGCCGATGGTGCCGGTGAACTTCGTATTCGAGACTGGATTGTTCGTGCCGATCGCACAGGTCTCGCTCATGCCCCAGCCTTCGATCATCGGGCAGCCGGTGGCTTCGAACCATCGCTGTGCCGTGCCTTCCGAAGCGGCCATGCCGCCCGCCTGCGACACGAACAGCGTCGAGAAGTCGATCGACTTGAACTGCGGATGCATGAGCAGCGCATTGAACAACGTGTTCACCGCCGGCAGCATGTGGAACGGACGCTTCTTGAGCACCGCGATGAACTTGTCGAAGTCGCGCGGATTGGGAATCAGCGTCATGTGCGAACCCTGACGGATGACCAGCAGGCACAGCGTCAGCGCGAAGATGTGATACAGCGGCAATGCCGCGATGCTGTTGACCTTCGACAAGTCGCCCGCGCGCGAAAGAGCCGGCGTGAACCACGCCTCCGCCTGCAACGTTGCCGCAACGATGTTGCGATGGGTCAGCACTGCGCCCTTCGACAGGCCCGTCGTGCCGCCTGTGTACTGCAGGAATGCAATCGAGTCGAGCGTGCTTTGATCCGGCCCCAACGGCCGGCCGCGCCCTTCGGCAATCGCCTTGGAAAACTCAGTGACCGTGCGGCCGCCGCTCAGCGGCAGCTTGTAGGGCGGGACCATCTTGGCCAGGTGGCGAACCGCGATGGTGATCCATGCGCCATAGAGGCCACCCAGCAGATCGCCCATCGACGTGACGACCACATGCTTGACGGGCGTGCGCTCGATCACCTGCTCCAGCGTGGAGGCGAAGTTCTCAAGGATGACGATGGCCGTGGCGCCGGAGTCCTTGAGCTGATGCTCGAGTTCGCGCGCCGTGTAGAGAGGATTGACATTCACGCAGGTATAGCCGGCCCGCAGCACGCCGCACATCGTGACGGCAAACTGGGGCACGTTGGGCAACATGATGGCCACTCGCGCGCCGGGCTCGAGGCCGAGCGATTGAAGCCAGGCGCCCAGCGCCTTCGAGAGCGTGTCGAGCTCTCCGTACGACATCCAGCGCTCCATGCAGACGGAAAACGGCCGCTCGGCGTAGCGGCCGAAGGCCTCGTCGAACATGTGGGGCAGAGACCGGTACTGCTCTGGGTTGATCTCTTGCGGCACGTCGGCCGGGTAGTTCTGTCGCGCGGATGTTTGCATGCAAGCTCCTTTGCGCGGATTGTGGGAGCCAGATGCGCCCGGCCACTAGCGGGCTTGTCCTAGGGGAGCCGCAAGCAGTGTCGCGCGCGCGATAGCTGCACGGCATGGGCGGGACCTCGGGTGGAGCGTCGTGGCGCCGCTCCCGCAAGGAGCGCTCTCAGGCCTTGCCGGATTCGCCCGGTAGCAGCACCCCGGCCGGAATATCTGCTTCGACTTCCAATGCCCGGTAGAGCGGCGTGAAATCGGGCGCCGTAAGCTCGAAGAGCTGCGCGAAGCTCTCGATCACGAAATAGTTGGCTTGGTACGTGTCGATCTTGTAGCGTGTGCGCATGGTGCGCAGCAAATCCAGCGGCAGCCGGTGCGGCTCGTCGCTGCGCACCGCATGCTGCAGCTCGCCCACCGAACTCAGGATGCCGGCGCCGTATGCGCGCAGGCCGTCCGGCTGGCGGATCAGGCCGAACTCCACCGTGTACCAGTACAGCCTGGCCAGCTTCTCCCCCGCACCCAGCTCGTGGGCCTTGATGCCGCCTTCGCCATAGCGCTGCACGTAGTCCGCAAAGGTCGGGTCGAACAGCATCGGCACATGCCCGAACAGATCGTGGAACACGTCCGGCTCGACGATGTAATTGAACTCCTCCGGCTTGCGGATCCAGTCGGTCACTGGAAACTTGCGGTTCGCAAGCAAGGTAAAGAACGGCAATTCGGGAATCAGCCCCGGCACCGCCACGATCTCCCAGCCGGTAGCCCGATGCAGCCGCTCGTTGATTTCCTCGAAACGCGGAATGTGGTCCTTCACACCCAACGACGGCAGCGCATTGATGAACGCATCGCAGGCAAGGCCGGGCAGTTGCGCGGCCTGCCGTTCGTACAGACGCTTGTACGTGTCATGGTCGGCCGGCGTGTAGCTGGCCCAGTCCTGCGGGCAGGTGTAGTCGGCATGCACCGCGCCGCCGCGCGAGTAGTCGCCTCGCGGCGGGCGATCCGAAGCGCCGTAAACAGCAGGTTTGGCGGCAGCAGCAGTGGCGGCGGCAGGGATGTCCATGGGAAATTGCTCTCGGGTTATTTGAGCCAGCGGTTCATCACGCGCTGGAAGTCGCCGCCGGCTTGCTGCAGGTGCAGCCATTGGTCGACATAGGCCTTGAAAGCCACGTCGTCGCGCGGCAGCATCCACGCCATTTCGCCGTACTGCAATGGCTTCTCTGGGTTGATGGCGCAGAGCCCGGGCTTGAGCTTCTGCTGCGTGATGGCTTCGGCCGACTCGGTCACGAACACATCGGCGCGGTTGGCCAGGATCTCGTCGAAGATCGTCACGTTTTCGCCGTGCAGCGTGAGCTTGGCCTGCTTGAAGTTGGCGCGCGCAAAGCGCTCGTTGCTGCCGCCCGGATTGAAGATGACCCGGGTCGAGGGCTTGTCGATGTCGGCCACGCTCTGGTACTTGGCAACGTCGGCACAGCGCGCAATGGGCGCCTTGCCGTTCACCATGTATGGCGCGCTGAAGAAAGCGCGCTTCTGCCGGTCGGTGGTTACCGAGACACCGCCGACAGCAATGTCGCATTTGCCTGCCGCAAGGTCAGGCAGCAGGTTTGCCCACGTGGTCTTGACCCACTCCGGCTTGGCGCCCAAGCTGGAGCTGAAACCCGCCATCAGGTCGACGTCGATGCCCTCGAACGATCCGTCCGCCTTCTGGAAGCTGAACGGCTTGTAGTCGCCCGGCGTGCAGATGCGCAGCACGGCAGCCTTCTGCACCGCATCCAGATGCGAACCTGCCGTGGGCACGGCAGGGGGCATGGCGCAACCGGAAAGAACGGCGGCCGCCGTGGCAAGGGTCAGGCCGATCGAGAACGTGCTGCGCATGAAGGCTCCTGTGCAATGAAAGAAGCGCTTATTTTGGGGCCGCCAGCACGCCACGACGCATCTGGTCGAGCTCGATGCTCTCGAACAGCGCCTTGAAATTGCCGTTGCCAAAGCCGTCGTCACCCTTGCGCTGGATGAACTCGAAGAAGATCGGGCCGAGCTGGTTCTCGCTGAAGATCTGCAGCAGCAGCGCGTCCTTCTTGCCGTCGATCAGGATCTTGCGCTTCTGCAGTTCGGCCACGCTTTCGCCGTGTCCGGGAATGCGCTTGTCGACCAGCTCGTAGTACGTGTCGATGGTGTCGAGCAAGGTCACGCCCTTGGCACGCAGCGCGTCGACGGTCTCGTACAGGTTGTCCGAGCCCATCGCGATGTGCTGGATGCCTTCGCCGCGGTACATGTCCAGGTACTCCTGGATCTGGCCCGCCTGCTCCTTGCCTTCTTCATTGATCGGGATGCGGATCTTGCCGCAGGGGCTGGTCATGGCCTTGCTCTTTACGCCTGTCACCTGGCCTTCGATGTCGAAGTACTTGATCTCGCGGAAGTTGAAGAGCTTTTCGTAGAAGCCTGCCCACACGTTCATCCGGCCGCGATACACGTTGTGCGTGAGGTGGTCGATGTAGGTAAGGCCGTTGCCCTTGGGCGCCAGCGCGTCCTGCGAGGCCACGCCCGGTAGCGGCTCGAAGTCGACGTCATAAAACCCGATGTTGCCGATGTCGCCCGGCTTTGCACCGTTCTTGCCGGGCCAGCGGTCGACCAGGTAGATCAGGCTGTCGCCGATGCCCTTGATGGCGGGGATGTTCAGCTCGCCAGGCCCCGCCTTGTCGGCAAAACCCCAGGCACCGAGCGAGATGGCACGCTCGTAGGCCTGCTTGGCATCCTGCACGCGGAACGCGATGGCGCAGACGCTCGGGCCGTGTTCGCGCGCAAAGCGCTGCGCGAACGAGTCGGGCTCGGCATTCACGATGAAGTTGATCGTGCCTTGGCGGTACAGCAGCACGTTCTTGTGGCGGTGCTTGGCCACCGCCGTGAAGCCCATGCGCTCGAACACCTGGCCCATGGCCACCGGGTCCGGCGCCGCGTATTCGATGAACTCGAAGCCGTCGGTTCCCATCGGGTTCTCCCAAGGCGTGAAGGCGGGGGCATCGATATGGCTCATAAAGGGGTCTCCGGAGGTGGGTTCGAATGGATAAAGAAACAGAAATATTGCGAAAAAGCGCACCGAAGCGCCCTTTGCTGCAATGTAGGGCGGATGCCGCTCACGTTTTCAGCGTTGTTGGGCGTCACAAATAGCAAAGACGCAGAAAAACTGCAAAAATGGCAACATGGAAGCACTCGACAAGATCGATCGACTCATATTGCGCACGCTGCAAGCAGATGGCCGTGCTACCTACGACCAGATCGCCGAGCAGGTCAGCCTATCTCCCAGCGCGGTGCTCAGGCGCGTCAAGCGGTTGGAAGAAAGCGGCGTCATCGACCGCTACGTTGCGCTCGTTCGTCCGGAAGTCATCGGCCTGGGGCTCACCGCGTATCTCAACGTCCGCCTCGAAAAGCACACCGAAAGCCACAAGCGCAACCCTATGGACCTGTTCCGGGCCAGCGTGCAGACCTGGCCCGAGGTGGTCGAATGTGCGGCGCTGACCGGTGAAATGGATTACCTCTTGCGCGTGGTGGTCGCCGACATGGGCCACTACAGCCGGTTCATCATGGACACCCTGCTGAAGCACCCCAGCGTTGAAGACTGCAAGACCAGCTTCGTGCTCGACCGTGTCAAGGCCACAACGGCTGTACCGGTTTAGCAACGGTCAGTTGCTCGAATAAAACAACCTTTTGGCATTGGTTCACAAATGACAACCGGAAGTACCCATTCGGACTTGTTGATTAAGGGAAAACCCTTATATTTGAACCATGCTCACCGCCAAGACCCTTATTCAAGCGTCTCTCGGCCTCGGTTCTTTCCTGAAGGCTCCGATGGTTGAGACGCAACCGCGCGCGGCCTTCGCGCCCCCACCCGTCATGGTGCCGATCCGCTCGATCGGCCCGCGCGAACGCGATCGCATCGCGCGGCACCTGCTGGCTTTGAGCCCTCACGACCGCTATCTTCGTTTCGGCTACGCCGCGTCCGACGAGCAGGTGCAGCGTTATGTCGACGGGCTCGACTTCGACCGCGACGAACTCTTCGGTATCTACAACCGCCGTCTCGACCTGATTGCCATGGCGCACCTGGCATTCGCGCCGGACGACCAGCACAGCGACTGCGCAGAGTTTGGCGTTTCGGTGGCGGCGCATGCGCGTGGCCGCGGCTACGGCGCCCGCCTGTTCGAGCGTGCCGTGGTGGTCGCGCGCAACGAAGGCGTCGGCATGCTCTTCATCCATGCGCTGAGCGAAAACGCCGCCATGCTGAAGATCGCCCGCAACGCCGGCGCGACCGTGGTGCGCAGCGGTTCCGAATCCGAGGCGCACCTGCAGCTGCCGAGCGCCACCTTCGACAGCCGCATGAGCGAAATCGCACTCGAGCACTATGCCGCGGTCGACTACCACCTCAAGACCCGCGCCAAGCAGTTCTGGGCCTTTCTCGCGAGCCTGCAGGAAGTGCGCAGCGGCATTCGCGACGCCCGCAGCAAGTCGGCCCAATAAGCCTGAAAGAGGCGGGGTAGCGTGCCAGGGGTAGAGCCTGTCACACGCAATCCGGTATCCTTGTGTCTCTTCAACTACGCCTCCCGAAGTGGCCGAACCTCACCCTGAACGCGCACCCGTCGAGCGGGAAGACAAGCGCGGCTTTCTCCAGAAGCTGGCCGAATTCATCCATCCCGGTCCCGACTCGCGCGACGAGCTGATCGAAACCTTGGCCGACGCCGAGGACAACGAGGTGATCGGCGCCGAGTCGCGCGTGATGCTCGAAGGCGTGCTGCGCATGGCCGACATGACGGCCGGCGACGTGATGGTGGCCGCCCCGCGCATGGACCTGGTGAATATCGACGCGCCCTTCGACGCGCTGCTGCACCTGGTCATCGACACCGCGCACTCGCGCTTTCCGGTGTACGAGGGCGAAAAAGAAAACATCATCGGTATCCTGCTCGCGAAAGACCTGCTCAAGCTGCAGCGCGCGCCAGGCCTCAACATCCGTGCGCTGCTGCGTCCGGCCACCTTCGTGCCCGAGAGCAAGGGCCTGAACGATCTGCTGCGCGAGTTCCGCGGCAACCGCAACCATCTGGCCATCGTGATCGACGAGTTCGGCCGGGTGGCCGGTCTCATCACCATCGAGGACGTGCTCGAGCAGATCGTCGGCGAAATCGAAGACGAGTTCGACATTGCCGAAGACGAGGGCGACATCTTCGGCCTGGCCGACCATACCTACCGCGTCTCGGGCGACACGCCCATCGAGCGCGTGGCCGAGGCCTTCGGCATCGTCTTCGACGAAGAACAGCTGAGCGAAGACTTCGACACGATCGGCGGCCTCATCGCACATGAAATGGGCCACGTGCCCAAACGCGGCGAGCACCACGCCATCGGCGGCTTCGACTTCGTGGTGCTGCACACCAAGGGCGGCGCCGTGCGCTGGTTCAAGGTGTCCCCGGCCCGCGGCAGCGACGCAGCCGACTGATGCCGTTGCCCGCAGCGGCCACGCTCCGCACCTCGCGCATCTTTTCCGCCGTGGGCCTGCTGCGCCTCCTCGGCTTTGCTTTCGCGGGGCTCGCGCAGGCCGCCGCCATTGCCTGGCCCGCGAACGGACAGCCGCTGTGGTGGCTGCAACTGATCTCGCTGGCGGTGCTCGTCGGACTGCTGGACCGCCTGCGCGCCGAGGGCGCCGGATGGCGCCGCGCCGGCCTGCACGGCTGGCTTTTCTCCACGGCCTGGCTCACGGGCAGCTTCTGGTGGCTCTTCATCTCGATGCACACCTATGGCGGGCTTCCGGCGCCGCTTGCGGGCATTGCGGTGCTCTCGCTCGCGGCGGCGCTCGGGCTCTACTACGCGGTGGCCTGCGCCTGGTTCGTGGTTCGCGGGCCGCGTGGGCCAGTGGCCGGTGCCTTGGTGTTCGCCGCACTGTGGACCTTGGCCGAGCTCGTGCGCGGCAGCTGGTTCACGGGTTTTCCGTGGGGCGCCGGCGGCTACGCGCACGTCGAGGGACCGCTGGCAGCGTGGGCTCCGTGGATTGGCGTCTACGGCATCGGTGCGGTCGCCGCCATCGCAGCCGCGCTGGTCGCGCTCACACGGCCTGCGCGTACCGTGGCGCTGGCGCAGTCGCTGATTGTGATCGCCGCCGTATTCGCGGCGCCGCACCTGGTCAATCCGTTGCCCGCCGAGGCGCGAGGCGACAAGGGTTCCAGCGGCAAGCTGCAGATCGCGCTGCTCCAGGGCAACATCCCGCAAGACGAAAAATTCATCCCCGGAGGCGGCATCGACCTGGCGCTGCGCTGGTACGGCGAGCAGCTGCGTGATGCCAAGGCTTCGCTCGTGGTCACGCCCGAAACCGCCTTGCCGCTGCTGCCGCAGCAATTGCCCGCCGGTTACCTCGAAGCCATCCAGGCGCGCTACAGCCAGGGCGCGCAGGCCGCCATCGTCGGGCTTCCGATGGGCGGCCAGGGCACCTACAGCAATGCGGTGCTCGGCTTCCAGCCTGGCGCCGCGCAGCCCTACAGCTACAGCAAGCACCATCTCGTTCCCTTCGGCGAGTTCATTCCGCCGGGCTTTCGCTGGTTCATCCGCATGATGAACATCCCGCTCGGCGACTTCGCCCGCGGTGGCCTGGCGCAGGCGCCTTTCGCCTGGCAAGGCCAGCGCATTGCGCCGAACATCTGCTACGAAGACTTGTTCGGCGACGAGATCGGCGCCAACTTCAAGAGCGAGGCCACGGCGCCGACCATCCTGCTCAACGTGAGCAACATCGCGTGGTTCGGCAATTCGGTCGCCATCGACCAGCACCTGGCCATCTCGCGCATGCGCTCGCTCGAATTTGCGCGGCCGATGGTGCGGGCCACCAACACCGGCGCCACCGTGGTGATCGACGCCGAAGGCCGCGTCACGCATCAGCTGCCGCGCCTTAAGCGCGGCGTGCTCGAGGCGCCTGTCGAAGGCCGCAAGGGGCTCACGCCCTATGCGCGCTGGGTGGCGCCGTTCGGGCTCTGGCCGCTGTGGAGTTCGGCGCTGGCTGTCGTGGCCATTGCCTTCGTGCTGCGCCGCCGCAAGGGCTGACGCCGCGATCGTCGTCAGGCCGTTGCCGGCACCCCCTTCACAGGCCAGTCGCGCAGCTTGCCCGGGTTCAGCAGCCCCATCGGATCGAAGCGCTTCTTCACCTCGATAACCTCGGGCGGTAGCGGTCCACCGGCCTTGCCGTCTTCCACAATGTTCACGTGCGGGTTGTTGATGTGCACGTTGTGGGCACGGTGAATGTCGATGATTTCCGCGAGTCTTTCTTCGGTGCTGAAGCGCACCAGCTGAAGCCCGCTGCAAGTCATGAGTCCCGCCACGTTGCGGATGAACTCGATGTGCATCATCACCTCGCCGCCGAGCAGCTTCTCCATCTCGATGATCTGCTCGACGTGCCGACCGGGCACGAAGCCGCTCTGCAGATAGGTCAGCGTCGGGTCGACCTTCAGCGCGTGCAGCGTCGTGTGGTTCCAGGTGAATTCCATCAGCGTGCGGTTGCTCTTCTGCACTTCGGCCGCCGTCTTGCGGTAGCTCACGGTGCCGCCGTGCGCTTCGGCCAGCATGAGCATCGCCGGTTCGCAATACTCGGCCACCAGCGACAGCACCGTGTGGCAGCCCTTGGGAAGGTGCGCCGCGAGCTGCGCCAGGTGATCGGAAATGGGAGCGGCAAAAAAAGCGATCTCCCGCTTCACGATGCCGGGCGCATTCGCGAGCTTGTCGGCGAAGTGCAGTGCGTCTTCAAACTGGTCGAAGGTCACCAGCGTTTCGAGCCAGGGATGCGACGGCGCGAGCGCCACTTCGATTTCGAGCACCAGCCCGTTGGTGCCCCACAGGTGGTGCATGCGCATGGCCTCGGCACCGCGCAGTTCGACCATCTGCGGCTCGGCCTCGATGGTCATCGCACGAATGCCGAGCACATTGCCGGGCGCGCCGAGCGGTCCGTAGTTGATCGAGCCCACGCCGCCGAAGCCGCCGCCGAACAGCCCTCCCAGCGTGGCGCTGCGGTAAGTGGAAGGCACGCAGCGCATCTCCTGGCCCGAAGGTTTCGTCTGCTTCTCGAGTTCGCCCAGGCGAATGCCGGCTTGCGCGCGCGCCACGCCGGGCTTCACCCAAAGAAAGGCGTTGTAGCCCGTCATGTCGAGCACCACGCCGCCTGCGAGCGGCGTGGTCTGCCCGTAGTTGCCGGTGCCGCTGCCGCGGAGGGTGATCGGCACGCCGCGGCGGGCGCAGGCGCCGACCACTGCGCGAATCTCGTCCTCGGTGCGCGGGCGCACGACCACATCGGCGCGTTTGTCTTTCAACTGGCGGTTCAGCACCGGGCTGAACCACGAGAAGTCTTGCGACAGCCGCGTCACGCGGCTTTCGTCGGTGATCCAGTCGAGCTCGGGAAGTTCGAGCAGCAGTTGCTCTACGGCGGAAATGGATGCGTTCATGGTCGAGATTTCAATCCTGGGAAAGTTCGCTCGCGTGCCACGAGCCCAGCGCCAGCTTGGTGAGCCAGGCCATCAGCACGAAGAGCGCAACGCCGGTCAGCGAAATGAGCAGCAGGGCCGCGAACATGCGCGGAATGTTCAGCTGAAAGCCGGCCTGCAAAATTTGATACGCCAGCCCCGCGCCCGAGCCGCCCGTGCCGGCCACGAACTCGGCCACCACGGCGCCGATGAGGGCCAGCCCGCTCGAGATGCGCAGCCCGCCGAAAAAGTAAGGCAGCGCGCTCGGAATGCGCAGCCGCACCAGCTGCTGCCAGCGTGTCGCGCGGTTGAGCTTGAAATAGCTCTGCAGGTCGGGGTCGATGCTGCGCAAACCGAGCGTGGTATTGCTGATGATCGGGAACAGCGCCACCAGCGCGGCGCACACCGTCATCGCCGCCACCGGGTTCTTTACCCAGATGATGATGAGCGGCGCCACCGCGACGATGGGTGTGACCTGCAGCAGCACCGCATACGGAAAGAGCGCGGTCTCGATGCGCTTGCTCTGCACGAAGAGAAACGAGATCAGCACGCCCGCCACCGTGGCCAGCGCGAACGACAGCAGCGTGATCTTGAGCGTGACCAGCAGCGCATTGCCGAGCGGCGCCCAGTCGGTGACGAGCGTCTGCACCATCAGGATGGGCGAGGGCACCAGGTACGGCGGCAGCTCCATCGCCACCACCATCCATTGCCACAGCGCCACCAGCACCACGCCGATGAGCACCGGGTAGAGCACACGCTGTACGCGTGGTTGATTCAGAAGGGGCGTGCTCTTCTTCATTGCGCATGCTCCTCGTCGCCTTGGCTCGCACGCAGCAGGCTGTCCTGCAGGCGCTTGGCATGGCGCGCGAATTCCGGAGTCACCATGAAGTCGGGCGTGCGCGGATAGGGCTCGTCGATGTGAAACTGCTCCACCACCCGGCCCGGCCGGGCAGCCATCATCACCACGCGGGTCGAGAGAAACACCGCCTCGTGGATCGAGTGCGTCACGAAGATCACCGTGAGCTTCTTCTTGCGCCACAGGTCGAGCAGGTCGGCGTCGAGCTTGTGGCGGGTGATCTCGTCGAGCGCGCCGAAGGGCTCGTCCATCAGCAGCAGGTCGGGCTGCGTCACGAGTCCGCGTGCAATCGACACGCGCATCTGCATGCCGCCCGAAAGCGCGCGCGGCAGCGCATCGGCAAACTTCTCCAGGCCCACAAGCGCAAGCGATTCCATCACGCGCGCGTCGGCCTCCTTGCGCGGCACGCCGGTCAGGTCGAGCGGCAGCCGCACGTTGGTGCGAACACTGGCCCACGGCATCAAGGTGGCCGACTGGAACACGAACGACAGCTTGTGCGGGCAGCTGTGGATCTCCGCCACCGGCTTGCGCCACACGAGCAGGCGCCCGTCGCTCGGCTCGAGCATGCCCGCCACCATTTTCAGCAGCGTGCTCTTGCCGCAGCCCGAGGGCCCCAGCAGCGTGACGAACTCGCCTTCGGCGATGGACAGGTCCACCGGCAGCAGCGCCTGCGTGCCGTTGGGGTAAGTCTTCTCTGCCGAGAGCACTTCCACCGCGGGCACGGCAGGCACGCCGGGCGGCGCAAGGGTGTGGGGTTCGATGCGGTTCATGGCGCAAGAATCAAGGCAGTACCTTGGCGTCCTTCACGAACTCGGTGGTGTACGTCTTTGCAAGTTCCACCTTGGCCGGGTCGAGCAGCTTGGCACTCACCAGAAAGTCGTAGCTCGCCTTGGAACGTGCATCGGTGATCACGCCGATGCCGAGCTTGGCTGCGTCGCCGCCGGTGATCATGCCCATCTCCTTGAGCTTGGCCACGCTGTAGGCCAGCTGGTCGTCGGTCATGTTGGGGTTGTCTTTCTTGATCAGCGCATTGGCGGGCGCAGGGTCGGCGAGATAGCTCTTCCAGCCTTCGGCCGAAGCCTTCACGAAGGCCTCGACCTGCTTGCTGCGGTCCTTCACGGTCTTTTCCATGCACGACACGGTGGTGGCATACGCCGGAAAGCCGTGGTCGCTGAACATCAGCACCGTGCTCTTCGCGCCGGCTTTCTGGATGGCGTAGGGCTCGGAGGTCAGGTAGCCCTGCTGCGCCGTGTTCTTGTCGGCCACAAAGGGCTGGATGTTGAAGGTGTAGGGCCGCGTCTGTTCATCGGTAAGGCCGAACTTCGCCTTCAGCCAGGGCCAGTAGCCTCGGTTGGCCTGCGCGCCGATCAAGAGCGTCTTGCCCTTGAGGTCTTCGAACTTCTTGACGTCGTCGTGCGCAATCAGCACCTGCGGGTCTTTCTGGAAGAAGGCCGCCACATTGACCACCGGCACGCCGCCTTCGCGCACCTGCATCATCTGGATGTCGCTCGAACCCATGATGCAGTCGGCCTGGCCGGCGGCCATTATCTGGGTGATGTTGACCTGCGGCCCGCCCATCTTGATGGTCACGTCGAGCCCGTGTTTCTTGTAGATGCCCTGTGCCACCGCCTGGTAGAAGCCGCCGTGCTCGGCTTGCGCATACCAGTTGGTCATGTAGGTGAACTTGTCTTGCGCCTGGGCCGGTGCGGCGGCGGCGAGCAGGGCGAGCGCGGCGGCGCCGGCCATGGAAAGAGCGAAAGAACGCATGGTGGGAACCTCTCGAGGCTGGTGGAAGAACAGTTGAAGAAGAAGGAAGCCGATGGGCCGATGCAAGTAGCGCGCCTCAGGCGGGCTCGAACGACTGCTGGATGAAGCCCTGCTGGTGGCCGCGCTCCCAAGTTGCCTCTTCGCGGACAACCCAGCGCAGCGCATGCAGTTCCGTCAGCGCCTGCACCCAGCTGTCGGAGAGCGTGTCCAGGATCTCCATGCCCTGTTCGCGCGTGGCGCTGGTCGGGTCGCCGATCACGCCGCTGGGGCCGAAGTCGCGCGCGGTCCACGCGCAGGCTGGGCGGCCGTCGGCAGACAGCAGCTTGATCGGGAACGGCGGCGGAAAATTGGCGGCCGCGCGCTCCATGTGCACCGTGTCGGGCGCCAGCGCCAACATCAGCGCGGTCTCTGAATGGCCGGCATGCATCGAGAGGCGCTTTTCCTGCTCGCTGGTCTGCTTGCTCGATGCGTTCGGCAGGCGCGACACGCCATGCGGCACCACCACGAAGTCGCCATGGCGAAGGCGCAGCTCACGCGCCGCCATTTCCAGCACCTGGGGCTGGCCGCCGTGGCCATTGGCAAACAGCAGCTTGCGAAAGCCTGCGCGGTAAACCGATTCGCCGATCTCTGTCACCGTCGACAAAAGCGTGGTGCCGGTCAGCGTCATGGTGCCCGGAAAGTGAAGGTGCTCTTCCGACTTGCCATAGGTGATGGTCGGCAGCGCGAAGGCGCGCACATCGGCCGGCAGCTTCTCGAGTGCCTTGCCCATCACGCCCGAGGCGATCACGCTGTCGACCGAGCAGGGCAGGTGCGGGCCGTGCTGTTCGATGGCACCGCAGGGCAGCACGATGACCGTGTTCTCGCGGTCGGGCAGTGCGGCAATTTCCGTCCAGCTCAGGTAGGGCAAAAAGCGATGGGGCGGTATGTAGCCGTGGAGCATGGGAGGTCCTTGGTTCTTTAGCGGGGATAGAAAGGCGTCGCGTCGCCGTGCGTGACGCGGCCTTCGCGCAGCACCACGCGCGTCGCGCTGCGCGAGGGCCAGCCGTGCGGGTCGGCCTGTGTGAACAGCACCAGGTCGGCCTCGGCGCCGACCAGCGTTGGCGTTGCCGCAGCGGGCTCGCGCTGCAGCCAGTCGCCGCGGCACAGCGCCTGCGACCAGTTGTCGAAGGGTTCGTCCAGCTGCGCCACCAGCGCGGCGGTGCCCAGCGCCTCGACGGGGTCGAAGCTGCCGAGCCGGCAGAACGGGTCTTGCACGTTGTCGCTCGCAAACAGCAGCGGAATGCCGCGCTCGCGCGCTTCCTTCACCAGCGTGATGCCGCGCATGCGCGGCGTGCGGCCCGTGACGGCGTCTTGCAGCAGCAGGTTGGTGGCGGGCAGCGACACCACCGTGATCGGCGAGCGCGCCACTGCGTCGAGCGTGGCAAGCGCCTGGGCCTCGGGCTGGGCGGCCAATGCGCAGATATGGCCGCAGACCACGCGCCCTTCGAAGCCGATCTCGCGCAGGATGCGGGCAGTGGTCTGCAAGCCCACTGCTGCGGCGTTCAGTTCCTCATCGACGTGCAGGTCGACGTCCAGGTCGCAGGCTTGCGCAGACACAAGCAGGTTGCGCAGCGCCTTCTCGCTCCAGTTGGTGGAATGCACGAAGCCGCCCAGCAGCGCCTGCGGCCCGGTGGCCTTGACCTGCCGCGCAAGACGCATGGCCTGCTCGGCATCTTCGAACAGCGGCAGCTTGATGAGGCTGACCTGCTCGAGCCGCACCTTGCCTGCCCATTCCTGCGCCAGTTCGGCCATCACCGGCCAGGCGATCGGCACTGCGTCGGGTTCCCACCAGTCGACGTGCGTGCGCACATGCGTGGTACCGCACTCCCAGGCCCATTGCAGGCCGCGCGAGGCGCGCTCGCGCACGTCGCTGGCGCTCCAGTGCACGCGGTCGTTCAGCATCGCGTCGATGGCGCCGAGCAGCCCCGGCTGCACCTGTTTCATGCGCGGCAGCGTGAACGCCTTGTCGAGGTGCGTGTGCGCATCGACAAAACCCGGGAGCACCAGCGTGCCGGCGAGATCCCAGCCCCGCGGGGAAGGCGCGGTGCCGTCGGACGCGGGCCGCACCGACAGCACACGCCCAGCTTCGATTTCAATTCGCGCCAGCACCGGCACGCCGTCACGCTGCGGCCAGTCGGCGGGCAGCAGCCAGCGCGGCAGGCGCGCGTTGTCGAGAAAAGCGGGCGCCATCATGCGAAGCGCGCCATTGCGGTGCCCACCCGCGCCATGAAGCGTTTGAGCTGGGGCTCGGTCGCCACGTTCATGTGATAGTGGGCGTGGTAGTCCACCTTGGCGCGCCGGCCGGTGAGCCGCAGCATGTAGCGCGTGACGATCTTGCGCGGCGGGTCGCCCATGTACCAGGCCATCCAGCGCGGGCGGCCATAGGTGACCACGGCGCTGATGCGCTTGATGTGCGTGAGCATCGGCTTCACGTTGGCCGGGTCGCTGATGTCGAAGGCCACGCCGGGCATGAAGAGCCGGTCGAAGTAGCCCTTCAGCATTGCGGGCAGGCCGAAGCACCACGTCGGAAAGCAGAAGACGATGCCCTCGGCCCACTGCAGCCGCTCGACATAGGGCTTGAGCGGCAGCTGGTTGGCCGGCACCTCGTGGTAGCCCAGCCGCTCCTCGCGCGAAAGCACCGGGTTGAAGCCCTCGGCGTACAGGTCGCAGTCGTCCACCTCGTGCCCGGCTGCGCGCAGGTTCTTCAGCACCTCCTGGTGCAGGGCCGCATGGAAGCTGGTTTCGACCGGGTGGCAGTAGACGACGAGCACGCGCATGGTGTTTGACCGCTTAATCAGAGCAACTGGTCAGGTTATGCAAGCGGCGTGCCAATCCGAATGCACCGGAGTGGGGAGCAGTTCGAGCTACCAGGCGTGCGCTGCAGCCGCCATTGGGGCAGGGCGCAGACGAAAGCCGGCTGCCGCTGGCAGCTTTCTGGGGGCTAGAAACCGGCCTCGCGCCATGCCACCGAAGCGGCATAGCGCAGGAAGCGCATCGCTGGCACCTCCCATTGCCCCGCAATCGCGACGCGGCCACGCCATGAGGGTGTGGTTGCCGGCAGGGGCTCGTCCGCGCCGAGCACCACGCGATAGACGGCGTGCTCCGGATACAGGGTGCCGTTCTTTTCGCGCACCAGCACGTCACCACCGAACAGCGACGCCAGCTCGTGTTCGCCGAGCGTGCGGCTCGCATCGCGGTCAATGCTGGCCACGCTCAGCCGCAGCGCCGGACCGGCCATTCCGTCGGCGATGAACAGTGCCCGGTCGCCCAATGCAATGCGGCGCACAGCCTCCTCGTCCACGTAAGCCACCACATGCCATTTTCCGGGAGCGACCAGCGCGCCCAGGTATTCGTGGTTCTTGAGCCATTCCCCGGGGCGCAGGTCTGGATCGACGTCGACCATCACCCCGGCGTGGAGTGCGGCGGGGCGGTAGCGCTGCAGGTCGGTGCCGACGGCCGCCTGCTCCGCATTGGCAAAGGCCAACTGATCGTTCAGCACCAGCCAGTCCTTGCGGCTGGCGGCATCCAGGCCCGACGCGGCCGACTGCCACGCCAGCAGATGCTGGCGCGTACCGGCCTCGTCGGCCCGCAGGTCAAGCTCGGGAGAGGAGAGGCGCAGCAACGGCTGCCCGGGTTGCACCGCCTGCCCGTTTGGCGCCGGCAGTGCGTCGAGCCTGGCGTAGGCGGGCGCATAGAGCGCCTGGCGCGTTTGCGGCTGCAGCAGGCCTGATGTGCTCACACGATCCGGCCATGGCAGAAAGAGGGAGAAAACCAGCAACGCCGCCAGCAGCGCGCTGCGGCGGGCACGCCGGCTCCGGCGCACTTGCGGGCTGCGGGCGCGCCACGCCTGCACTTCGCGCCACACGGGCAGCGCGACGAACCAGCCCATCTCCACGGCGAACAGGACAATGCCGACCGCCTTGATGAAGAAGTGATAGACCAGCGCCGCGATGCCAAGGAACAGTACGAGCCGGTAGATCCAGACTGCCCAGGCGAACACGATCAAGCCCGCATGAAGCCGGCGCGGAAAAGCTTCGGGCACCGGCTCGCCGAACGCGAACAGGCGCTCGCGCAAGTCCCAGCGCGCCAATGCGAAAGCCCGGCCGTGCAGGTTGGGCAGGCCGAGAAAGTCCGACAGCATGTAGTAGCCATCGAAGCGCATGAACGGGCTGGCATTGATGACCAGCGTCGTAATCCAGGTGGTGGTCGAGAGGAGAAAAGCCACCTGCCGAGGGCCTCCCTCCGGCAGCCAAGTCCAGGCCAGCGTCGCCCAGACGGCAATGCACAGTTCGGTCACGATGCCGGCGCTGGCAACCTCCAGGCGCTGGCCGCGGTTTGCCAGCTTCCACACTTCGTTGGTGTCGGTGTAGGCCACGGGCCACATCACCAGAAATGCCAGGCCCATGGTCGGCACGCGGCAGCCGTAGCGCTTGGCCGTGAGTGCGTGGCCCATCTCATGGCAGGTCTTGGCAAACACAATGGCACAGCCATACAGCAATGCGCCGTTCCAGCTAAGCGTGTCCATGAGCGTTGCCGAGAAGTGATCCCACTCGCGGTAGACGCCTGTCAGCCCGAGCACGCCGGCGCCAACGGTCAGCGACCGGAACGTGGCACTGAACAGGAACGCCAGTCTCGGCTGCAGCCACGTCAGCCAAGCGTCCGGGCGCAGCAGGGGAATGCGAAAGAACAGGTAGTTGTGCAGCAGCCACTGGTGCCAGTTGCCCCGCTGCCTGTTGCGCATTGCGGCCATTGCAGCGGCGGTGCCGTCACCCGGCTGCAGCAGATGCTGGTCGCGCAAAAAAGCCAGCAGCCCGTCGAGCGCATCCCCGTCGAGCTGCAAGGCCGTGTTCCCATTGATCTCGGCGAGCACGGCCCGCGGGTCGCGCAGGTTCCAGCGGCTGAGCATTTCGAAGCTTGGCCAATCGAGCTGGAAGTACAGGTTGCGCGCGGGGTCGTGCAGCGTCCAACTGGGCTGGCCGTCGGCCAACCGCGGGCCGGCAACGATGGCCAACTCCTGGCGCAGGCTGGGAAGGCTCGGCGGCATGCGGCCCTACACGGCAAGAAACTGGCGAATGCTGGCGAGCGGGCGCCGCAGCATCCAGTAGATGAGCGGCACGCGATCGCCCGTGAGCTTGGCCGTGCCCTTCAGGCCGATGCGCTGGCCCACCGGGCCGTCCAGCCTGGCACGTGCACGGTAGGCGTAAGTGCCGTCAGGGCGCGCCGTTGCGCGATGGCTCATGTAGCGCAACGTACCCGTGACCGGCGACAGCGGCGATGACGCAAGGTAAAGATGCAGCGGCGCCTTGTCGTCCAGCGGAATGGCATCGCCGATCGGTACCCAGGCTTCGATCTCCACATCGGAGGCCGAGGCCACCTGCATGATGCGTTCGCCCGTTTGCACGGGGCGCCCGATCCATTCGGCCGGATCGTCGAACAGCACGATGCCTGCCTGCGGCGCCAGCACGCGCGAACGCTGCGCCTGGCCTTCGAGGAAGCCCGACTGGGCCTTCTTTTCGGCGATTTTTCCGAGCAGCGTGGCCAACTGGGTCTTGGCGCGCGGGTCGTTCAGCACCATCTGGGCGGCTTGCCGGTATTCGGCCTCGGCAGTGCTCAGCGCCTCGCGCGCTACCGTCAGGCGGCTGTCGATCGGTGCCTGGTCGAAAGAGAAGAGCGGCTCGCCGGCCGCCACCGACTGGTTGGGACGGACTGCAAAATCGGCGATCACGCCGTCCAGCGGCGCGCGGATGGTCGCCGGGTTGGCCGGCACCAGTTCTCCGGGGGCCAGCACCGTAAGGCGAACCGGCAGGCACAAAACAGCCAGCACCACCAAGCCGACACCGAGCCGGCGGCGCCACCGCCTGCCTTGCGGGCCGCCGTTCCACCAGCCGCGCAGCCGCGCGGGCAAGGCGGCCGCGGACCAGGCCGAACGCCGGTGCGCGGCGCGCCAGGCGTGCTGCCAGATGTCCATCCACTCTTCCAGCACCGCCAATTGCTCGGGCTGCAGAGGGGCGTCGCCGGCCAGCAGCAGCCCCGCCTCTTCAGCAACATTGGCCGTCTCGCCGGTAGCGCGGCGATGCACGCCCCGCAGCGGCACCCATGTTGCAAAAGCGGGTAGCCATTCGTCCCATGCTGCTGCGGCTCCGCGCGGCAGTTGCGCCGGGTCGACGGCCATCGCGCCGCCCGTTGCATGCTGCGTGGCCAGCGCGCGGCACAGTTGGCCGACCCACTGCACATAGGGCGCATTGGTTTCGACCGACACCACGCCGGACAGCGTGTGCACACCGCCCGCGCCGAACCATAGTGCGGCTTGGCGGTACGGGGCCAGCACGCGGCTGTCGTTGACCGCCAGGAAAGCGAGTTCGTTGCCGCTCGCCGCAGCACGCGCTCGCTGGGCCAGCTCGAGCAGCTTGAGGAGGGGGTTGGTCGGCGCGCCTGCGTTCATGTCCGTGGGCTTGCCGGCGCACTTTGCGACAGCCGTGCCAGCCGTTCGGCGCTTGCGCCGCCAGCGGCACGCAGTTGCTCGCTCAGGCTGGCCCGCCCGGCCGGTTCTGCAAGGTCGATGTGCCATCCGGCATGCGCGCCCTTGATGCCCGCATCCTTGCTTACGATGACCTTGAAGACCTGCACGGCCTCGCGCCCCTGGGCATCGCGTGCCACCACCTTGAAGATCAAGGTGCCTTCGAAGGCGAGCGGCGGCGTGCCTTCGAAACGCGCGGTCCGGGCATCGAACTTGAGCCAGCGCGGCAGCGGGGTGCCGTCTGCCGACTGTGCACTGAGCTCGACCGCCGCCCGATCGTCGGCATGGGCAAAACTGTCGACGGGCAGTTGCAGCGACAAGCGGCTACCGCCGTGCACGTTGAAGTCGCCGATCGGGCGGTTGGCCACCAGCGATTCACCGGTGCCGCGCAATTCCGGCAGCACGAGGATCTGGAATGCGCCATCGGCCGCGGGCCGTGTCAGAAACGATGCGTACGTGGCTTGCGCAGCGCTCGAATTCCAGGCGTCGAGGCCGCGCGACAGTGCGCCCGAGTCGAGTGCGAACGGGCTGTTGTCGAGGCTGCTCACCCAGCTGCCTGGGAGCGGGGTTTCGGCTGCAAGCGGCGGCACCGCCGGCGCGTCTGGTGTGGCGGGGCTGTGTACCTCGGCGGGAAGCACTTCGGAGGGAAGCGCCTCGGAGGGAAGTGCTCGCGGCACCGGCGGCACGGGCGGCACGACTGGCGGCAGTGGCTGCGAAACGGCCGGCGGCTGGACCGGTGCGGCAACTGCCTCCACGCGCAGCGGCGTGCTCGCGTTGCCTGCGGCATCAAGCACCTGCACCTGCAGGGC
The DNA here is from genome assembly GCF_029919115.1 of Variovorax paradoxus. Classification (NCBI taxonomy): domain Bacteria; kingdom Pseudomonadati; phylum Pseudomonadota; class Betaproteobacteria; order Burkholderiales; family Comamonadaceae; genus Variovorax; species Variovorax paradoxus. Next base: position 3,646,634 of record NZ_CP123990.1, read on the forward strand.
TCCCGAGCCTGCGTTGGCAATCGACCAGCTCGCGCCGTCGGCCCCAACCGTTGCAAGCACCCACGTGGCGCCGCCGTCAAGCGATGCAGCAACCAATTCTCCGGCGGCCAGCGGCCCCGACAGCAGCCCGCTGACGCTTCCGTCGCCAGCACGCGTAGCGGAACTCACCATAGTTGCAGGGGCGGTCGTGTCGAGCGTGTAGCCTCGCGCGAGGCTTGCGCTCTCGTTGCCTGCGGCATCGGCAATCTTGAACATCAGCGTGCTGCTGCCCGCCAGAGTAACGCCGCTCCAGGTCAACGCGGTACCCGAGACGCGGCTGGTAATGTCTTGCCAGGTCGTGCCGCCATCGACGGAACCATAGAGGATGTCGCCGGGCGCCAGCGAGCTGCCCAGTGTTGCAGTGACGGTTTGCACCGCGGTGCGGGTGAGGAAGTCGCTGTTGCTCGTACCGGTGTCCGCGGACAGTGCCAGGTTGCCCAGGCTCATGGCCGGTGCGGTGGTGTCTACCGCGTAGGTCTGGGCAGGCGAGATGCTGTCGTTGCCGGCGAGGTCCGTAACCCGCAGCAAGAGCGTGCCGCTGCCTGCCAGCGTGATGCCGTTCCATACCAGCGTGGTGCCGCTGATCTTGCCCGTGATGTCAGTCCAGGTGTTGCCGCCGTCGAGCGATCCGTAGACCATTTCGCCGGGCGCGAGCGCAGCGCCGAGCGTTGCGGTGAGGGTCTGGGCTGCAACGCCGGTAATGAAGTCGCTGGGGCTTGTGCCGGTATCGGCCGAAAGCGCAAGGCCCGAGAAAGTGGCCGCCGGCGCCGTGGTGTCGAACACATAAGACTGCGACAGAACCGGCCCGTCGTTGCCGGCGACGTCGCTGACCTTGATCTGCAGCGTGTTGCTGCCCGTCAGCGTCTGTCCGGCCAGCGACCAGGCACTGGAGCCGACCGTTGCGTTTGCCGCGGTCCAGGTATTGCCGTTGTCGAGAGACACAAACACCCTTTCGCCCGCTGCCAGGTTGGCCGACAGCGTGCCGCTGAGGGTCTGCGCCGCCACGTTGGTGAGAAAGTCGCTCATCGAGGCGCCGCTGTCGGCCGAGAAGGCGACGCTTGCGACCGAGCTGGTCGGGCCGGTGGTGTCGAGCACGTAGGCGGCACTGGTGGCGGCGCCGTTGTTGCCGGCGGCGTCGGTCACCCGCAGCTTGAGCGTGTCGCTGCCGGCCAGCGTGACGCCGTTCCACGTCAAGGTCGTGCCGCTGACTTTGCTCGTGATGTCGGCCCACGTGGCGCCGTTGTCGAGCGAGCCGTAGACGACGTCGCCGGCGGCCGGCGCGCCGCTCAGCGTGGCGCTGATGGTCTGCGCCGCGGTGTTGGTGATCAGGTCGCCGGCCGTCCCGGTGTCGGCAGACAGTGCCACGCCGCCGAAGCCGATGGTCGGCGCCGTGGTGTCGAGCACATAGGCTTGCGAGTAGGCGACGCCGCTGTTGCCGGCGTTGTCGGTGACGCGCACCTTGAGCGTGCCGCTGCCGGTCAGCGTCTGGCCGGCCAGCGACCAGGCCTTGGTGCCGACCGAGGCGGTGGCCAGCGTCCAGGTGCTGCCGTTGTCCAGCGACACATAGACGTTCTCGCCGGCCGACAGGTTGGATGCCAGCGTGCCGCTGATGGTCTGCGCCGCGGTCTTGGTGACGAAGTCGCTGCCGGAGCTCCCGGTGTCGGCAGAGAAGGAGGCGCCGCCGACGGTGTTGGTCGGCGCCGTTGTGTCGATGACGAGGTTTTTGTTGGCACCTAGCGAGCCGGCCGTGCCCGGCGTGGCCAGCACGACCACGGCGTTCTGGTGGCTGCCGCCGGCGTCGGTGATGGCGGCACCGTTGAGTGCCAGCGCGGCGCTCGAGATGTAGTCGAGGTCGGCGCTGTTCTGGCCGGCGCCGACGATGTAGCTGAAGGTCAGCGTGGTGCCGCCCGAGCCGCCGGTGTAGGTGGCGCTGCCGCCGCCGTCGAGTGCCAGCGTCGGCGTTCCGTTGGTGGTGTCGACCGTGACGTTGCCGGAGAACTGGACCGTGATGGTGACGGTCTGGCCCGCGCCGTAGCTGCCATCGGCGGTGCTGGCGCCGACGCCGGTGATGCTCGGCAGCGAGCCGTCGACGTTGACGCCGGCCGTGCTGCCGACGCTGTTGAGGATGGTGCTGGCGTCATTGCCGGCAGCATCTCTCAGGCTGGCCCCGTTGAGCGACAGTGCGTTGACCGTGATGCCGTTGGCGTCAGCGTCGCCGTTGACCACGGTGTAGCGGAAGGTCAGCGCGCTGGTGCCGGAGCCCGACACATAGCTGGCGTAGCGGGTCGTGGCGCCGACCACCATGGCGATGCGCGGCGTGCCGCCAGTGGTGTCGACCGTAACTGCCTCGTCGAAGACGACCGTGAAGTCCAGACGGTCGCCGGTGTAATACGTGCCATTGGCCGGCACCGCCACCGCGGTGGTCGCTGGCGCGTCGGTGTCCACCGTGAAGCTCAGGGCGGCCGAGGAGGCGGGATTGCCGGCGGTGTCGGTGGCGACCGCGACGATGCTGTGGCTGCCGTTTGCCAGCGCGTTGGTGGTGTAGCTCCAGCCCCCGGCACCCGCCACCACGCTGCCGAGCAGGGTGGCGCCGTCAAAAATGGTGACGGTGCTGCCGTTTTCCGCCGTGCCGCTCAGGGTGGGGGTGTTGTCGGCGGTAACGCCGTCGCTGTTGGAGCTGCCGGTATCGCTGGCGCTGGCCAGCACCGGCGTGCCTGGCGTGGCGGGGCCGCTGGTGTCGAGCACATACGCCTTGGTTAGCACGCCGCCGGTGTTGCCGGCGGCGTCGGTCACCTTCAGCTGCAGCGTATTGCTGCCGGCCAGGGTAACGCCGTTCCAGCTCAGCGTGGTGCCGGCCACCTTGCTCGTGATGTCGGTCCAACTGGCGCCGTTGTCGAGCGAGCCATACAGGATGTCAGTGCCCGCCAGTGCGCCGCTGAGCGTGGCAGTGATGGTTTGGAACGGGATGCGGGTGATGAAGTCGGTGTTGCTTGGTCCGGTGTCGGCCGACAGCGCCAGGTTGCTGAACGTGGTGGCCGGCGCGGTGGTGTCGTAGGTGTAGGCCTGCGACAGCACCGTGCCGTCGTTGCCGGCGATGTCGGTCACCCTCACCTTGAGCGTGTTGCTGCCCGCAAGCGTGCGGCCCAGCGTCCAGCTGCTCTGGCCCACGGCGGCCGTGGCGGCCGCCCAAGTTGCGCCGTTGTCGAGCGACACGTACACCGTTTCGCCGGGCGCCAGGTTGGCCGACAGCGTGCCGCTGACGGTCTGCGACGCCATGTTGGTGACGAAGTCGCTCGGCGATGTGCCGCTGTCGTTCGAGAAGTTGACGGTGCTCACGGCAGTGGAAGGCGCCGTTGTGTCGAGCGTGTACGCCTGGACGCTTTCGGGGCCGTCATTGCCCGCCTGGTCGGTCACCCTGAAACGCAGGGTCTGGTTGACCGCGTCCAGCGTGGCGCCCGTCCAGGTCAGCGTCGTGCCGCTGACCTTGCTGGTGACATTGGTCCAGGAGTTGCCGTTGTCGGTCGAACCCCAGACGGTGTCGCCGCTCGCCAGCGAAGCGCTCAGTGTTGCCGTGATGGTCTGGCTGACGCTATTGGTGATCAGGTCGTTGTTCAGCCTGCCGTAGTCGGCCGACAGCGCGTAGCCGCTGAAGCCGGTGGTGGGCGCGGTGGTGTCGAGCCTGTAGCTTTGCACCTTGGGGGCGCCGCCGCCAAGCGCGTTGCTGACGCGCGCCAGAAAGGTGCCGCTGCCGGAAAGCGTGGTATTGGTACTCCAGTCTTTGCTGCCCGCGGTGTGCACGTCGGCCTCGGTCCAGTTGAATCCGCCGTCGTAGGACACCTCGACCTGCTCGCCGGCGAGCAGGTCTGTCGACAGCTGTCCGGAGATTTTCTGCGCGGCGATGCTGGTCACGAAGTCGCCGACCACGCCAGTGTCGTTGGACAGTACGGCGCTGCTCACCGTGGTCGCTGGTGTCGATTTGACGGTGACATTGAAATCCTGGAAACCCGCATAGCTGGCCGAGCTGATCTCCATCTTCACGATGTTCAGCGCCGAAACGCCGAAGGCCCCGCTGGTGATGGTCTGCAAGCCCGCGGTGGGGCCGATGTTGAAGCTGAGGGTGGACCCGTTGAAGTAGGTCAGCTTGACGGCGACGGTTCCCACTGCGTCCACCTTCAACGACGCAAGGTCGAAGGCCGAGCCGTTCTGGATGGTGGCGGTCAGTTCGGTCGCGCCGGTCAGGTTGGTGTCGCCCGCGTACAGCATCGGGCCGGCGTCGATGGCCAGGTTGGGTCCGGTGAAGGTGAGACTCTTGCCGCCGGCATCCTTGACGATGGACTGCACATAGCCGCCGCCTGGGCTGTCGGCGTCGACGAAGGTCACCACTGCCAGCGCGCCGTCGTAATCCATCAGCGCCAGCGCGCGGGCGTCGATGTCGCCGCTGTGTGCCTCCAGTGTCCAGTCGCCGCCAAGGCGGGCCGCGCCCGTCATGTCAGTCGAAGCGGCAACGTCAGCGCCAGTGGCCCGGGCAATTCCGGCAAGCAATTGGGCGCCGTCGCCGGCGGCCACGTCGCAGCCGTACAGCAGCAGGTCGCCGCCGCTGGCCAGCGCCTGGCCCAGCTGCGCCAGTTCGGCCTGCGTGGCGGCCGAACCCAGCGATGCCTGGTTGAGTTGCGTGGTACCAAGGTTGACCAAGCCTTGCGAGCCGTGCGACAAGATGTGGATCGCATCAAGGCCGCTCTGGCTGGCAGCCCATTGCGCGATCTGCGCCAGGCCGTCGCGGTTGCCGTCGAACTCGACGATGCCGACGCCGTCGCGCACGCCCGCTTCCAGGCTTTTGTAGTTGGCCAGCGAGGTGTCGACCAGCACCACTTCCTTCTTGCCTTGGTCCTTGGCTGGCTCGGCGGCACGCACTTCCACCGCCGGCGGCACCGGCGGCACCGCAGGTGTGCTGTCGTGGGCGGCCTGGGCTGCGTCGGCGACCGCAACGGCGCCGTCGAACATGAAGCGCTGTTCCAGCGCAAGCAGTTGAGACGTGGCACGCAGCGGGCGGCGCGTGTTGAGGGCCCCTGCGGGCAAGCGAAGAGGAGAGAGCGACGGGTTCATGGCGGGTTCCCTGAAGAGGCGCAGCGTTGGCTGTGTGGCTGCTGGGCAGGTGAAAGGGTTCAGCGCTGCGGCGGCGCCATCAAGACCTTGCCGCTCATGCCGGCGGCCAGTTCGCTGAAGCGGCCGTCGATGACCGCGTTGAGCTTGACCGACTGGCTGACCGGATCCACGCGCGCCGCGATGCGCTGCACCTTGGCCGGGTAGGTCTTGCCGGTTTCGTCGATGTTGACTTCGAAGGCTGTGCCGGTGCGCACCCATGCAAGCCAGCGCGACGGAACGATGAACTCCAGCTCCAGTTGGCTGTCGTCGATGATCTCCAGCAGTGGCTGGCCGGGCTGCACATACTGCTGTTCACGCGCTTTCTGCTCGGCAATGCGGCCGGAAAAAGGCGCCGCGATCTGGCATTTGCCAATCAGCGCCCGGTTGGCTGACACCTCGGCTTGCGCCTTGAGCGCATCGGCCCTGGAAACGTCGAGTTCCACCTTGCCGACCGAATTCAGCTCGGACAGTTTCTGGTTGCCATGCCATGCGGTGTTGGCTGCCATCAGGGCGGCTTCGGCCTTGGCAAGCTGGGCCTGCTGCAGCTGGCAGTCGAACTGCACCAGCATCTGCCCCTGCCTGAAGGCGCTGCCCTCGGCCAACGGGAGCCGGTTGATCTTGGCGCCGATCTCGGCAGCCAGTGTCGTGTAGCGGCGCGGTGCCAGCTGGGCCCTGACCTCGCGTGTTTCCAGCGCCGAACCTGGCGCCGGCTGCGGCGGGGCGGCCTTTACGCCAGGGGCGAAAACCGCGGCCGCGTAAAACAACGGCCCGCAAAGGCGCGCTGTGGCCCAAAGCTGCATCACCGGGCTTCCTCGAGCGCGGGCAACTGCCCCTGCTTCCAGCTTTGCAGCGACTTGCCGACCGCGTCGGTAAGTGTCGCCAGAGGCATGTTCGAAGAAGCGTCCAGCACCGGTTCCATGCCCAGCGTGGCCTGCAGCCGCGATGCAGCCGCCTGCGCGTTCGACAGCGCCTGGTAGCGGCGCAACTGGGACAGCACGGCAGTGCTTTGCTGCGAGATGCGGTCCAGTGCGGACTGCTTCTGCGCGTCGGCCTGGTTGGCAACATGCTGCGCAATGCGGCCGTCGACCTGCGCGATGCTGTCGGAGCGCTCGTACTGGCGCGCGGTATTGGCGTATTGCAGGCGTGCAATGTGCAGTTGCGTGAGCACGGCCATCTGCATCGCCATGCGGCGCTGGTCGGCCAGCGCAACGCCGTTGTCGGCCAGGCGCATCTGCGCGGGCGCCGCAAGCAGGCCCAGCAGGTTGAACGAAATCTGTGCACCCACCTCGTTCCAGTTCTGATGAATCAGGAAGTCGTCGTTGCTGTGCTTGAAGCCGTAGTTGAACGAAAGGCCCGGAAACAGCTTGAGCAGTGCGCGCCGAGTTTCCTGCTGGGCTATGCGTGCGTTGTACATGCCTTCGCGCAGGTCGGGGTTGCGCAGCAGCGCAACCTCTTCCATCTTGTCGAGTGGCTGCTGCAGCCAAACGGTGTTCACGTCGCTCGCCGGCTCGGCCACGGTATAGGGCGTGGTCAGGGGCAGGGCGGTCAGGGTTGCCAGTTCGACGCGTGCCGTCGACAGTTCCTGGTCGATGGTTTCGAGCAACCGCAGGTTTTCAAGCAGTTGGCGCTGGTAGCGCAGCGGCTCCAGCGGCGAGCGGATGCGGTCGTCTTCGGCCTTGCGTGCGTCCTTGAGCGCCAGCTCCGAATCCGCAATGGTCTTGCGCAGCAGCGGCATGAGCTTTTGCGCTGCGACCACGCGCCAATAGGCAGTGCGCACGTCCAGGATCAGGTTGTGCAGCGCCTTGCGGCGGCGCTCGCCGGCAATCAGCACCCGGTCGGCGTTCTGGCGGGCGGCATAGTAGCTCTGCCCAAAGTCGAGCAGGCTCCATGACAGGCCGATTTCGCTCGTGGCCACCTGGCGGCTGGAAGAAATGTACGGATTGGCCAGTGACGGCAGGCCGGTAACGGAATCGACGCTGCGGGTAATCAGGTCGTTGTTCCGCTCCCGGTAGCCGGCCGCCGCGATCAGCTTGGGCAGCATGTCGAACTTGCCGACCTCGAATGTGCCCATTGCAACGGCCTCTTCCATGGCGCGGTAGCGGCGGTCTGCGTTGTACTTGATGGCGCGCGCAATCGCGCCGTCCAGTGTCAGGGGGCCTGCGAGCGGCTCGACATCGCGCTCCAGCGCGGCCTTGTCCTGCTGCACCGTGGCGCGGATCTCGGGTGTCGAAAGCTGGGCGGTTTCAACGCTGAACGACGCGCAGCCACTCAGGCCCAGCACCGCAGTGACGCTGAGCGCGGCCGACCTGGCAGCTGCGGAACGAAGGAGGGGAAATCGAAGTTTCCGATGATGGTGCATTGGCTGGGCTTTCGGCTCTTTTGGAATCGCGCTGGACCACGCCGCAGCTCACGGAATCGTTGGGTCTGGCGATGCGCCGGGGGCACCCCAGAGCTAGTGAATTCAGCAGAACCAGGCAAAAACCAATTCGAGCGAGGCAATCCTCGACGCAGCGAAAGGCGCCCGCGGCAATTCGTCGGGCGCTTTGTTTCTGAGTGTAATTTTGTTAACGACAACTACACAAGCTGCTTTTCGCTCATTTCGGCGTTTTTGCGCCCCGCGAGAGCCGCACGCCCAGCCCCGCGGCGGCCGTGCCGGTCGCCAGCCAGGTCACACCCGCCCAGCCCCATTGCGCGAGGGCAAGTGCGCCCAGCGCCGAGCCGGCCGCCATGCCGATGAACATGCTGGTGAACAGCACCGCATTGAGCCGGCTGCGTGCACCGGGCTCGATGCCATAGACGATGGTCTGGTGCGCGATCAGCGCCGCCTGCATGCCCAGGTCGAAGCCGATTGCCGCGAGCGCCAGCAGCCAGAGCTGCGCATGCGCCGGCAGCAGCGGCGCGAATCCCATGGCCGCGAACGACACCACCACCAGCCCTGCGCCGAGCCGCGTCACCAGTTCCGGCCCGCGACGGTCTGCCAGCCGTCCGGCCAGCGGCGCCGCCAGAGCGCCAGCGGCGCCAGCCAGGCCGAACGCACCCGCTGCGGCGCTGCCCAGGTGGAACGGCTCGCCGTGCAGCATGACCGCCAGCGTGGACCAGAAGGCGCTGAAGCCCACCGCCAGCAGTGCCTGTGCCAGCGCAGCGCGGCGCAGAGCCCCGTGGCGCGACCACAGCGTGCCCAGCGATCCGAGCAGCGCGCCATAGGCCAGGTGCGTGGTGGGCCTGAAGCGCGGCAGGCCGCGCCAGGCGGCCGCGCCGATGAGCGCGATGCTGGCGGCCGCAGCAATGAACATCGCGCGCCAGCCGAAGTGCTCGGCCACGAAGCCGCTCACCACGCGCGACAGCAAGATGCCGAGCAGCAGCCCCGTCATCACCGTGCCCACGGTCTTCCCGCGCGACGCTTCGGGCGCCAGCGTGGCGGCGGCGGGCACGATGTCCTGCGCCATCGTGGCCGCAAGGCCGATGGCCAGGCTGGCCGCCAGCAGCATGCCGATCGACGGTGCGGCCCCGGCCACCAGCAGCGCGGCGCACAGCGCGGCCGCCTTGGCCAGCACGATGCGGCGGCGGTCGTAGCGGTCGCCCAGCGGCGCCAGCAGCAGGATGCCCAGCGCGTAGCCAAGCTGCGTGAGCGTGGGAATGAACCCGACCGACCGCGCGGAGGCGCCGATGTCCGCCCCCAGCACGCCGAGCATCGGCTGGGCGTAGTAGAGAGAGGCCACGGACAGTCCGGCGCCCGTGGCGAGCAGCAGCACCAGCGAGGCCGGCAGGTCGCGTGTCGCCGTTGCAGCAGCATCCGATGCATGCGTTTGTTGAATGGAAGACATGGCGTTAACCCTTGAATATCGAGCGAGGGTTGAAATGTGCGCCTCTGAGGCGTGACTTGGTAGCCCTGAAGATCGCACAATGTCTATACGTCACACGCATAAAGACAAGCCATGTCGACCTCTTCCCCCGCAGCCGACCGCATCGAGCTGATGCAGACCTTCATCCATATCGTCGAGGCCGGCAGTCTCTCGGCCGCCGCCCAGCAGATGGGCGCGACGCAGCCCACCGTCAGCCGCCGGCTGCAGGCCCTGGAGCGTTCGCTCGGTGTGCGGCTCCTGCGCCGGTCCACGCACGCCATGAAGCTCACGGAAGACGGTGAGCGCTGCTACGAGCGCGCCAGGGAACTGATCGCCGACTGGCACGCCTTCGAGGCCGACCTTCGCGGCGTGGGCGACGAGCCCGAAGGCACGCTGCGGGTGGTGGCGCCGCATGCGCTGGGGCAGTTGCTGCTGGTCGGGCCCCTGGCCGACTACCTGCGCGCGTACCCGCGGGTGTCGGTTGAATGGCTGCTCAACGACCGGCGGCCGGACTTCATTGCCGAAGGCGTCGATTGCGCCATCCAGGTGGGCGAAGTGACGGACACCATGGCGGTGGCCATCAAGCTTTCGGAGGTGCCGCGCGTGGTGGTTGCCGCCCCCTCGGTGCTGGCCGGGCGCCAGCCGCCCACGCATGCATCGCAACTGGCCGAACTGCCGTGGATCGCGCTGCGCACGTTCTATCGCAACGAGGTGGTGCTCACCCACAGTCCGTCCGGCGAAGTTGCGCACGTGCCCATCCGGCCGCGCATGAGCACCGATAGCCTCTATGCGCTGCAAAGCGCGGCGCGCATGGGCTTGGGAGCCTGCATGGGCTCGGCCTGGCTCTTGAAAGACGACATCGCCACGGGGCGCATGGTGCAGCTTGTGCCGCAGTGGCACGTGGCGGCGCTGCCCGTTTACCTGATCTATCCGCATGCACGCTTCCAGCCGGCGCGGCTGCGCCGGTTCATCGAGATGATGCGGCTCGCGCTGGCCGACCCGACAGGTCGCGCCTGGGAAGCCGGCGCATCGTGAGCCGCGCCGTTGGCGGCGCAGCAAACGCTAGGCCTTGATGCCGCAGCCGCCCAGCACAAAGGCCACCAGCTCGCGCGCAATCGGCTCGCGGTCGATCGGCGCGTCTGGCGGCAGGCCGAGCATCACGCGCGTCTGTATCGCGTAGTCGGCATAGCTCTGGGTCATGGCCCAGATGTGCATCAGCAGCAGGCGCGCGTCGAGCGGGCGCATCTGTCCGCGCGCAATCCAGCCGTTGATCACGTCGACCTTCTTTTGCGTCCACGCCCGGGCATTGGGCCAGTAGCGGTCGAGGTTGCGGCCGCCGTCGAGCACCTCGCGCGTGAAGATGCGCGAGATCTCGGGGTTGTCGAAGGCGTGGTCGAGCTTCTTGCGGATGTAGTCGCCCAGCACCGTGCCCGGGTCGCTCGCGTCTTCGAACGAAAACACCACCTTCCACGCATGCAGCACCTGCATCAGCAGCTCTTCGTAGAGCTCTTCCTTGCCGGCGATGTAGTAGTGCAGCTGGGGCTTGGTCAGGCCGGCGCGCGCGGCAATGGCCTGGGTGGACGTGCCCTTCAGCCCGTGCAGGCTGAACTCGGTAACCGCCGCCGTGCGGATCGCCGCCATGATGCGCTCGCGCCCCGGGCGTGCTCGCGACAGCGGGCCGTCGGGGGCGGGCATTTCCTGGGCGGTGGTCGGGGGAAGGGCGGCGGGATCGGCGTTCATTGGATGGCGGGTTTGCGGCGGTGCGCCCGGCGATGGTAATCCTTGGCGCATGGCGGCATGCCATGGCGGCATGGAAGCGAAGAGCATGCGGGCATGGTTCATGTATCTTCTCGCCGCTTCCAGAATTTCATCCAAGACACAGGAGTTTTCCATGTACCTTTCTCCCCGTTTCAGGGCTTTCGCAGCCGGTGCCGCACTGCTTGCGGCCAGCGCCCTCGCGCAAGCCCAGCAGGCCTTGCCCAATGTGGTGATCCTGGCCACCGGCGGCACCATTGCGGGGGCCGGCGCCTCGGCCGTGAACAGCGCCACCTATGCGGCCGCCAAGGTCGGCGTCGACAAGCTCATTGCGGGCCTGCCCGAGCTCTCGAAAATTGCCAACGTGCGCGGCGAACAGGTGTTCCAGGTGGCTTCCGAGAGCCTTACCAACGACAACCTGCTGACGCTGGCCAAGCGCGTGTCCGCGCTGTCCAAGCAGGCCGACGTGGACGGCATCGTCATTACCCACGGCACCGACACGCTGGAAGAAACCGCCTACTTCCTCACGCTGACCGTGCACACCAGCAAGCCGATCGTCGTGGTCGGCTCAATGCGTCCGGGAACGGCCCTCTCGGCCGACGGCGCGCTCAACCTGTATGACGCAGTCAGCGTGGCAGGCAGCAAGGATGCCGCCGGCAAGGGCGTGCTGGTCACGATGAACGACAACATCGACAGCGGCCGCGACGTGAGCAAGAACGTCAACATCAAGACCAGTGCGTTCTCCAGCCAGTGGGGCCCGTTGGGCATGGTGGTCGAGGGCAAGAACTACTGGTTCCGTGCACCGGTCAAGCGCCACACGATGAATTCGGAGTTCGACATCGACAGCATCAACACGCTGCCGGCGGTCGAGATCGCGATGGGCTACGAGGGTGTTTCTTCCATCGCCATCGACGCGTTCGCCAAGAGCGGCGTGAAGGCGATCGTCCACGGCGGCACGGGCAACGGCTCGGTGGCCAACCGCATCGTGCCCAACCTGCAGAAGGCGCGCACCGACGGCGCCATCATCATTCGCAGCTCGCGCGTGCCCGACGGCTTCGTGATCCGCAATGCAGAGCAGCCTGACGACAAGTACGACTGGGTGGTGGCGCACGACCTGCGTCCGCAGAAGGCCCGCATCCTGGCGATGGTGGCACTCACCAAGACCAGCGACACGAAAGAACTGCAGCGCATTTTCTGGGAGTATTGATTCCGCTCAGCGCGCGGCCCGGCGCTTGCGGTGCCGCGCGTATTCGAGGCTGCTCACGCACACCAGCAGCCACGCCAGGCCGGTCAGCAGGCCGGCCACCACGTCGCTTGCAAAGTGCACCTGCAGGAAGACGCGGCTGCACGCAATGGTGACGATGGCGGCTGCGGCCGCCATGGCTGCCGGCACATGCCAGCGCGCCGGCAACAGGCGCAGCGCCAAGTACATCAGCATGCCGTAGCTCACTATGGCGCCCGAGCTGTGCCCGCTCGGAAAGCTGAAGCTCGTTTCCAGTGCCAGCCCATGGTCGTGCAATGGCCGCGCCCGCGCAAAGATGCGCTTGAGCGCGGGGTTCAGCAGCACGATGCCGCCGAGCGCCATCACCCAGCCCAGCGCCAGCCCGCGGTGCGCCTTGCGCCACAATGCAACGGCCAGCACCACGCACACCGGCGCCAGCAGTTCGGCATCGCCCAGGTGGGTGAGCCAGCTGAAGGCAACCAGGGCAGCCCACGGCACATGCTCGCCGATGGCATCGGCCAACGCCTGGTCGGCCAGGCCGAGCAGGCGCCCGTCCCCCAGCTTCGACGCGATGTAGGCCACCAGGCTTGCCGCCGCAAGAATCAACACAAAGCCCAGCGCCAACCCGCCCGCCACGCGCGGCTCGTCGGGCTCATCGCTTTCGGCAGAGGCCCTGGCGCGGCGCCGCTGCAGCAGCCGGCAAACGATGCCGGTGCCCAGCACCGATACCGCAAAGACACACACGAACCAGGCAAGGGCATGCTCGCCAACCTGGCGGGCGAGAAGAACGAGGGCAGGGGCTTCCGTGGGCATGCGGCGCACCCTAAGGGAGCTGCGCGCCGCTGGCAAGCCGAAGCCGCAATACTTTGCCGCACACAAAGGCCTTGTGTGCCGCCGAATGGTCCCACCGTTCCGCTTGGCAGATGCGGGTGCCACCGATGTTTTCCATGCGCAGCACGTTCACCGAATTGGGATGCCCCGCCCGCACGCGCGACGACACGGCCGTGCCGGCCTGCACTGCCCATGTCGTGCGTGGGCAACCGGCGTACGCGTCGTGCAGCGAGCGCACGAACGGCAGGTGGATGTGGCCGCCCAGGATCAGGTCGGCGCCGGCGGCGCACCAGCGCGCCACGGCCGTTTCGCGGCCGTGCAGCCGGTTGTGCATGTCTTCCTGCCGCGTGACCATCACCGGCTGGTGCGTCACCACCACGCGCAATTGCGAAGGCAATGCCGCAGCCAGCCGGGCTTCGACCCGCTCGACCTGCGCGGCGGAAACCTCGCCGTCCTCGTGCCGGTACCAGCGCGTGGTGTTCACTGCAACCACCAGCCATTCGGCGGATTCGAACTCCGGCTCCAGGTTGGTGCCGAAGGCTTCGGCGTACCTTTCATAAGGCGAGAAGAGGCGCGCCGGCAAATGAAAGAGCGGAATGTCATGGTTGCCGGGAATGGCCACCACCGCCGGCGGCGCGAGCCGGTCGACGAAGGCGCGGGCCGCCGCAAACTGCGCGCGCGTGGCCCGCTGGGTAATGTCTCCGGAGAGCACCACCACCTGCGGTGACAAGGAATGCGCAAGCCGCTCGAGCGCCTCCACCACCTCGGGCTGCTCGGTGCCGAAATGCGGGTCCGAAATCTGAAGCAGGCAACTGTTCATTGCTTGGCGGCCTCCAGTTCGGGGGCGGAATCCGGCCGCACCAGCCACAGCGGCTCGGGCGAGACACGAAACAGCAGCGGCATCTCGGTCCAGGCGATCTCGCCGTCGGTGGCCACCTTCACCCGGCGGGGCGAATGCAGCCGGCCGGTCTTCACCGTCATCGACTCGAACGGAAAGCTCAGCACCTCGTCGGCGCTCCCAAGGCGGCCCAGCGCGCCGCGCACCAGCAGCCCGGGCATCGCCAGCACACCCGTCGGCTTCAGCACCACGGCCGCGAGCTGGCCGTTTTCGGGCGCGTCGGCATGCTCGATGCCTACCTGCAGCAGCTGCAACGGGTTGTTGCCTACAAAAAGCGTTGGCGTCTTCACGTCGCGCTCCTGTCCGCGCCAGGCCATGCGCAGGTTCCAGAGCCGGTGGCCGCGCATCACCGTCAAAAGCCCGGCAAAAAAAGCGATCCAGCGACTCCGGCCATAGCGTGCCTTGTAGCTTTCGCGCTCTTCCAGCAGTTCGGCGTACAGCCCCATGCTGGCATTGACCAGGAACACGCGGTCGTTCACCAGGCCGACCTGTGCCGGCTGGGGCTGCGCGGTCAGCAGCACCTGCAGCGCCTCGGCCGTATCGCCCGGAATGCCATGGGCTCGGCTGAAGTAGTTGAAGGTGCCCTGTGGCAGCACCCCAAAGGCCAGCCCGCTGCCGAGCGTGGCCTGCGCCACGGTGTTGATGGTGCCGTCGCCGCCCGCGGCCACCACCACGCCGCCGACAGCGCGGGCCCGCTCCACCGCCTCGCGCGCCAGCGCCTGCACCGTGGTGCGCTCATCCACAAGAAAGATGCGGTGCTTGCGGCCGGCCGCGGCGCAGCCTTCCTCGATGACCCGGCGGGTTTCAGCGGTGTCCGCGTTGCCCGAGCCGGCGTTCAGAACGATGAACAGAGGGGAATTCGGACCGATTTGGGGCGGCAGCATGTCGGTGGAAGCAGGGGGAAAGGACGCCCGGCGGGTGAAAAAAGACCGGGAAAAGACCGATAAAAGGCGATTGCATGCAACCGGCCCGCCTTTGTCGCACGGCCCGGGGCGCCGCGCCGGCAGCCAGCATCCCGCCTTGATGTGGGAGAGTTGCCCTCCGACCGTAAAATCGTCCGCTTTCGCGGCGCATTGCCGCGCTACCGTCCAAATGTCCGGCCTGCGCCGGCCAGCTTCATGTTGACCTTCCAGCAAATCATTCTCAAACTGCAGTCGTACTGGGCCGACAAGGGCTGCGCGCTGCTGCAACCGTACGACATGGAAGTGGGCGCGGGCACCTCGCACACCGCCACCTTCCTGCGGGCCCTCGGCCCCGAGCCCTGGAAGGCCGCCTACGTGCAGCCCAGCCGCCGCCCCAAGGACGGCCGCTACGGCGAGAACCCCAACCGCCTGCAGCACTACTACCAGTACCAGGTGGTTCTCAAGCCGGCGCCCAGCAACATCCTCGAGCTGTACCTCGGCAGCCTCGAAGCCCTGGGCTTCGACCTGAAGAAGAACGACATCCGCTTTGTGGAAGACGACTGGGAGAACCCCACGCTCGGCGCCTGGGGCCTGGGCTGGGAGGTGTGGCTCAACGGCATGGAAGTGACGCAGTTCACCTACTTCCAGCAGGTGGGCGGCATCGACTGCAAGCCCATCACCGGCGAAATCACCTACGGCCTGGAGCGCCTGGCCATGTACCTGCAGGGCGTGGACAACGTCTACAACCTCACGTGGACCGAAGGCCTGAGCTACGGCGACGTGTACAAGCAGAACGAGGTCGAGCAGTCGACCTACAACTTCGAGCACAGCGATGCCGAATTCCTGTTCACTGCCTTCAATGCGCACGAAAAGCAGGCCAAGCACCTCATGACCGAGCAGCTCGCGCTGCCGGCCTACGAGCAGGTGCTCAAGGCTGCGCACAGCTTCAACCTGCTCGACGCGCGCGGCGCGATCAGCGTGACCGAGCGGGCGGCCTACATCGGCCGCATCCGCAACTTGGCGCGCAGCGTGGCGCAAAGCTACTACGAGAGCCGCGAAAGGCTTGGTTTTCCGATGGCGCCGCGCGAGTGGGTTGCACAAATCACGAAGAAGGCGGCTTGAGCGATGACGAGCGTGCAAAAGAATCTGTTGGTCGAACTCTTCGTTGAAGAGCTGCCCCCCAAGGCGTTGAAGAAACTCGGCGATGCTTTCGCCAATGGCCTGCGCGACCAGCTCGTGGCCCAGGGGCTCGCCGAGCCGAGCTCCGTGCTCACCGCCTACGCATCGCCGCGCCGGCTGGCTGCGCACCTCACCCACGTGGCCGAGCGCGCTGCCGACAAGGCCGTGTCTCAAAAGCTCATGCCCGTGGCCGTGGGGCTCGATGCCTCGGGCCAGCCCACGCCTGCGCTGCTCAAGCGGCTGGCCGCCCTCGGCGCCGATGCCTCGGCCGTGCCCGGCCTGAAGCGCGCAATGGACGGCAAGGCCGAAGCGCTGTTCTACGAAAGCACCGCCAAGGGCGCCACGCTGGCCGAAGGGCTGCAGAAGGCGTTGGCTGAATCCATCGCCAAGCTGCCGATCCCCAAGGTGATGAGCTACCAGCTCGAAAGCGGCTGCGAGCTGCCCGGCTGGAGCAGCGTGAGCTTCGTGCGCCCGGCCCATGGCCTAGTCGCGCTGCATGGCGATGCTGTTGTGCCGGTCGAGGCGCTGGGACTGCATGCCGGCCGCGAAACGCACGGCCACCGCTTCGAGGCGGCGGGCGACCCGGTGGTGCTGCGCGATGCCAACAGCTACGCGCTGCAGATGCAGGACGACGGCGCGGTCATCGCGAGCTTTGAAGCCCGCCGCACCGAAATCGCGCGCCAGCTTGCGGCCGCGGCCGTGCGGGTCGGCGGCGGCACCGTGCCCATTCATGACGATGCGCTGCTCGATGAAGTCACGGCGCTGGTCGAGCGCCCCAACGTGCTGGTCTGCAGCTTCGAGCGCGAGTTTCTCGAAGTGCCGCAAGAGTGCCTCATCCTTACGATGAAGGCCAACCAGAAATACTTTCCACTGCTCGACGCGGCGAACAAGCTCACCAACAAGTTTTTGGTGGTCAGCAACATCAGCCCCGAGGACGCGAGCGCGGTGGTTGGCGGCAACGAGCGCGTGGTGCGCCCGCGCCTGGCCGACGCCAAGTTCTTCTTCGACCAGGACCGCAAGAAATCGTTGGCCTCGCGGGTCGAATCGCTCGGCAAGGTGGTCTATCACAACAAGCTGGGCACGCAGGGCGAGCGCGTGCAGCGCGTGATGCGCATTGCGCGCGGCATTGCGGCGCAACTGGGGCAGCCAGGGCAACCCGCGGATGCCACGCTCACCGCGCACGCGGTGCAGGCGGCGCAGCTTGCCAAGGCCGACCTCGTGACCGACATGGTCGGCGAGTTTCCCGAGCTGCAAGGCACCATGGGCCGCTACTACGCGCTGCACGACGGCCTGTCCGCCGAAGTGGCCGATGCCATCGAAGACCATTACAAGCCGCGCTTTGCCGGCGACGAACTGCCGCGCAACACCGTCGGCCTTGTCGTGGCGCTGGCCGACAAGCTCGAGACGCTGGTCGGCATGTTCGGTATCGGCAACCTGCCCACGGGCGACCGCGATCCGTTCGCGCTGCGCCGCCATGCGCTCGGCGTGATCCGCATGCTGATCGAGAAAGACCTGCCGCTGGGGCTCGATGCGCTGCTGCAGGACGCCGCCGCGCAGTTCAAGGACATCGACGGCTTCGACAGCGGCAAGGCCACGGTCGAGCTGCAGGACTTCATTCTCGACCGCCTGGCCGGCAGCCTGCGCGAGCAGGGCGCCAGTGCGCAAGAAGTCGACGCCGTGCTGGCGCCGCGACCGCAGCGCCTGGGCGAAGTGCCCAAGCTGCTGGCCGCAGTGCGCGCTTTTGCCGCGCTGCCCGCCGCCGCCGCGCTGGCCGCGGCCAACAAGCGAATCGGCAATATCCTCAAGAAGGCGCCCGAGGCCGACGCCCACGTGAGCGAGCTGCTCCTGCAAGAGCCCGCCGAGAAGGCGCTGCATGCCGCCATGGCCGAAGTCGTGCCCGCCGCCAATGCGCAATTCGATGCGGGCGACTACACCGCGTCGCTGCAGACCCTGGCTGCGCTGCGCGAGCCGGTCGATGCCTTCTTCGACGGCGTGATGGTCAATGCCGAGCAGGCCGACCTTCGGCTCAACCGGCTGGGCCTGCTGATGTCGTTGCACGTCGCGATGAACCGCGTGGCGCAACTCGAACGGCTAGCGGTCTGAAGCGAAGCAGCACGGGCTTTTTTGCCAACGCCATGAAACTCGTCATCCTCGACCGCAACGGCACGATCAACGTGCACCGCGAAGATTTCGTCAAGAGCGACATCGAGTGGACGCCGCTGCCCGGTGCGCTCGAAGCCGTGGCCAAGCTCAACCATGCGGGCTGGCACGTGGTGGTCGCGTCCAACCAGTCGGGCCTGGGCCGCGGCCTGTTCGACATGGCGTCGCTCAACGCCATGCACGCCAAGATGCACAAGATGCTCGCGGCCGTCGGCGGCAAGGTCGATGCGGTGTTCTATTGCCCGCACAGCCCCGACGAGGACTGCGACTGCCGCAAGCCGAAGCCGGGCCTCTTCCTGCAGATCGGCGACCGCTACGGCATCGACCTGCAGGGCGTGCCGACCGCGGGCGACAGCCTGCGCGACCTGCAGGCGGGTGCCGCCGCGGGTTGCGAGCCGCACCTCTTGCTGACCGGCATGGGCGCCGCCTGCATAGGCGTCGACCCGCTGCCCCCCGAATATCCGGCGAACACCATGGTTCACGAGAACCTCGCTGCTTTTGTCGACTTCCTGCTTGCGCGCGAAGCGCAGGCTGCACTCCAGGTGGCTGTCTGATGGCGTTTCTTCGTTCCGTTGTCCATGCCCTGTGGATGCTCGTCACCGTGGTGCCCTGGGGCATCATCATGTGCGTCAGTTCGCTCTGGAAGCGCGGCATACCGCTCTACTGGATGGCGGTGCAGTGGCTCAGCTGGGCCATCGGCGGCGCGCGCGTGCTGCTGGGCATCAAGACCCGCGTCACCGGCATGGAGAACCTGCCGACCGACAAGCTCGCCGGCGCGATCCTGCTGGTCAAGCATCAGTCGACCTTCGAGACCTTCCTCATGCCCACGCTGATGCCGCATCCGCTGGCATTCGTGTTCAAGAAAGAGCTGATCTACGTGCCCTTCTTCGGCTGGGCCATGGCCCGGCTCGACATGATTCATATCGACCGCAGCCAACGCGCGCAGGCGTTCAACAAGGTCGTGAACCAGGGTCGCAAGCTGCTTGCGCAGGGCATCTGGATCATCATGTTTCCCGAAGGCACCCGCATTCCGCGCGGCCAGAAGGGCACCTACAAGAGCGGCGGCACGCGGCTCGCATGCGAAACCGGCGTGCCGGTGATTCCCGTTGCCGTTACTTCGGCCAAGGTGTGGCCGCGCAAGGCCTTCATCAAGCGCCCCGGCGTGGTCGACGTGTCGATAGGCCCGGCCATCTCCAGCGTCGGCCGCAAGCCCGATGAGCTGATGCGCGAAGTCGAGGCCTGGATCGAATCGGAAATGCGCCGGCTCGATCCTGAGGCTTATCGCGACAGTCCGCCGCTGCAGGCGGCGCCAGAAGTGCACTGAAGAGAAAGCCCGACATGCGGGGACTGCTTCAGTTCACGATGGATCTGTTCGAAGGGCTGGGCAACGAGTTTGCGCCGCCCAAGCCGCCCGAGCGCAAGCCGCGGAAAGTGAAGAAGAAGGCCGCGCCGCCGGAGGCGACGCCGTTGGCTGACTCGCCTCCCGTGCCCGATGCCCAGCAGCAAGACAACGCCGGCCCCGCCGCTTTGCCCGCCATTCCGCTGCGCGACACGCTGACGCTCGCGAGCTTCGTGCATCCGCAGGCTACGCGCGAAACAGTGCTGGGTTGGGCGCGGGTGGCCTATGAGTTCAAGCGCGGCAAGCGCAAGACCATCGGCTTCGTGGTCGGCCCCGAAGGTTTATCGGTGCGTGCGCCGCGCTGGGTCACGCTGCGCGACGTGGACGCCGCCGTCCAGGAAAAGGCCGACTGGATCATTCGCAAGCTGCTCGAAACGCGGCAACGCCACGCACGCGTCGAGGCCACGCGCATCGAGTGGAAAGACGGCGCGGAGTTTCCCTTCATGGGCGAGCCGGTCGTGATTCGCCTCGACCCGAAGCACGGCTTTGCAAGCGTCGGTGGCACGCTCGATGAGGCAAGCGGCGACGGCGCCGGGCCGCGCATCTTGCGCTTGGCCGTGGCGCAGAACGCCGAGCCCTCTCAAATTCGCGATGCCGCCCAGGCGTGGCTCATGCGGCGGGCGCGGCGGCTGTTCATCGAAAGGCTCGATCACTTTGCACCGCGGCTTGGAGTGCGGTGGCAGAAGTTGTCGTTGTCGAATGCTGCTACCCGCTGGGGAAGTGCGAGTGCGGACGGGTCGATCCGGCTGAACTGGCGCTTGATTCACTTTCGCCTGCCGGTGATCGACTATGTGGTTGCGCATGAGCTGGCGCATCTGCGGGTGATGGATCACTCGCATCGGTTCTGGGAGACAGTGGAGAGTGTGGTGCCGGACTATGGGTTGCTGCGGCAGCAGTTGAAGGATGAGGCTGTGCCTCGGTGGGGCTGACTTGCTTGCTTTGTTTTGATTCCGAGGCCGGGATTCCGCCCGGCGGCGGACTCACTTTCTTTTGCTTCGCCAAAAGAAAGTAAGCAAATGCGGTGCTCGGGTTTCGCGGGGTCTCGCAGAACTCGCTTCGCTCAAACAGCTGCGAGCCCTGATCCGCGAAACCCTCCGTTTCGCGGGGTCTCGCAGAACTCGCTTCGCTCAAACAGCTGCGAGCCCTGATCCGCGAAACCCTCCGCTCCTCGGCGCATACAGAGGGGCTTGGAAACCGAACGGGCCTTTGCTTCGCTCGGCCACCAAGCCACCGCGGCGCTGCGCGCCGCGGTGGTTGGCATTGAGTTGGTCTGCCGGCTGTTGGTATTGGCTGTTGGGGCCGAGCGAAGCGAAGGCCACCCGCTCCCACCCCTTCTGTATGCGCCGAGGAGCGCAGATGGAGGCGGGATCAGGGCCGCAGCTGTTCCTTTCTTTGCTTACTTTCTTTGGCGAAGCAAAGAAAGTGAGTCGCCCGCCGGGGCGACACCCGGCCTCGGAACCAAACTCACCGCCCAACAGGCACTAAACGAATCCGCTCCACAGTCTCCCTCTCCACAGCCCCCCGGCTATAAACAAGCGGCACGTACTTGCCTTCAAGCCACAACGGCGCCAAGTCCCGATAGTTCGGACTTTCCGGATTCCCCGATTGCCCCGGCGTATTGATCACCCGCGACGCATCCCAGTTGCCCACATCCAGCACCATCCGGAACGAAGCCCCCGACGTCAGCCGGTAGTCGCTCGCCCTGTAGGTCGCCGCCATCGGCGTAAAGCTCGACCCCGACATCGGCCAGTCGCCCACGTCGAGCTTCTTGCGTGTTGCAGCGTCGACCACCTCGGCAAGCGGATGCCGGAATTCAGCGCGATGCAGCGCACCCCACTTCCAGGCCGCCATGTCGGGCCCAAGCTTGGCGGTGAGCTCCTGCATTGCAGGCGGCAGGGTCTGCAGCAGCAAGGCGTCGCGCTGCGAGTTGCTGACCCAGCCCGACGGGTTTTCGAGCAGCAGCAACATGCGCGTGTTGTCACCTGGCGCGGCAAGCGATGAAGCAGCGTCGCCGGCGCCGGCCTTGAGCACGGCCGCACGCAAGGTCTTGCCGCTCCAGACCTCGTACAGCGCAGCGGCGCCGCTGTCGCGGTGCATGGTGCCGTCCCAGCCTTGCAACAAGCGCAGCCCTGCGGCGGTTTGCGGATCGTCGCTGCGCAAGCCTGCCAACAGCTTCAACAAGCGCTGGGCGGGCGTCGCAACGATGTCGTTCTGCATGCGTTCCGAGCCCTCGATGGTGAAGCGCGAGCCTGCAGCCACCTTCGCGGCGAACAGCTCCTTGAGGCGGCGCGCACGGGCCGCGTCGCTCCACTCATAGCCGATGCCTTTCTTTGCCGCCGGATGATCGGGCGGAATGTTGTTCTCGTTCGCGGTTACCACATAGCCGCGTGCCGGGTTGAATTCCGAAGGCAGTTCGTCGCCATTGCGAAAGCCCGACCACTCGTAGCGGCCGTCGCCCGGCACCGGCATCAGCCCGTCCCAGTTGGGCCGGATGGGCGTCAAGCCGCCCGGCATCCAGCCGACGTTGCCATTGCGGTCGGCATAGACCTGGTTCTCGCCCGGCGCGCCCCAGCGGTTCATGGCGGCGCGGAACTGGTCCCAGTTCTGCGCGCGCATGTAGTCCATGGAACCGAAGTACGGCGCCATGCCGGGTTCGAGCCATGCCGCCCGCAATGCGAAGGCGCGCTGCTTGCCGGGCTCGGACAGCAGCACCGGACCGTGGCGCGTGAAGGTGTTGACCACCTCGCGCGGCGCGCTCTCGCCGCGCACCGCGATGCGCTCGGTCACGCTCGTCATCGGCTCCCAACGGCCCTGGTAGCGGTACTCACCGGGGTTCTGCGGATTCAGCTCATACACGTACAGGTCTTCCTGGTCCATGTAGAAGCGCGTCAGGCCGAACGCGATGGTGCCGTTGTGGCCGATGGAAAGGCCCGGCAGAAAAGGCTCGCCTGCGCCTATCGCGTCCATGCCCGGCGCGCTGAGGTGCGTCATGTAGCGCAGGCTCGGAGCACCGTGCGCGCGGTGCGGATCGTTGGCGAGGATGGGCCTTCCGGTGGAGGTGAGCTGCGGCGCGATGACCCAGTTGTTGCTGCCGTAGGCGGCCGTGGGATCGCCTTGCATGGCTTGGCGCTGCCGCTCTTCTTCGTCGGCCTTTGCCGCCGCGGCCTCGGGGCTGTCGGGCTGCAGCACTGCAGCAGACGCTGCGGCGGTGCCGGCGAGGCGCGTGTTGCTCTTGGTGAAGCGCGGCGAATCGGTCGCACGCAGATAGGCGGCGCGCAACTCGGCTGCGGGAATGGTGCACGGATCGAAGCCAGGCGGCACTTGCGGCGTGACCGGCGGATCGAGTTCGCGGCGCAACCAGTCGGCCTTGATACCTTCGGTGCCGGCGCAGAACGCGCGGGCACGGTCGATCTCCGACGTGAAATTGAGCGTGAGGCCGTGGTGCCGGATGCGCACCACGTCTTCGGGCGACCACAGGGCCGGCTGATAACCCAGAAGTGCGAATTCGGGCGGCAGCAGCGCGGGCTGCGCGCGCACCTGGGCAACGTAGGCGTTGACGCCGGCAGTGAAGGCCTCGGCCACGCGCTTGGCATCGGAGCCGTAGGCCAGCCACTCGCGGTACATGTCGCCGCGATAGAGCACGGCGCGCGCGGCACGGTCGCTCTCGACCCATGCGGGCCCGAAGTCCTTGGCCATCTCGCCGAGGCCGCGCTTGCGCCACAGGTCCATCTGCCAGAGCCGGTCGCGCGCGGCGATGAAGCCCTGCGCCACGAAGGCGTCATACAGCGTGCCGGCATAAAGGTGCGGCACGCCCCAGCGGTCGACCAGCACTTCGGCCGGCTTCTCGAGGCCAGCGACGGCAAAGGACGAGGGTGGGCGCTGTGGCGTCTGCACACCGGGAGGCCCCGATGCGCAGCCCGCAAGCGCGAGGGCTGCGAGCGTTGCGACCCCAATGGAATGCCTTTGACCTAACGAGCGCCGCGATGCGGGGCGCGGGTGTCTTGTTCTCATGCGTCTTGTCTCCTGCCGGGTGGAATTTGGCAGCGCACAGTATCCCGATTTGCATATCCGCTGGGTACTGCGAGGGATGACTTGTAGACTTCTTCCTACATGCAGCAAACACCCTCCTCCATTTCATGCGGCGGCTGGCTCGGCTCTGCCATACGCCGCATCGAAGCCGACTACCAGCGCAGCGCCGACACGCACCTGATCCCGCTGCCGCTGCCCTCGCTTGCCGCGGCCGGCGTCGACCTGTACCTGAAGGACGAGTCGACCCACCCCACGGGCAGCCTCAAGCACAGGCTCGCACGTTCGCTCTTTCTCTATGCGCTGTGCAACGGATGGGTGCGCGAAGGCACAACCATCGTCGAGGCATCGAGCGGCTCCACCGCGGTGAGCGAAGCCTACTTCGCACGCCTGCTCGGCCTGCCCTTCATCGCGGTGATGCCGCGGAGCACCTCGCCTGAAAAGGTGGCGCAGATCGCCTTCTACGGCGCGCGTTGCCACTTTGTCGACCATGCGGCGCAAGTGTATGAAGAAGCGCGCGCGCTCACCGAGCAAACCGGCGGCCACTACATGGACCAGTTCACGTACGCCGAGCGCGCGACCGACTGGCGCGGCAACAACAACATTGCCGAGAGCATGTTCCAGCAGATGGCGCGCGAGCGGCATCCGGTGCCGGCATGGATCGTTGTGGGCGCGGGCACGGGCGGCACCAGCGCCACCATCGGGCGCTATGTGCGCTACCGCTGCCACGACACGCAGGTGTGCGTGCCCGACCCCGAGGGATCGGTGTTCTCGGCCTATCACCGCACGGGAGATGCAACGCTGACGGCGGCGGGCTCGCGCATCGAAGGCATCGGCCGCCCGCGGGTGGAGCCGAGCTTCATCCGCACGCTGGTCGACCGCATGATCGAAGTGCCCAACCTCGATTCGGTGGCCGCCATGCATGCGCTCTCGGCATTGCTGGGGCGCAAGGTCGGGCCATCGACGGGCACCAACTTTGTCGGCATGCTGGCCATTGCACGCGAGATGCGTGCGGCCGGCCAGCAAGGCTCCATTCTTTCGCTGCTGTGCGATGCGGGCGAGCGCTACCTGCCGAGCTATCACGATGCGGTGTGGGTGCGGAACGCCTTCGGCGACATTGAGCCGGCACAGCAGCGCATCGACGCGCTGGTTGCGGAGTGATGCCTGCGCCGGCTTTCTGCAAACTCTCGCGCCGCAGCCTGCTGCTTGCGGCGCTGGCCGCAGCGCCCGCAAGCTGGGCGCTGCCCGAGCGCACGCTGCAGTTCCCGCGCGACTTCGGCAGCCACCCCGACCTGCGCACCGAATGGTGGTACATCACGGGCCACGCAAGAACTTCGGCAGGACGCGAGTTCGGTTTCCAGGTGACGTTCTTTCGCTCGCGTGTCGATGCCGCGCAGGCAATGCGCTCGGCGTTTGCGGCCAAGAACCTCGTGTTTGCGCACGCTGCGGTTACCGATCTCGAAGGCCGCGTGCTGCTGCATGACCAGCGCATTGCGCGGGCGGGCTTCGGCGTTGCGTCGGCCAGCGAAGCCGACACCGATGTGCGCCTGCGCGACTGGTCTCTCGTGCGCAAGGACGGCAGTTATTCGGCCCGCGTGCCGGCGGGCGAATTCACGCTCGACCTGCGCTTTGCGCCCACGCAGCCGGTGCTGCTGCAAGGCAAGGCCGGGCTCTCGCGCAAGGGCCCGGAGGAAGCACAGGCAAGCTACTACTACAGCGAACCGCAACTGAAGACGCAGGGCCGGCTCACACTGAAGGGCCAGGCCTTCGATGTGGACGGAACGGCCTGGCTCGACCACGAATGGAGCGAGGCGCTGATGCATCCCGAGGCCGTAGGCTGGGACTGGATCGGCATGAACCTGGACGACGGCAGCGCCCTCACCGCCTTTCGCCTGCGGCGCCGCGACGGCAGTGCGCTGTGGGCTGGCGGTTCGTTTCGCCCGCGCGACGGCGCGCTGCGTGTTTTCAGCAACAACGAGGTGCGCTTCGATGGTGCCGATGCGTGGACCAGCCCACGCACGCAGGCAAAGTACCCCACCCGGTGGCGCGTGCAGACACCATCGGGAATCTTCGGAGTGCGCGCGCTTCTCGACGACCAGGAGCTCGACAGCCGCGGCTCCACCGGCGGGGTCTACTGGGAAGGCGTGAGCGACCTGCTCGATGCGCAAGGTAGCCGCGTCGGCCGGGGCTACCTGGAGATGACCGGCTACGCCGCACCGCTGCGGCTCTGAGGCCGCACATTTCGCAAGCACCCGACTGCTACGGCGAGCCTTCGGTCCCGGGGGCTCGATCGGTCGCACCATTCCCCCGACGCTGACTTGGCCGATGTGCGATGACGGTCACGGCGACGTCATGTGCCTTGTCCAGCATGCGCTGCATTCCATCCGAAAAGAGGAGAGGCCCATGCCCGCATCGTTGAAGCATCTCGCCCTGGCGGGAGTTGTCCTGGCCACGTTGTCCGCCTGCGGCGGAAGCAACGATTCGAACGGGTTCATACCGTTCATTCCACCGCCTGCCCCGGCACCGGCTCCTGCGCCGCCGGCCTCGCCCCCGCCTGCCCCGCCGAGCAGCGTGAACGTCAAGCTCATCGCCTTCAACGACCTGCACGGCAACCTCGAGCCGCCCCGGGTTTCGATCACCGCGCCCTCCAACGGCGGTGGTACGGTGCCGGTGCCCGCCGGCGGCGCCGCATACATGGCCTCGGCCATTGCGTCGCTCAAGGCCAGAAGCGAAAACAATGCCGTAGTTTCCGCCGGCGACATGATCGGCGCCTCGCCGCTGGTGTCGGCGCTGTTCCTGGACGAGCCGACCATCGAAGCCGTCAATGCGATGAAGATCGACTTCAACGCCGTCGGCAACCACGAGTTCGACAAGGGCCAGACCGAACTGCTGCGCATGAAGAACGGCGGCTGCGCCAAGAACACCCCGCTGGAGCCATGCCGGGTCAACAAGTCCTTCCCCGGTGCCAACTTCGGGTTCCTGGCGGCCAACACCGTAAAGACCGACGGCAACACGCTCTTTCCCGCGACGGGCATGAAAACCTTCACCAAGGACGGCGCCACGGTGAAGGTGGCGTTCATCGGCATGACCCTGAAGGGCACGCCGAGCATCGTGACCCCGGCCGGCGTTGCAGGCCTGAGCTTCAAGGATGAAGCCGACACCGCCAATGCGCTCATTCCACAGCTGAAGGCCGAAGGCGCCGACGCCATCGTGGTGGTCGTTCACGAAGGCGGCACGACCACCGTCGGCTACAACGACAAGAGTTGCGCGGGGCTGAGCGGCGACATCCTGCCGATCCTCGACAAGCTCGATGCGGCCGTTGACGTGGTGATCTCGGGCCACACGCACCGCCCGTACATCTGCGACTACAGCAAGACCAACCCGGCCAAGCCCTTCCTGCTGACGAGCGCCGGCCAGTACGGCACCTTGCTGACCGACATCAACCTGACGATCGACACGCGCACGCGCAAGGTCACGGCCAAGTCGGCGGACAACGTGATTGTGCAGGGCGAGGCCTACACCAGCGGTGCCAACACGGTGGCCGTGACCGACCAATACCCGGTATTCGGCAAGAACCAGGAAGTGGCCGCACTCATCAGCCAGTACCTTTCGGTTGCGGCGCCGCTCGTTCAACGCGTGGTGGGCACGCTCGCAGGCCCGGCCACGCGCACGCAAACGGCGTCGCGTGAAAGCGTTCTGGGCAACCTGATTGCGGACGCGCAACTCGATGCGACCAGCCCCAGCAACAAGGGAGGCGCGCAAATCGCCTTCATGAACCCGGGCGGTGTGCGGGCCGACCTCATGCCGGCCAACGACGGCAGCGTGACCTATGGCCAGCTCTTCAGCGTGCAGCCCTTCGGCAACAGCCTGGTGGTGAAGACGATGACAGGCGCGCAGATCAAGGCACTGCTGGAGCAGCAGTTCAACAGCGGCACCAACACGGTCGCATCGCCAAGGGTGCTGCTGCCTTCGCGCAGCCTGAGCTACAGCTACAGCCTCTCGGCACCCGCGGGCTCGCGCATCAGCAACATGGCGCTCAATGGCACCGCAATGACGGACGGCGCGAGCTACCGCGTGACGATGAACAGCTTTCTGGCGACCGGCGGGGACAACTTCACGGTATTCAACCAGGGCACGGACACGCTGGGCGGCGACCAGGACGTGGACGCCCTGGAGGCCTACATCAAGGCGAACAGCCCGTTGTCGCCGCCAGCGGCCAACCGCATTACCGTGCTGCCCTGAGCGGGCTTCCCGCCCCAGAAACAAGAAAGGCGGACAGGGTCCGCCTTTTTTCGTTTCATCAGGCCTTGCCTTTTCGCCGTTCGAAGAAGGCGATGACTTCGCCCATGATGCCCTTGCGGAACGCGAGCACGCAGATCACGAAGATCAGGCCGGTGACCATGGTCACCGATTCGCCGAGCGTGTTGAACCAGTCGACACCCGTGAGGCGCGCCATGAAGGTGCCGAAGTCGCCGACCTTGTTCTCCAGCAACACCACCACGGCCGAACCCACCAGCGGGCCGGAAAGCGTGCCGAGGCCGCCCACCAGCGTCATCAGGATGACGTGGCCCGATGCGGTCCAGTGCACGTCGCTGAGCGATGCGAAGCCGAGCACCAGCGTCTTGAGCGAGCCGGCCAGGCCCGACAGCGCTGCCGAGATCACGAAGGCCAGCAGCTTGAAGCGGTTGACGTCGTAGCCGAGCGAAATGGCGCGCGGCTCGTTTTCCTTGATGCCCTTGAGCACCTGCCCGAAAGGCGAATGCACCGTGCGCGCAATGAGCAGGAAGGCCACGACGACGATGACCAGGGCAACGTAGTACATCGTGAGATCGTTCGACAGGTCGACCAGGCCGAAGAGCTTGCCGCGCGGCACGCTCTGCAGGCCGTCTTCGCCGCCGGTGAACTTGGCCTGCAGCGCGACGAAATACATCATTTGCGCCAGCGCCAGCGTGATCATCGAAAAGTAGATGCCTTGGCGGCGAATGGCCAGCCAGCCGAACACCAGCCCCAGCAGCGCACCGGCCAGCGTGCCGGCAATGAGGCCGAGTTCGGGGGTGAGGTGCCAGACCTTCAGCGCATGGCCAGTGAGATAGGCAGAGCCGCCCAGGAACGCGGCATGGCCGAAAGACAGCATGCCGGTGTAACCCAGCAGAAGGTTGAAGGCGCAGGCAAACAGTGCAAAGCACAGCACCTTCATCACGAACACGGGATAGAAGCCGATGAAAGGTGCGGCAATGAGCGCCAGCAGCAGCACTCCGTAGACGACGAGCGATATTTTCTTCATGGACTTTTACTTCTCGCTGCCGAACAGGCCGGCCGGGCGGATCAGCAGCACCACGACCATGATCACGAACACCACGGTGGCCGAGGCCTCCGGATAGAACACCTTGGTCAGCCCCTCGACCACGCCGAGCCCGAGGCCCGTGAGAATGGCGCCCATGATCGAGCCCATGCCGCCGATCACGACCACCGCGAACACGATGATGATGAGGTTCTGCCCCATCAGCGGCGAGATCTGGATGACCGGCGCGGCAAGCACACCGGCAAATGCGGCCAGCGCCACGCCGAAGCCGTAGGTCAGCGTGACCATCAGCGGCACGTTGACGCCGAAGGCCTCGACCAGCCGCGGGTTCTCGGTGCCCGCGCGAAGGTAGGCGCCGAGCCGCGTCTTCTCGATCGCATACCAGGTGGCAAAGCACACCACGAGCGAAGCCACCACCACCCACGCGCGGTAGTTGGGCAGGAACATGAAGCCGAGGTTGGTGCCGCCGCTCAGCGCCTCCGGCGTGCTGTAGGCCAGGCCCGAGACGCCATACACCGAACGGAAGCCGCCTTCGATCAGCAGCGTGAGGCCCAGCGTGAGCAAGAGGCCGTAGAGGTGGTCGAGCTTGTAGATCCACCGCAGCAGCAGCCGCTCGATGAGCACGCCAAAAACGCCGACGATGAGCGGCGCCACCGCCAGCATGACCCAGTAGTTGACGTTGAAGTAATTCATCGCCATCCACGACAGCACTGCTCCCATCATGAACAGTGCGCCATGCGCAAAGTTGATGACGTTGAGCAGCCCGAAGATCACCGCCAGCCCCAGGCTCAGGATCGCGTAGAACGACCCGTTGACCAGCCCCAGAAGGAGCTGGCTCAACAGGGCAGGCATTGAGATGTTCATCGTGGAGACAGGTTCAGAAAGGCGTCAAAAGACCGGGTGGCGGGCAGCAGTCACTTCCAGAGGGCGCAGGTGCTTTCTTCCTTGGTGGTATAGACCTGGTCGCCCGGCACCTTCTTGACGATCTTCAGCAGGTCCCACGGGCCCTTGGATTCCGAAGGCTTCTTGACCTCTGCCAGCAGCATGTCGTGCACCATGCGGCCGTCCGCGCGGATCACGCCCTTGGCGTAGAAGTCGTTGATCGGCGTCTTCTTGAGATGCGCCATCACCTTGTCGGCATCGGTGCTCTTCACGGCTTCGACGGCCTTGAGGTAGGCCATGGTGGCCGAGTAGTCGGCGGCCTGGATGTCGGTGGGCTTGTTCTTGGTCTTGGCTTCGTAGCGGGCGGCCCACTTGCGCGACTCGTCGTCGGCGTCCCAGTACCAGCTGGTGGTGTGCAGCAGGCCTTGCGTGGCCGGCAGGCCCAGGCTCTTCACGTCGGTAAGAAACACCAGCAGGCCCGCAACCTTCATCGACTTGTCGATGCCGAACTCCTTCGATGCCTTCATCGAGTTGATGAAGTCGCCGCCGGCGTTGGCCAGGCCCAGCACCTGCGCCTTGGAGTTCTGTGCCTGCAGCAGGAAGGAAGAGAAGTCGGACGCGTTGAGCGGCGCCCGCACCGTGCCCACCACCGAGCCGCCCTTGGCCTTGACGACCTTGGCCGTGTCGGCCTCGAGCGCATGGCCGAAGGCGTAGTCGGCCGTCAGGAAGAACCAGCTCTTGCCGCCCGTGTCGACCACGGCGCCGCCGGTGCTCTTGGCCAGCGCGACGGTGTCGTACGCGTAGTGCACGGTGTAGGGGCTGCACTGCGCGTTGGTGAGCGCCGAGGTGGCGGCGCCATTGGTGAAGAACACGCGCTTCTTTTCTTGTGCAACCTTGGCGGTGGCCAGCGCCACGCCCGAATTGGTGCCCGCGAAGATCATCGTGGCGCCGGCGGTGTCGATCCACTCGCGTGCCTTCGAGGCGGCGATGTCGGGCTTGTTCTGGTGGTCGACGCTCAGCACTTCCACCGGCTGGCCGAGCACCTTGCCACCCATGTCCTCGATGGCCATCTGGATGGCGGTGGCGCCGCCCTTGCCTTCCAGGTCGGCATACAGGCCGGACAAGTCGCTGATGTAGCCGATGACGACCTTCTCTTGCGCCTGCACGGCATGGCTCGCAAGGCCCGCGGCTCCGAGCATGAGCGCAATGATCTTGAGCTTTGTTTGCATGGTATGTGTCTCCTGGATGGTTGAAAGAGTCAACGAGAAAATAAGTGCGCGGGGTCGGCTATACGCCCAGCAGTTCGCTGAGCACGGGCATCTTGGCTTCGAGCTCCTTGGCGCCGAAAGCCTCGACCATGCGGCCGTGCTCCATCACGTAGAAGCGGTCGGCCAAGGGCGCGGCAAAGCGGAAGTTCTGCTCCACCATCACGATGGTGTAGCCCTTGCCGCGCAGGGTGTGGATCATTCGCGCGAGGGCCTGCACGATCACCGGCGCCAGGCCTTCGGAAATTTCGTCGAGCAGCAGCAGCTTGGCGCCGGTGCGCAGGATGCGCGCCACCGCCAGCATCTGCTGCTCACCGCCCGAAAGCCGCGTGCCCGGGCTGTTGCGGCGCTCGGCCAGGTTGGGAAACATCTCGTAGATTTCGGCAACCGACATGCCCTGCCCCGCGCCCTTGAGTGCCGGTGGCAGCAGCAGGTTTTCCTCGGCCGAAAGGCTGGCGAAGATGCCGCGCTCTTCAGGGCAATAGCCAATGCCCAGGTGCGCGATGCGGTGCGTAGCCATGCCGATGGTCTGCGTGCCGTTCACTTCGATGCTGCCCTTGCGGGAGCCGGTCAGGCCCATGATGGCGCGCAGCGTGCTGGTGCGCCCTGCCCCGTTGCGGCCAAGCAGCGTAACCACCTCGCCGGGCTGCACCACCATGTTCACGCCGTGCAGCACGTGCGATTCGCCGTACCAGGCGTGGAGGTCCTTGATCTCGAGTGCAGCGGTCATGTCAATGTGCCCCCTGCAGTTGTCCTTCGGTGGTGCCCATGTAGGCTTCCATCACCTGCGGATTCTTCGAAACGTCGGCGTACGGGCCTTCAGCCAGCACGGCGCCCCGCTGGAGCACGGTGATGGTGTCCGCAATGGTCGAGACCACGCTCATGTTGTGCTCCACCATGAGGATGGTGCGGCCGGCCGACACGCGCTTGATGAGTTCGGCCACGCGATGCACGTCTTCGTGGCCCATGCCCTGCGTGGGCTCGTCGAGCAGCATCAGCTCGGGGTCCATGGCCAGCGTGGTGGCAATTTCGAGCGCGCGCTTGTGGCCGTAGGGCAGGTTCACGGTCAGTTCGTCCGCCTGGTCCGCCAGGCCGACCTCGGCCAACAGCTCGCGGGCGCGCGCATCGAGCGGCGCAAGCGTCTTTTCGCTCTTCCAGAAATGGTACGAAGTGCCGAGCGCACGTTGCAGGCCGAGACGCACGTTCTCCAGCAGCGTCAGGTGCGGGAACACTGCCGATATCTGAAAGGAGCGGATGATTCCGCGCCGGGCGATTTGCGCCGGCTGCTCGCCCGTGATGTCCTGCCCGTTGAAAAGAATCGTGCCGCTGGTCGGCTCGAGAAACTTGGTGAGCAGGTTGAAGCAGGTGGTCTTGCCGGCGCCGTTGGGGCCGATGAGCGCATGAATGGAGCCGCGCACCACCGACAGGTTGACCTTGCTGACCGCGGTGAACCCTTTGAATTCCTTGGTGAGCTGGCGTGTTTCGAGGATGACGTCGCTCATCTCGCGAAGTCGCCCGGGTTCAGGAAAGATATGTCGGTCATGCGGTCCATCTCATGCGCCACTACCGAGCGCGGCCTGATTGTTGGTGGGCGCCCCGCAGTTGCATACTGGGGCAAATGCCTATGCTGCAGTGCAACCAGTCGATGCCCCGTGCTCTGGCAGCGTGAGACTGTCGTCACAATGACAATGGCTTATCGGTTCGAACCCTTAGTCGCGTACCTCCCGTTCCGTCCATGCCGAACTTCCGCTCACCCGACCTTCTTGCCGGCCACGTCCTGGACACGCTGGCGTTCTATGCGCCGGTCAGCCGCGACCCATCAGGCGGCTTCTTTCATTTCTTCAAGGACGACGGCGCGGTGTACGACCGGCGCACGCGGCACCTGGTAAGCAGCACGCGCTTCGTCTTCAACCACGCCATGGCGTACCGGCGCTTCGGCAGACCGCAGGATCTGGACGCCGCACGCCACGGCTTGGCCTTTGTGCAGCGTGCGCACGCACAGCCGGGAGGCGGCTACGCATGGCAGATCGACTGGCACGATGCGCGCGCGACCGTGCAAGACGGCACGCACCATTGCTACGGCCTGGCCTTCGTGCTGCTTGCGCACGCGCACGCGCTGATGGCGGGAATCGACGAAGCGCGCGCGGGCCTGGAGCAAACCTGGCAACTGATGGAACGGCATTTCTGGGAACCACAACATGCGCTGTATGCCGATGAAGCCAACCCTGATTGGCATGTAGCGCCGTACAGGGGCCAGAACGCCAACATGCACGCTTGCGAGGCGATGCTTGCCGCATACGAAGCCACGCAGGAGGCGCGTTATCTCGATCGTGCGCTGGCGCTCGCGGAATCGGTGACGGGCAAGCTTGCCGCACTGGCCGGCGGACTCGTGTGGGAGCATTACCGCGATGACTGGTCGGTCGACTGGGACTACAACCGCGGCGACAAGACCAACATCTTCCGGCCCTGGGGTTTTCAGACCGGACATCTCACCGAATGGACCAAGCTGCTGCTTCAGCTGGAGCGGGCCCTTGTCGGGGCGGGCCGCGAAGCAGACTGGATCGTGACGCGCGCGAGGCACTTCTTCGACACCGCCATGCTGCGCGGCTGGGACGCCGGGCATGGCGGCCTCGTCTACGGATTCGGCCCCGACGGCAAGGTGTGCGACGGCGACAAGTACTTCTGGGTGCAGGCCGAAAGCTTCGCCGCCGCCGCGCTGCTGGCCGTGCGCACCGGCGACGAGGGCTACTGGAGTTGGTACGACCGCATCTGGGCCTACAGCTGGGAGCACTTCGTCGACCACCGGCACGGGGCGTGGTACCGCATTCTCACGCCGGACAACCGCAAGATCAGCGACGAGAAGAGCCCCGCCGGCAAGACCGACTATCACACCATGGGTGCGTGCTACGACGTACTGCGCGCGCTGGGCGCGTGACCAGCGCGCCCTTCTTCGCAAGCTGGGTTAACGCCTAGTGCGCGCCTGCTGCAGCGTCGCCGCCCGCACCGCCCTTTTGCGGCCGTGCCAACCACACCAGCGGGATCAGCAGCAGGAACAGAATGGCCGACGCGTAGAAGATGTCGTTGGCGGCCAGCATGAACGATTGCTGATCGACCAGGCGGTTGATCTGCCCCAGCACCTGCTCGCTGCTCAAGCCGCTGCTGGCAAGGCCGTTCATGGCACTGGCAGCCGCGCCGTTGCCCTGGTTCACCGATTCGGCCAGCTGCGAGTGATGCAGCGCCGCGCGGTTTTCCCATAGCGTGGTGGTGATCGAAGTGCCCATGGCGCCCGCGGTGATCCGCAGGAAGTTCGACAGCCCCGAGGCGGCCGGAATGCGGTCGGGCGTCAGGCCCGACAGCGTGATGGTCACCAGCGGAATGAAGAAGAACGCCATCGCGATGCCCTGGATGATCGTCGGGATGATGATCGTCACGAAGTCGGCCTGCGTGTTGAAGTTCGACCGCATCCACAGCACCAGCGCAAACACCAGGAACGAAAAAGTCGCGTAGCGGCGCGGGTCGATCTTGGACACCGTGAGGCCCACCACCGGCGAGAAGAAGATCGCCAGCAGCCCCACGGGCGCCATGATCATGCCGGCCTGCGTGGCGGTGTAGCCCATCCACTGCTGCAGCCACAGCGGCAGCAGCACCACGTTGCCGAAGAACAGCCCGTAGGCCACGGCGGTGGCTACCGCGCCCGACCAGAAGTTGCGCCGCTTGAACAGCGACAGGTCGACCACCGGGTGCTTGTCGGTCAGCTCCCAGATCAGGAAGAACGCGAAGCCGACCACGGCCACGACGGCCATCGTGATGATCTCTGGCGAATGGAACCAGTCGAGCTCCTTGCCCTTGTCGAGCATGAGCTGCATGGCACCAACCCACAGCACCAGCAGCGCGAGGCCGATGGCGTCGATGGGCACCTTGCGCGTGGTGCTTTCACGGTCGCGGTAAAGCGCCCAGGTAATTGCCGCCGCAACAATGCCCACGGGAATGTTGATGTAGAAGATCCATGGCCACGAGATGTTGTCGGTGATCCAGCCGCCGAGGAGCGGCCCCATCACGGGCGCCACCAGCGTGGTCATCGACCACATGGCCATGGCCAGGCCGGCCTTGGCGCGCGGATAGCTCGACAGCAGCAGCGTTTGCGACAGCGGGATCATCGGTCCCGCGACAAAGCCCTGCAGCGCGCGGAACGCGATCAGCATGGTCATGTTGGGCGCCAGGCCGCAGAGCAGCGAGCTGACCATGAACAGGATCACGCTCGCCATGAACAGGCGCACCTGGCCGAAGCGCTGGGTCATGAAGCCCGTGAGCGGCACCGCAATGGCGTTGGCCACCGCAAAGCTGGTAATGACCCAGGTGCCCTGGGTGGTGCTCACCCCGAGGTCACCCGAGATGGCCGGCAGCG
This sequence comes from Variovorax paradoxus, assembly GCF_029919115.1. NCBI lineage: Bacteria > Pseudomonadati > Pseudomonadota > Betaproteobacteria > Burkholderiales > Comamonadaceae > Variovorax > Variovorax paradoxus. The sequence continues at coordinate 3,681,883 of NZ_CP123990.1, forward strand.
ACACGTTCGCGATCGACGAGTCGAGCACGTTCATGAACGTTGCCGCAGAGAGCGCGACGGTTCCCCACACGCGGGCGGAGCCCTCGAGCGGCGGCGGCGCTACATAAGCGGAAGCGGCAGCAGTGGCCATTGGGTTTGCCTTGGAAAGTTCGGCAACCGCGATCAGCCGGGATGCGACTGCGACGCAGCGTGAGCCGCATTGCCAGCGGTTGCAGCGGGTGCGGCACGGCCGCCGGCGGGCTGCGCAGAGGCTGCAGGCGTGCCGCGGCCGAGATTGGCGGCCACGATGCGATCGACTTCAGCGTCGGCGCCGTCGTCGAGCTTGCTGTAGACCTGCGTCTGCGAAATGGCCGTGGCGCGCGGTGCGTCGGCCAGCATCTTGCCGCCCTTCTGCGTGATGTCGATCTCCGCGTCCATCGAAAGGCCGATACGCAGCGGGTTGGCCTTGAGCTGCTCGGGGTCGAGCGCAATGCGCACGGGCACGCGCTGCACCACCTTGATCCAGTTGCCGGTGGCGTTTTGCGCCGGCAGCAGCGCAAACGCACTGCCGGTGCCCACGCCCAGGCCCGCCACCTTGCCGGTGTACTCGACCTTCTTGCCGTATACGTCGGCGGTGAGCTTCACGGGCTGGTCGATGCGGATGTTGCGCAGCTGCACTTCCTTGAAGTTGGCATCGACCCACAGCTGGTTCAGCGGCACGATCGACATCATCGGCGTGCCGGCCGCCACGCGCTGGCCGAGTTGCACCGTGCGCTTGGCAACGTACCCATCGACCGGCGCGGGCATGGCCACGCGCTGGGTGGCCAGGTAGGCCTCCCGCACCTTGGCGGCCGCGGCCAGCACGCTCGGGTGCTGGGCCACGCTGGTGCCTTCGGTGAGCGACTGGTTGCTTGCCAGCGCTTCACGCGCAGCCACCACGCCGGCCTGCGCTGCAGCCAGCTGGCTCTTGGCGTTGTCGAGCGCGGTTTCGGCGTGGTTGAGTTCTTCCTTCGAGACCGCGCCGTTGCCCGACAGTGCACGGCGGCGCTGCAGGTCGTCCTGTGCCTTGGCGATGTCGCTCTGCGCCTTGACGATGTCGGCCTGGCGCAAGCTGACCTGTGCGGCAAGGGAGCCGTTGTTGGCATACAGCGTGCGCACCTGGCGCACGGCCTGCGCAAGCGCGGCCTCGGCCTGCTCGAGCGACACCTTTGCATCGGCGGGGTCCAGCTGCACCAACGGCTGGCCGGCCTTCACGAAGTCGGTGTCGTCGGCGTTGATGGCCATGACCGTGCCGCCGATCTGCGGCGTAATCTGGATCACGTTGCCCTGCACGTAGGCGTTGTCGGTGTTTTCGTAGTGGCTGGCAACCAGCCATTCGTACATGCCCCAGCCGCCGCCGGCCACGATGACCACCGCGGCAAGCGCGGTGAGCGCGCGGCGGCGCTTGCCGTTGCCGGCGGGGGCTTCAGGAGTTGCGGCGGCTGCTGTGGCAGCGGGCGTCGGAGTGTTGTTATCGCTCATGATGAAGTTCTTTCCGAAGACGAGAAAAGTCGGTTCAGTTCAGTGCGGCCGATGAAGCCGGCGCGTTGGCTGTGGCCGTGGTGGGCGGCTGCCAGCCGCCGCCCAGCGCACGCGCCAGGCCCACTTGCGTGTCGAGCGCGCGGGCGGCAAGGTCGACCGCCAGCCGGCGTTGTGCAAGCACGGCGGTTTCTGCGGTCAGCACGTTCAGGTAGTTGCCAAGGCCGGCGCGGTAGCGCTGCACGGCAATGTCGTAGGCGCCCTCGGCGGCGGTCTGCGCGTCGCGCTGTTCGGCCTGCTGGCGCGCGATCGATTGCGCGCTGGACACCTGGTCGGCCGCGTCGCGCACGGCATCGAGCACGGTGGCGTTGTAGCTCTCGATGGCCGCGTCGAGATCGGCCGCCTTGCCGCGCAGGTTGGCGCGCAGCTGGCCGCCTTCGAAGATCGGCAGATGGATTGCGGGACCCACGCCCCACTGCTCGCTGCCCGACTTGAGCAGCTTGCCGAAGCCGAGGCTCTGGAAGCCGACAAAGGCCGTGAGGTTCACGTTGGGATAGAACTGCGTCTTTGCATTGGCCACATCGCTCGTGGCGGCCTCGACGCGCCAACGCGCGGCCGCAATGTCGGCACGGCGGCCGAGCAGGTCGGCCGGAATGTTGGCTTGCAACGCAATGGGTTTCACGGCCTCGAGCATCGGGGGCTTGAGCGATGCGGACACGTTGGGCCGGCCGACGAGTGCATCGAGCGCGTGCTGCTGCAGCGCAATCTGCTCGTTGAGCGCTTCGATCTGCTGGCGGGCCTCGGGCAAGCCGCCTTCGCTCTGGCGCAGTTCAAGACGGGTATCGAGGCCGGCGGACACACGGTCGCGCACGAGCTTCAGTGTTTCATCGCGCTGCGCCAGCGTGCGCTTGGCCACGCCGAGCTGCTCGTTGAGACGGGCCCATTGAAAGTAGCTGCGCGCCACGTTGCTGGCCAGCAGCACGCGGGCGGCATCGGCATCGGCCGCGGCTGCATTGGCGGCGCCGATGGCGGCATCGAGCGCAGTGCGGTTCTTGCCGAAGAAGTCGAGCTCCCAGCTCGCGCCGAGCTGCAGCAGGCCGATGTTCTGGGTCGAGCCCCCGAGCGGTGCGGGATAGATGTAGTTGCTGTTGAACTTCTGGCGGTTCAGGTCGAGCTCACCGTTCACCTTGGGCTTCAGCGCCGACTCGGCAATGTCCGCGGAGGCTTGCGCCCGCGCCAGGCGCGCACGTGCCACCTGGAGGTTCGGATTGCCGGCCACAGCCTGGTCGACCAGCGTGTTGAGTTGCGCGTCGCCGAATGCTCGCCACCATTGGCTGTCGACACTGGGCACAACTGCGGCGCTGGTGTCGGCGGCAATGCCGAGCGAAAACGCATCGCGCAGCTTGGCATGCGAGCCAATGCCGGCCATGTCGGCACAGCCGGCCAGTGCAACCACCAGCACTGCGGCGGCCATGACGGGGGTGCGCCGCAGGACGCGGGCGGCGAAAGAATCAGTCATTTTTTTCTCCACGGGCTGCAAGGGCCTGCGCGTTGTCGAGGATGCGGCGCAGATAGCCCTTGAGCTGCTCCCATTCCTCTTTGGTGAAACCCGCCAGGTGTTCGTTCTGCACGCGGCTGAGCACGTATGGCACTTCCTTGGCGGCGGCGCGGCCTTCTTCGGTGAGTTCGATGTTGACCACGCGGCGGTCTTCGAGCGATCGGACACGGCGGCACAGGCCCTTGGCTTCCAGGCGGTCGAGCAGGCGCGTCATGGCACCGGCGTCGAGCTCGCAAGCCCGGGCCAGTTCGGCCACCGTGGTGGCGGCACCGACGTGCAACTTGTACAGAGGCAACCATTGGGGAAAGGTCGGGCTTCCGGGCTCGCACATGCGGGTTTCCACGGCCTGGGCCACCGCACTCAATATGCGCCGCATCAAATACCCGATGCTTTCCTCGGCCTTGTAGGTCTCGGCTCGGTAGAAGTCGGCCGGCCGCCGTTCGGGATCACCGGAGGCGGAGGGGACTTGCGGGGTGTCTGCATCGCTCATGGCCAGAATATTAATTGCCCAAGCAATTATTGTCAAGGCCGCCTTTGCGGCGGCAAGGGTCGCTAGAATCCGCGTCATGGCTTCTTCTCCCCTGTCCTCACCGGCCAAGGGCTCGCCCCGATCGCTGTCGGGCCTGAGCCCTTTTCTTCGGCCCTACCGCGTCCAGATCGTGCTGGCCGGAATTTTTCTGGTGATGGCTGCCGTCACTACGCTGGTGTTTCCGCTGGCGCTGCGCAGCCTCATCGACGGCGGATTGATCAGCGCCGACAAGGGCGCTCAGACCATGGCGCTGCGGGAGCATTTCGGCGCCCTCTTCGCCGTGGCTGTCGCGTTGGGCCTGTTCTCGGCAGCACGCTTCTATACGGTGAGCTGGCTCGGCGAACGCGTCACGGCCGACCTGCGCAACGGGGTCTACGGACATGTGCTGCGCCAGAGCCCGGCGTTCTTCGAGACAACGCAAACCGGCGAAGTGCTGTCGCGCCTCACTGCCGACACCACGCTGGTGCAGACGGTGGTCGGCTCGTCGCTCAGCATGGGACTGCGCAACGCCGTCATGGGCGTGGGCGCGCTGGCGGTGCTGATCTGGACCAATCCCTATGTGATGGTGCAGGTGCTGGGGATCCTGGTGCTGGTGGTGCTGCCGAGCATGTGGTTCGGCCGCCGCGTGCGCAAACTCTCGCGCGCCAGCCAGGACCGCGTGGCCGATTCGAGCGCCATTGCGGCCGAGGTGCTCAATGCGATTCCGGTGGTGCAAAGCTACACAGCGGAAGCGCGCGAAGCCGGCCGCTTCAATGCGTCGACAGAGAACGCATTCAGAACCGCCGTGCGGCGCACCAAGGCACGCTCGGTGCTGGTGGCATTCATCATCATCGCGACCTCGGCGGCGCTGCTCTGGGGCCTGTATCAGGGCACGCAAGCCGTGCTGCGCGGGGACATCACCGCGGGCCACCTGGGCCAGACGGTGGTCTACGTTGCGATTCTTGCAAGTGCAACCGCCGTGCTCGGCGAGGTCTATGGCGACCTGCTGCGCGCCGCCGGAGCAACCGAGCGCCTGATGGAACTGCTGCACGCACCAGCGGCCATCGTTTCGCCGGCGAATCCGGCGGCTGCGCCTGTTCCCGTCGCGGGCAGTGCCGTCAAGTTCGAGACCGTCACTTTTCACTATCCTTCCAGGCCCGGCACTCCGGCGCTCAAAGACTTCAGCCTGGACGTCGCACCCGGCGAAACCGTGGCGCTGGTGGGTTCCAGCGGCGCCGGCAAGAGCACGGTGTTCCAGCTGCTGCTGCGCTACTACGATCCGCAGTCCGGCCGGCTGCTGCTCGACGGCGCGCCGCTGGCTTCATTGGCGTTGCCAGACCTGCGCACGCGCATCGGGCTGGTGCCGCAAGACGCGGTAATTTTCTCGGCCAGCGCGTTCGAGAACATTCGCTATGGACGCCCCGAGGCGACGGCCGACGAAGTGCACGCCGCCGCCCGCGCGGCCTTTGCACACGACTTTCTGCAGGCGCTGCCCGCGGGCTACGACACTTTCCTGGGCGAACGCGGGGTGCGCCTTTCGGGCGGACAGCGCCAGCGCATTGCAATTGCGCGCGCCATTCTCAAGAACCCGCCGCTGCTGCTGCTCGACGAAGCCACGAGTGCGCTCGATGCGGAGAGCGAGCGCATGGTGCAGGCCGCGCTCGAATCGGCCATGGAAGGCCGCACCACGCTGGTCATTGCGCACCGGCTTGCCACGGTGCAGAAGGCCGACCGCATCATCGTGCTGGACCATGGCGGCATCGTCGAACAGGGAACGCACGCCACGCTGGTGGCGCAAGGCGGGGTGTATGCCCGCCTTGCCGCCCTTCAGTTCACGGCCTGAAGCGCAAGAGCCTCGACGGGAGGCAGCGGATTGCTGCTACTGCAGCGTTTCCTTCAGCGCTGCGGGAATCGGCAGCGGCATGACCGGAATGCCCTCATCGAGCAACGCTTCGGTCTGCTCACGGGTTGCCTGGCCGCGAATGCCGCGCTCTTCGGTTTCGCCGTAATGCATCTTGCGCGCCTCGTCGGCAAAGCGGTCGCCGACATCTTCGGTCTTTGCAAGGACTTCGCGCACGGCGCGCATCCAGCGTGCCTCCGGAGACTGTTCGGCGGGCACTTGGGCCGCGGCGGGGGCCGGTGACGCAGCGGCTTCCGCAGGTGCCTTGGCGTTGCCCAGGTTGAGGCGCGGTGCGCTCAACAGCTTGACGATGCGCGTGTCGGCACAGACCGGGCATTCGACCAGGCCGCCGGCGAGTTGATTTTCAAAAGCTTCGTTGGACGCAAACCAGCCTTCGAAGCCGTGGCCGTGCGAGCAGCGGAGATCGAGAACCTTCATGCGCGGATTATCCCGCGCCGCCTTGCGAAGCGGTGCCCTGCCAATCGAGTGCCCATGCGCCCGAAAGGACGTTCTGCAGCCACAGCGTGCAGGTGAGCGACTTGGCGTCGGTGATCTTTCCTTCGCGGCACCAGCCGGCCACTTCCTGCGGGGTGGCGGTGAACACGTCGAGAAACTCGCCGTGGTCGAGCTGGCGCGTGCCGAGCGAGAGGCCGCGCGCAAAGTAGATGTGGATGATTTCGGTGGAATACGCAACCGCCAGGTGCATGGCGCCTGCGTAGGCCCACTCGCGCGCGGTGTAGCCGGTTTCCTCGAGCAGTTCGCGCTGGCCGCAAACGAGCGGATCTTCACCGGCGTCGAGCTTGCCGGCCGGAAACTCGATCATCACGTGCCCCACGGGGTAGCGGTATTGCCGCTCGAGCACCACCCGGCCGTCGTCCAGCAACGGAACCACCACCACCGCGCCCGGATGGATCACGTATTCGCGCGTAGCGGTGTGGCCGTCAGGCAGGCGCACGGTGTCGCGGCATACCTGCAGAAAGTTGCCCTTGAGCAGCACCTCGCTGGCCGTACGTTCTTCCTTCAGGTGCGAGTCGATGGCCGGATCAGTCATGTGAGTGCCTATGCTTCATCAGGTAGCGCCAGGTGAACCCGGGAAAAGCCAGCACGATGAAGAGCGCGCCGGTCACTGCATAGAACTCCCAGCCTTGGGGAGCAATCTGCCCTGCCCGGCTCTCGAACAGAAAGCCGATGCCGCCGGCAACAAAATACAGCACCACCAATTCGGCGAGCCGCACCGCGAGCGGCTTGGGCTTGGCGGCCAGCGGCACGACGCCGAACAACCGCTCATTGAAGAACGGCAGGTTGGCCGCCACCAGCGCTACCAGCAGAACGACCCAGACCGATGCGGTTTGCGACACCGTGAGCGAACCGGGATCAGTTGGCCAGCGTGGCCACGATCGCCTTGGCGCACAGCGTCATGAGGCCGCCGGGAACAATGCCCAGCACGAGAATGAGCAAGCCATTGACCGAGAGCACGGCACGCACGTCGCGCGGCGCCGAGACGGTGCTGGCGGTAACGGGCGCATCGAAGTACATGACCTTGACCACACGCAGGTAGTAGAAGGCGCCGATCAGCGACATGATCACTGCGAACACCGCCAGGCCGATGTAGATTGCCTGGCCCGACGCGATCAGCGCCTGGAGCACCGCCAGCTTGGCGTAGAAGCCGACCAGCGGCGGCAGGCCGGCAAGCGAGAACATCGCAATGGCCATCACGCCGGCATACAGCGGGCTGCGCTGGTTGAGGCCGGCAAGGTCGGTGATCTCTTCGCTTTCGAAGCCTTCGCGAGCCAGCAGCAGGATGATGCCGAAGCTTGCCAGCGTGGTCAGCACGTAGGTGACGATGTAGAACATCGACGCGCTGTATGCGAACTGCGCGTTGTAGGTATTGCCGTTGACCACGCCCGCCACCAGGCCGAGCAGCATGAAGCCCATTTGCGCGATGGTCGAGTAGGCCAGCATGCGCTTGAGGTTGGTCTGCGCAATGGCGGCCAGGTTGCCCACCAGCAGCGAGGCGACGGCCAGCAGGGCCAGCATCTGCTGCCAGTCGATGGCCAGCGGCAGCAGCCCTTCCACCAGCAGGCGGATGATGATGGCAAAGGCGGCCAGTTCAGGCGCCGCGCCGATCAGCAGCGTGACCGCCGTCGGTGCGCCCTGGTACACGTCGGGCACCCACATGTGGAAAGGCGCAGCCCCCACCTTGAAGGCCAGGCCCGCAACGATGAAGACCAGGCCGAACACCAGCACCTGGTGGTTCACCTTGCCGCTGGCGATGATCTTGAACACCTCGTTCACGTCGAGCGAACCGGTTGCGCCGTAGAGCATCGACAGGCCGTAGAGCAAAAAGCCGCTGGCCATGGCGCCGAGCACAAAGTACTTCATGGCCGCCTCGCTGGCCACCGCGTTGTCGCGGCGCAGCGCCACCAGGGCGTAGCTGGACAAGGTGAGCAGTTCGAGACCCAGGTAGATCAGGAGGAAGTTACTGCCCGAGATCATCACGAACATGCCCAGCAGCGCAAACATGCTGATGGTGAACAGCTCGCCGCCGCGCAGCATGTCGCGGTCCGCCGCATAGGGGCGGCCATAGACCAGCGTGACCATCAATGCCACCGTGGCAAAGCACTTGAGCCAGTTGCCCATGGGGTCGCTCACGACCATGCCGCCAAAGCCATAGATCGTCTTGCCGTCGTTGGCGGCCATGCCGGTGAGCACAGCCACCACGGCCAGCGTGAGCAGCGTCAGGATGTAGGTGCGCGTGCGGCGGGCGCTGGTGGTCGACAGGTCGACCAGCGCAATGACGCAGGCCATGACCAGCAGCACGATTTCGGGGTAGATCGCGACCCAGCTGAGTTTGTCAATCATCTCGTTCTCTTCTTCAGCGTGGAATCAGGGCAGTTTGGAAGTTGCCACGTGGCGCAGGAGCTCCGTCACGGAAACGTCCATCACATCGGTGAATGGCTTCGGATAGATGCCCATCCACAGCACGGCAATGGCCAGCAGCGACAGCATCAGGAACTCGCGGGCGTTGATGTCGGTGAGCTCCTTGACGTGATCGTTGCCGACCGGGCCAAGGTACACGCGCTTGTACATCCAGAGGGTGTACGCCGCGCCGAAGATCAGTGCCGTTGCAGCGCCGAGGCCGATCCAGAAGTTGGACTTGACCGCACCCAGGATGACCATCCACTCGCCCACGAAACCGGCGGTGCCCGGCAGGCCGCAATTGGCCATGGCGAACAGCAGCGCGAAGGCGGCGAACTTGGGCATGGTGTTGACCACGCCGCCGTAGTCGGCAATCTGGCGCGAATGCACGCGGTCGTACAGCACGCCGATGCCCAGGAACATGGCACCCGAGACAAAGCCGTGCGCAATCATCTGCACGATGCCGCCGGAAACGCCCAACTCGTTGAAGATGAAGAAGCCGAGCGTCACGAAGCCCATGTGCGCAACGGACGAATAAGCCACGAGCTTCTTCATGTCTTCCTGCACCAGCGCCACCAGGCCGACGTAGATCACCGCGATGAGCGACAGCGCAATCATGAGCCAGGCCCATTCGTGCGAGGCGTCAGGGGCAATCGGCATCGAGAAGCGCAGGAAGCCGTAGGCACCCAGCTTCAGCATGATGGCGGCCAGCACCGCCGAGCCGCCGGTCGGCGCCTCGACGTGCACGTCGGGCAGCCAGGTGTGAACCGGCCACATCGGCACCTTGACGGCAAAGGCGGCAAAGAACGCGAAGAACAGGAAGGTCTGCGCCGTCGAGCCGAGCGGCAGCTTGTGCCAGCTCAGGATGTCGAAGCTGCCGCCCGACTTGTTGTACAGGTAGATCAGCGCCACCAGCATCAGCAGCGAGCCGAGCAAGGTGTAGATGAAAAACTTGAACGCCGCGTAGATCTTGTTCGGGCCGCCCCAGATACCGATGATCAGGTACATCGGGATCAGCGTGGCTTCGAAGAACACGTAGAACAGAATGCCGTCGAGCGCGGCAAACACGCCGATCATGAAGCCCGAAAGAATCAGGAACGCACCCATGTACTGGTTGACGCGCTCCGTGATCACTTCCCAGGCCGAGATCACGACCACCACGGTAATGAACGAGGTCAGCAGCACCAGCCAGAGCGACAGCCCGTCGACACCGAGATGGTAGTTGACGTTGAAGCGCGCAATCCAGCTGGCCTTCTCGACGAACTGCATTGCCGCAGTGCCGTTCTGGAAGCCCGTGTAAAGCGGCACGGTGACCAGGAAGCTGACGATCGCACCGACCAGCGCGACCCATCGCACGCCCCTGGCGTTCTCGTCACGCCCAAACGCCAGCAGCGCGGTACCGAATGCGATCGGCACCCAGATGGCAAGGCTCAACAAACCCATTTTTCTTTTTCTCCAGCGTTCGGGCTCAGCGTTTGAACCAGACGAAGTACGTCATCAGGATGAAGATGCCGAGCAGCATCGCAAAGGCGTAGTGATAGATGTAGCCCGACTGCAGCCAACGCACCACACCCGAGATGCGGCCGACGACCTTCCACGAACCGTTGACCACGGCGCCGTCGATCAGCGCCTGGTCGCCGCCCTTCCACAGGCCGGTGCCGAGGGCACGCGCACCGCGGGCGATGATGTTCTCGTTGATCCAGTCGAGGTAGTACTTGTTGTCGAGCAGGCGGTAGACCGGGCCGAAGGCGCGCTTGATCGCAGCGGGCACTGCCGGGAACTGCATGTACATGAGGTACGAAACCACCACGCCTGCCAGCGCCAGCCAGAACGGCGGGGTCTGCAATCCGTGGATTGCCATGGCAACCGGGCCATGGAAGGCTTCGCCGAGTTCCTTCATGGCATGGTGCTTGGTAGCGTCCACGAAGATCGCGCCCTTGAAGAACTCGCCGAAGAGCATCGGCTGGATGGTCATGAAACCGATCACAACCGACGGAATGGCCAGCAGCACCAGCGGTAGCCACACCACCATCGGCGACTCATGCGGCTTGTGGTCGTGGTGGCCATGCCCGTGGTCGTCGCCATGCGCTGCATGGTCGTCATGGTGCGCATCAGGGTTCTGGTCGTAGCGCTCCTTGCCGTGGAACACCAGGAAGTACATGCGGAACGAGTAGAACGCCGTGACGAACACGCCGGCCAGCACGGCGTAATACGCAAACTGGGCGCCCCACAGGTGGCTTTCGTGCACCGCTTCGATGATGCTGTCCTTCGAGTAGAAGCCCGAGAAGAACGGCGTGCCGATCAGCGCCAGCGAACCCAGCAGCGAGGTGATCCAGGTGATGGGCATGTACTTGCGCACGCCGCCCATCCAGCGGATGTCCTGGTTGTGGTGCATGCCGATGATCACCGAGCCCGCGCCAAGGAACAGCAGCGCCTTGAAGAACGCGTGCGTCATCAGGTGGAACACCGCGACCGAATAGGCCGACGCGCCGAGCGCCACCGTCATGTAGCCGAGCTGCGAGAGCGTCGAGTAGGCAACCACGCGCTTGATGTCGTTCTGGATGATGCCCAGGAAACCCATGAACAGCGCCGTGATGGCGCCGATCACCAGCACGAAGGAGAGCGCCGTGTCGCTGAGCTCGAACAGCGGCGACATGCGCGCCACCATGAAGATGCCGGCCGTCACCATGGTTGCCGCGTGGATCAGCGCCGAAATGGGCGTTGGGCCTTCCATCGAATCGGGCAGCCACACGTGCAGCGGGAACTGAGCGCTCTTGCCCATGGCGCCGATGAACAGGCAGATGCAGATCACGGTCACCAGCATCCATTCGGTGCCGGGAAAGGTGATGCCGGCCAGCGTGTTGGCCTTGGCGAAGGCTTCGCCGTAGTTCAGCGTGCCGGCGTAGGCCGCGATGAGGCCAATGCCCAGGATGAAGCCGAAGTCGCCCACGCGGTTGACCAGGAACGCCTTCATGTTGGCGAAGATGGCCGTGGGCTTGTTGAACCAGAAGCCGATCAGCAGGTAAGACACCAGGCCCACCGCTTCCCAGCCGAAGAACAGCTGGAGCATGTTGTTGCTCATGACGAGCATCAGCATCGAGAAGGTGAACAGCGAGATGTACGCGAAGAAGCGGTTGTAGCCTTCGTCTTCTTCCATGTAGCCGATGGTGTAGATGTGCACCATCAGCGAGACGAAGGTCACGACGCACATCATCATGGCGGTGAGGCCGTCGACCAGGAAGCCGACTTCCATCTTCAGGCCGCCGACCATCATCCATTCGTAGATGGTGGCGTTGAAGCGGGCGCCGTCTACGACAACCGACTTCAGCGTCATGGCCGAGATGATGAAGGCGACCAGAACGCCGAGGATGGTCAGCGAATGCGTGACTTTGCGGCCGATGTGGTTGCCGCCGAACTTGGTGCCGAAAAGGCCGGCAACGGCGGCGCCGACCAGGGGTGCCAGCGGCACGGCCAGCAGGGAGGATGCGGAAAGGGTTGCGCTCATACTGCTTTCAACCCTTGAGCGAGTTGAGTTCGTCTACGTTGATGTTGGATTTGTTGCGGAACAACAAGACCAGCAGCGCGAGACCGATTGCCGACTCGGCCGCAGCCACCGTCAGGATGAAGAACACGAAGATCTGGCCGTGCATGTCGCCCAGGTAGTACGAGAACGCCACGAAGTTCATGTTCACCGCAAGCAGCATCAACTCGATCGCCATCAGCAGCACGATGAGGTTCTTGCGGTTCAGGAAAATGCCGATCACCGATAGCGCAAAGAGCATTGCGCCAAGCGAAAGAAAGTGTCCGAGCGTGAGCGTCATGCCTTGTTTTCCTTTGCCGCCGCTGCTGCGCCTGCATCTACGGGTGCTTCGACCACGGGCTCGGCGGCGCGCGTGACCTGCATCTGCACGATGCGCACGCGGTCGCGCGCCTTCACGCGCACCTGGTCCGACGGGTTGACGTACTTGCTGTCCTTGCGGGTACGCAGCGTGAGGGCAATGGCGGCCACAATGGCCACGAGCAGGATGACGGCTGCAATCTCGAGCGGGTACAGGTACTCGGAGTACAGCAGCTTGCCGAGCTCGAGCGTGTTGGAGCTGTTGGCCGCAACGGCAGCCCCGGCGCGCGGCGGCTCCGCCAGGCGGAAGCCGCCCATCAGCACGGCAGCCATCTCAAGCGCAATGAGTGCGCCCACGCCGGCGGCCAGCGGAAAGTGCTTCCAGAAGCCCTGCCGCAGCCCGTCGACGTTGATGTCCAGCATCATCACCACGAAGAGGAACAGCACCATCACCGCGCCCACGTAGACGAGCACGAGCGAGATCGCCAGGAACTCGGCGCGCAGCAGCAGCCAGATGGCGGACGCCTGGAAGAAGGCGAGCACAAGGTACAGCGCCGCGTACACGGGATTGCGGGCGGTGATGACGCGGAAGGCCGCGAACAGCAGCACCGCGGCAAACAGATAGAACAGACCGGTCTTGACGTCCATTGGAATTCGAATTGGTACGGGGTTCGGGCTGGCCGGGATCAGCGGTACTTGGCGTCAGCCGCCTTGTTCGCTGCAATTTCTTTTTCGTAGCGGTCGCCCACGGCCAGGAGCATGTCCTTGGTGAAGTACAGGTCGCCGCGCTTTTCGCCGTGGTATTCGAAGATGTGGGTCTCGACGATCGAATCGACCGGGCAGCTTTCTTCGCAGAAGCCGCAGAAGATGCACTTGGTCAGGTCGATGTCGTAGCGCGTGGTGCGGCGCGAGCCGTCGTCGCGCACATCGGATTCGATGGTGATGGCAAGTGCGGGGCACACGGCCTCGCAGAGCTTGCAGGCAATGCAGCGTTCTTCGCCGTTTTCATAGCGGCGCAGCGCATGCAGGCCCCGAAAACGCGGCGACAGCGGCGTCTTCTCTTCCGGGAACTGCACCGTGATCTTGCGGGCGAAAGCGTACTTGCCGGTGATGGCCAGGCCCTTGAACAGTTCGAACAGCATGAAGCTGCCCAGGAAGTCCTTGAGCGAGAACGGAGCCGACGTTGTTGCGGTATGCGCAGCAGACATGATGTTGGCGCTTCCAGTTATTTCCAGATATTGAACGGGGTCTGCATCCAGGCGCCGACCACGACCAGCCACACGAGCGTGACCGGAATGAAGATCTTCCAGCCCAGACGCATGATCTGGTCATAGCGGAAGCGCGGGAACGTCGAGCGAACCCACAGGAACATGGTGACCACGCAAAAGGTCTTGGCGCCGAGCCAGATCCAGCCGGGAATGAAGCTCAGGAACTCGAACGGCGGCAGCCATCCACCGAGGAACAGCACCACGCACAGGATCGAGACCAGCCACATGTTGGCGTACTCGGCCAGGAAGAACATGGCAAAGCTCATGCCCGAGTACTCGATCATGTGGCCCGCAACGATTTCGGACTCGCCTTCGACCACGTCGAAGGGGTGGCGGTTGGTTTCAGCCAGGCCCGAGATGAAGTAGACGACGAAGATCGGCAACAGCGGCAGCCAGTTCCACGACAGGAACCCAACCCCCATTTCGGCAAAGGTACCCTTGCCCTGGACATTCACGATTTCGCTCATGTTCAGGCTGCCCGAAACCATCAGCACCACGACGAAGCAGAAGCCCATCGCGATTTCGTAGCTCACCATTTGCGCCGAGGCGCGCAGCGCGCCAAGGAACGCGTACTTCGAGTTCGATGCCCAGCCCGCGATGATCACGCCGTAGACCTCGAGCGAGGTGATGGCCATCACGAACAGCAGGCCGGCATTGATGTTGGCCAGCGCCATTTCGGGGCCGAACGGAATCACGGCCCATGCGACGAGCGCCGGCATGATGGTCATGATCGGGCCCAGCAGGAACAGGCCCTTGTTGGCGACCGTCGGAAGAATGATTTCCTTGGTCATCAGCTTGAGCGCGTCGGCAATGGGCTGCAGCAGGCCCAGCGGTCCGATCCGGTTCGGGCCCACGCGGATCTGCGTGAAGCCGATGGCCTTGCGTTCCCACAGCGTGAGGTAGGCCACGGCGCCCATCAGCGGAAGCACGACCACGATGATCTTGATCAATGTCCAGATCACGGGCCAACCCGCCGAGGTCCACCAGCCGGCGTTGATCAGCCCCTGGCCGAAAGCATGCACTGCGTCGATCATGCCAATGCCTCCTCGGCACGGACCGGTGCGGCCGTCATTGCGTTGCGCGCGTCGGCGGTGAGTTGCAGCGACGGTGCGCGGCGCACGATGGAGTCGAGCTGATAGATGCTCGCCACCACGGGTGCGGAAACCGCGCCGCTGGCAGCCACTGCCTTGGCGGCGGTGGCGTTGCCGAGCGCATCCGCGGGCACGGCGCCGTTGTCGCCGATGGTGCGCAGCACTTCAGCGGTCGATTCGAACGCAAAGCCGGGCAGGCCGAGCAGGTTGGCCAGCACGCGCAGCACCTTCCAGGCCGGGCGCGTTTCGCCTTGCGGCTTGACGACGGCATGGAAGCTTTGCACACGGCCTTCGGCATTGACGAAGGTACCGGGCGTTTCGGTAAACGGCGCGATGGGCAGCAGAACGTCGCTGAACTCGAGGTTGGCCTTGAAGGGACTCAAGGTGACGACCATCTGCGCATTGCCGATGACATCGGCGGCTGCAGCACCCGCGGCGGAGTCGAACACCGGTTCGGTGTTGAGCAGCATCACGGCCTTGAGGCCAGAACCGGCTGCAAGCATGCGGCCGGCATCGAGGCCGCCGTTCTTGGGGAATGCGCCGACGAGTTGCGCGCCCACGGTGTTGGCGGCTTCGGTCAGGTAGCCGACGGTGGCGCCGGTCTGCGCGCCGATCCAGTTTGCAAGCGCCAGCAGGCTGCTGGCTTGCGCGTGGTGGGCGGCGGCGTTGCCGAGCAGGATGGCCTTGCGCTCACCGCTCAGCAGCGAAGCCGCAATGGCTTGCGCCGCGGCGTCGGGTGCGTTTGCCGGTGCGAGCGGCGCGGCCTGGCCGGTGCTCTGGCCCACGGCGGCGGCAATGCCGGCGAGCACTTCGACCCACTGGCCGGCGTCGACGATCGACGCTTGCGCGACGCTCATGGCCCACGCTTCGCGGTCGGCCATCAGGTTGGACGAGGTCAGCACCGACAGCGCGGCGCCCTTGCGCACGGCCTGGCGGATGCGCTGCGCGAACAGCGGATGGTCCTTGCGCAGGTTCGAGCCGATCACGAATGCGCGCTGCAGCTGCGTAAGCGATGCAATCGAGGTGCCGAGCCAGCGCACGCCTTCGAACGCCGTGAATTCGGCATTGCGGAGGCGATAGTCGATGTTGTCGCTGCCGAGCTCACGCGTGAGCATGGCGGCAAGCTGCAGCTCTTCGAGCGTGCTGTGCGGGCTGACCAGCGTGCCGATGCTCTGCGCGCCGTGGTCTGCCTTGATTTGCTTCAGGCCGTTGGCCACGTATTCGAGCGCGGTCTGCCAGTCGACCTGCTGCCATTGGCCGCCCTGCTTGAGCATGGGCTGCGTGAGGCGTTCGGGGCCGTTGAGCCCTTCGTACGAAAAGCGGTCGCGGTCGGCAATCCAGCATTCGTTGACGTCTTCGTTCTCGAGCGGCACCACGCGCATCACGCGGTTGTTCTTGACCTGGACGATCAGGTTGGCACCGGTGGAGTCGTGCGGGCTCACCGACTTGCGGCGCGACAGCTCCCAGGTGCGGGCGCTGTAGCGGAAGGGCTTGCTCGTGAGCGCGCCGACCGGGCAGATGTCGATCATGTTGCCCGAGAGTTCGGAGTCGACCGAGTCGCCGAGGAAGGTTTCGATTTCGGAATGCTCGCCGCGCTGGGTCATGCCGAGCTCCATCACGCCGGCCACTTCCTGGCCGAAGCGGACGCAGCGCGTGCAATGGATGCAGCGGCTCATCTCTTCCATGCTGATCAGCGGGCCGACGTCCTTGTGGAACACGACGCGCTTTTCTTCTTCGTAGCGCGAAGAAGAACCGCCGTAGCCCACGGCCAGGTCTTGCAGCTGGCATTCGCCGCCCTGGTCGCAGATGGGGCAATCGAGCGGGTGGTTGATCAGGAGGAACTCCATGACCGACTGCTGCGCCTTGATGGCCTTTTCGCTCTTGGTGCGAACGATCATGCCTTGCGTGACGGGCGTGGCGCAGGCCGGCATCGGCTTGGGCGCCTTCTCCACGTCGACCAGGCACATGCGGCAGTTGGCCGCAATGCTGAGCTTCTTGTGATAGCAGAAGTGCGGGATGTACGTGCCCGCCTTGTCGGCCGCATGCATCACCATGCTGCCTTCGGTCACTTCGACCTTCTTGCCGTCGAGTTCGATTTCAACCATATATGTGTTTCTCGCGCTCAGGCCTTGACGGGCGCTTTCGGGACGTAACCCGGAATCAGGGCCTCGAACTCGTGACGGTAGTGCTTGATCATGGCGCGCACTGGCATGGCCGCCGCGTCGCCGAGGGCGCAAATCGTGCGGCCCTGGATGTTGTCTGCCACGGAGTTGAGCAGGTCCATGTCGGACGCCCTGCCCTGCCCGTTGTGGATGCGGTCCACCACGCGGTACAGCCAGCCCGTGCCTTCGCGGCAAGGCGTGCACTGGCCGCAGGATTCGTGCATGTAGAAATACGAGAGGCGCCGCAGCGACTCGACCATGGAGCGGCTGTCGTCCATGACGATGACCGCGCCCGAGCCCAGCATGGAGCCGGCCTTGGCGATGGAGTCGTAGTCCATCGTGCATTCCATCATGATCGATGCAGGCAGCACGGGCGACGACGATCCACCGGGAATCACGGCCTTGAGCGTGCGGCCCTTGCGAACGCCGCCGGCCAGTTCAAGCAGCTTGGAGAACGGCGTGCCCATGGGCACTTCGTAGTTGCCGGGCAGCTCGACGTCGCCGCTCACCGAATAGATCTTGGTGCCGCCGTTGTTCGGCTTGCCGCACTCCAGGTAGGCCTGGCCGCCGTTGCGGATGATCCAGGGCACCGCCGCGAAGGTCTCGGTGTTGTTGATGGTGGTCGGCTTGCCGTAGAGGCCAAAGCTGGCCGGGAACGGCGGCTTGAAGCGCGGTTGGCCCTTCTTGCCTTCGAGCGATTCGAGCAGCGCGGTTTCTTCGCCGCAGATGTAGGCGCCGAAGCCGTGGGCCGCGTGCAACTGGAAGTTGTACGTGCTGCCCATGATGCCGTCGCCAAGGTAGCCGGCGGCGCGCGCTTCCTCGAGGGCTTCCTCGAAGCGGTCGTAGCTCTGGAAGATCTCGCCGTGGATGTAGTTGTAGCCCACGCTGATGCCCATTGCATACGCGGCAATGGCCATGCCTTCGATCACGATGTGCGGGTTGAACTGAAGGATGTCGCGGTCCTTGCACGTGCCCGGCTCGCCTTCGTCCGAGTTGCAGACGAGGTACTTCTGGCCCGGGAACTGGCGGGGCATGAAGCTCCACTTGAGGCCGGTGGGAAAACCCGCACCGCCGCGGCCGCGCAGGCCCGAGGCCTTCACTTCGGCAATCACCTGGTCGGGCGTGAGGCCTTCGGTGAGGATCTTGCGCAGCGCCTGGTAGCCGCCGCGCGCTTCGTAGTCGGCCAGGCGCCAGTTGGTGCCGTCGAGGCCTGCATAGATCTGCGGCTCGATGTGGCGGTCATGGAAGCAGGTCTGGACGCCCGTGGCCTGGAACTGCTGGAGCACTTGTTCGGGCGACATCATGCGGCCTCCCCCTTGGTGGTTCCAGTGGACGAGCGCAGCCCGTCGATGAGCTGGTCGAGCTTCTCGTTGCTCATGAAGCTGCACATGGTGCGGTCGTTGACCAGCATCACGGGCGAATCGGCGCAGGCGCCCAGGCATTCGCTCTGCTGCAGCGTGAACAGGCCGTCGGCCGTGGTTTCGCCCATCTTGATGCCGAGCTTTTTCTCGAGGTGAACGAGCGCCGTAACGCCGTCACGCAGCTGGCATGGCAGGTTGGTGCACACGTTGAGCTTGAACTTGCCCACCGGGTGCTGGTTGTACATGTTGTAGAAGGTCGTGACCTCGTGCACGGCGATGGGCGCCATGCCGAGGTATTCGGCGATCTCGCGCTCGCGCTGCATGCTCACATAGCCTTCGTCCTGCTGCACGATGGCCAGGCAGGCCATCACGGCCGATTGCTTGCCTGCTTCAGGGTACTTGGCAACCTCGCGCGCAAAGCGCTCGAGAATCGCGGGCCTCAGAGGAGCAGAAGGCGCCGTAGGCGCCGTGTCATGGTGGGTCGAGGAAGTCGTCATTCGCTCTTTCTCACCTGTCGATTTCGCCGAACACGATGTCCATCGTGCCGATCACCGCGACAGCGTCGGCGATCATGTGGCCGCGCGACATTTCGTCGAGGGCGGCGAGGTGCGGGAAACCGGGCGCACGGATCTTCAGGCGGTACGGCTTGTTGGCGCCGTCGCTTACCAGGTAGATGCCGAACTCGCCCTTCGGGTGCTCGACGGCGGCATACGCTTCGCCTTCGGGCACGTGGAAGCCTTCGGTGAAGAGCTTGAAATGGTGGATCAGCTCCTCCATGTTCGCCTTCATCGATTCGCGCGCGGGCGCGGCGACCTTGTGGTTGTCGGTGATGACCGGGCCGGGGTTGGCGCGCAGCCATGCCGAGCACTGCTGGATGATCTTGTTGGCTTGGCGCATTTCTTCCACGCGCACCAGGTAACGGTCGTAGCAGTCACCCGTCTTGCCGACCGGCACGTCGAACTGCATCTGGTCGTAGACGTCGTAGGGCTGCTTCTTGCGCAGGTCCCACTCCACGCCCGAGCCACGCAGCATGGGGCCGGTGAAGCCGAGGTTCAGCGCGCGCTCAGGCGTGACCACGCCGATGCCCACGGTGCGCTGCTTCCAGATGCGGTTGTCGGTGAGCAGCGTTTCGTACTCGTCGACCATCTTCGGGAAGCGCTTGCAGAAGTCGTCGATGAAGTCCAGCAGCGAGCCCTGGCGGTTCTCGTTGAGCTTCTCGATGGCCTTCGCATTCTTGATCTTGCTGACCTTGTACTGCGGCATTGCGTCCGGCAGGTCGCGGTACACGCCGCCCGGACGGAAGTACGCCGCATGCATGCGCGCGCCCGACACGGCTTCGTACATGTCGAACAGGTCTTCACGCTCGCGGAAGCAATAGATGAGCATGTTCATCGCGCCGCAGTCGAGACCGTGCGCACCGAGCCACAAGAGGTGGTTCAGCAGGCGGGTGATCTCGGCGAACATCACGCGGATGTACTGCGCGCGAATCGGCACTTCGAGGCCCATCATCCGCTCGATGGCCAGGCAGTAGGCATGCTCGTTGGACATCATCGACACGTAGTCGAGGCGGTCCATGTAGGGCAGCGACTGGATGAAGGTGCGCGATTCGGCGAGCTTTTCGGTCGCACGGTGCAACAGGCCGATGTGCGGATCGGCGCGCTGGATCACTTCGCCGTCGAGCTCGAGCACCAGGCGCAGCACGCCGTGCGCTGCAGGGTGCTGGGGACCGAAGTTGAGTGTGTAGTTCTTGATTTCGGCCATATCAGTGCAAACCGCTGCCGTAGTTGTCTTCGCGAATCACGCGCGGCGTGATTTCCCGCGGCTCGATGGAGACCGGCTGGTAGATGACGCGCTTCTGCTCTTCGTCGTAGCGCATTTCGACGTGCCCCGACACCGGGAAGTCCTTGCGGAACGGATGGCCGATGAAGCCGTAGTCGGTAAGGATGCGGCGCAGGTCGTCATGCCCCTCGAAAACGATGCCATAGAGATCGAAGGCTTCGCGCTCGAACCACGTGGCGGCATTCCACACAGGCTGGAGCGAATCGACCACGGGCAGGTCTTCGTTCGGCGCAAACACCTTGAGGCGTACGCGCTGGTTGAGGCTCACCGAAAGCAGGTGCGTGACGACGCAATAGCGCTCGCCCTGCCACTCGCCTTCGCGGTAGTCGGAATAGTCCATGCCGCAAAGGTCGATCAGCTGCTCGAAGCGGCAGCCGGGCGCATCGCGCAGCAGCGTGGCGGCTTCGATGTAGTCGGCAGCGCCGACAACCACCGTCACCTCGCCCAGCGCGATCGTCACGCTCTTGGCCTTGGCGCCGAGGGTCTCGGCGATGGTGGCGCGCAGCACCTCCGGCGATATTGCAAAGTCGGTCATCGTCGGCAGTCTCTCAGGCGCGGGCAATGGTGTTGGTGCGGCGAATCTTCTGCTGCAGCTGGATCACACCGTAGAGCAAGGCTTCGGCGGTGGGCGGGCAACCCGGCACATAGACGTCGACCGGCACGATGCGGTCGCAGCCGCGCACCACCGAATAGCTGTAGTGGTAGTAGCCACCGCCGTTGGCGCAGGAGCCCATGGAAAGAACCCAGCGCGGCTCGGGCATCTGGTCGTAGACCTTGCGCAGAGCGGGCGCCATCTTGTTGCACAGCGTGCCGGCCACGATCATCAGATCGGACTGGCGGGGGCTGGGCCGAAACAGCATGCCGAAACGGTCGATGTCGTAGCGGGCTGCGCCTGCGTGCATCATTTCGACGGCACAGCAAGCCAGACCGAAAGTCATCGGCCAGAGTGATCCGGTCTTCGCCCAGTTCACCACCGAGTCGTAGGTGGTGGTGACGAAGCCTTCCTTCATGACGCCTTCAATGGCCATTTTGATGATTCCTTGTCATTCCCAGTCGAGCGCGCCTTTTTTCCACTCGTAGGCAAAGCCCACGACGAGGATGGCGAGAAAGATCATCATGGCCCAGAAGCCGACGGCGCCGATTTCCTTGAGCGCAATGGCCCACGGAAAGAGAAAGGCAATCTCGAGATCGAACAGGATGAAGAGAATGGCGACGAGGTAATAGCGCACGTCGAATTTCATGCGCGCATCCTCGAAGGCCTCGAAGCCACACTCGTAGGGAGCGTTCTTCGCTGCGTCGGGCCGATTGGGACCCAGGATGTAGCCGATGACTTGCGGTGCGACGCCTACACCGACACCGACCAAAATAAACAAAAGGACGGGGAGATAGGAATCGAGGTTCATCGGGAGATTTTCACCGCTTGCCACCGGCAGAAACACTCTGGATGAGGTTTTCTGCCGGTGAGATTTGGTGCGGTCGGCGAGACTCGAACTCGCACAGCTTTCGCCACTACCCCCTCAAGATAGCGTGTCTACCAATTTCACCACGACCGCGGTTTTTTGTTCGGATGGCATGAGGTACCTGTGAAGGTGTTTGGCTTTCCGAACAGCTTTAGAGTTTACCCTGAAATGGAGCCTTTTCTCACTGGCGACTCCATGAAAACAACTTGATTATTTGCTCGGGATCTGGCCCGGGCCCGAAACAGGTGCCGCAGGAGCCGAAGCAGGCGCATTGGCCGGCACCGCACCCGACGTACCTGCGGGAATCTGGCCGGGGATTTGCCCTGCTGCACCGGAAGCGGGCGCAGCAGGCGCACCCACAGCAGCGCGCTCCAGCAGGCTGCCACCGCCCACAGGCCGTGCGTGGCTGAAATAGGCCAGCAGCAGCGTGCATGCAAAGAATACCGCTGCCAGGACAGCCGTGGTGCGCGAAAGGAAATTCGCGCTGCCGCTGGCGCCGAACAGGCTGCCTGCGCTGCCGCTGCCGAAGGCCGCACCCATGTCGGCGCCCTTGCCGTGCTGGATCAGGATCAGCCCGATCATTGCAAGGGCCGACAGCATCTGCACGCCGACCAAGAGATTGAGGACCACATTCATTCGTTCTTACTCCTAATTGATGTCAGCCGCCCCTCGCGTTCAGCGAGCGGCAGCGGAAATGATCTGCAAAAAGTCTGCTGCCTTGAGCGAAGCGCCGCCGATGAGGCCGCCGTCGATGTCGGGCTGCGCCAGCAGTTGGGCGGCATTTGCCGCATTCATGCTGCCGCCGTAAAGAATGCAGATGCCGGCCGCATGTTCGCTGGCCGCATGGTGAAGCTGAGTACGCAGCACGGCGTGCACGGCCTGCGCCTGCTCGGGAGTGGCCGTCTTGCCGGTGCCGATGGCCCAGACGGGTTCATAGGCCACGACGATCTCGCTGATGCAGTGGCCATTGACGTGGATCACCGCGGCCAGCTGGCGCTTGACGACTTCTTCGGTGTGCCCGGCTTCGCGCTCGGCCAGCGTTTCGCCCACGCAGACGATGGGCGTGATGCCGTTCGCCAGCGCAGCCGCCGTCTTGGCTGCCACCGCCTCGTCGGTTTCGCCGTGGTACTGGCGACGCTCCGAATGGCCGACGATGGCATAGCGCACGCCGAATTCCTTCAGCATGGCCGCCGATTGCTCGCCGGTGAACGCACCTTGCGGGTGCGCCGAAATGTCCTGCGCACCAAGTGCAATGGCCTTGGAACCTGCCAGCAGCGATTGCAGCTGCGCGAAATACGGAGCCGGCGCGCAAAGTGCGACGTCGCAAGCGGCCGGTGCCGCGGCCAGGCCCTGCAGCAAGGCCTTCACCAGCGCCTCGTTGGCAGCCAGGCTGCCGTTCATCTTCCAGTTGCCGGCGATCAGCTTCTTCTTGGTTGTCATCGTGTTGTTGCCCGTCACCATGTCAGCACGATCTTGCCGATGTGCTGGTTGGATTCCATGAGTGCATGTGCCTGCGCCGCGCCACTGGGTTCGCCGCCCGCTGCAAAGGTGCTGTGGATCACGGGCTTGACCGCGCCGCTTTCGAGCAGCGGCCAGACCTTCTCGCGCAGCGCCTTGGCAATGGCGCCCTTGAACGCCACAGGCCGCGGACGCAGCGTCGAGCCGGTGATCACCAGCCGCTTGCGCAGCACCAGGCCCGCATTGAAGTCGCTCTTGACGCCGCCCTGCACCGCAATGATCACCAGCCGGCCGTCTTCGGCCATGCATTCGATCTCGCGCGCCACGTAGTCGCCCGCAACCATGTCGAGGATCACGTCCACGCCCTTGCCGCCGGTGAGCCTCTTCGCCTCTTCGGCGAAGTCGCTCGTGCGGTAGTTGATGGCGTGGTCCGCGCCCAGCCTCTTGCAGGCCTCGCACTTGTCGTCGCTGCCGGCCGTGACGATCACCGTCGCGCCCAACGCCTTGGCAATCTGGATTGCCGTCACGCCGATGCCGCTCGAGCCGCCCTGGATCAGCAGGGTTTCGCCCTTTTGCAGGCGGCCCCGGTCGAACACGTTGCTCCAGACGGTGAAGAAGGTCTCGGGCAGCGAAGCCGCCTCGATGTCGCTCCAGCCCTTGGGCACCGCAAGGCATTGCGCCACAGGCGCCACGCACAGCTCGGCATAGCCGCCGCCAGCGATCAGCGCGCAGACGCGGTCGCCAATCTTGAAGCCCGCCTCGGCCAGGGCAGCGGCATCGCCCGACACGATCTCGCCGGCCACTTCGAGGCCCGGCAGGTCGGAAGCACCCGGCGGCACCGGGTAGTGGCCCTTGCGCTGCAACACGTCCGGACGGTTCACGCCGCTCGCGGCAACACGGATCAGCAATTCGCCCACGCCGGCCACCGGATCGGGACGCTCCACGGCGCGCAGCACCTCAGGGGCGCCGTACGAAGTGATTTCAATGGCTTTCATGGTCTTTGGCCTGCAACGCCCGTGTCCGGGCGTGGTTAGCAATTAAAAAGTCGGCAACGGCAAAGCTGCCGTTGCGCCCTTCTTACTCTTGCGATTCGCGCGGTGCGTACGGCTGCTCGCCGGCGGGGGCCTGCGGCTGCTCGTTGCGCGGCTGCTGCTGCTCGTTGTTGAAACGAGGCGCACGTTCGCCGCCGCGGTCACCGCCACGGTCGCCACGGTCCGAACGCTCGCGACGCTCGCCGCCGCGATCACCGCGGTCGCCACGGTCTTCACGCGGTGCGCGTTCCTGGAATTCCATGCCTGCCGGGCGCTCGCTCAGGGCCTTCATGGACAGCTTGACGCGGCCCTTTTCGTCCGTCTCGAGAACCTTGACCTTCACGATCTGGCCTTCGCTCAGATAGTCGGTCACCTTCTCGACGCGCTCGTGCGCGATCTGGCTGATGTGCAGCAGGCCGTCCTTGCCGGGCAGCAGGTTGATGAGTGCGCCGAAGTCCAGGATCTTGGTGACCGGGCCTTCGTAGACCTTGCCGATTTCGACTTCGGCGGTGATCTGCTCGATGCGCTTCTTGGCCAACTCGGCCTTTTCCGGATCGGTCGAGGCGATGGTGATGGTGCCGTCTTCGTCGATGTTGATCGTCGTGCCGGTTTCTTCCTGCAGGCCGCGAATGACTGCGCCGCCCTTGCCGATCACGTCGCGGATCTTCTCGGGGTTGATCTTGAGCGTGGTCAGGCGCGGTGCGAACTGCGACACCTCGGTCTTGGCTTCGCCCATGGCTTCCTGCATTTTGCCCAGGATGTGCATGCGCGCCTCCTTGGCCTGGGCCAGTGCGACCTGCATGATTTCCTTGGTGATGCCCTGGATCTTGATGTCCATCTGCAGCGCGGTGATGCCGTTGGTCGTGCCGGCCACCTTGAAGTCCATGTCGCCCAGGTGATCTTCGTCGCCCAGGATGTCGGTCAGCACCGCAAAGCGGTTGTCTTCCTTGATCAGGCCCATGGCAATGCCGGCCACGTGCGCCTTCATCGGCACGCCGGCGTCCATCATCGAAAGGCAGCCGCCGCAGACCGAAGCCATCGACGAGGAGCCGTTCGATTCGGTGATTTCCGACACCACGCGAATGGTGTACGGGAACTCTTCCTTGGTCGGCAGCACCGCGACGAGCGCGCGCTTGGCCAGGCGGCCGTGGCCGATTTCGCGGCGCTTGGTCGAGCCCATGCGGCCCACTTCACCGGTGGCAAAGGGAGGCATGTTGTAGTGGAACAGGAAGCGGTCTTCGTACTCGCCGGCCAGCGCGTCGATGCGCTGTGCGTCGCGTTCCGTGCCGAGCGTGGTCACAACCAGGCCCTGCGTCTCGCCACGCGTGAACAGCGCCGAGCCGTGGGTGCGCGGCAGCACGGAGTTGCGGATTTCGATGGGGCGCACGGTGCGCGTGTCGCGGCCGTCGATGCGGGGTTCGCCCGAGAGAATCTGGCTGCGGACGATCTTCGATTCGATCGAGAACAGCAGGTCGTTGACCTTGCCGGCGTCGAAGGGTTCGCCGCTTTCCTTCAGCGTGTTCATCACGCTGGCGTTGGCTTCGCGCAGGGCTTGCGTGCGGGCTTGCTTGCTGCGGATTTGATAGACGGCGCGCAGCTTTTCTTCAGCCAGGCTCTTGACCTTGGCGACGAAGGCTTCGTCTTCGGCCGGCGGCTGCCAGTCCCACACCGGCTTGCCGGCGTCGCGCACGAGTTCATGGATCGCGTTGATCGCGATGTTGGCTTGTTCATGGCCGAACACCACGCCGCCCAGCATGATTTCTTCGCTGAGTTGCTGTGCTTCGGATTCGACCATCAGCACGGCGGCTTCGGTACCTGCCACGACGAGGTCCATCTGCGAATCCTTGCGGGCGGTCTGGCCCGGATTCAGCACGTACTGGCCGTTGATGTAGCCCACGCGCGCAGCGCCGATCGGGCCGCTGAACGGAATGCCGGAAATCGACAGCGCGGCGCTCACGCCGATCATGGCGGCGATGTCGGCGTCGACTTCGGGGTTGAGCGACAGCGTGTGGATGACCACGTGCACTTCGTTCAGGAAGCCTTCGGGGAACAGCGGGCGAATCGGACGGTCGATCAGGCGGCTGGTCAGCGTTTCGTGTTCGCTCGGCTTGGCTTCGCGCTTGAAGAAGCTGCCGGGGATCTTGCCCGCGGCGTAGGTCTTCTCGATGTAGTCGACGGTCAGCGGGAAGAAGTCCTGGCCGGGCTTTGCCGACTTGGAGGCCACCACGGTCGCCAGGACCACGGTTCCGTCGATGTCGACCACCACGGCGCCACTGGCCTGGCGAGCGATTTCACCCGTTTCCATGACGACGGTCTTGTCGCCCCATTGGAAGGACTTGGTGACTTTGTTGAAGAGGCTCATGTTTGCTCCTGTTTTGATAGCGATTGACCTGTATTCATCACAGGTTCCGCAGGGACGGAGGCTTCTCAGAACACGATGCCATTCCAGCGAAGCTCAGCGGGAACTTCATTGGAATGACACAGCTTCGCTCTGTTTTGGCACTCCGAAAGTGGATCGCGAAGTAAAAAACGCCTGAGCTAGCGGACTAACCCAGGCGTTTTTTCATGCGATTCGGTTTACTTGCGCAGACCCAGCTTGGCGATCAGCGCGGTGTAACGGTCGGCATCCTTGGACTTGAGGTAGTCCAGGAGCTTGCGGCGGCGGCTCACCATGCGCAGCAGGCCGCGACGGCCATGGTGGTCCTTGGCGTGCGTCTTGAAGTGGGGGGTGAGCTCGTTGATACGGGCGGTCAGCAGTGCGACTTGCACTTCGGGGCTGCCGGTATCGTTGGCGGCGCGGGCGTTGTCTTTGACGACTTCGGCCTTGATGGAGGCTGCGATCATGTTGAATTTCCTTGTTCCGGGATGTTTGACTTGCGGTAGGCGCTGGAACTGCCCCTACCGTGCGCCTTGCGGCATGCAAAGCCTCGGGATTATAGCTCGCCCGGGGCTTGCGCGTTTACTGTCTGGATAGCCAGGTTTTCAGGCGCTCCACGCCTTGCACAAGGCGCTGCGGGTCCTTGGAGGCGAAGCACCAGCGCAGCCAGCCTTGGGCTTCCGGGGCGAAGGCGTTGCCGGGGGCCAGGCCAAGGCCAGCCTCGACGACCAGGCGCTTGGCAAGCTCGAGGGAGTCGCCGAAGCCTTCGAGCCGGAAAAAGGCGTACATGCCGCCCTTGGCCGGGGTCACCTGCACACCGGGCAAGGCCGCCAGCAGCGGCACCAGAGTGTCCCGGCACTGCTTCAGGTGGGCAACCACGCGAGGCGTGATCTCCGCGGTGTGCTCGATGGCGGCAACGGCGGCGCGCTGGGTGAACACGCTCGCGCACGAGGTGTTGAACTCGATCAGCTTGCCGATGCCTTCGACCAGCGCGGGCGGCAGCACCAGCCAGCCAAGGCGCCAACCGGTCATGAGAAAGCTCTTCGAAAAGCTGTGCGTCACCACCAGCCGGTCGTCGGGCCTCGAAATGTCCAGAAAGCTCGGAGCGCAACCGTTAGACGTGGGCTCGAAGTAGAGCCGCTCGTAAACCTCGTCGGCCAGGATCCAGGTGCCGGTTTCGCGGCAGTGGTCGAGCACGGCCTGCTGCTCTTCGCGCGTCATGGTCCAGCCTGTCGGGTTGTTGGGCGCGTTGACGATCAGGAGCTTGGTTTTTGGCGTGACGGCCTTTCGCAACGCTGCAAGGTCGAGCGTCCATTGCCCATCGGCGGGTACCAGCGACACCGTGCGCACCACAGCGCCAAGAATCGCAGGCTGCGCCGTCAGGTTGGGCCACACCGGCGTGACCGCAACCACTTCGTCGCCCGCATCGACCAGCGCCTGCACCGCAAGCATCAGCGCGCTCACACCGCCGGAGGTCACGGCAATGCGCGAAGCATCGACCTTGGGATGCAGCTTGCTGGTGTAGCCGGCGATTGCCTCGCGCAGTTCGGGCAGGCCGAGGTTGTGCGCGTAGAAGGTTTCGCCGCGCTGAAGCGAATCGATGGCCGCCTGGCGGATCACCTCGGGCGTGACTTCGTCGCTTTCGCCGAACCAGAAGGCGAGCACGTCGTCGCGGCCGAGACCGGCATTGGCAACCTCGCGGATCTTGGAGGCTTCGAGGTTGTGGATGGCTTCACGCATGAGTTGGTTTTCCTAGCTTCTCTTCATCTTGCAGGTCGTCGGCAGTTCGGCGCGTTCGGGTGCGATGGTCTTGATCACGCGAAAGCCGTAGCCGGAACCTTCGACATCGAACTGCACGCCCGGCCTGCCCTGCCTGTCCATCACGCCGACCACGAGTTGCTGCTGGAACTGATGGTCCGAAGCGCGCATGCGTCCGCGCTGGCCGTAAAGGCTCACGTCGGCCTGTTCGAGGGCACGCGCCACGGCGGCGGCCTCGGCGCTGCCTGCGCGCTCGATGGCTTGCGCCAGCGATTCCACCAGCAGTTGCATGCGCATGTGCACGTAGTCGTCGGCAGGCTTGGGAAAGCGCGCGCGAAATGCGCGATAGAACGCTTCGGACTGGGCCGTTTGCACGTTAGGCAGCCAGTCGGCCACGGCGATCACGCGGCCGATGCCGGCATCGCCGATGGCCGCCGGCGCACCGAGCGCATTGCCGTAGAAGGTATAGAAGGTGCCGTTGAAGCCGCCCTCGCGCGCCGCCTTCACCAGCAGCGTGAGGTCGTTGCCCCAGTTGCCGGTAAACACCGCCTGCGCGCCGCTCGCGATGATCTTGCTGGCGTAAGGCGCAAAGTCCTTCACCCTGCCCATCGGATGCAGTTCGTCCCCGACGATTTCCACATCGGGCCGCTGAACGCCCAGCTGGCGCTTCGATTCACGCAGCACCGCCTGGCCAAAGCTGTAGTCCTGGCCGATGAGGTATGCGCGCTTGAGCGTTGCATCGTCCTTCACCACGTCCATCAGCGCGACCACGCGCATGTCGGCATGGGCATCGAAGCGAAAGTGCCAGAAGCTGCAGCGCTCGTTGGTGAGCACCGGATCGACCGCCGCGTAGTTGAGAAAGATCACGCGCCGCGACGGATCGCGTTCGTTGTTCTTTTCAATGGCATCGACCAGCGCCGCGGCGGTCGCCGACGAGTTGCCCTGCAGCACGATGCGCGCACCGTCGTCCATGGCCGCGCGCAGCGCCGAGAGCGCTTCTTCGTTCTGCCCCTTGCTGTCGTAGCGGTCGAGCTGCAGCGGCCGCGCACCGCCGGGCACGCCCGGCAGCTTGATGCCGCCGCGCGCATTCACGCGCTCCACGGCCCACAGCAGATTGCGAAACACTGCTTCGCCCGTGTTGGCGAAGGGACCGCTCATGCTCTCGATAAGCGCCAGGCGGATGGGCGCCGGCGGCGTTTGCGCTGCTGCGGCAAAGGGGGCCGCGCATAGCGCCAGCGCCGCAAATTTCAAGGCCTTGCGACGCCAAATAAAGGGGGGATTCATTGTCTTGAAACGGTTGCGGCCGCGCCTAGATGTGGTGGCAAGCGGCACTCAGCTTTGAATGGCCGCGCAGTGTAAGGGACACACATTCTTGTCCCCATTGTGTTCATTCAGGAGTTCTTTCATGTTTTTCGCACCCGCCCTTCATACCGCCCGCTTTGCTCCGCGTTCGTACGACCGCGCCTTCGAGCGTTTCGTCAACGAAGCCTTCACCGATGCCCGCAAGTCCCCGCTCGTCGAACAGGACGAAAAGAGCTGGACGCTCTCCGTCGATGTGCCCGGCCTTTCGCGTGAAGACCTCACCATCGGCATCGAAGGTGCCGTGGTCCGCATCGGCAGCAAGGCCGAAGCCAAGCGCCAGTTCAAGGCTGCCTACGAGCTGCCGCAAGACATCGACGCGGGCGCCAGCGAGGCCAAGCTCGAGAACGGCGTGCTCACGCTGAAGCTGGGCAAGCAAGTGCCAGTGAGCCGCGTTTCGGAGCTGCAGATCAACTGATCTTGCAATGCCCACGAGAGGAAAGTGTCGTTAACTATTGTTTTTGACTTTGAAGACGCTCCTTAATCACAATAGGACAGTGAATAACGTCACATCATGTGACGTATTCACATTTTTCTTCTTTCTTCTTCGTGGGCGTCTCGCGGACGCACCGAATCGCTAACGGTGCGGATTCGGGTGCCCAATAAGGCACGCCATGATCACGCACCTCAAGTCAGCCAATGACAACGAACGGTCCGATACGCTCCTGGTTTTCCTGCCAGGCGCCTATCTCAAACCCGACGAATTCGAGCGCGAAGGCTTCATCAGCGCAGTCCAGGAGCGCCACCTGGCCGCCGATTCACTGCTGGTGGACGCCGACGTTTCCTACTACTACGACCAGACGCTCAGCGAGCGCCTGCATGCGGACGTCATCGAGCCGCAGCGCGCCAAGGGCTACAAGTCGATCTGGCTCGTGGGCATTTCCATCGGCGGCTTCGGCGCGCTGATCCACGAACTGTCCAGGCCGGGCTCGGTCGACGGCATCGTCGCGCTGGCGCCTTACCTGGGGCGGCGCGTTCTGGGCGCCGAAATCCACAAGGCAGGCGGCCTGCGCACCTGGCAGGCTCCCACCGGCCCTCAGCCCGACGAGGAAGTCGATCGCAAGCTGTGGCCCTGGTTCCAGCAATACCTGGAACCCCAAAGATCCAAGGACCTGCCGCAGCTGTACCTGGGCTTCGGCCTCAGCGACCGCTTTGCCAGCAACCACAAGCTGCTGGCGGATGCGCTGCCCGAAGGCCGGGTGTTCACCACCGAAGGCGGCCACGATTGGCCGCAGTGGCGCCAGCTGTGGCGCAACATGCTCGACGTGCTGCCGGTGCCTTCGCTCGGCCGCGCGCAGCGCCCCGCTGCTACGCGGGCACCTGCGCCGGCGCCGCGGATGCCATCAGCGAAGCCATGGGCCATCGCGGCTTGACGTCGAAGGCATAGCGCGCGCTGGCCTGCGCCAGGCCCGACTGCAGCCGCATCGCGGCCGCCATCGCGATCATCGCGCCGTTGTCGGTGCACAGGTGCAGCTCGGGGTAGTGCACGCGCACGCCGCGCCTGGCGCAGGCGGCGTTCAGTTGCTCCCGCAGGCTTCGATTGGCGCCCACGCCGCCCGCAACCACCAGCCGCTTGAGGCCGGTCTGCCCGAGCGCAGCCAGCGACTTTTTCAGCAGCACCTCGACGATGGCGGCTTGTGTGGAAGCGGCCAGGTCGGCCTTGCTCGCCTCCAGCCCGTCGCCGAGCTTCTTGGCCTGGGTCAGCACCGCGGTCTTCAGCCCGGCGAATGAAAAATCCAGGTCGCCGCTGTGCAGGAGCGGCCGCGGCAGCTTGAACGCCTCCGCATTGCCCTCTTCCGCCAGTTTGGCCAGCCACGGGCCACCCGGATACGGCAGGCCCATGAGCTTGGCACTCTTGTCGAAAGCCTCGCCCGCCGCGTCGTCGATGGTTTCGCCCAGCAGTTCGTAGCGCCCCACACCGTCCACCCGCATCAGCTGGGTGTGCCCGCCAGAAACGAGCAGCGCCACGAACGGAAACTCCGGCGGATCCGCGCTCAGGAAGGGCGACAGCAAGTGCCCTTCGAGGTGATGCACCCCGAGCACCGGTTTGCCTAGCGCCGCTCCCAGGGCGCACGCCACACCCGCCCCCACCAGCAAGGCCCCGGCAAGGCCCGGCCCGCGTGTATAGGCGACCACGTCGATTTCGGCCAGCGAACGTCCGGCCTCCGCCATGACCGCTTCGGTCAGCGGCAGCACGCGGCGGATGTGGTCTCGGCTGGCGAGTTCGGGCACCACGCCGCCGTAGGCCTGGTGCATGGCGATCTGGCTGTGCAGCGCATGCGAGCGCAAGAGCGGCAGCGCGTCGCCGTGCGACTCAACCAGCGCCACGCCGGTTTCGTCGCAGGAGGATTCGATTCCCAGAAGAAGCATTCGCAGGAGTGTAGGCGGCGCGGAATGCCCATGCGGCACGGATGTTGCAGCACGCCTTTTGCCTCCCCCTCCCACCATGAAATCCGGACTGAATTTCCTGATCGCCGCCAGAAAGTGCGAAATCGACGAGCTCGACCAGCTCGCGCGCACCAGCGACCTGGTCGGGCTGATCGCGCGGCTCGTCCATGCGCTGCAGCGGGAGCGTGGCATGTCCAACGTGTTTCTCGCCTCGCGCGGCGTTCGCTTTGCCGACCAGCGCGACCCGCAGATCGCCGAATGCCTGGCACTCGAACAAGAGGTGCGCGCCGGATTCGACCAGCTCGAAACCGAAGGCCGCCCGGGCGCCACCGCAGGCAACAGCGCCCGCCTCTTCAGCCGCATTGCCTGGGTGCTTCCCGGCCTGGACGGCTTGCCCGCGCTGCGGCGCCGCGTGGCAGCGCTGGAGCTGACGCCCGCGCAGGCGACCGCCGCTTTCGCCAAGCTCGTTGCCGGTCTGCTGGCCGTGGTGTTCGAGGCCGCCGACGGCGCCACCGACCCAGAGATTTCGCGCCTGCTCGTCGCGATGTTCAACTTCATGCAGGGCAAGGAGTTTGCCGGCCAGGAGCGCGCCTTCGGAGCCGCGTCGCTGGCGGTGGGGCGTACCGACGAAGCGCAGCGCCAGCAATGGCTGCACCTCATCGAGCTGCAGGAGCGCTGTTTCCAGGTCTTCATCGACTTTTCGAGCAGCGGCGTGCTAGCGCTGTGGCACCAGGGCCAGTCCGACGCCTTCATGGCCGAGATCGAGCGCCTGCGCCGCATGAGCGTGACCTCGGCCCAGGCGGCTTCGGGGGCCGCGCCCGACGCCCGGCTGAGCCAGAACTGGTTCGACTGCTGCACCCGCCGCATCGACGCCATGAAGACCGTCGAACACCGGTTGGCCGAAGAACTGCGCGAACTCTGCGCCCGCAAGATCGCGCAGGCACGCGGCGAGCTGCAGGAATACCAGCAAGTGCTCGGCACCCTCGCGCCGCAAGCCGAAGGCGCGATCTTCTTCGACGAGACCGGCACCGAGGCCACGGCACCGGCCCAATACGGCCGGCACCTCGAACGCTCGGTGCTCGACATGGTGCAGGAGCAATCGCACCGGCTGCAGGCCATGAGCGAAGAACTCGAGACCGTTCGCGCCTCCCTCAACGAGCGCAAGCTGGTCGAACGCGCCAAGGGCCTCCTGATGGCGCATCGGCGCATGAGCGAGAACGAGGCGCACAAGATGCTGCTGCAAACCGCCATGAACCAGAAGCGCCGCCTGGTGGACGTGGCCGAGTCGATGCTCGCCATGGCCGACTACCTGCCCCTGGACACGACATCGCGGCGCTGAACAGCCGGCCGCATGCGTTCGAAATGGTGCGGCGCACAACAAGCGTGCATCGCACCCACTTTCCGTCTCAGGGCCCCTGCGCACCCACCGGCAATCGTTCTTTTGCTGCCTATTCGATAGCACGGCGATAGCAAAAAACGGCCGACAAAGCTGGCACGCAGTTTGCTGAAGTAGTACATGGACCCCTGGGTCCGAGGCAGGCAGCACCCAACGGCGGGTGTTGCCCACCGAAGTTGGACAAAGGCGTCCCCCATCCCGCAAGGGCTCGTTTTCGAGCAGCCCCTGCGCGGTGCGGGACGCCTTTTTCGTTTTTGTTCTCTCTTTTGTTTGTTGTTGTTCTTCAACCGGAGCCCCGCCACATGACCGACCTGCTGAAAACCCGCCTCAGCCGCCGCCGCGTACTGCAAGCCGCCGCCATTGGCGCGGTGGGAATCGATCCCGCCCTGCGCGCTGCCGTCTGGGCCCAGGGCTCCGACAAGCCGGAAAAGGAAGAAGTGAAGATCGGCTTCATTCCCCTGACCGACTGCGCCAGCGTGGTGATGGCCTCGGTGCTCGGCATCGACAAGAAGTACGGCGTGAAGATCGTGCCCAGCAAGGAAGCCAGCTGGGCCGGCGTGCGCGACAAGCTCTCCAACGGCGACCTGGACATGGCGCACGTGCTCTACGGCCTGGTCTACGGCATGCACCTGGGCCTGAGCGGCCCCAAGAAGGACATGGCCGTGCTCATGACCCTCAACAACAACGGCCAGGCCATCACGCTGTCGAAGAAGCTCGCCGACAAGGGCGCGGTCGATGCCGCCTCGCTCGCCAAGCTCATCGCCACCGAAAAGCGCGAATACACCTTCGCCCAGACCTTTCCCACGGGCACCCACGCGATGTGGCTCTACTACTGGCTGGCCTCCGCCGGCATCGACCCTTTCAAGGACGTGAAGAACATCACC
Source organism: Variovorax paradoxus (assembly GCF_029919115.1). NCBI lineage: Bacteria > Pseudomonadati > Pseudomonadota > Betaproteobacteria > Burkholderiales > Comamonadaceae > Variovorax > Variovorax paradoxus. The sequence continues at coordinate 3,715,935 of NZ_CP123990.1, forward strand.
GTGCCGCCCCCGCAGATGGTGGCCAACATGCGCGTGGGCAACATGGACGGCTACTGCGTGGGCGAGCCGTGGGGCCAGCGCGCGATCATGGACGGCATCGGCGTGACGGCCATCACCACGCAGGACATCTGGAAGGACCATCCGGAGAAAGTGCTCGGCACCACGGGCGACTTCGTCAAGAAGTACCCCAACACCGCACGCGCCGTGACCGCGGCCATCATCGAAGCGGGCAAGTGGATCGACACCGGCCTGCAGAACAAGAACAAGATGGCCGAGACCATTGCCGACAAGAGCTACGTCAACACCAGCGTGGACGCCATCAACCAGCGCATCCTGGGCCGCTATGTCAACGGCATGGGCAAGAGCTGGGACGACCCCAACCACATGAAGTTCTACAACGGCGGTGCGGTGAGCTTTCCGTACCTGTCGGACGGCATGTGGTTCCTCACGCAGCACAAGCGCTGGGGCTTGCTGAAGGAGCACCCGGACTACCTGAAGGTGGCCACCGAGATCAACCGCATCGACATCTACAAACAGGCCGCCACTGCCACGCAGACGCCGGTTCCCAAGGACGTGATGCGTACCAGCAAGCTGTTCGACGGCACGGTGTGGGACGGCAAGGATCCGAAGAAGTACGCCGATTCTTTCAAGCTGCATGTCTGAGGAGAAGCACATCATGGTCAGCGCTGTATTTCATTCGCCGATGGACGCATCTCTCCCTCTCCCGCGTGCGGGCGAGGGCCGCAGTGAGGGCGTACCCCGTGCCGAGGCTGCCCCCCTCCCCACCCCACTCCTCAAAGTGGAGAAGGAGCAAAAGCAACGCACATCCGTCGACCTGCGTGCCTTCTGGATGCGCGTGCTGCCGCCGCTCGCGGGCTTCGGCTTGCTGGTGCTGATCTGGGAGCTGGTCGCCATGAAGAGCACCACCGGCTTTCCGTCGCCGCTTGCCACCTGGCAGCAGGCGCTCACGGTGTTCAGCGATCCGTTCTACAGCAAGGGCCCGAACGACCAGGGCGTGGGCTGGAACGTGCTCTCGTCGCTGCAGCGCGTGGCATTGGGCTTCGGGCTCGCGGCTGCAGTCGGCATTCCGGCTGGCTTTGCCATTGGGCGCTTCGAGTTTCTTTCGCGCATGTTCAATCCGCTGATCAGCCTGCTGCGCCCCGTGTCGCCGCTGGCCTGGCTGCCGATCGGCCTGCTGGTGTTCAAGGGCGCCAACCCGGCCGCCATCTGGACCATCTTCATCTGCTCGATCTGGCCGATGGTGATCAACACCGCCGTGGGCGTGCAGCGCGTGCCGAGCGACTACATGAACGTGGCCAAGGTGCTCAACCTGAGCGAATGGAAGATCTTCACCAAGATCCTCTTCCCCGCCGTGCTGCCCTACATGCTGACCGGTGTTCGCCTGGCGGTGGGCACCGCCTGGCTGGTGATCGTCGCGGCCGAAATGCTCACCGGCGGCGTCGGTATCGGCTTCTGGGTGTGGGACGAGTGGAACAACCTCAACGTCGCCAACATCATCATCGCGATCTTCGTCATCGGCATCGTCGGCCTGGTGCTGGAGTTTGCGCTCATCAAGCTTGCAACCGCGTTCACGTTCGAAGAGGTGAAGTCATGAGCCGCATGGCCGTTCCGAAGGCGAATACCGCAGCGCTGCTGCGCGGAGGTTTCCAATGAATGACGATTCCAAGTACATCGAGATCCACGACGTCGAGCAGCGCTTCAAGACGGCCAAGGGCAGCTTCCTCGCGCTTCGGGGCATCAACCTGAACGTAGCCAAGGGCGAGTTCATCACGCTCATCGGCCACTCGGGCTGCGGCAAGTCGACGCTGCTGAACCTGATTGCCGGACTGACGACGCCCACGCAAGGCGTGCTTCTGTGCGCCAACCGCGAAATCAAGGGCCCCGGCCCCGAGCGCGCGGTGGTCTTCCAGAACCACTCGCTGCTGCCTTGGCTCACCTGCTTCGAGAACGTGTACCTTGCAGTCGAGCGCGTCTTTGCCGCCACCGAGAACAAGGCGCAGTTGCGCGCACGCACCGATGCGGCGCTCGCGATGGTCGGCCTTGCACCGGCCGCGCAAAAGCGCCCCGGCGAAATCTCGGGCGGCATGAAGCAGCGCGTGGGCATTGCACGCGCGCTCTCCATGGAACCCAAGGTCCTGCTGATGGACGAACCCTTTGGCGCCCTCGATGCGCTCACGCGCGCCAAGCTGCAGGACGAACTGCTCGGCATCGTGCAGAAGACGCAGAGCACCGTCGTCATGGTCACGCACGACGTCGACGAAGCGGTGCTGCTGAGCGACCGCATCGTGATGCTCACCAACGGTCCGGCCGCCACCATCGGCGAGGTGCTGAAGGTCGATATCGCACGTCCGCGCAACCGCGTCGAACTGGCCGAAGACCCGGCCTATGTGCACGCCCGCAAGGCCGTGATCGATTTTCTCTACACGCGCCAGGCGCACGTGGAGAAGGTTGCGGCCTGACACCGCCGGCACGGCACAACCGGAGTCAGGACATGATGACTTGCAGGCTGTGTTCGTACCAGGCGGTGAGGCGCTCGAAAGTATCCACCAGCGCTTCGCTGGACCGCACCAGCGTGGCGCGGCCCTCGGGGCTCTCGAGTGCCTGCACCCCTCCGACAAGGCGCAGCCATTCGTCTCTCGCGGCCGCCAGTGCCGCGCGGATATCCGGTGAACTGAGGGGCGCACGCTCCAGCTCCAGGAGCGCCGCCTCGAACTCGTTCATCGTCGGCAACAGGCGCTCGCGCGAAGCCCCCGCGGCAAGCGCCGAAGCAAGCAATGCGTCCTTGGCCAGGCGCTGCGCGCGCATGCGCTGCCGCCCGCAGATGTTGACGATGCGCAGCGCACGCCGCGCGCCGGAGGCTTCGAGCGCATCGGTCAGCGCCTCGGCAGCGGCCAGCAGCTCGTCGCCGAGCTTGTCGATGTCGGCCAGTGCCTGCGGCACCGCGCGCGCCGCCAGTGCGGCGGAAAGCCCGCTCCACGCGGCCTGCACATCGCCCAGCGCGCCCGCGCCCGGAGCGCCAAGCTCGAGGGTGGCCAGATGATCCAGGTTCTGCTGCACCCGCTCGACCGATTGCGTGCGCAGTACGCGCGCGCGCTGCACGTCGATGCCTGCCAGCATCTGAGCGGCAATCCGCACCAGCCGCTGCGACAGCATGCGCAATTGCCCGGCGCGGTTGATCGCGTCGGCCCACTGCGCAGCCTCGATCACCGAGCGCGACACCTCGCCCAGCCGCAGGTTGGCATGCATGGCCGCGCCGCGCAGCAAGCCGAAGGCCTCGTCCTCGCCGATGCCGCGAGACGACATCAAGAGGCCCTTGGCGCGGTCGACCCATTTGCGTTCGTCCATGCGCGTGCGCAGGCCGTCGAGTTCGGTGCGCAGAGCGGCCTCGCGTTCCCGCCGGGCCTGCGCCAGCGCCATCACCGCACGAAGCGACGCGCCGCCGAAAGCTTCAATCGGCAGCCACGCATGCACACCCAGAGCAACCAGCGCTTCGTGCTGGGCACTGTCCAGCGACGCACTGACGAGGCCCAGAGCGCAAGGAGGCGCGCCCTTCCATCCGCCGAGCGCATCGAGCAGCGCCTGCAGCTGTTGCGCCGGTGCGGGCAGCCAGGCGATCACCTGTTGCGGTGCAAGCGCACCCACCTTCTGCACCAGCGTGTGGCAGGTGCCCCGCTCGACGGCAGCGACGCCGGCGCTCGCCAGCGCCTGCTGGAGCGGCTCCGGCAGCGGCTCGGACTCGGCGAAATCATTGGGCAGAACGACAAGAAGGGACATCATGGAAAAGCGGTTGAAGGCACGGCAAGCATAGGCCACGCGCGCTCGTTTTCGCAGGCACGTCTCTTGCATCGACACGGGTGCGGTGTAACGAAGCACCGCTTTGGTGAGGCTGCAGGCTCCTGCATCCATCCTGGCTGCGCAATGGCCGGGAAGCACCCCCACGCCGACAGCGTCCGCCGCCGGCATTCCGCCCCAACCCCGTCCGTCGACTCGGCCCATCAAAGGCTGCGCCGCGGCATTTCGCACGATTGAACGCCATGTCCAGTTTCAGGACCTTCTTGCACTCAGGCCACGGCCCGACGCTGTTCGCGGCCTTTCTGTACTTCTCGTTCTCCTGCTGCATCTGGGTGCTCAACGGCGCCATGGCGCCGTTCATCGGCGAAACCTTCGATCTTTCGCCCGCGCAAAAGGGCCTGATGCTGTCGGTGCCCATCATTGCGGGCGCGCTCATGCGCTTTCCACTGGGCATCCTCTCGCAATACATCGGCCGCAAGAACGCCACGCTGGTCGAGATGGGCATGATCGCCGTGGCCATGCTGTTCGGCTTCTTCTTCGTGAAGAGCTTCAACGACCTGCTGGCCATGGGCGTGCTGCTGGGCATTGCGGGCGCCAGCTTCGGCGTGGCGCTGTCGCTGGGTTCGGGCTGGTTTCCGCCGCAGCACAAGGGCCTGGCCATGGGCCTGGTGGGTGCCGGCAACGTGGGCACGGCGGTGTCGGTGCTGGTGGCGCCGCCGCTCGCGCAATGGCTCGGCTGGCAGGCGGTGTATGCCGTGGCGGCCGCCGCCATCCTGGTGCCGATGGTGGTGATGGTGGTGTTCGCCAAGGAGCCGCCCGACGTCGACAGCCACGCGAGCTTTCGCGAGCACATTGCCTGCCTGTTCGAAAAAGACGGCTGGGTGTTCAGCCTGATCTACGGCGTGACCTTCGGCGGCTTCATCGGCCTCATCACCTTTTTGCCCTCTTACTACTACGACCAGTTCGGCGTGAGCAAGGTGCAGGCGGGGCAACTCACGATGCTGGCGGCCTTCATGGGCGCCGCGGTGCGCATCGTCGGCGGCTGGATCTCCGACCGCTGGGGCGGCGTGAACACGCTCACGGTGGTGCTGCTGGTGGTGGCTGTCGGGCTGGTGCTTGTGGGCATCTCGTCGTCTTCTCTTGCACTCACCACGCTGCTCTTGATCTTGTGCTTTGCTGCGCTGGGCGCAGGCAACGGCGCGCTGTTTCAGCTGGTGCCGCTGCGCTGGCCCACCAGCACCGCAGTGGCCGGTTCGATGATCGGCGAAATCGGCGCACTGGGCGGCGGCCTTGTGCCCAACGCCATGGGCCTGTCGAAGCAATACCTGGGCAGCTACGTGTGGGGCTTTGTTTTCTTCGGCGTGCTGTCGCTCATCATGCTGGGCGTGATGCGCGTGATGCAGATCCGCTGGACCCGCACCTGGGCCGAAAAAGGTGGCCGTGCCCGCACTGCGCCGTCACCCGCCCCGGCCAAGTACACCGCTCCACCGAAGGCGGCGCGGCCATGACCCTTTTGCGTTCGCCGTCAACGTGGCAAGAACAGCAGCCACACCACGAGCAGTGCGTTGAACAGCAGCGACACGGCGAGCGCGATCTTGTAGAGCGCGGCCGGGTCGCGGCGGATCAGCGGCGTGGCGGGCGGCGCACCCACCGGGCGGGACGCGCCCCGCTCCAGGGCGAGCAGCATTTCCTCGGCGGTTTCGAAGCGCTCCTTCGGATCGCGCGCAACAGCCTTGCGCACGAGATGGTCGAGCCACACGGGTACATCGGGCCGCAGGCGCGAGAGCGCGGCCGGGTCGCGCCGATAGCGCGCCACCTGGTAGGGCTCGATTTCGCCATAAGGCAAGTGCCCGCCGAGCCACTGATAGAGCGTAACGCCGAGCGCGAACAGGTCGCTGCCGGTGTCGGCATGCGCGCCTTCCCATTGCTCGGGGTTGATGTAGCTCGGCGTGCCCGCATGCAGTTCGCGCTGGGCCGCGCCTTCGCGGCCCGACAGCGCCACGCCCAGGTCGAGAATGCGCCATCGGCCGTCGTCGCCCAGGTGCAGGTTGCCCGGCTTGATGTCTCGGTGCACCACGCCGTGGCGGTGCAGCCGGCCCAGGGCCTTGGTCACCTGGATGGCCGCAGCAACCACTTCGGCGACGGCACCGCGGCTATCGGATTTGCGCATCTGCTCCAGCGTTCGGCCCCCATGCCAATCGAACACGATGTAGAGCGCGCTGGCGTTTTCTGCACGCTCGTGCACGCGCACGAACCCGCCGCTCCCCACGCGCTGGCCCAGCCAGGCTTCGTGCGCGAGCATCGCGCGCTCCTGCGGATCGCTGGCGCGCGAGGGATGCAGCGTCTTGAGCGCCACCAGTTCACGCGTGGCAGCGCTGCGCGCCTGGTAGAGCAGGTGCACGCCGGTATCGGCCACCAAGGCAGTGACCACGTAGCCGTCGAGCACCTCGCCCACCTTCAGCAAGGGCGGCGGCGCCAAGCGGCGGCCGTCTCCCAGCTCGTCGTCCAGCTGCCGCGAATCGAGGCCGACGACGCGAATGACCAAGGCGGTCGCGTTGTCGCGCGTTGCGGCATCGAGCGCCGCGTTCACCAGCGCCTCGCTCGCCTGCTCGGCGCTCCCCTGCAAGGCCAGCGCGGCCAGGCGCTGCGGCTTGAGCACGCCGTGCACGCCGTCGGACGTGAGCACGAAGCAGTCGCCCACGCGCACATCGCCCTGCGCATAGTCGACGCGCACCTGGTCGTCCAGGCCGATGGCGCGCGTCAAGCGGCTGCGCATGTCCGGATGCTCGAAGGCATGGTCCTGCGTCAGCGGCATGGCCGGCTCGCCGTCGGCGCGCACGCGCCAGGCGCGCGTGTCGCCCACATGCGCGAGCGTGTAGCTCTGGCCGTGCAGCACCAGCGCCGTGAGCGTGGTGAGCGCGGTCGCGCTGCCCTGGCGCCGGCGGTTGTGATCGGCAAGCCAGGCGTTCTGCGCCGCCACCAGGCGGTCGAGCGCGGCGGTCGGCTCCCATGTGGCGGGCGTTGCGAAGTAGTCGGCCAGCAAGCCCATTACGGTGGTCTGCGCCGCTTCCAGGCCGCGTCCGCCGGTGGACACGCCGTCCGCAATGGCGGCAATGAGCCCGCGCGACTCGTCCCCCGGAGGTGCGTTGACGGCACCGGCAAAGTCTTCGTTCACTTCGCGCGGTCCGCGCTGGCTGCTGTAGCCGATGTCCACTTCAAAGCTCATGGCGCCATTCTCCATGTGCTTTCCACGCACTTCGCACGCGCACCGCGTGCTTCCTTTGCTTGATTCGTTGAAAGGCCCCACCCCATGCACAAACTCAAGCTCGTGATGGTCGGCAACGGCATGGCCGGCGTGCGCCGGCGTGCGCACCCTGGAAGAGCTCCTGAAGCTCGCCCCGGACATGTACGACATCACCGTCTTCGGCGCCGAGCCGCACCCCAACTACAACCGCATCCTGCTGTCGCCCGTGCTGGCCGGCGAGCAGACCGTGGACGAGATCGTGCTCAACAGCTGGGAGTGGTACACGGACAACCACATCACCCTGCATGCCGGCAAGAAGGTGGTCGAAGTCGACCGCGTCAAGCGCATCGTGCGCGCCGTCGACTCGCAAGGCGCCGTCACCGAGGCCGCCTACGACCGCCTCCTGATGTGCACCGGCTCCAATCCCTTCATGCTCCCCGTGCCCGGCAAGGACTTGAAGGGCGTGATCGCCTACCGCGACATTGCCGACACCGACTACATGATCGAGACCGCCCGCACCCACAAGCACGCGGTCGTCATCGGCGGGGGCCTGTTCACCGCCGGCGGCGACTATTCGGCCACGCCCAAGAAGAAGGCGGTGTGCGGCTGCACCGACGCGAGCCACCAGGAGGTGCGCGAAGCGATCAAGAAGGAACACTACCTCACGCACGACGAGGTCTACCGCAAGCCACCAGGAGGTGCGCGAAGCGATCAAGAAGGAACACTACCTCACGCACGACGAGGTCTACCGCAACCTGGGCTGGCGCACGCCCAACGGCTGCGCGACCTGCCGCCCGGCCATCAACTACTACCTGATCTCCACCTGGCCCAAGGAAGCCAAGGACGATCCGCAGAGCCGCTTCATCAACGAGCGCAGCCACGCCAACATCCAGAAGGACGGCACCTATTCGGTGATTCCGCGCATGTGGGGCGGCCACACCACCCCGGACGAGCTGCGGCGCATCGCGGATGCGGCGGACAAGTACAAGATTCCGACGGTCAAGGTCACGGGCGGCCAGCGCATCGACCTCCTGGGGGTGAAGAAGGAAGACCTGGAGGGGGTGTGGAAGGACATCGGCATGCCGTCGGGCTTTGCCTATGCCAAGAGCCTGCGCACGGTGAAGACCTGCGTGGGCAGCGAGTGGTGCCGCTTCGGCACGCAGGATTCGACCCAGATGGGCAAGGACCTGGAGCGGGCGCTGTGGGCGATGTATTCGCCGCACAAGGTCAAGCTGGCGGTCTCGGGCTGCCCGCGCAACTGCGCCGAGGCGGGGATCAAGGACGTGGGGGTGATCGGGGTGGATTCGGGCTGGGAGCTGTATGTGGGCGGCAACGGCGGCATCAAGACGGAGGTGGCGCAGTTCCTGGTGAAGGTGAAGACGGCCGCCGAGGTGATGGAGTACTCGGGCGCCTTCCTGCAGCTGTACCGCGAGGAAGGCTGGTACCTGGAGCGCACGGTGCACTACATCGGTCGCGTGGGGCTGGACTATGTGAAGAAGAAGATCCTGGAAGACGAGGCCGGCCGCAAGGCGCTGTGGGAGCGGCTGCAGTTCGCGCTGGACGGGGAGCCTCCTGGAAGACGAGGCCGGCCGCAAGGCGCTGTGGGAGCGGCTGCAGTTCGCGCTGGACGGGGAGCCCGATCCCTGGTTCGAGTCCAGCCAGGCTTCTGTGGATGTGCGGCAGTTCACGCCGCTCACGGTGTAGGCGGGGAAGCTACTTGAAAAGACGACTCTTCATCGCTTCTTCCGCGCTTGCCGCGGTGGGTGCCCGCGCGCAGGTGGCCGACCTCAACGACGCCATCAACAAGGCGGGCCGCCAGCGCATGCTCTCGCAGCGTGCGAGCAAGGCGTATCTCGCGCTGGCGCAAAAGGTAGAAACGCGCAATGCGCAGCAAGTGCTCGACAAATCGATTGCACTGTTCGAAAGGCAACTGACCGAGCTCAAGGCCTTTGCACCGAGCCCGGCCATCCGCGGCACCTACGACGCACTCGACGGCGCCTGGGGCGAATTCAAGCGCGAACTCACCGCCCCTGCATTCGACAAGGACGGCGCCACCAGGATCGTCAAGCTCGATGCCGCCGTGCTCACGCTTGCGAACCAGGGCACCACACAGTACGAAACCGCCTCGGGCAAGCCGGTGGGCCGGCTGGTGAACATCGCCGGCCGGCAGCGCATGCTGTCCCAGCGCATGGCCAAGTTCTACCTGGCCGGCGCAATGCAGATCGACACGGCTGGCAGCACGGCCGAAATCACAAAGGCGCGCGGCGAATTCCTTGCCGCGCTCGAAACCCTGCGCAACGCGCCGGAAGCTACGGCGCAAATCCGCCAGGAACTGGTTCTGGCCGATGCGCAGTGGATGTTCTTCAACCGCGGCCTCCAGCGCCTCGAAGGCGCCGCCACCTCACCCGCCCTGATGTCCGACGTGTTCGTGGCCAGCGAGAACCTGCTGGCCATCATGGACCGCGTGACCGGCCTGTATTCAGACCTCAAAACCTAGAGACCCCACCATGAGCGAATGGAAAGCCATCTGCCGCATCGACGACATCCCCGTGCTGGGCGCCCGCCGCGTGGCGCGCCCCGTGGGTGTGGCCGTCGCCGTGTTCCGCAATTCAGAAGACCAGGTGTTTGCGCTGCTCGACCGCTGCCCGCACAAAGGCGGCCCATTGAGCCAGGGCATCGTGTTCGGTACCAGCGTGGCCTGCCCGCTGCACAACTGGGCCATCGGGCTGGACGACGGCTGCGCCAAGTCGCCTGACGAAGGATGCACGCCGAAGTTCGCGGTGAAGCTCGCCGAGGGCGTGGTGCACCTGGATGCGGAAGAACTCAAGACACATGCCATCGACCTGGCGCCTCCCCGCGCCGGCCCCGGCGCCGCAACGGCCGGCAAGCTGGGCGACGAGACCTTCGACGTGCAGGCGCCGCACGGCAGCTGAACGCCAAACCAAGGCACGACCCATGGAAGAAACTCGCTCCACCTGCCCCTACTGCGGCGTGGGCTGCGGTGTGATCATCGAGTCCGAAGGCGCGCAGATCACCGGCGTGCGCGGAGACCCCGACCACCCGGCCAACTTCGGGCGCCTTTGCACCAAGGGCTCCACGCTGCACCTCACGGCCACGGCCACGGTCACGCGCCAGACGCGGCTGCTGCAGCCGATGCGGCGCGCCGTGCGCCGCGCCGAACCAACACCCATCTCGTGGGACACCGCGCTCGACGGCGCGGTCGACAAGTTCGCGCAGGTGATCCGCGACCACGGGCCCGACGCCGTGGGCTTCTATGTGTCGGGCCAGCTGCTTACCGAGGACTACTACGTCTTCAACAAGCTCGCCAAGGGTTTGATCGGCACCAACAACATCGACACCAACTCGCGCCTGTGCATGAGCAGCGCGGTGGCCGGCTACAAGCAGACGCTGGGCGCCGATGCCCCGCCCGCCTGCTACGACGACCTGAAGCACGCCGAGTGCCTTTTCATCGTGGGCAGCAATGCCGCGTGGGCGCATCCGATCCTCTTTCGGCGGATCGAGGACGCGAAGGCCGCCAACCCGGGCATGAAGATCGTCGTGGCCGATCCGCGCCGCACCGACACGGTGGAAATTGCCGACCTGTTCCTGCCCATCCAGCCGGGCACTGATGTCATGCTGTTCAACGGCATGCTGCACCTCATGCTGTGGGAAGGCTGGACCGACAACCGCTACATCGCGGCCCACACCACGGGCTTCGATGCATTGAAGGCCACGGTGCGCGAATGCACGCCCGACAAGGTGGCGCAGATCTGCGGCATCTCGAAGGACGACCTGCTTTCCGCGGCGCGCATGTTCGCAACCTCGCCCGCCACGCTGAGCCTGTATTGCCAAGGCCTCAACCAGTCGTCGAGCGGCACGGCCAAGAACGCGGCGCTGATCAACCTGCACCTGGCGACCGGGCAGATCGGCAAGCCCGGCGCGGGCCCGTTCTCGCTCACCGGCCAACCCAACGCCATGGGCGGGCGCGAAGTGGGCGGCTTGGCCAACCTGCTGAGCGCGCACCGCGACCTGGCCAACCCTGCGCACCGCGCGGAAGTGGCAGCGCTGTGGAACCTGCCCTCCGTGCCCGAGAAGCCCGGCAAGACCGCGGTCGAGATGTTCCAGGCCGCGGCCGACGGAGAGATCCGCGCGCTGTGGATTGCCTGCACCAACCCCGCCCAGTCGATGCCCAACCAGGCCACGGTGCGCCGCGCCCTCGAGCGCGCCGAATTCGTCGTGGTGCAAGAGGCTTTTTCGACCACATCGACCTGCGCCTTCGCAGACCTGCTGCTGCCCGCCACCACATGGGGCGAGAAGGAAGGCACCGTGACCAACAGCGAACGCCGCATCTCGCGCGTGCGCCCCGCGGTGGCGGCGCCCGGCGAGGCACGCCACGACTGGTCGATTGCCGTCGACTTTGCGCGCCGGCTCGAACAGCGGCTCGGCCGCACGGCCACGCTGTTTCCCTACGAAAACGCCGAACGCGTGTGGAACGAGCACCGCGAATCCACCCGCGGGCGCGACCTCGACATTACGGGCCTGAGCTACGCAATGCTCGACACGGCCGGCCCGCAGCAATGGCCATTGAAGGAAGGCGAGACCACCGGCCGCGCCCGCCTCTACGAAGACGGCATTTTTCCTACGCCGGACGGCCGCGCGCGCTTCGTCGACACCGTCTACAAGCCGGTGGCTGAGGCGCGCGAGGCGCGCTATCCGTTCTCGCTGAACACCGGCCGCCTGCGCGACCAGTGGCACGGCATGAGCCGCACCGGCACGGTCGGCCGACTGTTCGGCCATGTGGCCGAGCCGGTGGTCCAGATGAACGCGCAGGACATGGCGCGCCGCCTGCTGAAAGACGGCGACCTGGTGCACCTCACCTCCAAGCGCGGCTCCATCCTGCTGCCCGCGCGCGCCAGCGCCGAGATCGGCCTGAGCCAGGCTTTCGTCGCGATGCATTGGGGCGAGGAATACCTGAGCGGCTGCTCTTCGACCGGCACGCCGCTGGCCGGCATCAATGCGCTGACCACGCCGGCCTACTGCCCCACCTCGAAGCAGCCCGAGCTCAAGCACACGCCGGTCAAGATCCTCAAGGCCGAGCTGCCGTGGTCGCTGCTCGCCATGGCCTGGCTGCCGCCCGACGCCGCCTTTGCCGCGCAGCAGGCGCTCAAGCCGCTGATGGCGATGTTTCCGTTTGCCACCTGCGTGCCGTTCTCGGGCAACACGCCGGGCGAAGAGCGCAGCGGCATCCTGTTTCGCGCGGCTGCGCACGACACGCCGGACGACAGCCTCATCGACCGCATCGAAGGCGTGCTTGGCCTGGGTGCAAGCGATGCCCTGCGCTACGCCGACCGCCGACGCGGCCAGCGCCGCGTGGCCCGGCTGGTGCGCCGCGCCGACGGTAATGCAGGGCTCGAAGCCTTCCTGCTGGGCGGCGACACCAGCGCCGAGGCCTGGATCGGCACCTTGCTGCGCGAGGAAATTCCGGCCCAAACCTACGGCCGGCTGCTGCTGTCGCCGGGCGCCCGCGCGCCGGTGGCGGTGCAGTCCCGCGGACAAACGGTCTGCACCTGCTTCAACGTGACCGACCTGGCCATCCTGGGTGAACTGGGCCGCTGCAGCGGCACGCCCGGGGAGCGGCTGGCCTCGCTGCAGGGCGCGCTCAAATGCGGCACCAACTGCGGCTCCTGCCTGCCCGAACTCAAGCGAATGGTGCGGGCAACGCCGGCGGAGGTCATTGCAGAGGGTGCATAGGGGCGCATGGAGGGGCATAAGCCGCCTTGCTTTCCGGCATAAGCATTGCGGGACAATCGGGGCACCCATGGGAATCAGCCAATACATCAAGGAAATCGGGCGCGGCGCGCGAGGCGCCAAGCCGCTCACGCGCGAACAGGCCTCGGACCTGTTCGGCCAGGTGCTGGACGGCACCGTGACAGACCTCGAAATCGGCGGCTTCTGCCTGGCCATGCGCATCAAGGGCGAAACGCCTGAAGAGATGGCCGGTTTTCTCGATGCGACGCATGCTCGGCTCAACCACGTTCCGGCCGCCGACCGTCCGCTCATCGTGCTGCCGAGCTACAACGGCGCGCGCAAGCTGCCGGTTCTCACGCCGTTGCTCGCGCTGCTGCTCGCCCGCGAAGGCCTGCCGGTGCTGGTGCACGGCAGCGCCACTGAAACATCGCGCGTGCTGGCTTCAAACGTGCTGGAGGCATTGGACATTCCCATGCTCACCGCCATCCGAAAGATTGCGCCCGGCGAAATCGGCTTTGCACCGACCGAGCTGCTCAACCCCGCGCTCAAGCGGCTGCTCGACGTGCGCCGCGTGGTGGGCCTGCGCAACCCTGGCCACAGCGTGGTCAAGCTGATGCAGCCGACCACCGGCCCCTGCGTGGTCGTGGCAAGCTATACGCATCCGGAATACGCGCGCACGATGGGCGAGACCTTCGAGCTCATGGGCATGACCGCCCTGCTTTCGCGCGGCCTCGAGGGCGAAGTGGTGTCCGACCCGCGCCGCACTGCGCAGATCGACGGCTTTGTGCGCGGCGTGCGCAGCGAGCTGCAGGCGCAGGCCGCCGGCACGTCGAACGAGGTGCCGGGGCTGCCGAAAGAGATCGACGTCGCGACCACGGCCGACTACACGCGGCGCGTGCTGAATGGCGAGCTTCCCGTGCCGGAGGCCATTGCCACCCAGGTCAGGCACATCACGCAACTGGCAGCCCACGCATGAACGCACCCGCATCCCCATTCACCGCCGGAAGCTGCACGCTGGTGGGCGCCGGCCCAGGGGACCCCGAACTGCTGACGATCAAGGCCGTGAAGGCAATACAGGCCGCGACCGTGCTGCTGGTGGACGACCTCGTGAGCGAGAGCATCCTGGCTTCTTATGCGCGGCCCGGCGCACGCATCGTGCACGTGGGCAAGCGCGGCGGCTGCAAGAGCACGCCGCAGGCGTTCATCGAACGGCTCATGATCACCGCGGTGCGCGAAGGCGAAACCGTAGTGCGCCTCAAGGGTGGCGATCCCTTCATCTTTGGCCGTGGCGGCGAAGAAGTCGAGCACCTGCGCGAAGCCGGCATCGAATGCACGGTGATCAACGGGATCACCGCCGGCTTGGCCGCCGTGACCTCGCTGGGCGTGCCGCTCACGCACCGCGACCACGCGCAGGGCGTGGTGTTCGTCACCGGCCACGCCAAGACCGGCGCCAGCGCGCACGAAGACGCCACTGATTGGCGTGCGCTGGCTGCCACCGCGCACAGCGCGCGGCTCACGCTCGTGATCTACATGGGGGTGGCAGGCGCGGGCCACATCGAACGCGAACTGCTGCAGGGACTGCCCGGCGACACGCCGGTGGCGGTCATCCAGCACGCAAGCCTGCCGCAGCAGCGTCACGTCACGGCCACGCTCGAACGGCTGCAGTCCTGCATTGCCGAAGCCGGGCTCGCGAGCCCGGCCATCATCATTGTGGGCGACGTGCTGCGCGGCCTGGCCGCTGCGGCGCTGCCGATGGGATCGGACGCCGGCCGGTTCGGCACCTGAGCCGACGGAAAGAGAAGGCTCGGCTAACTCGGGCTGTTCTATAAGGCCTGCTGAGCCCCCGGTCGTTGCACTCGCCCGCGCAGGGCGCTTTAGCACCCATGTGGCATGGAGCGTGCTTAACGCCAGCATGCTCGTTTTTCGACCGTCTTTCGTTCGCGGCGCCAGCCAATGACCGCCGTCGCCACGCCTCCGCCCGCAGCCGTTGAAATCGTCGCGCTGAGCAAGCGCTACGCCGTGGGCACGCCGCCCGCAGTGGATCAGATCGACCTGCGCATTGCGAGCGGCAGCTACTGCTGCCTGCTCGGCCCCTCGGGCTGCGGCAAGAGCACCACGCTGCGGATGATTGCGGGGCACGAGTCGGTCACCAGCGGCGACATACTTCTGGACAACCGCAACATCACCAACCTACCCGCCGCGGCGCGCGGCACGGCGATGATGTTCCAGAGCTTTGCGCTGTTCCCGCACCTCTCGGCGGTGGACAACGTGGCCTTCAGCCTCAAGATGAAAGGCACGGGCAAGGCCGAGCGCCAGAAGCGCGCTCGCGACCTGCTGGAACGGGTGGCAATGGGCCACCTGGCCGACCGCAAGCCCGGCGAACTCTCTGGCGGCCAGCAGCAGCGCGTGGCGCTGGCGCGCGCACTCATTACCGAGCCGCGGGTGCTGCTGCTCGACGAGCCGCTGTCGGCGCTCGACCCCTTCTTGCGCATCCAGATGCGCGCCGAACTGCGGCGCTGGCAGAAGGAGCTGGGGCTGACTTTCGTTCACGTGACTCACTCGCAGGAAGAAGCGATGGCGCTGGCGGACACCATGGTGGTGATGAACCACGGCGTGATCGAACAGGTCGGCTCGCCGCACCAGATCTACAACCATCCCGCGAACGAATTCGTCGCGCGATTCATGGGCGGCCACAACGTGTTCGACACGCCCGCCGGCCCGATTGCCGTGCGCAACGACCACATGCGGATCGCGCCGGCGTCCGGCGATGGGGGCATTGCCGCGGCAATCACCGACGTCGAGTACCAGGGCACCTACGTGCTGCTCGGCCTCGCGCTCGAAGCTGCTGCGCCCGGGCGCCAGAACGTGTCGGTGCTGCTGGGCGAAGCCGCCTTTCTGGCAAGCCCCTATGCGCCGGGCGATGCGGTGCGCCTTGCATGGGCCGAGGCCGATGCGCGCGCACTCGCCGTCGCAGCGTAGTCCTCCCTTTCCGTTCCGTTCCGTTCATCCGCCACCTTTTTTCCACGGAGACTCTTCCATGACCGACCCCATCGACTCTTCCGCCGGACTCCAGCGCCGCACCCTGCTGCAAGGCACCGCCGGCATCCTGGCGACGGGCATTGCGCCCTTCGTGCATGCACAGGAAAAAATCGTGCTGCGCTACCTGGGCACCGCGGTGAACCAGGACAAGGCGATTGCCGAGAAGTTCAAGGCCGACACGGGCATCGAGATCCAGTACGTGGCCGTGACCACCGACGACGTGACCAAGCGCGCAGTGACTGCACCCAACAGCTTCGACCTGATCGACACCGAGTTCTTCTCGCTCAAGAAGATCGTGCCCACCGGCAACCTGAAGGGCATCGACACCAAGAAGATCAAGAACGCCGACAAGATCACCACGCTCTTCACCAAGGGCGAAGTCGCCGGCAAGGCCGTGGGCGACCAGGGCACCGCGCCCAAGAAGGTGATTTATCTCGAAGGCGAAAAGTCGAAGAAGTTCGCCGCCGCGCCCACGCAGTTCATGTCGCTCATCCCCACGGTCTACAACGCCGACACGCTGGGTATTCGCCCCGACCTGATCAAGCGGCCCATTGGTTCGTGGGCCGAGCTGCTGAACCCCGAGTTCAAGGGCAAGGCCGCGATCCTGAACATTCCATCGATCGGCATCATGGACGCGGCGATGGTGGTGGAGGCCAAGGGCATCCACAAGTACAAGGACAAGGGCAACATGACCAAGGCCGAGATCGACCTGACGATCAAGACCCTGATCGAAGCCAAGAAGGCCGGCCAGTTCCGCGCGCTGTGGAAGGACTTCAACGAATCGGTCAACCTGATGGCCTCGGGCGAGGTGGTGATCCAGTCGATGTGGTCGCCGGCCGTGACTGCGGTGCGCACCAAGGGCATTGCCTGCAGCTTCCAGCCGCTGAAGGAAGGCTACCGCGCCTGGGCCGCCGGCTTCGGCCTGCCCGCCACGCTCTCGGGCAAGAAGCTCGACGGCGCCTATGAATTCATCAACTGGTTCCTCGACGGCTGGGCCGGCGCGTACCTCAACCGCCAGGGCTACTACAGCGCCGTGCTCGACACGGCCAAGGCCAAGATGGAAGCCTACGAGTGGGCCTACTGGATGGAAGGCAAGGCCGCCTCGCAAGACATCAAGGGCCCGAACGGCGACCTGCTGGCCAAGGCCGGTGCGGTGCGCGACGGCGGCAGCTACGAGCAGCGAATGGGCGGCATCGCGTGCTGGAACGCGGTGATGGACGAGAACGAGTACATGGTCAGAAAGTGGAACGAGTTCGTTGCCGCCTGATCCTGTGAGCGCTCCCAATTCCAGCGCGCACGCGCCCAGCCCGTCCGTCCATGCCGTAAAGGCATGGTGGCAGGCGGCGCCGTTCGCGCTGGTGTTCTTGCTGTTCTTCTTGATTCCGCTGGCGCTGATCGCGATGGTCAGCCTGTGGAACTTCAACGAGTACGAGTTGATCCCGGCGGTGACGCTGCGCAACTATGCAAGCCTCTTCGAAGGCTGCTCGCAGCTCACGGACAACGGCGATCTGTGCGTCACGCTCAACACCTACCTGAGCACTTTCAAGTTCTGCCTGCTGGTGTGGAGCATCACGCTGCTCATCGGTTTTTCGGTCGCATATTTCCTGGCTTTCCATGTGCGCTCGTCGACGATGCAGACGGTGCTGTTCGTGCTGTGCACCATGCCGTTCTGGACATCAAACGTGATCCGCATGATCTCGTGGGTGCCGCTCCTGGGGCGCAACGGCCTGGTCAACCAGATGCTGATGGGGATGGGCCTGGTCGAGCAACCGGTCGAGTGGCTGCTGTTCTCCGATTTTTCAGTGGTGCTCGCCTTCGTGCACCTCTACACGATGTTCATGATCGTGCCGATCTTCAACAGCATGATGCGCATCGACCGCTCGCTGCTCGAAGCAGCCAGCGACGCGGGCGCCTCGGGCTGGCAGACGCTGTGGAATGTGGTGGTGCCGCTGTCGCGCACCGGCATCCTCATCGGCTCGATCTTCGTCATCACCATCGTGATGGGCGACTTCGTGACCATCGGCGTGATGGGCGGCCAGCAGATCGCATCGATCGGCAAGATCATCCAGGTGCAGACCTCGTACCTGCAGTTTCCGCTGGCTGCGGCCAACGCGATGATTCTGCTGGCGGTGGTGCTGATGATCATCTGGGGGCTGACGCGGCTTGTCGATATTCGTAAGGAACTCTGAGATGGAACGCCGTCCCGGCTTCTGGCCCCTTGCGATCGTGTTCGGACTTTTCGTGCTGTTCCTCTACGGCCCGATGATCACGATCTTCATCCTGAGCTTCCAGGGCCCCGAAGGCGGCCTCACCTTTCCGCTGCGCGGCGTCTCGCTGCACTGGTTCTACAAACTGGCCGAAGGCCTGGGCACTGTCGACATCGGCGCGGCGTTCAGGCGCTCGCTGGCGCTGGGCGCGGTGGTCATGGGCTTCACCGTGGTGCTGTCGGTGCTGGCCGGACTCGCGTTCCGCAAGAAGCTGGCGGGCAGCAACGCGCTGTTCTTCGTGACGGTGGCGAGCCTCATCATGCCGTCGATCATCATTTCGCTCGGCATCGGCCTGCAGTTCCGGCTCATCGACACCGGCGTCAAGAGCCTGCTCGAGGCCATGGACGCCACCACCCTGCTCGAAGGCTACGGCACCGCGCTCGGCCTCTTCAGCTCCGCCCTCGGCGCGCACCTGACGTGGACCCTGCCCTTCGGCCTGCTCATCATGTTCGCGGTGTTCAACCGCTTCAACCCCGCCTTCGAGGAAGCCGCGCGCGACCTCGGCGCCACGCCGTGGCAGACCTTCCGGTACGTGGTGCTGCCGCTGATCGGCCCGTCGATCGTCGGCATCGGCATGTTCGGCTTCACGCTGTCGTGGGACGAGATTGCCCGCACCTCGCAGGCCATCGGCGATGTCAACACGCTGCCGCTCGAGCTGCAGGGCCTGACATCGACCGTCACGACGCCGTCGATCTATGCGCTGGGGACGGTGACCACTGTTGTTTCGCTGTTCGTGATGGCTGTGGCATTAGGCACGGCGGCGCTGCTGCGCCGGCGTGCAGTTCGGCCGCGCTGAGCCTGAAGCCGCGGCCTGGCTGCTCGCGTCAACCAAAGTAGGGATGCTCCGGTGGAAAGAGTGCCCGCTTGACGAAAGTACGCCATTGCGCCGGCGCGCGCTGACCGAGCACGACCAAGCCCGCGCTATAGGCTTGCGCCCGATATAGCGGCGTCAAACCCGCGAGTGCTTCTTCGGCTTGGCGCGGATCCTTGCTGGTCTTCAGCACAGCCACGAATGCACGAATTTTCTGCGCGTCTTCAGGCGAGATGTACTTGAGCAATGCCATCTGCTTGTCCGTCGGTCTTCCATGCTTGATGGAAAGGCCGATACCGGGAAGCAGCGATTCGAAATCGCCGACCGTCATCGTGGTGCTTGCATCAAGCGCCTTCGCCACCTGCTTCTCGTTCGCCCCATCCGAAGCACCGATGAGCACCAGCAGGCGCACTGGCGGCTGCGCGCCAGATGTCGCAATGCCAAACGCCTTGTCCAGGTTGCCGCGGCTCATCTCGAGGTAGCCGAACGCGGAGCTGTCCGGAGGAATGTCCTTGCCGGTGCGAAGAATCTGCTGCATCTGAAGGAAGCTCGATTTGGCACTGAGGTCGTCGAGCGACACGCTCTCGCCCTGCTCGATGCGCCTGATGCGCGCCAAATCATCGGTCGTGATCTGAGCGAGATACGGAGCCTTGGCGCCAGCTCTTTCGTAAGCGCGGCGCGCTTCGGGCCAAGCCTGATCGCCCGCCCAGGCGTGCCCCGCGGCATAGGCGAACCAGGCGCTGTCGGGATGCTCTGCCGCCCCCTTCTTGAAAGCAGCGTCCTTGGCGGGGCCTTCGGCCATGCATCGCACCGCCAGATAGCCCAGATCACTCGCCGCTGGATGCGCTTGCGCCAGCGCGCGATGCTGCCCGCAAATACTCTCGCGCTTTTCGGGCGTATCAGCTTGGTTCTGCTGTTCGCGCAACGAGAGAACCTCCAGAGGCGCCCGTACCAGCCGCGCGGCAACAATCCGCGCGTGGCTTTCAGGGGCGTACTGGTCGGCCGCCGCCAACCACTCGAGCAGGTAGGCCGATTGACCCGAATCCCACTTGCCGTGCACTTCGATGAGTGCCTTGCGGTCGGTCTCGGTGTCGATCATGCTCAGCATGTTGCTGGCGGACCGGGGCTCCGGGCCGCTGATGACCGAACGCGTGCCGCCGTTGCTCCCCTTGCTTGTGCTGATCTGCCGCGGCGGGGTTTCGAATAGCACGTCCGCGGACTGCATCGACCAGCGCGGTGCCCCTAGCTTTTTCTCGGGCCTTGCAGATGCCTGCCCGTACACCGCCGTCCACGCAACCATGGGAGCGGCACCGGCAACGTTGTAGACATAACGCACGCCGATCAGCTCCGGATTGGCGGAGAACGATTCGATCTCCTCTCCTTCGGCCGTATGCGCGGCGAGTTCGAGGAGCTTGTCGGCCTCGACTTCGAAGGTCTGCTTCCCGCCGGGCGGGAGTATTGCGCTGCTGCCGCCCACGCGAACCTTCACCTGGCGTTCGAGCCCGTTGTAGGCGATGACGCGGGCGCTGCCCAGCGAGGTGCTGATTCCCATGAGGCTGGCGATGATCCCGCCGGCCACGGCCAACCGCGCCGCCCCTGCCCACCATCCGTCCGCCGTGTGAAACCTTGACCAGGCATCGAGCTTTTTCTGCCGCGGCCTTTCCTGGCCGCTCGTCAGCGTGGCGTAGGCCGATGGCACCACGGGTGCAGCCGGCGCCTCCGCTTCCGGCGACGACGCACCGCCGGAGATCCGTGCCTCGGTATGCAGCAGCTGGTCGAGTGCGGCGCGCCGCAGGCGATTCAATGCGCGGAGCATCGGATTCAGCCAGCTGTCGACGTGCTTGATCCATTCGCCGAGGTTTTCGCGCGTGGGGTATCCAAATTCGAACTTGCCCACTGCCGACAGCCAGCTGTCGCGGCCCAGCAGGGCCAACGCATAAGAGCCGGTCTGGATGCCGGAGGCGGCCTGGCCGATTTCGGCCATGGCGCTGAAAACCGCACCGGCGTCGGCAAGAATGCGCACGGCCCCTTCTTCGCTGACCTTGCGCTTTGCAGTGGTCATTGCCAGGGTGTTGGCGAGCGTGGCCTGCAGATCGGCAAGATTGGCTTCAGCGTGTTCCGCATAGTGCAGGAGCCGCAACTGTTCGAGCCAGGCGGTTTCCCAGTCGGCGCCCTTGACGGCCGCCAACGCATGCAGCGCAGAGCGGCAGCGACGGTCATGCGCCGCAAGCGAGCGCTCGACTTCCGCAATATCCCGCGAGACTTCCTCGACAGCACCGGGCAGATCACGCTTCTTGATGGCCTTGCCCCGATGCTCCAGGCGCGGGCCCTCGCTTCGGGCCACGCCGTCCTGAACAGCCACAAGCGCGGCACGCTCGTGCAGCAACGCATCAAGGCGCTCGAGCATGTTCGACAGCGACTCCGGATAGAGCTCCGGGAACGAAGCCACGGCATCCGATGCACTCATGCGGTCGAACAGCTGCTCGGCAGTGTGCTGCGTGCGAGTGACACCTCGTGCCAGGTACACGCCGCGGTATCGCCGCTTGTAGGACTCCCGGTCGTATTCGGCGTCCAGTGCCTGCGCTGCGGCTTCTCGCGTGCCGGTGGCCGGCGGTGGAACCATGTGGCTGATCAGTCCCGCGCAAATGCGCTCGCGAAAGGATTGGGCGTCTTGGAACAGGTCCCAGGCGGGGCTTTGCCGCATTTCCGCCGTGAGATAGATCTTCTTTGCGTTCTCTTCGCGCTCATGGCTGGCAGGGTGGGTGGACCACATGCGCGAGACCGAAACCTTGTCGCGCTTGAAGATCCGATGTGCCTGCGGGCCAACCGCCGGAGCGGCCGGCGGAATGCCATAGCCGGGATCGTCAAAGATCACGCGCAGCTTCTGTAGGATCTGCGACTGGATGTCGTACAGGTCGGGAACTGCGGTGCCATTGTGCAATTGCCGGTTGGCGAAATCGAGGGTGCGGTCCCAGGCTGAATCGGCGGCCTGCATTTTGTAAAGCGCATCGATCAGCGCGTCGCTGCCTGTCAGGCTCACCGAAACCCGGTCGGCCTGGAACTCCATTTCCCTGGACAACGCACGGTCGGCCAGGACGACGACGCGAAACAGGCTGTCCATGATCGAACGGATGGACCAGATCAGCAGCGAGAGCGCCCATCCAACCCACGCGATGCGTATGTCGGAACGCGAGAGACCTTCAAGAAAACGGTCGAGCCGGTCTCGCTTGGCAACGATATGCGCGGCGATCTGCTGGGCCAGGTAAACCCAACGTCCGACAGCCATGCTGCGCTGCGCGAAGTGCCCGAACTCGTGCGCCAGAACGGCCTTGAATTCGGAGATGGTCAGTACGTTGACCAGGGGAAGGCCGATCTCCAGGTTCTTCTTGGAGGGCAGAAAGAAGTTGAGCAGCGAGAGATCGTAGAAAACCGCCGCGTTGACGCGGGACGACACATACACCCTCGCAGGCCGGGGGGCCCGGGCTTCGTCTGCGAGCCGATGAAGAAACGCGAAAAGAGCGGGATGCTCGGCCGCTTTGATTTCGACCAGCCCCCCCATCTCCCCGCGCCGAACGAACACCAGGGCTTTCAACATGAACACGGCGAGGAAGGCCGCGCTCAGGCCTACGGCCATCAGCCAGAGTCCGTCGCCGCCCGAACCATAGACCGAAGCCCGGACGGACTGATAGGCTTTCCATGCAAGCCATCCCGAAAACAGCAGGTAGCTCGCGACAAAAGCCATGAGCGCAAACATCGCGAGCCACGCGTGCCTTCGATAGGCCGGCGAAGCTTTTGCGATTTCACTGCCGGTGCCAGCGGGACCCGCCGGATAAAGTTGTTCCATGTTGCTCCCTCTTCCTCGCACAATCCGTCGTTCTTGATTCGGCTTCTCCAGCCTTCAGCGGCACGCGTTCGCATATGCCGCCGATAATTCCATGCGTTATTTACAGATTCTTGCATCTGCAAAAGAAAATGAGAGGGAAAAATGCTCGAAAAACTGAGTGAGTTCACAGAAAGTCACGGAGAACTTCGCCGTGGCCGCGGCCTGGTGACCGGAACCATCGCCCTGAGCCTGGGCATCCTTTGCTTCCTGGGAGTGCTGGCGTTCCACTTTCCGCAGTACCTCACCACGCCGGAGTTGCGCAGGAGCTACAACGTCGACGTGATGCGCTTCATCCTGCTGGCGGCCATGGTGGTTTCGGGCGGAATGGCGCTGGTGAACATCATCTTCAACCGCTCTCGCTGGCTCTCTTCGGCCGCGTTTTTGCTGGTGGCCGCGGCGGCGCTGCTGGGCGGGCACAAGGTGCCGGTGAACGACTTTGCCGACAACACGCCGTACATCGGCCTCGATTGGTTCATTCTCGACCTGCTGGGCTCGTCGCTGATCTTCATCTTCATCGAGAAGCTGTTCGCGCTGCGCAAGGACCAGCCGGTGTTCCGTGCCGAGTGGCAAACCGACTTCCACCACTTTGTGGTCAACCACATGATCGTGGGCTTCGTGCTGCTGGCCACCAACCTGATGGTGCACAAGTTCTTCGGCTGGGCGGCCAACGACGGCATTCGCGGCTGGGTGGGCAACCTGCCGTTCTGGGCCGGGCTGCTGCTGATCATCCTGGTGGCCGACCTGGTGCAGTACTGGACCCACCGCGCCTATCACGAGGTGCCGGTGCTGTGGCGCCTGCATGCGGTGCACCACAGCGTGAAAAGCATGGACTGGATGGCGGGCTCGCGCCAGCACATTCTCGAGCTGCTGATCACGCGCACGCTGGTGCTCGCGCCGATCTACGTGTTCGGCTTTTCGAAGGAAGTGATCGACGCGTACATCGTGGTGGTGGGCTTCCAGGCGGTGTTCAACCACTGTAACGTGAGCGTTCGGCTCGGCCCCCTGCGCTACATCATCGTGACGCCCAACTTCCATCACTGGCACCACAGCCAGGACGTGGAGGCGCTCGACAAGAACTATTCGGCGCACTACGCCTTTCTTGACTACATCTTCGGCACCGCGGTGAAGAGCACCAAGCTCTGGCCCGAAAAGTACGGCGTGCTCGGCGACTACGTGCCCAACGGCTTCTTCAAGCAGCTGAAGTTCCCGTTCGTGTGGAAGGGATGATGCGTACCGCCCTTCTCATGGCCGCGGCCACCGCCGCGCTGCTGCTCACGGCCTGCGCCACGCGGGTCGAGCTCCCCTCCAAGGACTCCAGCTTGCGCCTGCGCGTGCAAAGCTCGGTCATAGCGCCCGGCAACGGGGGCAAGCTCATCGCCGCCGATGCGCTGCAGCCGGGCGACATCCTGCTGACCTCGATCGCCACGGTCAACTCCTTCGGCATTCGCCTGGGCACCTTCTCGCCGGTGAGCCACGCGGTGCTGTACCTGGGCGACGGCCTGATCGCCGAAGCCGTGGGCACCGGTGTGCGTGCACGGCCGGTGGCCGACGTGGTGGACGAGGAACAGATGGTCGTCGCCTTTCGCGTGCCCGGGCTCGACGCCGCAGGCGTGGCAAAGCTCCGCGCCTGGGCCAACTCGCAGGTCGGCACCCGCTACAACACCACCGGCGTGCTGCTGAACGCGCCGTTCGTGCTGAACCGGCGCCTGTGCGAACTGCCGCTGATTCCTTCGGCCGTGAGCCACTACTGCATCAGCGGCATGGCCATGGTGCAGCTGGGTGCAAGCCGGGACGACCAGTTCTTCTGCTCTCAGTTCGTGCTCGAGGCCTACCGGCAGGCCGGCATGCCGATTACCGACGCCGACCCGCGCTGGGTGAGCCCGGCCGACCTGCTGCACATGCGCGAAGGCGATGTGCCCTCGATTGCCGCGACGCAGCCGCTGCGCTACGTCGGGCACCTGAAGTACAACGCGCCGCCGCTTCTTGCGGCCGATGGCCCCTGAATTTCCTCGTTACCGGTTTGAGCGCTCCTTTCCAGTTCGATGTCGTCGTGGTCGGCGCCGGTGCGGCCGGGCTGTTCTGCGCCGGGCTGGCGGGCCAGCGCGGGCTCAAGGTGCTGCTGGTCGACCACAGCGAGAAGGTCGGCGAGAAGATCCGCATCTCGGGCGGCGGCCGCGCCAACTTCACCAACCGCGACCTCGACGTGCGCGCGCCGCAGCGCCACTTCATTGGCGACAACCCCAATTTCTGCCGCTCGGCGCTCTCGCGCTATGCCCCGCAACAGTTCATCGAGCTGGTGCAGAAGCACGGCATTGCCTTTCACGAGAAGCACAAGGGGCAGCTGTTCTGCGACGGCTCTTCGCAGCAGATCGTCGACATGCTGCTGGCCGAGTGCGAGGCGGGCGACGTCACTCGCTGGCAGCCTTGCAAGCTTGGGAAGATCGCGTTTTCGGCGGCTGAAGACGGCACGGCGGGGTCGGGCAGCTACCAAATAGATAGCAGCAAGGGTCTGATCGAAACGCCCAAGCTGGTGGTCGCCACCGGCGGCCTCTCGATTCCGCAGATCGGCGCCAGCGATTTCGGCTATCGACTGGCTGAGCAGTTCGGTCTGCGCGTGGTCACGCCCCGCCCGGCACTGGTGCCGCTGACCTTTGGCGGCGAAGCGTGGGCGCCGTATGCCGAACTGGCCGGCCTGGCGTTGCCGGTACGCATCGAGACCGGCGCCAAGAAAGAAAAGATGGCGTTCCTCGAAGACCTGCTGTTCACGCACCGCGGCCTCTCGGGCCCGGCCGTGCTGCAGATTTCGAGCTACTGGAAGCCCGGAACCCCGCTGACGCTCGACTTTGCGCCGGGTGTGAACGTGGCCGAAGCCCTGGGCGAAGCCAAGCTCCGCTCGAAGAAGCGCATTGCCAACGAACTGGCCACGCTCGTGCCCTCCCGGCTGGCCGACGCCTGGGTGGGGCAAGACCCGGCCCTGCAGCGCCCGGTCAACGAGGCCGCCGACAAGGCGCTGGCGGCCCTGGCCGAGCGCATTGCCCGCTGGCAGATCACCCCCAGCGGCACCGAGGGCTACAAGAAGGCCGAGGTCACGGCGGGCGGGGTCGACACCCGCGATTTGTCTTCCCAGACGATGGAATCCAAGCAGCCAGGCCTTTATTTCATCGGCGAAGTGGTCGATGTGACCGGATGGTTGGGCGGATACAACTTTCAATGGGCCTGGGCGAGCGCACATGCGTGCGCAACCGCGCTATAATCGCGGGCTAACTTTGGCCTTCCCTCAACGGCCGCAAAAATTTTCAGTTGAGGAACCCCGGCTTGGGGCCTCGATCTCCCCGAGCCAAATTCAGTTCAACGATTCATCAATGACCACCATCCGCGTTAAAGAAAACGAGCCTTTCGACGTCGCCCTGCGCCGCTTCAAGCGCACCATCGAAAAGCTCGGCCTGCTGACCGACCTGCGTGCCCGCGAGTTCTACGAAAAGCCGACCGCCGAGCGCAAGCGCAAGAAGGCAGCTGCCGTCAAGCGCCACTACAAGCGCGTGCGCAGCATGCAGCTCCCCAAGAAGCTGTATTGATGCCCGTTGGCAACAGGGTCGCCGGCCTTTGACGCAAGTCGGCCCAGCGACCCGATTGCTGCCTCAGCCGCGCCAGGGAAACCTGCCGCGGCTTTTGTTTTTTCCGAACCAGGAGCCCCGAGCATGAGCCTCAAGGAACAGATCACCGAAGACATGAAGACCGCGATGCGCGCCAAGGACTCGGAGCGCCTTGGCACCATCCGCCTGCTGATGGCCGCCCTGAAGCAAAAGGAAGTGGACGAGCGCGTGGAGCTCGACGACGCCATGATCGTTGCCATCGTCGACAAGATGGTCAAGCAGCGCAAGGACTCGATCGCCGCCTTCACCACCGGCGGCCGCGCCGACCTGGCCGACAAGGAATCGGCCGAGATCAAGGTGCTCGAGGTGTACCTGCCGCAGCGCATGAGCGCCGACGAAGTGACTGCCGAAGTGAGGGCCATCGTCGCTGAACTGGGCGCCAAGGGCCCCGGCGACATGGGCAAGGTGATGGGCGCGGTCAAGACCCGTCTCGCCGGCAAGGCCGACATGGGCCAGGTGAGCGCCGCGGTCAAGGCGGCCCTCGCGAGCGCCTGATGAGCGACGGCGGCTGCGCCACCACCATACTGAAAGCCTGCGCCTGCCTCGTCGATGCACGGGGCAGGCTGCTGGTGTTCCGCCATCCCGGCGACGGGAACATGCAGTTGCCCAAGGGCACCATCGAGCCGGGCGAGTCGCCCGAGGTGGCGGTGCGCCGCGAACTGCTCGAAGAATCGGGCATCGACCACGTGGGCGAGCTGCAGCCGCTCGGCACCCTGACCCGCGATTGCGAGGCCGGCATCGAAGGCAACACCCTGCGCCACCCGCAGTTGTGGCACCTGTTCCTGATGCACGCCGAAAAGCCGCTGCCCGAAACCTTCGACCACGTGGCCATGGGCAGCCCCGAAGAAGACGGCCTGGTGTTCTCGTTCAGCTGGCTGGCACGAGGCGACAGCATCGAGAACTTCACGCTGCCCTACCGCCAAGCCATCGCGCGCGTCCGCGAAGCCCTGCTCGCGGCCTGAAACCCCGCTGCCGCAGCGCCGCGGCAGCGGCGTCACCCCAGCGCGCGCACCACCATATAAAGCCCCAGCAGCGCCAGCCCGGCCAGGAAGCAGCGCCGGAACACCGCCACCGGCAGCCGCTTGCGCAGCCACGTGCCCAGCACCATGCCACCGATGGCCGGCAGCAGCATCGCAATGGAGCCGCCGAGCGCCGACACCGGATATTCCCCGTTGCACGCCAGCCCGATGGCGAGCACCACGGTCGACGTGGTGAATGAAATGCCCATCGCCTGGATGAGCGCATCGCGCTGGAAACCCAGGGCCTGCATATAAGGCACGGCCGGCATCGCGAACACGCCGGTCACCGCGGTGACCAGCCCTGTCGCAGCGCCCACGGCAGGGCCGAGCCAGCGCTCACGCCCCGGCGGCACATGCAGCTGCCGACCCGTGAGCCCCCAGAGCGCATAGGCCACCAGCGCCACCCCGAGCGCTACCGACGCCCACGCGCCCCCGGGCACGCCCAGCCACAGCGCGCCGCCGAGGGTGCCCGCCACGATGCCGGCCTGCATGCCGGCGATGCGGCGCAGCACCGGCTTGAAAGTCGCGCGAGGCCCGGTCTGCCAAATATTGGTAACCAGCGACGGCACGATCAGCAACGCGGCCGCCTGGGCCGGTGGCATCCAGAGCGCGAGCAGCGCCATCGCCACCGTCGGCAGGCCGAGCCCGATCACCCCCTTGACCGTGCCGGCCAGCAAAAACACGGCGGCGGCAGCGAGCCAGTGGCCGGCCAGTTGATTCGATATGTCCATCGATGCCCAGTCTGCCGGCCCGGCCTCTGCCTGCAAATGCGGCTTTGGCGCAGCCGGCCTCAGGCACAGACTGAGGCTTCCGTGCTACCTTGCGGGCTCACCATGCGATTCGACCTCACAGACCTTCGGCTCTTCCTCCACGTTGTGGAGGCCGGCAGCCTCACCGCCGGCGCACAGCGTTCGCACATGACGCTGGCCTCGGCGAGCCAACGCGTGCGCGGCATGGAAGACGCGCTCGGCAGCCCGCTGCTCACACGGCACGCGCAGGGCGTGCGCCCCACCGAGGCGGGCCGCACGCTGCTGCACCATGCGCGCGTCGTGCTGCAGCAGATGGAGCGCATGCGCGGCGAGCTCGGCGAATACGGCCAGGGCCTCAAGGGCCACGTGCGGTTCATGTGCGGCACCTCGGCGCTGAACGAACACCTGCCCGAGGTGTTGAGCCGCTTTCTCGCGCAGCATCCGCGCATCTCGGTCGACCTGGAAGAGCGGCCGAGCCCCGATTCTGTGGAGGCGCTGCGCGCGGGCCTCTGCGACATCGGCATCGTGTCGGACGCGGTCAGCACCGAAGGCCTCGAGTGCCATCCCTTCCGCCGCGACGACCTCGTGCTCGTGATGCCACGCGGGCATGCGCTGGCCGGACGGCGCCGCGTGCACCTGGCCGAGGTGGCCGATAGCGAATTCGTCGGCCTGACCGAGGACAGCGCGCTGCAGCGGCTTGTCACGCAGCATGCCCGCGCCATGGGCAAGCAACTGGCCTATCGCGTGCGCGTGCGCAACTTCGAGGCGGTGTGCGGCATGGTCGAGCACGGCATCGGCGTGGGCATCGTGCCGCAGACGGCGGCCGTGCGCTGCGCCCGGTCGATGAA
Organism: Variovorax paradoxus; assembly: GCF_029919115.1. Classification (NCBI taxonomy): domain Bacteria; kingdom Pseudomonadati; phylum Pseudomonadota; class Betaproteobacteria; order Burkholderiales; family Comamonadaceae; genus Variovorax; species Variovorax paradoxus. The sequence goes on from NZ_CP123990.1 coordinate 3,745,009, forward strand.
GATCGCGCGCGCCGGCCTGAGCGATGCATGGGCCGAGCGCACGCTGATGGCCTGCGTGCGCTCGTCGGAAGACCTGCCGCTCAACGCGCGTCGCATGCTGGAGCATCTGCTGGCGCCGCCGGAGAAGGTTGCGGCGAAGTAGCCGGGCCGCCACCGCATTGGCGCCTTCCTTGCGGCCGCCGCAGGCTCAGGCCGCTGCCGGCTCGGGAAACTCGATCTGGATCTTCACGTCGGTCGCCTTGCCAGCCGCGGCCTCTTCGAAGGCCTTGATGCCGTCTTCGAAAGCGAAGGTGCGCGAGATGAACGGCTTCACGTTCACCTGCCCCGAGGCGATCAGCGCGAGCGCGCGCGGAAAGATGTTGGCGTAGCGAAAAACGGATTCGATGCGCACTTCCTTCGCCTGAATAGCGACGATGTCGAAGGCCACCTTGGCGGGCGGAATGCCCACCAGCACCAGGCACCCGCCGGGGCACAGCAGGTCGAAGATGCCGTCGAAGGCGCGCGTGCTGCCGCTGGCCTCGAACACCACGTTGGCGCCCCAGCCGTCGGTGAGTGTCTTCACGGTTTCCGCAAGGTTGGTGTCACGCACGTTGACCGTGGTCACCGCGGGATTGCCAGCAAACAGCGCCAGCTTTTCAGCAACCAGGTCGGCAAGGATCACGCGCGCCGCACCGCCCGCGAGCGCGGCCAGCGCCGTCATGGCGCCGATCGTGCCGGCACCCACGACAACCGCCACGTCGCCAGGCTTGAGCGCTGCCTTCTTAGCAGCCTGCAGGCCGATGGCCAGCGGCTCGACGATGGCGCCTTCGCCAAAGCTCACGTTGTCCGGCAGGCGAAAGGTGAATGCAGCCGGATGCACGACGAACGGCGTGAGGCAACCGTGGATGGGCGGCGTGGCCCAGAAGCGCACGGCCGGATCGAGGTTGTAGATGCCTTCGCGCGTTGCGCGCGAATCCATCTGCGGAATGCCGGGCTCCATGCACACCCGGTCGCCGGGCTTCAGGTGCGTGACCTCGGCCCCCACTTCGGCCACCACGCCGGAAGCTTCGTGGCCGAGGATCATCGGCTCGTCGACGGTATAGGGGCCGATGCCGCCATGCTGGTAGTAGTGAACATCGCTGCCGCAAACGCCCACCGTGTGCATGCGGATCTTCACGTCGCGGGGCCCCACGTGCAGGGGAACCTCGACGTCGCGCAGCGTGAGTTCGTGCGCCTTTTCCAGAACAAGTGCTCTCATGTCGATCTTTCGCTAAGGGTGTGCTTGAGGGGGTTTTCAGTGCAAGGGCGTGTCGGCGCGCAGCAGCGAGGCGCCGGTTTCAACGTCGAACAGGTGCAGTTGCAGCGGGTCGGGCACGAAGCTGACGCGCTCGCGCAGCCGCGGCCCTTGCGCCGAGGGCATCAGGGCGGAAATTTCGCTGCCATCCGCACCAAAGCTCACCAGCACTTCGTTGCCGAGATATTCGATGAGCTGCACCTCGCCCGAGAAGCAGCCGTTGCGCCCATCGTTCGTGTCGACCTGCAAGTGCGCGGGGCGCACGCCCAAGGTCACGCGCTCGCGGCCTTCGAGCGCGAACCGGCGCGCGTCCACCTGCACGCTGCCGCCCCGGCCGCTCAGCTCGCATCGCCCGCCAAGGTCCCTGACCGACATCTCGACGAGGTTCATCGGCGGTGTGCCGATGAAGCCGGCCACGAAGGCGGAGCGCGGCCGTTCGAAAATCTCCTTGGGCGAGCCCACCTGCTCGATGCTTCCGTCGCGCAGCAGCACGATGCGGTCGGCCAGCGTCATCGCCTCGTGCTGGTCATGCGTCACGTACACGGTGGTGGTCTTCAGCGCCTGGTGCAGCCGGGCGATCTCGATGCGCATGTGGTTGCGCAGCTTGGCATCGAGGTTGGACAGCGGCTCGTCGAACAGGAAGACCTTGGGCGTCTTGATCATGGCGCGCGCAATCGCCACGCGTTGCTGCTGGCCGCCCGAAAGTTCCGCCGGCTTGCGCTGCAGGTAGCGCTCCAGCCCGAGCGTGTCGGACACCTCCTTGATGCGGCTGTCGATCTCGGCCCTGGGCACCTTCAGGCGCTTGAGGCCGAAGGCAATGTTGTCGCGCACCGTCATGTGCGGATAAAGCGCGTAGTTCTGGAACACCATGGCAATGCCGCGCTCCTGCGGCGGCAGGTCGTTCACGCGCCGTCCGCCGATCAGCAGGTCGCCGTCGCTGATTTCTTCCAGCCCCGCCAGCATGCGCAGGATGGTCGACTTGCCGCAGCCCGAAGGCCCGAGGAACACGACGAACTCGTTGTCCGACACTTCCAGGTCGAACTGGTGCACGACCTGCGTGTCGCCGTAGCGCTTGATGATGTTGTTGCAGCTGATCGCGGACATGGTCTGCCTTCCGGAAAGTTGATCGGCCCGGCTCATGCGCCGTCCCTTTTGCGCTTGAACGCGGCGTTGAGAAAGCCGCTGAGCACCCCGACCATCAACAGCGGCGGCAGCGACAGCAGGATGACGGAGGCATTCAGAATGCCCCACGGCACGTCTCGCCCCAGCTGGCTGAGCTCAGAGGCGACGATGGGCAGCGTCTTCGCGTCCGAGGTGGTGAGCATCAGCGCGATGAGAAACTCGTTCCACACCAGCACAAAGCCGAAGGCGATGGCGCCGATCAGCGAGCGAGCGGCAATCGGCAGCGACACGCGAAAGAAGATGGCGTAAGGCCCGTAGCCGTCGACCCGGCCGGCCTCCTCCACCTCCTTGGGCACCGCCTTGAAAGCGGGAATCGCCAGCCAGATCACGGTGGAGAGCGTGAGCAGCGTGTAGGTCACGATGAGCGCAATGCGGGTGTCGTAGAGCTCCAGCTGCAGCCAGATCACCATCAGCGGAATGGCGACAGCCACCGGCGGCAGGAACCGCATCGACAAGACGAAGAACTGGATGTCGTTGGCCCAGCGCAGCGGATAGCGCGCCAGCGCATAGGCGGCAGGCAGCCCCAGCACCGCGCCAATGACCACAGCCGAGCCGACCACCACCAGCGAGTTGACCAACCCGCTGGCCACGGAATCGCGGCCGAGCACGTAGAGGTAGTTTTCGAGTGTCGGCGTGAAGACGAACTTGGGCACCGCCGAGACGATGTCCACCCGGTTCTTGAACGAGTTGATGAACGTCCACAGCACCGGCACCAGCGCGGAGAGCCCCGCGCCCACCAGCACCAGGCGCGCGAGCAGCGTGCCAAGGGAGAACGGCTTTTTCTTGCTCACGAGGGTCGCGTCCATTTCCAGATGTAGGTGAATGCCACGGTCGAGGCGACCATCATCAGCACCGCCATGCTCGACGCGTACGAAATGCGGCCCGACTCGATGAAGCCCTGCGAAAAGGCGTACATGTCCAGCGTTTCTGTGGAAATGCCGGGCCCGCCGCGCGTCATCACGTAGATCAGGTCGAACGCGCGCAGCGACTCGACCATCTTCACGAAGGTCAGGCTGATGAGCGGCGCCTTCAGCATCGGCAACGCCACGTAGGCGTAGACCTCCCACGTCTTCGCATGGTCCATGCGCGCGGCTTCGAAAGGTTGCGGCGGCAGCGTTTCGAGCAGCTTGAGCACGATGACGGCAAAGAACAGCCCCCACTGCCACACGTCCACGAAGGCCACGGTCAGCAGCGCCGTCACCGGGCTGGCAAGCAGGTCCAGCGGCTCGCCGGTAATGGCCTTGTACGGCCAGGTCAACAGGCCGAACAACGGATGGAAGGCAAACTTCCATACGAAGGCGGCCGACACGCGCGGCAGCAGCACCGGCACGATGAACAGCATCGACAGCACGTTGCGCCAGCGCGGTGTCGCGCATTGGAAGAGCAGCACGCCCAGCAGCACGGCCAGGCCCATGGTGGCGCTGACGGTCAGCACTTCCCACGTCAGCGACACCCCCACCGAGTTCAGGAAGCGCCGGTCGGAAAACAGCTGGACATAGTTCGACAACCACACCCAGCTCGAATCGGCCTGCCCCAGCTCACGGTCCTGCAGCGAGATGACGATGGCAAACAGCGTGGGCACCAGCGCCAGAACCGCCAGCACCAGCAGCCCCGGCCCGATGAAGACGGCCGGGAGCCTTGTCTTGTTGCGCCTTGTCTTCTTCACTTCTTGCGTCGCGCGATCAGCTGCCTGGCGTAGGCGTCGAGTTCGTCCAGCCCGCCCTTGATGTCGCTGCGCGAGCCGGTGATCAGCTCTTCGAGAATGATTCCCCAGCGGTCGCCCAGGTCGGGCCAAGCCGGGTCTTGCCAGAAGTTCACCGCCGTGAGCTTGCCGGTGTCAGCCAGCGCCTTGCCCAGGTCGGCGCCGTAGCGCTTGGCGAACTCGGGACTGCCGAGCACGCTGGTGCGGTTCAGTTCGCCGAACTGGCCTTCGGCAAGGCGACGCTGCTCGTTCTTCTTGGAGGTGGCCCAGGCGATGAACAGGCCCGCGCATTTTTTCGCCTCTTCGGTCTTGTTGGCCTTGGTGCCGATGGCCAGCCCGTGGCCGTAGCCTCCGCCGGTCAGCGGCGAAGGCGGCGGCAGGTAGGCCACCTTGCCGATCACGGTGGACATTTTCGGGTCGAGCGCGTTGCCCGCCAGCGGTGTCGATTCGATCAGCATCGCCACCTTGCCAGCCAGGAATGCGCCCGTGGACTCGTCCCATCCGCCGGTCTTCGTGCCCGGCGCGGAATACTTGAACAGTTCGAGATAAGTCTGCGTGGCCTTCACCGCCGCAGGCGAGTTGAACACCGGCTTGTCGCCGTCGAACCACTGGCCGCCGTTGCCGCGGAAGAACGGCATCCAGCGCCATACGTTGGCGCCCGAGCCGCGCTGGCCGCGCAAGGCCACGCCGTAGATCCCGTTGGCGGGGTCGTTGAGCTTCTTCGCGGCGGCGACAAATTCCTCCAGCGTGGCCGGCGGCTTGACGCCGGCCTTTTCGAGCAGGTCCTTGCGGTACACCAGCAGGTCGCCGCCGCCGGTGAGCGGCGCGAACCAGGCCTCGCCGCCGAAGGTGGCCACCTTCTGCCGGCCGGGGTCGAAGTCCGCGTAGTCGTAGTCGGCCGGGTAGTACTTCGCTAGCGGCGCAATCCATTTCGACTGGGCGAACAGCGGCACATTGGCCTCGTCGACGTAGTACACGTTGTACTTGCCGACAGTGGAAGCGTCGGCGCGCGTCTTGGTGCGGCGGTCGTTCTCGTTGAGGTTGTCGATGCTGAAGGAGGCGCCGCTCAGGCTCTTGAACTCGTCCTTGTACTTTTCGAGCAGGGTCAGGCCGTCGCGGGGCTGCGACAGCACGCGCACGTCTTCCTTGCAGACCCGGGCCTGCGCCTGGCCCCAGGTGGCCAGCGCTGCCAGCAGCATGGCGCCGGCCGTGATGCGGCGTGTGGTTCGAGTCGACATCGTTCGTCTCCTAGTGGCTTGTTGTGGATTGCCGGCAACTTGCCGGCGTGTGGACGGCAGAAGCAGGAGGGACGAAGCGTATGCAGCCGATGCCCGGCGCCGCGTACACGCAGACCGGTTGACTGATATTTTTATGACCAGCCGGCTCGGGGTTTTGCCGGGGGTCAGGGTCGTATCAGGCGAGCAGTTCCGCCATCTTCGACAACGCCGCCTCTGGCGTCGGCGCAATGTGGATCGAGCAGGCCAGCATGAGGTTCAGCGGCTGTCCGAAATCCTCGACCGCAATGCCGCTGCCGTTTTCGCGCAGCACGCCGGCCGGGTCGATCGCGCATGGCAAGGCGGACCTGGCGCGGTCCGCATAGCTGCCTTCCGGAACGCCATAGGCCACGACGGGAATGCCGAGCGCCACCGCGGCGCCGACCTCGAAGACCGTGCCCGAATCGGGCTCCAGGCCACGAAAGCACGCCAGATTGGCCACCACTCCATCGGCACCGCGAAGGCGCAGCATGTTGGCCTCGTAGATGCGCTTTTCAGGAGCTTCGGCGCTCAGCTCCTCGTTGCCGTCGGCCGGCAGCAGCGCCGCAAGTCCCAGCGCCTCGCAGGCCGCCGCAAGCCGCACGAAGTGGTCCCGCGCGTCGGGGCGAAAGACGTCGGGCCCCGCCAAGTAGATGCGCGGGCGCGACCGGGGTTCGAGATTTGCGATCATGGGAAGCACATCTTAGTTTTTCAGCACCCTGCGTGTGCAGGTACTTGACCAGGATGTCCATTGCCGCGAACCGTCATGAACGGTCATCCGTCACGCAAGGCCGGACTTCCTCGCGAATGGCCCCGTGTCTCGCTCGCTCTTCGCTGCTACAGTTTTTTCCGGACGAGCACGCGCTCGAAACCGCCCGTCAACGGCGCTGGCAACGGAGAGGAAAAATGCAATGAAAAACCCAATGGAGCGACTTGAAAAGTGGCTGGAGGTAAATCTCCCGGAGGTGTACGCGGATCTGGCGCAAGGATGCCCCGAAGCCGCCGTTTCGGAATTCGAAAGTCTCGTGGGAAGGGCGTTTCCACAAAGCCTGAAAGATCTTTATAGCGCCCACGACGGGCAAAAAGGGGAAGCCGACACCGGCCCCTTCTACGGCCTGATGTTCTTGCCCCTTGCCGACGCGAAAAGGCATTGGGCCCGCTGGAACTCGATGGTCGACCAGAGTTCGGCCGAGGAGATGAAGACCGCAGGCGCGCTCTCCAAATCGGCAACGCCTGGCGCCATCAAGGAGGTCTACGCAAACAAGTACTGGATTCCGTTCGCGTACGACTCCGCAGGCAATCATCTCGGCGTCGACCTCGACCCGGGGGAAAGCGGAACGTTCGGGCAGGTCATCAATTTCGGCCGAGACGAAAACGAGAAGTTCGTCGTGGGCAGTTCGCTGGCAACGTTTCTCGACTGGATGGCCGATCAATTGGATTCGGGCAACTCGAATATCCATGACGAGGATGACGGAGGCCGGAGCTTCAATATGAAAACGCCCAAGACATTTCACTTCCTCGACGCGGTACCGGAGCTGTTTGCCTCGCAGCGCGGCACCTGACGCGCCGAGCCGGGCCTCGATGCCGATTCAAGCCGCGGCGGCAACCGGCGTGTTCTGCGCCGTACGAAGTCCGAACCGGTCTTGCGCCTGCTGCCGGTAGGCCGAGGGTGTCATGCCCTTGAGCTGAAGAAAACGCCGGTTGAAATTGGCGAGGTTCGAAAAACCCACCTCATAGCAGATGTCGCTCACCAGCCGGTCGGACACTTGCAGCATCTCGCAGGCTTTCGAAATGCGCAGGCGGGTGACGAAGTCGGTGAACGTGCTGCCCATGTGCTTGTGAAAGTAGCGCGAAAAGCTGCTTTCGGCCATGTTGGCCACCGCGCACACGGCCGGCAGCGAGAGGTCTTCAGTGAGGTGCTGATCGAGGTAGTCGAGCACGCGGCGCATGCGCGAGTTGGCGCTCGGGTCTTCGCCCAGCGGGCCGGCGGCACTCGAAATCTGGCGATAGTCTTCCCAGTTGGCGAGCTCGTGCAGCAGGCCGATGAACTCCGACAGCCGGGCCAGGCCCTCCTGCGCCTGAACACGCGCAAAGCGCTCCCGCACACGCTCGCCGATACCGAAGAACTCGACGCCGAGCTTCGCGCGGTCGAGCATCGGCAGCACCGCTTCCAGCTCGGGGAACAAGCCCACGCCCTTGCGCAGCGGCTCGTCGCGAAAATGTATGACCATGCTGCGGTCGGCAATGCCCTCGGGCGGTACGCCGTCCGAAATCCAGGTGTGCGGCAGGCGCCCGCCCACAAGCGCAACGTAGCCGGGCTCGAAGCGTCCGATGTGGTTGCCGACATAGGCATCGCCGCTGCTGCGGTTGATGATCTGCAGTTCGTACTCGTCGTGGTAGTGCCAGCAGTCGAACGGCCAGGGCACGCCGTGCTGCAGGCAGCGCACGGAGCTCCCGCCCGCCGGCTCGAATCCGAGCCGCGGATCGCGCATCAGTTCATGTTCGAGTTCCGGCTTTCGCGCGGCGTGGTGTCTGCTCATGGCATCTCTCGGGGGTGGCTTGCTTGCCTGTCGGGCCCTGCAGCCTTGGCCAGCCCGGCATCGGCCTGGCTGCGGAACTGCCTGGGCGTCACGCCGTTGCGCAGCCTGAACCGGCGGCTGAAGTAAACCGCATCGCCGAAGCCGCACTGCCGCGCGATGTCGGCGATGCGGGCGTTCGAGGTCAGCAGCAGTTCCTTCGCGCGCTCCAGGCGGCGCTCGGTCACCAGTTCGGTAAAGGTGCGGTGCGTCTGCTTCTTGAGCAGGTGCGCAAGATAGTTCGGCGACAGCATGGCCGCCGCGGCGGCATCGTTGAGCGACATCTCCTCGCCCAGGTGCTCGCGCACATAGCGCATCACGCGTTGCAGCGCATCTCCGCCTGTGCTGCGGCCGCTCTGCAGCGCGGCCTGCGTGAGCAACTGCGCCTCGTGCCGGCTGCAGGCCAGGCCCATCAACTGCAGCAGAATGCCGCGGATCGCGCCCACGCTGCCGAAGCGCCGCTCACGGTTGAGCACGGCAAGCTCTTCGAGCCACCCGAGAATGCGCGCGAAATCGGTATCGCCGAAATGAAAGTCCATGTACTCCTGGAACAGGAAGGGCGCGAGCTCGGGCTGGCGCGAAACCGGCACCCCCTCGAGGTCGAGCGCCTCGACCGCCAGCTCGGGCCAGAGAAAACCCTGGTCGAAGTTCACGATGGCATAGCGGGCGCCGGGCGGATGCGGCACCACATGCACGCGGTACGGCAGCACAAAGCTCAGGTGCCCCGCGGTAAACGGGCGCACCGCGCCGCCAACGATCTGCTGCGACCCGCCGTGGATGCTGACCTGGATCTGGAAATACTCGTGCCGGTGCGGCCGCGCCAGCACGTCCCGCGCGCCTTCGAAACGAATGTCGAAGTCGAGATGGTTCGCGCGCTCCTGCATGCCGTAGAGGCGAAGGCTGGATTGAAGGGCCGACATGGCGCGATGGTAAGCCCACGCCCGGCCACCGCAAGGTGAATGGCCGGTGTTGCTTGCGTCCTGTTTTTGCGTAGATGCGTGCAAGAACGCGGCGGCAGTGCGCTCCAGAATGGCCCGGCTGGCCGCGGCCGGCTTTCATCGCCCATTCAAGGATTCAGGAGACAAAGATCATGTCCAGTTCACGACGCGGCCTGCTGGCCGGCTCCGCAGCCATTGCTGCCGGCGCAGTGGCCGGCTGCGCCATTCCGGCCGGTGCATCGCGCGCGCCGCAAACGCCTTTTGCGGTGGCGCAGACCACGGTTCCAATCGTCGGCAGCGAGCAGGCGTTTCCGGTACGCCGCATCTACTGCATCGGCCGCAACTACGCGGCTCATGCGCGCGAAATGGGGTCAGACCCCACCCGCGAGCCGCCGTTCTTCTTTCAGAAACCCACGGACGCGATCCAGGTCGTCACGCCCGGCACGGTGGCCGATCACCCCTACCCCACGCTCACCAAAAATTACCACTACGAGGTCGAGCTGGTCGTGGCGCTCGGCAAGGGCGGCCGCGACATCGCGCCAGCAGACGCGCTGGGCCTCGTCTACGGCTATTCACTGGGCCTGGACATGACCCGCCGCGACCTGCAGCGCGAAATGGGCGACCAGAAAAAGCCCTGGGAAATCGGCAAGAGCTTCGACAAGTCGGCACCCATTGGCCCGATTCATCCGGTGGCCAAGGTCGGCCACTACACCGACGGGGCAATCTGGCTCAAGGTGAATGGCCAGACCAAGCAGAACGCCACGCTCAAGCACATGATCTGGTCGGTGGCCGAGCAGATCAGTCGCCTGTCGCAGGCCTTCGAGCTGATGCCCGGCGACATCATCTATTCGGGCACGCCGGAGAATGTGGGCCCGGTGGTGCGCGGCGACGTGATCGAGATCCACATCGACGGCCTGCCGAACCTTTCGGTCCGGATCGTCTGATCGCAGAAGGTGGCCAGCCTCAGCTGCCGGCCACCTTCATGCGGTTGATCAGCACCGAGCCCGTGGTCTTCGCGCCGAAGGTGTAGGCATCGGCGCCGATGGCCTCGATGCCCATCAGCATGTCCTTCAGGTTGCCCGCAATGGTGATCTCCTGCACCGGAAAGGCGATGCGCCCCTTCTCGACCCAGAAGCCGCTGGCACCGCGCGAATAGTCGCCGGTCACGTAGTTCACGCCCTGGCCCATCAGCTCGATCACGAACAGGCCGGTGCCGAGCTTGGCCAGCATGGCGTCGAGGTCGTCGCCGGATTTGGTGAGGCGCGAGCTCAGCGTCAGGTTGTGCGAGCCGCCGGCGTTGCCGGTGGTCTTCATGCCGAGCTTGCGTGCCGAATAGGTCGACAGAAAGTAGCCTTCGAGCCGGCCGGCATCCACCACCTTGCGCGCACGGGTGATCACGCCTTCGTCGTCGAACGGCGAGCTGCCCTTGCCGCGCATCACATGCGGGTCTTCCGCCACGTCCACGTGCTTGGGCAGCACCGGCTTGCCGAGCGAATCCAGGAGGAAGGTGCTCTTGCGGTACAGCGCCCCGCCGCTCACGGCCTGCACCAGCCCGCCCAACAGGCCGACGGCCAGCGGCGACTCGAACAGCACCGGGCATTCGGTGGTCTTGATCTTGCGCGACTTGAGCCGGCTCAGCGCCCGTTCGGCGGCGTAGCGGCCCACGGCCTGCGGGCTGGCCAGTTCGTCGGCCGAGCGCATGGAGCTGTACCAGGAGTCACGCTGCATGTCGTCGCCCTTGCCGGCGATGGGTGCAACCGAAATCGAATGCCGCGAACTGGCATAGCCGCCGCGAAAACCGTGCGTGTGGGCGCTGAAGAAGTGGCTCTGCTGGGCCGAAACGCCCGCGCCTTCGCTGTTGGTGATGCGCTTGTCGGTCGAAAGCGCCGCGGCTTCGCATTCCAGCGCCAGCTTGGCGGCCTGCTCGCTCGTCACGTCCCAGGGGTGGAACAGGTCGAGTTCGGGGTGGACCTTGGCAATGTCTTCCTCGTCGGGAAGACCGCTCACGGGGTCTTCAGCCGTGAAGCGGGCAATGTCGTAGGCAGCCTGCACGGTCTGGGCGATGGCGGCCTCGGAAAAGTCGGAGGTACTGGCGTTGCCGCGGCGGTGGCCCACGTAGACCGTGATGCCCAGCGACTTGTCGCGGTTGCGCTCGACGTTTTCGAGTTCGCCCTTGCGAACCGAGACGCTGAGGCCGCAGCCCTCGGAGGCCTCGGCGCCGGCATCGGTTGCACCGAGCTTTTTGGCGTGGGCCAGGGCCGTGTCGACCAGGTTTTCGAAGAAGGAGCGGCTGTAGGCGAAGCCGGAATCGGCGCGCGAGGAAGATGTCGTCATGTGGTGGCTATGATACTTGCGCCCCCTATTTTCCGTTTCCCCCGGCTCGCCCCTCTGCATTGCACGCGTTGCAACGCCGCACGGGGCGGCCCAGAATCCACCCCATGTCCCGCAAACCCAAAAAAGGCTATTTCGTCCGTGGCCAGTTCGTTGCCGAAGGCAGCGAGCTCGACCTGGAGCTCAAGCGCGAGCTCAAGGGCACCGACGAAGCCAGCCGTACCGACCTGAAGCGCGAAAGCGACGAACTGCAAAAGCTGGGCACCGAACTGCTCGGCCTGCGCGCCGGCCTGTTCGACGCGCTGCCGCTGGACGAAAAGCTGATCGACGCCGTGGCCGAGGCCAAGCGCATTACCAATTTCGAGGGCAAGCGCCGCCAGATGCAGTTCATCGGCAAGCTGATGCGCAAGCTCGAACCCGAGGCGCTGGAAGCCGTGAAACAGGCCCTGGCCGAGCAGAACACCGTGCCCGCGGCCGAAGCCGCCGCCCTGCACGAGGCCGAACGCTGGCGCGACCGGCTGATTGCCGACGATGACGCGCTGGGCGGCTGGATCGAAACGCACCCCGGCACCGATTCGCAGCAGCTGCGCGCCTTGGTGCGCCAGGCCCGCAAGGACATGAAGACCGGTCCCGCCGGTGAGGCGCCCCGCCAGGGCAAGGCTTATCGCGAGATCTTTCAGCTGGTGCGCGCGGAGTTGTCGGTGCACGGCGGCGCGGACCATGCTGCGGCTGCTGCTGCGCAAGACCGGGAAGACAACGCGTGAGCCACTTGCCTTTCTCCCTCCCCTCCCGGGGGAGGGCCGGGGTGGGGGCAAGCGGCGCATCCATCGGGCACCCTGGCTGCCCCCATCCCAACCTTCCCCCGAAAGGGGAAGGAGCAACACCATGAGCACACCTGACTCCATCCGCATCGGCATCGTCTCCATCAGCGACCGTGCCTCCAGCGGCACCTACGAAGACAAGGGCCTGCCCTCGCTCAAGGATTGGCTGGGCCGTGCGCTCAAGAACCCCATCGATTTCGAATCCCGGCTCATTCCCGACGAAGCGGCGCTCATCAGCGCCACGCTCATCGAGCTGGTAGACGCCGGCTGCTCGCTGGTGCTGACCACCGGCGGCACCGGCCCGGCCCTGCGCGACGTAACGCCCGAGGCCACCCTGGCCGTGGCCCACAAGGAAATGCCCGGCTTCGGCGAGCAGATGCGCCAGATCAGCCTGCGCTTCGTGCCCACCGCCATCCTTTCGCGCCAGGTGGCGGTCATTCGCGACAAGAGCCTGATCATCAACCTGCCGGGGCAGCCGAAGTCGATTGCGGAAACGCTCGAAGGGCTGAAGGATACCGACGGGAAGCAGGTCGTGCCGGGCATCTTCGCGGCGGTGCCGTACTGCATCGACCTGATTGGCGGGCCGTACCTCGAAACCGACGATTCGGTCTGCAAGGCCTTCAGGCCCAAGTCGGCGATCAGGAACTGAGAAGCCGGGCTTCGCGCCCGTCTTCCTCGTCGCGCCGGTGCGCCCAGCGATAGAGCAAGGGCAGCACCAGCAGCGTCAGCGCGGTAGACGACAGGATGCCGCCGATCACCACCGTTGCCAGCGGCCGCTGCACCTCGGCGCCGGTGCCCGTGGCAATGGCCATTGGCACGAAACCCAGCGAAGCGACCAGGGCGGTCATCAGCACCGGCCGCAACCGCGTGAGCGCACCTTCGCGAATTGCCGCATCGAGCGGCAACCCGCCCTCGCGCAGGTTGCGAATGAACGAAATCATCACCAGCCCGTTGAGCACCGCCACGCCGGAGAGCGCGATGAAACCCACCGCCGCCGAGATCGACAGCGGTATGCCGCGCAGCCACAGCGCCACGATGCCGCCCGTGAGTGCGAACGGAATGCCGGTGAACACCAGCAGACCGTCCTTCAGGTTGCCGAACATCGCGAACAGCAACGTGAACACCAGCAGCAGCGACACCGGCACCACCACCTGCAGCCGCTCGGTGGCCGAGGCCAGGTTTTCGTATTGACCGCCCCAGGCGGTCCAGTAGCCGGGTGGAATGCTCACCTTGCGCATGGCTTCCTCGGCTTCGGCCACGAACGAGCCGAGGTCGCGGCCGCGCACGTTCGCGCTCACCACGATGCGGCGCTTGCCGTCTTCTCGGCTGACTTGGTTCGGGCCGGGCGCAAGATCCAGCGCGGCCACCTCGCCCAACGGAATGAAGCTGGTGCGCTGCTGCGCCTCGGCGCCATTGCCCTTGGGCAGCGCGATCGGCAAGCGTTTGATCGCCTCCAGATCTGTGCGCAGGTTCTCGGGCAGGCGCACGAGGATGTCGAAGCGCCGGTCGCCCTCGAACAGCGTGCCCGCCTCGCGGCCGCCCACCGCAATGGAAATCGCCTCTTGCACGTCGCCCACGTTGAGTCCGTAGCGCGCCGTCTTGCTGCGGTCGATGTTCACGGTGAGCATCGGCAGGCCGGTGGTCTGCTCGACCTTCACTTCTGCGGCACCTGAGATCTTGCTCAACGTTTCCGACACCTCGGCCGCCGTCTTGTCCAGCACCGCCATGTCGTCGCCGAAGATCTTTACGGCCACGTCGCTGCGCACACCCGAGATCAGTTCGTTGAAGCGCAACTGGATCGGCTGTGAGAACTCGTAGTTGTTGCCCGGCAGCTTTTCAACCTCTTCCTGCACGGCGGCAAGCAGTTCGGCGCGCGTGCGGCGAGATGCACCTTGAGGCGCCGGCCACTCGCTCTCGGGCTTGAGCATGACGTACCCGTCCGAGACGTTCGGCGGCATCGGGTCCGACGCAATCTCCGCCGTGCCGGTGCGCGCAAACACGCGCTCGATTTCCGGAAACTTTTCTTTCAGCGTGCGTTCGATCTGCCTTTGCATCTCGACCGACTGCGTGAGGCTGGTGCCCGGTATACGCAGCGCCTGCACCGCAAAGTCGCCCTCGCCCAGGCTCGGCACAAACTCCGTGCCCAGCCGCATGGCCAGCAAGCCCGAAAGCACCACGGCGACACAAGCCATGGTGATGACCAGCGGCTTGGCCGTCATCACGCGCGCCAGCAGCGGCTCGTAGCCGCGCCTGGCCCACTGCATCAGGCGGTTCTCTTTCTCGCTCACCCTGTTGCCGATGAAGAGCGCCACGGCTGCCGGAATGAAGGTGATCGACAGGATCATCGCGCCCAGCAGTGCAATCACCACGGTGAAAGCCATCGGGTGGAACAGCTTGCCCTCGACACCCGTGAGCGCAAAGATCGGCAGGTACACGATCATGATGATCAGCTGGCCGAACAGCAGCGGGCGTCTGGCTTCTTGCGATGCCGCAAACACTTCATGGAAGCGCTCGCTGCGTGTGAGCGGCCGCGCGAGCTTGGCCTGTGCATGCGCGAGGCGCCGCACGCAGTTTTCCACGATCACCACCGCCCCGTCGATGATGATGCCGAAGTCCAGCGCCCCCAGGCTCATGAGGTTGGCGCTGATCTTCTGGTTCACCATGCCGGTGAAGGTGAAGAGCATCGACAGCGGGATGACCAGCGCCGTGATCAGCGCCGCGCGCATGTTGCCGAGAAACAGGAACAGCACCGCAATGACCAGCACCGCGCCTTCGAAGAGGTTCTTCTTCACCGTGGCAATGGCCTTGTCGACCAGCACGGTGCGGTCGTACACCGTCACCGCCTTCACACCCGCGGGCAGCGTGCGATTGATCTCCTGCATCTTCTTGTCGACCGCCTGCGACACGGTGCGGCTGTTCTCGCCGATCAGCATGAACACCGTGCCCAGCACCACCTCGCGGCCGTTGTCGGTGGCCGCGCCGGTGCGCAGCTCCCGGCCGATGCCCACTTCGGCCACGTCCCGCACGCGCAGCGGAATGCCGTTGGCGTTGCCCAGGATCACGTTGCCGATGTCTTCGGCCGACTTCACCTGCCCCGGCGCGCGAATGAGGTACTGCTCGCCGCGCTTCTCGATGTAGCCCGCGCCGACGTTGGCGTTGTTGCGCTCCAGCGCGGTGACCAGCTCGGTCATGGTGAGGCCGTGCGCCAGCAGCTTGGCGGGATCGGGCGCCACCTGGAACTCCTTGGCATAGCCGCCGATGGAGTTGATCTCGGTCACGCCCTTCACGTTGCGCAGCTGCGGCTTGATGATCCAGTCCTGGATCTCGCGCAGGTCGGTCGGCGTGTAGGGCGTGCCGTCGGCCTTCTTCGCGCCCTCGTCCGCTTCCACTGTCCAGAGGTAGATTTCGCCCAGCCCGGTAGAGATCGGCCCGATCACCGGCGAGATGCCGGCCGGCATGCTCTCGCGCGCCGACTGGATGCGCTCGTTCACCAGCTGGCGCGCAAAGTAGATGTCGGTGCCGTCTTCGAAGATCACCGTCACCTGCGAAAGGCCGTAGCGCGAAAGCGAGCGGGTCTGCTGCAGGCCCGGCAGGCCGGCCATCACCGTCTCTATGGGGTAGGTCACGCGCTGCTCGGCCTCGAGCGGCGAATAGCCGGGCGCAGCGGTGTTGATCTGCACCTGCACGTTGGTGATGTCGGGCACCGCGTCGATGGGCAGCTTCTGGTAGCTGAAGACGCCGAGCGCGGCCATGCCGAGCACGGCCAGCAACACCAGCCAGCGCTGTTCGATGGAAAACCGGATGACTCGTTCGAACATGCGGCGTTCCTCAGTGCGTGTGCGTGGCAGAGCTCTTGCCCTGCTGCGACTTGACGACGAAGCTGCCGCTGGCGGCATAGGCGGCGCCGGGCTTCAGGCCGCCCACGATCTCGATCCGCTGGCCGTCGCTGCGGCCGGTCTGCACGTGCTGCGGCATGAAGCCGCCGGGCACCTTGAGGAAGACGGTGGGCTTTTCTTCCACCGTCTGCACCGCGTCGGCCGCTACCGTCACGGGAGCGTCCGCCTCGGACGAAACCAGCTCCACATTCACGAAAAGCCCCGGCCTCCACACGCGCTGCGGATTGGTCAGCGTGACGCGGGCCGTGGCCGTGCGCGTCTGTGCGCCGATGAGCGAGCCCACATACGACACCGTGCCGCTGGCCGACTGCTCGAAGGCGCTCGAACGAATGGTCGCCGGCTCGCCGATGCGCACCAGGTTCAGGTGGTTGGCAGCCACGCTGATCTCGGCCCACACAGTCGAAAGATCGGAGATGGTGAACACGCTGGCGTCTTCCTTCACCGCCTCGCCGAGCGAGATGTGCTTTTCGACCACCATGCCGTCGAACGGTGCGCGCAGCTCGTAGCGGCCAAGAGCCGACGAGGCCGGCGTGGCGCCTAGCGCCAGCAGCTTCTGGTTGGCGTTGGCCACGGCAATCTGCGCCTCCTGCATGGCCTGCTCCGCCTGCAGGTAGTCTTGCTGGGCAGAGATCTTTTCTTCCCACAGCTTCTTCTCGCGCTGGTAGGTGGTGCGGGCCAGCTCGAGCCGGCGCTGCGCCGTCTGCAACTCGCTGCGCTGTTCCGAGAGCATCGGGCTGGAGAGCACCGCCAGCACCTGGCCGCGCTTCACTTCCTGCCCAAGGTTGGCCGATACGCTTTCGACCACGCCCGCCACGCGCGGCACCACATGGGCGGTCCGGTCTTCGTTGAACTTGATCTCGCCCGGCAGTTGCACCGATGACTTGATGCGCGCGGGGCCGGCGCTCTCGACGGCCACACCGGCGGCCTTGACCTGCTCGTCGGTGAAAGCGATTTTTTCTTCGCCTTCCTTGTGCTCGCCCTTTGCCTGTTCCTTGCCGGCGTTGCCCGAAGCGTGACCATGTCCGTGCTCATGATCGTGGTCCTTTTCCTCCGCCTTGCCTTCTTCCTCATGGTGCCCGCCTTCGGCATGCTCGGACGCTTCCGAATGTCCGCCGGCCTCGGGCTTGGCGGGCGCGGTGCGCAAGATCAACGCACCCGCGGCAATGCCGAGGACCAGCACCGCCACGATCGCCATCCACTGCTTCTTGCCGATGCGCCCGGCGGGCGTGTTTCGTTCTTCCGTGTTCATGATGTCAATTCCTTGTCAGCGCGCAACGTCGGCCGCGCGCGGGTTTTCGTCGCCTTCGGTGCCCAGCAGCTTGTCGAGTTCGCTGGCTGCGCGGTGCGCGTCGGCCACGGCCAGCAGGTACTGGTTGCGCACCTGGAAGAGCGTGCGCTGCGCATCCAGCGCCTCAAGAAAGCTGAACTTGCCGAGCTCGAAGCCCTTGCCAGCAGCCTTGGAGGCGGCCTCGGCCCCGGGCAATGCATCGCGCTGCAGCGTCTGCGCCGTGGCGCGTGCCGAACGCAGGCGCTCCGCTGCTTGGGCTGCATCGGCGCCCAGTTGCAACTCGGCCGCGGCAAGGTCGTCGCGCGCCTTGTCTTCGCGGCTCAGTGCCTCGGCCACGTTGCCGCGGTTGGTGTCGAAAATCGGCAGTGGCACCGACACACCCACCACCACCTGGTTGCGGCCGCCGGTGCTGCCCATGCCCTCG
This sequence comes from Variovorax paradoxus, assembly GCF_029919115.1. Classification (NCBI taxonomy): domain Bacteria; kingdom Pseudomonadati; phylum Pseudomonadota; class Betaproteobacteria; order Burkholderiales; family Comamonadaceae; genus Variovorax; species Variovorax paradoxus. The sequence continues at coordinate 3,762,693 of NZ_CP123990.1, forward strand.
TCGGCGGGCACACGCTTGGCACCGAGCGATACGGTGATGTCGGGCACGCGCCGGGCCTGCTCCAGTTGCGAAAGCGCCTGGCGCCGCTCGACTTCGAGCCGTGCCTGGCGGAGCGCGGGCGCTGCGGCAAGCCGCTTCTCCACGTCTTGTGCCGGCTCGACCGGCGGTAGCCGATCGACAGCCCCCTCCGCTTGCGTGAAGCGCGGCTCCGGGTTGCCCCACAACGCGGTGAGCTGGCGGCGCGCAGAGCGCAATGCGCCCTCTGCCTGCTGCAGTTCGACCTGGATGCCGGCCTCGGCCACGCGCGAGCGAGTCTCTTCGAGCGGCGCGGCCTTGCCGGCGGCCACGCGGTGGGCAGCCGCCCGGGTTGCCGCCCCTGCAAGGCCCGCAGAGTCCCGCGCCAGGCGCAGGCGCTCCTGCGCAACCAGCACTTCGAAGAACAGGGTGATCGCCGATGCGCGCAACTCGGCGCGCCGCGCAAGCAATGCCGAGGCGGCTTGGTCGCGCGCGCGTTCGGCCGCCGTCACGCGGGCTGCGCGCTTGCCGCCCAACTCGATGGGCTGGCTCAGCAGCAGCGTGGTGGTGCGGTTGTCCCGGCGCAGGTCTTCCACCTGCGCCTCGAGCACGGGGTTGGGCCAGGCGCCGGCCTGCAGCACGGCCGCATCGGTGGCCTCATGCTCGCGCGTGGCTGACGAAAGCCCGGGGTTGAAGCGCTGTGCGAGCGCAAGGGCACTGCGCAGGTCCAGCGGACCCGCGGGCTCCACCGTGCGTGCAGTGATCTGCCGCAACGGCAACTGCGGCAAAGGATTGGAACCGGCATCGGATTGTGAAAATGCCGGGGGCGCCGCCAAGGCCAAAACGGCCAGCGGCACGAAGAGCGTGCGCATCGAATTCTCCTGGGTTGCAAAACAACGGGCGGGGAATCCGGCGAGAGCTCAGCTGATGCGGTGTATCAGGGGTGCAGGTTGTTCTCTCGCCGAATCAGGCGGCGAGATGTCTTGCAGGGCGCACGGGCACTTCAGAAATGTGCGAGACAAAGTGCTCCGTTCGCATGACACGAAATGTGCGTGCAAACGCAGGCAGGCCTTGCCCCTGCTCCGCCGCGGAAGGCAGATGCTGCGCGTGGCCCAGGTGGCAGGCCGCGCAATCTCCGAGCACGACGTTCGGTTGCGTGGCCGGGCTCTTCTGCGTGTCGTCGGCACGTGCGCTGCCGTGGCTGTTCGCATCCGGCTCATGCTCGTGATGGCCCCAATGGCGGGGCTGCAGATCGCGCTCATGCTGGCAATACGCAGCCGACGCAGCCCAGCTGAACTGGAACGGAAGCAGGAACAGCAGGAAGATCTGGAGCCAGCGGCGCATCGTCTCAAAAGTATATCGGCGGCATGTGGCACACCTCCTGCATTGCCCCTTCGGTTTGCAGGCCCGTGGCGCAATGCACCACACGCGGCAGGCGCCTTGTCCTTCATTCAGACGACAAGATCGCACCCGTTCCACCACCCACCCCCCTGGCTAACATCCGCCGATGCGAATTCTGGTCATTGAAGGCGAGCCCCAGTTGGGAGACCAGCTGAAGAAGGGCCTGGAGGAGAACGGGTATGCAGTCGACGTTGCGCGCGATGGTGCCAAGGGCCGCTACCTTTCCGCGGAGCACGACTACGGCTTGATCCTTCTCGATGCCGTGCTTCCGGGCGCCGACGGCTTTGCCGTGCTGCGCGCCATACGGCGCACCAGCACAGTGCCCGTGCTGGTGCTCACCGTGCGAGACAGGGTCGAAGACCGTGTGAACGGCCTGCGCCAGGGTGCCGACGAATACCTCGTCAAACCCTTCACTCTGCCCGAACTGCTGGCGCGGGTGCGAGCCCTGCTGCAACGGGGCAAGCCGAATGACGCCACCACCTACCGGCTCGCCGACCTGGAGCTCGACCTCGCAAGCCGCAAGTGCGTTCGCAACCACCAGCGCATCGATCTCACGGCAAAGGAGTTCACGCTGCTGGCCGTGCTGCTGCGCCAAAGCGGACAGATCGTGACGCGCAGCACCCTTGCCGAAGAGGTGTGGGACACCACGCTCGACAGCGACACCAATGTGGTCGAAGTAGCCATTCGCAGGCTTCGCAGCAAGATCGACGATCCTTTCGACCTGAAGCTGCTGCACACCGTGCGCGGCAGCGGCTACGTGCTCGAGAACCGGTCATGGCCTTGAGCAAGCGGCCGGCCGCAACAGCTGCCCACTAGGGCTTTGCGCGAGCCGGCGTTTCGTCCAGCGTGGCGGCGGGCGCCTTGGTGCGGCCCATCACCAGGTTGATGAGCGGCCCCGTCATTGCGGTGGTCACCAGCGCCATCACCAGCAGCATGGTGAAGAGTTCGGGGCCGATCAGGCCGGCGTCCAGGCCGATCTTCATCACGATGAGTTCCATGAGCCCGCGTGCATTCATGAGCGAGCCAGTCGCCAGGCTGTCGCGCCAACCGTAGCCGGCCATGCGCGCGCCAATGGCACCGCCGGCCAACTTGCCGAGAGTGGCCACCCCGACGATCAGCAGCATGGCGCCCACGCTCGCTCCAGAGAAAGCGTTGGCGGTGGTACCAAGCCCCGCCAGGGCGAAGAACAGCGGCATCAGCACCACGATGGAAATCGGCTCGATACGCTGCGTGAGCGAACTCAGCAAACGGTCGTCGCGCGGCAGGCAGGCGCCGAACAGGAAGGCGCCGAACACGGCATGCAGATGCAGCCACTCAGTCGCCAGCGCGCAGACCAAGAGGCCGATCATGAGCGAAGCCATCATGGTGGTCGACGGCTCGCCGTTGGGGGCGCGCGTGCGCAGCAGCCATGCAAAAGCCGGCTTCATGCCGAAGAACAGCACGGCCACCAGCACGACCACGCCGGCGGTGGTCTTGAGAAGGCCCGTGTAGCCGTCGCCCGCGCCGGCAAGCGCCACCACCAGCGTCAGCAAGATCCACGCGAACACATCGACCACGGCCGCCGCGCTCAGCGAAAGCTGGCCGAACGGCGTGCGCGTGAGGCCGCGGTCTTTCAGGATGCGCGCCATGACGGGAAAGGCGGTGATCGAAAGCGCCGCTGCCATGAAGAGCGCAAAAGGCCAGAAGCCCACGCCCGCAGGCGCCAGCGCCGGATGCAATGCCGGAGAGATTGCAAGGCCGAGCACCATTGGGACGGCCACGCTGAGCGCACCCACGTAGCCCGCCGCCTTCAATTGCGCGCGCACGCCTTGGCTTGCGCGCAGTTCGAGCCCCACCACGAACATGAAGAGCACCAGGCCCACTGTCGAAAGCGACGAGAGCCCTTCGAGGTGGCTCTTGGAGAAAAGCTGCGCATGCAACGAGGGGAACAGCGCCCCCATGACCACCGGCCCGAGCATCAGGCCGGCCGCCATTTCTCCCACCACGCTCGGCTGGCCCACATGGCGGAGCACCCAGCCGCAGATGCGCGCGGTGCTCAGGATGACGATGAGTTGCAGCAGGAGAGAGGTGGCGGACATGGACCGGAGCGCGGGTGAAGGGGAATACGCGATGTTAGTTTTGTTCGGGCGCCTCGAACCAGCGGTCGGCCCATTGGTTGAGCGGCTTGAGCCGCTTCACGAGCTCACCGCCCGATTCGGTCAGCAGGTAGCCCGCATCGGCCAGCACGACGATTCCGCCCGCGCGCAGTTCCTTGAGCCGGTCGTTCAGCACCGAGGGCGACATGTCCCCCGTGCTCACACGCAAGGCCCTGAAGCTTTGCGGCATGCCGTCGCGCAGCTCCCACAAGATGCGCAGCGTGCCCTTGCGCCCCAATTGCTCCAGCAGCCGCATTACCGGGCGGCGCGATGCGGTAGCGGCCGTTGGCTCTTGCGCAGATTCGGGTTTGCTCATGAATGGCGTCTCAAAAAATCAGGTCCCGGACTTCTCTTGCGCTACGCATTCCGTAGCGATAGACTGCAAACATCGCTACGCTTTTCGTAGCGATTTGACCCGCATTCTACGAAGGATTCGACCATGACGACCCTCGCGACAACAGACAACAGCGCGCCCCGCATCCAACCGCTCGAAGCGCCCTACCCCGAGCCGATTGCCGACCTGCTGGCGCGAATGAACCCGCCCGGAAGAGCAGAAGTTCTGGCGCTGTTCCGCGTGCTGGCCATCAACCCCGAACTGGCAGAGCGCACGCTGGGCCTCGGCCGGTATCTCCTTGGCCGCAAAGCGGCAATCGACCTGCACGACCGCGAGGTGGTGATCACGCGCACGTGCGCACGCTGCGGCGCAGAGTACGAATGGGGTGTACACATTGCCGCTTTTGGCGATGCCGCGGGTTTCAGCGCCACCGACCGGCGCGTGATGGCCTCGGCCACCGCAGACCTCGAACTGCTCGCACCCCGGGACCGCCTGCTGGTTCAGCTGGTCGACCAGCTGCACGACACCAGCCATGTGGACGATGCGCTCTGGGAGGCTCTGGGCGCCCACTGGAGCCCGCCGCAACTCATCGAGCTGATGATGCTTGCGGGCTGGTACCACGCCGTGAGCTACGTGTGCAACGCGACGCGCCTGCCGCTTGAGAAATGGGCCGCGCGCTGGTGAGACCAGAGCTTCGGCCACCTGCAGCTGGCTGCGTCAGCCGCCGTCGCTCGTCTTCGGCATGCGCATCAGCCGCAACCCGTTGGCCACCACCAGCAGGCTCGCGCCCATGTCGGCAAACACCGCCATCCACATGGTCGCGCTGCCGAACACCGCAAGCACGAAGAACACGCCCTTGATGCCCAGCGCAAGCGTGATGTTCTGCCAAAGCACCGAATGTGCGCGGCGCGAGAGGCGAATGGTTTCGGGCAGGCGCCGCAGGTCGTCGTTCATGATGACCACGTCCGCGGCCTCCATGGCCGTGTCGGTGCCGGCGCCGCCCATTGCAAAACCGATGTTCGCCTGCGCGAGCGCGGGCGCATCGTTGATGCCGTCGCCCACCATGCCGGCCATGCCGTGACGCTGCTGGAGCGCCTTGACGGCTTCGAGCTTTTCTTCGGGCAGCAGGTTGCCGCGCACGTCTTCGATGCCCGCATGCGCGCCGATGGCACTGGCCGTGGCGGCGTTGTCGCCGGTCAGCATCACGGGCGTAACGCCAAGCGCGCGCAGCTCTGCCATTGCAGCTCGCGAAGAGGGCTTGATGGTGTCGGCCACCGCAAACAACGCGAGTACCTCATTGCCAGAAGCCAGAAGCGTGACCGTGCGCCCTGCTTCTTCATGGCGCTTCAGTTCGGCTTCGAGCGCCGGGCTGCACAGCCCCCGCTCCTCCATCAGCCGGTGGTTGCCAAGCACGTAGCCCCGGCCCTCGTGCGTGGCCTGCACGCCGCGTCCGGGCAGGGCCGTGAAATCGCCAACCTCCAGCGGTTGGAGCTTCAGGCCCTCGGCAATGGCCTTGGAGACCGGGTGGTCCGAGCGGCCTGCAATGCTTGAAGCAACCGCGAAGATCGCATCCTTGTCAGCCGCGGCTCCAAGCAGGCTCGACTCGACCAGCCGCGGCTTGCCTTCGGTGATGGTGCCCGTCTTGTCGAGCGCCACCGCCTTGAGCTTGCGCGCCTCTTCGAGGTAGGTGCCGCCCTTGATCAGGATGCCGCGCCGCGCGGCCGAGGCCAGCGCGCTCACCACGGTCACCGGCGTCGAGATGACGAGTGCGCAAGGGCACGCAATAACCAGCAGCACCAACGCCTTGTAGACGGCCTGCATCCAGCCCCAGCCCATGAGCCAGGGCGTGAGCAGCGCCACCGCAATGGCCAGCACGAAAACCGCAGGCGTGTAGACCGCCGCAAACTTGTCGACGAAGCGCTGCGTGGGGGCGCGCGAACCTTGCGCCTCTTCAACCGCATGAATGATGCGGGCCAGCGTGGTGTTGGCCGCCACGGCCGTCACCCGAAATTCGAGCGCGGCCGTCTGGTTGATGGTGCCCGCGAACACGGCGTCACCGACCGACTTGTCGACCGGAATGCTCTCGCCGGTGACGGGCGCCTGGTCGATGGCGCTCGTGCCTTCGGTAACGACGCCGTCCAGCGGCACGCGCTCGCCGGGGCGAATGCGAACAGTGGCCCCAAGCGCCACGGAGTCGGCCTTTGCCGTCTTCCAGCTGCCGTCGGGCTGCCGCACCTCGGCTTGCTCGGGCGCCAGTGCGAGCAAGCCCTGGATGGCATTGCGCGCACGGTCGACGGCGCGTGCCTCGATCATTTCGGCAATGGCGTAGAGCGCCATCACCATGGCGGCCTCGGGCCATTGGCCGATCAAAAAGGCGCCCGTCACGGCCACTGCCATCAAGGCGTTGATGTTGAGCCGCCCGCGCACCAGTGCAGCAAAGCCTTTCTTGTAGGTGTCGAGACCGGCCAGGCCGATGGCACCCAGCGCAAGCGCCATTTCCACCGCAGTGAACGCGGCACCCTCCGGTGCAAGAAAAGAAATGGTTTCGGCCGCAATGGCCAGCACCAACGCGGCAACCAGCCGCAAGAGCTCCGGCGTCATGAGGCCGGTGGCGCGCCCTGCGCCAATGGCAGCAGGCTGCCCGCCCGCCATGTCGTTCAGCGGCTCCGGCTTGAAACCCGCCTTTCGAATGGCTGCCAGCGCATCGGGCAACGCAGCGCCATCGGCCGTGATGGCCATGGTGCGTTCGCCGAGCCGAAACCGCAGCCCGCTGATGCCGCGAACGGGCTCGAGTGCGCGGCGGATCTCGGACTCTTCCACAGCGCAATCCATCGTGGGAATGCGAAAGAGCAATGCGCCCTTCGGAACATCGGCGGTATCGACAGCAGCCGTGGGGGCAGCAGTTGTCGATCCGCAGGCGGAGTTGCCGCAGCAGGCCGTTTCGACAGGGGCATGGGCGTGCGGCGCCAGGGGTTTCAGGGCATTCTGCTTCGTCATGAAGGCAATTGGAAACCCTGAAGCAGGTGTAGAGTCAAACGGCAAATTCCTTCACTTCGTTCTTGCCGCATCATGAAAATCGGAGAACTGGCCAAGGTCGCGAACACGCCGGTGGAAACCATCCGGTACTACGAGCGCGAGCAGCTTCTGCCCGAGCCCGCGCGCACCGAAGGCAACTACCGCATCTACGACGACGAGCATGCGCAGAGGCTGGGCTTTATTCGCCGCTGCCGTTCGCTGGACATGACGCTCGAAGAAATCCGAAGCCTGCTGCGGTTTCGCGATGCGCCGGACGAAGACTGCGGCCGGGTCAACCAGCTGCTGGACGACCACATCGGCCACGTGGCCGCCCGCATTTCTGAACTCAAGCTGCTGGAGAAGCAGTTGAAGGCCCTGCGCCAGCAATGCTGCGGACCTGAGTCGGCGCAGAACTGCGGCATCCTGCAAGAGCTGGACACCGCCTCGACCGCGGCAGAGCCCTTTGGGCAGCACGCAGGGCATGTGCATGGGTCGCTGCACAACACCCCTGCCGCGAAGCGTTCCGGCTGAGGCTACTTGCCGATCAGTTGGGTCAGCTTCTCCGCCTCGAAGCTCTCGTCAAGCGCCGCATCACACGGAACGCAGTCCTTGGTACCGGGATGCGCAGACAGCTTTTCGATGGCCTGCCACAGCAGCGCGATCTGGTGCTCTTGCCCCGCGGCGTTGTCGATCAGCCCGCGCATGGCCTGGCTCAGGGGGTCGTCGTCCTGCGTGATGCCGTAGGCAGAAAACTTTTGCGGCGCGGCCACATCGGCGCTCTCACCGGCCTTCGACGGAATGATGCGTGCCGGAATGCCCACCGCCGTTGCGCCCGCAGGCACCGGCTTGATGACCACCGCGTTGCTGCCGATCTTGGCGCCGTCTCCAACGACAAACCCGCCCAGCACCTTGGCTCCCGCGCTCACCACCACGTTGCGGCCCAGCGTCGGGTGGCGCTTGGTGCCCTTGTACAGCGAGGTGCCGCCCAACGTCACGCCCTGGTAGATGGTGCAGCCGTCGCCGATTTCGGCGGTCTCGCCCACCACCACGCCCATGGCATGGTCGAAGAACACCCGCTCGCCGATCTTGGCGGCCGGATGAATCTCGATGCCCGTGAGCCAGCGCGCCACGTGCGCGATGAAGCGGGCCGGCCACTTGAAACCGTGCGTCCAACAAGCGTGCGCCCAGCGATGCAGCACCACGGCATGAAAGCCGGGGTAGACCGTGATCACTTCCCAGGCGCTGCGCGCGGCCGGGTCGCGTTCGAGGATGCACCGGATGTCGGCGCGCACACGAGAGAACATCGCTGCCTTTGTTGTCGTTATATCGATAGGGGCCGCGCAGTCTAAGGCCGGCCGTCTTCGCGCACGCGCGATGGGGTTTTAGCCCTTGCGCGGGCCGTTGGCCGCGTCGGCCATGGCCTTGGCGATGCCGCGCAGGATGTGGATCTCTTCGGGCGTGGGCTGGGCACGGTTGAAAAGCTGCTGCAGCCGGGGCATCAGCTTCTTTGGCGCCTCGGGGTCCAGAAAGCCGATGTCCACCAGCGAACGCTCCCAGTGGTCGAGCATGCCGGCCACCGCCTTCGCATCGGCCGCCTGCACCGGCGCCGTGGCGTCGCGCACCGCGTAGCCGCCCAAGGCAAGGCGCCATTCATAGGCAATCACCTGGATGGCGGCGCCCAGGTTGAGAGAGCCGAACTTGGGGTCGGTCGGAATGCTCAGCGCCACGTTGCAGCGGTAGACGTCTTCGTTGCGCATGCCGAAACGCTCGGAGCCGAAGAGAAAGGCCACATGCTGGTCGCCCTGCTTTGCCAGCGGCTCCAGGTGCTCACGCGGGGTGCGCGTGGGCGGGCCGAAGTCGCGCGGCACCATGGCGGTGGCGCACAGGTGGGTTACGCCGTCGAGCGCCTCGTCCAGCGTTTCGACGATGCGGGCGTTGTTCAGCACGTCGAGCGCGCCACTTGCCCGCTGGATGGTTTCTTCCCGCCGCAGCACGTTGGCCCACCGGGGCGTTACCAGCACCAGGTCGTCGAAACCCATGGTCTTCATGGCGCGGGCGGCGGCGCCCACATTGCCTGCGTGGCTGGTCTGGATCAGGATAAAACGGGTGCGCATGGAGGGTTTGGAGGCACGAAACGGGCGGAGCCGGTAAAATGACCGATTCTCGCCGCCCGCATCGCCGGGCCGCAGGGTCGCCTCCAGGGGACCTCCTCCACCGTTCTTCTCACAATCCAGAATGTCGTCCCCCAACCTGCATCCCATGCTCAATGTGGCCGTCAAGGCCGCACGCGCCGCCGGCGCCATCATCAACCGCGCCGCCCTCGACGTCGAGGCCGTGCGCATTTCGCAAAAGCAGGTCAACGACTTCGTCACCGAAGTCGACCACGCCAGCGAGCAAGCCATTATTGAAACGCTGCTTGGCGCATACCCGGGGCACGGCATCCTGGCCGAAGAATCGGGCACCGAGCATGGTGCAAAAGATTCCGACTACGTCTGGATCATCGATCCGCTCGACGGCACCACCAACTTCATCCACGGCTTTCCGGTCTACTGCGTTTCCATTGCGCTGTCGGTGCGCGGCAAGATCGAGCAGGCGGTCATTTACGACCCGAGCCGCAACGACCTGTTCACCGCCACCAAGGGCCGCGGCGCCTACATGAACGAGCGCCGCATTCGCGTCTCGAAGCGCACCAAGCTCAGCGAATGCCTTGTTTCGACCGGCTTTCCGTTTCGCACGGGCGACAACTTCAAGCAGTACCTGGCCATCATGGCCGACATGATGCCGCGCATGGCGGGCCTGCGCCGCCCGGGCGCGGCCGCGCTCGACCTGGCCTACGTGGCAGCCGGCTTTACCGAAGCCTTCTTTGAAACCGGCCTCAACCCCTGGGACGTGGCCGCGGGTTCGCTGCTGGTGACCGAGGCCGGCGGCCTGATTGGCAACTTCACGGGTGAGCCCGACTTTCTGGAACAGCGCGAATGCCTGGCCGGCGCCCCGCGCATCTACGGCCAACTGGTGCCGCTGCTTGCCAAATACTCCAAGTTTGCCGGCATCGACGACAAGATGCGCGCCAGCGACCGCGTGCGCGCCGTCTCTGCCGCAGCGCGGCCCAATGCCGACGAATCGGTCGACCTGTACGCGCGCAGCACGGTGCCCGACCTGCCCGCCGCATCGCTCGACGGCGACGCGCCCGCTCCTGCAGCCGCGCCGGCAGCACCGGTGTCGCGCAAGCTCACGCGCATTCGCCGCGACGCGCCTGCCGACGGCAGCCCTTCCGAAGGCGACGCTTCCGGCAAGTGATGCAGGGGCCCGGTGCTGCCCTCAGGTTTCGTGCGGCGCTGCGTGTTGCGCTGAGCCAATACGTCGCCAACGGCTTCAGCGTTGCGCTCGGCCTGCTGGTCATCTCGGCCGGCGCGCATTTTTGGCTGGGCACCATAGCGGCCTCGGCAGCCGCAGTGGGCGTGATCGTCACGGCCCCGCCCGACCTGCCCGGCCCGCGCCGCGGCAAGTTCTTTCAAATGCTGCCGGCCCCGCTGATCGGCCTGCCGCTCTTCTTTCTGGTGCAGCTGCTGCACACGGCGCCCATTCGCCTTGGCCTGGTGCTGGTGCCAGCCACCTTCATCGCCTTCCTGGCCATGGCGTGGGGCAAGCGCGGCATTCCCATTGCCATTGCGGTGATGTTCTCGATGATTTTCTCGATGGCCACGCCTGCGCCGAGCGGCATGGCCGAGGCATTGCAGCGCACCTGGCACTTCGGCCTGGGCGCGGGCCTGTACGTGATCTGGGCCACGCTGGCCAACCATGCGCTCAACGCCCGCTATCGCGTGCAGTCGGTGTCGGACGTGCTGTATTCGCTGGCCGCGCTGATGCGCACCGAGGCCACCCAGTTCACGCCGCGCGACGACACCAGCGACATTCGCGAAACCCCCGCACCCTTGCTTGGCCGGTTGCTGCGCGAGCAGGCCGCACTGGCCGACCAGCTGCAGGCCACGCGCGACATCGTGCTCGAGTCGCCGCGTACGCCGCGCCGGCAGCGGCTGGCCGCCATGCTGGTGATCGTGCTCGAAATGCGCGACCAGCTGCTTGCGAGCGAGCTCGACCTGGACGCGCTCAAGAGCCACCCCGCGCATGCGGAGGCGCTCATTGAAATGCGCCGCGTGCTCGAAGAGCTGGCCGACGAAACCACCGCCCTGGCCGATTCGCTGTTGATGGCCCGCACACCCGAGCCGGTGGCTGACCGCCGGCCGCGCCTTGCATCGATTCGCCTTCCTGCCGAAGAACACCTGGCAAGCCACGGCATGCCCGGCCCCAACGCCGCGATGCTCGCGCGCGGCCTGGCAAGCCGCATCGGCCACATCAACGACGAGGTGCTGCGCCTTTCGGCCATGGCACGCGGCGACGCGGAGCCCAACCTGGCCGTGGTGCGTGCCAACTGGCAGATGTTCGTGAGCCCGACCGACTGGTCGCTGCGGCCCTTTCTTACGCTGTGGAGCTGGGACGCACCGCCGCTGCGGCATGCCATTCGCGCAGCGCTGGCCATTGCAACGGGCTATGCCATTGCGGTGTCGCTGCCCTGGGGCTCGCACGACTACTGGATCTTGCTGACCATTGTGGTGGTGCTGCGCGGCAGCCTTTCGCAAACGCTGGAGCGGCGCAACAGCCGCGTGGCGGGCACGCTGCTGGGCTGCGTGCTGGCGGTGGGGCTGCTCTCCGCGCATCCGTCGCCGCTGCTGCTGCTGGCCGTGGTTACCGTGTCGCAGGCCATTGCGCACAGCTTTGCGGTGCGGCGCTACCTCATCACTGCAGTGGCGGCCACGGTGCTCGGCTTGCTGCAGGCGCACATGCTCAACACCGGCGCAGCGCCCATCTTTGCGCTGTTCGAGCGCATTGCCGACACGCTCATCGGCGCCGCGGTGGCCTGGGGCTTTTGCTACGTGCTGCCCTCATGGGAGCGCGGGCAGATTCCGGCGCTGGTGGCGCGCACGCTCACCGCGCAGGCGCGCCATGCACGCTTGGCGCTTGGCCTGGGCCAACTGCAGGCGGTCGACAGCAGCCCCGAGCTCGAATGGCGGCTTGCGCGCCGCGAGGCCTACGACAGCCTTTCGGCGCTGGTGCAGGCCACGCAGCGTTCGCTCTCAGAGCCGCGGGCGGTGCAGCCGCCGCTCGAGCCGCTGGAGCACCTGCAGGCACACAGCTACCAGTTGCTCGCACAACTGAGCGCCGTAAAATCGATGCTCGTGCTGCGGCGCGACCGGCTCACTCCGGGCGAAATCGAAGGCCCGCTCGCGCGCACTGCGCAGCGCATCGAGACAGCCATCGGCAGCGCACCCACCACCGGTCCCACGTTGCCCGAAAGCCCCGGCTCCACCACCGTGGGCGGCCCGATTCCCCTGCCAGATCCTTTCGACAACGACATCAGCCCCTGGCTGCTGCGCCGTCTCGACCTGGCCACGGCACTCGCTACGCAGCTGCGCGACGACGCGGCGCGAATTCTTCAACCCCTGGAGACACAAGCCACGACCACCGCTCAATGACCCAAGAGATGCTTGCCCACCCCTGGTTCGGCACCTGGCTCGCAGCCCTTGTTGCCGTTCCGCTCGCACTGCTTGCCCACCGCATCGGCGGCCTTGTGCTTATGCGAATCACCCGCCCGGCGCCCGCGCTGCATTCAATGGTGATCAACTGCAGGCCCGTGGCCCGTGTGGTGCTGCCTCTTGTGGCGCTGCTGCTGGTGTTTCAGGCGGCGCCGAGCGATCTTCGGTTCATCAGCAACGTACGGCACTTGAACGGCCTGCTGCTGATTGCCGCCACCACCTGGCTCACGGTCAAGGCCATCAGCGGCTTTGCGGACGGCGTATTGGCGCAGCACCCGTACGACGTGGCAGACAACCTGCAGGCGCGGCGGGTGCTCACGCAAACCCGCGTGCTCGCGCGCACGGCCATGACCATGGTGCTGGTGGCCGGCGGCGCGATGATGCTCATGACCTTTCCCGATGCGCGGCAGGTGGGTGCCAGCCTGCTGGCATCGGCGGGGGTGATCGGCATCGTGGCCGGCCTGGCGGCCAAGCCGGTGTTCAGCAACCTGATTGCCGGGCTGCAGATTGCGCTGGCCCAGCCCATACGCATCGACGACGTGCTGGTCGTCGAGGGCGAATGGGGCCGCGTCGAAGAGATTACCGGCACCTTTGTGGTGGTGAAGATCTGGGACGACCGGCGTTTGATCTTGCCGCTGAGTTACTTCATAGAAAAGCCGTTCCAGAACTGGACGCGCAGCTCGTCGCAGCTGCTGGGCGCGGTTTTCGTCTACGCAGACTACGGCATGCCGCTGCCGCCGCTGCGCGAAGAGGTCGAGCGCATCGTGAAGTCGGCGCCAGAGTGGGACGGCCGGTTTTTCAACCTTCAGGTAACCGACGCCACCGAGCGCACCATGCAGATTCGCGTGCTTTGCACCGCCGGCAATTCAAGCCTTGCCTTCGATCTACGCTGCAAGGTGCGTGAAGGGCTCATCGACTTCATGCAGCGCGAATACCCGCAGTTCTTGCCCCGCATGCGCATAGAAAGCGACGGCAGGCAAGACAGGCAACACCAGCAAGAAACGCAACTTCACGCGGTGCCGTCGCCACGCTGACCTGCGGCATGCTTGCGGCGGCGTAGCAGCGGCGGCAGCTGCAGGTTGGTAAACGCCCGCAGCAGCCACTCCACCGGCCCATAGGTGAAGTGGTGCATCCACCAACGGCTGAACACCAGGTTGCCCGCAAAGATGGCCAGCGCAATTGCGAAGCTGGCCAGCGGCCCGACGGTTCCGATCCATCGCAGCCCGTAGGCCAGAAAAATCCACGCGCACGCCAGCGACTGCAGCAGGTAGTTCGACAGCGCCATGCGGCCTGCCGGCGCCAGCCACCGCGCCAGCACGCGGCCGGGCCCGGTCTGGAACACCAGCAGCATGCCGGCCGCGTAGGCGGCAGTGAGGAATGGCGCCGTCAGCAGCGTGACTGCAAGGCCGCTGAGCTCGCGCACCGCGTCGTCGAGCCGCAGGGCCGGAAGGCCGTACGCCAGCGCACCCGGCAAGCCGATGGCCAAGCCCCACACCACCACCTTGCGCAGCAGCTTGCCGTGCCCCTCTACATGCGCGAGCAGCCCGCGCCGCCCCGCAATGAACCCTGCAAAGAACATGGCCAGCGCCGCCGGGGCCTGCACCAGCCCGGTGACCCACCACACCTGGGAAAGGTCGCGCAGGTGCTGCATCACCACCAAGGCGGGCGTTGCGCGGTAGGCGGCCAGCGCGGCCTCGGCCTCGGCGTAGGCCGCCTGGGTTGCCATTTGCATGTCCATCTGCGAATACATGTGGCCGACGCCGGCCCACACCAGCGAAACTGCCAGCACCAGCGCCATGGCTGCGCAGGCCATGAACACATCTCCGCGCCGCCGCAGCAAGAGCAGCACGGCGCCCAGCACCGCATACGTGGTGAGAATGTCGCCGTAGTAAAGCACCACGGCATGCAGCACGCCGATGACCCACAGCCCCACGAGGCGCCGCACCATGCGCGGCACAAAGGGCTTGCCGTCTCGTTCTGCCGCACGCATTTGCAGCGTGAAGCTGTAGCCGAACAGAAACGAGAACAGCAGGTAGAACTTGGTCTCGAACAGAAAGGCCCGCACAAACGAGGCGCTGCGGTCGGCCAGAGAAACGGCCATTGGATCGGGAACGCCCAGGCCGTAGTAGGTCGATGCAAAGCTTGCAATGTTGACCACCAGAATACCCAGCAGCGCAAAGCCGCGCAGCGCGTCGACCATTTGCTGCCGCTCGTTCGGCGTGGTTTCTCCAGCGGCTGAGGTCATTCGGGCTTGCGGGGTTTCAGGGGTGAAGCGGCGCCACCCGCGCCACGGCGGCCGCGGTCTGCCTTGGGCAGCACCGCTTCTTCGACCATGCGCTCGGCGCGCGTGTGCAGGCGGCGCAGGCACTCGTCGAACCGCGCCGCATCGTCTTCGCCCAACGCGCCCATCAGCTCGCCGTTGATTTGCGTGACCAGCGGAAAAAGCTCTTCATACAGCGCCTGCCCGCTTTCCGTAAGGGCCAGCCGCACCTGCCGCCGGTCGCCCGGCCGCACCACGCGCGACACCAGTTGCTTGGAAACCAGCGACCCCACTGACTTGGAGGTGCGGGCCCGGTCGAGCTGCGCATGCTCGGCCAGCTCGGACGAGCTCAGCTCGCCGCGGCTTGCCAGCACCGCAACCAGCCGCCATTCGCGCCGCGTAATGCCAAAGCGCCCCTCGCACAGCCGGATGACCATGCTGCCCGCCACCGACAGCAGGCGCGACAGCCGGTACAGCAGCAAATCGTCCAGCGGGCGGCGCGGCGCGGTCATTGGGGGTTAGTCCGGGGGATGGTTGATTAGATCAATCGAATGTAGCGTCTCTAAAGTCGTTCGCAGCCGCGGCACCTGGGCCGAGCGGCGCCACCGAACGAGAACCGGAGACATCGACATGCCCCGCCCTGATTTCGACCGCCGCCAGATCGTTGCCGCCCTGGGCGGCCTTGCGCTGGCTCCGCTTGCACCATTGGCCAACGCACAGGCCTTCACGCCCGGCCAGCCCATCAAGGTGCTGATTGGCGTGCCCGCCGGCGGCACGCAAGACGTGCTGACGCGAGCCATTGCAGAGCAGGTGCGCGACACGCTCGGCCCTCTCATCGTGGACAACCGCTCGGGCGCGGCGGGCCGCATTGCCGTGGAAGCGGTAAAAACCGCGCCACCCGACGGCCGCACCCTGCTGCTGGGCACCGCCAGCATGATGACCATGTTTCCGAGCGCCTACAGGCAGCTTTCGTACGACCCGATCAAAGACTTTGTGCCCATCGTCAACGCGGCGCGCTTCGAGCTGGCGCTGGTCGTGCACAAGGACGTGCCCGCCAATACGCTGGCCGAGTTCATCGCCTGGGCCAAGGCGCAGGGCGACAAGCTGAGCTTTGCCTCTTACGGCGCCGGAACGCCTTCGCACTTCTTGGGCGAAATGCTCAACCGCGCGGCCGGGCTCAAGATGGTTCATGTGCCTTACCGCGGCTCTACCCCTGCGCGGCAAGACGTGATGGGCGGCTCGGTGCCCGTTTACTTCGACACCGTTGGCGGCGCCCAGCAGATGGTGCCCTCGGGCCGCGTGAAGGTGCTGGCCACCAGCGGCGAAAAGCGTTCTCCGCTGATGCCCAACCTGCCCTGCTTTGTGGAGAGCGGCTACAAGGACGTGGTGGCCACTGCCTGGTTTGCCTATTACGCGCCCCTTAAAACGCCGCAGCCCATCGTCGACAAGCTGCGCGCCGAAATCACCCGCGCCATCAACACGCGCGAAGTGCGCCAGCAGCTGCTGCAAAACGGCATGTACCCCGTGGCCGACAACAGCGAGGCGCTACTGAAGACCATGCGCGAAGACACGGCACGCTGGGCAGGCATCATGAAGGCCGTGAATTTTCAGGCCAACGACTGATTCGACAAACAACTGACTGAACGAGGAGGAACCCACATGCTGAACAACACCCCCATTACCCGCCGCCTTGCCGCGCTGCTTGCCGCAGCCGGCTTCATGGCCTCCATGGCTGCCGTGTCCACCCAGGCAAGCGCCCAGACGCTCGACAGCCCGCTGCGCATCGTGGTCGGCTACGCGCCGGGCGGTGCCACCGACCGCGTGGCGCGCATCGTCGGCGACAAGCTGGCAACCCGCCTGGGCGTGCCGGTGGTTGTCGACAACAAACCCGGCGCCGGCGGCCGCCTTGCAGCCCAACAGGTCAAGAACACCCCCGCCAACCAGAACGTGCTGATGCTTGCCAACCCCGCCGTGATGGTGGTGGCGCCGCTCGTCTTCAAGGACAACAACTACGACCCCGACCGCGACTTCGTGCCCGTGTCGCACGTCAACGCCTACGACTTTGCGCTGTCTGTTTCGCCCCACCTGCCGGTGCGCGAACTGAACCATTTGCTCGCCTGGATGCGCGCCAACCCCAACCAGGCCAACGTGGGCGTGCCCGCCACCGGCAGCCTGCCGCACTTCTTTGGCCTGATGGTCGGCGAGAAGGCCAAGGTGCAAACGCAGATCATCGGCTACCGCGGCTCGGCCCCGCTGCTGAACGACCTCATCGGCGGCCAGGTGCCGATTTCGGTCGACACCGAAGACGTGGTGCTGCCGCAGCACAGCGCGGGCAAGCTGCGCATCCTCGCGCTTTCCGGCAACAAGCGCTCGCCCTTTGCGCCCGACATTCCCACCTTCAAGGAAGCCGGCCTCGACTTGGCCGCCGCCGGCTGGAACACCTTCTTTGCGCCCGCCACCATGCCCAAGGACAAGGTCGAACGCCTGTCCAACATGATCCGCGAAGTGATGCAAGACCCGGACACCCAGCGCAAGTTCAAGGACTCGGGCATGACCCCCGTGGTGAGCACCCAGGCGCAGACCGCCGCCATGCTCAAGGCCTACAAGGCGCAGTGGGCGCCCGTCGTTCAAAAGTCTGGCTACCAGCCCTGACCAACCGCCTCGCTTCGGACAGACCGACAGACAGACAAGCACATGAAAAGACCCAACATCATCTTCATAGTGGCCGACGACCTCGGCTATGCCGACCTTGGCTGCTACGGCGGCCGCGACGCCGCTTTTGGCCCCGTGTCGCCCGTGCTAGACGGCTTGGCCGCCAACGGCTTGAAGCTCACCCAGGGCTACTCGAACTCGCCCGTATGCTCGCCCACCCGCTTTGCCATGATTACCGCGCGCTACCAATACCGCCTGCGCGGCGCGGCCGAAGAGCCAATCAGGAGCAGCAGCCGCGGCAGCACCACCCTCGGCCTGCCCACCGACCACCCCACCCTGCCGTCATTGCTGAAAGCCGGCGGCTACCAGACCGCCCTCATCGGCAAATGGCACCTCGGCTACCCGCCCCACTTTGGCCCGCTGCGATCGGGGTACGACGAATTCTTCGGCCCCATGTCGGGCGGCGTCGACTACTTTACGCACTGCGACTCCACCGGCCAGCACGACCTGTGGTTTGGCGAAGAAGACAAGAAAGAAGACGGCTACCTGACCGACATTCTTTCGAAACGCGCAGTCGACTACGTCGAACGCATGGCCGCCAAACAGAAGCAACAGCAAAAAGAAGAAGGAGAACAAGCCCCTTTCTTCTTGAGCCTGCACTACACCGCCCCCCACTGGCCGTGGGAAACCCGCGACGACGCAGACAAAGCGCCCACCGTCAAAGACAACCTCTTCGACCTGGCCGGCGGCAACATTCACGTGTACCGCCGAATGATCCATCACATGGACGAAGGCATCGGCTGCATCATGGCTGCGCTGCAAAAGCACGGCATGGCCGACAACACCCTGGTCGTGTTTACCAGCGACAACGGCGGCGAACGTTTTTCAGACAACTGGCCCCTGGTCGGCGGCAAGATGGACCTGACCGAAGGCGGCATTCGCGTGCCATGGATCGCGCACTGGCCCGCCGTGATTGCCAAGGGCGGCGAGAGCAAGCAACTGTGCATGACCATGGACTGGTCAGCCACCATGCTCGACGCGGCCGGCGTAAAGGCCGATGCGGCCTATCCGCTCGATGGCGTGTCGCTGATGCCAGTGCTGCGCGATGCCAAACACAGCTTCCGTCGTCCGTTGCACTGGCGCATGAACCATCGCGGGCAGGAAGCCATGCGCGACGGGGACTGGAAGTACCTGAAGGTGGACGGGAATGAATACCTGTTCAACATTCCGGCCGATGAGCGCGAGCGCGCGAACCTGAGGAAGAAGGAGCCGGAGAGGCTGGCTGCGATGCGCGAGGACTGGGCGGCGTGGAATGCGACGATGCCTGGGATTCCGGAGGATGCGACTGTTAGTTTGGGGTATTCGGTTAGGGATATGCCGCAGAGGTAGGGCGAAGGGCACCGGTCGGTGGCTGCTTAAGACTGCTTGCTGACGTTCGGTACGGCCTAGCTCGTCATGCTGTGCCAGTTTGACAGCAGGGTGGACATAGCTGGTGTCCTAGTAGATCTTGGTGGGAGCGGCGCCGCGCCTGAGGCGCTATAGGCGCTGGTTGACGAGGCGCGGGAGGCCTGCTTTCGATGGAGGGGGTCGCCTGCGGGAGCGACTGGGGTATAGCGCCCTGCGAGCGGCGCTGCACTGCTGACAACTTACCGGCTCGGGTTTCGATCATCCTGCGCGCGAATCCGCCGGCCGCCGGCCACGCCAGCTTGGTGGACGATGGCCAACTCGCAATGCCGCCAGAAACCCACGCCCTCCAGCTCGCTGGGAATATCGCTCTGTGCAAGCCGGTAGAACCCGAGCACCACCCCCTGCGCAAATGCGGCGATCAGTGGCTCCGCGTCCTCGGCACCCGTCATGCTGCGGCGGATCAGTTTGCCGCCTATCGCCATCAACTTGAGCGTGCGGCTGGAGGCGGTTGCGGTGCTTTCCTTGGGGACTCGCAAAGACCAGAGCCAGCAGCCGAGCGTCCACATAGATTGACGGGGAGCCTCTTCGCACCGCGCCTTTTCTACGCCGAGCTGTCTCGTGCGAACTTCACTGGAGCCACGATGGTCATGGCCAGAGAAGTACACCGCGAACTCGTCGGCAATCTTTGCCACGGCGCGCTCGCCACACGCGATCTTCTCCGTGGCCGATAGGCCTGAGACATGTGCGACAAGAAAGCCCAACTCATCGAGTGACAACCTGCGGCAGGAAGCTATGCAGTGGTCATGACAGTCCGTTAACTCGGCGAAGGCTTTGCAGGCCATGAAGGCCCTGTTCAAAGGCTCGTCTAGACAGAGGCGGACGAGCCGCTCGGGCTTGCCGTCACTCCGCTCCATGGCAACGTCTCTCGGCTCGAGCCGCGCTCGAGAAAACTTTCCGCACTTCATCTCCGTTCCCCTGCCTCTTATTGGTATCGCGTCGGTCGGTCGGTCGCCGCGCAGAGCAGATCGTAGCTCAGAAAGATACTTTTAGACCGCGGTTTTAAAGACCGTCACCTTATGAACCGTGGAGTTTTGGACCTTCTGGAACGAGCATTGAGAGATGGCGCGAGTACCACCCCCACCAGAAGAAAGACACCCCGCGCTGGTGGCTTTTGGCCAAGCCGTGCGAAACCGTCGTAAGGCGATGAATTTTTCACAAGAGTCGTTCGCCGACGAGTGCGGAATCGACCGGAGCTACATGGGTGGCGTGGAACGCGGCGAACGCAACCTGGCCATAGTGAACATGATGAAAATCATCGACGCCCTGGGCGTGCAGCCCTCGGAGTTTTTCAAAGCGCTGGATAAACCCACCAAGAAAAACAAGTCTGCGTAGCGATTGACGGTTGGATTGCTCTAACTGGCTGATTGAGGGATTAGTCCTGGCCAGCGATCACGGCCACGCATGCGCCTCGACCACGCATGCGCCTCGACCACACTCCTCTGTTGAATATCCGTGAAGGCTGCTGTGCAGCGGAAGCGGACTATCGCCGCTCAAGGCTAGACTTCCGCCTTCGGCCAGGAGCGGTCATACGATGCAGGTCCGTGGATGGGATACAAAACACATCGAGGCGTGGGATGCTTTCACCAAGAACGTTGACCATTGCAGCCGCCGCGCTCGTGCTTGGCCCGACTGCCGTCGCGGTGATTGGCCAAGTGTCGATTTGGCTGATTTCTGGTTGCAAACCCAACCCCTATGCGCTGGGGGAATGTCTCGTCGGCTCGTACAACCTCGCATTTGCGTTGATGGTCGCCACCCTCGGCGGCACCTATGTCGCCGTCCTTGCCCTTCCGGCGTCGTTCCTGCTGCTGCTGGCTGCCGTTTGGCTATCTCGCCGGCGAGCGGCGAAAAACAATTGACGACCGCAGGGTCTGCCGACCGCAGCCGGGCGCGGGCGTTGAAGCGCGTGCGCACTGACCAGTGGTCCGGCAACAATCGGCCAATAGCCGCCGTTCAACCACTGGTCGAAGTCATGGAAGCCACATGCGATTGTCCGATGTTCAAGCGCTAGAACACCTCGCGGCGCGCATCACCTCCGGGGAACTGGCTGGCGAGGACGCCTTGGCAGCGCTACGGCCGTATTCAGAAGCGGAAGCTGCAGCCGCCAATGTCATTCACCTTCTTTATCACTTCGTTGCCGATGCGGACATACGAGCGATTGAACCTGACTACGAGCGTAAGCAGACGCAGCGCCTGAAAGCGATTCTGGCCTCGTTGAAGCATGACGCCACGTGAGCCAGTCGTGCTCCGGTGCATAGTCCCTAAGGGCAGAATGCAGTCATTTCCAGACATTGACGACGGTTGATCCGGCTGCCGAATCAGTAGATTTTGATGAAATCCTTCGACCTTTATGCTCGCGTCTATGTAGCTGCCAGCGGCGGCTGGAAGGCCACCTTCTTGGGTACGGTCTGTAGTGAAGCGGAGCCGACTAAGACGGCGAAGGGGCCAGAGAACTACTACTGGGTCGAGTTCGACGAACCTCAGGAGGATGTATCCGGGCCTGACCTTTATCGGAAGGCCCAAATTCTGAGCTGCTATCTGGAGTCGGTGTAGTGTCGATGCACGGGCCGCATCCGGCCAGAAACAGACACTCACAATTCTCAGATAGTTCGAACGGATGAACTTCTCCGACATCCCACTTACCGCGATTAGATCGTCGCTGATGCTGTGGATTACGTGTGCGTATTCCGTAGCTTTTGCGACATCGCCGGCACGTATGACTACCAATGTCAGATTCGACGAAAACAGTTCGCTACTAGAGCCAAACGCCATCGTCGAATTGGAGAGACTAGTTTGCAAAGTCAAGGGCGCCAGGGTCGCTTACTTGTGGCTGTACGCGCACGCCGCGAAGGGCGAGCACAACCCGGAAAATCTTGCATTAGGTCGTGCATTGGCCGTTCGGGCATTCATGCTTGCTTCGTCTGCTTCCATTGAGCACATCGAGATCAGGAATGGCTCTGACACAGAACCGATCAAGAGCAACGCTACGGAAACGGGGCGTGCGATCAATCGGCACGTCGAACTTGAGGTGAACTTTGCAGAAGGCCCAGCGGGATGGGGAGAAGAATGTGGTCAACCGGCGCCACTTTCGTAGTCTTTTGTCCCCGGCGCACTGTTCGATATCCGTCTGTCGATGATCGGCCGATTTCGACCGGACCGCATATCGGCTCTGGCCTCTTTGAAACGGGTGTGCGACTGAAGTCGGGCCCGAAGCAGTCCGTCAAGTGTGAGAGCAGAATTCTTCCATCGGCTGGGATGCACCCAACCACACCGCGCGATTAGGCGATTTTCATGCCCTACTGCCCCAACTGCTCATCGAAAGTCGCGCCGGCA
Organism: Variovorax paradoxus; assembly: GCF_029919115.1. Classification (NCBI taxonomy): domain Bacteria; kingdom Pseudomonadati; phylum Pseudomonadota; class Betaproteobacteria; order Burkholderiales; family Comamonadaceae; genus Variovorax; species Variovorax paradoxus. The sequence goes on from NZ_CP123990.1 coordinate 3,784,893, forward strand.
TCTATGAGTTGCATCGGTTGCGGCGCCGAATTTGGTCCGGGCAGCTCGTGGGCGCCGACAGATTCAGCGCCGAAGCTGAAAAGGGTTCAGCAAGAAAGTCAACGCACCCCAACTGAGCTATTTCTTGCTCGGCTTGGCGGAACTATTTGGCTGCTCATTGCGATAGCGTGGTCAGGCTGGTACGTGCTTGCGTTTGGAGTACTGAGCCTCCCTTTTGGGCTGAGGAATTCCCCACTCGGCGGTGCCGCCATTCTTCCGCTCCTCCATGTATTGTTCGCGCTATTTGCGCTAGTACAGCTGTGGATGACGAAACCGTACTCAACGCTCTTCTTGATCGTGGCAACCTTGCCGCTCGTTGCTTGGATCGTGTTTCCGCTTGCTGCTGTTCTGTTCGTGCGGTAGACGACGAGTTGCTCCCGATCCACAGGAGTGGATCGCATGCGACTACAAGCTGTTGATTCTCAGAACTCAGTGACTGCTTTGCGCTGCCACAAACTACCGTTTTGGGCCCCAAGCAGCCACTCATCGAGCTGTCGGCACCAGCCCGCTGATAAAGAGCCTGTTATCAATCGTCAAGCTCACAAAGTTCTCTCAAAATGAGTGATGTTCGTCGTGAGTGCCTGTCACTGCGCCGCAGGGGCAGCAGTCGCGAGCGCTTTGATCACCTCGTTAGTGATGTCCACCGTTGGCGCAGCCATAACGGCATCCTGCAGTATCAGGTCGTACTTTTCCTGCTTGAAGATCTGCCGGATCGCACGGTGTGTCAGATCCCATAGCTCGGACTTCTGCTCGTTGCGGCGCTGAGCCACCTCTTCATTGAACTCAAAGAGCTTTCGCCTGAGGTCGCGTTCCTGATCGAGAAGTTCGCGCCGCCTGCGACCGATATCGTGTTCGGACAGCGTGGGTCCATCCTTATCCAGTTGGTCCTCCACGGCCTTGAGGTGAGCTTCCAACTCATCCAGTTGCTTCTGTCGAGGGCGGATTTCGGCAGCCAGCTTGTCCTGCATAGCCCTGGCGGGGAGCGACAGGAGCATCGCGCGCTCGAAGTCCACGTAGCCGATCTTAAGTTGCTGAGCCAGCGTGGATGAAGGAGCCAGAGAGAGCATGCACGCCGCCGCCGCACCGGCGGCAAAGACAACCGCTTCACGGCGGGCCACCGCGCAGGCAGCCACCGCAATGGTCTGAATAAGTCTGTTCATTAGAATGCCCCTCCGACGTGGATGTGAAAGCACTGGATGTTATGCGGCGCCCCAATAAACAGCCGTTCCTACACGCAACGCTCAGACGTCATTGGGCAGCTCTGTAGGTTTCAAAAGCCTCTGTGTCAACTCTCTGTGAAGACGGTCACCGACCGTCCGCTTTTGGCCGCGTGCCGCAGTTCACCGTTCAGAGTCGTTCGTCTGTTTCCCAACAACTGCTGAGCCAACGAGCTCAATGACGGTCGACAATCCGAGCATAAAGACGGCGACCCCGGATACGCCGGCAGCGAACAGGCCGAGCGCGACGACGACACAGGCTATCGAAAAGCAATGGAGGATTTTCAAGGTCGGCCCTGATTGACGTGTAGCAGATGATTGTCTTGGAATCGGACGTCTGTGCCAACTTCCGCTTTTGGCCGGCTTGAGTCCTAGGCGGGCTCGTTGGAAATCTTGTCCTCAGCACGAGTCCAACTAGCCTGCGGCGAAGAGCGAACTGCAGTCCATCCTGGAGGCAAATCAGCGAGCTCGAGCACTGTTTGATCTCGTTCCACCATGCTTCGCAGCGTGACCAGAAGCGCCTCCGACATGTCGAGCGACTCCCCTGTGAGAAACGACCAACCTGCGTCTTCGACATCGCGAGACACCATGAGCAAAGGCTTTGTCGCCTGAACAATGGACTTCACGGTAAAGCACATGACATTGGGCGGATCCTCGAACGGCCACGGGTTCGAAGTGCTCATCTAAACGGCCTCTGTGAATGTCTGGTGTGGAGCGAATTCGGGCGCGGACCGCGAGGACTGGTCATGGCCGACTGTAGCCGTACGTCGGGTCAGCGCACATTCACTGTGCTCGCTTGGTCGTGATATCCGGGAAGTTCCATCCGGAGCGCGCCAACAAGCCATCCCAGTCGACTTTGCTGTAGGAATACTCGGTTTCGAAGGCGCCGCTTCGCGTAACACGGTAACGGCAGGTCGAGAATGCTTGCGTCGCCCGATCTGGAAGACTGTCCCTCAGGGCTCGAAATAATCCATCTACGACCTGCGGAAGCAAGATTGCAACCTCTTCGAGGTGCCCGTCCTTTTGGACTGAATAGCTCGCCGCCATGTCGCTTTGGGTTTCGTCTACGCTGTAGTCAACAATCAGTTCGATCCACTCCGGCTCCAGAAGTGGCAAGACGGCATCAAAGATCGCCTGCGGAATGCGTGCTGGATCGTTCATGAAGGGCCTTTAATTTGTGCAAAGCATCTGCTCCCGGACGATTTCAGGTCGATGCGTGAGCGACCGGTTTTGGCCGGTTCCGGTCAAAAGCGATTCTGACGCGTCACCTGCGAACACTTGATTGCGGTTGCGTCAATCCGGCGCAGGTTGTCGCACAGAGACCTCCTTTATGCGGCCCTTGCACGTAGCCCTGAGCAGCCGGAGGGAGGTTCTCCACGCACCCGATGGAACAGGCGTTAACGAGCAGCGGCAGCACGTCGGCCGCTACCCCGAGGGAGATCCACACTTGCTCTGCGCTTTCGGGATCGATCGGCCCGTCGCACACACCGCAACGCTTCGGGACAAGCTCCGCGACTACTTGCGCCAGCGACGGAAAGGGTTGCCGATATTTGTAGTTGCCATACAGCGCTCTGGTGCTCACCGTGCTCGACCGTAAGGCTTTGCACCTAGTGATTTCATACGGGAACCAGTGGAGCCCATATGAGGTATAGGGAACGAAATGCGTGAGACTTTCCATCTCGCCAATCTCCGGCGGGAGCCGAAGAAGGTTGCTGCCGTATAGGTCGAGTTTTTCGACGTGCTTTAGCCCTGCTATAGAAGCCGGCAACGTGAGCACTTGGCTCCAGAGTTCAGGACCTAACTCCTTCTTTGGTGCAAAGACTGTTCGGCGATCGTGCACGGCTTCATCGACAAGCTCCAAGAGCAGTCGCCAGCCCGCCAAGGTAGTGTCCTGTGGCTGAAGGTGAAGTGTCATCTCCGGCCAAGGTGGCGCCCGCTCCTCATCCATTGCGTCATAGATCACCTCCCACGTCTGATCGTCGGGATACATCGTGCATTCATGGGCGGCCATTTTCCCCTCCTAGTTCCTACAACGTTGCCTGTATCGCTATAGAGACGATACCGAATGAACCATCACGCCGCGATGAACGTCCGGTCTTGGCCGAGAATTGCCTATCGCCATCTTGCAGATGCAAGAGCTGCTTTGAATCGCCCAAAGGCTTCAAACGCGTCGCCGTCACCAGCAACCATGATGAGACTGAAATCGCTTTGCGGTGAAACGACTGCGTAGTTCAAGACATAGCTCGGAATGTTGTTGGAGTCGCTTTGCATTGCGCTCGAGATATGGACATCGCCCGCGGACGATACAGTGGTTCTCAGGGGCCAGAGCGCCCGCCCGAACTCTCGTTCGAGGTCACGAAACTCTCGCGTCGTCTGTCCAACAATTTTTCGGACCTCGTCATGCGCCTCTTCCGCAGTTCGATTACGCCGAGTAGGCACCGTGACTATTCGGACGCGCTCACCCGCAGGGCCCCTGTAGATTGCCGGGCTGGTGCCCTCAACATGGGAGAACCCGTCTGGCCAAGACATGATGAACCGGCCAAATGTCAGCTCTTCGGCCGGGACTCGCCCACATAGGAAGAGGACGAGTAGGAAGGTGGCGATTCGGGTCATCCAATTGGGCATCTGGTTTACGTTGGACTGCAGCAGCGAACTTCCGCTACTGGCCAATTGTGACTACCCCCATGGTCAGTGCGCACGCGCTCCCGATGGCTTCGTTGTGAGGCAGCGACGAAGGTCTGCTCCTGGCCGAAGGCGGAAGTCTAGCCTTGAGCGACGATAGTCCGCTTCCGCTGCATAGCCGCCATCAGCAAGACCAACGTCGAACGCGGAGGCTCTAGTTGCTATCGAGCGGCAGTGGCCAGAGTGGCTGAACTCCTGTCTGTTTTGGGTTAGTAGGCCCCCATGTAGTCGCGCTTACCGATCTCAATACCGTTGTGGCGCAAGATGGCATAGGTGGTGGTCACGTGGAAGAAAAACTGCGGCAGTCCATAGTGAAGAAGATATGCGCCTGCGGTCAGCTTCTTTTCCTTGGGGGTGCCGGGGCGCAATACGATCTCGCGGCTCTCGCTTGAATCAAATTGCTCAGACTTGAAGGAGCCGATATGGGCCAAAGCTTTGGCGATCAACGCTTGCAGGTCGGCGAAGCTGACCTCAGTGTCGGGCCAGGACGGCACCTCGGCACCAGCCAGGCGGGAGGCAATGCCCTTGGAGAAGTCTGCGGCGATCTGTACCTGACGTACTAGCGGAAACATGTCAGGAAACAGCCGCGCCTGCAGCAGCGCATTTGGATCGATATTTTTTTGCGTCGCGTGGTCTTCGGCCTTTTTGAGCACGTCGGACATGGCGCGCAGCATCTGCTGCATGACGGGAACGGAGGCGTTGTACAGCAGGCTGGTCATAATGAGTTCACTTCTAAAATTGGGCACGATCGCCGGAGTTGGCGTGGCAGAGGCCCTGCCGACCATGTAAGGCTAACAGCACAGGGCGAACTGAATCGCCCCGGCTTTTGTGGCCAGCTTTTCTTCCCGCTGGCAGTCGGAGCAGCCGCGTTGAAGGGCAGTTCATTAGCAAGAAGCGGATGTCAATTGCAGACGCACGATAGACCGCCATGGCTGCACAGCTGTCCTTCGCGTACGCACGCTTCAAAGTGCTTGCTGCCAGTCGCCGCTGGCCGTCCGAGTGTCTGCATGCAAGCACAGCCGCCGTTCGCGACCGCCCAGTTGAGATTGTCTGCCAGCTCAGTATCGATTGCTCAGACGTGTGCATTGGGACGATTCTTGCTCGCTGCGGTCGTGGCGAGCCACGGTCGAAGCCGCGAACTCCCACTGTCGAGTGGGTCAGACGTCCTCCGAGCATCGCTGCAGAAGCGCCAGTGCGTTTCAACAGAATTGCACTAATGCAGACGTCGGGATGGCGAGCTTTCCGCGATCGTTGGCTACCAAGCCTTCATGCGGAAGAGACGGCCCTCATCACCCTCATCGTGTAGGGTCAGCACGATCTCGTCGGGGGCAAACACGGGCACCTTTGCCTCAACGCGAGGCGGCATGTCGGAATCGATCAGCGTGATGACTGACTGTACGCCAAGCTCGGAATACTCACGGATGACCTTGAGAAGGTTGGCCTTCTTGCGGTCATCCAGCGACTCGAACACGCCGTCGTGATAAACGAAGTGAGGAAACCTGTCCTGAAGGTGAGCACGTAGCACAGCCAGATCAAAGGCTATGCAAAGCAGCTTCCGATACGTATGCCCCAGATCGGCACTCGTCGCCTTGCCCTTTTCGTCGAGAATCTCGGCCCGAAACTCAAGGTGACCATTCGCGTTCGAAGAGACACTGAGCAATGCCTTGTGGGCCAGGACTTCTTCGACGATCTCGCTGAAGTACACGCGAATCACTGAGAACAGACTGGCCTTATCCGTATTCTGCGATTCAACATTTGACTCAATCTTCGACTGCAGATGCACACAGGCTTCTGTTAGCGCACGAATCTCTGCGCGTAGCTCCTGCAGTCGGCGCAAGAAGCCCCGCTGCTTCTCAAATGCCGCAATGTCAGCGCGCAGCGTGACGAGATCGTCAGTGACTTGCTTGTACTTGGCGAACACGTCGGTGCTGCTCAGGAAACCTAGCACGCCCGACCGACGTTTGCCGAGGTCATCAAGCTCGTCTGCCACTGTCTTCAGCTCAGCCTCTACCTCAGAGCGCTCCTCTTGCAAATATCCGCGCCTCTCTTCCGTGATGGTGCGGTTGAAGGCGATGAGCTGGCTGAAGTCTTTCTTGATCTGTCCGGAGAAAAGGATGCCTACTTCGATGAACAACTTCTCCGCCTGATCAGGCTTGAAAAGAATTTGGTCCTCCTCCAGCGACGCAACGATCTTGCGGCGGGCCTGGTTGAGCGAATAGCGGCGCGCGTTCAGTTCTGCAACGCGCGAGTTGATCCCCTCGACCAGCTTTTCAGTTTGGTCCTTGTCCTGCTCACGGAAGTCGAAGGCGTCAAGGAGTTGCTGCTTCTTGTCAGCATCCTTCTGCTTTAACAGAAGGATGCCCTCAATCTTGCTCAAGTCATCGACTGAACCGCCCAGTTCGGCCTGTACGGTCTGCGCGATGGCCTTCTTATCCTCCAACTCTTCCAGCTTCGAGTAGTAATCCTCGATCAGCTTGTGGTCGAAGCCAAGGATGTGAGCAACGTACGGCTTCCAGTCCTTGTGCTTCCCCATGGCGAATCGACGCAGTTGAAACACGTCCTGGTAGTCGTCCTGACCGCGCAATTGGTAGCCGAGTCCCTTGCGGAAGTCCCAAGGTGAGACTGCGCGCCAGTCGAGGAGGCCATCGAGCATCTCACGGGCACGGTCAAACGGCAGACTGAAGTGATCCCAGTCGGCTTCGGCAACCTTGTCTTGCGAGAGCGTTCCAGCGGCCAGCTTGTCGATGCCGGCCAGCAGCGCGTCGACAGAGTCCTTGTTCTCCATCGCCCGCGAAGAGCGCTGGAGTTCGGTCGAAAGAAGGACCGGCGCGCCGCCGCGGCCGAAGCGGCCCAGCCGGCCGAGCAGGTCGGGCCTGGGGTGAATGTGGCCCTCTTCGTCGCCCGACGAAATGATGAAGGCGGCCGGGTTCACGGCGTCCAGAAACGCATCGGTCACCTTTTCGGAGCCATGGTGGCAAGACTTCATGATGTCTGACCTGAAGGTATCCCGCGCCTTGGTCACCATGTCGTCGTAGGCGGGGGTGCCTGGTTTCGGAAACTTGTTATCTGCGATGCCGGTGTAGTGCTGCAGCAAGAATTTTTCGGCGCCTTCGTTCAAATCGCCGCCGAACAGCACGCTGAACTTGCCGTACTGCAGCCGCAAGATGACGGAGTGGCCATTCTTGGTTTCGTTGTACGAGCCCAGTTGCCGCAGCGCGGGAGTGCCGTCGGGCCCTTCTTCAACAATAGGCGCAAGCACGCGAATGGTGTAGCCGCGGTCGTCCGACGGGGCAAAGCCGGGCATCCAGGCGGTGTCGTCTTCTATCGTCGCGTGCTGGGCTGACAGCATGCAGATGTCCTGGATCTTCGGGTTGCCTAGCGCGGCCTTCATGACTTGCGGAAAGAGGTGGGTGGGGCCCACGTTTCCGAAGATGGTCTTGATGGTGGCGTAGTCGGTGGCAAGGTCGCCAATGTAGGCAACCGATGCGCCGTTTTCCTTCACGGGCTTGCCGCCGAGCTTTTCCCAGGTGCCGCTCACGGGCCGCTCGACAAGGCCGTTGTGATACACGGTGCCAAAGCCGATGCCGGGGTCGGCAAAGATGTCCTTGAAGCCCAGGTAATGGTCGCTGTCGGGGTGCGTCATTACTGCGGCGGCAAAGTCGAAGCCGCGGTAGGTCTGGAACCTGGCGGCAAGAAAGGCGCGCATGTTGCCGCCCTCTCCGGCGTCGATGACGACGATGCGTTCATCACTGCCCGTTTCGGGCGAGATGAGCACGGCGCCGTCGCCCTGGCCCACGTCGACAAAGATGATTTCAAGCGGCCGGCGGGCAACTGTGTCTTCTTTGCGGATGTAGAGGGTGCGCCGCTTGGTGGGCGAGCGTGCGGCCCAGTCGATTTCCAGCCAGCCGTCGCCCAAGTCTTTCTTGACCTTGAGGAAGTCGCCCCAGATGACTTCGCGGATCTTTTTCTTCTTGTCATCGAAGAGGTGAACGGGGCTTCCGTCCGCGCGCAAATTGACGAACCGGTGTGCTGCCATGCGCCCGCTCCCTCGCTTTTTTGACGAATTCGCACTTTTAGCAGCGCGGGGAGGCCGGCGCATCACTCAAAAAGGGTATGGCATTGCGGGGGAGGCTCCGCACAATGGCACCTGTGTTGCTGGAAGTCTGCATTCGGACTCTGGGAGTTGGCCCGATCCCTTAAGACATCAACATGTAACACTATAGTTGCAGCACAATTCCGGGCAGCGAAAACTACAGCCTGAGATCGCCATGACCCTGGACGAACTGTTTGCCGAAAGCCATTTGCTTCCCACGGTGCCCAAGGTGGTGTTCGACTTGATCGAGCTCCTGCGCAACGAGGACGCCTCTATTTCCGTGATTGCACGCAAGGTCGAGCTCGACCAGGTGCTGACGGCCCGGGTGCTGCGCATGGCCAATTCCCCGTATTTCGGGCTGCGCCGCAAAATTCTCTCGATTCAAGACGCGATCCAGCTGCTGGGTTTCTCGTCGATCCGCTCGCTGGTGGTGAGCTCTGGCCTCACGGGCACGTTCCGCAAGGTCGAGGGGGTGAATCTGCCGGCTTTCTGGTCGCACAGCCTGCGCGTGGCAGCGGTGGCCCGCTACCTGGCCGGCAAAACCCGCAGCGTGGACCAGAGCCTTGCCTTCACGGTAGGCAGCATGCACGCCATCGGCCACCTGATCATGGCCGGCGCCATGAAGGAGCAAATGGCCAAGCTCAACGCGGTGCATCCGTTCGACATGATGGGCCGGCTCGAGGTCGAGCGGCAGAAGTTCGGCTTTCATTACGGCGAAGTGGGCGCGCGGCTGGCGGCCCGCTGGGAGTTTGCGCCCGAGTTCATCAGCGCCCTCTCTTGCTTTGCCAATCCGATGGAGTCCGAGCAGGTCGACCCGCTGGCCAACGTGCTGCACCTTGCGGTCTGGCGGGTTGCACTGGAGCGCGAAGGTCTGCGCATTGGCGACTCGCAGCACATGTGGCCGGCCCAGTCGGCGGATGCCATTGGCATTTCTGAAGACGTGATGCAAGACATGCCAGCGCCTCGCGAGCTGGCGTCTGATCTGGAATCGATGATCGCCTGATCGTCGGCTGATCGTCCTTTGACGGGTGGCGTCCTGCCGCCCCGTTTTGCCTGGCTTCGGCCAGCGCCTTCTTCTCTCCCCTTCTCCCTGAACGAGCCTTGAACGGTGCCGCACGACGATGCGGCAGGCGCAGTCGTTTGACTTTTTTAGATATATCGAAAATAATTTCGACATACTTCGATAGGACATCGATATGCGACACACCCACTTCGGCCACCACCATCACCACCACTGCCACATGCCCCGTGGCGAGCACGAAGACGGCCTTTCCGGTGGCCGCGGCGGGCGCGGCGGCGGGCGGGTGTTCGGCCATGGCGGCCTGCGTTTTGTGCTGCTACGGCTCATTGCCGACAAGCCGGCCCACGGCTACGAGCTCATCAAGGCCATTGAAGACCGCCTGGGCGGCAGCTATGCCCCAAGCCCTGGCGTGGTGTACCCCACGCTCACGCTGCTCGAAGAAATGGGCTACCTGAGCGTGGAAACCGCCGACACCGGCGGGCGCAAGCGTTACAGCATCACGGCCAGCGGCCAGGAGTTTCTGGCCGCCAACAGCGACACGGCCGACGCGATGATGGCCCGCATGTCTGGCGGCGTCGATGGCGCCGGCCCGCGCGGCGGGCGCCCGCCGCAGGTAACGCGCGCCATCGAAAACCTGAAGCTCGCCATGCAAATGCGCCTTTCGGGCCCGCCCCTCACAGAACAACAAGCCCACGATTTCGCCGCGGTGCTCGACAGCGCCGCCCAGCAACTCGAACGCATCTAGAAAGCTTTTTCTGCAATGACCGACTTTTCGACCGACACATCTCCCGCTACTTCTTCCCCGCCCGACCGCACGCCGCGCCGCGTGCGGCACGAGCTTCGCTTTCGCCGGCTCACCGTAAAAACGGTGCAGCGCATTACGCCGCACCTGATCCGCGTCACGCTCACCGGCGATGACCTTGCGGGCTTTACGAGCCTTGGCTTCGACGACCACGCGAAGATCTTTTTTCCCGATGCCGCAACCGGCAAGCTCACGCTGCCCACCGTGGGGCCAGAAGGCCCGGTGTGGCCCGCAGGCGGCCGGCCGACCATGCGCGACTACACGCCGCGCCGGTATGACGCACAGGCCAACACGCTGGAGCTCGACTTTGCGCTCCACGAGGCCGGCCCCGCCACCCAATGGGCCGAGCAGGCCAAGCCCGGCGACGTGCTCGGCGTGGGCGGGCCGCGCGGCTCGTTCATCGTGCCGACCGATTTCGACTGGCACCTGCTGATCGGCGACGACACCGCCCTGCCCGCCATTGCACGGCGCCTGGCTGAGCTACCGGCCGGTGCGCGCGTGGTGGTGCTGGCCGAGGTCGACAGCGAGGCGGACCAGGTTCCGTTCGAGACGCAGGCTGAGCTCACGTTGCAATGGGTGCACCGCAAGGGCGCTGAGCCGGGGCTGAGCCCGGTGCTGCTCGATACGCTCAAAGCCATGAAGCTGCCGGCGGGCGACTTTCATGCCTGGGTGGGGTGCGAGTCGGCCATTGCGAAGGCCCTGCGTGCGCACCTGGTGGGCGAGCGAGGCGCCAATCCGAAGTGGGTTCGCGCGTCAGGCTACTGGCGCCGCGGCGCCGTGGCCACGCACGACACGCACGACGAGTAATCTGCATTGCTCCTTCCCCTCCCGGGGGAAGGTTGGGATGGGGGCAAGCGGCGTATCAAGCGTTCGCTGCTCCCGACACGCCGCCTATCCCCATCCCGGCCCTCCCCCGGAAGGGGAGGGAGAAAGAAATTCAGAGCCAGCCAGCGCGCCTGAAGCGGTAGTAAAGGTAGCTGCAGGTACCGCCCATCAACGCCAGCGCGGCCGCATAGCCGTAGCGAAGTTTCAGCTCCGGCATGTGTTCGAAGTTCATGCCCCAGATGCCTGCGAACGCGGTGCACACCGCAAAAATGCTGGCCCAGGCGGCAAGCCGCTTGGTCACTTCGCTCTCTTCGATGGTGACCATCGACAGGTTCACCGAAATGGCGGTGCCAATGGTGTCGCGCATCGCGTCGATCGAGCCGTTGATGCGGCCGAGGTGGTCGGCCACGTCGCGAAAGTATTCCTGCGAGCTCACGCAGATCTGCGGCACCCGCCCGCCGTGCAGCTTGCCTGCCGCCTCGGTCAGCGGAGCCACCGCCCGCTTCAGGACCATGCTGCGCCGCTTCAGGTCGTACAGCTGCTTGATCTTGTCGCGCGCCGCGCCGCCCTGCGTAAATATCTGCTGCTCGATGGATTCGAGCTCTACCTCGAGCGCATCGATCACCGGGAAGTAGCGGTCGACCACCGCATCCATCAGCGCATACAGCACAAAGCCCGCGCCGTTGCGCAGCAAGTCGGGCTCGCGCTCGCAGCGCTCGCGCACACCCAGAAAGCCCTGCTGGCTGCGGTTGCGCACCGAGAGCACGTAGTTCTTGCCAACGAAGACGTCGACCTCGCCCACATTCAACGTGTGCGTGCCTTCGGTAGAGGGCTCCACCAGGTGCATCACCACGAAGAGCGAGTCGCCGTATTCCTCGACCTTGGGGCGCTGGTGGCCGTGGTGGGCGTCTTCAACCGCCAACGGGTGCAGCTTGAACTCGTCCTGCATCTGGGCAAGCTCTTCGGGCGTGGCGTCGCTCAGCGCCACCCACACAAAGCAGCCGGCGCGGGTGATGTATTCGCTGATGTCCTCGACCGGGATATCGGCGAGCTTGGCGCCGTTTTCGTAGGCCACGCAGTTGATCAGCATGGATATTCCCCATAGTTCACAGTAATCGAATCGAGATGGTGCCATGCGGCGCGAAAGCACCCGGGCCGTCCCGACAATGCACAGCTGGGAGGGAGCCATCGCGTCAATTCGCACCTGGCTTTCGCGTATAAAATCTTATACAGACAGGCGCATTGATGGGTGAGAAAGAAATCCGCTGGGTTGGCTCTTCTTATGTGGATTTACTGGCCTTCCCCGTCGAACCGCGCCGTGCAGCCGGTTTCGAATTGAGCAAGGTCCAAGCCGGGCTGGACCCAACGGACTGGAAGCAATTCAATGATGTGGGTGCCGGCACGCGGGAAATCAGGCTCAAGGATCCGAGCGGCATCTATCGAGTGATGTACGTGGCCAAGTTTGAAGAAGCAGTCTATGTCCTGCACTGCTTCCAGAAGAAAACACAGGCGACCAGTCAGCAGGACAAGGCCATTGCAGAGGCACGCTATCGCGCAGTCATCAAGGCAAGGAAGAACTGACATGAAGACCGACACGGAAATTCGCCACGTAACTCAGCCGAGCGCCAATCTCTTCCTCGAACTGGGTTTTCCCCCTGCCGAGGCCAAACGCCTGCAGGCCGCATCGCAAAAGCAGATCAACGACACACGGCTGCTGAAGCAGCAGCTCATGGACGAGTTGTCCAGCTGGATCGCCGAGCATCACCTGAAGCAGGCCGAAGCAGCTGAAATCCTCATGGTTTCGCGCCCTCGGGTTTCCGACGTCGTGAACAAGAAGACAGCCAAGTTCACCATCGACACACTGGTTGAAATGCTCAGCCGCATCGGCAAGCCGGTCAAGCTTGTCGTCGGCTGAGCCAGCGTACCGTCCCCGATAATCGCCCGAGTGAAAACGACGACTGCCCAACCCTCCCCCTCGACCAGCGATTTCTCAGGCCACACGCCCATGATGGCGCAGTACCTGGGCCTCAAGGCCAACCATCCGGACACCCTGCTGTTCTACCGGATGGGCGATTTTTACGAGCTGTTCTGGGCCGACGCCGAAAAGGCCGCGCGCCTGCTCGACATCACCCTTACGCAGCGCGGCCAGTCGGCGGGCCAGCCGGTGGTGATGTGCGGCGTGCCCTTTCATGCGGTCGATACTTATCTCGCGCGGCTCATCAAGCTGGGCGAATCGGTAGCCATTTGCGAGCAGGTGGGCGAAGTCGGCGCGAGCAAGGGCCCAGTCGAGCGCAAGGTGGTGCGGGTGGTTACGCCCGGCACGCTGACCGATTCGGAACTGCTCAACGACAAGAGCGAATCGCTGCTGCTGGCGGTGCATGCGGGCACGCGCAACTTTTGCGGCTTGGCCTGGCTCAGCGTCACGGGCGCCGAGCTGCGGCTGGCCGAGTGCCCGGCCGATGCGCTCGAAACCTGGATTGCACGCATCGCCCCAAGCGAGCTGCTCTACAGCGCCGAGGTAACGCCGGCTTTCGAGCAACGCCTGAAGGCCGCACGCGCGGCCACGCCTTTCACGCTTTCGATTCGCCCGGCCTGGCAGTTCGACGGCGGCCTGGGCGAACGCAAGCTCAGCGAGCAAATGGGCAGCAAGAGCCTGGCCGCGTGGAACGCCGAATCGCTCGCCAACGCGCATGCCGCCGCCGCCGCGCTGCTGGGCTATGCCGAGCACACGCAGGGCCGCGCGCTTTCGCACGTGCAGCGCCTTTCGGTGGAGCGCGACGGCGACCTGATCGAACTGCCGCCCACGACCCGGCGCAACCTGGAGCTGGTGCAAACGCTGCGCGGCGAAGATTCGCCCACCATGTTCTCGCTGCTCGACACCTGCATGACGGGCATGGGCAGCCGCTTGCTGAAGCGCTGGCTGCTCTCGCCGCGGCGTGACCGCAGCGAGGCGCAGGCGCGGCTCGAAGCCATCGGCGCGCTGCAGTCCACAGTGCTGGGCGGCACGGCGGCGCCCTGGCGCACGCTGCGCGAGCAGCTCAAGAACACGAGCGACGTGGAGCGCATTGCAGCGCGCATTGCCCTGCGCCAGGTGCGCCCGCGCGAACTGCTGGCACTGCGGCTTGCACTGGCCAAGGCGGAGCAGTTGGCTCCGCTTCTGCCCGGCTCGGCCGCGCTGCTCGACCAGATTGCCGAGCGCCTTGCACCGCCGCCCGGCTGCGCAGACCTGCTGGCAAGCGCCATCAAGCCCGACCCCTCGGCATTGGTGCGCGACGGCGGCGTGATTGCCACCGGGCACGACGCAGAGCTCGACGAGCTGCGCGCCATCAGCGAGAACTGCGACGACTTTCTGCTGAAGCTCGAAGTGAGCGAGCGCGAGCGCACCGGCATCAGCAACCTGCGGGTGCAGTTCAACCGTGTGCATGGCTTCTACATCGAGGTCACGCAAAGCGCGCTCTCGAAGGTGCCCGACAACTACCGCCGCCGCCAGACGCTGAAGAACGCCGAGCGCTTCATCACGCCCGAGCTCAAGGCCTTCGAAGACAAGGCGCTGAGCGCGCAAGACCGGGCCCTCGCCCGCGAAAAGTGGCTGTACGAGCAACTGCTCGATGCGCTGCAGCCCTCGGTGCACGCCCTCACACAGCTGGCCGGCGGCATTGCCATGCTCGACGCGCTGTGCGCGCTGGCCGAGCGCTCGCACACGCTGCACTGGCGCGCGCCAAGTTTCGTGTCGCACCCGTGCATCGAGATTCAGCAGGGCCGCCACCCCGTGGTGGAAGCGCGGCTGGCCGAAAAATCGTCGGGCGGCTTCATCGCCAATGACACCCTGCTTGGGCCGCAGCAGCGCATGCAGATCATCACCGGCCCCAACATGGGCGGTAAGTCGACCTACATGCGGCAGGTGGCCATCATCGTGCTGCTGGCCTCCATTGGCTCCCACGTGCCGGCGGCGGCCTGCCGGCTGGGGCCCATCGACGCGATTCACACCCGCATCGGCGCGGCGGACGACTTGGCCAATGCGCAGTCGACCTTCATGCTCGAGATGACCGAGGCAGCGCAAATCCTGCACAGCGCCACCGCGCAGTCGCTGGTGCTCATGGACGAAATCGGCCGCGGCACCAGCACCTTCGACGGCCTGGCGCTGGCGGCCGGCATTGCGGCCCAGTTGCACGACCGCAGCAAGGCCTTCACGCTCTTTGCCACGCACTACTTCGAGCTGACCGAGTTTCCGGCCACGCACCACTGCGCCGTGAACATGCACGTGAGCGCCACCGAGGCGGGGCGCGACATCGTGTTCTTGCACGAAATGCAGCCGGGCCCGGCCAGCAAGAGCTACGGCATTCAGGTGGCGCGGCTCGCGGGCATGCCCTCGGCCGTGGTCAACCATGCACGCCAGGCGCTCGAGGCGCTGGAATCGCAACATGCCCAGACGCGCGCGCAGGTCGACCTGTTCGCACCTCCGCCGGCGGCCGAAACGCCCTTGGCCAGCGCCGTAGAATCCGCCCTGGCCGCGCTCGACCCCGATGCGATGACGCCACGGGAGGCGCTCGACGCGCTCTATGCCTTACAAAAACTGAACACGCGCGAACGCAGCGCCATGTGAGCGGGCATCCTTCGTGCGAGATGAAAAAATGACTTATTGCGTAGGCATCAAACTCAACGCCGGACTGGTGTTTCTTTCCGACTCGCGCACCAACGCGGGGGTGGACCACATCAGCACCTTCCGCAAGATGATCGTCTACGAGCAGCCCGGCGACCGCGTCATGGTGCTGCTGTCTTCGGGCAACCTGAGCATCTCGCAGTCGGTGCGCGAAATCTTGCAGATAGAAGAGCTGCGCGAAACCCGTGAAGACGGCTCGCAGGGCGACCCCATCACCATCTGGAACGCCAAGAGCATGTTCGACGCCGCGCGCGTGCTCGGCTCGGCCGTGCGCCACGTGTACGACCGCGACGCAGAGGCGCTCAAGCATGCGGGGCTCGACTTCAACGTGTCGTTCATCTTCGGCGGGCAGGTCAAGGGCGAAGGCATGCGCCTCTTCCTGGTGTATTCGGCGGGCAACTTCATCGAGGCCACCACCGAGACGCCCTACTTCCAGGTGGGCGAATCGAAATACGGCAAGCCGGTGCTCGACCGCGTGCTCACGCCCGAAACCCCGCTCGACGAGGCCGCCAAGTGCGCGCTGGTGTCGATGGACTCGACCATGAAGTCGAACCTCTCGGTGGGCCTGCCGCTCGACCTGGTGGTGTACGAAGCCAACAAGTTCGAAACCGACCGCGTGATCTGCATCGATGCCGACAACCCCTACTACCGCATGATGCACAACAGCTGGGGCCAGAAGCTGCGCGAGGTGTTCGACAGCATTGAAGACCCGGTGTGGGACGACTCCGCCACCCAGCACCCGCTGAAGATGCCGGCCACGCGGCACAGCCCGCTGCGCAAGATTTCCACGCCCGACGAAAAGCTCATCTGAGCCCGGCAGCAGCAACAGCCATGGTGATGCCGCCCGTCGTCTTCTCGCACGGCAACAGCTTTCCGGCGAGCACCTACCGCGTCGTTCTCGACAGCCTGCGCAACCGCGGCTTCGAGGTCGACGCCATCGAGAAGTTCGGGCACGACCCGAAGTACCCCGTGACCGACAACTGGCCGCACCTGGTGCAGCAGCTGGCCGACTTTGCCAAGCAGCACGCCGACCGCGCAGGCGGCCCGGTGTTTCTGGTCGGCCATTCGCTCGGCGGATTCTTGAGCCTGATGTGCGCGGCGCTGCACCCGGCGCTCGCCCGCGGCGTGGTGTTGCTCGACTCGCCGATTCTGGGCGGCTGGCGCGCGAACACGCTGAGCCTGGTCAAGCGCACGCCGCTGATGAAGACCGTGTCGCCCGGCGCCATCAGCCGCAGGCGCAAGAACAAGTGGGAGCACCGCGAAGCCGTGTTCGAGCACTTCCGCAGCAAGAAGGCCTTTGCCAGGTGGAACGAGCAGGTGCTGCACGACTACATCGACCACGGCACCTTCGACAGCGAAGACACGCGCGAGCTGAGCTTCGACCGCAATGTTGAAACGGCCATCTACAACACCTTGCCCCACAACCTGGGCGCACTGCTGCGCCGCCATCCGCTCAAGTGCAAGGTGGCCTTCATCGGCGGGCGCCAGTCGGCCGAAATGAAGCAGGTGGGCATGGCCATGACCCAGAAGGTGACCAAGGGCCGTATTGCCATGCTCGACGGCACGCACCTGTTCCCCATGGAAAAGCCGCTGGCCACCGCCGCGGCAGTCGAAGCGGCGCTGCGCAACCTGCTGGACTGATTGGAGCCCCATGTCTTCCTCCCAGCCGGCAATGATCGAAGCGGTCTCCCTGAGCCCTTCGCTGGTTGTAGAAGACGATGCCGCAATGCGCGAACGCCTGAGCCGCGTGCTGGCCATGCTCGGCTACGACGGGCCGCAGATCGCCTGGGCGGACAGCATTGCCTCGGCCAAGGAGCTGCTGGGGACGCGCAGCTTTGGCGTTGCACTGGTCGACATCGGCCTGCCGGACGGCAGCGGGGTCGAACTCATCGGCTGGATGCAGGCGGCGCACCCCAAGGTGCCCGCCGTGGTGATTTCAGCCTGGCGCACCGAAGAAACCATTTTTGCGGCGCTGCGTGCCGGCGCCATCGGCTACCTGCTGAAAGAGCGCGACGACCTCGAACTCAGCATTGCGCTGCGCAGCATCGAGCAAGGGGGCGCGCCGATCGATCCGGCCATTGCACGCCACATCCTCGCCTGGCTGGCAATGCAGATGGCTACGCCGGTGATGGCAGCCGATGCGCCGGCTCCGCTGCCCGTGGCGCTGACACCGCGGGAGCAAAAGATTCTGGAGCTGGTGGCACAAGGACTCAGCAATCGCGACATGGCCGAGTCGCTTTCCATCTCCAGGCTGACGGTGGAATGCCACACCAAGAACATCTACCGCAAGCTGGCCGTCACGTCTCGCACCGAGGCCGTCTACCAGGGGCGCAGGCACGGCCTGCTGCACTGACCGGCACCTCGCTCTTTCTTCTCTCAACGGCTTACCAGGCGTAGCCCGCCTGCACGCGAGCGGCAACGCGGTTGCTGCTGCCGCTGCTGGTCGCGGTGGAAACACCGAGCCCCAGGTTGAAGTTGTCGCTGACCTGATAGCCGAAAGCGAAGCCGACGGCCGAGGCACCGGCGTAGTTGCCCATGGCAGCCCCCATCCACTTCTTGCCGACGGCCAAGGTCGGCATCGAAGGCATGGCCAGGGCGGCTGCAACGCCCTGTGCTGCAAAGGCGTTGGCCTGGCTGGTCGCGTTGCTCACCGCCTGCTGCAACTGGTTGACGTTGACTGCGTCAGTGCCCAGCAGGCCGGGCGCGACGTTCGCAATGCCGCGCAGTTGGCCGGTGGCGGCGTTGCCCACCGACACGGTGTTGTCACGGTCGGCCACCGAACCCTGGCCCAGCGCCACTGCGTTGTTGCCCGATGCCAGCGTGTTGGCACCCAGCGCAACGGCGTTGTTGCCGGTGGCCACCGCGTTGTTGCCCACGGCGGTGGTGGGGTCTGCCAGTGCCCTGGCGCCGGCACCAATGGCGACCGAACCCGCATGGCTGGCTTGTGCGCCATTGCCGACGGCCACGGTGTCCTGGCCGTTGGCCTGTGCATTGGTGCCCATCGACGTGCTGCCGGCACCGCTCGCGCCCGCCCCCGGCCCACAGGCTACGGCCCCGCCCGCTCCCACTGCGCAGACACCGCTGGACAATGCCTGGTTCATCAAGGCCTGCAATGCCGTGACCTGCTGAACGGTGAAGTTGTTTGCCGTGGTGATGGCGGTCTGCTGGGCCTGCTGCACCTGGCCCACATTGGCGGCATCGGTTGCCACCTGGCCCGCACCGACGTTGCTGATGGTGGTGCCGGCGCCGCCATTCGCATTCAGTTGCAGCGAAGTGCCGCCCGCGCCGTATTGCGCCGAGTTCTGCGCCAGGCCAAGCGCGGAGTCGGCTGTGCCTTGTGCGGCCGACGCTGCGGAGACCGCCGTGTTGGCCGTTTGCTGCACGGTGTACAGCTGGCCGCCGTTGACTGCATCGGTGCTTGCGGCGGTCACCGCTCCGGCGCTCACGTTGACCAGCCCGCGCGTTTGTCCTGCGGTTCCGAAGGACACCGTGTTGGCCACCGTGGCAACAGAATTCGCGCCAATTGCGACGCTGCCGTTCGCGCCACTCGCGACCCGGCTGCCGGAACCCATTGCCACGCTGCCCGCGGCCAATGCTGCCGCGCCCGACGCTCCGTCGTTGGCACCCCCGATGGCAGTGCTGCCGCTGCCGGATGCCACAGCGCCCCGGCTAGCACCCGAGGCGCTCCCGATGGCAATTGCCGAAGTGCCCGAAGCCTGCGCGCCGCCGCCGCCCGCCGGGCCGGTATTGCTGCAGCAGCTATCGGTGCCCGCGCCTCCCGCGCCGAGTGCAATCGCGCCGCCCGCCGAGGCTTGGGCGCCACGCCCCCCTGCGCCGCCCGTTCCCCCCGCAGCGCCGGACGCGCCCGTCCCGCCACCTCCGACGGCCGTTGCACCGTTGGCGGTTGCGCTGGCCCCCGCCCCACCCGCGCCGCCGATGCCGCCGGCTGTCCCTTCGCCGCCATCGCCCCCCGCACCGAGCGCGGTGGCTCCGTCGCCCGAGACGCCGGCTGCAGCGCCGCCGGCTCCCGCGGTCCCGTTGATGACTGCGGCGCCGGGATTGCCCGCAGTGCCATCGACAAATCCTGCCGCGAAGGCGCTTCCGGCAAATAGCAACGCAAGAGCAGGAAGATGCCCTAGCGCTCCCCGCGTCAGCCGTTTTCTGGTCGGCTCTTTGCGCTGCACCTCTTGGACGGCGGCGTGGGTCGGGAATGCCATGGCTTCTTCTTTCTTGAAAGCAAACAAAACAGTAGAGACAAAGTGTGTGTTTTCGGTCTCTACTAGGCCATCCCCGAAAATTGGTAAATGAAATGCCTCACCAAGAAGCTGCGCTGCAGGCTGGCCGTCCGTTTGCATGCCGAGGCCGCCGCTTCCCGGGCCTGAAGACATGGTTTTGCAAGCTGATCGGCGCATGCGTGCTTCTCTTTGCGGCCGCGAGCGCCGTGGCGCAGTCTTCCCCTGAAATCCACGTAGAAGCGGTACGCGGCACCGGCTGGAACGAGGCCGCACCTCCGGCCGACGGCTGGACGCCCGTCGCCCTCCCCGACAGCTGGGCCGCCCGCTGGCCCGGCTTCGACGGCGTGGTCTGGTACCGGCTGACCTGGGACCAACCTGCGCACGCAGCCGAAACGGGCTTGCTGCTGCACTACCTCAACATGGCCGGCGCGGTGTCGCTCAACGGCACGCCCATCTCGCGCGACGAAAGCCTCGTCGAACCGCTGACCCGGGCCTGGAACAGCCCGCGCTACTGGCTGCTGGCGCCGCCGCTGCTGCGCGAGGGCCGCAACACGCTGCTGATACGGGTTTCGGGCCTCTCTGCCTACCAGGCGGGCCTTGGCCCGGTCAGCCTTGGCGCGCCCGCCGCGGTACAGGCGAACTACGAGCACGAGCGCCTCCTGCGCCGCGATCTCCAGATGCTCGGCCTGGCGGTGAGCGCCGCAGTCTCGGCCTTCTTCGCCGCACTGTGGCTTTTGCGCAGGCGCGAAACGGCCTATGGCTGGTTCGCGCTCATGTCGGTGCTGTGGCTCCTGTTCGGCTACAACCAGATCGCGACCAGCCCCTGGCCTTTTGCCGGCAACCACAGCTGGCAGGCGTCGAACACTTCGCTGCTGCTTCTGTTCAGCGTGTCGTATGTCATCTTTGCGCTGCGCTTCTGCGAGCGCCGGATGCCCCGCCTGGAGGGCCTTGCGCTGCTGGTGGCAGTGGCCGGGGTGCTCGACCTGTGGCTTGCCGGTGCCGAGAACCTGCCCACGCACCGGGCCCTGTGGACGCTGGTGGGCGGCCTCACCATCATCGCGGTGAACAGCGCTTCGCTGGTTCACGCCGTGCGGCATCGCGGCAGCCCGATGCGCTCGCTTGCCCCCTTCATGGCAGTTTCGGCAGCAACCGGCGCGCACGACCTGCTGGTGTTCACCCAGGTGATCGACAGCAACATCTACTACACGACCATGTCCTCATATGGCTTGCTGCTGGGCATGGCGCTGACCCAGGCAGGGCGCTTCGTGAGCAGCCTGAAGCGCATCGAGAACTTCAACACCGAGCTCATCGAGGAAGTGAACGCCGCCAAGGCCGAGCTGGCCGCAACGCTCGCGCAGCAGCACGCGCTGGAGCTCGCGCATGCGCGCATCGGCGAGCGGGTCAACCTGGCGAGCGACCTGCACGACGGGCTGGGCGGCATGCTGGTCGGCAGCATTGCCACGCTGGAGCGCAGGCCCGGGGAGCTTTCGGCTTCCGCACTGCTTGCAATGCTCAAGAGCCTGCGCGACGACTTGCGGCTCATCATCGAGGCCACCGGCCGGCACGACGGCGCCCGCACCTTCGGCGAACTGCTGGCGCCCTTGCGGCACCGAACCTCGCAATTGCTCGATGCAAACGGCATCGACTGCCGCTGGCAGGTTTCGAACATCGAGGCGCTCGAACTGCCGCCCTCGCAAAGCCTCGACCTGCTGCGCTTTTTGCAGGAAGCGCTGACGAACACGCTCAAGCACAGCGGCGCCCGGCGCGTGGACGTGACCGTAACCTGCGCCGGCGCCGAACTGCAGCTCGAGGTGCGCGACGACGGCCAGGGCTTTGTCGTCGCGGATGCGGGCAAGGGCGCCGGCGCGGGCCTGCGCAGCTTGCACGCCCGCGCCCGCAGGCTGGGTGCGGAGCTCCGGCTGGAGTCCCGGCCCGGCGCCACTCAGCTCGCGTTACGCATGCCTGTCAAGACGGGAATAAACGAGGAGATACAAATTGCAATCATCGGTAACAATGGGCGAAAATAAGTAAAAACGTCCCAGTTCTCCGATCACCGCTTCAAAATGTGGCACAAATGTCAACTTCCCAAACGGAAGCCGTCGAAGCCGTCTCTCTGAGCCCGACGCTCGTGGTCGAGAACGACCCGTCGATGCAGGAACGTTTTCGCTACATCCTTTCGACGCTCGGATGCGACGAGCCGCAAATCACCTGGACCGAAAACGGCGAGACGGCCATGCAATTGCTCGAGAGCCAGCGCTTCGGCATGGCGCTCGTAGACGTCGGCTTGCCTGACGGCAGCGGGGTCGAATTCATCGAATGGCTGCAGGCAAACCACCCGCGGGTGCCCGCCGTCGCCGTTTCTGCAAAGCGCACCGAGGAAACCGTCTTTTCCGCGTTGCGCGCCGGTGCGGTGGCCTATCTGCTGAAAGAGCGCGACGACCTGGAGCTCAGCATCGGGCTGCGCAGCATCGAGCAAGGCGGCGCGCCGATCGACGTGGCCATTGCCCGTCGCGTGCTGGCCTGGGACGCCGGCCATGTGGGCGATTCACCCGCCGAGGCGGACACCGCACTGTCGCTGCGCGAACGCAAGATGCTCGAGCTGGTGGTGCAAGGGCGCAGCTACGGCGACATTGCCGAAACGCTTGCGACGCCCCGGCTGGCGGTGGAGTGCCGCACCAGGGGCATCTACAAGAAGCTGGCGCTCGGCTCGCGGGCCGAAACGGCCAGCGCAGCCGGCGAAGATTCCTTCTCGCGCTGAGGCTCGGCGCTGAAGCCGAGGTTCGGGCCGAGTTCCGGGGTTATTCCGCCCAGACCACCACGCCGGTCCACGCCGTGGCCAGCACCACAATGCCAAAGGCAATGCGGTACCACGCAAACGGAATGAAGTTGTGCGTGCTGATGTACTTCAGCAGCCAGCGTACGCAGAGCCATGCGCTCAGGAACGAGAACACCAGCCCCACCGAGAACAGCGGAATGTCGGCCGCCGACAGCAGCGCGCGCTCCTTGTAGAGACTGTAGGCCCCCGCGCCGATGAGCGTTGGAATGGCAAGGAAAAACGAAAAATCGGTGGCCGCCTGGCGCGACAGGCCCAGCAGCATGCCGCCGATGATGGTGGAGCCGCTGCGGCTGGTGCCCGGAATCATCGCAAAGCATTGAACCAGGCCCACCTTGAGTGCGTCCCACGTCGTCATGTCGTCGACGTGTTCGATGCGCACCGAACCAGGCGGCCGCTTCTCGGCCCAGAGAATGATGAAGCCGCCGATGATGAAAGTGCTTGCCACGACCACCGGTGTGAAGAGGTGCGCCTTGATCATCTTGCCGAAGATGAGGCCCAGCACCACCGCGGGCAGAAAGCCGACCACCACGTTGACGGCCAGGCGCCTTGCCTTGGGCTGGCGCGGCAGCGCCACCACGGTGGATTGGATCTTTTGCCAGTACACCAGGATTACCGCGAAGATCGCGCCCGTCTGGATGGCAATGTCGAACACCTTGGCCTTGGCGTCGTCGAAGCCGAGCAGCGAGCCCGCAAGAATCAGATGCCCGGTCGACGAGATCGGCAGAAATTCCGTCAGCCCCTCGACGATGCCCATGACAGCGGCCTTCACCAGCAAAACGATGTCCACGCTTACTCCTTTAAAGAGCGCCAATTATGGCGAGGCATCGAGTCAGGCCGGGTTCAGGCGGCCCCGTGCCGCTGCGGGCTTTTGTCAGGAGCCGTGGCCCAAGCGCAGCCGCAGCGCCCTCACGGCGCTGTCGACCGTGGTCAACACCGGCAAGCCGCTGGCCTGCTCGCAGGCGGCACGCGCACGCGCCATGCTGAACTGCGCCAGCGCAATGCGCGTACAGCCGCGCTCGCGCAGGGCTGCCGCGTGCCCGGCAATCAAGGCGTCGTGGCGCGCCGCATCGCCGGCATTCAATGCATCGAGCGCGCCGGCGGCCAGCACGGGCTCCAGATCGATGCCCGGCGGAAACTCGGGCGGCATCGAAACCAATGTGGCTGCAAAGGTTGCGATGAGGCCGAGCCGGCCGCGCCCTTCGCCCTGCGCGGCCTCGGCCACCATCGCCTCGTTGGGCTTGAGCACCGGAATGCCCGCATGCCGCCGCGCCACCGCCTCGATGCACGGCCCGAAGGCCGAGCAGGTGAAGAGAATGCCCTGCGCGCCAGTCTCAACCGCGTACTGCGCAAGCCGCTGAAAGCGCTCGTCCATTGCCGCATCCAGGCCTTGGCCGCCGCGAGCCAGGTCGGCCGAAAGGCTGTCGTCCAGCAGGTTCATTCGCACCGCCTCGGGCCAGTCGCGCTCGAAGGCGGCGTTGATGGGCGCAACCGAGTGCGAGAGCGCGTGGATCAGGGCGATGCGGATCATGCGGGAGTGGTACTCAGATGCCCTTGGACGACGGATTGGCGAAGGCCTCTTTCGTCTCTGCGTTGAGCGGATAGTTGATGTTGATGCCCTTGGGCGGAATGGGCGACATGAACCACTTGTTGTAGAGCTTTTCCATTTCGCCCGACTTCATCATGCCCGACACCACGCGGTCGACCAGGGCCTTGAAGGCGGGGTCGTCCTTGCGGAACATGAGCGACTGGTTCTCGGTGCGCAGGCTTTCGCCGGTAATGACAAAGTCCTTCGGGTTGCGCGCATTCGCGAGCTGGCCCGCCAGCAGGATGTCGTCGAGCACAAAGGCCTGCGCCCTGCCGCTCTCCACCAGCAGGAAGGAATCGCTGTGGTCCTTGCCGCCCAGATTGTTTACCTCGAGGTTGCGGCCCTTGTCGGCCTCGCGCAGCAGGCGGAACGAGGTGGTGCCGGTGGTGGTGACCACGGTCTTGCCCTGCAGGTCGGCAATGCTCTTGATGCCCGAATCGGCCTTCACCAGCATGCGCACGTTGTAGCGAAAGATGTCCGGCGAAAACGCCACCTGCTTCTGCCGCTCGACCAGGTTGGTGGTGGAGCCGCACTCGATGTCGACCGTGCCGTTCTGCACCAGCGGAATGCGGTTGGCCGAGGTCACGGCCTGGTACTTGACTTCGATGGAGGGCAGCTTCAGCTCGCTCTTCACCGCCTCGACGATGCGGTTGCAGATCTCGATGCTGTAGCCCACCGGCTTCAGGTTGCCGTCGAGGTACGAAAAGCCGAACGACGACTCGCGGTAGCCGAAAGTGATGGCGCCGCTGGCCTTGATCTTGGCGAGCGTGTCGATGTTGTCCTCGGCCTGCGCGGCGGTGTGCGGCAACAACAGGGCAAAGGCCGCCGCGAGAGCGGCAGCGCCAAAGGAAATCGGCAGACGAAGCTTGGGCATGAGAGCGCTCCTTGGAACGGCGGGTTGAAAAAAAGGGGAAAAGCGGCAATCAGCGCACGGCTGTGCTGGTCACCGCGTCGATGGAGGCCGCAAGGCGCGTCGCGATTTCCTGCAGGTGTGCATGCGTGGCAATGAAGGGCGGTGCCAGCAGTACGTGGTCGCCCTGCCGGCCATCGACCGTGCCCCCAAAGGGGTAGCACAGCAGGCCGCGCGCCATGGCCTCTTTCTTGATGGCTGCATTGATCTTCAAGGCCGGATCGAACGGCGCCTTGCTCGCGCGATCGGCCACGAGCTCGATGCCCCAGAAGAAGCCGCGGCCGCGAATGTCGCCGACATGTGGGTGGCCGCCGAGCGCATCGGCCAGCATGGCGCCGAAAACCGCGCCGTCTTCGCGAACCTTGGCGACCAAGCCGTCGCGCCTGATCACCTGCTGCACCGCGAGCGCCGCCGCGCAAGCCATCGGATGCCCAAGGTAGGTGTGGCCGTGCTGGAAGAAGCCGCTGCCCTTCGACATGGCATCGACGATCTTGCGCTGCGCCAGCACCGCGCCAACCGGCTGGTAGCCGCCGCCCAGGCCCTTGGCAATGGTCATGAGGTCGGGCACCACGCCCTCCTGCTCGCAGGCATGCAGTGTTCCGGTGCGGCCCATGCCGCACATCACCTCGTCGAGGATCAGCAGCACGCCGTACTTGTCGCACACCGCGCGCACCGCGTTGAAGTAGCCCGGCACCGGGGTGAGCACGCCGGCAGTTGCACCGCCCACTGTTTCAGCCACGAAGGCGATCACGCGGTCGGTGCCCTGCGCAACGATGGCGGCTTCGAGCTCTGCCGCGAGGCGCACGCCGTATTGCTCGGCGCTTTCATCGGCTCGCTGCTCGCGGTACGGGTAGCACGGTGCCACATGCGTGGCCGGCACCAGGATGGGCGCGAACGGCTCGCGCCGCCATGCGTTGCCGCCCACCGCGAGCGCGCCCAGCGTGTTGCCGTGGTAGCTCTGTCGGCGCGCAATGAAGTGCGTGCGTTGCGGCTCGCCGATCTCGACGAAGTACTGCCGCGCCATCTTGAGTGCCGCCTCCACCGCCTCGGAGCCGCCGCTCACCAGGTACGCATGGCTCATGCCTTCGGGCGCCGATGAAATCAGCTCGTCGGCCAACTGCTCTGCCACCTCGCTCGTGAAGAAGCTGGTGTGTGCGTAGGCCAGTTTGTCGAGCTGCGCGTGCATGGCGGCCAGCACTTCGGGGTGCGCATGGCCGAGCGACGACACGGCCGCGCCGCCCGACGCGTCGAGGTATTCGCGCCCTTCGGCGTCGCGGATGAACATGCCCTTTGAACCTGCGGCAACGGGCGGGCTCTGGCGAAGGTGGCGGTGAAAGACGTGCGTCATGGTGGCGGGGCGGCAGCAGATGGCGGATTCGTGTTTGGAACTAACGTTTCCGATGAATTATTGTTTGGAACATTTGTTCCGTCAACTGTTCCGTCGTTCCATGTCCGGTACATTCGTTCCAACAGCAGCTGCCAAAGAGACACCGCCATGGGCGCCAGAGACCAGATCCGCCAGCGTTTCAACGAACTGAGCCCCGCCTTGCAGCAGGTGGCGCGCTATGTGCTCGACCATCCAAACGAAGTGGTGACCACGTCGATGCGCAACGTGGGCGCGCGCGCGCAGAGCACGCCCGCCACGCTGGTGCGCTTTGCGCAGCACCTGGGCTACGCGGGCTGGCCGCAGCTGAAGGAAGCCTTCGCCGGCGACATGGGCCTGGGCACCGAAACCTACGGCGGGCGTGCCAAGCAGCTCATCGGCCGCGCGCAGGACAGGAGCCTCACGGGCGAGATGTTCGAAGTGCAGCGCCGCAACCTGGAAGCCACGCACCAGCAGAGCGAGCAGGCGCTGCAAAAGGCCTGCGCATTGATCGAGAAGGCGCCCGCGGTGCATGCGGCAGGGTTCAGGGCCTGCTTTCCGATCGCGTTTTCGTTCGTCTATGTGTACCGGCTTTTCCGCGCCAGCGTGCACCTGGTCGACGGCCAGGGCGGCTCGCTCGAAATGCAGCAACGCGCCTTTGCCAAGGGCGATGCGCTGGTGGTGGCCAGCTTCATGCCCTACTCGCGCGAGGCGCTGCAGGTGGCAGAGGCGGCCAAGGCGGCGGGCTGCCGCATCGTTGCCATTACCGACAGCGTGGCTTCGCCGCTTTCTCTGCTGGCGGACGAAACGCTGCTCTTCACGATCAACAGCCCCTCGTTCTTTCCCTCTGTGGCGGCGGGCGTGGCGGTGACCGAGGCACTGGTCGAACTTCTCGCGAGCCGCGCGGGCAAGCCGGTGATCCGGCGCATCGACCAGGCGGAGGCGCAGCTGTTCGAATCAGGCGCATACCTGGTGCCGCCGGTCGCGCGCGGCGGCTAGAAACTTAGGTGCGGGCAACCAATCGCATGCTGCAGCGCGGCAATGCGGAACCCGGCAAAAACCGCCCGGTCAAACAGCAGTCGCCGCTTTGGTTGCGACAGGAGGTAATGACCATGAAGCAAGTGAAACACTGGCAAGACCCGGTCAACATCGTTCTGGGTGTGTGGCTGATCGTCTCGCCCTGGGTCCTGGGTTTCCAGGACGTGACGCTGGCAATGTGGAGCACGGTAGCGACGGGCGTCGCACTGGGCGCCGTGGCGCTGGGGGCTACCCTGGTACCGCGTGCCTGGGAAGAATGGACCGAAGGCGCGCTCGCCATCTGGCTGGCCGTGTCACCGTGGGTGCTCGGCTTTGCCACTGTCGAGAACGCGATGGTCAACGCGGTGCTCGTGTCTGCGGCCATCCTGGTGCTCGCGCTCTGGGTGCTTGTGACCGACAAGGACTACCTTGGCGGAGCGACGGACCGTCACGCGCACTGAAGGCACGTTGATTACGTCGCCCTAGCCTGCCAACCGCCGCCAAGCGCCTGTATCAGCGCCACCGCGGCGGTCTGGCGATTTACAAGCAGCTGCACCAGCGTGCGGCGTGCATTCAACGCGGCCGCCTGCGCAGTGACCACTTCGGTGTAGCTGACCTGGCCCGCGCGGTAGCGGTTGAGCAACTGCTGCTCCGTCTTGTCGGCCGCGGCCGAGGCTTCGCGCCGCAGGCCTTCTTGTTGCGCCAGCGCGGCGCCGGCGGTCAACTGGTCTTCCACGTTCTGGAAGGCGGTGAGCACCGTTTGCCGATAGCGCGCCACGCTGGCTTCGTGTCCCGCCTTGGCCGAATCGACGCTGGCACCGATGGCGCCTGCATCGAACACCACCTGCGCCACCGAAAGGCCGAGCGCCCAGAGCGTGTTGGACGCGTTGAACAGGTCTTTCACACGGCTTGCGTTGCCGCCCACCGAGGCGCTGAGCCCGAAGTTCGGAAAGTACGCCGAGCGTGCAATGCCGATCTGCGCATTGGCGGCCGCCACCGCGCGCTCGGCCGCCGCGATGTCGGGCCGGCGCTGCAGCAGCGTCGATGGCACCCCGGTCGGAATGCCGGGCACCGTGGGCGTCCACTGCGCAGCGGGCAGGCTGAAGTCCGCAGGTGCCACGCCAACGAGCATGGCAATCGCGTGCTCCAGCGTGGCGCGGGTGCGTTGCAGGCCCACGCGCTCGGCCTGGGCGCTCACGAGCTGGGTCTGAGCCTGCAGCACGTCGGTCTGCGCGGCAATGCCGGCCTTGTAGCGGTTGCTGGTGATGTCGAAGGCGCGTTGGTAGCCCTCGATGGTCTGGTCGAGCAGCACGATCTCGGCATCGGTTTCACGCAGCGAAAAGTAGTTGGTGGCCAGGTCGCCAATGGCCGAAAGGCGCGCCGAAGCAAGATCGGCCTCGCTGGCCTCTGCATTGGCCTGCGCGCTGCTCACGGCCTGGCGCAGCCGGCCCCACACGTCGGGCGCCCAGTCGACACCCAGCGTTGCGGCAAAAGTGCTGGTTGCGTTGCTGGTGCTGCCGGCATTGCCGCTGCGCCTGCCGCTGCCGTCGAGCGACACCGTCGGGAACAGCGCGGCGCGTTCTCCGCGCACCAGCGCCTGGGCCTGCGCGTAGTTGGCCACGGCCGCGGCAATGTTCTGGTTCGACACCTGCACCCGAGCGGCCAACTCGTCGAGCGTGGCGTCGCCGAAAAGCTTCCACCATTCGCCGCGGTCGAGGGCGTCGGCCGGCGCGGCGGGCAGCCAGCCTTCGGCGGTCTTCTGCTCTTTCCAGCCGGCAGGCGCGGCCGATGCGGGTACTTCGTAGGCGGGGCCTACGGCGCAGCCGGCCACCATGGCGGCGAACACCAGTGCGGACAGCCTGCCGGGCAGATGCGAGCGAATGCGTGGTCGTTGTTTCATGGCAGGTTCGTTCATTCTTCTGTTCATGTCGGTGACCCTGCGGCTCGGCTCAGGTGCCGCTCGTTGCCGGAGCGGCGGCGCAGCTTGTCGAGCAGCACGTAGACCACTGGCGTTGTCAGCAGCGTGAGAAGCTGGCTCGCCACCAGGCCGCCGATGATTGCCACGCCCAGCGGCTGGCGCAGCTCGGAACCCTGGCCGAAGCCGATGGCCAGCGGCAGCGCGCCAAGTGCGGCGGCCAGCGTGGTCATCAGAATCGGCCGGAAGCGCAGCAGGCATGCCTCGCGCACCGCTTCCACAGCCGAGATGCCGCGTGCGCGCTCGGCCTCGAGCGCAAAGTCGATGATCAGGATCGCGTTCTTCTTGACGATGCCGATCAGGAGGAAGAGCCCGATCAGCGCAATGATCGAAAACTCCATGCGGAACAGCAGCAGCGCCAGCACCGCGCCCACGCCTGCGGAAGGCAACGTGGTGAGCACGGTAATCGGGTGAATCAGGCTTTCATAAAGCACGCCCAGCACGATGTAGATGACCACGATGGCCGCCACGATCAGCGCCAGTTGTTGGCCCTGCGATTGCTGCGCCGCCAGCGCCGTGCCCTGAAAGCTGCCGCGCACGTTCACGGGCATGGCAATGTCCGCCTCGGCCTGCGCAACGATGCGCCGCGCCTCTTGCAGCGGTACGCCCTCGCCCAGGTTGAATGACACGGTGCTCGCAAGCTCCGTGTCCTGGTGGTCGATGGAGCTTGGCACCGCCCGCTCGCTGACCTTGGCAATGGCCGAGAGCGGCACCATGAGGGTGGTGTTGGCCGCCAGCGCCTGGCCGGTGGAAGCGGTGCGCAGCCCCGGGTTGGCCGACGTGGTGGTCGACGTGCCGGTGCTTGCGTCGGTGGTGTTGGCCAGCGAACTCACGGTGGTGGCGCCGCTCGCGGTGGTGCTGCTGGTAAGCGTCGAAGGCACATACAGGTCCTTCAGCACCACGGGCGCGCGTTGGTAGCGCGGCGCCCATTCCATGATCACCGAATATTGGTTGAGCTCGTCGTAGATGGTGGCAACCGAGCGCTGGCCGTAGGCGTTGTAGAGCGCGTTGTCGACCGCGCTCGAAGTCACGCCCAGCCGTGCGGCACTTTCGCGGTCGACCTCTACAAAGGTTTCGACGCCGTTGTCGGCTTGGTCGCTGTCCACGTCGGTGAGCGCGGTTTCCTGCCGCAGCCGGTCGGCGAGCTTCGCGGTCCAGGTGCGCAGGTCGGCAAGGTTGTCGCCCTTCAGCGTGTACTGGTAGGTCGAATTGCTCGAGCGCCCGCCCATGCGAAGGTCTTGCACCGGGCTCAGGAACACGCGCAGGCCGGTCAGCTGGTTGAGCTGCGGCCGCAGCCGGTTGACCACCGCGGCGGTCTTCTCGGTGCGCTGCGACAGCGGCTTGAGGTTGACGAACATGAAACCGCCGCCCGAGCGGCTGCCGCCCGCAAAGCCCACCACCGTGTCGACGGCCGGGTCCTTGTGGATGATGTCGACCGCCTGGCGCAGCTTTTCGCTCAGCGCCACGGACGAAATGCTCTGGTCGGCGCGCAGGCCCGCATTGAGCTGGCCGTTGTCCTGTTCAGGGAAGTAGCCCTTCGGAATGGCGGAGAACAAATAAACGTTGAGCCCCACCACAGCGAGCAGCACCACCATGACCACGGCCTTGCTCGCAAGCGCCCAGTCGAGGCTGTGGGCATAGGTGCGCAGGCTCCACTGGTACACGCCTTCGGACATGCGCGCCAAGCGCCCCGGCGGCTTGGCATCGGGCTGCTCGGGCTTGAGCAGCATGGCACAGAGCATGGGCGTGGTGGTGAGCGATATGACCAGCGAGATCAGCACCGACACCGACAGCGTGACCGCAAACTCGCGGAACAGCCGGCCGATCTGCCCGTCCATGAACAGCAGCGGAATGAACACCGCCACCAGCGAGAGGCTGATCGACAGCACGGTAAAGCCCACCTCGCGCGCGCCGCGCAGCGCAGCCTCCACGCGGCCCATGCCGGCCTCGATGTGGCGGCTGGTGTTTTCGAGCACCACGATGGCATCGTCCACCACGAAACCGGTCGCTACCGTCAGCGCCATCAGGCTCAGGTTGTTGAGGCTGTAGCCCAGCAGGTGCATCACGCCGAAGGTGCCGAGCAGAGACACCACCGTGGCCACCGCCGGAATGATGGTGGCGCGCGCCTTGCGCAAGAACAGGCCGACCACCAGCACCACCAGCGCAATCGAGATCATGAGCGTGGCCTCGATCTCGCGCAGCGAGGCGCGGATGGAGTTGGTGCGGTCGGACGCCACCTGCACCTCGATGTCTTGCGGCAGCTGCGCGCGCAGTTCGGGCAGCAGTTCGCGCACGCCATCCACCGTTTCGATGATGTTGGCGCCGGGCTCCTGCGTCACCAGAACGATCACCGCGGGCTCGCCGTTGAAGAGACCCAGCGTGCGCGTGTTCTCCACGCTGTCGATCACCCGCGCCACGTCGCCCAGCCGCACGGCGGCGCCGTTGCGCCAGGCAATCACCATGTCGCGGTACTCCACGGCGTGGCGGCCCGGCGACGGCGTGTAGATCTGCAGCCGGCGGTCGTCGTTCTCGATGGCGCCCTTGGGCCGGTTGGCGTTGTTGGCCTGGATGGCGGCTCGCACGTCTTCGCTGCTGATGCCGAAGCGGTTGAGCGAGAAGGGCTCGAGCTCCACCCGCACGGCCGGCAGCGAGCCCCCGCCGATCTCCACTTCGCCCACGCCTTCTACTTGCGAGAGCTTCTGGCTCACGATATTGGACACAGCCTCGTAGATCTGCCCCGGCGTGCGGGTCTTGGAGGTGAGCGCAAGAATCGCAATGGGTGCGGCCGTCGGGTTGCGCTTGCGGTAGGTGGGGTTGCTGCGCAGCGTGGCCGGCAGGTCGGCCCGCGCCGCGTTGATGGCCGCCTGCACCTCGCGCGCGGCGCTGTCGATGTTGCGCTTCAGGTCGAACTGCAGGCTGATGCGGGTCGAGCCGTTCGAGCTGGTCGATGTGAGTTCGTTGACGCCCGCAATCACGCCCAGCCGCCGCTCCAGCGGCGTTGCGACGCTCGACGCCATGGTGCTCGGGCTCGCACCCGCAAGGCTGGCGGTTACCGAGATGGTCGGAAAGTCGACCTGCGGCAGCGGGGACACAGGCAGCACGAAGAACGCCGCAATCCCGGCCAGCGCGATGCCGACGGTCAACAAGACCGTGGCAATCGGGCGTTCGACGAAAGGCCTGGAGAGGTTCATTCGGCCACAACCTCCCGCTTGCGCCCGAAGCGCCGGCCCATGCGGTCGAAGGCCAGGTACACCACCGGCGTGGTGAAGAGCGTGAGCACCTGGCTCACCACCAGGCCGCCGAAGATGGCCAGGCCCAGCGGCCGGCGCAGCTCGGCGCCCTCGCCCCAGCCGAACATCAGCGGCAGCGCCGCAAAAAGCGCCGCCAGCGTCGTCATCAAGATGGGCCTGAAGCGCAGCAGCGCCGCTTGGTGAATGGCCTCGCGGGGCGACTTGCCCTCGCGCCGCTCGGCGTCGATTGCAAAGTCGATCATCATGATGGCGTTCTTCTTCACGATGCCGATCAGCAAGATGATGCCGATGATGCCGATCACGCCCAGGTCGTTGCCCGTAACCATCAAGGCGAGCAGCGCGCCCACGCCGGCCGAGGGAAGCGTCGAGAGAATCGTCAGCGGGTGGATGTAGCTCTCATACAGCACGCCCAGCACGATGTACACGCACACCACCGCCGCAAGAATGAGCCACAGCTGGTTGGAGAGCGACTTTTCATAGGCGCCCGCCGCACCCAGGAAGCTCATGGTCATGCTCGCCGGCATGCCGATTTCTTTGGCCGCCGCCCGAATGGCCGCCACCGACTTTCCGAGCGCCACATTCTCGGCCGTGTCGAAGCCCACCGTGGCCGCAGGGTACTGCGCCACGTGCGTGACCTGCAGCGGCGCCGACTGCTCGCGCACCGTGGCAATCGACGACAGCGTGGTCGGCGCGCCGCTGCCGGTGCGCAACTGCAGGTTGCCCAAGAGCTGCGGCGAGGCGAGGGCTTCGCGCTGCGCTTCGAGGATCACGCGGTACTGGTTGGTTTCGGTGAAGATGGTCGAGACGATGCGCTGGCCGAACGCGCTGTACAGCGTGTCGTCCACCGAACTGGCTGTGACCGAGAGGCGCGAGGCCGTGTTGCGGTCGATGTCGACATAGGCGGCCAGGCCCTTGGCGCCCGCGTTGGTGGTGGGGTTGCGCACCAGCGGCTCGGAGCGCAGGCGCTCCACCAGCTTTTGCGCCCAGGTGTCGACCGTGTTGGTGTCCACCCCTTCGAGCGACACGCGGAATTCGGTCGGGCCGGTTTCCGCGTCGATGGTCAGGTCTTGCGTGGGCTGCAGGTACAGCGTAACGCCAGCCACCGAGCGCACCCGCTCGCGCAAGCGTTGCATGGTGTCTTCCTGGTTGCCCCGGTCGGCCTTCATGTTGATGAGCATGCTGCCGGTGTTCAGCGCCGTGTTGTTGGCGGCGTCTACGCCCACCACCGAACTCACGCTGGCCACTTCCGGGTCGGCGAGGATGGCGTTGGCAGCTTGCTGCTGCAGCTCGGACATGCGCGTGTACGACACGTCTTGCGCGGCTTCGATGCGCGCCTGCAGCTGGCCGGTGTCCTGCGTGGGAAAGAGCCCCTTCGGAATCACCATGTAGAGCAGCACCGTGAGCGCCAGCGTGGCCACTGCCACGACAAGCGTCAGCGGCTGGTGGCGCAGCACCCATTGCAGCCACACGTCATAGCGAGAAATCACGCGGTCGAAGAAGCGCTGCACGCTGGCACCGAAGCGGCCGCCCTCCTCGGCCTGCGGCTTGAGCCAGCGCGCCGACATCATCGGCACCAGCGTGAGCGACACCACGGCGGAGATCAGGATGGTGATGGCCAGCGTGACGGCGAACTCGCGGAACAGCCGGCCCACCACGTCGCCCATGAACAGGAGCGGAATCAGCACCGCAATGAGCGACACCGTGAGCGAAATGATGGTGAAGCCGATTTGCGTTGCGCCCTTGAGCGCGGCCTTGAACGGCGGATCGCCCTCTTCGAGGTAGCGCGCGATGTTCTCGATCATCACGATCGCGTCGTCCACCACGAAGCCGGTGGCAATGGTCAGCGCCATCAGGCTCAGGTTGTTGAGGCTGTAGCCCAGCAGGTACATCAGCCCGCAGGTGCCGATGAGCGAAATCGGCACCGCAAGGCTCGCAATGACGGTTGCGCGCACGCTGTGCAGAAAGAAGAAGATCACCAGCACCACCATCACCACGGCCAGCCCGAGTTCCAACTGCACGTGCGAGACCGAAGCGCGAATGCCGGTGGTGCGGTCGCTCAGCACCTCTACCTTCAGGGAGCCCGGCAACGAGGCCTCGAGTTCGGGCAGTTGCTTTCTGATGGCATCGACCGTGCCGATCACGTTGGCGCCGGGCTGGCGTTGCACGTTCAGGATGATGGCCGGGTACAGCACCGGTTCCCGCTCGCCCACGCGCAATGCGGCCCACGCACCCAGCTGCGTGTTCTCGGCGCCGTCGACCACGCGCGCCACGTCGGTCATGCGCACCGGCGCGCCGTTCTTCCAGGCAACGATGAGGTTCTTGTAGTCGTCCGCCGTCACGAGCTGGTCGTTGGCGTTGATGGTGTAGGCCCTGCGCGGTCCGTCGAAGCTGCCCTTGGCGCTATTGGCGTTGGCCGCGGTAATGGCGCTGCGCAGCGTGTCCAGCCCAATGCCTACCGATGCGAGCGCGTTGGTGTCGGCCTGGATGCGCACCGCAGGGCGTTGCCCGCCCGAAAGCGACACCAGCCCCACGCCGCTCACCTGGCTGATCTTCTGCGCGAGCCGCGTGTTCACGAGGTTCTGCACCTCGGTGAGCGGCATGGTCTGGGAGCTGACCGCCAGTGTGAGTATGGGCGCGTCGGCCGGGTTTACCTTGGCGTACACGGGCGGCGCGGGCAAGTCGGCCGGCAGCAGCGAGCCGCCCGCATTGATGGCGGCCTGCACCTGCTGCTCGGCCACGTCCAGCGTCTGGTCGAGCGCGAACTGCAGCGTGACGATCGACACGCCTGCCGAGCTCACTGAGCTCATGCGGTTGAGCCCGGCCATCTGGCCGAACTGGCGCTCCAGCGGCGCCGTGACGGTGCGGCTCATGACCTCGGGGCTGGCGCCCGGGTAGAGGGTCTGCACCTGGATGGTGGGGTAGTCGACCTGAGGCAGTGCGGCCAGCGGCAGCAGCCGCAGGCCCACGAAGCCGGCCAGCACAATGGCCACCATCAGCAGCGCGGTGGCCACCGGCCGTTCGATAAAAGGGCGTGAGGGGCTCATCGCGAACGCGCTCGCTTGTTCCGTGTGTTGTTGCCGATGCTCGTCATTGCGGCGGACGCTGGCGCCGCCGCTCTCCACCGCCCTCGCCGCGCTCTCCACGCGGGCCCGATGCCCCGCCGCGGGGCCCCGAGGGGCCGCCGCGCGGGCCGGCCGCGGGCCTGTCGCCCTGCAGCTGCACGACAGCGCCGTCCTTGATGCGGTCGCCGCCTTCGGTCACCACGTTCTCGCCGGCCTTCAGGCCCGAGGTGATGGCCACCACTTCGACATTCGCCTCGCCGCGCTTCACCTGGCGCATCGAGACGGTGCGGTCCTGGTTGATGACATACACGTAGTCGCCATTGGGCCCGGTGCGCACCGCCGTGACCGGCACCACCACCGCGCGCACCTTGCGCAGCAGCATCTGCACGTTGACGAACTGGCTCGGGAACAGCGTGGTCTGCGCATTGCCGAAGCGGGCCTTGGCCTTGACCGTGCCGGTGGTGGTGTCCACCACGTTGTCGAGCGTGGAAAAGGTGCCCGCGTCGAGCGTTGCCGCGCGGGTGCGGTCGAAGGCGGTAACCTGCAGCGGCTCGCCCTTGGCAAGCTGCGCCTGGATGTCGGGCACGCGGTCTTGCGGCACCGAGAACTGCACGTCGATCGGGTTCATCTGCGTGATGACGGCGATGCCCGTGGTTGCGTTGGCGGTAACGGTATTGCCCGCATCCACCGCCCGCAGGCCGATGCGGCCGGCCACGGGCGCGGTAATGCGGGTGTAGTCGAGGTTGAGCTTGGCGGCTGCCTCGGCGGCCAGGTCGGTGGTGACCGTGCCTTCGAGCTGCCGGACCAGCGCGGCCTGGGTGTCCACGTCTTGCCGGGCGATGGAATCTTGCGTCAGCAAGGTGCGGTAGCGGGCGAGCGTGACGCGCGCCGCCTCCAGTTGCGCCTCGTCGCGCTGGCGCGTGCCGCGCGCCTGCATCAGCGCCTGCTCGTAGGGCCGGGGGTCGATGCGCGCAAGCAGCTGGTTCCTGGCAACGGTCTGCCCTTCGGTGAACAGCACCTCGGTAAGAACACCGCCCACCTGCGCCCTGAGCGTGATGGTTGCCAGCGGCGTAACTGTTCCGAGCGCGTCGATGGTCACCGGCAGCTCGATCTCGCGCGCCACCGCGTTGCCGACCGTGACGGTGGCGCCGCCAAAGCCCGGTCCGCCGGCGGTGCTGCTCTTGCGGTTGATGAGGTACCAGGCGCCGCCTCCCAGCGCCAGCAGCAACAGCAGCGCAATGAGGCTGCCAAGCCAGAGCCGGCGGCGCGAAGGCGGCCGGGGCGGCGGAGACGAGGCTGGGTGTACCGGTTGAACAGCAGGCGAATCGCCGGAAGAAGGCTCGGAGTTCGGTGATTCCATGTGTGGTGAGGCAGTGCGCAAGTACGGCCGCTAGTGGAGCGCTGGATCGTAGCGCTCCTGTCTTATGAACCGTAAAGCACCGGTAAAGCTTCGGAAAACGCCACGTTTCGCGCCGGTTGGCCGCGTTCCGCGCCGCCGGCCTGCATTTCGTCGCACAGCCGTGGTGCGGGCGCGGCTGGGACGGCAAAGTCCGCCCATCGAATCATCTTTGACCGGAGAAACACCATGCTGCTGCAAATCATTCTTCACACCCCCAAGTGGGTCTTTGCCGTCTTCGTGCTGCTCGTGTGGCTAGGGTGCAAGCAACTGCTGGGGGGCAGCGTCAGCCTGGCCAAGATCACGGTGATGCCGATTGCCATGACCGGCCTCTCGCTGGCCGGCGTGGTCTCGGCCTTTGGCGATTCGCCCGGTGCCTTGCTCGGCTGGGCCGTGGCGATGGCGGCGCTGGTGCTGCTGGTGCTCCAGCAGCCCCTGCCTTCCACCACGCGCTACGACCGTGCCGCACGCGAATTTCATGTGGCGGGCAGCGCCGTGCCGCTGGTGCTGATGATGGGTATTTTCTTCACCAAGTACGTGGTGGGCGTGGCCCTGGCCATGCGCCCAGAATTGCGCCAGCAGGCCGCCTTCGCGGTGGGGATTCCCATGCTGTACGGCGCCTTCAGCGGCATTTTCGCGGCGCGGGCCGTGCGGCTTTGGCGCCTGGCCATCCGCACCGGCGCCATGGCCGC
The DNA here is from genome assembly GCF_029919115.1 of Variovorax paradoxus. Lineage (NCBI taxonomy): Bacteria > Pseudomonadati > Pseudomonadota > Betaproteobacteria > Burkholderiales > Comamonadaceae > Variovorax > Variovorax paradoxus. The sequence continues at coordinate 3,822,554 of NZ_CP123990.1, forward strand.
GGAAGCCCGCGCGGCCTAAGATCGCCAGCCGATTCATCGACTGCATCAGGACATTCGAACCATTGTTTATCGGAGAACCGTCGTGAACCACACACAAGCGAACCCTTCCGCCCCCGACATCGAAAAGCGAGCGCGCCGCCGCGCCGGCGCCAAGATGGGCTGGTACATCCATGCCTTCGTCTATGTGCTGGTCAACCTTGGGCTGGTGGCGCTCTCCGCGTCGCGCGGCCATGGCTGGGCGGTGTATCCGCTCATGGGCTGGGGCCTGGGCCTGCTGATCCATGGCGCCGTGATCTGGTTCATTGCGCCCGGCGGCGGTTTTTATGACCGGCTGGTAGAACGCGAACGGCAAGCCCTGCGCGCCGGAGAGCGCGGATGAGTGTTGGCGCGCTCCCCCGTTTTCGCGCGGAGAACATCCGCAGCATGCTCAGGCATGGGCTGATCACGGTGGCCTTCTGCTGCTTCATCGCGGCGGCGCTGGCCATCACACAGCACGGGGACTGGGGCGCGCAGATGGTGTATTCGCTGTCGATCGGGTTGATCAGCTGGCTCTTCATCGATGTGGGCCGGCTGCTGATCAGCGGACACCGCGAAATTCTCTGGCCAACCGGCCCCTGGGGCTATCTGCTGGTTGCGGCCGGTGTGCTGGCCGGCTTTTTCGGGGGCAATGCGATCGGCGACGCATGGACCCACCAGCCCTTGCTCAACTTCAGCAGCTTCGAGGAGCGCAGGCTCGCCACCACCATCATCATCACGGTGACGGCCACCATCTGCATGTGCTTCTTTTTCTACAGCCTGGGGCGCAGCAAGTACATGCGCAGCCAGATCGAGCAGGCGCAGCGCAACGCCACCGAGGCGCGGCTCAAGCTGCTGGAGGCGCAACTCGAACCGCATATGCTGTTCAACACGCTGGCCAACCTGCGCGTGCTGATCACCATCGATCCGCCCCGCGCAGTGGCCATGCTCGACCGCCTGAACAACTACCTGCGCATGACGCTCAGCGGCTCGCGCGCGCTCTCGCATCCGCTGTCGGCCGAATTCGAACGGCTTGCCGACTACCTCGAGCTGATGTCCGTTCGCATGGGCGAGCGCCTGCACTACACGCTAGACCTGCCCGCCGACTTGCGCGACACACCGGTGCCGCCGTTGTTGTTGCAGCCACTGGTTGAAAACAGCATTCGCCACGGGCTGGAGCCCAAGGTCGAGGGCGGCAAGATAGCAGTGCGCGCAAGGCAGGACGCAGGCCGGCTGGTCATTGAAGTGAGCGACACCGGCGTCGGCCTCGGTGCAACCCAGCCCGCGCAATCCGGAGGCAGCGGCTTCGGGCTCGAACAGGTTCGCGAACGGCTTGCCACGGTGTATGGCGACCAGGGCCGCATGAGCCTGGCCGCCGCGCCCGCGGGCGGCACCTGCGCCACACTCAGCCTTCCGTTGCCACCACACGCATGAACCCGACCGCACTCATCGCCGAAGACGAGCCCCTGCTTGCTCAGGCCCTCAAGGCCGAACTGGCCGCGGCGTGGCCCGAACTGCAGGTGGCTGCCATCGTGGGCGACGGCCACAGCGCCGTGCGCGAGGCGCTGCAGCTGCTGCCGCAGGTGCTTTTCTTCGACATTCGCATGCCCGGCCTGGACGGCCTGGGTGCCGCGGCCGAACTGGCCGACCGTTGGCCCACCGACGAAGCGCCCATGCCGCAGCTCGTCTTTGTGACCGCCTACGACGAATACGCCGCCCGCGCGTTCGAGACCCAGGCAATCGACTACGTGCTCAAGCCCGTGCAACCCGAGCGCCTGCGCAAGACCGTGCTGCGGCTCCAGCAGGCGTTGGCCTCTCAGCCGCAGCATGCAAAGCCGGCCGCGGCAGACGAGGCACTGGAAAGAACCCTTGCGCAATGGCGCCAGCTGCTGAATGCGGCCGGCGCAGGTGCGGGTGCCGCCAATGGCGGATCGGCAGCGCAGGCCGCTACCGCGCCGCTGAAGATGATTGCCGCCAGCGAAGCCGGCGGCGCCACCGTGCGCATGGTTCCGATCGATCAGGTGCTGTACTTCGAGGCGGCCGACAAATACATCCGTGTGCTGACCGCTACGCATGAGTACCTGATTCGCACGCCGCTCAAGCAACTGCTGACGCAGCTCGACCCCGAGATCTTCTGGCAGGTACACCGCGCGGTGGTGGTGCGCAGCGCGGCCATCGAAGCGGTGCACCGCGACGAGGCCGGCAAGCTGCACCTAGACCTGAAAGGCCGGCCCGAGAAAATTCCCGTCAGCCGCCTTTACGGCCACCTCTTTCGTGCGATGTGAAATCGATAGTCAAGCGCGCATAAAAAAGCCGGCCCTTTCAGGGAGCCGGCTTTTTTTGACTTTTGGCGAATCGCGCCTTGAAGGCGCTACCGCTTAGCGCCAGTGGCGATGGCCGTGGCCATAGCCGCGGTAGTAGCCACGCGGCGCGTAATACGCCGGGGGAGCGTAGTACACCGGGGCCGGGCGGTAATACACCGGCGGCGGCGGACGGTAGTACACCGGGGGCGGCGGTGCGTAGTACACCGGTGCCGGAGCGGCGTAGACCGGGGCCGGGTAGTAGGCCGGAGCGCCAACGCCCACGGACACGCCCGGAAGGCCCACGCCCACCGACCAGCTCACGTCACCGCGGGCACTGGCCGAAGTGGCCGCAAACAAGGCGCCGGCTGCCACGACACCCGCGGCGGCCCATTTGAAGAAGGTTGAACGTGTGAGGCTCATGATCTTTGAACTCCTGGTTGGGGCGTTTCCGCCCATGTAGGTATTGAACGCGCCAAATGCAAAGCGGTTGCCCGCCGTAATGTGAAGAACGTTGCCAAACGTAACTGGCAAGGGGTGCACTCTAGAATGCCGCAATGACCTCCCCGACCCACAAAGACAGCGCGAAAACGGCCGCTGCACCGAGTAATTTCTTGCGCCACGTGATCGAAAACGACCTTGCGCAGGGTGCCTATTCTGGCCGCAAGTGGGGTGGCTCGCCCGGCGATGCTGCCCATCATGCCCAGGGCATGGCCGATCCGGCCAAGGTTCGCATGCGTTTTCCGCCCGAGCCCAATGGTTACCTGCACATCGGCCATGCCAAGAGCATCTGGCTCAATTTCGAGCTGGCCAAGGAATACGGGGGCGTGTGCCACCTGCGCTTCGACGACACCAATCCCGAGAAGGAAGAGCAGGAATACGTCGATTCGATCCGCGATGCGGTGAAGTGGCTCGGCTACGAAACCTACCTGGCAGACCGCCCCAGCGCCCCCGGCACCCTGCAGCCCCACGAGTATTTTGCGAGCGACTACTTCGACTTCATGTACCGCGCCGCCGAATACCTGATTGGTGCCGGCCTGGCCTATGTGGACGAACAAAGCGCAGAAGAAATTCGCGCCAACCGCGGCGACTTCAACACGCCCGGCACCGACAGCCCCTTCCGCAGCCGCAGCCTTGAAGAAAACCTTGCCCGCTTCCGCGCCATGCGAGACGGCCAGTTGCCCGACGGCGCCGCCGTCCTGCGCGCCAAAATCGACATGGCAAGCCCCAACATCAACATGCGCGACCCCGCGCTGTACCGCATACGGCGCGCAACGCATCACAACACCGGCGATAAATGGTGCATCTACCCGATGTACACCTTTGCGCACCCGATCGAAGACGCGCTGGAGCAGATCACCCACTCCATCTGCACCTTGGAGTTCGAAGACCAGCGCCCCTTCTACGACTGGCTGCTCGACCGCCTTGCCGAAGGCGGCCTCATCGCCAGCCCGCATCCGCGCCAGTATGAATTTGCGCGCCTCAACGTCACCCACGTGCTCACCAGCAAGCGCAAGCTGCGCCAACTGGTCGAAGAAAAGCACGTCGACGGCTGGGACGACCCCCGCATGCCTACCCTGGCGGGCCTGCGCCGCCGCGGCTACACGCCCGAGGCGCTGCGGCTGTTCTGCGAACGCAGCGGCACCACCAAGTCCGGCGGCTGGATCGACTACGCCAGCCTGGAAGCGGCGCTGCGCGACACCCTCGACCCTATCGCGCCGCGCGCCATGGCCGTGCTCGACCCTGTGAAGCTGGTTATTACCAACTGGGGCGAACTCATGGGCGGCGACGACTTCCTGGACGACTGCTCCGCCCCCGTGCACCCGCACCACCCCGAAATGGGCAAGCGCGAGTTCAAGCTGGGCCGCGAGGTGTGGATCGAGCGCACCGACTACGAGGAAGTGCAGCCCAAGGGCTTCTTCCGCCTGTTCCCCGGCAACAAGGTGCGGCTCAAATACGGCCACGTCATCGAATGCACCGGCGGCACCAAGGACGCGAGCGGCAAGCTCATTGAAGTGCAAGCCACGCTGGTGCCCGACACCAAGAGCGGCACGCCCGGCGCCGACGCCATCAAGGTGAAGGGCAACATCACCTGGGTGGCTGCGGCGGATGCGGTGCAGGCCGAAGTGCGCTTGTATGAGCGGCTGTTTGCGGCAGCCAACCCGGGCAGCGGCGAGCTGATGGACGAACTGAACAAGGCCAGCCTTGAAACCTGCTCTGCGTTCGTCGAGCCGTCATTGGCCAAGGCTGAAGACGGCGCGGCATTTCAGTTCGAGCGGCACGGGTACTTCGTGCTCGATGCGAAGGCGGGTGCATCAGGCGTTCTCGTGTTCAATCGGGCCGCCGGGATGAGGGATGGTTGGAGCAAATAAGAATCTAGTCGCGCTGCATACGGCTCAATGAGCCGTATTCGATCTTGATGAAACTTCAACGAGAGTCGCAACAAATTCGCCCGCGACCAGTCAGTTGTTTCTTCTAAGCATGCGACTTTTTCGGGTTTTCAAATTCACGAAACATCAGCTCAGCATCGCAAGCTGGCCGCTCCTACAAACCGAATAAGAGGACGAAGATATGGCTCTAATCGAAGGGTTTCGAGTTCGAAACTACCGCGCCTTGCATGACGTGACGCTCGGCAGGTTGTCTACGCAGCAGCAAGGAGACCCCTTAACTCCATTTACCGTCGTGATCGGCAAAAACGGAGTTGGAAAAAGCACATTGTTTGATGCCTTCGGTTTTGTTGCCGATTGCCTTTCGACGGATGTGGAGACTGCCTGCGACGACAAGCAGCGTGGTGGTTTCGAGCGAATGCGATCGCTGGGAACTCTGGAGCCGATTCAGTTCGAAATTTACTACCGCGAAGCCAAGGGAGAGCGCCCCATCTCCTACGAGCTTGCCATTAATTTAGACGGCAGCGGTCGGCCGTACGTGCAATCAGAAGTTTTGAAGCAACGTCGCAAAGGGGCAAAACATGGAAGGCCTTACCCATTTCTTCGGTTGGACCACGGTAAGGGCAAGGTATGGGCGGGTGAGGAGGCCGTAGAAACGACTAGCGGTGAGGAAGACCGCGCTCAGGAGGAGGTCGAATTAACTGATCTTAGACAGCTTGGCATTGCCACTCTTGGCACTTTGAAAGAGCACCCACGTATCAAGCGCTTTCGGGATTTCCTCAAGGGTTGGTATTTGTCGTACTTCCATCCAGATGCGGCGCGCTCTATCCCCTCCGCGGGCGCACAGCGGCACCTCAACATCCACGGCGACAACATCGGTAACGTGGTGCAGCACATGGAACGCGAACACAAGGACCGTTTTAAATCGATCCTCGAGCGTATTGCTAGCAAAATCCCTGGAATTCAGAGCATCAAGACCATCGTCACCGAAGACAAGCGTGTTTTATTGCAGTTCAACGACGGAGCTTTTTCCGATCCGTTCTATGCGGGACAGATGTCGGACGGAACGCTGAAGATTTTTGCTTACCTTTTGTTAATGGAAGATCCGGAACCGCCGCCCTTCATCTGTATCGAGGAGCCTGAAAACGGTCTGTATCACCGTCTTCTCGACTCGTTAGCAAGCGAACTGCGCAGCCACGCGACTGGGAAGAAAAATGCGCCGCAGATCTTCGTGACGACGCATCAGCCCTATTTTGTAGACGCACTCTCTCCCAAAGAGGTCTGGATTCTTGAGAAGGGTCCAGACGGCTTTTCGACTATCCGTCGTGTATCTGATCTAGCGCTAGTGCAGAACCTCGTGGACGAAGGCCTACCACTCGGCGGTCTTTGGTACAGCGACTATTTGGACGCGAGGTAAGCCATGCACATTGAAGTGCTGGTGGAAGACAGCTCGGGTGCTAAATTGATTGAGATGCTGCTTCCTTCTTTGATTGGAAATCACGACACACATCACACGTGGCGAGTGCATTCGTATAAGGGCATTGGTCGTTTGCCCCCCGGGTTAACGGCCAAAGGTGACCCCGCTAAGCGAGCCTTACTGAATCAATTGCCGCGATTGCTCACTGGCTACGGAAAAACACCCGGCTATGATGCAGTGGTAGTGGTACTTGACAGTGATCGCCGCGACTGCAAGGCTTTTCTCGACGAACTGGAGGCCCTCCTTCACCAGTGTCAGCCTACACCCAACGTCTTGTTTCGACTGGCCGTTGAAGAAATGGAAGCTTGGCTCCTTGGAGACCGGCACGCTTTGCTGACAGCCTACCCGAAGGCTAAAAAAGAAATCCTCGATCGGTATCAGCAAGACAGCGTATGCGGCACTTGGGAATTGCTTGCCGATGCTGTGCACCCTGGCGGTTCAGCATCGATCAAAAAGGCCGGATGGCCGCTTCCGGGACAAGTCAAACACTCGTGGGCAGATCACATAGGGCCGCTGATGAATATCGAGCAAAATGAATCACCCAGCTTTCGCAAGTTCCGAGACGGCTTGCGCGGCATTGTTGCGTAACGCTCCATTAGAAGTTCATGCGGACTTCCGCATCGTTCTTGCCTTCTTCTCGGCGCGATTTCGCGTTTGTGGTGCAGCCTTGCGTGCTGCAAATATGCTCACGCCAAACAGTCACGCTTAAGTTCTCCGGCTGTGCTTATTCGCTTTAACAAGCCCTACGGCGTGCTCAGCCAGTTCACGCCAGAGGGTCGCTGGCGCGGGCTGAAAGACTTCATCGATGTTCCGGGCGTCTATGTCGCCGGACGCCTCGATGCCGACAGCGAAGGCCTGCTGCTTCTCACCGATGACGGCCAGCTTCAGGCGCGCATCGCCGATCCGCGCTTCAAGATGGAGAAGACCTATTGGGTGCAAGTGGAAGGCGTGCCCACTGAAGAGGCGCTTGCCGCGTTGCGCCAAGGCGTGCAACTCAACGACGGCCTCACGCGTCCGGCCCGTGCGCGCCTGCTCGATCCCCCGCCCGATGTGTGGGAGCGGCAACCGCCCATCCGCGAACGCAAGAGCATTCCCACTGCATGGCTGGAGCTGGCGATCAGCGAAGGCCGCAACCGGCAGGTGCGGCGCATGACCGCCGCAGTGGGCCTGCCCACCCTGCGCCTGATTCGCGCTTCCATCGGGCCGCACACGCTGGACGGATTGGCGCCCGGCACCTGGCTCGGTTAGCGCCGCAGCACACATTTCATCTATTCGATTCCGTATGCACAGCAACCAACTCCATTTCTTGAATCGGCGCCACGCATTGCTCGGCACGCTGGGCCTGCTGGCGCTGCCTGCCACGCACGCCACAGCTGCGCCCCCTGCAAAGCCCAAGCACAAGCGCCCCGAGGTGTGGCCGCACGCGTCCCAGGTGCCGGGCGGCGTCGCGCGGCTGTCGCTTGGCCCGAATGCCAAACGGCCGACCGCCTTTTCAGGCGACGTGCCGCTGCTTGTGCTGGGCGACGCCATCGAACGGACGGCGCTCGTGGGCATTCCGCTTGCGGCCACGCCAGGCGACGCAAGCATTGTTGTGCGCCCCGAAAGCGGCGCTGAAAAGCAGATTGCCTACACCGTGGAGCCCAAGCAGTATCGCGAGCAGCGCCTGACAGTGCCGCCGCGCACCGTCGACCTCTCGCCCGAAGACGAGGCGCGCTACGAGCGCGAACGCGCGCACCTTGCCACAGTGATGGCCACCCTCACCGATCTGCGGCCCGACGCCTCGCTACAGATGCGCGTCCCCGTGCCGGGCCGCCGCTCCAGTTCGTTCGGCCTGCGCCGCGTGTTCAACGGCCAGTCGCGCAATCCGCACAGTGGCATGGACATCGCGGCCGGCACCGGCACGCCTGTGCTGGCACCGCTGCCGGGCCGGGTGATCGATACGGGCGACTACTTTTTCAATGGCGGCACCGTGTGGCTCGACCACGGCGGCGGCCTGCTGACGATGTATTGCCACCTGAGCCGCGTCGACGTGAAGGTGGGCGATGTGCTGAAGACCGGCGAGCAGCTTGCGGCCGTGGGTGCCACCGGTCGCGTCACGGGGCCGCATCTGCACTGGTCTGTGATGCTGAACCGGGCAATGGTGGATCCGGCGCTATTCATTGCGGCTTGAGTACTCACCCTGAGGCCTGAATTCCGCTCTCCTCATAAACTCGCGCCACACAAAAGCAGGGGTGGGCAATGGCCAAGCAAACAAGAGCCGAGCGACGCCGGGAGCGCGCACGAAAAGAACTGGCCGGCAAGGGATGGACGGTGATCATCGTCGGCGTCCTGCTGCTGGTGGGACCGAGCTTCATGCAGGGCTCGATCATCGGGACCATCGGCCCCGCACTTCGACCGGCCGGCTGGGCAGCGCTGGCGCTCGGAGCGGTGCTGCTGGCACTGCATTACTTCGTCGCACGCAAGGCGGCGCTCCCTGAGGTGAAGCGCGCTGCACAACAGCCAACTATTGCCAAGGTGACGCAGCCCACACCACCACCTTCTGGCGCCGCGAAACGCGAGCCTGTATTTGCGCCAACGCCTCCCCAGCCAAGCCACTCTCCCGCAGAACCCGCGCCGCAGCACGCGCAGCGCTGGAGCCCGGCCGTACTCGCAGCCATCGAATGGCGCCGCTTCGAGGCCCTGTGCGAAGCGCTCTATGCGCAGGCCGGCTTCACCACACGCAGCCAATCGCACGGTGCCGACGGCGGCGTCGACATCTGGCTCCAGTCCAAACACAGCGACGTGCCGCGCATCGTTCAATGCAAGCACTGGCAAGGCAAAGTGGTGGGGGTAAAAGAGATGCGGGAATTCTTTGGCGTAATGGCCTCACATCAGCTGAAGAGCGGCACTTACGTCACGAGCGGGGTTTTCTCTGCCGACGCCAGGGCGTTTGCCAAGGCGAACGGCATCCATGCGCAAGATGGCGCCGCCCTGCTCGAATTGATCGCCCAGCGCACGCCCGAGCAGCAAGCTGCATTGCTTGCCGTGGCCTACGAAGGCGAATATTGGCGGCCTACTTGCGCAAGCTGCGGCACCAAGATGGTCGAAAAACCGTCGACCAAGAACGATGGCAGTTTCTGGGGCTGCGCCAACTTCCCCAAGTGCCGCGGCAGAACCATTCCGAAGTCGAAAACGTCCGTCGCGTAGCCGATCTCAAATCGGCTTCGTCAAATAAACCGCCTCGCGCCCGACGATCACGCGTTGCGCGGGCATGAAGATCGTGCAGTCGTCGCACGGCGCGCGAATCTCGTCCGGGCCGTTGGTGGCAATCAGCTCGCCCTTGGCAAAGGTCTCGAAGCCGATCAGCGGGCGCACGAATGCAAACTCTTCCGACTTGATGATGTGCGTCTGAAGCAGCTCGAAGCGGCGTTGCGGCCCGGGCGCGGGCACAGCCGGGTCTTTGTCGATGAGGCCGAAGTGCGCCAGAAAGTCGAGCGAAATGGCGGTGGCCAGTTCTGAGGCGGAGTGCAGGAAGTGCTGGCCGCATTCGGCCACCAGCGCAACGCCCTTGCCTTCGGGCAGTCCATGGCGGCCATGCTGGATCAGCGGCGTGCCCGAGCCAAGACCGTCGGGCATGACCAGGTGCACCGAAGGGCGGCCGATGGCCAGCGCCGCCTCGGCGTTGCGGTCGTAGGCGGGATACACCCAGAACGGTACGACGGGCTGGCTGGTGGAGTGAATGTCCAGAATGTGGTCGGCCGCGCTCACCACCGGGCGCAGCACGCGGGCGCGGCGCAGTTCGGGGCTGTCTTCGGTGCCGTCGAGCCATTCGGGCGACCAGATGCGGTTGAGGTTGTGCACCAGTTGCCGGCTGTCGAAGGGCAGCGCCTCGTTGAACGACTCGTACGCATCCACGTTGGCAAAGCTCACGGTCAGCGTGCCGATTTTCGGGCGCACGTTGGTGTCGAGCAGATGCGTGGCGGCGGTCATGCCGCAGATTTCGTTGCCGTGCGTGAGCGCATTGATCAGCACGTGCGGCCCGGGCTTGCCCGATTCGAAGCGGTGTACGTAATCGATGCCGATGTTGCCCTTTCGGTACGCGGAGATGTCGCGGGGGAGGACTTCGAGGGCGGGGGGCGTTTGGGTCATTGGCTGTGTGAATATTCAAGCGGAGGGGTCGGGCGAGTTTGCTACAGGCGGCGCTTTTTTGCTCCTGTGCTAGCCCAGCTACATCGGGCGAACAAGTGCGTACCGGGTTGCTTTGCCCTGCCCTGTTCTTTCGAGCAAGCCCGATGCCACCATTTCGGTCAGCTCCCGATAGGCAGTGGCGCGCGACACACCTGCGATAGCCACATATTTCTCCGTGCTCATGCCACCAAGAAATCCGTCGGGCCCGGCGTCATAGAGCTTGTTCAACACCTTGCGCTGGCTCGGCGTGAGTTGCGGATGCGCAGCATCCAGAAGTGCCCAGAAGCCAGCCTTGGCGCCCGCGGCCTGTATCTGGGCCAGCGTTGAGAGGCACGCCTTTTCAACACAGCCGACAAACCAGCGCACCCACGGCGTGACATCCATGCTCTCTTGAGCACTGGCGGCCTGCAATTGGTTGTAGTAACCCGCGCGGTCGAGCCATAGCTGCTGAGACATGCTGAAGAGACGCTGGTTGCTGCGCAGATCCTGCGCCAGCGCCAAGTCGCTCAGAGCGCGGCCGATCCGGCCATTACCGTCTTCGAATGGGTGAATGGTTTCGAACCAAAGATGCGCGATGGCGCTGCGCACGATGCCGTCCATTTCTGCCCGCTCCCGGCCGCCCTCGAACCATTCGAGCAACGCCTTCATCTGAGCCGGCACATCGCGTGAAGGAGGCGCTTCATAGTGCACCGTGTCCGGCTTGCCGATGCGGGGAGTGACGATCTGCATGGGGTCTTCGTGGACACGGTAGCCACCCATCACGATGCGTGTGATGCCGCTTCGTCCGTTCGGGAAAAGCGCCGCGTGCCAATCGAGAAGCCGCCCTTCTGAAAGTGGCTCATCCCAACGCGCAACGGCTGCTTCAACAATGTCGAGCGTGGCTTCCGTGCGCGCATCCCTTGGCACGCGGTCGGCCGGCGCAAGGCCAAGCCGCCGCGCCGCCGAGGCACGCACCGAATTGACTTGAAGTGTTTCGCCTTCGATCTGGGCGGTAGAAATGGCTTCTTGCGTCCACTCGCCGAGTTGGAGCTCGCTCAGGTCGACGAGTTGAAGGTTGCCCGCCACGCCCAGCATGCGCCCCTGGGCCAGGCGCGCGGCCGACAGCGCAGGCTGCAGGGCTCGCGCATCGACGTTGAAGTGCGGCCATTTTTGGGCTTGCCAGATCCACATGAAGCGCATTCTAGGGAAATACGCTTCATATTTGAAGCGTATTCAACGAAAATGCGCTTCAGCCCGGTCCCATTACCAATTCACCTCACGCTCCGGCGTAGCCGAAATGTGGTGAATCGACAGGTCCGCGCCGTCGTATTCCTCTTCCTGCGTGAGCCGCAGCCCCATCGCGGCCTTGAGCGCGCCATAAACCGCCGCCCCCGCAAGCGCGGCCCACGCCACGCCCATCAGGGTGCCGATGAGCTGTGCCCACACGTTCACGCCGCCAATACCGCCCAGTGCCTGCGCGCCGAAGATGCCGGCTGCGATGCCGCCCCAGGTGCCGCAGAGGCCGTGCAGCGGCCATACGCCGAGCACGTCGTCGATCTTCCATTTGTTCTGCGTGAGCGTGAACATCGAAACGAAGATGGCGCCGGCCACACCGCCCACCACCAGCGCGCCCAGCGGGTGCATCAGGTCGGAACCGGCGCACACGGCCACCAGCCCGGCGAGCGGGCCGTTGTACACAAAGCCGGGGTCGTTCTTGCCCATGGCCAGCGCCACCAGCGTGCCGCCCACCATGGCCATGAGCGAGTTGACGGCCACCAACCCCGAGATCTTGTCGATGGTCTGGGCGCTCATCACGTTGAAGCCGAACCAGCCCGCACAGAGGATCCACGCGCCCAGCGCCAGAAAAGGAATGTTCGACGGCGGATGCGCGCTCAGCGAGCCGTCGCCCCGGTAGCGGTTGCGGCGCGCGCCCAGCAGCAGCACGGCCGGTAAGGCCAGCCAGCCGCCTACCGCGTGCACCACCACCGATCCGGCAAAGTCATGAAACTCGTGGCCGGTGGCCGAGGCAATCCAGCCCTGGATGCCGAAGGCCTTGTTCCACGCGATGCCCTCGTACAGCGGATAGACAAGGCCGACGATGACGGCCGTGGCAATGAGCTGGGGCCAGAACTTGGCGCGCTCGGCAATGCCGCCCGAAATGATGGCCGGAATGGCCGCTGCAAAGGTCAGCAGAAAGAAGAACTTCACCAGTTCGTAGCCGCTCTTGGCCGCAAGCTCGGTCGCGCCCACGAAGAAATGCGTGCCGTAGGCCACGCCATAGCCCACCAGGAAGTACACGATGGTCGAGACCGAAAAGTCGACCAGGATCTTGACCAGTGCATTGACCTGGTTCTTCTTGCGCACGGTCCCCAGTTCCAGAAAGGCGAAACCGGCATGCATGGCAAACACCATGATGGCGCCGAGAAGGATGAACAGCGCGTCTGCGCCCTGTTTGAGTGCGTCCATTGGAGCTTCTTGCAGTTTTTGGTTTGAATTGGTGCATTGCACCCGAATCGCCCGGGGCAGCGCCGCAAGGAAGCAAAAATGGTGCCTGCAAGCTCTTTGATGGTGCGAACTGGAGGTCAATGAGCCTTCTCAGTGCAAAGACCGCACCGGAACGGGACACCACGAGCCGGGGACTGCCTTTTCAACTCGTGCCCACGCGCAGTGCATCGCGGTAGCGGCGGCTGCATGGCACCGTGCTGCCGTCGTGCATGTGCAGCCGGGCGTCGCCGCCGTCCAGCGGCTCTATTTCCTTGATGCGCCCCAAGTTGACCGCATGGCTGCGGTGCACGCGCACGAAGCTGGCGGGATCTAGTTGGGTCAAGAAGTCGGTGAGCGTGGCGCGCAGCAGGTAGTCGTGGCCGTTGACGTGCAGGCCGACGTAGTTGCCTTGGGCCTGCAGCCACTCGATGTCGCCGGCGGCAATCAGGAATTCGCGCCGCAGCTTGCGCACCAGAAAGCGCTCGGGCCGGGCGGGCGGGGCGGACGGTTCCGCTCGGGGGGCATCGGGTTCGGCGGGCGCTGCCTCGGGCGCGTCGAGCACACGCGCCTCGCCCTGCAGCCGCAGCATGAAGACGCCGTAGACCCAGATGCCGAACACCATCGACAGGTAGGCGCGAACGTCCTTCAGGTATTCGTAGCCCCAGCGCCCCGTCCAGCCTGCGAAGTCGTAGCGCTCGCCCATGGCCGAATAGACCACCGCCCGCAGCGCGAACATCGCGGCCACATGCACCAGGCTGAATACGACGCTGGCGGCCAGGTGGCAGGCCACAAAGCGCGGCAAATGAGTGCGCACCAGCGGCGACAGCCGGCGCTGCACGGCAACCACCGCCGGCACCAGCGCCAGCAACACAAGGTGGCTGGACACTTCCCAGGTCACGATTTCCCAGGGTGCGCGCGGCACCGCGCGATCGCGCGCATCGATCAGCGCCACGGTGGTGTTGAACACCGCCTGCAGCGCCATGAAGACGAGCCAGAAGCCGACTTCCACCCGGCGGCGGATAGGCTCATAGCGCTCGTACAGGTTCTTTCGGGAATCTCCCATGCCCGGGATTCTCGCGATCCGCACGCCAGGAGGGGCGCTTTTCGTCCCTGGCAGCCACCGCTCGTCACAAAGAGGGGGCGATCCGTCCCTTCGGCAACCCGCAGGCGGCGGCTGGACACGACCATCGCGGCTTCTCTCTTGCATTGTTCGAGGAATTTCGATGGCTGCATCCTCCGCCCCGCCCGATCGACGGCACGACATCGATGCGCTGCGCGCCTTGGCCTTTTTGCTGGTCATCCTGTACCACGTGGCGATGTACTACGTGGCCGACTGGCCCTGGCACCTGAAGAGCCCGCACGCGGCCGAATGGCTGCAGTGGCCGATGCGCGTACTCAACCTCTGGCGCATGGACCTGGTGTTTCTCATCTCGGGCGTGTCGCTGGGTTTCCTGACCCGCAACCAGGGCACCTGGAGTCTGCTGCGCAGCCGCGGTGCCCGGTTGATGCTGCCGCTGACGTTCGGCATGGCGGTGGTCGTGCCTTACCAGGCCTATGCCGAGGGCGTGGCCAATGGGCTGGTGGCACCGGGCTTCGGCGCATTCCTGCTGCGCTACCTGTCGATGAGCGCCCCATGGCCCAAGCAGGCATTCGCCGGCGCGGAATTCGGCATTACCTGGAACCACCTCTGGTACCTGCCGTACCTGTTCGCCTACACGGCGCTCATCGCGCTCACGCTGCCGCTGTGGCGCTCGCGCGGGGGCCAATGGATGCGCCGCAGCTTCAACGGGCTACGGGGCTGGAAGCTGCTGTTTCTGCCGGCGCTTCCATTGCTGGTGTGGACGATGCTGCTGGCCCGGCACTTTCCGCCGACGCACAACCTGGTTCGCGACTTTTACCTGCACAGCGTCTTCTTCACGGTGTTTCTGTACGGCTACTGGATGGGCGCGGACACCGCGGTGTGGCGCGAGCTGGCGCGTTTGCGCCGCTTCTCACTCGCGCTGGCTGCAGCGGCAATCGGCGCTTTCATCGTGCTGCGCATCGGCATGAAGGGGCCGCCTTCGGGCGAGCTGATGGACACGCTGCGCACGCTCTACCTTTGGCTGGCGGTTGCCACCATCCTCGGGCACGGCCACCGCTACCTGAACAGGCCCTGGCCTTGGCTCCGTTGGGCCAACGAGTCCGTGTACCCGTGGTACGTGCTGCACCAGACGCTGATCATCGCGGGCATTGGGCTGCTTGCACCTCTTGCCCTGGGGCCTGTGCTGGAACCGATGCTGCTGGTGGCGCTGACCATCGCCGGCTGCTGGGTGCTCACCGACGGGGTGATTCGCCGCCTCGACTGGGTGCGTCCGCTGTTCGGGTTGAAGCCACGGCGCACCCGCGGCAAGACAGAAATCACTTTGGCGGCGCAGCCTCTTCCACCGGAACAAGAATGGCGCTCCCCGTCGCCACGAGCTTGAGGCTGTCGCCCTCGCCCTGGCCGTAGAGCTCGGCGGTGGCAAACACCTGCTTGCGCCCGGCCTTCACGACCTTGCCGCGCGCAATGAAGGCCCGGCCCAGCGCGGGCGAGAGGCAGTTCACCGAAAAGTGCGACGCCAGCACCCGCCCCGCCACCGTGGCGGCTGCAAAGCCGCAGGCCGTGTCGAGCATTGCGCCGATGAGCCCCGCGTGCAAGAACCCGGCGTACTGGCCCATGTCCTCCTCGCGCCATTCCATGCGCAGCTCGGCTTCGCCGGCGGCAGCACGGGTGACTTCGAAGCCGGCCCAGCGATTGAAGGCTGCGGTCTTGTTGATGGCCTGGATGGTGTCGAGCATGGCGGTCTTTCGGAAAAGAAAGGGGTGGAGCGGCCACTCTACGAAGCGGCTCCGCACCGCACCGTCGCCCCGGTGACCCGAAGCGTTTGGGCAGTTGCCTTGGCGACAGCAATTTTTCAACCGGCCTTAACCCCGGTCTGCGAGCCCCGCCGTATGAGTGGAGGAACGATCCACTACCGAGGCTCCGATGAAAGCAATCTCTTCTTCTTCCTCCTTCTTCTTCCGTGCCGACCTGCGCGCCACCGTCATTGCCGCAGCTTGGCTGGTTCTCGGCACCGGCGCGTATGCGCAGGCCGTGGCAACCGCGGCCGGCGGCGCGGACGCATCGCGCATCACGCAAGTCAAGGTCTACCCGGGCAGCGCGACCGTGGAGCGCGTGGCGCGGGTCGCGGCCGGCAGCCGGTCGGTCACCTTTGCCTGCCTGCCCGCCGGGCTCGACGTGCAGAGCTTGCAGGTGTCGGCCGGTGCTTCGGTTCGCCTGGGCGAAACCTCGGTGCTCAGCGAGGCGCGCGAACTCTCGGCGCGCTGCGCGACCAGCGCGCTCGACGGCCGCATTCGCGACCTGGAGGACCAGAAGGCCGCGCTGCAGGCCGAGAGCGATGCACTCGGCCTGGTCACCGGCTATCTCAAGGGCCTCTCGGGCAGCGGCGAGCCGGCGCAAGGCGCCCGTGCCCCCATGGATGCGCGCAACCTTGCCGCAATGACCGAGGCCATGCGCAGAAGCGGCCAGGAGTCGCTGCTGAAGCAGCACCAGATCCAGCGCAAGCAGACCGACATCGACCGGCAGCTCAACCCGCTGCTTGCCGAACGCAAGCGCTCGCAGGGCGATGGCGGGCAAGTGGTGGCTGTCACCGTTACGCTGGCCGCCAGTGCCGATACCGACGTGAAGCTCAGCTACCAGGTCAACGGCCCGGGCTGGACGCCCACCTACCGCGCGCTGCTCGACACCACCACCCGCAAGGTGCGCATCGAGCGGCAGGCGCTGGTGGCCCAGGCCACGGGCGAAGACTGGCGAGGCGTGAAGCTGGTGCTTTCCACCGGCCAGCCGCGCCGCGAAACCGCCGGCCGCACGCCAGCTGCGTGGCGCATCGGCATCGAGCCGCCGCAGCGTGCACCCGCAAGCCCGGCCGTTGCCATGATGGCAGCGCCGGCACCCGCTGCATCGCTCGACCGGAAGCGCGCAATGGCTGAAGCTGCGGAGCCGCTTTTCGACGTGGCCATATTCGACAACAGCTTTGCCACCGAATTTGCCGTGCCGCAAAGCATCGACGTCCCCTCCAACGGCCAGCGTGTCACGCTGGCGCTGGGCCAGCACGAAGACACGGCAAAGCTTGCCGCGCGCACCAGCCCGCGCGTGGACCCGAGTGCCTTCCTGGTCGCAGAACTTCCGCAGCCTGCAGGTGTGTGGCCGGCCGGCCCGCTGCAGCTTTATCGCGACGGCAACTTCGTCGGCAATGGGCGCTGGAACGCGCCCAGCGATGCAAAGCTCACCCTGTCCTTCGGCCGCGACCAACTCGTGCGCGTGCAGGCTGAGCCCGAACAGGACAGCCAAGGCACGGGCGGCTTTGTCGGTTCGCGCGCCGAGCGCAAGGTGCAGCGCGCCTATGTGGTCGAAAACCGCCACCGCACGCCCGTTGCGGTGCAGGTGCTCGAGGCGGCGCCGGTTTCCGTCGACGAGCAGGTGCGCGTGGCCGCGCAGTTCTCGCCGCAGCCGGGCGAGCTGGCCTGGAACAAGCAGCCCGGCCTCGCAATGTGGAGCTTCGACCTGGAGGCCGGCAAGACCGCGCGCGCGGCGGCCGACTACACCATCAGCTACCCGAAGGACGCGCGCCTGCAGATGCGCTGAGCGCGGCCTGTTCAGTGCGGCTCGGGCGCCTGGCCTTCCGGAGGCTCGGCGCCCGGCTTGCGCTTCTTGCCGCGTGCCGCTTTCTTGGCCGCACGTTCCGCATCGATGCGCTGGCCCTCGGCCAGCCATTGCAAGAACTCTTCAGGCGTCTCGAGCGTGATGCGCCCCAGGTTGCCGGCGCGAAACTCGTGCATGACGATTTCCGCGGCCTTTTGCAGGTTGACGCGGCCCTTGCCCAACAAAGCGCCGCGCTTGCGGCCGATGGCGTCGAGCACCTCTTCGTCCTTCATGGCGGCAATGGCGGCGGCGTCGTGCTCGGCCAGCTTGAAGCGCGCGGCAATGCCCTCGGCATAGTTCGCCTTCAGGTAGTTGAGCAGCTCCAGCGCCACTTCTTCCTCGTCGAACGCATTGCGCCCCACGGCCCCGCTGGCGGCCAGGTTGTAGCCGCTCTTGGGCACCACGATGCGCGGCCACAGCATGCCGGGCGTGTCCCACAGGTAGAAGTCGTCGGCCAGCGTGATGCGCTGCTCCAGCTTGGTAATGCCGGCCTCGTCGCCGGTCTTGGCCTTGCGGCTGCCGGTGAGCGTGTTGATGAGGGTCGACTTGCCCACGTTGGGAATGCCGCAGATCAGCACGCGCATCGGCTTGGCCATGCCGCCGCGGTTGGGCGAAAGCTCGTGGCAGGCACGCACGATGGCCTGCGCCGGCGTGGTCTGGCTTGCATCGAGCGCAATGGCGCGCGTGGCCGGCAGCCCGTTGTAGTGCGCGAGCCAGAGCGCGGTGCGCGCGGGGTCGGCCAGGTCCTGCTTGTTGAGCACCTTCAGCGAAGGCCGGCCGGCGGTGAGTTCGGCCAGCATCGGGTTGGCGCTGGAGCCCGGCAGCCGCGCGTCGAGCAGCTCGATGACCACGTCGATGTCCTTCACCCGCTCGGTGATGGCCTTCTGGGTCGTGTACATGTGCCCGGGGAACCACTGGATCGCCATCGATGGATGCTCTTTCTTTCGCTCTTACTGGAAGGGGCGGCCCTGGGGCCGGGTGCGCATTGTGGACCGGGAATGTGCGGCAGATCACGGCGCTACGCTTTCGATAGCTGCGTGTGCCCATTTTGCCTGCGCCGCGCCGCACCGCGCCCCTAGAATCCGCGCGCTGCACTTGCAGCCGCTTTCAAATAATCATTCGAGGGAAATCCATGTTCAAGCGCCTTGCCGCTGCCGCACTGCTGGCAGCCACCGCCGGTTCCGCAACCGTCGCCCATGCCCAGCGTCCCTCACCGCCGCAAGGCCCGCTGATCAGCGGCTACCTGTGCTGCAACATGCGCACCTATGGCAACTCCATCAGCGACATCAACTACGACGAGCAAGGCACGAGCATCGTGGCCGTGGGTACGCCGGCCCGCATCACGGCCTACGACTTTCGCTGGTTCAACCTCGACCTGGCCGGCAAGCCCCAGCGCATCAAGAACGACTACAGCCGCAACATCACGCTGATCGACTTTGCCAAGCGCTATGTAGTGGCCGAAGACCCGAAGCAGAAGATGGCGGGTTTTCCGCCCGCTGTCCGCGACGCCATTCTGGCCGTGAAGGTCATGCCCGGCATGACGCGCGAGCAGGTGCTGATGGCCGTCGGCTATCCGGTGGCCGGCGAAAACCCCAGCCTCGATGCGCCCACCTGGCGCTATTGGCGCGACAGCTGGTCGGAGTACCAGGTCAACTTCGACGAGAAGGGCCTGGTCAAGTCCGTGCTGGGCGACCCGGTGGCGCTCAGCCGCGTGCTGGCACCAACACCTTAGTTTGCGTTGGCGCACGTGTCGGCGAGACACGTGCAATCCATTAGATGTTTTGCATCGCGGGGGCCTGTTCCGCCCCTATCATTTGGCTGAACGCGGCGCAACGGCGCGTCGGTCGAATTGAAACTTTTGATGGAGTTACCGCGATGAAACCCGTCTCCGAACTGCTCAAGCGCCACGACTCCGCGGCTTGGCGCACCTCGCCGGACACCACCGTGTTCGACGCGCTGGCCACGCTGGCGCATTTTGAAGTGGGCGCGCTCATGGTGATGGACGGCGAAAAACTGGTGGGCTTTCTCTCCGAGCGCGACTACACCCGCAAGGTGGCGCTGCAGGGCAAGAACTCGAAGGAAATGAAGGTCTCCGAGATCATGACGCCCGACGTGATGACCGTCACTCCGCAAACCCGCACGCGCGCCTGCATGGCGCTCATGAGCCAGCGCAAGTTTCGACACCTGCCGGTGGTCGACGGCGACAAGGTGGTGGGAATGATCTCCATCCAGGACCTGATGGACGACATCATTGCCGACCACGAAGTGACCATCGCGCAGCTCACGACCTATATCCAGAGTTGATCCCATGCCTGCCCCAAGGTGGGGAACACGCCTACGCGCACCCGGCCTGTTTAAGGCGCACAGTAGGGCTTCGTTCATCCATCAGCAGGAACATGGCATGCAGATTCAGGTCAACACGAGCAACGGTGTCAACAACAAGGACGCGCTGGAGCGCTGGGCCGATACGGAGATCAAGCAGCAGCTGAACCGCTTTGTCGAAGATGTCACGCGCGTCGAAGTGCATCTGAGCGACGAAAACCATGACAAGGCCGGTGCCGGCAACAAGTGCTGCGTGATGGAAGCACGCCTTGCGCACCACCAGCCGCTGGCCGTCACGCAATACGCCAACACCCTGGACGAAGCCTTCAGGGGCGCGGCCGAGAAGCTCAAGCGCCTGCTCGACAACACGCTGGGCCGCCTGAACAACCACCGCGACCGCGACTCGATCCGCAAGGACGCGGGCTTTATCGCGGAGTAGCCCGGCAAGCGCAGATTGCAGCTACCGCGGCTTGCGGGGTTTGTGCGCGGGTGGCTTGGTGCCGGGCGTTTCTACCGGAATCAACGGCGGGCGGTGTCCCGTCTGCATCCACTCGTCGTAGAAGTCGATCTTGCGGTCGACCAGCGACAGGGCGCGCTTCCATTCGGCAATGGTTTCGGTCACGCGGGCACGGTGCGCGGCCAGCAGGTCGCGCCGCTGGGGCAGCGTGGTCTTGCCCTGCAGCGCAAGCGCGGTGTATTCCCGCATCTCGGCAATGCTCATGCCGGTGCGGCGCAGCCGGTCCATCAGGTCGAGCCAGCCCACGTGCAGCTCGCCATAGAGGCGCCGGCCGCCTTCATCGCGCGCAACGCCAGGCACGAGGCCCTGGGCCTCGTACCATCGAATGGCGTGCACCGTGCGGCCGGTGCGCGTGGCGAGCTCGCCGATGTGAAAAGGCGGGCCGCTTTCAGCCGGCATGGGCGGCGGTGGCGGACGGCGCCTGGAGCGCGTCCTGCACCAGTGCGGTGTCGAAGTACTCGGTCAGTTCCTTCACCTTGCCTCCTTCGAGTCGATACACGTAGCAATAGCTGTTGTTGTAGCGCTTGCCGGCCTTGGTGGGCACGTCGCCGCGGAACAGCACCACCACGCGGTCGTCTTCTGCAATGATGCGTTCGGTCTTGCTCCGGTAGGGCCCCGCAAACTGCGCGAACAGCGGCTTGATCAGCTCTTCGCGAATCGCCGCCTTGCCCGCGTAGGTGCGCGACCATGGCGTGGTGCCCTCCAGTGTCCAGCTGGCGTCGTCGGCCAGGCTGTCGATGAAGAGCTGGCCGTTGCCCTCGTCAAGCTCCGCGTGAATGCGCTGCACCAGCGCCTTGTTGTCTGTCGTCGTGTTCATGGCTGCATTTCCTCTTGGAATGAATGAACCGGAAGCCCCGGTGGATTCATTGGAAATGCTCGAGTGCACTCTAGGTCAAGCACCATGAACGGGCCACGCGTCAACCCTTGCTCGCGTTGGCCATGGCCTTGCCCACTTCGTTGGTGCCTTGGGCAGAACCGCTCTGTGGCACGACTTCTCCCTCGCGCGAGGTCACTTCGGCAAGCCGCGCGGCAAGTTGCTCGGGCGCGTCCGCGCCGATGCCCAGCCAGGCGCCCTGCGTAAGAGTGATGTGCGCGGCCTCGAAGGTGCCTGCGCCAGCGCAAAGAATGGTGCGGTTGGGCGCGTCCGTGGAGGCCAGCACCAGCATGGCGGGCACCACCGCCTCGGGCTTGAGGGCATCGAGCACTTCCTGCGGCATGAGGCCTTCGGTCATCCGCGTGGCGGCCGTGGGCGCGAGGCAATTGACGCGGATGTCGTTCTTCGCGCCTTCGATGCTCAGCGTCTGCATGAGGCCCACCAGCGCAAGCTTGGCGGCGCCGTAGTTGCTCTGGCCGAAGTTGCCGTAGAGCCCGGAAGACGAAGTGGTCATCACGATGCGGCCGTATTTCTGCTCGTTCATGAGCGCCCAGACGGCCTTGGTGCAGTTCACCGCGCCCATCAGGTGCACGTCGACCACCAGCTTGAAATCGGCAAGGTCCATCTTGGCAAAGCTCTTGTCGCGCAAGATGCCTGCGTTGTTCACCAGGATGTCGACGCGGCCCCAGGCATCGACCGCCTGCTGCACCATGGCCTGTACCGCGTCGAAATCCGTCACCGAGGCGCCGTTGGCCATGGCCTCGCCGCCGGCCGCCTTGATCTCGTCGACCACCGCTTGCGCGGCGCTCACCGAACCGCCGGAACCGTCGGCCGCGCCGCCCAGGTCGTTGACCACCACCTTGGCCCCGCGAGCCGCCAAGGCCAGCGCATGTTGCCTGCCCAGCCCGCCGCCCGCGCCGGTCACGATGGCTATTCGGCCCTTGAAGTCGATGGTGCTTTGAGTCATCTCTTGCTCTCTTTGCTTTGTTTTCCGTGGGGAATGGATGTGTGCCGATGGGCCGCAGCGGCGGCCGCGTGGCGTTTTACCCCAGAAAAGCACGCTGGCGCGAGCGCCCGCGCGTGAGCTCAGTCACGCGCGTGACGCAGCTTTTCGCAGTAGGCCACCAGCTGGTCGAGCTCGGCCGACTTGTCGAAGAAGGCATCGGCGCCCAGTTGCGCGGAGCGCTGCCGCATGTCGGAAGTGGCGTAGTTGCTCAGCACCACGACTTTCTGGCTGGCCAGACGGTCGCGGCAGGCCCTGACCACGCCCAGGCCGTTGCCGCGCTCCAGGAAAAGATCGACGATGGTCAGGTCCCAGTCGTTGCGATGCTGGCGCAGCCAGCGCACCGCCTCTTCCTCGGTGCTGGCGCAGGCCACCACGTCCGCGTCGGCCACGTCGTGCAGGAAGCCGACGAGGTTTTCACGGATGAGGGCGCTGTCCTCGACAAGATAGGCCTTGAAGGTCATGCCGGAATCTCCGGCCGAGCCACGGGCCGGAACGCGAATCTGTAGCTTGCGGGGTGCATGCCACCCATGGTCTCCGCGGCGGCGGTGCCGGCGGTGAGTCATGCAGGCCAATGCCTGTAGGCCATGGGCGCCCGCAGCTGTCGTCAGGCGGGCTGCCCCTTGGTGAGACGCGTAGGACAGCGAGCCGGGTCAGGCCGCAACGGCCATCCGCCCGCGGCCGAGCCCCAGGCGTGCCGGCGACACATACTGCTCGCGGTAGATCTCGAAGGGCATGGTGTCGGCAGCCTCGATGCGCTTTTGCTCCTGGATCGATTCCTCCGTCATGCGCTCGAACCCGGACTGCTCCTCGGGCGGGAACGGCAGTGCCAGGAGAGCGGTGCGGGTCTCTTCGGACTGGGCGCGAATGAAGCCGATGAACGAGTTGCCGTGGCGTTGCTCCACTGCCGCCAGAACCCGCGCCGAAGGCAGGCTGTCGGGGTTCTGCAGCGCGGAAAGCGCCGCTTGCACGGCATCGACATGCTGCGTGCCGCCGTTCGCGGCATCGAGCGCCGTGGCAATGGGCAGGCATTGCTCCACCAGTTCGATGCCCCAGTCGGCCAGCGCCACCTCGCGCCCACCGCGCAGCAGGTGCAGGCCCGGTTCACGTCCGCGCGCGGCGGTGAGGTGCTGGTTGTGCGCCAGTTCGGCAATTTCCTGCGGGGTGTCGGCCGGACTGTCGCTCAGCAGGCACTGCAGCAGGAAAACGTCGATGAAGCGCATGGTCTGCGCATTGATGCCCACCGGCTCGAAGGGGTCCAGGTCCATCAGCCGCACCTCGACATATTCGACGCCCCGTTCGCGCAGCGCATGCAGCGGCCGCTCGCCGGGGTTGATGACGCGCTTGGGTCGGATGGTGCCGTAGAACTCGTTCTCGATCTGCAGCAGGCTGGTGGCAAGCTGGTTGTAGTCGCCGCCCAGGTTGCGGATGCCGATGGCTTCGTACGCCGGCCAGGGCCGCGTGAGTGCGTCCTGCAGCGACGCGCCGTAGCCTTCGAGGCTGTTGTAGCTCACAGCCAGCGAGGCCTGCGCGTCGCTCTGGTAGCCCAGGCGCCCCATGCGCAGCGAGGTGCCGTACGGCATGAACATGCTGCCGTCGCCCAGCGGCTGCAGCTCGTGCGGGCGGCCCGCGACAAAGCTCGAGCACAGCGCCGGCGAAGCGCCGAACAGGTACAGCAGCAGGAAGGCGTGTCGCCGGAAATTGCGAATGAGCGCGAAATACTGTTCGCTGGACACATCGGGCAGCGACCAGTTGTAGTGAATGCCCGAAATGGTCTGCATGCGCCGTCCGTAGCGGTGGCTCAGGCCCATGCGGTACACGCTCTTGGCGCGCCCCACGTTGGAGGAACCGTAGCGCCCGATGGGAATGGTCTCGTCGGTCGGCAGGCCGCAAGGCATGCTCGACACCCACAGGCGCTCATCGCCGAGCGAATCGAGCACGCGGTAGGTGAACTGGTGCACACGCGTCAGCTCGTCCAACGCCGACTCCACATTGGCATGCACGCCCGTGATGAGTTCGAGCTGAGATTCGCTGAAGTCGGTGGTGATGTGCGGATGGGTGAGCGCCGACCCGAGGGCGATGGGATGGGGCGTGAGCGCGAGTTTGCCGTCCGGCAGGGCGCGCAGGCTTTCTTTCTCGATGCCGCGCCGCATCCCCTTCAACCTTGCGGTTGAGAGCGCACCCAACCTCTCCTGCAATCTGCTGCTCATATTCTTATACCCGTCGATCTTCTGAGGGGCTGGAAGGTAGCACGCCCGCGCGGGCACTGCTCGTGCAGGGAATCAGCGCTTCCGCTATGCTGGCCGCCGCTATTGTTTTGGTAGCAAAGTCCATGGTGCTTGCGCTTTCAGATTGGCCGGATCACAAGACTGGAGCACGCGCGAGCCGCCCCGCTAAGCCGCGAGCACGCGCAGGAGAAACCGGTTCAGGTCGGCAATTTCGTCCATGCAGACCGAATGCGCCATCGTGTATTCATGCCACTCCACGGTGTAGCCCAGCGCGGTGAGCGCGTCGCGCGACATCAGCGCCCTGTCGAACGGCACCACCGGGTCTTGCCGGCCATGCGCCAGGAAAACCGGGGTCTGGTGATTGGACGCATGGCGTTCCGCCGCAGTGGTTGCCGCAATGGGCAAGTAGCCCGAGAGGCCGACGATGCCCGCCAGCCGCTCCGTATGCCGCAAGCCTGTCATCAGCGCCATGGCGCAGCCTTGGGAGAAACCGGCCACCACGATGCGCTCGGCCTCGATGCCGCGGGCCTTCTCGTTGGCAATGAGCGCTTCGATGGCGGCCTGCGAGCGGCGAAGGCCCGCCTCGTCTTCGCGCGCGGCCAAGTCGGCCACCGCAATGTCGTACCAGGCGGGCATCTGGTAGCCACCGTTGATGGTCACCGGAATGACTGGTGCGTTCGGGAAAACGAAGCGCACGGGGCCCACGCTCGACAGGTCGAGTTCGTTGGCAATCGGCACGAAGTCGTTTCCATCGGCGCCAAGGCCGTGCATCACGATCACCGTGGCGGTGGGATGGGGGGCGGTTTCGATTTCGATCGGGGAGCGGGACATGGTCGGTAGAAGGTATTCAGAAACGCCAAAAACCAGACCTTAGCGCATTCGGGCCGTCCGGGGCGCGGTCGCACGGAATGCAACACAATGGCGGTTCCACGCCAAACCCATGAGCCCACACCCGACGAAGCCCTCCCCCGCCGCTGCGGCATCAGGCAGCGAAGCCCTGCTGCGCAGCACCGGCCTGCGCGTGACCCGCGCTGCGCAAACCGTGCTGGAGTTGCTTGAACACGCCTCGCAGCCCCTGACGCACGACGACGTGGTTGCCGCCTACACCACTGCCACCGGGGCGCCGCCCGACCGCGTCACCATCTACCGCGTGCTCGACCGGCTGGTTGAAGCCGGCCTGTGCGACCGCCGCGTGGGCGCGGACCGCATCAACCGCTTTTCGCGCCACGTGGAAGCCGCTTCGGGCAACATCTTCGAATGCGACCAGTGCCACAAGGTGCTGGCCCTGCCTTCCGACCCGGAGCTGCCCAAGGTGATGAGCCGGCTGGGCCGCGAGCTGCGCAAGCAAGGCATCGACACGCGCCGCACCGCGCTGACGCTGCACGGCACCTGCGGAGAATGCAGGGGCTGAACACTGCGGGGCGGCTGCGCGCATTGCCCCGCTCAGCACGGCAGGCCGGCATAGACTCCCGGGTTCGATGCAGTCCACGAGCCTTCCCCTCCTCTACAGCTTTCGCCGTTGCCCTTACGCAATGCGCGCCCGCCTCGCGCTGGCCGCAAGCGGCGAACCATGCGAACTGCGCGAAGTCGTTTTGAAGAACAAGCCTGCCGAGATGCTGGCCGCATCGCCCAAGGGCACCGTGCCCGTGCTGGTGCTGCCCGAAGGCGCGGTGCTGGAGCAGAGTCTCGACATCATGCTGTGGGCCCTGCGCCGGAGCGACCCCGAGCGCTGGCTTGAGCCCGATGCGGGCACGCTCGACGACATGCTCACACTGGTGGTTGCGTGCGACAACAGCTTCAAGCCCCAGCTCGACCGCTACAAGTACCCCGCCAGGTTCGACGATTCAGGCGCCGGTGCGCGCGAATCGGGTGCGCAGTTCCTGTTGCAGCTGGAGGCAAGGCTTTCCGGCTCCGGCCAGCTTTTCGGCGCGCGGGCCAGCTCGGCCGATGCCGCCGTCATGCCCTTCGTGCGGCAGTTCGCAATGGTCGATTCCGCATGGTTCGACAGCCGGCCCTGGCCGAAGTTGCTCGCGTGGCTCGCGGGCTGGACTGGCTCTGCGCTGTTCGAGCGCGCGATGCAGAAGTACGCGCCGTGGGCACCGGGCGCGGCCGGCGTCGCCTACCCGCCGGCCTGATCAGCCGAAGTTCGGCGCCCGCCGTTCACGCAGCGAGGCCACGCCTTCGCGCACATCGGCACCGGCAAAGCCCATGAATTCGAGCGCCAGCGATGCATCGAACGTGGGCCCGGCCTGGCGCAGCCAGTTGTTGAGCGCGTACTTGGTCAGGCGAATCGCGCTCTGGCTGCCCGCGGCCAGCCGGTCGGCCAGCTCATAGGCGCGCGGCAGCAGATCGGCCTCTTCCACCGCAAGCGACACCAGGCCGATGCGCTCGGCCTCTTCGCCGCTCACCGGCTCGCACAGCAGCAGGTGGTACTTGGCCTTGGCCATGCCGCACAGGAGCGGCCACACAATGGCCGCATGATCGCCCGCCGCCACGCCAAGCCGTGTGTGGCCGTCGACGATCTTCGCGCCCTTGCTCGCAATGGAAATATCGGCGAGAAGCCCCGCCACCAGGCCGGCGCCCACGGCCGGGCCGTGCATGGCGCTCACGATGGGCTTGTCGCAGTTGATGATGTTGTAGACGAGGTCGCGCGCTTCCTTCCAGACACGCTGGCGCACCGCGTCGTCGGTGGTCATGTCCTGCACCATTGCCAGGTCGCCGCCGCCCGAAAAGCCCAGCCCTTCGCCCCGCAGCACCGCGCAGCGCACCGTGTCGTCAGCCGCCACGTCGCGCCAGATCTCCGCGAGCTCGCGGTGGCCTTCGTGCCCCGCCGTCGGCAGCTTGCCGTTGAGCGCACGCATCTGGATGTCGAGCACCGCATCGTTGGTGCCGCGGCGCGTGATGGAAAGAGTCTGGTAGCGGGTGTAGTCCATGGTGTCTCCACCCCGCATTGCCTGCGAGGATTTTTTTTCGGCCCAGGACGGGACGGTTATTTTCGTGCCGCGACCTCGCGGCAGCGCTGCACGTTGGCTTCGAAACGCGGCGCCAGTCCGGGCTCGCATACATCGCCCGAGGGGTTGAGCCTGCACATGCCGACGACCACGTAGTCCATCACGGCGTCGGTGCACATCGGGTACTTGGCCAAGTCCGGATTGGCTTGCGCCTTGAAGCCCCAGCGTTCAGAGAACTGCACCGTGCGTGCCATCGCCCCCTGGAAAAAGCTGCGGTCGCGCGCGGCAATGGCGGCTTCCATGCGGGGCAGCTCCTCGTTCAGGTAGCCGACAGAATCCAGCGGAAAAGCCGACGGATCCAGCTGGGCGCTTGCAATGGAAGCGGCCAGCGCGAGCGGGGCGGCAAGAAGAATACGCAGGCGCGGAAAAGAAGGCGCAAGACGAAGGGGCGTGCGGTGTTGGTGCATGGCCTGGGATTTTGCAACGTTTGGAAGCATCTTTGCAGGGCAGTCGAAGTGCCTACTTGCCTTTTTTCTGCCGGTCGAACTTGCGCCAGTACTGGAACTCGTCTTCGTGCACCTCCAGGTCGACCTCGGAAATGCGCGATTGCAGCCGCTCCTGCACATCGGCCACGGCCTTGTTGTAGACCAGCGGGCCCACCTCTTCAAGGAAGAAGCCGAGCAGCGCACCGGCGGCGACATTGCCGATCTTCTCTTCCATGTTCTCGTTGAAGTAGCGCTCTATCGACATGATGGCCTGCTGGCGCGCTTCCTTGGAAATCTCGATGGTCATGCGGATGCTCTGGGGGGTTGGGTCATACGATTGTGCCGCTACCATGCGCTGCGGCAGGCGCACGCAGGCCGCAGCACAAAGACCTACAACACGGAGACCGCTTCATGAAACTTCACCCCGCCTTGCTGGCCGCCCTGGCCCTGGCTGCGCTTGCCGGCTGCACCAGCCTTACACCCACCGTGCCGCAGCGCCAGCTGATGCTGGTTGCCAACGACGAAAAGCAGTCGTGGAGCGAGGCCGGCGCCGTGATCCTCGGGCCGATGGGGCGCGACACGGTGCAGGTGCTCGACATCGGCACCGATCCGCTCGCGCCGAAGCTCGTGGGTACGCTGCAGCTGGACAACACCATTGCCGGCCCGCCGGTCAACCTTGCAATCACGCCCGGCGAAACGCTGGCGCTGGTCGCCAACTCGCTCAACGTGGTGGAAGAAAACGGCGTGCGCAAGCAGGTGCCCGACAACCGCCTTTTCGTGATCGACCTGACCGCCACGCCGCCCAGGCTGATCGACACGCTCACCGTGGGCAAGCAGCCTTCGGGCCTGTCGATCAACCGCGCGGGCAACCTTGCGCTGGTGGCCAACCGTGCGGACAACTCTGTGAGCGTGCTGCGCATCGCGGGCAAGCAGGTGACGCTGATCGATACCGTGGCCATGAACGATTCGGTCGCGCACGTGCGCTTTACGCCGGACGGCAAGCGCGCGCTGGCGGCCAAGTTCCCAACCCACAAGATCGCGCTGCTCGAAGTGAACGGCGAGAAGGTCAGCTACAACAAGGTCGACCTTGCGGCCGGCCTCTGGCCCTACAACGTCGACGTCACACCCGACGGCAAGCTCGCGCTCACGGCCGACAACGGCAACTCGGGCGCATCCGACGGGCAGATAGACACCGTGAGCGTGATCGACCTGGAAGCCGCGCCGCCACGCGTGGTCGACAAGGTGGTGGTGGGCGACGGCCCCGAAGGCCTGGCGGTGAGCCCGACCGGCCGGCATGCGGTGGCCGTGCTCCTGCGCGGCAGCAACTCGGCAAAGAATGCCTACTTCTACAACCGCAACGGCTCGGTGGTGCTGCTGAAGATAGACGGCAAGAAGGTAACGCGCGCGAACGAGGTGGTGGTGCGTGGCCTGCCCGAAGGTGCTGTGTGGAGCGCGGACGGAAAGTACCTCTACGTGGGTAACTTCATCGACCAGGACATCACGATCCTGCGCCTGGACGGCGACACGCTGGTGCCAACGGGCAAGTCATTCCCGCTGCAGGGGCACCCGGCCGCAATGCGCGGGACAATGTCGCACTGACAACGCAAGCGAGCTGACCGAAAAAACATGGCCCAACCCAAACGACAACTCCGCACAGTCGAACGCGGCATTCTCTGCCTGGCCATTGGTGCCGCTGTTCTGCTGGGCCCGCGTTTCCTGCAGGGAACGCGATGGTTCGACATGGTGGCGGGGGCCTACCTGGTCGGCTGGTTCGCGCTGGTGTTGGGCGCGGCGCTGGTGGCGGTCGGGCTGTTCCAGCGCGGCAAACCGCGCGAATAGCCAAGCCGCGCCTCGTAGAGGCGAATCAGCCCTTCTTGCCGCGGAGCTTGCCGAAAAGCTCCACGCCTGCCAGCACGATGGCGCCGGCGACGATGCCGACGCCGGCATTCACCCCCATCGAGCCCAGCGCGCCGAACACGCCGCCCGTGGCCTTGGCCCAATCTTCGACCGCGTGGCCGAACGCAGGCACGCCGTGCACCAGGATGCCGCCGCCCACCAGAAACATGGCGGCGGTGCCGGCAATCGACAGCCCCTTCATGAGCCAGGGCGCGGCAGCAAGAATGCCGCGGCCGAGCGCCTGCGCCGCCTTGCTGGCCTGCTGGCTCAGGTAAAGGCCTGCGTCGTCGAGCTTCACGATGCCGGCCACCAGCCCGTAGACACCGATGGTCATGACAAGCGCAATGCCGGCAAGCACGGTGAGCTGCGTGAGAAAGGGTTGGCCCTGAACGGTGCCCAGCGTGATGGCGATGATCTCGGCCGAAAGAATGAAGTCGGTGCGCACCGCGCCCTTGATCTTGTCCTTTTCAACCGCGACCACGTCGACGGCCTCGTCGGCCACCGCCCGCTCGTGCCGCGCGGTGTCGGCCTCGTGTTCTTTCTTGTGCAGGAATTTGTGGGCCAGCTTCTCGAAGCCTTCGAAGCAAAGAAACGCACCGCCCACCATCAGCAGCGGCGTGACCAGCCAAGGCAGCCAGGTGCCGATGGCCAGCGCCGCGGGCACCAGGATGAGCTTGTTGACGAACGAGCCCTTGCACACCGCCCAGACCACCGGCAGTTCGCGGTCGGCCTTGACGCCCGAGACCTGCTGCGCATTCAGCGCGAGGTCGTCGCCCAGCACGCCGGCTGTTTTCTTGGCGGCTACCTTGGTGAGGACCGAGACGTCGTCCAGAACAGTTGCGATGTCGTCGAGCAGCAAAAGCAGGCTGGTGGCCATGGCAAGGGTCGGTGTGAAAAAAAGAATCGGCGAGCTTAGCCGCAACAGCAGCCCGCGCCGGCAATACCCGTACGCGGCAGGCGCGTCAGGTGACGTTGCGCTTGAGGCGGATTTCTTCGACGCGCACGGTACCCAGCGCGGTGGTCTTGGCGGTCTTCATTTCGCGCTTGAAACCGGCCAGTTCAAAAAAGCGCATGGCACGGTCGTTGCGAATGGGCACCCATGCGGTCACGGTGGTGCAGCCTTCTTCTTCCAGGCCTTCTCGAGCGGCATCCCACAGCGCCACGCCGAGGCCCTTGCCCCAGTGCTCGGGCTTGACATAGAGCGCCCAGATCTCGCCCGCGGTGGAAGGCGTCTTGGGGTCGCGCGAGCGGTCGAAGCCGACGAAGCCGACGATTTCGCCGCCCAGTACCGCCACCTGCACCTGCGGTTCGCTGAACTCGATGGCTTCGCGCCATTTGGCTTCGCGGGTGGCCGGGGCCAGCGTGCGCAGCTCTTCCTCGGGCAGGATGCCCTGGTAGGCGGCCTGGGCGGCCAGGGTATGGACTTCGGCGACGGCCTTGGCGTCGCGCATCGTGGCGGGGCGAACTTCGTAATCTGACATGAATGCGGAAAATCAAATGGAACCGCGTATTGTCGCCGCACCGCTAAACTGCTTGTTGCATTCGCAGCAGACACACATCAACAGGAGGTAGATATGGCCAAGGGTCAACAACGCGCAAACAAGGAAGCCAAGAAACCGAAGAAGGACACCTCGCCGCCCAAGCCCGCCGGCACTGGCGGCATCGAGCCGGTCCGCACCATTACCACGGCGGTCATTCCGCGCGGCAAGCTCAAGAACAAGTGACAGACGAAAAGCCAGCGCCCGCCAAGCCGGCCCAGCCCCGCAACCCGCTGCACGGGCTCACGCTGGAAGCCATCGTCACGGCGCTGGCCGACTACTACGGCTGGGAACAACTCGGCCATCTCGTTCCCATCCGCTGCTTCACCTTCGAGCCGAGCGTGGGCTCCAGCCTCAAGTTCCTGCGCAAGACGCCATGGGCGCGCGAGAAGGTCGAAAGCCTTTATCTCTTCATGCTGCGCGAACAGCGCCGCGAGCAGCAGCAACAACAGCCTCCGCAGCGATGAAGGTTCGGCTCGAGCCGTCGGGCCTTGGTTTCGAGGCCGAGGCGGGCACCACGATCCTGAAGGCAGCCGAGGCGGCCGGCATCGAAATGCCGAGCTCCTGCCGCAACGGCACCTGCCGCACCTGCATCTGCCAGCTGCTGTCGGGCCGGATACGCCACACCATCGAATGGCCCGGCCTGAGCGCCGAGGAAAAAGCCGAGGGTTGGATACTGCCCTGCGTGGCCGAGGCGCAAGGCGATCTTGCAATCGACGCGCCGAAGGCGTTCTCGGTCTTCTGACGACCGGCGTTGTCGAGCCCTGCTCAGCCCTGCTTGATGGCCTGAGCCGGCGCTGCGACCACCAGCCGGTCCCGCTGCGCGAGCGATGGAAACAGCCTGAACCAACCCAGCGCAACCATCATGGTGCCAAGCCCTCCCAGCACCACCGAACCCACCGGGCCGAGCAGCGCCGCCGTGGCGCCCGATTCGAACTCGCCCAGCTGGTTGCTGGCGCCGATGAAGATCGAATTGACCGCGCTCACCCGGCCGCGCATGGCGTCGGGCGTTTCGAGCTGCACGAGCGTCTGGCGGATCACCACGTTGACCATGTCGGCACCGCCGGACACGGCCAGCGCGATCAGCGAGACGGCAAAGCTGCGCGAAATGCCGAACACCACCATGCACATGCCGAAGAGCCCCACCGCAATCAGCAGGGTGCGGCCGATGTGCCGCTCGATTGGCCGGCGCGTGAGCGCAATCGACATGATCAGCGCACCCGCCGCCGGCGCGCTGCGCAGCAGCCCAAGGCCCCATGGCCCGGTGTGCAGGATGTCCTTGGCGTAGATGGGCAGCAGCGCCACGGCGCCGCCCAGCAGCACCGCGAAAAGATCGAGCGACACGGCGCCGAGCACGGGCTTGCGCTTCCAGATGAAATTGACCCCGGCAAACACCGTGGCCAGCGTGACCGGCTCGCGCGCAGCCGGCGTATGGGCATAGCGCAGGCGCAGCACCAGCACGCAGGCGATGGCAAAGCACAATACGCTTGCGCCGTACACCACCGCCATGCCCGCCACGAACAGCAGGCCACCGAGCGCCGGGCCTCCGATGATCGCGCCCTGCATGCCCGCCGAGCTGAACGCCATGGCCCGCGGCAGCATGGTGGGCGGCACCAGGAGCGGCGTCAGCGCCTGCTGCGCCGGCATCTGGAAGGCGCGCACGGCGCCGAGCACCAGCGACAGCCCCAGCAGCAGGCCGCGCGTATCGAAGCGCTGCGCCACCGCAAGAAGCAACACGAGCGCCACCACCCCCTGCACCGCAAAGCAGGCCGCCACGATGCGGCCGCGATGGTGGCGATCGACCATGTGGCCGGCCAGCAGCGCCAGCAGCAGCGCAGGAACGAACTGGTAGAGGCCGACCAGGCCGAGATCCCAGGCACTGCTGGTGAGCTCGTACATGTGCCAGCCGATGGCCACCAGCAGCATCTGCGACGCCGCGGTGCCGAAAAGCCGCGCCACCCACAGCTGCATGAACGGGCGCTCGCGCCGGAGTTGGGAGAAGCTCGGAGGCGCGGGAACAGAGGCGGAAACCGGGGCAGGAGAAACAGGAGAGGCGGGGCCGGAGGACATTCGTTCGAGGATAGCCGAGGCTCCATGAGCCTCGCATGAGCGCGGGCTCTCGCTCCTTGCCTTCCCCCTCCTCTCTACACTCGGCCGCATCCATGCCCGACACCGCTCCCCTTATCGACCTCGTCCACGAAGACGCCCACCTGCTGGTGTTGAACAAGCCCGCCGGGCTGCTTTGTGTGCCCGGGCGCGGTGAAGACAAGCAGGACTGCCTGAGCGCGCGCGCCACGCAGCGGTGGCCTGACGCGCTGATCGTCCACCGGCTCGACATGGCAACCAGCGGGCTCGTGCTGATGGCGCGCGGCGCCGCCATGCAGCGTGCGCTCGGCGATGCGTTTGCCAACCGCACGGTGCACAAGCGCTATGAAGCCATCGTCGACGGCGCCATGCCGGTGCGCGATGAATGGTCGGTCATCGACGCGCCGCTGATCGCCGACTGGCCCAGGCGGCCGCTCCAGAAGGTGGACCCCGCGGGCAAGCCGAGCCTCACGCGCTGGCGGGCGCTTTCTTCATCGGTGTCGAATAGGGGAAGTGGTGCGGCCACGCACGTGTTGCTGGAACCGCTCACGGGCCGCTCGCATCAGCTGCGCGTGCATCTGCTGTCGATCGGGCATCCGATCCTGGGCGATGCGCTTTATGGCAATGCCCACGTGCAGGCGCGTGCGCCGCGCCTGCTGCTGCACGCAAGCGAACTGGGCTTTGTGCACCCCGCCACACAGCAAATGCTCAACTTTGAGAGTGCGCCGGCTTTTTCTCTTTCTACAGCCCGCCCTTGACCACCAGCACGGGCATGGTCGCGTCTTGCAGCACCCGCTGCGTGACGCTGCCGAGCAGCAGCTTTTCGATGCCGCTGCGGCCATGGGAGCCCATCACGATCAGGTCGGCCGCAATGGCAATGGCCGTATCGACGATGCCTTCGTGCACCACATGGCCGTCGATCACGCGCTGGTCGCTGTGCAGGCCTTCGGCTGCCAGCGCAGCCACGCCCCGTGCGAGCGCCGCATTCGCGCTTGCGGTGGCCGCGGCCAGGTATTCGTTCTGGCCCAGCGCGTAGTCCGCGCCGACCCCGATGAAGGGATAGTTGTCGATCACGTGAATCAACGTGATGCGGCTTCCGAACGCCAGCGCAAGGCCGCTGGCCTTGCTGACCGCGAGCATGGAAGTTTCGGAGCCGTCGATCGGAACCAGGATGTGATTGAACATGGCGGACCTCACTTTTTTCGTTCGCAGACAGGCGCGGCTCGCAACCGAGCCGGGCCTCCAATTTAACCCCTCGGCCGGGGCGTGACTGTAGGACTCAAGCCAGCGGGGTCAATCCCCCTGGAAACCCTGAGCGCGGCAGGTGACGACCAGGGTGTCGCGCCAGCCGGCTGCCCCGTCTTCGAGCGGCTGGATGGGTGTGGATTCGTGGATCACACGCGCGTCGTCGAGCAGCAGCAGCGTCCACGGCTCGGTCATGGTGAACCGCTCGCCGCGCCTCCCGTTGGCTTCGAACACACGCGTTTCGCCGCCCTTGATGCCGCTGCGCCCGACCAGCGCCACCGCCACCAGGTCGACACCATCGCGGTGCGCGCCTTCGGGCGTGGGCCGGCCGATGCCGCCTGCGGTGTCGATGCGGAACTGGTGCGCCTCGACAAACCACGGTTGCGCCGCGGTACCGCGCATGCCGCTTGCCGCTTCGCCCAGCCGCTGCAGCAGGCGCTGCCACACCGGCTGCGCCACCGTGGTCTCGTGCATGGGCGCAAACCAGCGCTGCATGCCGCCGTGCAGCGCGTTGTATTCGACCGGCTGCCAGTGCGCACGATGCGGCACCTGCGCAATGGCCTCGCCTTCGACGGTAAAGCACGCATGGCGCCGCGTGCGGTAGCGGCCGCCGTCCTTCAGGTATTCATCCGGTGGAAGGTCGTTCCAGTCGGCGTGCAGAGCTTCGAGTTGTTCGAGCGGCACGCCGAGCCAGTCGCTCACGCCTAGCGGGCTGAGCACCGCATAGCCCTGTTCGCGCAGCGCGGGCAGCAGTTCTGCCGGCTGGATGAACGGCGGTGCGAATGCAGCGTTGGTCACGATGCGGTGACCTTCACGTCCTTCCAGAACGCGACGCGGTCACGGATCTCTTCGGCCTCAGGCTTGGGGTCTGCGTAGTACCAGGCGGCGTCCGTGTGGAGTTCGCCGTTGACCAGCAGGGAGTAGTAGCTGGCGGTGCCCTTCCAGGGGCAGGTGGTCTTGTGGTTGCTGAAGGTGACGTGATCGCGGTTGAGCGAGCTCATCGGGAAATAGTGGTTACCTTCGACGAGCACTGTGTCGTCGCTTTCGGCGATGGTGACGCCGTTCCAGGTTGCTTTCATGTGTTGCTCTCCACGGGGAAGGGATATTGTGCCCTTTGGCTTGTTTGCTTCCCGGGGCCGGGGGCCGAGCGAAGCAAAGGCCCGTCGGTTTCCAAGCCCCTCTGTATGCGCCGAGGAGCGGAGGGTTTCGCGGATCAGGGCCGCAGCTGTTCCGAGGAGCGGAGGGTTTCGCGGATCAGGGCCGCAGCTGTTTGAGCGAAGCGAGTTCTGCGGACCCCGCGAAACCTGAGCACCGCAGGCGAGCACCGCAGGTTGCCCCGTAGCGAAGCGCAGGGGTCGCAGACAGTGGGGTCGCCTTTTCTTTGCTTACTTTCTTTTGGCGAAGCAAAAGAAGCAGGGGTCGCAGACAGTGGGGTCGCCTTTTCTTTGCTTACTTTCTTTTGGCGAAGCAAAAGAAAGTAAGTCCGCCGCCGGGCGGAATCCCGGCCCCGGAACGCAAAACCCAAACTGAACCCAAAAACTGAACCCAAAACAACTACATTGCACACAATTTAATTGCGAGCTACAATTCCCCCCATGCCCTCCCCCCAATCCAAAGACGAAATGCTCAAGCTGGATAACCAGCTCTGCTTCGCCGTCTACTCAGCCTCCTTGGCCATGACCCGCCTCTACAAGCCGGTCCTGGAAAAGCTGCAGCTCACCTACCCCCAATACCTCGTCATGCTCGCCCTCTGGGAGCAAGACGGCCCCACCGTCTCCGCACTCGGCGAGCGCCTTTCGCTCGACTCCGGCACCCTCACGCCCCTCCTCAAGCGGCTGGAAGCCAACGGCTACGTAGCCAGGGTGCGCGACGTGGCCGACGAGCGGCGCGTGCACATCACGCTCACCGCCGCCGGCCGCAAGCTCAAGGCCCGTGCAGCCAACGTGCCCGAATGCCTGATGGCCGCCGCGCAGTGCTCGGTGCCCGAGCTGATTTCGCTGACCCAGCAGATCCAGGCCCTGCGCGACCGCATCAAGAAAGCCGCCTGAAACCAAAAGGCACCGCACGCTTCAAGTTTCTTCCCGCTTCGATACAAAGAAGCTCTTTTCACCGTTCCCTTCACCCTCATCCACAAAGGAATCACCATGACCACCAAACTCGACAAGGTTCTCTACACCGCTGAAGCCCACACCGTCGGCGGCCGCGACGGCGCAGGCAAGTCCAGCGACGGCGCCATCGACGTCAAGCTGAGCTCGCCGGGTTCGGGCAAGCCCGGCACCAACCCCGAGCAGCTGTTCGCGGTCGGCTACGCCGCCTGCTTCATCGGCGCGATGAAGGCGGTTGGCCCGAAGATCGGCGTGAAGGTGCCTGAAGACGTGGCCATCGATTCCAAGGTTTCCCTCGGCCCGACGAACGGCGGCGCGGCCTACGGCATTTCGGTGCAGCTCGCCATCACGCTGCCCGGCCTGGACGCAGAACAAAAGCAGAAGCTGGTCGACACGGCCCACCAGGTCTGCCCGTACTCGAACGCCACCCGCGGCAACATCGACGTTGAACTGACGATCGCCTGATTCCGCGCTGAGTGCACCAAAAAAAGAGCGCTCCGGCCACAAGCCGGGGCGCTTTTTTCATGGCCGTCGTTGTCTCACGGGCGACCCGGAAAATGCAAACGCGATAGCGCCATTCATCAAGCTTGGCTAATGTGGCCGCACGCCCTTCAACGCACCGTGGAGATCGATCGACACCATGAGCACCACCAACCTCCTGATCCGCAAGGACGAGCTCGCCGTCTCGCGCCTGCACACCGCCACCGACCAGCCTTTGGCCGACGGCCAGGTTCGCGTTCGCATCGACAGCTTTGCGCTCACGTCCAACAACATCACCTACGCCGCGTTCGGCGATGCAATGAGCTACTGGCAGTTCTTCCCCTCGGGCGACGAAGGCTGGGGCGGCATTCCGGTATGGGGCTTTGCAAGCGTGGTGCAGTCGCTGCACCCGGGCGTGGCGGTGGGCGAGCGGCTCTATGGCTACTGGCCGATGGCGTCCAGCGCGGTGCTGAGCCCCGAGCGGCTGTCGCCGGAGCGCTTTGCCGACGGCGCGCCGCACCGCGCGGCGCTGCCCGCGGTCTACAACCAGTATTTCCGCTGCAACGCCGACCCGCTCTACACCGCCGAGACGGAAGACGCGCAGGCGCTGCTGCGCCCGCTCTTCATCACCTCTTGGCTGATCGACGACTTCATGGCGGACAACGACTTCTTCGGCGCCAAGACCATGCTGCTGTCGAGTGCATCGAGCAAGACGGCGTACGGCACCGCCTTTCAGCTGCACCAGCGCGAAGGCATCGAGGTCATCGGGCTCACCTCGCCCGCCAACGTGGCCTTCTGCGAAAGCCTGGGCTGCTACGACCGCGTGGTGACGTACGACGCGCTTGACAGCATTGCAGCCGACACGCCCAGCGTGTACGTCGACTTTGCCGGCAACGGTGGCCTTCGCAGCGCCCTTCACACGCGCTTCGCCAATCTCAAATACAGCTGCTCGATCGGCGGCACGCATGTGGAGCAGCTCTCGTCCAAGGGCGCCGGCAAAGACCTGCCGGGCCCGCGCGCCACCTTGTTCTTTGCGCCTGCACAAATCAAGAAGCGCACCGCCGAATGGGGCGCCGACGAGTTCGGCCGGCGCATGGTGTCCGCCTGGCGCAGCTTTCTGGCGACCGTGACCGATACAAAAAAGCCGTGGCTGCGCGCCGAGCACCACCACGGCGGCGAGGCCGTGCAGGCGGCCTACGCGCAGGTGCTGGCCGGCAAGGGCGACCCGCGCACCGGCCATATCCTTTCGCTTTACAAACAACCCGGCGGGCTTTGACGGCGCCGGCGCGGGGGTAGCGACAATCGCTGCATGACCCCTTCCCCCGCAGCGCCTGCCAACACCCATCCTTACGAGAGCCTCACGCCCGACGTGGTGCTCGACGCGCTCGCAACGCTCGGCCTGCACGGCGACGGCCGGCTCACCGGCCTCAACTCCTATGAAAACCGTGTCTACCAGGTGTACCTGGAAGACCCGAATCCGTATCCGGCGGTCGTCGTCAAGTTCTACCGGCCCGAGCGCTGGAGCGAAGCCGAGATTCTGGAAGAACACGCCTTCTCGCTCGAACTGGCCGCGGGCGAAGTGCCCGCCGTGCCGCCGCTGGCCTTCGACGGCACCACGCTGCACCACCACGCCGGCTTTGCCTTCAGCGTGAGCCCCTACCGCGGCGGGCGCGCGCCCGAGCTCGACGACTTCGAAGTGCTCGAATGGGTCGGCCGGTTTCTTGCGCGCATCCACACCGTGGGCAGCGCCAAGCCCTTCGAGGCGCGCCCGGCGCTCGACCTGCAGACCTTCGGCATTGCCTCTCGAGACTGGCTGCTGGCCAACAACAAGGTGCCGCTCGATGTGCAGCGCGAATGGGAAGCCGCCTGCAACGAGGCGCTGGACATGATCGGCGCCACCGCACTCGCGGTGAATGCGCCGGCCTCCGACTTCCAGCCGCGCAAGCTGCGCCTGCACGGCGACGTGCATCCCGGCAATATCTTGTGGACCCCCACGGACCGGCCCGGCGGCGGCCCGCACTTCGTCGACCTGGACGACGCGCGCACCGGCTTTGCGGTGCAAGACTTGTGGATGCTGCTTTCGGGCGACCGCGCACAGCGCACCTCGCAGCTGTCGGGCCTGCTCGACGGCTACGAGCAGTTCCGCGAATTCGACCGGCGGGAGCTCGCGCTGATCGAACCGCTGCGCACGCTGCGCCTCATTCACTACAGCGCCTGGCTCGCGCGCCGCTGGGAAGACCCGATCTTCCCGATCAACTTTCCGTGGTTCGGCTCCAGCGACTACTGGAAGGGCCAGATCCTCGTGCTGCAGGAGCAGTGCGAACAAATGGCCGAAGAGCCGCTCTACGCCTGAGCGGCGGCTTCCGCCACGCCTTGCAGGAGCCGCTCCACCAGCACGTTGGACGGCCCCGCGCGCCACACGCCATAGGCTTCAGACTGCGCCACCGTACGGTCGAGCGGGCGGAACACGGCGCCGCGCAGCGCCGAGTGCCGCATGGCCTGCGGCACCAGCGCCACGCCCATGCCCTGCGACACCAGCGACACCACGGCCAGCCAGTGGCGCACCTCGTGCCGCACCTCGGGCAGGAAACCCGCATCGGCGCAGATCGAAAGAATGCGCTCGTGATAGTCGGGTGAGGCTTCGCGCGAGAACAGCACAAAGGGCTGGCTGCGCAGGTCGGCCGGCGCCAGCACCCTCTTGCGCGCGAGCGAATGCCCCGCGGGCAGGCAGCACACAAAGGGCTCGGACAGCAGCAAGCGGTGATGCAGCTCGGGCGGCATGCGGCTCGTATGAACAAACCCAAGATCGAGCCGGTCGTGCAGCAGCTCGGCAATCTGCACGCCGGAATTGAGTTCGCTGAGCGTGATGCGCACCGCCGGATGCTTGGCCTGGAATGCCCGCAGCGCCGGCGGCAATCCGCGGTAGAGCATGGCGCCCACAAAGCCGATGCGCAGCCGCCCCGCAGAACCGCTTGCCACGTCGCGCGCTTCGGTGGCCGCCTCTTCGGCCTGCTGCAACAGGCGCCGCGCCGAAATACGCAGCGCTTCGCCCGCATGCGTGAGCCGCACCTCCTTGCTGTTGCGCTCGAAAAGCCGCGCGCCCACGGAGTCTTCGAGCTGGCGAATGGCGACCGAGAGCGGCGGCTGCGAAATCGACAGGCGCCGCGCCGCGCGCCCGAAGTGAAGCTCTTCGGCTAGCACAGAAAAATAGCGCAGGTGTCGCAGTTCCATGGATAGGCAGATCGAATCGAACAAGACCAATTCGATATTAGACACGGATCGTCGCTTGCTTCAACAATGCGGCGAACCAGGAGACAAACGCATGCCTGAAAACGCCGCACACGCCGCGCCGCAAGCCGCGCACGCCCATCCCATTCCCGACCGCCACGGCCAGAACCTGTTCACCGCCGATGCCGAGCTGCACCGGCTGCTCGTGCTGTACCTTCCCGACGACCTGCGTGCCCACATGCAGCCGCACTTCGAGCGCCTGGGCGGCCTCGCGGGTGGCCTGCTCGACGATCTGGCCGGAACAGCCGACCGCAATCCGCCCACGCTGAAGCAGCGCACCCGCACCGGCCTGGACGAGCAGAAGGTCGTCAAGCACCCGGCCTATGTGGAGATGGAACGCCTTGCGCTCAGCGAGTTCGGCCTGGCCGCCATGTCGCACCGCGACGAAACGCTGGGCTGGAAAGGCAAGATGCCGCCGCTGGTCAAGTACGTGCTGACCTATCTTTTCGTGCAGGCCGAGTTCGGCCTGTGCTGCCCGGTCTCGATGACCGATTCGCTCACGCGCACGCTCAAGAAATTCGGCGACGCAGGGCTGGTCGCGCGCTTCCTGCCGCGCCTCACTTCGCTGGACTTCGACGAGCTTGCGCAGGGCGCCATGTTCATGACCGAGCAGGCCGCGGGCTCGGACATTGCCGCCACCGCGACGATGGCGCGGCGAGAGGCCGACGGCAGCTGGCGCATCACCGGCGACAAGTGGTTCTGCTCGAACCCCGATGCCGACTTTGCAATGGTTCTCGCGCGCGCCGAAGACGGCGCGGCGGGCATGAAGGGCGTGTCGCTCTTTCTGCTGCCGCGCCGTCTCGATGACGGCAGCCTCAACCACTACCGCATCATCCGCCTGAAGGACAAGCTGGGTACCCGCTCGATGGCGAGCGGCGAGATCCGGCTCGAAGGCGCGGTCGCCTACCTTGTGGGCGAGGAAGGCCGGGGTTTCGTGCAGATGGCCGACATGGTGAACAACTCGCGCCTGTCGAACGGCGTGCGCGCAGCGGGCCTCATGCGCCGCGCGGTGGCCGAAGCGGAATACATCGCGTCGCAGCGCCGTGCCTTCCGCCGCACGCTCGACCGGATGCCGCTGATGCAACGCCAGCTGGACAAGCTGCGCGTGCCGGCCGAGCAGGCACGCACCATGGTGTGCCAGACGGCGCTTGCGCTCGCGCGCTCCGACGCCGGCGAGCCCGACGCGTATGCACTGCTGCGCATCCTCACGCCGCTCATCAAGTTCCGCGCCTGCCGCGATGCGCGCAAGGTTACGGGCGATGCGATGGAAGTGCGCGGCGGTTGCGGCTACATCGAGGAGTGGAGCGATCCGCGCCTGGTGCGCGATGCCCACCTGGGCTCGATCTGGGAAGGCACCAGCAACATCGTGGCCCTGGACGTGATCCGCGCGGTGAAGCGCGAAGGCTCGCTGCCGGTGCTGCGCTCGCACTGCGAGAAGCTGCTGGGCGACGCAGCGCTCGCGCCGGCTTTTGCGCAGGCGCTGGGCGATGCACTGGCACGCGCCGCAGCGTTGGCCGAAACGGCCGCGCGCGAAGGCGGCGATGTGCTCGCGCGCCAGGCGGCATCGGCGCTTTACCACTGCACCAGCGCCATCGCAATGGCATGGGAAGCCGCGCACAGCGGTTCCGCACCGCGCCTGCGGTGGGCGCAACTCGTG
Organism: Variovorax paradoxus; assembly: GCF_029919115.1. Taxonomy (NCBI): domain Bacteria; kingdom Pseudomonadati; phylum Pseudomonadota; class Betaproteobacteria; order Burkholderiales; family Comamonadaceae; genus Variovorax; species Variovorax paradoxus. Next base: position 3,864,757 of record NZ_CP123990.1, read on the forward strand.
CTGCTGCACCGCGTGCTGCCGCGCGACCCGCTCGCGCCCGACGCAACGCCCGCGGACTGGAACAGCGCCACGGCGCGCAGCACCGAAACCATTGCCTGATTCACAAAAGAACGGAGACATCACCTTGCGACACCTCACCCACTTCTTTGCTGCCGCAGCCGCCTGCACCGCACTGCTGGCCGCGGCACCCGCCGCACAAGCCCTGGGCTCCTTCCCTTCCAAGCCGTTGATGCTGGTCGTGCCCTTCCCGCCCGGTGGACCCACAGACGCAATGGCCCGCACGCTGGCGGCGGAGATGAAAGACCGCCTCGGCCAGCCGATGATCGTGGAGAACCGCGCAGGCGCGGGCGGCAACATCGGCGCGGAATACGTTGCGCGCGCCGAGGCCGACGGCCACACGCTGCTGTTCGGCACCTCGGGCCCGCTTGCCATCAACGCAAGCCTCTACCGCAAGATCAGCTACGACCCGGTGAAGAGTTTTGCTCCTGTGATCCAGGTCGGCTACCTGCCCAACATCCTCGTGGTGAACCCTGCCCTGCCGGTAAAGAGCGTGCCTGAACTGGTGGCGTATGCCAAGGCCAACCCGGGCAAGCTGAGCTATGCGTCGTCGGGCAACGGTGCCTCTTCGCACCTGGCGGGCGTGCTGTTCAACTCGGTGGCGGGCACCGACCTGCAGCACATTCCCTACAAGGGAACGGGCCCCGCGCTCAACGATCTGCTGGGCAATCAGGTGAGCATGACCTTCACCGACATTCTTACGGCGCTGCCCTACGTGAAAGCGGGCAAGCTGCGCGCGCTGGGCGTGGCAACGGTGGCGCGCTCGCAGGCGCTGCCCGAGGTGCCGACCATCTCGGAGCAAGGCTACAAGGGCTACGACGTGAGCGTGTTCTTCGGCATCGTGGCGCCGGCCGGCACCCCGGCGGACCGCGTGGCCAAGCTCAACCATGCATTTGCCGATGTGCTGAATTCGCCCAAGGTCAAGCAGATGTTCGCCGCCCAAGGGCTCGAGGCTTCCGCGGACACCTCGCCACGGAAACTCGGCCAGTTCATCGCGGCTGAATCGGCCAAGTGGAGCGAGGTGGTGAAGAAGTCCGGCGCGCAGCTCGATTGATTGCACGGCACCGGACACAGCCCATGACATCGACCCAAGGCGCCCTCGCGGGCATCCGCGTTCTGGACATCTCGCGCATTCTCGGCGGCCCCTATTGCGGCCAGATCCTCGGCGACCACGGCGCCGACGTGCTGAAGGTGGAGCCGCCGCAGGGCGACGACACGCGCACCTGGGGCCCGCCCTTCAAGGAGGGCGTGGCCTCTTACTACCACGGGCTCAACCGCAACAAGCGTGTGCAGCATCTGGACTTCTCGACCGAAGAAGGCCGCGAGGCTCTGCTTGCACTCGTGGCCGAAGCCGACGTGCTGATCGAGAATTTCAAGACCGGCACGATGGAGCGCTGGGGCATCGGCTACGAGGCGCTTTCGCAGCGCTTTCCGCGCCTGGTGTGGTGCCGCGTCTCGGGTTTTGGCGCGGACGGCCCGCTCGGCGCGCTGCCCGGCTACGACGCCGCGGTGCAGGCCATGACCGGCATCATGAGCATCAATGGCGAGGCCGATGGCGGCCCGCTGCGCGTGGGCTTGCCGGTGGTCGACATGGTGACAGGGCTCAATGCGGTGATCGGCGTGCTGCTCGCGCTGCAAGAGCGCCAGCGCAGCGGGCGCGGGCAGTTTGTGGAAGCGGCGCTGTACGACAGCGGCCTTTCGCTCTTGCATCCGCATGCGGCCAACTGGTTCATGGACGGCACCGCGCCGCGGCGTACGGGCAACGCGCATCCCAACATCTATCCCTACGACGCGCTGGCCACCGGCACCGATCCGCAGCGGGCCGCCATCGGCCTCGCCATTGATGCTCATGATGCCGGTCATGGCCTGCACCGCGGCGTACGGGCAACGCGCATCCCAACATCTATCCCTACGACGCGCTGGCCACCGGCACCGATCCGGTGTTCGTGGCGGTGGGCAACGACCGGCAGTTTGCCAGCCTGTGCCGGTGCATCGGCCTGCCCCGGTTGGCGGACGATCCGCTCTACCGCACCGCGGGTGCGCGCTCGGTTCACCGCGACGGGCTCAAGCAGCGGCTCGAGGCGGCCATGGCGGCCTTCGACGGACGCGCGCTGGTCGACCAGCTGATGGCCGCCGGCGTGCCCGCCGCGCCGGTGCTGCCCGTGGCCGATGCGCTGCAGCACCCGCACACGCTGCACCGCGAGATGGTGGTGGAGATGCCCGGCGGCTACCGCGGCATCGGTGCGCCCGTAAAGCTGGGCCGCACGCCGGCGAGCTACCGGTATGCGCCGCTCACGCCGGGCAGCGCTTTCCTGCCTGTCGATAACGACTCAGCGCAGCACTGAGCGGCCGCGGCCGATACCGTAGTACGCGATGCCCGCGGCCTCGACCTCGGCCGCGTCGTAGATGTTGCGGCCGTCGAAGATCGCCGGGGTTTCGAGCGTCGCCGCAATGTGCGAGAAATCCGGGCACAGGAACACCGGCCACTCGGTCGACAATGCCAGCACGTGGGCACCCTCGAGCGCTTGTTCCGGCGTGTCGCACCAGCGCACGTCGCCGTGCTCGCCCACCATCGCGCGCGCGTTCGGCATGGCCGCCGGGTCGTGCACCTGCACACGCGCCCCGGCCGCCCGCAGGCGCTCCAGCAGCACAAGGCTGGGCGCATCGCGCATGTCGTCGGTGTCGGGCTTGAAGGCAAGGCCCCACAGCGCAATGGTCTTGTTGGCGATGCGGCCTTCGAAGTGGTGCGTCATCAGGTCGAAAAGCCGGCCCTTCTGCTCATGGTTGATGGCTTCCACGGCCGACAGGATGCGAAGCCCGTACCCGTCGCGGTCTGCCGCATGCCGCAATGCCCGCACGTCCTTGGCAAGGCATGAGCCGCCGTAGCCGGCACCGGCTTGCAGAAAGCCGGGACCGATGCGCCGGTCGGCGCCGATGCCGCGGCGCACCATCTCGATGTCGGCCCCCGCATGCTCCGCCACGCGCGCCATCTCGTTCATGAAGCTGATGCGCGTTGCAAGCATGGCGTTGGCGGCGTACTTGGTGAGTTCCGCGGAGCGGCGGTCCATCACCAGCACCTGCTTCGGGTCTTGCACGAAAGGCCGGTAGAGCCTGGTCAGCAAATCGACGGCGTCCGGGTCTTCCGCACCGATCACCACGCGGTCGGGCTGGCGGCAATCGCGCACGGCCGAACCTTCGCGCAAGAACTCGGGGTTCACGGCCACGGCAATGCGATGGGCCGCGCCGCGCTGCGAAAGCTCATCGGCCAGCACGGCCTCGACCTGTTCCGCCGTGCCGACCGGCGCGGTGGACTTGCAGACCACAAGCCCCGGTCGATCGCGGTGCCGACCGATGCTGCGCGCCACGGCCATCACATGCCGCAGGTCGATCTCGCCTGCGGCATCGGCCGGCGTGTTGACCACGATGAAGAGAATCTCTCCATGCAGGCTTGCCGCGCGTTCGTCGGTGGTGAAGCGCAGGGTGCCCGCAGCCTGGCCCGCTGCCACCAGCGCCTCCAGTCCGGGCTCGTGCAGGGGCATGCGGCCCTGTCGCAATCCTTCGATGCGGGTGGCGTCCGCATCGGCGCAGAGCACCTCGTGCCCGGCTTCGGCAAGGCATGCGGCAAAGGCAAGGCCGACGTAGCCGGCGCCGAAAAGGCTCACCTTCATTCGTGTGCCCGGCTCTCGAGACACTGGCAGCCTCGGCGGTTGTGAGATAAAAGCAGGATGCAAGCCTTCAAAACAATGCCCGGAGAAAAAATTCGATGATGCCCCATGACGTTGCCGCGCGCACCGCGCTGGTCCTGGAGACCAACAACCTGCGCGGCGGCGCGGACGCCGAGGCGGCCGCGAGCACGAGCCTGCAGCGCCTCGTCGGACTGCTGGCAAAGCAGCAATTGCCGCTCACGGCACTCGCGCAAGTGGTCATCACGCACGACGGGCTCAGCGCCGCATCGTGCGATGCCGTCACGGCGCTCGCGGGCCGCCCCGTCGACTTCGTGCGCATCGACGCTGCCACCGGCTACTACGACGCCAAGAACGCCGGCTTCGGCGCCACCGATGCCGCGCGCTGCGAGCACGTGGTGTTCGCCGACGCCGATTGCCTGCCCGACGACGACTGGCTGCTGCAGATGCTCGCGCCGTTCACCCGAGCCGATGCGCCCGCGGTGGTGGCCGGCCGCACAAGCTATGCGGCCAACGTGGTCGGCACCGCGCTCACCACCATCGACTTCATGTACTTTCCCAACGCCGACCACGCGGGAGCCACGAGCAACTTCTACGCGAACAACGTGGCTTTCCGCCGCGATGTGTTCGAACAGCACAGCTACCAGGCGCTAAAAGGCGTGTACCGCGCGCATTGCCAGGTGCTGGGCATGCGCCTGAAGGCGGCCGGCGTGCCCATTCACTACGCGGCCGCGGCCCATACCGAGCACCGCCTGCCCGACACCCGCGCCGAGGCGCTCAAGCTGCGCTGGATGCGCGGGCAAGACACGTATTCGCTCACGCCGCACCTCTTGCGCAGCTACGTGCCCGCCAAATGGCAGTGGCTCGCGAAGAGCGGTCCCATCGGCCCGCTGTGCGTGCTGTTCACGCGGCTCGGCTTCAGCCTGCGCGCGCTCAACCACCAAGATCTGCCACGCCTCTCCGGCATGCGCTGGCTTGCCGGCGTGGCATTGATCCTGGGCTTCTCGGCCATCGACATGCTGGGCGCGTTTGCGCGCGGCATCGGCTGGCACACCACAGGCCGCACCAACGCAGACGCCCAGGCACTCTCCTACCATCGCCCTACATGAAAACAACTTTCAGCGCCCAGGCACTTCGCATCGCTACGCTGGTGCTCGCCGGTGCCTGCGCCATCACCACCGTCACGGCCAGCGCCGCCGATTTCACCGGCCGCGGCGTCTTCAACTTCAAGTCCGACAGCGGCTGCCCCTTTGCCGCACTGGCAGGCTCCGCGAACGAGTGCAACCGCCTTGCGCTGGACGACGCCGACACGCGCGCCGCACTCGACAGCGCCGCGCATACCATCCGCTTTGCCAACCCGCGCAACTACGCCGACAAGGCCATCGTGGGCGACGTGCTGTTGCACGGCTCGGGCCAATCGGCTGGCGGCCAGCGCGTGCCGCTCACCTTTCATGCGCTGCTGAGCCGCTCGGGCAACGAATGGTCGGTGAGCAGCCATGCGCACTCACCCATCGGCGGGGAGTTCAGCGACATCCGCATCGACCCCTACCAGGTCGTGGTGATCGAAGGCAGCGGCGAGCGCGTGCTGCTCACGCCCACGCAGATCAGCGAGGCGCTTTCCAAGCCTTCGCTTGCCGCACGGCTCGCGAACGAGGTGGTGCAGGTGCGCGACAACCGCACAGGCGTTGCCAGGGACGCGGACATTACCGTGGGGCTGGGCCTGCGCAAAGCGTCCAAGTCGGTGGCGCGCGCGCAGTTTCGCGCGCCTTCCGCCAAGGGCCGGGAGCTTGCCGAAGCCATGCGGCAAGGCAACTGGTCGCTCGAACTGCAGGCGCTGAGCGGGCAGATTCCGCGCCAGGTGGTGCAGCGCGACCTGTTCCTCTACGGGCTCGAATCGCACCCGCAATTGCAGCCGCTGCTGCAGAACGGCTTCAGGAAGAACGAGAAGCTCGTGCTCGGCGCCGCCAAGGGCAAGGGTTATCTGCGCTACGACGGGCGGCAGCACGATTTTGCCGAGGCCGATGCCTCGGCGCGCGCCTTCCTGCAAGACAGCTTCATCGGGCTTGTGCTCGGCTGGCAGCAGCAACAAGCCCCGCTGTCCAGGGCAGTGGCCGATGCGCGCTGACGTGCCTTTGACGGCCACCGGCTTCGACTGCCTTGCGCCGCCGCAGCTGCGCGGCTGGCCCGCGTTGCAGGCCCGCCTGGTGCACCACGTCAAGCGCGGCGCCTTGAGGCAGTTGCATGCAAGCCGCGACGGCGAAATCCTGCTGCTGCGCCTGTACCTGGTGGGCGAGGAATCTTCAGAGCAGGCCCTGCAGCGCGAACTGCGCGCGAGCGCACCCGACTGGCTCACGCGGCAGCTCGACCAGCACCTGGCCGACGAGCAATTGCATGCGCGGCTTTTTGCCGACGCCATCGCCGAGCGCGGCGGCCACGCGCAGGCCGCGGCGTCGCCTGAAGAAGCGCCGCGGCCCGACTGGCTGAGCCGGCGCAAGCTCGCGCGGTGGCAGCGGCTCATCCGCCGCCATGCGCCGCACTTTTCGCACGGCGCCCTGGTGCCCGCCTACGCCATTGGCCTGGCCGCAGAACAGATGGCTTCGCGCATCCTGCAGCGCCATTGCGCGCTGATAGGCACCGGGCATGCACTGCACCCGCTGCTCACGCGCGTGCTGGCCGACGAGGACCGCCACATCCGCCTGTGCAGCCATACGCTGCAGCGCTGCGTGGCACCGCACGAAGAGGCGCGGCTCGCGCTGCTATTGCGCGAGGTGCGCCATACCGAACGCGGCTTTGGCATTACCGGCGCACTGGGCATGTACCTTGCCGGCCTGGCGCTGCGCCTTCGGCCCGGTGCCGCACGGCCAATGCACGCCTGAGCGCCGATGCCGCCACGCATCGTCTATCTTGCGACTGCGGACGCGCGCGGCCATCTGATGCGCTCGCAGCTGCTCGCGCATGCATTGCGCGATGCGGGCGCCAGCGTGCAGGTGCTCACCACGTCGGATGAAGGCGCGCGCTTTCTTGCGGGCTTCGGCATTCATGCGCCGGTGCTCTCGCGCCACTATGCGGTGCAGTTCGACAGCCGGCAGAACATGCTGCGCCGCGAGACCGACCGCAACGTGGCCCACTACGTGTTCAGGCCCGGGCGCATGCTGCGCGACATCGTGCGGCTGAGCAGGTGTTTCCGCAATGCCGACCTGGTGGTGAACGATTCCTTCCACCCCGCGCTGCTCTTCATGGGCTGGATGCCGGGCTGGCGGCACAAGGTGGTGCACGTCTACGGCGACAGCCTTCGGCGTGCGCTCGAAACCAATTTCAGCGGACGCATGCCGGGGTGGACGGCCCGGCTGTTCGGCCGCATCGTCGCGTGGCAGATCGACCGCGCCCGTGCCCGCATCGCACATGGCTTCGGCTACGGCGAGCCGGAGCACGACGGGCACGGCGGCCACCGGCTGGCCACTCCCGTGGCTGTGGCGCGCGCCGATGCCGAAGCGCATGCCGGGGCATATCCACACGTCGAGCCGCCAGCCGCGGTTTACCTGAATCCGCACTTCGAAGAAATCGCGCTGGCCGACGGCCTGGAACACGGGCTAACCGATACCGGCGTGCCCACGCATCTTGTCGGCGAGGGCTACGCGCACAGCAGGGGCTGGCATGCACAGGACGAGCACTGGATCGACACGGCCGCGCGCAGCGCCTTCATCGTCTCGGCGCCGGGCATGGCGGCGCTGTCTGTGGCGGCGGTGTACCGCAAGCCGATCCTGCTGGTGCTGACCGACCAGCCCGAGCAGGCGATCAATGCGGAACGCGCAGCTCAGTTGGGGCTGCAGCACCGCACCGTGGTGTGGCGCGGCAATGCGGAAGATTTTGCGCACGACGTGACCGCGGCTGCGAATGAGTTGCTCGCCATCGGCAAAAGCGCTGACGGCCACCATGCGATGGAGGGCCGCAAGTACGCGCTTGCCCGCCTGCAGCACTGGACCGCGCTGCTCCTGAGCCTGGCAGCGCATCGTTGAGGGCGGCCAGCGCCGCACCTCGACTCGCGGCGATCAGGGCGCGACGGGGTTGGCAGGCGTGCCGAGCTCGCCGGCCTGCGCCACCGCGGCCGGCCGGTAAGAAACGCGCGCGGCGGCAGCAGGCTGAAGCGGCACCGGCGCAAGCATGGGTTTTGTCACGCCATCCTTGGTAACGGTGACCGGCGCGGCGGATGCGACAGCCGCCGAGGTCACCGGTGCGGCCCCGCCGGCAGGCACGAACGCGGTTTTTGCCGCATTGGGGTCGTGCAGCACCACGCTCTTGCTGACGCCCACGCCGGTGCCGACAGGCCCCACGCCAACACCCACACCCACGCCGGCAGAGCCGGCCACCACGCCCGAATTGTTGACGGCCACGCCTGCACCGAGCGGGCCCCAGCCGGTGTTGAGACCGACGGAGAAATTGCCATCCTTCGTGGCACCCAGGCCGAGCGAGAGCCCGGGCACCAGCGGAATACCGATGTGGTAGTGAGAACAGCCGCTCATCAAGACCAGCGACGCCGCCGCAGCAGCGGCGGCCCCTGCCCGAGCGATGCGCGGCCGGGCGTTCACACCAGCAGCGCGTTCACGCGCCTCACGTAGGCCGCGGGATCGGCCGGCAGGCCGCCTTCGGCCAGCAGCGCCTGGTCGAAAAGAATGTTTGCCAGATCGTCGAAGTGCTCCGAGCCGTCGAGCTTCTTCACCAGCGCGTGCTCGGCGTTGACTTCGAGCACGGGCTTCAGGTCGGGTGCGGGCTGGCCGGCCTGCTTGAGCATGCGCGCAAGCTGCGTGCTCATGCCGCCGTCCTGCACCACCAGGCAGGCGGGCGAATCGACCAGGCGCGTGGTCACGCGCACATCGCCGGCCTTGTCCTTGAGTGCTTCCTTGAGCTTCTCGAGCAGCGGCTTGAACGATTCGGCGGCCTCTTCGGCGGCCTTCTTCTCGGCCTCGTCCTGCAGCTTGCCAAGATCGACCGCGCCCTTGGCCACGCTCTGCAGCGGGGTGCCGTCGAACTCGGTCAGGTAGTTGAGCGCCCACTCGTCCACGCGGTCGGTCATGAGCAGCACCTCGATGCCCTTCTTCTTGAAGACCTCGAGCTGCGGGCTGTTCCTGGCGGCGGCGAGCGTGTCGGCCGTGATGTAGTAGATCGCGTCCTGCCCTTCCTTCATGCGCGCCTTGTAGTCGGCAAAGCTCACGCTCACGGTGTCGCTCGTGGTCGAGGCAAAGCGCAGCAGCTTGGCAATGCGGTCCCGGTTGCCGAAGTCTTCGCCCAGGCCTTCTTTCAGCACGGCGCCAAACTCGGCATAGAACTTGGCGTACTTGCCCGATTCGTCTGCCGCGGCAGCGGCGGTTTCGGCGGCCGTGGGCGCGTTCTTGTCGACCACGTCGGTTACCGCCTCGGTCGGCTCGGGTGCGGGCACCGATTCGCCGGAGCCCACGTCGATCTTGCCCTCGCCGCTTTCCGGCCCGGTCTTCTGCTTCTTGGCCAAGTCTTCGAGCATGCCCAGCACGCGCTTGGTGCTGCCCTCGCGAATGGCCTTCACGTCGCGGCTTTCCTGCAGCAGTTCGCGGCTCACGTTGAGCGGCAGGTCGGACGAGTCGATCACGCCCTTCACGAAGCGCAGGTAGCTCGGCAGCAGCGCCTCGGCGTCGTCCATGATGAAGACGCGCTTCACATACAGCTTGACGCCCGCGCTCTTGTCGCGGTTCCACAGGTCGAACGGCGCCTTGGAAGGGATGTAGAGCAGCTGCGTGTATTCGGTGCTGCCCTCCACGCGGTTGTGGCTCCAGGCGAGCGGCGCCTCGTAGTCGTGGCTGATGGTCTTGTAGAACTCTTCGTACTGGTCGGGCGTGATGTCCTTCTTGTTGCGGCTCCACAGGGCGTTGGCCTTGTTGACCGTTTCCCACTCGCCGGTCTTGACCATGTCGCCGGGCTGGTCGTTCTCGCCGTCTTTCCACTCCTCTTTTTCCATGAGGATGGGCAGCGAGATGTGGTCGGAATACTTGCCGACGATCTGCTTGAGCTTCCAGGCGTTGAGATATTCGTCGGCGTCTTCGCGCAGGTGCAGCGTGATGCTGGTGCCGCGCTCGGCGCGCGTGATGTCCGCCACCTCGAAGTCGCCCGCGCCGCCGCTCACCCAGCGCACGCCCTGTTCGGGCGGCAGGCCGGCCCGGCGCGATTCGACCGTGATCTTGTCGGCCACGATGAAGCCCGAGTAGAAGCCCACGCCAAACTGGCCGATGAGTTGCGCATCGGCCTTCTGGTCGCCGCTGAGCTTGCTCATGAAATCCTTGGTACCACTTTTTGCGATGGTGCCGAGGTTGTCGATGGCTTCCTGGCGCGACAGGCCGATGCCCTTGTCGGTGATGGTGATGGTGCGCGCGGCCTTGTCGAACGAAAGGCGCACGTCCAGGTTGGGCTGGTCTTCGTACAGCTCGGGGTGGTCGATGGCCTCGAAGCGCAGCTTGTCGCAGGCGTCCGATGCGTTCGAGATCAGCTCGCGCAGGAAGATTTCCTTGTTGGAGTACAGCGCATGCGTGACGAGATGCAGCAATTGCGCGACTTCAGCCTGGAACGGTAGTTTCGTATTGGAAGAATCAGCCATGGGAAAGAAGAAATATCGAAACCAAAAAATTCTAAGCCGGGTGCGTTGACCGCACGTCCGACTCGCCAACTCTGCGAGTTGGGGCTGGTGCCCCAAAAAACAATAGGCCGCATTTCCTGCAGCAATTGCGGCGGCGCGGAGCCCCGGCCGGGCTTACTACCGGGCCTGGGATTCCACTTCGCGGGTCCAGCGGTCGATCAGCCGCTTTCGCTCGGCGGCCTTGCCGTATTTCTCGAAGTCGTACTTGATGAGTTTCACGTCGTTCATCGACGGAATGCGAGCGTCGGGCTTGAAGGTCTTGTTGGCCGGTGACTGCAGGCTTCCGGCCTGCCCGCCGATCGCCTGGCCGGCCGGGCTCATGAGCCAGTCGTAATAGCGCTTTGCATTCTCCTTGTTGCGCGCGCCCTTGACCAGCGCAATGCCGCCCACCTCGTAGCCCGTGCCTTCGCAGGGCGCGGCGGTCTTGACCGGAAATTTGTCGTACCGCCAGCGCTCGAACCCGAAGATGAAGCTCACGCCGATGGCCACCTCGCCCTTGGCCACGTTGGGCGCCTGCGCCTGGCCGCTGCGGGTGTAGCTGGTCACGTTGCGGTGCAGCTTTTTCAGGTACTCGAAGGCCGCGTCCTCGCCCATCTGCTGCACCAGGCCGGCAATGATGGTGTAGGCCGTGCCGCTGGAGGCGGGGTGCGAAATTTCGATCTCGCCCCTGTACTCGGGCTTGATGAGGTCGGCCCAGCACTTGGGCTCGCCCAGCTTCTTTTTCTTGAGCAGGTCGGTGTTGAAGCCGAAGCCGATGGCGCTGGTGTAGAAGCCGCCCACCATGTTCTGCGACATCGCGTACTGGCGCACCGCCCAATCGTGCAGGTCGTTGATGTAGGCCGGGCGGTAGGGCTCCAGCAGGCCCTGCTCGGCTGCCTGCAAGAACGGATCGCCCGTGCCGCCCCACCAGATGTCGGTCTTGGGGTTGGCTGCCTCGGCGCGCAGCTGGGCGCCGATTTCGCCGGTGCCCTTGTGCGCCTGCTGCACCTTGATGCCTGTCTCCCGCGTGAAAGCGGCGGCGGCCGCTTCGCACCAGCTCGCGTCGGTGCTGCAGAGCGCGTTCACCGCGCCCTGCGCGGAGGCGCCTGCCGAGAACAAGGCCAGCACGCCCGCAACGGCGGCAGGGGCCGCGATGTTTCTGATGGCAAAGGGGCGCATGCGTTCTCCGGCAAGTAATTGGAATATGGGCAACGACAAGGCCGCAGGATAGCGGGCAAAGCCACTCAGCGGGGTGCCAGCAGGGCCGGCAGATGCTCCGCAAGCCAGTCGATCACCACCCGCGTCTTGTACGGCAGATAGCGGCTGCTCGAACGGATGACGTTGAGCTCGAAGCCGAAAGGCCGCGGCTCCTCGAACACGCGCACCAGTGTTCCTGCCGCCAGCGCTTCGGCGGCGAGCCAGGCCGGCAGCCGCGCCAGTCCCATGCCGCCAATGGCGGCTTCGAGCAGCACCTCGGCACTGTCGCAGCGCAGCCGCGAAGGCAGGGTCACTTCGACGAGGCGGCCTTCGGCATCGTGAAAGCGCCACGGCGAGATCTGCCCGTCGCGGGCATAGAACACCGCCTCGTGCGACGACGAAGCACCGAGTTCGGCCACGTTCGCCGGGCGCCCGCGTGCGGCCAGGTACGCCGGCGCCGCGCACAGGGCCATCCACTGCACGCCGACCGGCCGTGCGACCAGGTCGGCGGTGTCGGGCAACTCGCCGCTGCGAATCGCGAGGTCGAGGCCCTCTTCGACCAAGTCGACGCGCCGGTCGTTGAATGAAAGCTCCAGCGAAAGCCCCGGGTGCCGGCGCGCGAGTGCGAGCAGCAGAGGCCCGACCTTCAGCCGCCCGAGCATCGCGGGCATGCTGAGGCGCACCAGACCCGTTGCGGTGCTGCGCGCAGCTTCGGCCACGGCTTGCGCCTCGTCGAGCTCCGCCAGTGCGCGGCGGCAGCGTTCGTAATAGGCGTGGCCTTCTTCGGTGAGGCTCTGGCTGCGCGTGGTGCGCAGAAAAAGCCGCGTACCCAGCCGCGCCTCGAGCCGCGCGATGCTCTTGGCAACTGCCGACCGCGTGACATGCAGCCGCTGCGCCGCGAGCGCAAAGCTGCCCGCCTCTGCCGCGGCGACAAATTCTTCGATGCCTTGCAGACGTTGGCTCATTGGAGATTTTTAGGCGCCATGAAGTGGAAAATTATCCACCACTGGATAGATCAACTCACCAATAGCATGAACAGCTCTCTTGTTTACGTGGAGTTTTTTCATGCAGGAACCTCAAGCGCTTCGCCGCTGGCAACTCTCTTCTTTTGGCACTGAGCACCTCGAACAGGTCGAGCAGCCGCTCCCCATGCCGGGTCCTGGCCAGATCCTCGTGCGGGTGGGCGCGGTGTCGCTCAACTACCGCGACCTGTTGATGGTTCGTGACGGCATGGGCATGAAGTTCGACATGCCTTTCACGCCCGGCTCCGACATGGCCGGCACCGTGGTGGCCGCGGGCACCGATGTGCGACGGTTTGCCGTTGGCGACCACGTCGTCAACACCTTCTGGGGCGGATGGATCGACGGCCGGTGGCACGCCGATGCGGTGCTGGCCGGCGGGCCCGGACCGGGCATGCTGGCTTCGCACGTTCTCCTCGACGCCGCCTGGGCCGTGCCCGCGCCGGCCACGCTGGACTTCGCCGAAGCGAGCACGCTCCCCTGTGCCGGCCTCACCGCATGGTTCGCGCTGGCCGAGACAGGTGCGTTGCGCCCGGGGCAAACGGTACTGATCCACGGCACAGGCGGCGTGGCGCTGTTCGGTTTGCAGATTGCGCGGCTGCATGGCGCGCGCACCATCGTGGTCTCGGGCAGCGAAGACAAGCGCGCACAGACGCTTGCACTCGGCGCCACCCACGTGCTGATGCGCGACAGCGACTGGCCCGCCGAAGTGCGCCGCCTCACCCAAGGCCGCGGTGCCGATCATGTGCTCGAACTCTCGAGCGGGCCGAACCTCGACCACTCGCTGCAGGCGGCTGCGCAAGGCGCGCGCGTGTCGATCATCGGCATGCTCGGCGGCGAAACGCTGAGCGCTTCGTTCTACGCCATGGTGCTCGGCCGCATCACGGTGCAGGGCATTGGCGTGGGCCATCGGCGTGCGCTCGAAGACCTGGTGCGTGCCGTCGATGTGAACGCGCTCAAGCCCGTGATTGCCGCGCGCTACGACTTCGATGCAGTGCCGGATGCCCTCGGCCACCTGGCGCGCGGCGCCTTCGGAAAGATCGTTGTCACGCTCTGACGGGCTTCAATATTTCACGCGCATCGCGCCTGTGAGGAACGAAAGATCGCCGATTTGTGAACAGGTTCCGTTAGGCGCAAACAACCTGCTGCGCCCATGTGATTTCCATTCCTAGAATCCGGCCGCGTCTTGGCTGGGCCACGCACTTTTTTCTCAACTTCAGGATGGAACGACATGGAACATAGCACCTACAAAAAGTGGTCGGCCGAGTTCATAGGTACTTTTTGGCTCACGCTCGGCGGCTGCGGTAGCGCTGTTCTTGCTGCAGCCTTTCCGGGCCTTGGCATCGGCTTTCTGGGCGTCTCGCTGGCGTTCGGCCTCACGGTGGTGACCGGCGCCTATGCACTCGGCCCCATCTCGGGCGGCCACTTCAACCCCGCCGTCTCGATCGGCCTCGCGGCCGCGGGCCGCTTCAAGGCTTCGCAGCTCGCGGGCTACATCGTTGCGCAAGTGCTGGGCGCCATTGCGGCGGCCGGCGTGCTCTACCTGATTGCCACCGGCAAGCCCGGTGCCGACATCGGCGGCTTTGCGACCAATGGCTTCGGCGAGCACTCGCCCGGCAAGTACGGCATGACCGCCGCGCTGGTGTGCGAAGTGGTGCTGACCGCCGTGTTCCTGATCGTGATCCTCGGCTCCACCGCCAAGCGCGCAGCCGGCGGCTTTGCGGGCCTGGCCATCGGCCTGTGCCTCACGCTGATTCACCTGATCTCCATTCCGGTGACCAACACCTCGGTCAATCCGGCGCGCAGCACGGGCCCGGCGCTGTTCGGCCCGTCCTACGCGGTGTCGGAACTGTGGCTGTTCTGGCTCGCACCCATCGTGGGCGCGATCATCGGCGCGGTGATCTACCGCGCGCTCCTCGGCAACAACGACGACTGAGCCTCGACTCAGCTGCCGCTGGCCGACTGCACCAGCGGCAACGAGGTCGACTGGCCGATCGATTCGGTCCCGCTCGCATGCGAGGCCGCGTAGGCGCCGGCCTCCACATCGGATACCGAAATGGTCGAGTTCATGGCCGGTGCGCTGGTCGACTGGCCGATGGACTCGGTGCCGCTGGGCCGCGCGGCAGCCATCGCACCCGCCTGCACCTCGGGGTTTTCGGGCGAATTCATCTGCAACGGATGGTAGTCCGAGCCGTCGGTCGTCTCGGCTGACGCATGAACGGCACCCAGCGCCGCAAACGCGGCAAAGGAACCAAGGGCAAGAAGCTTGAAGGAAGTGCGCATGGTGTGTGCTCCTGATGGCGTTGTCTCCGGCCACCCGCCAGCGCGCGAACTGCGCGTGGCAGGGCCTGAACGCACTCTAGGCAGCCGGACTGAGCTGGCCGTGAGCGGTGAATTAGCCCTGGATGAGCGACTTTGGCGGCGGAAGATGAACCCGCGCCATCAGTCCTGAACCACCCCCTTCCGTTTCAGCGCGGTTGCACAGTTCGATGCGCAAGCCGTGCCGCTCGGCCGCCGTGCGCGCAATGGCCAGCCCGAGCCCGCTGCCGCCCGCCGGGGCGCCCGGCACGCGAAAGAAGCGGTCGAACACACGGCCGATCGACGGACCGGGAATGCCCGGCCCGTTGTCCAGCACATCGACCACCGCATGATCATCGGCTTCGTGCAGCCGCACATCGACCACGCCGCCTTCGGGCGCATAACGCAGCGCGTTGTCGATCAGGTTGTCGAACACGCTGCGCAACTCGGCGGCCGGTGCGTGCACCACGGGCGCAACCGATCCTTCGAAGCCGATGTCCACACGCCGCGCGTCGGCCAACACCATCAGCTGGCTCACGCTTTCACGCAACAGGGCTTCGATGTCGACCGGCTCGCCCGGAACGGGGCGGCCCGGCGCGTCTTGCCGCGAGAGGCTCAGCAGCTGTTCGATCAGGTGCTGCGCGCGCGTGACGCCGGCTTCGAGCTGGTTGAAGCGCTCGGCCGCCTCCCCGTCGGGAACGTGCGCGCGCAAGTTCTCGATCTGCAGGCCGATGGCGGCCATGGGCGTGCGCAGCTCGTGGGCTGCGTCCTGCACGAAGCGGCGCTGCGTGGCAAAGGCATTGCGCACGCGCGAGAGCAGGTGATTGAAAGCCTGTACCAGCGGCGCGATCTCGTCCGGCACACGCGCCAGCGAAAGATCGGTGAGGCTGCGCTCGTCCTGCGAGGCCACGTCGCGCGCCACCGCCCGGAGCGACCGCGAGGCCGCCGACACAATGAGCCACAGGATCAGCAAGGCCAGCGGCAGCAGCAGCGCGATGGGCAGGCCTTCGAGCAGCGCGCGGCGCAGCGCACGGCGCCGGCGGTAGTCCTCGTTCTGCAGCACCTGCACGCGCGGCTGGTCGGCGCGCGGTCCGGGGTCGGCGGTGAACACGCGCCAGCGCGAATGCGTGTGCGCGCCGGTGCTCGCATCGCTGAAGCCCGGTCGCGATTGCAGAGGCACCGCGGCCAGCGGCGGCCACGAACTCGCAAGCAGCGTGCGGCCGTCGGCACTCCATATCTGCACCACGAAGGCGCCGCGTGCCAACGCAGCTTCGCCGTCGAGCGGGCGCGGCGTGCGGGGCGGATCGGTGCCCGCATGGGAGTCGGCCACGAGCCGCATCTGCTCGTCGAGTGCGTTGTGCACCAGGTCGCCATACGCGACGAAGGTGAACCATGCCGTGAGCGCCGCAGCCGCCACGTGCAGCGTGATGAGCCAGAACAGCAGCTGCGAGCGCAGCGAGCGCGGACGCCACAAGCGGCCCGGCATTGCGCTCATGCGACGACGCGCCACCCCAGCCCGCGCACGTTGCGGATCGACTCCGCACCGAGCTTGCGGCGCATGCCGTGGATCAGCACGTCGATGGCGTTGCTGGTCACTTCTTCGCCCCAGCCGTAGATGCGGTTCTCGAGCTGCTCGCGCGAGAGGATGGCGCCGGGCCGCTCGAGCAATGCATGCAGCAGCGCAAATTCCCTGGCCGTCAACGCCTCGCGCTCGCCGTGGATCACCACCTCGCGCGTGGTCAGGTCCAGCTGCATCGCATTGCCGCCGATCAGCGAATGCGCAGCGCCGTCGCGCCTTCGCACCACCGCCCGCATGCGCGCGAGCAGCTCGCGGAATTCGAAGGGCTTGCGCAGGTAGTCGTCCGCGCCAAGGTCGAGGCTGTGGATGCGGTCGTCCAGCCCGTCGCGCGCGGTGAGCACCAGCACCGGCGTGGCGTCGCCGCGTTCGCGTGCGCGCCGCAGCACCTCGGTGCCGTCCTGGCGGGGCAGGCCCAGGTCGAGCAGCACGCAGGTGTAGCCGCCGTCGCCGAGCGCGCTTTGCGCCAGTTCGCCGTCGCGCACCCAGTCGGCCGACCAGCCCGCGCCCTCGAGCGCCTGCTTCAGGCTGCGCCCGATCATCTCGTCGTCTTCCACCAGCAGTACACGCATCGCGTCGACTCCTTGGGCGGCAGTAGCACGCGATCGGGACGACCGGCAGTGCCCTGCGCCGTGGCGCAGCCTAGGGGCGGAGTCTTAGGCGAGGCTTAGGACCTGTCAACGCCGCGCGGGTAAAAAGCTCACAGCACGCGGACGTCGTGCCGTTCGCCTTCCCCGTCTGCTGCAAACGCAAGCAGCCGCATGGCCTCTTCCTGCGCGCCGAGCCGGTCGGCCTTCGACCAGCGCGTGAAGGGCTCCAGCACCACCGTGGCGGTGTTCTTCGCACGCTCGATCTTCCAGGTGCCCGCGACGAATCCGTCGAGCAGCACCGTGCCGCGCACGATGCCATTCACGGTGAACACCCGGGCGCGGTGCTCGTCGCTCATCACGCGGCTGCGGTCGGCATGCGAGAGCAGCAGGTTGTCCCATTCGGCGACCAGGCGCGGCGGCGCAGGCGTGTCGGGTTCGGGCCGGGGCGCGCGGGGCAGGTCGAACAGCTCCTGGCCCTGTTCGCCGGTGAACACGCGCAGTTGCGGCCGCAGGCGCTCGGCCACGGCCTTCCAGCCCGTGAGGCCCGACCATGCACCCGCATCGGCGAGCGTGGCGGGGCCGAAGGCCGCCAGGTAGCGCAGCAGCAGGTCGTCCTGCGTGGCGGGCGCCACGTCGGCGGCGGATTCGCCGAGCCACTCTGCAATGGGTTGCAGCTGTGCGCTCTGGTGCGAGTTCCAGCTGCCCGCGGGTGGCAGGTGCACCAGCGGCACGCTGTTGCGGATGAGTGCTGCGAGCGAAGCGGGCTCGCGGTCTTTCCATTGCAGCGCCAGCGCCTGCCCGAGCTCGGCACTGGCAAGCGGGCCTTCGCGCAGCAACGCCAACCCGGCCTTCACCACGGCCGGGTGGTCGATGCCTTCGAGGGCCCGCGCGTGGCTGCTGCCCCGCAATCCGCGCTGATGCACTGGCTCGAGCGGCGGCCGCCAGGCCAGCGCGTCCGTTGCGGCCATCAGGTGCAAGGTCGCGCGCATCGTCGACATGCGCACGATGCGCCGCTTCTTCAGCGCCTCGGTCAGCTGTTCGCGCCGAAAGCCTTCGAGGCGGCTCCACAAGCCGATGTAAGGCGGGTTGGGCGCCTGCGCCTGCAGGCCCGCCAGTCTTTCGATGGCCTGCGTGACGGTCGCCTTGCGCCGCTCCAGCAGCATCTGCCGCGCCAAGGTGGCCCGGTTCAATGCGCGCCGGCTCAAGACCGCGGCCATCGGCGAAGGCTCAGAACTTCTCGTGCGGGCCGAGGTAGCGCCACTGCCCCACGGGCAGGTTGCCGAGCATCACCTTGCCGATCCGCACGCGCTTCAGGCCCACCACCTTCAGGCCGACCAGCTCGCACATGCGGCGGATCTGGCGTTTCTTGCCCTCGGTGAGCACAAAGCGCAGTTGCTCGGGGTTCTGCCATTCGACGCGCGCCGGCTTGAGCGGCTGGCCGTCCAGGCTCAGGCCGTGGCGCAGCTTGGCGAGCATGGCGGGCGGAAAAACCGCCTGCACGTTGGTCGTGACGGGATCGTCGTCGTCCATGCGCACCAGCTGCCCGGTGGGCGCGGGCTGGCCCAGGCCGTGGTAGGCCACGCGCACCAGGTATTCCTTCTCCATCACCGAGTCTTCGCCGATCAGCTGGCGCGCGACGCGCCCGTCCTGCGTCATGACCAGGAGGCCGATCGAATCGATGTCGAGCCGGCCGCACGGCGCAAGGCCGCGCAGCTGCTGCGGGCTGAAGAAGAAGCGCGCGTTGTCTTCGGCCCAGCGGTTCTGCGGCGTGAAGAGCGTCACCGCCGGCTCGTGGCCGTCCTCGGCCTGGCCGCTCACGTAGCCGATGGGCTTGTTGATCAGGATGGTGACCTGGTTCGCCTGCTGGCCCTTGGCGGCCTTGTCCACCTCGATGCGGTCGGACGGCGTGACCTTCACGCCCATTTCGGCCGGCTTGCCGTTCACCTTCACCCAGCCGTTGGCGATCCACTCGTCGGCCTCGCGGCGCGAGCAGAGGCCCAGCTCGGCCATGCGTTTGTTGAGGCGTACAGGTGCGGCGGGAGCGTCAGTCATGCCCGCATTTTCGCCCATGGTCGGTGTCGGCGGGATGTGTCGCATTGCATGGGGATAATGCGCGCCAATGGCCAGCCGACGGCCCCGGACCCGAATGACAAAAATCCTGATCCTCAGTGTGAGCGCCGGCAACGGCCATGTGCGCGCAGCGCAAGCCCTCGAAGCCGCCATGCAATCGGCCCCGCCGCACACGGCGGTCCACATCGATGCCATGGCCCATGTGGCCGGCGGTTTTCGGAAGGTGTACACCGACTGGTACATCCAGCTCGTGAACCGCGCACCGGAGCTTTGGTCTTACCTGCACCAGCGCGCCGACGCCACGCCGCACCACGCGCCCTCGCAGCGGCTGCGCCGCGGCATCGAGCGGCTGAGCACCGGCGCCCTGGTGCGCGAGATACGCCGCGAGAAGCCCAATGCCGTGATCTGCACCCACTTTCTGCCGGCCGAGCTGCTGATGCGCGAGCGCAACCGCCGACGCATCGACTTTCCGGTGTGGCTGCAGATCACCGACTACGACCTGCACAACATGTGGCTGGTGCCGGGCATGGCGGGCTACCTGGCCGCGACGGAAGAAGTGGCCTTCAGGCTGCGGGCGCGCGGCATTCCGGCCGAACGCATCCATGTGACGGGCATTCCGGTGATGCCGGCTTTCTCCGAGCCCGATGCACCGGCCCTCGCGCGCGATGCCTGCGCCGCGGCGCTCGGCCTCGACCCCGCGCGGCCTGTGCTGCTGATGGCCTCGGGCGGTGCGGGTGTCGGCGACCTGCCGAGCATGGTGGAACGCGTGCTTTCGCTGGGCGGGGACAGCGGCTTCCAGGTCATTGCCGTGGCGGGCCGCAACGCCGAGGCGTACACCAGGCTGCAGGCGGTGGCCGCGCGCCACCCCGGCCGCGTGGTGGCCATCGGCTTCACGAACGAAATGCACAAGCTCATGGCCGCAGCCGACCTGGTGGTGACCAAGCCCGGCGGACTCACGGTGTCGGAATGCCTCGCGCTCGGCAAGCCGATGCTGCTGATATCGCCGATTCCGGGGCAGGAAGAGCACAACGCCGGCTTTCTGATGGAAGAAGGCGCGGCCTGGCTCGCCTACGACGCGATCGGCCTCGACTACAAGGTGGCGCGCCTGATGGCCGACCCCGCCAAGCTGGCCGACATGGCCCGCCGCAGCCGCGCGCTCGGCAAGCCGCGTGCGGCGGCCGCGGTGCTGCAGCGCGTATTGGGTGAAGCCGCATGACCGGCGCCACCGAAAAAACGGGCGTGTCCCGCACCATCGGCTACCTGGCCTGGGTGGTGGTGATGGCCTTCTTCTTTGCGAATGCCGAGATCCAGATCGAAGGCGGTGCGGGCTGGGCCACGTCGCTGCCCACCTGGCGCATCGAGAACAACATCTGGCTCGACATTTTCTGGGGCGGCCGCGCGATGACGGGCTATCACGCCTGGGTCTTCACCTTCATGGCGCTGGTGTTCTTTGCGCCCTTGGCCTTCAACGGCCGCTGGACGTGGCGCGACGTGGGCCTGGCCGTTGCGGGCTTGATCGTCTTCTGGGTCTGCGAAGACTTCCTGTGGTTCATCATCAACCCGGCCTTCGGCTGGGCGCGCTTCAATCCGGTCGATGCGTTCTGGCACAAGCACTGGGTCTGGGGCGCGCCGGTCGACTACTGGGGCGGTCTGGCGGTGGCCTTGCTGATCCTGGTGACCCGGCACTGGCGGCGCGCGAAATGAGCATGAAGCGGGCAAAACGCAAAGACCGCGACGACGCCGCAGCGCACGCCGTGCCGCGCCCCGGGCACTGGGCCGATCCGCTCGACACGCTCCAGGTCGAAAACCTGCACCGCATCACGCCCACGCTGTACCGCAGCGCGCAGCCGCGCATCGCCAATGTGGCGGCGCTGAAGGCCCTGGGCATTCGCACCATCGTGAGCCTGCGCTCGTTCAACGACGACCGGAAGGTGTTCGCGGGCAGCGGCATCCGGCTGGTGCGCGTGCCGATCAACACCTGGTCCATCGACGACACCAAGGTGCTGCGCGCGCTGGTGGCCATACGAGAGGCCGAAAAGCAGGGCCCGGTGCTGATCCACTGCATGCACGGCGCAGACCGCACCGGCGTGGTGGCGGCGGTCTATCGCATGGCGGTGCAGGGCTGGGACAAGGAGAGCGCGCGCCTCGAGATGCTGCGCGGCGGCTACGGCTATCACACGCTGTGGCGCAACATTCCGCGCTACATCGACCGGCTCGATCCGGAGAAGATGCGCCATGCGCTGGACCACGCGCCGCTGATTCCCGTGGTGTCCTGAAGGCGCCTGCAGACTTCGCGGGCCGCTCCTATACTGGCCGCCCCGTGGCCCTGGGGCCACCTTCGAACAGACCCTTCTCCAGGGTCGCAAGGGGCTCTTCATGGCACTGCAACTGCGCTCTCTCATCCGCGCGAACGGCGAACTCGAACTCTCGCTGCACGACGAACCGGTGCCCGAACCGCAGGCGCACGAAGTGGTGATCCGCGTCGAGGCGTCGCCCATGAACCCCTCGGACCTGGGCCTGCTGTTCGGCGCGGCCGACATGAGCACCGCCAAGGTCTCCGGCACGCCGGAGCGGCCCGTCGTGACGGCCACCGTGCCAGAGCGCGGCATGCCCATGATGGCCGGGCGGCTGGACCAGTCGATGCCCGTAGGCAACGAAGGCGCCGGCGTGGTGGTGAAGGCCGGCTCGTCGGCCGCGGCGCAGGCGCTGCTCGGCAAGACGGTGGCCGCAATCGGCGGCGCCATGTATTCGCAGTACCGCGCCGTGGCGGCGGCCCAGTGCCTCGAACTGCCCGCGGGCACCGCGCCGGCCGAAGGCGCATCGTGCTTCGTGAACCCGCTCACGTCGCTCGGCATGGTCGAGACGATGCGCCGCGAAGGCCACAAGGCGCTGGTGCACACGGCCGCGGCTTCCAACCTGGGCCAGATGCTCAACAAGATCTGCCAGAAGGACGGCATCGACCTGGTCAACATCGTGCGCAAGCCCGAGCAGGAGGCGCTGCTGCGCAGCATCGGCGCGAAGTATGTGTGCAACGCGAGCTCGCCCAGCTTTCTTGAAGACCTGACGCAAGCCCTGGTCGAAACAGGCGCCACGCTCGCCTTCGACGCCACCGGCGGCGGCAAGCTCGCGGGGCAGATCCTCGGTTGCATGGAAGCGGCGCTGAACCGCACCGCGAAGGAATACAGCCGCTACGGCTCGACCACGCACAAGCAGGTCTACATCTATGGCGGCCTCGACCGCTCGCCGACGGAGTTTGTGCGCAACTTCGGCATGGCGTGGGGCATGGGCGGGTGGCTGCTGTTTCCGTTCTTGCAGAAGCTGGGTGATGAAGGTGTGCAGCGTTTGAAGGCGCGGGTGGTTGCCGAATTGAAGACGACGTTTGCGAGCCGCTACACGCGCGAAGTCTCTTTGCTCGAGGCGCTGCAATTGGATGCCATCGGGGTGTATGGCAAGCAGGCGACGGGGGAGAAGTTCTTGTTGAATCCGAACAAGGGTGTGGTGGCCTGATCTCTTCTTGCTCAGCCAACCACCAACCGATACCCCACCGCAGTCTCCGTCAGCAAATGCCGCGGCTGCGCCGGGTCCACCTCCAGCTTCTGCCGCAGATGCCCCATGTAGATGCGCAGGTAATGGCTCTGGTCCGTGTGCGACGGGCCCCACACTTCGCGCAGCAGCTGGCGCTGCGTGAGCACGCGGCCGGCGTTCGCGACGAGCACTGAAAGCAATCGGTACTCGGTTGGCGTCAGGTGCACCTCGGCGCCGGCGCGGCGCACGATACGCGCGGCGCGGTCCAGCTCGATCTCGCCGAAGCGGAAGACCGCTTCGGCCGGTTCGTCGCTACCGCCCGCCGCGCGCGGGCGGCGCAGATTGGCGCGCACGCGCGCCAGAAGCTCACCGGTGCCGAAGGGCTTGGTCAGGTAGTCGTCGGCGCCCGCATCGAGCGCGGCGATCTTGTCGGCCTCGTCGGAGCGGGCAGACAGCACGATGATCGGCACGGCAGACCAGCCCCGCACATCGCGAATCAACGAAACGCCGTCGCCATCAGGCAGGCCGAGGTCGAGCACCAGCAGGTCGGGCTGACGCGTGCCGGCCGCAGCCAGCCCATCGCGCAGCGTGCCGGCCTCGTGCACCACCCAGCCTTCGGCCTCCAGCGCGCCGCGCACAAAGCGGCGGATCTGCGGCTCGTCTTCGATCACGATGGCGGTGGGGGATGGCATGGCTTCAGAGTTGCGCTTCCGCCGATTCGGGCGGCTCGCGGCGCGGCAGGGTAACAGTGAATTCTGCACCGCCGCCCAGCGCATTGGCCGCCGTGATCTCACCGCCGTGCGCGCTCACCACCGCGCGGCAGATCGCAAGGCCCAGCCCGACGCCGGGCGTGGCCGATTCGGCCTCGCCGCGCGTGAACTTGTCGAACAGCTTCTGCTCGCGGCCCAGCAGCGCGGCGGGCAGGCCGGGGCCGTGGTCGCGCACCGTGAGCACCAGCGTGCCGGGCTCGGCACGCGCGCCCACGACGATGGGCGGCGCGCCGTATTTGGTGGCGTTCTCCAGCAGGTTGACGAGCACGCGCTCGATCAGCACCGCATCGAATTCGACCAGCGGCAGGTCCGCAGCGAGCGCGGTCTGCACGACGGTGTCGCCCAGCGACGTGCGCGCCGCGCGGATCGAGGAGCCCACGACTTCCTCGACCGATTGCCAGTCGCGCCGCAGGTTCACCGCACCGCCCGCAATGCCGCTTTCGAGCCGCGCCATGTCCAGCAGGTTGTTGACCAGCGCATGCAACTCGTGCGCCTGCGCGACGATGGCGCGCGCCGCGCTGCCGTGTTCTTCAGGCGGCAGCGTCTGCAGCGATTCGGCCAGCGCGATCAACGCGGTGAGCGGCGTGCGCACGTCGTGCGAGATCGCGCCGAGCAAGGCATTGCGCAAACGCTCCGACTCCATCTCGACCACGGCCTGCTGCGCCACCTCTACATAGTGCACGCGCTCCAGTGCAATCGCGATCTGCCGCGCCAGCGTGTCGAGCTGCTGCGCCTGCTCCGGAATGAGCAGCCAGCGCGGCTGCGCGGGCGACAGCGCCAGCACGCCGCGCACGCGCATCGGCGCCTGCAGCGGCACGTAGTGCCACGGCTGTGCCGCCAGCGTGGCGGTCGCAAGGCCTGCAGGCTGGCCGTGGCGAAAGGCCCAGTCGGCCACCTGCGCATCGAAGCCCCCGGGCGGCTCCTTCGGCAGCACAAGCTGGTCGGCCGAGTCCGTCACCAGCACCAGCGCATGGCCCCCGAAGTGGCCCTGCACGGCGGCGGCACCGAGCGTGACGACCTGCGTGCTCTCCAGCGCCGCAGAGAGTTCGCGCGTGAGCTCGAACAGCGAGCGCGCGCGCCGTTCGCGGCTGGTCGATATACCGGCCGCAAAGCGCAGGCCGGCCGTGAGCTGCCCCACCAGCAGGCCGACGCCCAGCATGATCGCGAAGGTCAGCACGTACTGCACGTCGCTCACCGCAAAAGAAAGCTGCGGCGGCACGAAGAAATAGTCGAAGGCCGCGACGTTGAGCAGCGCTGCCAGCGCCGAAGGCCCTCGCCCGAAGCGCATTGCGACGCCGACCACGCCCAGCAGGAACAGCATCACGATGTTCGCGAGTTCGAGCACGCCGGCCAGCGGCGTGCAGGCCAGCGTGAGCGCCACGCTGGTGGCCGTGGCCCAGGCGTAACCGGGCCAGTGGATGGGCGCTTTTTCGTGATCTCCTTCGTCGGCACGCGGCGTGTTGAGCGGCGTGCGTGCGAGGCGGCGCGCGCTGTCGACGCGGCCGACCTCCAGGATGTCGAGAGCGGGTGCATGCTGCGCCAGTGCGCGCGGCAGCGGCACCGCCGCGGCGGGCCACCAGCGGCGCCATCCGCTCGCGGGCTCCGAGCGCCCCATCACCAGCGTGGCGCAGTTCAGCCTGCGGGCCTGCTCGGAGAGTTGCTCGGCCACATCGGAGCCCGTGCACCAGCGTGGCGCAGTTCAGCCTGCGGGCCTGCTCGGAGAGTTGCTCGGCCACATCGGAGCCCGTGAGCACCGCGGTGGCCGCGCCCAGTTCCTCGGCGAGCTTGAGCACCGCAAGGATGCGGTCGCGCTCTTCGGCGGCCAGGCGCTGCAGCCGCGGCGTCTCGACATAGGCCGCATGCCAGCGCACGTTGAGCTGGCCCGCGAGCCGTGCCGCGGTGCGCACCGTCTGTGCCGCGCCTTCATGCGGACCGACGCACGCGAGGATCGCGCCCGAAGTGTTCCAGGCCTGCAGCGCGCCGCCATTTCCATCTTTTCCGTTGCGGCCGGCCGCGCCGGACTGCTCGACCCGCCAGCCGCGCACATCGTCTTCCACGTGCTCCGCCGTGCGGCGCAGCGCAATCTCGCGCAGAGCGATCAGGTTGCCCTTGCGAAAGAAATTCTGCGCGGCGCGCTCCGCTTGCTGCGGCAGGTACACCTTGCCGGCCGCGAGCCGCGCCGTGAGTTCGTCGGGCGTGACATCGACCAGCACCACCTCGTCCGCCTCGTCGAGCACGGTGTCGGGCACCGTCTCGTGCACGCGCACACCGGTGATCGCGCCGACGGTGCCGTTGAGGCTCTCCAGGTGCTGCACGTTGAGCGCAGACCACACCACCGGTGATCGCGCCGACGGTGCCGTTGAGGCTCTCCAGGTGCTGCACGTTGAGCGCAGACCACACCTCGATGCCCGCGGCCAGCAACTCCTGCACGTCCTGCCAGCGCTTGGCGTGGCGCGATCCCGGCGCATTGGTGTGGGCCAGCTCGTCGACCAGCAGCACCGCCGGCTTGCGCGCGAGGGCCGCGTCCAGGTCGAACTCGGCCAGCGTGCGGCCGCGGTAGTCCAGTTCGCGCTGCGGCAGGGTGTCGAGCCCCGCGAGCAGCGCGGCGGTTTCGCTGCGGCCATGCGTTTCGACCACGCCGATGAGCACGTCGCGCCCCGCGGTGCGCTCGCGTTGCGCGGCGCTGAGCATGGCCCAGGTCTTTCCCACGCCTGCGCTGGCGCCGAAATAGATGCGCAGCTTGCCCCGTTGCGCACGCGCCTCGTCGTTGCGCAGTTGCGCAAGCAGGGCGTCGGGGTCGGGGCGGGTGTCGAGCATGGAAGAGCAGCGCAGGTTAGCGCATTGGGCCGCGCCCATCGAGCGCAAGATTCAGCGCCAGTACGTTGACGCGTGCTTCGCCCAGAAAGCCCCAGAGCGGCGCCTGTGTGTTGCCGGCAATCAACGCGTTCACTTGTTCGACGGGCACGCCACGCACCCGCGCGACTCGTGCGGCCTGGTACTGCGCTGCGGCGGGGCTGATGTCCGGATCGAGCCCGCTGGCCGAGGCCGTGACCAGGTCGACCGGCACCGGTGCGGTGTTGCCCGGGTCCGCGGCGCGAAGCGCTTCGACACGGGCCTTGACCGCATCGGCCAGCGCCGGATTGAGCGGGCCCAGGTTCGAGCCGCCCGAAGCGCTCGCGTTGTAGGGCTGCGGCGCCGTGGCCGAGGGCCGGCCCCAGAAATGCTTCGGGTCGCTGAAGTTCTGGCCGATGAGGCTGGAGCCCACGGTGGTTCCGCCCTGCACGACCAGGCTGCCGGCCGCCTGCGACGGAAAAACTGCCTTGGCGGCCCCCGTGACGGCCATCGGATAGATCAGGCCGGTGAGCACGCCCAGCAGTGCGAAGAGCACGAGCGCGGGGCGAAAGATGTTGTTGTTCATGGTGAAGAACTCCTCAGACGAGATGGACGGCCACGAGCAGCCAGTCGATCAACTTGATGCCGATGAAGGGAACGAGCAGGCCGCCCAGGCCGTAGATGGCCAGGTTGCGCCGCAGCAGCGCGGCCGCGCCCACCGGCCGGTAGCGCACGCCCTTGAGCGCCAGCGGGATCAGGAACACGATGACCAGCGCATTGAAGACCACCGCCGACAAGATGGCCGAAGATGGGCTCGCGAGCCGCATCACGTTGAGCCCACCCAGCTGCGGATAGGTCGAGACAAAAATCGCCGGAATGATCGCGAAGTACTTCGCCACGTCGTTGGCGATGGAGAAGGTGGTGAGCGAGCCGCGCGTCATGAGCAGCGCCTTGCCGGTCTCCACCACTTCGAGCAGCTTGGTCGGGTTCGAATCCAGGTCGACCATGTTGCCGGCCTCCTTTGCCGCCTGCGTGCCGCTGCCCATGGCCACCGCCACATCGGCCTGCGCCAGCGCGGGGGCGTCGTTGGTACCGTCGCCGGTCATCGCGACCAGCCGGCCTTCGGACTGGTACTTGCGGATCAGCGCCAGCTTGTCCTCCGGCGTGGCTTCGGCCAGAAAGTCGTCCACGCCCGCCTCGGCCGCAATGGCCGCGGCCGTGAGCTTGTTGTCGCCGGTGATCATCACCGTCTTGATGCCCATGCGGCGCAGCTCGGCAAAGCGCTCCTTGATGCCGGTCTTCACGATGTCCTTGAGCTCGACCACGCCGAGCACGCGGTTGCCCTCGGCCACGGCCAGCGGCGTGCTGCCGCGGCGCGCGGTTTCCTCGGCGGCGCGCAGCACCTCCGCGGGCACGTTGCCGCCGAGCGACTCGACGTGCCGGCGGATCGCGTCGACCGCGCCCTTGCGCAGCAGCACGACTTCAGTATCCAGGCTGTTGGGAGCGGCCGGCAGGTCAGCACCGCTCATGCGGGTCTGCGCGGTGAACTGCACGAAGCGTGCACCTTCGACCGCCGTGGCGTCGAGTCCGTCGCGGCGTGCCAATTCGACGATGCTGCGGCCTTCGGGCGTTTCGTCGGCCAGCGAGGCGACCATCGCGGCGCGGGCGAGGCGGGCCTTGGTCACGCCAGGCGCAGGCAGGAAGGCACTCGCCTGGCGGTTGCCATGCGTGATGGTGCCGGTCTTGTCGAGCAGCAGCACATCGACGTCGCCGGCCGCTTCCACGGCGCGGCCCGATGTGGCAATCACGTTGGCCTGCATCATGCGGCTCATGCCCGCCACGCCCACGGCCGAGAGCAGGCCGCCGATGGTGGTGGGAATCAGGCACACCAGCAGCGCCACCAGCGCGGTGAGCGACACCACGGTGCCCGCGCCCGCCGCCTCCACGCTGAACACCGAGAACGGCAGCAGCGTGACGGTGACCATCAGGAACACGAGCGTGAGCGCTACCAGCAGGATGGTGAGCGCAATTTCGTTGGGCGTCTTGTGGCGCTTGGCCGCCTCGACCATGCCGATCATCCGGTCGAGGAACGACTCGCCCGGGTTCACCGAGATGCGCACCACCAGCCAGTCGGACAGCACCCGCGTGCCGCCGGTCACCGCAGAAAAGTCGCCGCCCGACTCACGCACCACGGGTGCCGATTCGCCGGTGATCGCGCTCTCGTCGACCGAGGCCACGCCTTCGATGACTTCGCCGTCGAGCGGGATCACGTCGCCGGTCTCGACCAGCACCACGTCGCCCTTGCGCAGATTAGGCGCCTGCTCCGGCAGAAACGTCGCGCCGTGGCGCGGCTCCTGCAGCTTCTTGGCCCAGGTGTCCTTGCGAAGACCGCGCAGCGATGCGGCCTGCGCCTTGCTGCGGCCCTCGGCCAAGGCTTCGGCAAAGTTGGCGAACAGCACGGTGAACCACAGCCAGACGGTAATGGCCAGCACAAACGCCGGCTTCATGCCGGTGTCGCCCGGAAAGCTCAGCGAGTGCACCCAGAGCAGCGTGGTGAGGATGCTCCCGATGTACACGATGAACATCACCGGGTTGCGCCACTGTGTGCGCGGGCTGAGCTTGGCGAAGGCGCCCCACAGCGCAGGCTTGACCAGCGCCGCGTCGAGCAGCGAGAGAGAGGTTTTTGTATTGGCAGTCATGGTGCGCGCCCCTTACTTCCAGAGCACCAGGTGTTCGACAACGGGCCCGAGAGCCAATGCCGGCACATAGTTGAGCAGGCCGACCAGCAGCACGGTGCCGATCAGCAGCGAGACGAACAGCGGCCCGTGCGTGGGCAGCGTGCCGCCGGTGACCGGCAGGCGCTTCTTCGCGGCCAGCGAGCCGGCAATGGCCAGCACCGGAACGATCATCGCGAAGCGGCCCAGCCACATGGCCAGCCCGAGCAGGCCGTTGTAGAACGGCGTGTTGGCAGAAAGGCCCGCGAAGGCGCTGCCGTTGTTGTTGGCGGCCGAACTCAGCGCGTACAGAATTTCAGAGAAGCCATGCGCACCCGGGTTGGCAATGCCGGCCTTGCCGGCGCCCGCGATCACCGCCACCGCGGTGCCGGCCAGCACCACGATGGGCGTGACCAGAATGGCGATGGAGATCAGCTTCATCTCGCGCACCTCGATCTTCTTGCCGAGGTACTCCGGCGTGCGGCCGATCATCAGGCCCGCAATGAACACCGCGAGCATCGCGAAGATCAGCATGCCGTACAGGCCGCTGCCGACGCCGCCGAACACCACCTCGCCCAGTTGCATGAGCACCAGCGGCACCATGCCGCCGAGCGGCGTGAACGAGTCGTGCATGGCATTGACCGCGCCGCAAGATGCCGCAGTGGTCACGGCCGCGAAGAGCGCCGATGCGTCGATGCCGAAGCGCACCTCCTTGCCTTCCATGTTGCCGCCGCTTTGCAGCGCGCTCGCCGCCTGGTCGACCCCCAGCGAGGCGAGCAGCGGATTGCCGGCATGCTCGGCGGGAATGATGGCCACCACGGCAATGACGAACATCACCGTCATTGCCGCAAGCACGGCCCACCCTTGCCGCATGTCGCCGGCCACGCGGCCGAATGCGAAGCACAGCGCCGCCGGAATCAAAAAGATCGCGATCATCTGCAGCAGGTTGCTGAAGGCGGTCGGGTTCTCATAGGGGTGCGCCGAGTTGGCGTTGAAGAAGCCGCCGCCGTTGGTGCCGATCATCTTGATGGCCTCCTGCGACGCGACAGGGCCCATGGCGAGCGTCTGTGTTTGCGTTCCTGCAACCGCCTCGACCGTTTGCACGGTCTTGTAAGCGTCGAAGTTCTGGATCACGCCCTGCCCGGCGAAGGCCACCGCCAGCACGAACGACAGCGGCACCAGCAGCCACAAGGTGATGCGCGTGACGTCGACCCAGAAGTTGCCGACCAGGCCGCGGCTCTTGCCATCGCCCCGGCGCGCGAAGCCGCGCACCAGCGCAAAGGCCACCGCAATGCCCGTGGCGGCCGAGAAGAAATTCTGCACCGTGAGCCCGAGCATCTGCGTGAGATAGCTCATCGTCGATTCACCGCCGTAGCCCTGCCAGTTGGTGTTGGAGACGAAGCTCACCGCGGTGTTGAAGGCCGAGTCGGGCGATACGGCGCCCATGCCGGCCGGGTTGAGCGGCAGCCAGCCCTGCAGGCGCTGCAGCGCGTACAGAAAGATCGCGCCAACGGCATTGAAGGCCAGCAGCGCGAATGCATATCGCAGCCAGTGCATCGATTGCTCGGGCTTTGTGCCCGCGAGCTTGTAGAGCGGCGCCTCGATGCGCTGCATCCAGCGCGGCACGCGTCCGTCGCACAGCGCGGCAAGAAACTTGCCGACCGGCCATGCCAGCAGCACAAGCGCCGCGAGAAAGAAGGCCAGCAAAGTCCAGGCGGAGGCGGTCATTTCAGAACTCCTCCGCGCAGATCAGCGCGAACACCAGGTACGCGAAGAGGACGACGGCAATCAACGCGCCGAAGCCGTAGAGCGCTTCGAGGCTGATCATGGCCGCTCTCCTTCGCCCGTGTTCAGCTCATTCGGCGCACTGGTTGCGCCCGGCCCTTCGAGCCGGTTCAGCCCGAAGGCCATGGCCGCCAGCGCGGCCCACAGCGCCAGCAAGGCGCCCATCCAGACGAAATCCATTCATTGCTCCTGCAGCGAAACCAAGGCATCGAGTCTCGGCAGGCACCCGTAAAAACGGGGAACAGAGTCGGCGGAGCCGCATAAAGAAACCGTAAAGACGTCCCGTCTTTCGCAAGGCCCTCGACAGCGGATGCACAGTCATTCAATAATCAAAGCCAGACCTGTGAAATAAAAGGATGACCACCCGCCCCCTCGACCTGAAGCCCGCCTGGACGCCGCACCAGCCGGCGGACCGCATCCTGTCCACGCTCAAGACCCGCGGCGCGCTCGGCATTCCCGACATTGCCAAGGTGCTCGACGTGACGGTGGAAGCGGTGCGCCAGCAGATGGTCAAGCTGCAGTCCGATGGGCTGGTCGACGCCGAGAGCCGGCCGGCGGGCCGCGGCAGGCCGACGCAGATATGGCGGCTGACCGGCGCCGGGCACGCACGCTTTCCCGATACGCATGCCGAGATGACGGTGCAGATGATCAGCGCCGTGATCACCGTGTTCGGCGAGAAGGGCATGGACCAGCTCATCGGCGCGCGCGAGGAAGCCATGCGCGCCAACTACCGCGAGGCGATGCTGGGCGCGCGCAGCCTGAAGACGAAGCTCGAACGGCTCGCCGAGATCCGCAGCCGCGAAGGCTACATGGCCGAGTTCCGGCCCGAGGGCGAGGGCTTTCTGTTCATAGAAAACCATTGCCCCATCTGCACCGCGGCGCGGGCCTGCACGGGCTTTTGCCGCAGCGAACTGCAGCTCTTCGAAGAAGTGCTGGGAACCGACGCAAGCGTGAGCCGCGTCGAGCATGTGCTTGCGGGCGCGCGGCGCTGCGCCTACCAGGTGAGCCCCAGAAACGCGCCTTGATTCAGACTGTTTTCAAAACCCGAAAGGAAAGACCCACCATGGAACACACCCTCCCGCCCCTGCCCTACGCCCTCGACGCGCTGGCACCCGAGTACTCGAAGGAAACCCTCGAGTACCACTACGGCAAGCACCACAACGCCTACGTGGTGAACCTGAACAACCTGCAAAAGGGCACCGAGTTCGAATCGATGACGCTCGAGGAGATCGTCAAGAAGGCCAGCGGCGGCATCTACAACAACGCCGCGCAAATCTGGAACCACACCTTCTTCTGGAACTGCATGAAGCCCCAGGGCGGGGGCACCCCTACCGGCGCGCTGGCCAAGGCCATCGATGCCAAGTGGGGCAGCTACGACGCGTTCAAGGAAGCCTTCGTGAAGTCGGCCGTGGGCAACTTCGGCTCGGGCTGGACGTGGCTGGTGAAGAAGGCCGACGGTTCGGTGGATATCGTGAACATGGGCGCCGCAGGCACGCCGCTGACCACCGGCGACACCCCGGTGCTGACGGTGGACGTGTGGGAACACGCCTATTACATCGACTACCGCAACCTGCGCCCGAAGTTCGTCGAGACCTTCCTGGCCAAGCTGGTCAACTGGGACTTCGCGGCCAAGAACTTCGGCTGACGCCAGCCGAGGCTCCCGCCGGCGGCATCCTCACTCGTTGACCAGGTTGAGGATGTTGCCGTCCGGGTCCTTGAACCAGGCGACCTTCATCTTGTCCATGACGTGGATGTCGCCCGCGAGCGTCGTGTTCGGCATGTCGTAGTGCTCGAAGCGCACGCCCTTGGCCTTGAGCGCCGCCACCAGCCCTTCGATGTCGCCGCCGACCGCCCAGGTCACGGCCGTGGCCTGGTTGGTGCCGGCGAACGAAGAGCAGTAGACATTGATACGGGTGTTACCGCTGCGATAGGCAATCATGTCCTCGCAATCCGTGTCGGCCGGCGCCAGGCCGAGCGTGTCTTCGTAGAAGCGGCGGGCCACGGCAAGGTCTTTCACCGCGAGGTTGGCCACCGCATTGATGTTTCCGAGCATGGCTGTCTCCTGTGTGGATGGGCACCCATCTTCTGCCCCGCAGCGGCCATGTCAAGCCGCCGCTACCCGATACGGGACCCATCTCGAACGAAGAAAACCGCACGGCGGGGCTTCCGGCACACTGCACCCTTGGTGCAGTGCCCGGCGAGGCCTGAAAATCTGACTCCGATCCGCACCCGATTCGCCCCCCCGATACAGAGACAAACCCATGATCCGCAAACTCACCCGCCCGCTGGCTCTTGCGCTGGCCCTTCCCCTGGCCGCCGTTTCGCTCACGTTCGCCGCCCCTGCCGCGCAGGCCCAGGCCTATCCCGCCAAGCCCATTCGCATGATCGTGCCCTTCCCGCCCGGCGGCGGCACCGACATCCTGGCGCGCCTGGTGGCCCAGAAGCTCACCGAAACCAACCACTGGACCGTGGTGCCCGACAACCGCGGCGGTGCCGGCGGCACCATCGGCATTGCCGAGGCTGCGCGCGCCGCGCCCGGCGGCTACGACATCGTCATGGGCCAGAAGGACAACATGGTCGTTGCGCCCTGGCTCTACAAGAACCTGAGCTACAACCCGGTGAAAGACCTCACCGCCGTGGCCCACGTGGCCTATACGCCGGTGGTGATCGTCACGCAGGCCAACTCCAAATTCAAGACGCTCAACGACGTGGTCACCGCCGCGCGCGCTGCGCCAGACACCGTCACCTACGGCTCGCCCGGCAACGGCACCACCATTCACCTGGCCGGCGAAATCTTCAATGGCGCCGCCCAGATCAAGATGCGCCACGTGCCCTACAAGGGCTCCAACGCGGCCATGATGGACGTGCTGGCGGGCAACGTCGACCTGATGGTGTCGTCGGTGCCTTCGGCGCTGGCTCAGATCAAGGCGGGCAAGCTGCGCCCGCTGGCCGTGACTTCGGCCAAGCGCAGCACCTCGCTGCCCGACACGCCCACCGTGGCCGAGCTCGGCTACAAGGGCTTCGACGTGTCCACCTGGTACGGCCTCTTCGTGCCGGCCAAGACGCCGAAGGACGTGATCGCCACGCTGAACACGGAAGTGAACAAGCTGCTGGCCACGCCTGAAATGAAGGCCGCCATCATTGCCCAGGGCGCAGAGCCGCAGAGCATGACGCCTGAACAATTCGAGACATTGCTGAAGACCGACTACGACAAGTGGAAGGGCATCGTGCAAGCCTCCGGCGCGACTATCGAATAAGCGCGGGGCATCGCAGAATGTTGTCTCCACAACAGGCCGCATCGACGGCACGGAGACAGCAATGGCACAGCGCAAGAAACCGAAGACCGCCCTTCTGCTGAACACAACCGCGCTGGCGGCAGTTGCGGTTGCCCTGTTGCAGGGCTGCGCGCAAATGCGAACGCAGCAGCCACAACAGCTGGTTCCGTCGGAGGCCAGCGTTGCTTCGCATGTCGCAGCCGCCACGCGCGCCGCCGGCTCCGACCTGAAGCCTCTGCTGACCCTTTGCAAGCCGGCTCCGGCCACCCGCCCGGCGCAAGCCGAGCTGGACAAGGGCCTGGCCGCATTCATCGCCAAGCCTGCGCCGCCGCCGGGCCAAGCCTTCGACAATCTTTATTTCGTGGGCGCCGACTGGGTCAGCGCCTGGGCCATCAAGACCTCGGACGGCATCATCCTCATCGATGCGCTCAACACCCAGGCCGAGGCCGCAGCGCTCATCGAGGGCGGCATGCGCAAGCTCGGCCTCGACCCGGCGCAGATCAAATACGTGATCGTCACCCACGGCCACGGCGACCACTACGGCGGCGCGCCCTACCTTGCCGAGAAGTACCGCGCACGCGTGGTGATGAGCGAGGCCGACTGGACCATGACCGAAACGCGCCTCGAGTTCGCAACGCCGATCTGGGGCGCACCGCCCAAGCGCGGCCCTGGCGACATTTCGGCGAAAGACGGCGATCGCGTCACGCTGGGCGACACCAGCGTGACGCTGTACCTGACGCCCGGCCACACGATGGGCACGATCTCTCCGGTGTTCGACGTCACTTCAAACGGCCAGAAGCACCGCGCCATGCTGTGGGGCGGCACGGGCTTCAACTTCGGCAAGGACGTGCCTCGGCTCGACAGCTACATCGGCGCCACGCAGCGCATGGGCGCCATCGTGCAGAGCCAGCGCATCGACGTGCTGCTGTCGAACCACTCGAACATCGACGAGTCGCAGGCCAAGCTCGCCGCCCTGCGGCAGCAGCCCGCTCCGGCGGCAAACCCCTTCGTGCTCGGCACGCCCACGGTCGAGCGGGCGCTGGCGGTGATGGGCGGATGCGCGCAGGCGCAGCGCGACAGGTTCCTGATGCAGTGATGTTGCCTTGCTCCTTCCCCCTCTGGGGGAAGGCTGGGATGGGGGCGGCTCCCGCATTGGAAGCTGCGCGGCAATGAAAGCCGTCGTGCCCCCACCCCTGCCCTCCCCCGAAAGGGGAGGGAGAAAAGACTGGGTCAGTCGGGCGTGAATTTCTTGTTGAAGATGTCCACGTCCGATGCCAGCTCGAACGTTGCCACCTGCCCCATCTTTCCGTCACTCAGGCGGCAGGCGGAGAACAGGCTGTAGCGGCCCTTGAAATAGAACTCGTCCATCACGATCAGCGCGTACGGGTACGGCACGAAGACCTGGTGCTCGAAGACGATGCGGTGCACGTTCCTCGGCGAAGGAAAGAGCTTGTAGTCGTGGGTGTCGATCGACTTTGCGGTGGCCATGTTCGTTCCCGGTTCTCAGTGCCCGGCGTTCAGGCCGGGTCGCGCACGTCGGCCACGGGGTTGCTGCCGAAATCGGCGCGCGCCAGGTACTTGAGCACCTTGGCCGCCGCGGTCTCGGGGCTGTCGAGCATGCCTTCGTTCTTCAGCTTTTCGAAGCGTCCGCGGTCCGGAAACTTCTCGGCCGATGCGCCGCGCAATTGCACCTGCATGTCGGTGTCGATCACGCCCGGCGCCAGCGACACGATGCGCGCGCCGTTCGGCGAATGAGCCTCTTCGAGCGCCACGGCGCGCGAGTAGTGGTCCATACCCGCCTTGGCGGCGCAGTAAGGCGCCTGGCTGCCCATGGCATTGCGGCCCAGGCCCGACGAAATGTTCAGCACCTTGCGTGCGCCGCGCCATTCGCGGGTGGCGCCCAGGAAGGCGGCGGTCAGCAGCATCGGCGCTTCGAGGCCGATGCGCAGGGCCTGCGCCAGTTCGGCCGGCACCGCGCTCGCGAGCGGCGCCGGGTTGCCGACCGTGCCCGCATTGTTGATCAGGGTCACACCGTCGAAGCGCTGGCCGTCGAGTGTCTTGAGCCAGGCGGAGAGGCGCGCCGCTGCGGCAACGGCGTCGGACAGGTCTTGCTCCCACTGGATGAGTTCGGCACCGGCCTTGGCGGCCAGCTCGGCCAGCTGCGGGTCTTGCCGGCGCGAGATGCCGAGCACCATGTGGCCCGCCTGCAGCAGCTGTGCGGCCATGGCACGGCCCAGGCCGCGCGACGCGCCGGTGATCAGGGTGAGTTGGGAGGTGGTCATCAAAAGAACTTTCTTGAACGAAGGCGGAAGGTTAAGCGGTATGCAAGCAATGCCCCGGCGGCTCAGCCGGTGCGGAACTGCTTGCGCAGAAAGTTGCGGTGCCGCGCGATGTGCTGCAGCTGTGCCGGTGCGATGGTGCCGCCAAGATCGACCTCGTCCGCGCCGTTGAGCACCGCATTGGCATGCGTCATGGCGCGCGCCACCACTTCTTCCTCGTTCACGCCGAGTTGCGCTGCAAGGTCGAGTGCCACGCGCCGCATGGCGCGCTGCGAGAGCATCCACATGGCGCCGAAGCGGTCCCATGCAAGAGCGGCCTCGTCGGCCTTCTCTCGTTCGGCAAGAATTTCTGCCAGCGGCTTGGCGAGCACCGCATCGAGCGCATCGAGCTTCTCGGTGAGTGCCTCGTTGCGCGCCATGGCTTCTTCGAGCGTGGGGCCGCTCTCGCCGGTGTCTGGTTTCCGAGTGTCGGGCGGCGGAACAAGGGCCGCTTGGGCATTGGCGGAAACGATCTGGAGCTGGTCTTCGAGGGTCATGAGGTTTCGGTTTCCGGTGAGGTGTTCTTCTTGTTCGATATTGCGGTGGCTCGCAGGCCAGTCAGGTCGAGCACGCGCAGCCCACCGTACTCCACCCGGATCAACCCCTGCGCCGAAAGGCCGTTGAGCGCCTCGTTCACGCGTTGGCGCGAAAGGCCGACCAGGTAGGCGAGCTCTTGCTGCGTGATGCGCAGCACTTCGCCCACGCCCGGGTACAGCACCGGGTTGAACAGCGACACCAGGTTGCGCGCCACGCGCGCGTCGGGATTGTTGAGGCGGTCGATCTCCAGCGCCGCAATGAACTGGCCGAGCCGCTCGTTGAGCTGGTTCATCACAAAGCGGTTGAAGCCGATGGAGTGGTCCAGCAGCCAGTGAAAGCTGTCGATCGGCAGGCCCGCCACCACGCTGCGCCGCAGCGCCTGTATGTTGTAGCGGTAGGGCTCGCGCTTCATGACCGTGCCTTCGCCGAACCAGCCGCCCGGCGGTATGCCGGCATAGGTGACGGAGCCACCGTCGGCGTTGTCGTTGCTCATCTTGAGCAGGCCCTCGACCACGCCGAACCAGTAGGTGGGTGAGCGGCCGACGCGGCAGACCAGGTCGCCGACCTCGGCCTCTCCCACCACCAGCGCGGCTTCGGCGCGGCGGCGCTCGGCGGGCGTGAGCGCGGGCAGCCACGGAATGCCGTCGAGCTCTGCCGCATTGGGAGAACGCGCGCGGTCCTTGATCGAAGCGCCGTGCAGGCTGTGGTTTGAACTGCCGTGAAGCATCGGGAAACTCCGGGGAGTAGTGTCCCTAGGATTGTCGTTGGAACGACAACCCAGCGTCAAAGTGAGGCCTACGATCCGCCCACTGTGCAAACCACCGACCCCACCTTTCCCCGCCTGCTGCTCGCCCACGCCCAGGCCCAGCCCGATGCGCCCGCCGTTCGCGAGAAGGACCTGGGCATCTGGCAGACCTGGAGCTGGAGCGCCGTGGCCCAGGAGGTGCGCGAGATGGCCTGCGGCCTCGCGAGCCTCGGCTTCAAGCCCTTCGACAACCTGTCCATCGTCGGCGCCAACCGCCCGCACCTGTACATGGCGGTGCTTGCGGCTCAGAGCCTGCGCGGGGTGCCGGTGCCGCTCTACCAGGACGCGGTGGCCAGCGAGATGGTCTTCATGCTGCAGGACGCGGCCATCGACTTCGTGATCGTCGAAGACCAGGAGCAGGTCGACAAGCTGCTCGAATGCCGCGAGCTGCAGAAGGACGAGCAGCACGGCATCCGCCACATCATCTACGACGACCCCAAGGGCCTGCGCCACTACGACCAGCCCGGGCTCATGAGCTACGACCAGCTGCGCGAACTGGGCCGCACCTTCGACGCAGCGAACCCCGGCTACTACGACCGTGCGGTGGCCAGCGGCGAGGCAAGCGATGTCGGCGTGATTCTCTACACCTCGGGCACCACGGGCCGGCCCAAGGGCGTGTGCCAGACGCATGCGAGCTTCATTGCGGCGGGCCGCGGCGGCGTGGAAACCGACAAGCTCGGCCCCGGCGACAACATCATGAGCTACCTGCCGATGGCGTGGGTGGGTGACCACCTGTTCTCGGTGGCGCAGTGGCTGGTGGGCGGCTTCACGCTCAACTGCCCCGAGTCGAGCGAGACGGTGATGAACGACATGCGCGAGATCGGGCCGAGCTATTACTTCGGCCCGCCGCGCACCTTCGAAGGCCTGCTCACGGCCGTGTCGATCCGCATGGAAGACGCGGCGGCGCCCAAGCGCTGGCTGTATGCAAAGTTCATGGCGCTGGCGCAGCGCGTGGGGGCGGACATTCTCAACGGCGCCCACGTTGGCACGGGCGACCGGCTGATGTACGGCCTGGGCAACCTGCTGGTGTACGGCCCGCTGCGCAATGTGCTGGGCATGAGCCGCATTCGCGTGGCGTACACCGCCGGCGCGGCCATCGGGCCCGACCTGTTCCGCTTCTACCGCTCCATTGGCGTCAACCTGAAGCAGTTCTATGGCCAGACCGAAACCTGCGCCTACGTGTGCCTGCAGCAGGACGGCAAGGTCAAGCTGCAGACGGTGGGCACCGCCGCACCGGGCATCGAACTCAAGATTGCCGACGACGGCGAGGTGCTGGTGCGCGGCGTGTCGGTGCTGAAGGAATACTACAAGCGCCCCGACGCCACTGCCGAAGTGCTCGATGCGAACGGCTACTTCCACACCGGTGACGCCGGCGTGCTCGACAGCGAAGGCCACCTGCGCATCATCGACCGTGCGAAGGACGTGGGCCGACTCGTGAGCGGTGCGATCTTTGCGCCCAACTACATCGAGAACAAGCTCAAGTTCTTTCCGCAGATCAAGGAAGCCGTGTGCTTCGGCAACGGACGCAATGAGGTCTGCGCGGCCATCAACATCGACTTCGAGGCCGTGGGCAACTGGGCCGAGCGGCGCGGGCTGGCCTACGGCGGCTATGTCGACCTGGCCGGCAAGCCCGAGGTGCTGACGCTGGTGGGCGAATGCATCGCGAAGGTGAATGCCGACCTTGCGAGCGAAGCCGGCATGGGCGAGACGCAGATCGCGCGCTTCCTGGTGCTGCACAAGGAGCTCGACCCCGACGACGACGAACTCACCCGCACGCGCAAGGTGCGCCGCGGCTTCATCGCCGAGAAATACGCGGTGCTTGTCGATGCGCTCTACGGCCGCAAGACCGAGCAGTTCATCGAGACCCAGGTCAAGTTCGAGGACGGACGCACCGGCGTCGTCAGCGCCACGCTGAAGATCGTCGAGGCCAAGACCTTCCCCATCGTGAAGGCGGCGGCATGAGCAGCAGCAGAAAAATCGGCGACGTCATTCTGGACGTGCAGAACATCTCGCTGAGCTTCGGCGGCGTGAAGGCGCTCACCGACATCAGCTTCAACGTGCGCGAGCATGAGGTGCGGGCCATCATCGGCCCCAACGGCGCGGGCAAGAGCTCGATGCTGAACTGCATCAACGGCGTGTACTGGCCGCAGCAGGGCTCCATCACCTTCCGCGGCCAGACCTTCAAGCACATGAACTCGCGCCAGGTGGCCGAGATGGGCGTGGCGCGCACCTTCCAGAACCTTGCGCTCTTCAAGGGCATGAGCGTGCTCGACAACATCATGACGGGCCGCAACCTCAAGATGAAGAGCGGCCTGTTCGCGCAGGCGCTGCGCTGGGGCCCGGCCGAGCGCGAGGAGCTGAAGCACCGCGAGTTCGTCGAGCACATCATCGACTTTCTCGAGATTCAGGCGCACCGCAAGACGCCGGTGGGCCGCCTGCCCTACGGCCTGCAAAAGCGCGTCGACCTGGGCCGCGCGCTTGCCATGGAGCCGCAGGTGCTGCTGCTCGACGAACCCATGGCGGGCATGAACGTGGAAGAGAAGCAGGACATGAGCCGCTTCATCCTCGACGTGAACGACGAGTTCGGTGCAACCATCGTTCTCATCGAACACGACATGGGCGTGGTGATGGACATCTCCGACCGCGTGGTGGTGCTCGACTACGGCAAGAAGATCGGCGACGGCACGCCCCATGAGGTGCGCAACAACGAAGACGTGATCCGGGCTTACCTGGGTGTGGAGCACTGACGCCATGCCACACCTGACGCCGATGCATTGCTCCTTTCCCCTCCGGGGGAAGGCTGGGATGGGGGCACGACAGCCCTCGCTACACGGCCGCGCTTCATCGAGCGCCGCCTGCCCCCACCCCAACCCTCCCCCGGAAGGGGAGGGAGAAGAACAAGAGAGACATTGACCATGGGCTTTTTCCTCGAAACCCTTTTCGGCGGCCTGATGGTCGGCATGCTCTATTCGCTGATCGCCATCGGCTTTGTGCTGATCTACAAGGCCTCGGGCGTGTTCAACTTTGCGCAGGGTGCAATGGTGCTGTTCGCGGCGCTGGCCATGGCGCGCTTTGCCGAATGGTTTCCGCTGTGGTTCGGCTTCGAAAGCCAGATCCTCGCGAACATCCTGGCTTTTGTGGCGGCCATGGGCGTGATGGTGATCGTGGCCTGGCTCATCGAACGGCTCGCGCTCAGCAAGCTGGTGAACCAGGAAGGCATCACGCTCCTGATGGCCACGCTCGGCATCGCCTACTTTCTCGATGGCGTGGGCCAGACGATCTTCGGCAACGACATCTACAAGATCGACGTGGGCATGCCCAAGGAACCGCTGATGATGCTGCAGGGCACCTTCCAGGGCGGGCTGCTGCTGAGCCAGGAAGACCTGGTTGCCGCGCTCGTGGCGGCAGGCCTTGTGGTGGTGCTGGCCATCTTCTTCCAGAAGACCGCCACGGGCCGTGCGCTGCGTGCGGTGGCCGACGACCATCAGGCCGCGCAGTCCATCGGCATTCCGCTCAAGCGCATCTGGGTGATCGTGTGGTCGGTGGCCGGCTTCTCGGCGCTGGTGGCCGGGATCATCTGGGGTTCGAAGCTGGGCGTGCAGTTCTCGCTGTCGCTGGTGGCGCTGAAGGCGCTGCCGGTGGTGATCTTGGGCGGCCTCACCTCGATTCCGGGCGCCATCATTGGCGGCCTGCTGATCGGCGTGGGCGAGAAGCTTTCTGAAATTTATCTCGGCCCCATGCTCGGTGGCGGCATCGAGATCTGGTTTGCCTACGTTCTTGCCCTGGTGTTCTTGCTGGTTCGCCCGCAAGGCCTGTTCGGCGAGAAGATCATCGATCGGGTTTGAGATGTTCTATAGAGAAAACGGCCAGTTCAAGTCGAGCTACAGGGCCGACCAGCAGATCTTTCCGATCGCGCAGGACCGCATTGCCATCCTGGTGCTGCTGCTCGTGGCTTTCATCGTGGTGCCGCTGGGCGTGTCCGACTACTGGATGCGCGCCATCCTCACGCCCTTCCTGATTCTTTCGCTCGCCGCGCTGGGCCTCAACATCCTGGTCGGCTACTGCGGGCAGATCTCGCTGGGCACCGGTGCGTTCATGGCGGTGGGCGCGTATGCGGCCTACAACTTCCAGGTGCGCATCGACGGCATGCCGCTGATTGCATCGCTGCTGCTCGGCGGCCTCTGCGCCACGTTCATCGGCGTGCTGTTCGGTATTCCGAGCCTGCGCATCAAGGGGCTGTACCTCGCGGTGGCCACGCTCGCGGCGCAGTTCTTTACCGACTGGGCGTTTCTTCGCATCCAGTGGTTCACCAACAACTCGTCGTCGGGTTCGGTGAGCGTGGCGGGGCTCAACGTGTTCGGTGTGCCGATCGAATCGCCGGTGCAGAAGTACCTGTTCTGCCTCGTCTTCGTGGTGGTGTTCGCGCTGCTCGCCAAGAACCTGGTGCGCAGCGCCATCGGCCGCGAGTGGATGGCCATGCGCGACATGGACGTTGCCGCCGCGGTGATTGGCATTCGCCCGGTGTACGCCAAGCTCACGGCCTTTGCAGTGAGCAGCTTCATCGTCGGCGTGGCCGGCGCGCTGTGGGGCTTCATTCACCTGGGTGCGTGGGAGCCGGCGGCGTTCAGCATCGACCGCTCTTTCCAGCTGCTGTTCATGGTGATCATCGGCGGGCTCGGCTCGATCATGGGCAGCTTCTTCGGCGCCGCCTTCATCGTGCTGCTGCCGCTCTTTCTGAACCAGCTGCCGGGGTGGCTGGGCTTTTCGATCTCGACCGCGCTGGCCTCGCACCTGGAGACCATGATCTTCGGCGCGCTGATCGTGTTCTTCCTGATCGTGGAGCCGCACGGCCTTGCAAGGCTGTGGTCCACGGGCAAGGAGAAATTGCGGCTCTGGCCGTTCCCCCACTGACTTTTTTGATTCGTTCGTAGAAACCGGCACAGAGGTGCCCACATAAGGAGACAGGCATGAAACTGAAATCGCTCGCTCTGACCGCCGCCCTGGTGGCCGGCACCGTCGGCACCCTGCTCGCGCCATCGCTCGCGCAAGCCCAGGCCAAGGAACAGTTCTTCCCGCTGCTGGTGTACCGCACAGGGCCTTACGCGCCCAACGGCACGCCATGGGCCAACGGCAAGCAGGACTACATCAAGTACGTCAACGCCACCGGCGGCATCAACGGCGTGAAGATCACGTACGAAGAATGCGAAACGGGCTACGCGACCGACAAGGGCGTGGAGTGCTACGAGCGCCTGAAGGGCCGCCCCGGCGTGACGCTGTTCGACCCGCAGGCCACCGGCATCACCTTTGCGCTGACCGACAAGGTGCCCACCGACAAGATCCCGCTCATCACGCTGGGCTACGGCCTCTCGGCCTCGCAGGACGGCAGCGTGTTCAAGTGGAACTTCCCGCTGATGGGCAGCTACTGGACGGCGGCCGACATCCTGGTGCAGCACATCGGCAAGAAGGAAGGCGGCATGGACAAGCTCAAGGGCAAGAAGATCGCCCTTGTCTATCACGACTCGCCTTTCGGCAAGGAGCCGATTCCGCTGCTGCAGGAGCGTGCCAAGCAGAACGGCTTCGAGCTGTCGCTCATTCCGGTCACCGCGCCCGGCGTCGAGCAGAAGTCCGCCTGGCTGCAGGTGCGCCAGTCGCGGCCCGACTACGTGATGCTGTGGGGCTGGGGCGTGATGAACTCCACCGCGCTGAAGGAAGCGGTGGCCACGGGCTACCCGCGCGAGAAGATGTATGGCGTGTGGTGGGCCGGCGCCGAGCCCGACGTGAAGGACGTGGGCGCCAATGCCAAGGGCTACAACGCGCTGGCGCTCAACACCTCGGGCACCGAGCCGAAGGTGATCCAGGAAATCCTCAAGCAGGTGCACGACAAGGGCCAAGGCACGGGGCCGAAGGAAGAAGTGGGCTCGGTGCTCTACACGCGCGGCGTGATCATCCAGATGCTCGGCGTCGAAGCGGTGAAGCGCGCGCAGGAGCGCTTCGGCAAGGGCAAGGTCATGACCGGCGAGCAAGTGCGCTGGGGCATGGAAAACCTGGCGCTCGACCAGAAGAAGCTCGACTCGCTGGGCTTCTCCGGTGTGCTGCGTCCGGTGAGCACATCGTGCCAGGACCACATGGGCTCGACCTGGGCGCGCGTGCACACCTGGGACGGCGCCAAGTGGGGCGGCATGTCCGACTGGTACCAGGCCGACGAGCAGATCATCAAGCCGATGGTGAAGGTTGCGGCCGAGAAGTACGCAGGCGAGAAGAAGCTCACGCGCCGCGACGCAGCGGACTGCAGCATGTGACGGCTTGACCCACCGTGGCGGCTCGCAAGAGCCGCCATTCGAAAGAACAGCTGCCTGTTGTCGTTGTTCTTTCGAATGCTTCGGACCACACCATGAGCGAATCCAAAATCCTTCTCGATGTCAACGGCATCGAGGTCATCTACAACCACGTGATCCTGGTGCTGAAGGGCGTGTCGCTCACGGTGCCCGAGGGCGGCATCGTGGCGCTGCTGGGCGGCAACGGCGCGGGCAAGACAACCACGCTGCGCGCCGTGAGCAACCTGCTCGCGGGCGAACGCGGTGCGGTGACCAAGGGCACCATCGAGTTGCGCGGCGAGCGCATCGAGGCGCTTTCGCCCTCCGAGCTGGTGAAGCGCGGGCTGATCCAGGTGATGGAAGGCCGCCACTGCTTCGCGCACCTGACGATCGAAGAAAACCTGATGACCGGCGCCTACACGCGCACCGACGGCAAGGCCGCGGTGCAGCAGACGCTGGAGAAGGTGTATGCATACTTTCCGCGCCTGAAGACGCGGCGCACATCGCAGGCGGCCTACACGTCGGGCGGCGAGCAGCAGATGTGCGCCATTGGCCGCGCGCTGATGGCCAACCCGACGATGGTGCTGCTCGACGAGCCCTCGATGGGGCTGGCGCCGCAAATCGTGGAGGAGGTGTTCGAGATCGTGAAAGACCTGAACACCAAGGAGCGCGTGACCTTTCTTCTGGCCGAGCAGAACACCAACATGGCGCTGCGCTACGCGGACTACGGCTACATCCTGGAGAACGGCCGCATCGTGATGGACGGCGAGGCCAGGAGCCTGCGCGAGAACG
This sequence comes from Variovorax paradoxus, assembly GCF_029919115.1. NCBI lineage: Bacteria > Pseudomonadati > Pseudomonadota > Betaproteobacteria > Burkholderiales > Comamonadaceae > Variovorax > Variovorax paradoxus. Next base: position 3,909,551 of record NZ_CP123990.1, read on the forward strand.
AGGACGTGAAGGAGTTCTACCTTGGCGTCGGCGGTGCGGACCGAAAGAGTTTTCGCGACGTGAAGAGCTACAAGCGGCGCAAGAGGTGGCTGGCGTGAAACACCCGTGCGCTGCTGTTCAGGGCGCGATCCCGCCGACGGGGTACCTTGCTCCGCGAATGTCCCCCGCCTTCGGCTCCTCATTTATTTCGCTGCGCAAGGCACCCCATCGGCGTGCTCGTCATGCGCAATGGTCGTTGATCGCCGGTACACCAGCAGCGTGTACCAGCGCACAGGGCATCGGGTGCTCCCCGCAGCGAAATAAAGGAGGAGGCCGCAGGCCGGGGGACATTCGCGGGGGTGCCTTGCGCAGCGAAATAAAGGAGGAGGCCGCAGGCCGGGGGACATTCGCGGAGGGGAGTACCCGGTGGCCTGTGCACACGCCCCGAACGCGTCCGCATTGGACTTCCACGCGTTGCAAATCAAGACATGAAGGTACGGACATGACCGACCACTACGACAAGCTAGAAATCCGTGACCCCGCCGAACGAGAGCGCGACCTCCTGGCCGCGCTGCCGAAGCAGATTGCGCAGGCCCAGACCGCAGCGCCCGCTTTCGCAAAAATTCTCGACGGCGTAAAGCCCGCCGACATCACCACACGCGAAGCGCTCGCCAGGCTGCCCGTCACGCGCAAGACGGAACTGCTCGAACTGCAGAAGCAGCGCCGTGCCGACGACCCTTTTGGTGGGTTTTCTGCCATCGGCCGCGGCACCCGCATGCCGCGCGTGTTCGCAAGCCCCGGCACCATCTATGAGCCCGAAGGCGAAGCGCGCGACTACTGGCGTACCGCGCGCGCACTGCATGCAGCCGGCTTTCGCAGCGGCGAGCTTATTCACAACAGCTTCAGCTACCACATGACACCGGCCGGCTCCATCATGGAGAGCGGCGCGCGTGCCATGGGTTGCACCGTGTTTGCGGGCGGCACCGGCCAGACCGAGCAGCAGCTCGAAGCCATGGTCGACCTGAAGCCCGAAGGCTACGCGGGCACGCCGAGCTTCCTGAAGATCTTGCTGGAGAAGGCCGAAGAGAAAGGCCTGAAGTTGCCCTCGCTCACCAAGGCCCTTGTTTCCGGCGAAGCTTTTCCGCCCAGCCTGCATGACTGGATTGCAGCGCACGGCGTGAAGGGCACCCAGTGCTACGCCACCGCCGACCTGGGCCTCATCGCCTACGAAACCAGCGCGCGCGAAGGCCTGGTGATCGACGAAGGCGTGCTGGTCGAGATCGTGCGCCCCGGCACCGGAGACCCCGTGCCCGATGGCGAGGTGGGCGAAATTGTGGTGACCACCTTCAACCCCGACTACCCGTTGGTGCGCTTCGGCACCGGAGACCTCTCCGCTGTGCTTGCGGGCACCTGCCCCACGGGCCGCACCAACAAGCGCATCAAGGGCTGGCTCGGCCGCGCCGACCAGACCACCAAGGTCCGCGGCATGTTCGTGCATCCTTCGCAGGTCGCTGAAATCGTTCGGCGCTTTCCGGAGATCGTGCGTGCGCGCCTCGTGGTGTCAGGCGAAATGGGCGACGACCAGATGACCCTCAGGCTCGAGTGCGCCGGCGCGCCGGCCGGGCTCGATGCGCGCATTGCCGATGCGGTGCGCGAAGTGACCAAGCTGCGCGGCACCATCGAGCTGGTGGCGCCGGGCACGCTGCCGAACGACGGCAAGGTGATCGAGGACGCGCGCAGCTACAAGTAACGGCGGTAGAAACGGCGCGTGACTGCACGCACCACAAACACCAGCAGCACAAGGTAGACCACCGCCATTGCAACCGCGAGCATCACGAGGCTGCCGCTGCTGCTTTGGCCCGAAAAGCTCACGCTCGCAATCCACAACAGGCCGCCGACCGCGAGTGCAATGCACACCGCCTGCAACAGGGCAAAGGCCGAGACCGCCGCCGCCACGGCCCGGAAGGGACGCGTCTGCGCAGGCGCAGGTTCGGCGCCAAGCCACCCGGCCCAGAACGCCAGCCCATAGACCAGCAGCGGCAGCGCAAACCAGGCCAGAAGAAGCGGCAGCACTTCGGTGTCCCTCGACATATCGACCCAGCCGCTCGCGGCGTTGCCGATCCACATCTGCAGCGAGACGAATATTGCGGCAATCACCAGCGCCACCGCGCCGCGCTTCGAAGCGGCACCGCCAGGCTCCGCGCCGTAGCGTTCATCCTCGACTGCGATCCCGCGCTCGCGCAATGCAAAACGTGCGGCAAGCCACACGCTCGCGATGACGACGAGCACCTGGAGAACCGACTGGAGCAGCATCGACATGGCCATGATCGAGCGCAAGCCGTACGCGTCGACCGCCTCGTGCATCGGCCCGCCCGGCATGAAGAGCACCTGTGCCTGGTAGAACAGCGGCGTCAATGCAAGGGCGTTGACCACCATCGCCGGCAGGAACACGGCGGCAAAGCGACTTCCCGGGCTGCGAAGCTGCGCAACGCGGGCGGCACCGCGCTCGTCGAGCGCCTTGCGCGCATGGCACCACGCCAGCGTGGCGGCCAGCAGCCAGGCCGTTGCAACACGCGACAGCAGCGGAACCCACACGCCGGGCTGCGCGTACACGCTGCGCATCTGCTCGCTGTGCGGCGACGAAGGCAGCAGCTGCACTGTCATGCTCACGATGAACAGGGCCGCATCGATGGCCACGACAGTCCATGCAAAGTCTCTGGGCAGGCGCTGTGCGCGCTCGAAAGATGGAGATGCCGCCATACGATAGGAATACTTTCGCCTTGATGAGCCCACCGCCGGCGCGCAGAGGGCCAGGCGAGGTGAAAGCGGCGAGCGTACCGGATCGCGATGGCAGCACTCCCAAGCCCGTGCAAAGCAGCACAGGCGTGCTCAGTGCGCGAGTGCGGCCTCGGCGTCTTCGGGCGTGGGGCCCACGTACACCGATTGCGGCCGTATCAGCCGCCCCTTCTTCACCTGCTCGCGCGCATGCGCGATCCATCCACTCACGCGCCCGGCTGCGAACACGCAAGTGAAGCTCTCGCGGCCAAAACCCAGGGCTTCGAGCAGCAGCGCGGTATAGAACTCCACATTGGTTTCCAGTGCGCGATCGGGTTTCTTCTCGCGCAGGATGGCCAGCGCGGCTTTCTCGGCGGCCTCTGCCAGTTCGAAGCGCGCGGCATTGACGCTGCCCTCGGCGCCCAGCCGGCGCAGCGCCCCCTTGAGCGCATCGGCGCGCGGATCGCGCACGCGGTAGATGCGGTGGCCAAAGCCCATCAACCGCTGGCCACCCGCCACAGCCTCTTCGAGCCATGCGCGCGCGTTGGCCGCGGTTCCGATGGCATCGAGCGCATCGAGCACCGGCCCGGGCGCACCGCCATGCAACGGACCCTTGAGCGCGCTGATCCCGGCGAGCACCGCCGACGCAAGCCCTGCACCGGTCGAGGCCACCACGCGTGCGGCAAAGGTCGACGCATTCAAGCCGTGGTCGCAAACGGTGACCAGGTAGGTGTCGAGGGCGGCAACCTGCGCCGCGGTGGGTGCGCGGCCGTGCAGCATGCGAAGCATGTCGCCAGCCTGCGGCAGTGTTTCGTCGGGCGCGAGCGCCTGCACGCCCAGCCGCCAGCGCATCACCGCTGCGGTGTAGACCGCAGGTGCCGCCACCAGCCGAAGCGCGGTGTCCAGGTCGTCGCCGTCGGGCAGTCGCGCCATCAGCGCCCGAACCGCTTCGATGGGCGGCAGCTTGCGCAGCATGGCGTCGTCGTTGGCTTGCAGCCGCTCGAAGGCTTCGCGCCGCGCACGGCCCAGGCCGCTGCGCAAAGCGGCCGCGTCGGGGAGCTTGTCGAAGAAGCCCTCGAACAGCAGCGCGACGGCGTCTTCATAGCGCCAGTGCTGCGCAATCTCGCCGAGCTCATGGCCGCGGATCACCAGCCGGCCGGCGGCGCCATCCACTTCGGACAACACGGTGCGCGCGGCCACCACGCCTTCGAGGCCGCCATCTTCGTCGTTCATTTCATGCTCCTTGATGAGATGGCTTCATTCTGTCGGCGCTAATATTGACGTCAATCTTGATTTATTCCGTCAACATGACCAAGCCTCCGCTCTGGCTTTCCGCCGCACAGGCGCTCGAACTGATGCAGGTGCGGCCGCAAACGCTCTACGCCAGCGTGAGCCGCGGCCGCATTCGCGCCAAGCCCGACGCGGCAGACCCGCGCCGCAGCCTTTACCACCGCGACGACGTGCAGCGCACCGCGGCTCGCACGCGCGGGCGGCGCAGTAGCGAGGCGGTGGCGAGCGAAGCCATTCAATGGGGCGAACCGGTGTTGACCTCCGCCGTGTCCACGGTGGCTGACGGGCGGCTCTGGTATCGCGGGCAGGACGCCTGCCTGCTGGCGGAACACGCAACGCTCGAAGAGGTGGCGGGGCTCCTGTGGGAGAGCGCACCGCCGCGCTTTGCGTGCACAGCTTCGACCCGAGTGCACAGCACAAAGCAGGCAACCCCCCTGCAGGCCGGCTTGCTCGCACTCGCAGGACGCGCCGCAATCGATCCGCCCTCGCGAGGCCGTTCGCGCGCAGTGCTGCAGGCCGAAGCGGCAGAGGTGATCGGCACGCTTGCCGATGCATTGCTCGGCCCGTCTCCTTCCGCCGTCCTGCCCTTGCATGCACGCCTCGCCGCAGCATGGCGCCGTCCGAAGGCGGCCGATGCATTGCGCCGGGCACTGGTGCTCATGGCCGACCACGAGCTCAATGCATCGACCTTCGCCGCGCGGGTGACGGCGTCGACCGGCGCTTCGATGGCCGCGTGCCTGCTTTCAGGGCTGTCGACGCTGACAGGCCCTTTGCATGGCGGTGCCGCGGCGGCGGTTCAAGCGCTCGTGCGCAGCGCCGCCGCATCGGGCGGCGATGCCGCGGTGCGCGAATGGCTTGCGCACGATCGCGCGCTGGCGGCTTTCGGCCATCCGCTGTATCCGCAAGGCGATGCACGCTCCGCGGCGCTGCTCGCAGGCATCGAACTACCGCCCGTGTTCGCGGATTTACGAGCCACGGGCGAAAGACTGCTGGGCGAAGCAGTGAACATCGACTTCGCACTGGCCGCGCTGGCCGCCGTGCACAAGCTGCCGCCCGACGCACCATTGACGCTCTTCGCGCTCGCGCGCGCGGTCGGCTGGACGGCCCACGTGCTCGAGCAGCAGGCCACGGGGCAACTGATACGGCCGCGTGCGCGCTACACGGGGCCTGCGCTCACGCGGTGAAGGGCACCGTTGCTGCTCGCGTCAATGAATGGCGTCTTCATGCGCGAGTTCGAACAGCGTCGTCATCTCCCGGTTGAATGCCGGCAGGTCGTCGGGCTTGCGGCTCGTGACCAGGTTCTGGTCGACCACCACTTCCTGGTCGATCCACTTTGCGCCGGCGTTCTGCAGGTCGGCGCGCAGCGAAGGCCATGACGTCATCTTGCGGCCCTCGACGCCGCCTGCGTCGATGAGCGTCCAGGGGCCGTGGCAGATCGCGGCAATGGGTTTGCCTGCTTCGACGAAGGCGCGCACGAAGGCCACGGCCTTCTGGTTGATGCGCAGCGTATCGGGGTTGACGACGCCGCCAGGCAAGAGCAGCGCATCGAAGTCATCCGCGTTGGCGTTCTTCAGCGGCACGTCGACTTCGAAGGTGTCGGCCGGGTCGAGGTGCTTCCAGCCGCGCACGCTGCCGTCGAGCGGCGAAACGATTTGCGTCTGCGCGCCGGCGGCGTCGAGCGCCTTGCGCGGCTCGGTCATCTCGGCCTGCTCGAAGCCGTCCGACACGAGAATGGCAACCTTCATTCCGTCGAGTGAAGATGAAATAACGGGCATGGGTGAAGTCTCCTTAGACAAGAGTTCACCCTAAAGCCCACCCTCGCGGCGTGCATCGGCACCGGTCGGGTCCGCCTGTCGGACAGTTCGACAGGCGGAAAACTTCTCTTACGCTTTGATCGCGTTGACTTATTTGCGGCAAGAAACCGGCAAGGCCTTTTGCGAGAGGTCGTCACCGGCCACGCAGTTCCAGGCAATGCCGTCTTCGGTAGCCGAAGGCTCCATGCGCAGCGTGCCCTTTGCCTTGGGGAGCTCCACGTCGACCACCATGGTGTCGGTGTCGAGCGTGAGGGCCGAACCATTGGGCAAGGCCGCTGGCGCGCCGGCGGCTTCAAGGGATTCGGGAATCTCCTGCTTCTCCTTGTAGTAGTTGCCCAGTGCTTCGCGCACCGGTGCCGCCTCGGACCAGGCCTGCGAGACGGCCGCGCGCGACTCGTACTCCTTGTAGGCCGGCAGTGCCACCGCGGCCAGCACGCCAATGATGGCCACCACCACCAGCAAGCCCAGCGCGCCGCCGCCGGCGCGGCCGGTGTAGGGCACGAAGATCGCGAGCACATAGGCCAGCGGATTGCGGCTCGGCAGCTTGGCGGCCGGATCGATGGTGCGCGCCACCCGTTTGGTGAGCCACGGATAACCGGCGATCAGTTCATGGAACGAAGCCCAGAAGCCGCTGTTGCCAGCCGATTGGTTGGCATAGCGCTGCAGGTCGACATTGCGCCATTGCTGCGCGCCGGCAGCCAGGGCCACGAGCGCCCGAGGCGCGGAGTCGGCCTGCTCGCAGCAGGCGGCGCCGTGCAGGTCGCAGGTGTATTCCTGTGCCCGTGAATAGGCTGCGCCGAGCAGCGGAATCCAGAGCACCGGCGCGCGCCAGATGTGGCCCGTGAGGTGGCCGCGCCGGATGTGGCCGAGCTCGTGGCCGATGTAGAAGTTGATGCCGTCGGGCTGGGCTTCCATGGCGTCGACCACGTCGGACAGCAGCACGACGAAGTTGCGGCCGAAGAAGCGCGTGGCAAAGGCATTGAAGATGCCGTCGCCGTGCAGCAGGTAGGCCTCGGGCGGCTCTTCGATGCCGAGGTAGCCGCAGCAGGCCTGGAAGCGTGCATGCAGTTCTGGCAGCTGGGTGGGCGAAAGCTTGACGGCGGTGCCCTTGATCCAGGCAATGACGGCCGACTGTGCGAACACATAGCCGATGAAACCGAGCAGCACGTAGATGAGCGCAATGCCGAAGGTGCCGAGCACCAGTGCCGCCCAGACGAGCAGGCCCAGGCCGAGCGTGATGTTGCCGAGCCAGCGCTCGCGCGGATAAACCCATGGATCCATTGGAATTTCCTCCTCGATGCGGCCTCCGGAGGCCGCCGGTGTTGTGGTTTGTTTTTTCGCGCCCCCTCAGGCGCGATATGCGAGGCCGAATCATGCCCCAGGAAACCATTTATTTCGGGCCCGCCCTAAGGGCTATTCGCTAGTCGTCAGGTCGCGGTCAGCCCTTATGATCGCGGCCATTTTCAATTTCACCGTCTCGGGAGACACCATGAAGAAACTGCTTGCACTCACGGCGCTTGCCGCTGCCGCCCTCGGCGTCCATGCCCAGGATTTCCCCGCAGGCAAGACCGTCACCATCGTGGTGCCGTTCACGGCCGGCGGCCCCACCGACCGGGTGGCCCGCGACCTGGCCGAATCCCTGCAGAAGACCCTTGGCGCGACCATCGTGGTCGACAACACCGCCGGCGCCGGCAGCTCCATCGGCACCGCCAAGGTGGCCCGCGCCGCACCGGACGGCTACACGCTGCTGCTGAACCACATCGCCATGTCGACGATGCCGGCGCTGTACCGCAAGCTGCCGTTCAATGTCGAAAACGACTTCGAATACCTCGGCATGGTCAATGAAGTGCCGATGACGCTCATCGGCAAGCCGGGCCTGCCGGCCAACAACTACAAGGAACTGACGGGCTGGATCGCGGCCAACAAGGGCAAGATCAACCTCGGCAATGCCGGCCTGGGCGCAGCCTCGCACCTGTGCGGCCTGCTGTTCCAGAGCGCCCTCAAGACCGAGATGACGCCGGTTCCCTACAAGGGCACCGCACCGGCCATTGCCGACCTGCTGGGTGGCCAGATCGACCTCTTGTGCGACCAGACCACCAACACCACGTCGCAGATCGAAGCCAAGAAGGTCAAGGCCTACGCCGTGACCACGTCCAAGCGCCTGACCACGCCGGCGGCCCTGAAAGACCTGCCCACGCTCGCCGAATCGGGCCTGAAGGACTTCGAAGTGACCATCTGGCACGGCGTGTACGCGCCCAAGGGCACGCCTGCGCCGGTGCTGAAGAAGCTCAACGAAGCCATCAAGGCCGCCATGAAGGACCCGGGCTTCATCAAGCGCCAGGAAGGCCTTGGCGCGGTGATCACCACCGACAAGCGCGTGGAGCCGGCCGAGCACAAGAAGTTCGTATCGGCTGAAATCGCCAAGTGGGGCCCGATCATCAAGGCCGCCGGCGTGTACGCCGACTGATCCGTATCCGCAACAAAGCAGCCGAAAGGCCGCCTGAGCCCGCAAGGGCCAGGCGGCTTTTTTCGTTATGCTCGCCGGACTTTCTTCCGCCTCGCGCGACCTCTTTCATGCGTTTTCACGGCACGCTGCCGGTGCTGGCTTTTCTTGCCCTCCTGACGCATGGCGGCGCTGCGCTTTCGCAGGCGCCGCAAGAGCCCGAGACGCTGCTCTGGATGTGGGACCGGCCGCAGCGCTTCGATTCGCTGCCCGAAGGCTTCGGCGTGGCCTACCTGCACGCCACCGTGCAGCTGAGCGGCGAGCACAGCCGCACCACTTGGCGCCAATGGCCGCTGCGCCTTGCACCGGGCGTCACTGCGGTTCCGGTGGTGCACGTCGCGTTCGACAACCTCGCGCCCTCACCGGTCAACGAGGCGCAGCAGGGCGCGATTGCCGCCGCCGTTGAACATGCCGCCAGGCACAACCGCTCAGGGTGGGTTCAGCTCGACTTCGAGGCCCGCCGCAGCCAGCGCGGCGCCTACGTTGCACTGCTGCGGCGCTTGCAACCGCTGCGCGGCAGCGTGCGGCTCTCGGCCACGGCGCTTGCCTCGTGGTGCATGGGCGATCCGTGGCTGCCGGCCGAACTTCTCGACGAAGTGGTGCCGATGTACTTTCGCATGGGCGCGGAATCCGCGCGAATCAACCAGCGGCTTGCTGCAAGCGGCTCGGCCGCAGTGCCGGCTTGCAGGGGCGCGGCGGGCCTGCTGCTTGGCGAAAGCTGGCCCACGCTGAATGGCCTGCGCCGGCGCTACGTGTTTCATGCCGGCACGTGGAAGCGCGAAGACTTCGAACGGATCAGCGACACCTCCACAAGACCAATCAAGGCAATGAGGAACACGCCAGGATGACTTTCTCCATAAACACGATGCGCATCGGCGTGGGGCTGCTCGCCTTGGCGGGCCTGCTCAGCGGCGTTGCGGCGCACGCCAGCGGCGGCTACGAACCCGAAGACCTGTTCTTCGCGACGAACCGGCCCGATCAACCGGTGCGCGAATTCGTCGAGCGTCCCGCGGGCTACTACACCAGCTACCTCATGCCCTACCAGGTGCTCTGGTATTGGCGCCTGCACGGCCAGGCCTTTTCACCCGAGGCGGTGCGCGTTTTTTCGGAGCTGCTCGAAAAGCTGCCGCGCGAAGACGGCGGCATGGACGAGACCGACAAGGGCTGGGCCGAATGGCAGAAGGCACGCACCAATGCCTACGCCAGGCTGGGGCATCCGCTCCCGGCCTCCGATGCAGCGACCGCGCCATCGCAGCAGCAGCCGCAATGGAACGCCGAAAGCCTGCAGGCCAGCCCCAACTGCTTCTACGGCGATGCCTTCCGCAATGCCGCCAGGACGCTGGCCCAGCGCATGGAACGCGCGGCCGCCGACAAGAGCGCGGTGCCCCACGTGCTGCATTGGCTGCAAACGCAAGATGCGGTGTTCGGCACTTGCGACGAGAAGGCCGCCACCGCGCCCGCGCTGCCCCCCAGCGCACCCGCGTGGCTCAAGGCCGACAACGCCTACCAGATGGCCGCGCAGCGCTTCTATGCGGGCGACCTCGACGGCGCCGACGCGGCATTCGCGGACATTGCGGCCGACAAGACCAGCGTGTGGCGCGACCTCTCGGCCTACATGCGGCTGCGCGTTCTGGCGCGAAGGCACCCTGGCGGTGAGCCCCCTGCATCGGAGCGCGACGCCGCGGGAGCGGAGAGCCACGAAGCCTTGAAGCAGCAGGCCGAGCTCACGCGTGAAGTCGATGCCATTGCGCAGCCGCTGCTGAAGAACCCGCGGCTGCAGGCGCTGCATCCGTCGGTGCACCGGCTTGCCGAAGCGCTTCGCATTCGCTATCTCACGCCCGGCACGCGCGTGCAGCGCCTGGCAGATGGACTTGCAGCCATGGGCCCGCCCGACGTGGCAGCCGCAAGGCTGCTGTTGCTGAACCACGAGTTCCGCAACTGCGCGTTCATGGGCTGCTCATACATCGGACCGGCGCACCGCTCCGATCTTGTGCAGTGGCTCAGCGCGGTGCGCAATTTCGAAAGCCACGGCGACGGCAGCGCGCCGTCGGGCAAATGGCGCGAAACCGTGAGCTGGGACAAGTACCGGCGCACCCGCGACATGGCCTGGCTGATGGCCGCGGCAAGCCTGGTGCCTTCTTCGCCTGCGGCCACGCCGGGCGACGCGCGGGAAATAGAACTGCAAGCCGCGCTGGCCGCCGTGCCCGAGAACCATCCCGCGCGCTTCGCGGCCACACAGCTGCGCGCGCAGCGCCTGTTCGCGCAGGGCCGCTACCCGGAGGCCCGCTCCGTCATCGCCGGTGCGGCCGATTCACCGCTCATCGCGCACAGCCTCTCGGGGCAGAACCTCGTGAAGGCGCTGCTGCTGCCCACGGCCGCTTCGGAAGAAGAGTGGCGCCGCCTGGCCATCCGCCCTGTGGTCGCACGCCGCGACCCCGAAGCCATGGAGGCGCGGGCGGCGGCGCCGGACACAGGCCGCCCGCCGCTGGCCACTGCGTTCGACGACGACGTGATCCGCTTTCTCAACCTGCGCGCACCGTTGCCGATGTGGCTTCGCCTGGCCTCCGACGCGGGCCTTTCGCCAGCGCTTCGAGACACGCTGCTGGAAACCGCGTGGACGCGCGCAGTGCTGGCCGAAGACTACGCACTGGCGCGCAGCGCGGCTGGCCTGCGCGTTGCATCGGCGCCGCGGCCGCCTGCCAAGGGCGCCGACCCGATTGCCGGGCTGCGCCGCTCGGCCGCGCTGCCGGACACCGACGCTGCCGCATGGAAAAGACTGCTGCTCGAACGCATGGCCAGCACCACCGAAGTGCTCGCCTCTCCGCACTGGCCCGGCGCCGGCTGGAGCGTGCGGCCCGCACCGCTGTTGCCCGGGCGCGAGGCGGGCGACGACTTGAGCCCCGCCATCAACAGCTACGGCAAATGGTGCCGCCCGCTCGGCGCCGAGGCCGCCAATGCCGCGGATCTGGAGCCGCCCGCGTTCTTGCCGGAGGACGAGCGCGAGCAGCAGGCCAGGCTGGTGAAAAAGCTGCGCACCATGCCGGCCGATTCGGTCTACTTCACACAGGAAAGCCTCGCGCTCATGCAGCGCAACCGGAGCGATCCGCTGGTGCCGCAGGCGCTCTCGGTTTCGGTGAAGATGGCGCGCTATACCTGCCAGGACAAGACAGTTGGCGACTGGTCGCGCAAAGGACTGAAGGCCTTGCACGCCAACTATCCAAGAACCAGTTGGGCGGCCGGCACCCTCTATTGGTACGGCGGCCGCTGAGGCAGTGCTGCTGCTGTTGCGCTACTTGGGCCGGATTGCGTCGGCCGTGCCCTGGATGAACGCCTTGATGCTCTCGATGTCGTCGCCCGACAGCTTGCCCGTGAAGTCGGGCATGCCGCGCGCCATGGCCGGGCCCTTGAGGATGAACTTGTCGAGGTTCTCGATGTACGCCGCGTCCATGTAGCCCAGGTTCGGAATGTTGCCGCCGCGGTCCACACCCGGCACGCCGTGGCAGAACACGCAGTTGCTCACGTAGAGCATGGTGCCGGCCTGCACCTTGGCGGGGTCGTACTTCACGCCTTCGACCAGCTTGCTCATGCGGTACTGCACGAAGTCGGGCATCTTGGCGGTGCCGCCCACCGCAAAGGTGTACACCGTGCCCGGGCCCTGCTTTTCGGTGGCGCGCTGCGCAAGCCCGTACACGCCGCCCCAGCCCACCGCAACCGACACGTACTGCTTGCCGTCGACCATGTACGTCGACGGCGCAGCGACCACGCCGGTGCCAGTGGGCGTTTCCCAGAGCTTCTCGCCGGTCCTGGCGTTGTAGGCCAACAGGCGCCCGTCCGCCGTGCCCTGGAACACCAGGTTGCCCGCGGTGGTGAGCGTGCCGCCGTTCCAGGGCGAGGCGTAGTCGACGCCCCAGGCTTCCTTCTGCGCCACCGGGTCCCACGCCACCAAGCGGCCGAAGGGCTTGCTCTTGGGCGGCTCGGCATTGGCGAACATGGCGGTGTTCCAGCCCAGCGCCGCGTGCGGGCGGCCGGGGGCGTTCTGGTCGAACTTCCAGTCCTTGTCGTCCATCAGGTTGAGCGGCACGTGCTGCGCGGGCACGTAGGCAAGGCCGGTCTGCGGGTTGAACGACATCGGGTGCCAGTTGTGCGCGCCGAACGGCCCTGGAATGCTGTCGCCGGGCTTCTCGTTCTGGCGCGCGGCGGCAATCTCGATCGGGCGGCCGTTGGTGTCGTAGCCCGTGGCCCAGTTCACCTCGACAAAATTCCTGGCCGAAATGAACTTGCCGTTGGTGCGGTCGATGACAAAGAAGAAGCCGTTCTTCGGTGCATGCAGGATCACCTTGCGCGGCTTGCCGCCGATCTGGATGTTGGCCAGGATCATCGGCTGGGTCGAGGTGTAGTCCCAGTTGTCGCCGGGCGTCTCCTGGTAGTGCCACACGTACTTGCCGGTGTCGGGGTTGAGGGCCACCACCGAGCTGAGGTACAGGTTGTCTCCGCCCTTGGGGCTGCGCTTGCTGTGCGCCCAGGGCGAGCCGTTGCCGGTGCCCACATACATCAGGTTGAGCTCGGGATCGAACGCGAAGGTGTCCCACGCGGTGCCGCCGCCGCCGGCCTCCCAGTATTTGCCGCTGGGATCCCAGGTCTTGGCCGCGCGCGCCATCGACTCGTCCTCGAAGGGCTTGGACGGATCGCCCGGCACGGTGAACCAGCGCCACTTCTGCTCGCCCGTTGCCGCATCGTAGGCCGTGACATAGCCGCGCACGCCGTACTCGGCGCCCCCGTTGCCGATGATGACCTTGCCCTTGAAGACGCGCGGCGCACCGGTGATGGTGTAGGAGCCCTTCTGCCCTTCGATGGTGTTCTTTTCCCAGACCTTCTGGCCCGTGGCCGCATCGAGCGCGATGAGCCGTCCGTCGTAGGCGGCCACGTAGACCTTGCCCTCGTACAGCGCAACGCCGCGGTTCACCACGTCGCAGCAGCCCCTGAAGCCTTTCGACTTGTCGACCTGCGGATCGAAGGTCCAGAGCTTCTGGCCGGTGCGCGTATCGATGGCGTGCACCACGCTCCACGAAGCCGTGACGTACATGACGCCGTCCACCACCAGCGGCGTGGCTTCCACGCCGCGCGTGGACTCCAGGTTGTACGACCACACCAGGCCGAGCTGCTTCACGTTGCCGGCGTTCACCTGGTCGAGCTTGCTGAAGCGCGACTCGGCGTAGTCGAGGCCGTAGCTGGGCCAGTCGGGCGTTTTCCTTTGCGCCGCGTTGGCACGGATGAAATCGCCGTTCACCCGCTTGATGGCGGCGCCCGCGCGGTCCTGCGGGGCTGCGGAACCCTGCGCGAGGGCCGTCGGCGCGCCCATGCCCAGCAATGCACCGGCAAGCAGAAGCCAGCCGGAGTGGATCTTTTTCATCGTGAGTCTCCTTTGTGCCGCAAGGATCGTTGGCACGGCGCTCGCGTTCACCCTCGGGATTTCCCCAGTCCGGCGCTGTTCCATTGCGGAACACATTCGCAGGGGTCAGCAATTCCCCTTCGTCCCCCCCGATTTCCCGACTTCGAGGAGCAGCGAGCAGCATGGCTTTCGAAAGGCTGGGCAAGGCCAATGCGCCGCGCCAACTCTTTTCAACCACGCCGGCGCAGCGCGTGGCGCTTGCGCGGCAGCAGTTCTTCGAGGAAGGCGTGCGCCCCTCGGGGCTGGTGGGCGAAGCGGTGATCCAGTCGTGGCTGCGCTGCACCCGCACGCACAGCGACAGGCAGCGCATCGTGCCCTTCGATGCGGTCACGCCCAGCCGGCTGCACGCCACTCTGGCGCGCAACCGCGAACTGCTCGAAGTGGCGCGGCAAGAACTCGCGAGCATGGAAAGCGCCCTTGCGGGCACCGATTGCCGCGTGATCCTGACCGACGGCGAAGGCGTGGTGGTGCATGTCACGCAGCAGCCCGCCGCCGCGCACCAGCCGGTGCTGCGCAAGACGGCGCGCGTGGGCGTGAACATTTCGGAGCGCATCGTCGGCACCACGGCGCCGGGCATCGTGGCGACCACCGGGCAGGCCTGCACCGTCGATGGCGCGGAGCACTACTTCGATGTGCTGTCGCAGATGCAATGCGCCGCGGCGCCGATCCGCGACGTGACGGGCCGGCTGGCCGGTGTGCTCGACATCACGATGGAAGCGCGGCGCTTCGGCTTCGACGCCGCATCGATGGTCGGGCTGTACGCGACCATCATCGAGAACCGGCTGCTGCAGGCGCAATCGCGCGACCACCTGATCTTGCGCTTCCAGGCCAGCCTCACGCTGCTGGGCACGCCAATGGAAGCGCTGGCCGGCGTGGCGCCGGACGGCACCATTGCCTGGCTCAACGGGGCCGGCGCGCGGCTGATCGGCCGCCTGCCCGAAGATGCCGGTGAACGCGATGTCGAGTCGATGCTGGGCCACGACCTGGCAAGCCTGCTGCGGCTGGGGCGGCGCGAAGCGGCCCAGCCAATCCGCCTGGCGAGCGGCCTGGGCGTGTGGGTGCAGGCGCGGCTGAAGGCAGCGGACGGCGCGGACTTCAGGCATGCAGTGGCAATGCCCGGCGAAACCCTGCAGGTGCTGCCCATCGAGCCAGCCACGGCCATGAAGGCGGCTGCAGCAGAAGGCGTCTCTGAACCCGTCGCGTCCAATCTCATGCAGGCTGAAGCGCCGCATGGTGAAACGCTGCGCGAGTACAGCCGCAAGCTGATCGAAGAGGCGCTTGTGGCACAGGGCGGCAATGTGTCGCAGGCAGCCCGCCAGCTTGGCGTGTCGCGCGGCACGCTGTACCGGCGGCTGCGCGGCTGGCGCGAGGAAGACGGCAAAGGCGCGCCGCTCCCGGCAGCGGGCTGAGGCAGTTCGTCAGTCAGCGCTTGGGCAATGCGTAGGCGATCACATGGTCGCCCGTGCGCGTGCCGAGTGAGCCGTGGCCGCCGGCAACCACCACCACGTACTGGCGCCCATCGCTGCCGGTGTACGTCATGGGTGTGGCCTGCCCGCCGGCAGGCAGGCGGCTGCGCCAGAGTTCCTTGCCGTTCGCAACGTCGTAGCCGCGCACGTAGTAGTCGAGCGTGCCCGACAGGAAGGCTACGCCACCGGCCGTCATGACCGGCCCGCCGAGGCTGGGCACGCCCATCGCAAAGGGCAGCGGCAACGGCGAACTGTCGCGCACGGTGCCGTTCTTGTGCTTCCACACCACCCTGCCGGTGCGAAGGTCGGCTCCCGCCACATGGCCCCAGGGCGGCGCCTGGCACGGCAGGCCCAGCACCGAGGTAAAGGCGCTGAGCTGAACCGCAAACGGCGCACCGAAGTTCTCGTTGAGCGCGGGCAGGCTGTCGTTGGGCCGGTCCTTGCCCTGCACATAGAGCGAGGTGTCGTCCTTGCGCGGAATGAGCTTGGACACGAAGGCCAGAGAGGCCGGCGTGGTGAAAGCCATTTGCCGCTGCGGATCGACCGCGACGCTGCCCCAGTTGAACACGCCGAAATTGCCCGGGTAGATGAGCGAGCCCTCGGTCGATGGCGGCGTGTAGCGGCCCTCGTAGCGCAGCCGGTGGAACGCGATGCGGCACGCGAGCTGGTCGAACACGGTGCCGCCCCACATGTCGGCCGGCGTGAGCGCGGGCGGATCGAACGACAGGTCCGACACCGGCTGCGTGAGCGAGGTGTGATCGCCTTCGGCCGCGCCCTGCGGTGCGGGCCGCTCATGCACGTTCACCACCGGCTTGCCGTCGCGCCGGTCGAGCACGAACAGCTCGCCCTGCTTGGTGGGCTGCACCAGCGCGGGCACCGTCTCGTTGCCCACACGCAAGTCGATGAGGCTGGGCTGCGATGGAACGTCGTAGTCCCACAGGTCGTGGTGCACGGTCTGGAAGCTCCAGCGCACGCGGCCGCTGGCAAGGTCGAGCGCCACCACGGAAGACGAGTAGCGCTCGGCGCCTTCGGTGCGCTTGCCGCCCCACTGGTCGGGCGGCTGGTTGCCGATGGGCACGTAGACCATGCCCAGCGCCTCGTCGACGCTGGAGATCGACCAGCTGTTCGGCGAGTTTGCGGTGTACGTGCGGTCGGCCGCAATGGGCGCGGTGTCGTCGGGGTTGCCCGAATCCCAGTTCCACACCAGCGCGCCGGTGTCGATGTCGAAGGCGCGGATCACGCCCGAGGTTTCCTTGGTCGAGACGTTGTCCAGCACGGTGCCGCCGACGATGATGAGCGAGCGCGTCACGACCACCGGAGAGGTGGAGTAGTAGGAGCCGGGCTTCACGTTGGGCATGTTCTTCCAGAGATCGATCTGCCCGGTGCCCCCGCCGAAGCGCATGCACGGCTTGCCGCTTTCGGGGTTGAGCGCGAGGATGCGGCCGTCCGCAGTGGGCATGAAGAGCTTGGCGTCGCAATCGCCACCGGTGGGTGCGGGTGCGGGTGCGGGCGCAGCGGGCGCCGGGGTGGCGGTGGAAGCAGCCGCGGGCCGCACCGCACTGCCCGGGTCATACGAAAGGCCGCGGCAGGTCAGGTGCTGCAATGCGAGTGGGCGGCGAATCTCCGGCGTGTAGCGCCACAGCTGTTCGCCGGTGGTCGCGTTCAGCGCCACCACCGATTGGTGAGGCGTGCAAAGAAAAAGCCGCTCGCCGATCTTCAACGGCGTGACCTCGAAGGTCGTCTCCTCGGGATCGCCGCTCTGGCCGCGCACGTCGCCGGTGCGAAAGTGCCAAGCCTCCTGAAGCTGGCCGACATTGGCCGGGGTGATCTGGTCGAGTGCCGAATAGCGCTGACCCATGCCGTTGCCGCCGTAGGCAGTCCAGTCTTGCTTGGGCGGCGGCGGGCTGGCGGGCGTGGCGGCGGCGGCCACAGGTGCCGTGGGTGCGGGCATGGTGCCTTCCACACGCGTCGGGTCGCGGGTCCACGAGACCACCGCGGCCAACAGGAAGGCCACCAGCACCACCCCCAGGAAACCGCGCGCGGGTGCCACGCCGGCGGCATTGCGGCGCACGAGCGCGCGCGCCACCCATGGCGTGAGCAGGAACACGCCGATCACGAAGAACACATCGCCGCGCGCCGCCAGCGGCCACCAGTCGAAGCCCACCTCCCACAAGGCCCAAGCCAACGTGAAAGCCACCACAAGCGCATAGACCCACAGCCCCGCCCCGCCGCCGCGAGTCATCAGCACCGCGGCAACGATGAGTCCGAGTCCCGCGGCCACGTAGTACCACGAGCCTCCGAGCATGACGAGCCATGCGCCCGCCGCACCCAACGCCAGGCCCGCAAGGCCGATGACGATGGCGGTAACGGTCAGCAGCGCGGAAGAAGGCGCGCGTAGGCGCGCGGCGGCGTCAGGCATGGCACGAAGCTCCTTGTTGTTCCCCGGTTCCTGGAGACTGCGAAGCTCAGAACCTAGGCCAAGGCCGCGGCGGCGTGCGTAGGCGGTTTGCGCATGTGGCCGTGCAATGCCGGGGGCATTGCCGCTTTGAAGAGAGTCTTTTAGTTCGAAGGTACTCGGTCTTCGCGTGCGGCGCGGGCTCGGCGCGTGCGCGCATCGGGCTGCAGCGGCCTCAGGTATTCATGCAGCGCCAGCGCCGCAGCCCCCACGGCGGCCGCAAGCTCGCCGTAGCGCGCCAGGCGCAGGTCGGGCGCGGGCATGCCGGCCGCATCGGCCTGGCGCTTGACCACCTCGAAGGCCGCCTGCAGCAGGCCGGGATGGTTGGTGCACGACTTGCCGCCGAGCACGATGGCGCGCGGATCGAAAGTCACCCACAGGTTCTGCAGCAGCACGCCCAGGAAAGCGGCCGCATGCGCCATGCCGGGCCCCTCGCGCTCCAGCGCATGCGAGCCGAAGAAGGCCTCGGCACAGCCCCTTCTGCCGCACGAGCACAGCGGCCCGTCGATCTGCAATATGGTGTGGCCGATCTCGCCGGCCATGCCTTGCGCGCCGGTAAACAGGCGGTCGTTCAGCACCACGCCGGCGCCCACGCCCACGTCGCAGCTGACGAAGATCAGCGGGTCTCCGCCTTCGCTGCCGAAGAATTCATACTCGCCGAGCGCGCCCGCATCGGCATCGTTCTGCAGCTGCACGGTCACGCCTGGCAGGCCCGCGGCGGCAAAGGCTTTTTCGAGCGCGGGCAGCAGGCTCACATTGCGCCAGCCGAGGTTGGGCGCGAAGCGGACCACGCCGGTGCAATCGTCCACCGCGCCCGGCACGCCGACACCAATGCTCGACAGGCGCAGCCCCAGGCCCTTCAGTTGCGCATGCGCCGCCGCGGCCATGCGCGCGACCTGCGCGCACACGCCCGCGGGCGTACCGTCGGCCAGCGCTTGCGTGTCGGCATGCAGCACCTCGCCCTGCAGCGAGACGCAGACGAGGCGCACCGTTTCGACGGCAATCTCCACGCCCATCAATGCGCGCACGCCGACGTTGATCTGCAGCGGCGTGGAGGGCCGCCCCAAGCCGTCGGCAACGGTGGCACCCGCTTCGCTGAGCCAGCCCTCGTCGAGCAGCTCGCGCACGAGCAGGCTCACGGTCGATTTGGTAAGTCCGCTTTCCGCCGCCAGCCGCGCCCGCGACAGGCCGGGCCGCGCGCGCAGCAGGCGCAGCAGTGCGCTGCGGTTCATTCGCTTGAGCAGTTGCTGGTCGCCGATGGTCATGAACCAGCCTCCGGCGCAAGAACCGACACCGCGCTCACCTGTGCGCCTGCTCTTTTCCTTCGGGGCGCTTGCCGGCGATGATCATGCCGAGCACTTCGTCTTCGGTAACGTCGGCGGTGCGGTAGGTGCCCACGAGCTTGCCGTTCTTCATGACGGCGACGCGGTCGCTGAGCGAGAACACATCGGGCATGTCGTGGGTGATCAGGAAAATGCCGACGCCGTCGGCCTTGAGCTGCTTCACGAGCCCGCCGACCATGGCGGTTTCTTCAGGGCCGAGGGCAGCACAGGGTTCGTCCATGATGAGAATGCGTGCGTTGAAGTACAGCGCACGCGAAATCGCCACCACCTGCCGCTGTCCACCGGAGAGGCGCCGCACCGGAATGCGGATGTTGGTGAAGTTCTTGTTCAGGCGCTGGAACACCTTGCGCGCCTGCACTTCCATGAAATGATCGTCGAGCGTGTTCCAGCGCGTCATCTTCTCCCGGCCGAGAAAGAGGTTGGACACGGAGTCGAGGTTGTCGGCCAGCGCCAGCGTCTGGTAGATGGTTTCGATGCCCAGCGCCTGCGCCTCGGCGGGAGTGCGGATGTGGACCTTCTCGCCCGCGATCAGCGTGTCGCCCGAATCGATGGGGTAGGCGCCCGCGAGCATCTTCATGAGCGTGGACTTGCCTGCGCCGTTGTGGCCCAGCACTGCGACGACTTCACCGGGGTGGAGGTTGATGCTCACACCGTCCACGGCTTTTACGCCGCCGAAGGCTTTGCGGATTTCGCGCAGTTCGACCAAAGGTTTTGCGGTGTCTGGCGTGGTCATCTGGCTTCCGTTGCTGTGGGCACGTTGTTGTTCAGGGCGTGTGCAAAGGCCACCGGGTACTCCCCTCCGCGAATGTCCCCCGGGCTTCGCCCTCCTCCTTTATTTCGCTGCGGGGAGTACCCGATGCCCTGTGCACTGGGGCACGCTCGTGGTGCACCGCTGATCAACCGCCGCTCTGCCCAACGCACCCGCTGGCGGGGTGCCTTGCGCAGCGAAATAAAGGGGGAGGCCGCAGGCCGGAGGACATTCGCGGAGAAAGGTACCCCGTCGGCGGGTGCGCGCCCCGAACCAGACCGTGAACAACGCGCGTTCATCTAGTTCTCCCCGAACTTGCGCCGATACAGCACGTCGAACACAACAGCCACGATCAGCACTTGCCCGATGATCACCATGCGCTTGCCGATGGGCACGTCGAGCAGCAGCATGCCGCTGTCGAGCGACTGCATGATGAGTGCGCCCAGCACCGAGCCGAAGATGGAGCCGGTGCCGCCCGCGAGTGCGGTGCCGCCGATGACGGCCGCCGCGATCACGTACAGCTCCATGCCGGTGCCCAGCGAGTTGGTGCCGGCATTGAGGCGTGCAATCGACACGATGGCCGCCACCGTGACCAGCACCGCAAGCAACGCGAACAGCATCAGCGTGACCCGCTTTACCGGAATGCCCACCAGCGCCGCCGCGTCGGGGTTGCCGCCCATCGCGAAAACGTAGCGGCCGAAACGCGTGCGGTGAACGATGAACGAGAGCACGATGGCCACCACGGCCCAGATCAGCACCGGGATCGGCAGGCCCTGCGGTGCGTCCTTCGAGGCGATTTGATAGTTGTTCATGACCGCCGCGAAGACGAACACCACGGCTGCGGGCACTGCCGTCAGCAGCACCTCCATCCACAGCGGCTCGTTGGGCATTTCATGATGGGCGCGGGCGCGGCGCTTCTGCAGCATGCGGCCGAACAGCACCAGTGCCACGAAGGCCGCAATGGCCCAGGTGGCCGTGGTGCCGATGCCGCCGTCGTAACCGCCGCCGAGCCGCTGGAAGAACTCGTCGTTCACCGGCTGTGTCTTGCCGTCGGCCACCAGGAAGGCCGCGCCGCGAAACGACATCAGGCCGCCCAGCGTGACCACGAACGAGGGTACGCCCAGCATGGCCGTGAGCCAGCCCTGGTAGATGGACACCAGCAGCGCCACCGCAAGCCCCGCGAGGCAGGCCGTGGGCCAAGACCAGCCGGACGTGTATTGCAGGTAGGCGATCAGCACGCCGACGAAGCCCATGACCGAACCCACCGAGAGGTCGATGTGGCGCGCGACGATGACCAGCACCATCACCGTCGACACGATGCCCACCACCGCCGTCTGCTGCGCCACGTTGTAGAGGTTCTCGGGCGAAAGAAACACGCCGCCGGACATCACGTTGAAGACCACGCCCATCGCGATCAGCAGCACGCTCATCAACAGCAGCCGCAGGTCGACGCCGGTGCGCCGCCACCAGCCTGGTGTTTGGTTGCTCATTTTTTTTGCCCTCTCGAAGGTACGGATGCGCGCCAGCTCTCCGGCCGGGCCCGCGGGCCGGCCGGCGCAGTGCGGCGCGGATCAATTGCGAGCGGTTGTGCTCGCTGCCGTTGCTGTTGTCGTTGCTACTTGCAGGCCGCGGGCGCGCTGGCCGCCGGAACGCCCTTGCAGAGCTCGTCCTTCTTGATCCAGCCCGCCTTCACGACCACGTCGAGGTTGTCGCGCGTGACCGGCACCGGCGTGAGCAGGCGCGACGACAGCGAGATCTTCTTCGGCCCGGAATTCCATGGCGCGGCCTTTTCGACCGGCTTGCCTTGCGACAGTGCAATGGCGGCGCTGGCAGCCTCGCGCCCAAGCTCGCGCGAGTCCTTGAAGATGGTGGCGGTTTGAGTGCCCAGCGCAATGCGGTTGAGCGCCGCAAAGTCGGCGTCCTGGCCCGACACCGGAATGCCGCGCAGGCCCTTGGCCGTGAGCGCGGCCACCGCGCCGCCGGCCGTGCCGTCGTTGGCCGCCACCACCGCATCGACCTTGTTGCCGTTCTTGGTGAGGATCTGCTCCATGTTCTTTTGCGCGACCTCGGGCTTCCAGCCTTCGGTGTATTCGTCGCCCACGATCTTGATGTCGCCCTTCTTCACGGCGGCGTCCAGCACCTCCTGCTGGCCCGCGCGCAGGAAGTCGGCGTTCGGGTCGCTCGGAGAGCCCTTGATGATCACGTAGTTGCCCTTGGGCTTGACCTTGAACACCTCGCGCGCCTCCATGCGGCCCACTTCGACGTTGTCGAAGGTGATGTAGAAGACGCCGGGTGCTTCGATCAACCGGTCGTAGGCCACCACGGGCACCTTCTGGCGCGTGGCCTTGGTAATGGCGGGAAGGATCGCGTCCTTGTCCATTGCAAGCACGATGAGCGCCTTGGCGCCCTTGGACATCAGCCCCTCGATGTCGCCCAGCTGCTTTTCAGGCGAACCACCTGCATCGGCGCTGATGTACTTGGCGCCGAGCTTCTCGAGCTGGGCCTTGATGGCGGCCTCGTCCGTCTTCCAGCGCTCTTCCTGGAAGTTGGACCAGCTCACGCCGACCACGGTCTGGGCCAGTGCGCTCACTGCGGTGAGGCCGAAGGCCATGGCGGCCAGGGTGTGCTTGAGTTGCATCGATGTCTCTCCTGTGGTGGTGCCCGGCGAAAACGCCGTGTAAGAAATTAGTTAGTTTGAAGGGCGAACTAACTATCCCATTGGTGTTAGGCCAAGGTCATCCGGGAATTCCCGATGAGCCTGGTTTCAAAGTGCAAGGCACTGGACAGCTGCAAAGCATTGAAGAAATCGATGCTCAGCAACGAGATATATCGTTTTCGGTTATGAGGCTTGCTGCTTAAAGTTTGCTCACCATCAACTTTCAGCCGCGATGTCCGTCATGAATGCTCCTCACGAAAGAATTCCTTTTCACCTGGCTTTTCCGGTGCGCGACATTGCCGAAGCGCGCGCGTTCTATGGCGACCTGCTCGGATGCCCCGAAGGCCGCAGTGCGGCCGAATGGGTCGACTTCGACTTCTACGGCCACCAGATCGTGGCGCACCTGGCACCCGACGAATGCGGCCACAAGGCCAGCAGCGCGGTAGACGGGCACGACGTGCCGGTGCGCCATTTCGGCGCGATTCTTCCAATGGCCAAGTGGCAGGCGATGGCCGACAAGCTGGCCGCGCGGCAAACGAAATTCGTGATCGAGCCCTACATCCGCTTCAAGGGCGAGCCGGGCGAACAGGCGACGATGTTCTTTCTCGACCCCTCGGGCAACGCCATCGAGATGAAGTCGTTCGCGAATCTGGATTCGCTGTTCGCCGTGTGAGAAGGAAGCGCCCGTGACAACCCCTTTGCTCATCGCGAGCGCCGTTGCTGCGGCTCTCCTGCTTTCGGCCGCGAACGCTTCAGCGCAAACCGACACCTTGAAGAAGATCAAGGAATCCGGCGCCATCACCATGGGCGTGCGGGACGCTTCAGGCGCCATGTCCTTCACGCTCGGTCCGGGCAGCTACACGGGCTTTCATGTCGAAGTCTGCGAGCGTGTCGTCGCCGACATCCGCAAGGCGCTGCAGCTCGAGAAGATCGGCGTGAAGTACCAGCTGGTCACGCCGCAGAACCGCATTGCCCTGGTGCAGAACGGAACGGTCGACATCGAGTGCGGCACCACCACCAACAACACGGCGCGGCAGAAAGACGTGGCGTTTGCGCCCACGCTCTACGTCGAAGGGGTTCGCATAGCGGTCAAGGCAAGCTCGGGCATTGCTTCTGCGGCCCAGTTGACCGGCAAGGCCGTGGCCGCGACAACGGGCACCACGTCTGTGCAAATCCTGCGGAAGCTCAAGCGCGAGGGTGCGGGCGAGATTGCGGAGGTGCTGGCCAAGGACAACAGCGAGGGCTTCCTGCTGCTCGAATCGGGCCGCGTGGAGGGCTTTGCGGCCGATGGCCAGATTCTTGCCACGCTCATTTCCAAGAGCAGGGAGCCGGCGCAGTACAAGCTGCTCGACCAGGTGCTCAGCGTGGAGCCGATTGCAATCATGCTTCCGAAGGGCGATGCGGCATTCAAGAAGCTCGTCGACCAGAGCGTGACGTCGCTCGCCAGGAGCGGAGAGGCGGCGCGCATCTACGACAAGTGGTTTGTGCAGCCTATTCCGCCCCACAACTCGAAGGTTGGCCTGCCGGCGAGCGCATTGACCAAGGCCGCCTGGGCGAACCCGACCGACAAGCCGATGGAAGAGTACGAGGCGCGGTGACGGGTCCGATGCATGGCTCCGAGCGATGAGTCGTTGAACCGGGCATCGATTCTTGAGATGCTCGGGCCATGATCAACGAGCTCAGAACCTTCATTGCCGTGTGCCGGCACGGCACGTTTGCCGCCGCGGGCGAGCGCATCGGCCTGACGCAATCGGCCGTCAGCAGCCAGATCAAGCGGCTCGAAGAGGCGCTGGGCTTCGAGCTCTTCGACCGGACCGGCCGGTCGGCCACGTTGAATGCAGCGGGCGAGACGACGCTGGGACGCGCGGAAGAAATCTGCGCGCTCTATGCAAAGCTCGGCGAGCTGCCAGAGGACGCCGCCCACGGCGGGCTGCTGCGGATCGGCGCCATTGCCTCGACGCAGTCGACGCTGCTGGCGCGTGCGCTTGCCAGCCTGCGCAGCGAGCTTCCGCAACTTCGCGTGCATGTGTCGCCCGGCGTGTCGATGCGGCTGATGGACGACCTGGACGCCGGTGTCATCGACGCGGCGGTGATCATCAGGCCGCCCTTCGGCATTCTTCCGGACCTGACGTGGCAATCGCTGGTGCATGAGCCGTACGTGCTCATTGCACCCAAGAAAATGCCGGGCAAAGACTGGCGCACCCTCATCCAGGAGCAACCGTTCCTGCGCTACGACCGCGCTTCGTTCGGCGGACGCATGGTGGAACGGTTCCTGCGCCGCGAAGGCATCGTCGTCAGCGATTCCATCGAGCTCGACGAAATACCCGGGCTCATCCACATGACATCCAAGGGGCTGGGCGTTGCCCTGGTGCCGTTGGTCGAGGCGCACCTTCCGCTGCCTGCGAGCGTTCGCGTGCTCTCGCTCGGAGAGCTCACGTTCTACAGGGAGGTGGGCCTTCTCCAACGAAAGCCGCGAGCCAGTCCACCCATCGTGGGACGGCTGGCGCACTGCTTGCAAGAAGCGGCCGAGGCCACCGAGACGCGTCGGGGGTAAGCCCCGTGCCGAAGGCTCGTCACGCTTGATACCATTTTTTCCCATGCGCCCGCATCACCGGCGCTGGAGACAAAATGGATTCGAGCAATTCAGGCGCCACGCCAGAAATCATCGGCAAGGCGCTGTACCGCACCATGGTGCGCATCCGGGCATTCGAGAACGCCGCCGAAGCGGCCAGCCAGGGCGGCGTGAGCGCCTATGGCCAGCAGGCCGCCGGTTCCGCCAAGGTGCGCGGGCCGCTGCATCTTTCAACCGGCCAAGAGGCGGTGCCGGCCGGCGTGTGCGCCCATCTGCGCGTGAGCGACTATCTCACCTCCACGCACCGTGGCCACGGCCACACGCTGGCGAAGGGCGCTGACCTGGTCCGCATGATGTGCGAGCTGTTCGGCAAGGCCACGGGCTTCAACGGCGGCAAGGGCGGCTCGATGCACATTGCGGACTTTTCCGTCGGCATGCTCGGCGCCAACGGCGTGGTGGCGGCCGGCCTGCCGATTGCCGTGGGCGCCGCACATGCGCAAAAGGTGCTCAAGAAAAACGGTGACATCACGGTCTGCTTTTTTGGCGACGGCGCAATCAACCGCGGGCCCTTTCTCGAAGCGCTGAACTGGGCA
The DNA here is from genome assembly GCF_029919115.1 of Variovorax paradoxus. NCBI lineage: Bacteria > Pseudomonadati > Pseudomonadota > Betaproteobacteria > Burkholderiales > Comamonadaceae > Variovorax > Variovorax paradoxus. Next base: position 3,935,194 of record NZ_CP123990.1, read on the forward strand.
CGCGTGTACGACTTGCCGGTGCTCTTCGTCTGCGAGGACAACCGCTGGAGCGCGACCACCGCAAGCGGGCCGATGACGGCGGGCGAGGGTGCATCGGCGCGTGCTGCCTCCATGGACATTGCGGCCACGCAGGTCGATGGCAACGACGTGTTCTCGGTGCACGAAACCGCCGGGCGGCTGGTGCGCGAAGTGCGCGACGGCGGCGGGCCGCGCCTGCTGCATGCGCTGACTTACCGGGTGAAAGGGCATGTCTCGGTGGATCTCGCGGCGTACCGCGATCCGGCCGAGCTCGCCGCTGCGCTCGAAACCGATCCGATTGCACGGGCACGCGGGCACCTGCTGTCGCACGGCGTCAGCGCTGCCACGCTCGACGCCATCGAGAACGCTGCCCGCGACGAGGTCGATACCGCCCTGGCCATTGCCGATGCGGCACCCTGGCCCGACGCCAGCGCCGCTTTCAGCGACGTGCAGACCATCGGAGCCGGCCAATGGCACTGAACAAGGATTTGAGCTACTCCGAAGCCGCCGTGCTCGCAGTACAGCGCGAGATGGAAGCCGATGCACGCGTGGTGGTGCTCGGCGAAGACGTGGGCCGCGGCGGCATCTTCGGCCAGTACAAGGGGCTGCAGCAGGCCTTCGGCGCCGAGCGTGTGATCGACACGCCGATCAGCGAGGCCGCGATCATGGGTGCCGGCGTGGGCATGGCGCTCGCAGGCCTGCGCCCGGTGGTCGAGATGCGCGTGGTCGACTTTGCACTGTGCGGCATGGATGAGCTGGTGAACCAGGCTGCCAAGAACCGCTTCATGTTCGGCGGACAGGGCCGGGTGCCGCTGGTGGCGCGCTTGCCGGGCGGCATCTGGGACGCCTCGGCCGCGCAGCATTCGCAGTCGCTCGAGGCGTGGTTTGCGCACCTGCCGGGCGTGGTGGTGGTGAGCCCTTCGACGCCGCAGGACAACTACAGCCTGCTGCGCGCCGCGCTGCAGTGCGGCGATCCGGTGGTCTACATCGAGCACAAGACGCTGTGGGGCCTGCGCGGCGATGTGGACGAAGACATGGCCGTGCCGCTTGGCAAGGCGCGGCGCGTGCGCGAAGGCAACGCGATCACGATCGTTAGCTGGAGCAAGCAGGTGCAGGCATGCGCCGCCGCTTGCGATGCGCTCGCGGCCGAAGGCATCGAGGCCGACCTGATCGACCTGCGCACGCTCTGGCCATGGGACCGCGAGACGGTGCTCGCTTCTTGCGCGCGCACGCAGCGGCTGCTGGTGGTGCACGAGGCGGTACAGGTGGCCGGCTTCGGTGCCGAGATTGCGGCCAGCGCCGCCGAAGCCACGGGATGCCGCGTGGCGCGGCTCGGCGCCCCGCGCATTCCGGTCGGCTATGCGCCGGTGCTCGAGGCGCAATCGCGCGTCGGCGCCGAGGCGGTGGTGGCCGCAGCGAAAAAGCTGATGGGCTGATGCCGGGCCCTGGGGCCCATCCGTTCAGCCGTTCAGGCCGCGAAGCCGCCGTCGATGTTCAGGCTCGCGCCTGTCACAAAGGCCGCCTCGGGGCTGGCCAGGTACGCCACCATGCCTGCGATTTCTTCGGGATGCGCATGGCGGGCGAGCGCCATCAGCCCGTGCATGGCGGCGGCGTTCGGGCCGTCGACCGGGTTCATGTCGGTGTTGACCGGACCGGGCTGCACGTTGTTGACCGTGATGCCGCGCGGACCAAGGTCTCGCGCGAGGCCCTGCACCAGCCCCTTCAGCGCCGACTTGCTCATGGCATAGGCACTGCCGCCCGGCCAGGGCATGCGCTCGGCGTTGGTGCTGCCGATGTTGATGATGCGGCCGCCTTCGCCCATGTGGCGCGAGGCCGCCTTGGCCGCGACAAACACGGCGCGCACATTGATGTCGAGCGTCTTGTCGAAATCTTCGAGCGAGAAGTCGTCGAGGCTTCCGCCGAGGAACACGCCGGCGTTGTTCACCAGCACGTCGATCTTGCCGAGCGTGCGGGCCGCTTCGTCGATGCCGGCCGTGAGCGCGGCTGCGTCGGCGCTGTCGATCTTCAACGCCAGCGCGCGGCCGCCTTCGGCTTCGATGCTGCGCGCGAGCTCGTCGGCCGGGGTGCTTGAACTGGCGTAGCTGAAGGCCACGGCGGCGCCGTCGCGGACCAAGCGCCGCACGATGGCCGCGCCGATGCCGCGCGAACCGCCGGTGACGAAAGCGACCTTGCCGGCCAATGAGAGGGAAGGGGTGGATGGAGTGTTGGAGGCCATGTGGTTTCCTGGGGGTTGTGGACTGGAAGGCCTTCAGTGTCGGGATTTCATTACCCTGCCGGTAGCCATCAATTGGTGCAATCAAATTCAACCATTGGTTGAAAATACGCGGATGGAACCGCTCAACCACCTCGAGTCTTTTGTACAGAGCGCCGAGAGCGGCAGCTTCTCGGCCGCCGCCCGGAGGCTGGGGCTCACACCCGCGGCGGTGAGCAAGAACGTTGCCCGGCTCGAAGCGCGGCTGGGCGTTCGGCTGTTCCAACGCAGCACGCGCCGCCTGACATTGACGGAGGGCGGCGAGCGCTTCCTGGGGCAGATCGGCGGGGCGCTCACTACCCTGAAAGACGCCGTCGCCGACATCTCGAAGGACGACGGCCAGCCCGCCGGAACGCTGAAGGTGAGCATGGGCCAGGCGTTCGGCCGCGAGCACGTCTTGCCCCTGATGGGCGACTTTCTCGCACGCTACCCGGCCATCCTGCCCGACTGGCACTTCGACAACCACCAGGTGGACCTGGTGGGCGAGGGCTTCGACGCAGCGATTGGAGGCGGCATCGAGCTGTCGCCCGGCATGGTGGCGCGGGAGCTAGCGCGCATCCATGTGGTGGCGGTGGCGGCGCCGGGGTACATGGCCGGCCGTACGCTGCCCCGCCATCCGGCGGAGCTGGCGCAGTTCGATGCGCTGCTGCGCCGCTCGTCGCCCACGGGACGGCTGCGCAGCTGGACGCTGCAGCATGCCAAGGGCGACCAGACCACGGTGGAGCTCCCCCGGCCGCGCGCCATCTTCAACGACCCGGAAGCCATTGCCCATGCCGCACTGATGGGCCTGGGCGTGGCCATGCTGCCGATGCCTTTCGTCGAGCGCGGGCTGCGCACCGGCGAACTGGTGCGCCTGCTGCCGGAGTGGCATTTCGATGCGGGCGCCGTGTGGCTCTATTACCCGAGCAAGAAGCTCCTGCCGGCGAAGACGCGGGTGTTCATCGACTTTGTGCTGGAGCGCTTTCGCCGCGAGCGCTTTGCACAGCGCATGCAGGTGGCTTAACCGTCGCGCCACCGGGGTTTTTACCCGCGACGCCTGGCGCCGTTCGCCTGTACAAACGCGCGCATGACTTCTTCAATTTTCAAAACGAACCGCCGGGCTGCGCTTGCCGCTTCGGCTGCAGCCATCGCCCTTTCGGCAATCCCTTCGTGGGCCCAGAACACCTGGCCGAACAAGCCGGTGCGCATTGTCGTGCCCTTTGCTGCGGGCGGCACCACCGACATCCTGGCGCGCGCCGTAGCGCCCGAACTCTCGAAGGCGTTCGGGCAGCAGTTCATCGTGGACAACCGGGCGGGTGCGGGCGGCAACGTGGGCGCCGAGCTCGTGGCGCGTGCGCCGAACGACGGCTACACGCTGCTGATGGGCACGGTGGGCACGCACGGCATCAACCGCGCTCTCTACCCCAAGCTGCCTTTCGACCCGATCAAGGATTTTGTGCCGATCACGCTGGTGGCGGCCGTTCCCAACGTGATGGAAATGAACGCAGAGAAGGCCAAGGCGCTGAACATCCACAACGTGCAGGACTTCATCAAGTACGCCAAGGCCAACCCCGGCAAGCTCAACATGGCGTCCAGCGGCAGCGGCACGTCCATCCATCTGGCGGGCGAGCTCTTCAAGAGCATGACCGGCACCTACATGGCGCACATTCCATACAAGGGCTCGGGCCCGGCGCTGCTGGACATGGTGGGCGGCAATGCCGACGTGATGTTCGACAACCTGCCTTCGTCGATGGCGCAGATCAAGGGCGGCAAGCTCACGGCGCTGGCCGTGACCAGCGCCCAACGTTCGCCTGCGCTGCCCGATATTCCGACGGTTGCGGAGGCAGGCGGCCCGGCGCTCAAGGGCTTCGAGGCCAGCTCGTGGTTCGGCTTGCTGGCGCCGGCGGGTACCTCGCCGGACATCGTGAACCGCATCCAGCAGGAAGTGGCCAAATCTCTCGGCACGCCGGCCATCAAGGAAAAGATGCTGGCCCAGGGCGCGATCCCGAGCGGCAATTCACCGGCCGACTTCACCAAGCTGATTGCCAGCGAGCATGTGAAGTGGGCCAAGGTGGTGAAGGACTCCGGCGCAAAGGTCGACTAACCCCCCGGACTGGTCAGGTGCCCCAGGTGACGTCCTTTTTCTCGGCCAGGGAATCCCGCAGCATGTGAAGCAGCGGCGCGGCGCGCTGGTGCAGGCTTACATGCTGCTTTTCGGCGTCATTGGCATGGCCTTCGACAACGTGGTCGTCGTGGTTGTGCGAATTGCTGGCCTCGCGTGCCAGCGCCGATTCGAGCGCCGCAATGGCAGCGGGAATCTGCTCGACGGTGATGATGCCCTGGGGTGCCGCCGGCTTGCCGACGATGTCGAGCAGCTGGCGTGCATGCACCTCCAGCATGACGAAGTCAGGCGTTGCCCGCGACTGGAATTTATACAGCATGGTTGTTTTTACTCACTTGTAGATGTAGTCACGGGCAAAAGGGTACACCGATTGCGAACCGCGCAGCGCACCGTGTTCCACCCTGCCGTCCGGCTTGGTGGAAAGCATCTGGTGAAGTGAGATCCAACCCTGCTCGAAGCTCATGGCGGAGCCCGCCAGATAGAGGCGATAGGCCCGCAGAATTCGCTCGGCGTTGCGGCTTTGCGCCCCGCCGGTGCGCTCGAGCACCTCGCGCGCCGTGCCAAGCTGCGCCTCGAGCGAGTCCGACCAGGCCCAGAGCGTGCGCGCGTAGTGCGGCCGCAGGCTTTCGGTATCGACCATCTCCAGCCCCGCGGCGGCCGTTTCGCGCAGCACATGCGTCACGTGCAGAAGCTCTCCACCCGGAAAGATGTACTTCTCGATGAAGTCGCCCATGCCCGCGCCGAGCTGGCGGTAGTCGAGCTGGCCCGAGGTAATGCCGTGGTTCAGCACCAAGCCGCCGGGCTTCAACAGCGAATGGATCTTGCGGAAATAGGTCGGCATGTTGGCCGCCCCCACGTGCTCGAACATGCCGACCGACGCGATCTTGTCGAAAGGCGCGTCGGCCGAAAGCTCGCGGTAGTCGCGCAATTCCACGCGCACCCGGCCTTGCAGGCCTTTTTCCTCGATGAGGCGCTGTACATGCGCATGCTGGTTCTTCGACAGCGTGATGCCGGTCGCGTCCACGCCGTAGTGCTCGGCAGCCCACATGAGCAGCCCGCCCCAGCCGGAGCCGATGTCCAGGAAACGCTCGCCGGGTTGCAGCAGCAGCTTGCGGCAGATGTGGTCGAGCTTGGCTTCCTGCGCCTGGGCAAGCGTCAGGTCGGGGGTGCGGAAGTAGGCGCACGAATAGACCCGGCGCGGGTCGAGCCACAGCGCATAGAAGTCGTCCGAAACGTCGTAGTGGAACTGGATCTGCTCCGCATCCTTGTTCAATGAATGGGAGCCGCGGGACTTGGCCAGCCGCAGCAGGCGGGTCCACCAGGTGGTGTTGGTCTCGGCGGGGTTGCCGGGCAGCATGCCCACTGTCGCGTCGATCAGGTCGCGCATTGCGCCTTCGATCTGGACCTTGCCTTCCACATAGGCCTCGCCAATGGCGCCCACCTGCCTGGCCGCCAGCTTGGCCAGCGCCGACCACTCGCTGAACGCCAGGGTAACGCGGGACCCCGGCTTGGCGACTCTTCGGCCATCGGGCAATTCCAGCGCGATGGGCACGGGCAGCGACGCAAGCTGCGACTCGATTTTGGGTATCAAGCTTTGCATGGTGGCGCCATGGTATTGATTTTCTGGAGTTTTTGCATGACACCGCGCAAGGCAGAGTACCGGGCCGCTGGTAGTGGCACCGTTGACATCAGATTGTTTATGCTTAAACTATTCAATCATGAACAGCCTAACCGCCGGCGCTTCAGCCGCACCCGCCATGGACCTTCAACGCATCCTGTGCATCGGCGGCGGTCCCGCCGGGCTGTATTTCGCGCTGCTCATGAAGGCGCGCAACCCCGCGCTCGACATCACCGTGGTCGAGCGCAACCGCCCCTTCGACACCTTCGGCTGGGGCGTGGTGCTCAGCGACCAGACGCTGGCCAACCTGGCGGCGGCCGACGCGGAGACCGCGGCGCTCATCGGTAACGAGTTCCATCATTGGGACGACATCCAGGTGTTCTTCAAGGGCCGGCAGGTGCGCTCCGGCGGGCACGGCTTCTGCGGCATCGGCCGAAAGCGGCTGCTGAACATCCTGCAGGAGCGCTGCCTGGCGCTCGGCGTGAAGCTGGTCTTCGAAACCGACGCGACCGACGACCAGGCCATTGCGGCCCAGTACAACGCCGACCTGGTGATTGCCAGTGACGGCCTCAACAGCCGCATTCGCCAGCGCTATGCCGATGTGTTCAAGCCCGACATCGACCTGCGCAACTGCCGCTTCGTGTGGCTGGGCACGCACCAGACTTTCGACGCATTTACCTTCGCCTTCGAGCAGACCGAGCACGGCTGGTTCCAGGCGCATGCCTACCAGTTCGACGACAAGACATCCACGTTCATCGTGGAAACGCCCGAGGCGGTGTGGAAGGCCCATGGCCTCGACCAGATGGAACAGCCCGAGGCCATCGCGTTCTGCGAAAAGCTGTTCGCCAAGTACCTGGGCGGCCATCCGCTCATCAGTAACGCCACGCACCTGCGTGGGTCGGCCAACTGGATCCGCTTTCCGCGCGTGGTGTGCGAACGCTGGACGCACCGCATCGACGTGCAGGGCCGCTCGGTGCCCGTGGTGCTGATGGGCGATGCGGCGCACACGGCGCACTTTTCGATCGGCTCGGGCACCAAGCTCGCGCTGGAAGACGCGATCGACCTGGCGAATGAATTCGAGCAGGGCGGCACTGTCGACCACGTGCTCGAAGGCTATGAGGCACGCCGCAGCGTCGAAGTGCTCAAGATCCAGAACGCAGCGCGCAACTCCACGGAATGGTTCGAAAACGTGCCGCGCTACACCGGCATGCAGATCGAGCAGTTTGCCTATTCATTGCTCACGCGCTCGCAGCGCATCAGCCACGAGAACCTGCGCGTGCGCGACACCGAATGGCTCGGCGGCTACGAGCGGTGGCTCGCGGGCGGCAAGCCCGTGGCGCCCATGCTGATGCCGCTTGCGGTGCGCGGCCTCACGCTGAAGAACCGCATCCTGGTGTCCCCGATGGCCACCTACAGCGCGGTCGACGGCGTGCCTCAAGACTTCTTGCTGGTGCACCTGGGTGCACGTGCGCTGGGCGGCGCCGCCATGGTGTTTGTCGAGATGACGAGCCCGACCCCTGAAGGCCGCATCACCCCCGGCTGTACCGGGCTCTATAACGATGCGCAGCAGGCCGCGTTCAAGCGCATCGTCGATTTCGTGCACACGCAGTCGAGCGCGAAGATCGCCATGCAGCTTGGCCACAGCGGAGCCAAGGGGTCGACGCGCGTGGGCTGGGAAGGCACCGACGAGCCTCTGGAAAGCGGCAACTGGCCGTTGCTGTCCGCTAGCGCGGTGGCCTATGGCGAGCAGAACCAGTTGCCGGCCGCAATGACGCGCGAGCAGATGGACGACATGCGCGAGCGGTTCGTCGAATCCACCCGCCGCGCGGCCGAATGCGGCTTCGACTGGCTCGAACTGCACTGCGCGCACGGCTACCTGCTGTCGGCCTTCATCAGCCCGCTGACCAACCTGCGCACCGATGAGTACGGCGGCAGTATCGAAGCGCGCTGCCGCTACCCGCTCGATGTGTTCCGCGCGATGCGCGCCGCCTGGCCTGAAGACAAGCCGATGAGCGTGCGCATCTCCGCGCACGACTGGGCGCCTGGCGGCAACACCGATGCGGACGCGGTCATCGTCGCCCGGCTCTTCAAGGAAGCCGGCGCCGATTTCATCGACGTGTCTTCCGGCCAGACCACGCGCGCCGCCAAGCCGGTTTACGGCCGCATGTACCAGACGCCGTTCTCGGACCGCATCCGCAACGAGGTCGGCATCTCGACCATTGCCGTGGGTGCCATCACCGATGCAGACCAAGCCAACAGCATCATTGCCGCGGGGCGCGCCGACCTCTGCGCCATCGCCCGCCCGCACCTTGCCGACCCCGCCTGGACGCTGCACGAAGCCGCGAAGCTGCAGAGCCGCGATGTCGACTGGCCGAAGCAATACCTGAGCGGGCGCGACCAGATGTACCGAGAGATCGCCAAGCAGCAGCAGATTGCCGCGGCGGCCAACGCCGCAATGGCCGCGCAGAACAACGAGGAGACACACTGAGATGGACCTCGAAGCACGCGCCCACAGCGAGCACCCCGAGGCCTTGCGCCTCTGGCTGCGGCTCCTCACCTGCACGCAGCTGATCGAGAAGCAGGTGCGCAACGAACTGCGCTCGCAGTTCTCGACCACGCTCCCGCGCTTCGATCTGATGTCGCAGCTCGAGCGTGCGCCCGACGGCCTGAAGATGAACGAGCTCTCGCGCCGCATGATGGTGACGGGCGGCAACGTGACCGGCATCACCGACCAGTTGGTGACCGAAGGGCTGGTGGAGCGCGTCGACGTCGAGGGCGACCGGCGCGCCTGGCGCGTGCGTCTTACCGCGCGCGGTCGCAAGCTCTTCAACGAAATGGCGCAGCAGCACGAAGACTGGATCGTCGACGCCTTCGCGGGCCTCAGCGCCAAGGAAATCGCGCAGCTTCACAAGCTGCTCGGCAAGGTCAAGCAACACTCACACAGCCAGATGGCGGAGGCCGAATGAAGCACTACATCGGAGCGGGCAATCCCATGCACGCGCAGTTCGAGGCCAAGGCGCCTTACGAGGCCAGGCACTTCGCGTGGAGCTATGAAGCCGGCGTCGGCACCATCACGCTGAACCGGCCCGAGCGCAAGAACCCGCTCACTTTCGATTCGTACGCCGAACTGCGCGACCTGTTCCGCGCGCTGAACTACGCCACCGATGTGAAGGCCATCGTCATCACCGGTGCGGGCGGCAATTTCTGCTCGGGCGGCGACGTGCACGAGATCATCGGCCCGCTCACCGGCATGCGCATGCCCGAGCTGCTCGAGTTCACACGCATGACGGGCGACCTGGTGAAGGCGATTCGCGCATGCCCGCAGCCGATCGTCGGTGCCATCGACGGCGTGTGCGCCGGCGCCGGCGCGATGATTGCGCTGGCCTGCGACCTGCGCTACGGTTCGCCCGCCACGCGCACCGCCTTTCTTTTCACGCGCGTGGGCCTTGCCGGTGCGGACATGGGTGCGTGCGCACTGCTGCCGCGCGTGATCGGCCAGGGCCGTGCATCGGAGCTGCTGTTCACTGGACGCGCCATGACGGCGCACGAAGGCCACGCCTGGGGCTTCTTCAACGCGCTGCACGAAAGCGATGCGCTGCTCGAGGCTGCCACCAAAGTGGCGCGCGAACTGGCCGAAGGCCCGAGCTTTGCGCACGGCATGACCAAGACAATGCTTTCGCAGGAATGGTCGATGACCATCGACCAGGCCATCGAGGCTGAAGCGCAGGCGCAGGCGATCTGCATGCAGACCGAAGACTTCAAGCGTGCCTACGAAGCCTTCGCCGCCAAGCGCAAGCCGGTGTTCGGTGGGGACTGAGCCATGATGACGAAGATCCCCGCACCACCTTCCACGGCGCACCTCGCGCTGCCCTTCTTCGACGAAGCCCATCGCTCGCTCGCGCGCGACCTGCTGCCATGGTGCGTAGCGCAAGAGATCGATGAGCGCGACGACCGCGCGGCCTGCCGCGAGTGGGTGCGGCGCCTTGGCGGCGGCGGATGGCTGCGCTATGCGGTGCCCGGCAGCGCGGGTGGCGCGCTCGAGCGTCTCGATTCGCGCGCGCTCGTGCTGCTGCGCGAAACACTGGGCTACCACTCGCCGCTGGCCGACTTCGCGTTTGCGATGCAGGGGCTGGGCAGCGGCGCGATCACGCTTGCGGGTACGCCCGAGCAGCAGTCGCAGTACCTCACGGCCGTGGGCAAGGGCGAGAAGATCGCGGCCTTTGCGCTGAGCGAACCCGATGCGGGATCGGACGTGGCCGCGATGGCGATGCGCGCCGAACCCACGGCCGAAGGCTGGCGGCTGAACGGCGCAAAGACCTGGATCAGCAATGGCGGCATCGCCGACTTCTATTGCGTGTTCGCAAAGACCGACCCCACGGGCGGTACGCGCGGCATCACGGTGTTCATCGTCGATGCGAAGACACCCGGGCTCGATACCTCCGAGCACATCGACGTGATGGCGCCGCACCCGCTGGCCACTTTGCGCTTCGACAACTGCGTTGTGCCGCGCACGGCGCAGCTGGGTGAGCTCAACGGTGGCTTCAAGCTCGCGATGCGCACGCTCGACATCTTTCGCGCGTCGGTGGCAGCAGCGGCACTCGGCATGGGACGCCGCGCACTCGCGGAGGCGATCGCTCATGCAAAGACCCGGCGCATGTTCGGCCAGACGCTCGCCGACTTCCAGCTCACTCAGGCCAAGCTGGGCGAGATGGCCGCATTGATCGACAGCGCGGCGTTGCTCACCTACCGCGCCGCGTGGATGCGCGACGACGCCGAGCACCGCGGTGCAGCCGCGGTGGGCGATGTGTCCGCTGCCGCGGCCATGGCCAAGATGTGCGCCACCGAGAACGCAAGCCGCGTGATCGACATGGCGCTGCAGATGCACGGCGGCCTCGGCGTGAAGGTTGGCACGAAGATTGAAAGCCTCTACCGCGACATCCGCTCGCTGCGCATCTATGAAGGCGCGACGGAGGTTCAACAACTGATCATTGGCAAATCCGTTCTGCGGGGATAAATACCGTGTCTGCCCAAGTCGACCGCTTCGTTCACGACCGCCTGCCGCCCGCCGAGCAGTTGCCGGTCTTTCGCTACGATCTTCCGGAGTTGCAGCTGCCCGACCAGCTGAACCTGGTCGAGGAGCTTCTGGACAAGGCGCCCGCCAAGGGGTTCGGCGACAAGCCGATGCTGCGTTCGCCGACAGGCACGCTGACCTACTCACAGGCGGCCGTCGAGGTCAACCGCATCGCGCAGGTGCTCACCGAAGATCTGGCGCTCGTGCCGGGCAACCGTGTGCTGCTTCGCGGCGGCAATTCGGTGGCCATGGCATTGGCGTGGCTCGCAGTGGTCAAGGCCGGCTTGATTGCGGTGGCCACCATGCCGCTGCTGCGCGCCAAGGAGTTGGGCGACATCATCGAGAAAGCGCAACCGGTGGCGGCGCTGTGCGACGGCCGCCTGCTCGACGAGCTCTCGATGGCGCAGCGCGAGCATCCGGTGCTTGCATCGGTGATTGCCTTCAACAAGCCCGATGCGCCCGATTCGCTGTCGGCACGCGCGGCGGCCAAAAGCGGCGTGTTCACGGCGTGCCCGACGGCGTCGGACGACATCGCATTGCTCGCATTCACATCGGGCACCACGGGCAAGCCCAAGGCACCGGTCACCACGCACCGCGATGTGCTTGCGATGTGCGAGACATGGCCGCGCCACGTGCTGCAGGCTCGAAGCGACGACATCGTGATCGGCTCGCCGCCGCTGGCCTTTACTTTCGGGCTCGGCGGGTTGCTGGTGTTCCCGATGTGGGCCGGCGCCTCGGTGTACTTTGCCGATGCGCCGTTCACGCCCGAAGGGCTCGTGAAGCTCATCAATGAGGTCGGCGCGACCATCTGCTACACCGCACCCACGTTCTACCGACAGATGGCACCCTTTGTTCGCCAGCACGGCGCGCCGAGCCTGCGCATCTGCGTGAGCGCCGGCGAGGCATTGCCCGACGCGACGCGACAACTCTGGAAGGAAGCCACCGGCATCGAGATGCTCGACGGCATCGGCGGCACCGAGGTGTTCCACATCTACATTTCCGCCGCGGGCGACCAGGTGCGCCGCGGTGCGGTCGGCAAGGTGGTGCCGGGTTTCACGGCAAAGGTGGTGGACGACCAGGGCAACGAAGTACCGCGCGGTACGGTCGGCAAGCTGGCGCTGCAGGGGCCGGTCGGTTGCCGCTACCTGGAGGATCCTCGCCAGGCAGACTACGTGAAGAACGGCTGGAATTACCCCGGCGATTCGTTCGTGCAGGACGACGACGGCTACTTCTTCTACCAGGCGCGCGCCGACGACATGATCATCACGGCCGGCTACAACGTCGGCGGGCCCGAGGTGGAAGATGCGCTGCTCAGGCACCCGGCCGTGGCCGAGTGCGGCGTGATCGGCAAGCCCGACCCGGACCGCGGCATGATCGTGAAGGCCTTCTGCGTGCTGAAGCCCGGCCATGAAGGCGGCGACGCACTCGTCAAGGCGCTGCAGGACCACGTGAAGGCCAGCATCGCGCCGTTCAAATACCCGCGGGAGATCGAATTCGTGACGGTGCTTCCGCGCACCGAGACCGGCAAGCTTCAGCGATTCAAACTGAGACAACTCAACAGCACAACATGATGAACAAACTCTTGCAGCCACCGGGCTGGTTGCCCCCCAAGGGCTATGCGAATGGCGTGGCCGCACGCGGCACCATGGTGTTCGTCGGCGGACAGATCGGCTGGAATGCACAGCAGCAGTTCGAGTCGGACGACTTCATCGACCAATGTGGCCTGGCGCTGCGCAATATCGCCGAAGTGCTGCGCGAAGCCGGCGCCGGCCCCGAGCACATGGTGCGAATGACCTGGTACGTGACGGACCGCGACGAATACAGCCGGCGGCTGGCCGAGCTCGGCCCCGTGTACCGCGAGGCAATGGGGCGCAACTTTCCGGCCATGACCTGCGTGCAGGTGGCGGCGCTGGTCGAGCACCGCGCCAAGGTCGAGATCGAGGTGACGGCGGTCATTCCCGACTGACCGGCAGAGCAAAAAAGCCCTCACGAAGAGGGCTTTTTATCTGGACCCATCGACCAAAGAAAAAAGGCCCTTTGAAATTCAAAGGGCCTTTTAAATTGGTTGCGCGAGCAAGATTTGAACTTGCGACCTTTGGGTTATGAGCCCAACGAGCTACCAGGCTGCTCCATCGCGCGGCAAGATGGAATTATACCTTATTCAGCAGCGCCTTGCTCGGCGGCTTCTTCTTTAATTTCAGGACGGTCGACCAGTTCGACCAGAGCCATGGGTGCATTGTCGCCAACGCGGAAACCCATCTTCAGGATGCGGGTGTAGCCGCCCGGACGCGCTGCGAAGCGCGGGCCGAGTTCGCCGAAGAGCTTGACGACGCTGTCGCGGCTGCGCAGGCGGTCGAAAGCCAGGCGCTTGTTGGCGAGCGTGGGCTTCTTGGCGAGCGTGATCATCGGTTCGATGACGCGGCGCAGTTCCTTGGCCTTGGGGACCGTGGTCTTGATGACTTCGTGCTCGATGAGCGAATTCATCATGTTCTGCAGCATCGCAAGGCGGTGCGAGCTGGTGCGGTTGAGTTTGCGGAGTCCGTGTCCGTGACGCATGGTGCTTTTCCTTTACTTTATTAAACAGGCAGCCGTATCAGGTACTGCCCGGGCACGAGCCCTCATGGGCTCAATTCAAAAAATCAACGCTTGTCGAGGCCGGCCGGCGGCCAGCTTTCAAGCTTCATACCCAAGGTCAGGCCGCGGGAGGCAAGCACTTCCTTGATTTCGTTGAGCGACTTGCGACCCAGGTTCGGGGTCTTGAGCAGCTCGTTCTCGGTGCGCTGGATCAGGTCACCGATGTAGTAGATGTTTTCGGCCTTCAGGCAGTTGGCCGAACGCACGGTGAGTTCGAGCTCGTCGACAGGGCGCAGCAGGATCGGATCGAATTGCTGAGCGCTGCGCGGTGCCGGCGCATCGAATGCAGCCAGTTCGCCGCCTTCGAGTTGTGCGAACACAGCCAGTTGCTCGACCAGGATTTTAGCCGAGGCGCGAACCGCGTCTTCAGCGGTGATCGCGCCGTTGGTTTCGATTTCGACCAGCAGCTTGTCCAGGTCGGTACGCTGTTCGACACGAGCGCTTTCGACGGTGTAGCTCACGCGCTTGACGGGCGAGAACGAAGCGTCCAGAACAATACGGCCAATCGACTTGGTCGGCTCGTCGGCGTAGCGGCGCATCGTGCCGGGCACGTAGCCGCGGCCCTTTTCAACCTTGATCTGCATGTCGAGCTTGCCGCCTTGCGACAGGTGCGCGATCACGTGGTCGGGGTTGATGATCTCGACGTCGTGCGGGGTCTGGATGTCAGACGCGAGCACCGCGCCTTCGCCGTCCTTGCGCAGGCTCAGCGTGACTTCGTCGCGGTTGTGGAGCTTGAACACCACGCCCTTGAGATTCAGCAGGATGTTGACGACATCTTCCTGCACGCCGTCGATCGACGAGTACTCATGCAGAACGCCGGCGATCGTGACTTCAGTGGCCGAATAACCGACCATCGACGACAGCAGAACGCGACGCAGCGCGTTGCCGAGCGTGTGGCCGTAGCCGCGCTCGAAAGGCTCGAGCGTAACCTTGGCCTTGTTGGCGGCAAGTTGCTCGACCTGAATGGTCTTGGGTTTCAGCAGGGTGGTTTGCATGCAGACTTCCTCTCAATACCCCCGGCTCGTTACACCGGTAAGGCTGGTGAAGCACCCATCGGAAGTGCCTCCCGATGGGAACAAAAAAATCAAATTCGGGCCGCGAAGAGCGGCCCGTTATCGTCTGTTTAGCGCGAGTACAGTTCGACGATCAGCGATTCGTTGATGTCGGCTGCGAATTCGTCGCGATCGGGCACCTTCTTGAAGGTACCTTCGGCCTTGTCGGCATTCACTTCGACCCAGGCCGGAATACCGACTTGTTGGGCGAGTTGGAGCGCTTCGGCAATGCGGGTCTGCTTCTTCGACTTGTCGCGCACAGCGATCACGTCGCCGGTCTTCACCAGGTACGACGGAATGTTGACCGACTGGCCGTTCACCGTGATCGCCTTGTGCGACACGAGCTGGCGTGCTTCAGCGCGCGTCGAGCCGAAGCCCATGCGGTAGACCACGTTGTCTAGGCGCGATTCGAGAATGAACAGCAGGTTGGCGCCGGTGTTGCCACGGCGACGGTCGGCTTCCTCGAAGTAACGGCGGAATTGCTTTTCGAGCACGCCGTACATGCGCTTGACCTTCTGCTTTTCACGCAGTTGCAGACCGTAGTCCGACGTGCGCTGACCCGAAGTGCGGCCGTGCTGGCCGGGCTTGGAGTCGAACTTGGCCTTGTCTTGAATGGAGCGGCGGGCGCTCTTCAGAAACAGGTCGGTGCCTTCGCGGCGGGAAAGTTTGGCCTTGGGGCCGAGGTAGCGTGCCACGTGGTTTCCTTTGTGTCATCTGCCGCAGTTGCCTGCGGGAGCCATCGGCGAAAACGCGGATGGCGGTGGGCTTAGTTAAAAAACAAATGCGCAGCCGCTCAAGAGCCGGCTGCGCCTTGCGGACTGACGATCAGATGCGGCGACGCTTCTGGGGACGGCAGCCGTTGTGCGGAACGGGCGTCACGTCGGCAATGGAATTGATCCGGATGCCGAGCGCAGCCAGTGCGCGCACCGACGATTCGCGACCGGGGCCGGGGCCCTTGATCTCGACGTCGAGGTTCTTGATACCTTGCTCGACAGCAGCACGGCCGGCAACTTCGGAAGCAACCTGCGCAGCGAACGGCGTCGACTTGCGCGAGCCCTTGAAGCCCTGGCCACCCGACGAAGCCCACGACAGGGCGTTGCCCTGGCGATCGGTGATCGTGATGATGGTGTTGTTGAACGAGGCATGCACGTGGGCGATGCCGTCCGCAACGTTCTTGCGAACCTTCTTGCGAACGCGCTGTGCGGCGTTGTTTGCAGGTGCTTTAGCCATGCTGGTCTATCCTTATTTCTTCAGGGACTGCGCAGCCTTGCGCGGACCCTTGCGGGTGCGGGCATTGGTGCGCGTGCGCTGGCCGCGCATCGGCAGGCCGCGACGGTGACGGAAGCCGCGATAGCAGCCGATGTCCATCAAACGCTTGATGTTCATCGTCGTCTCGCGACGCAGATCGCCTTCGATGGTGAACAAGGCAATCTGGTCGCGGATCTTTTCGAGATCGGCGTCAGTCAGGTCCTTGATCTTCTTCGAATATTCGATGCCGCTCGCTTCGCAGATTTGACGGGCGCGCGTGCGACCGATGCCGAAGATGGCGGTCAGGCCGATTTCAGCGTGCTTGTGCGGCGGAATGTTGATGCCAGCAATACGTGCCATGTGCGTCCTCTAATACTCTTCAATCAACCCTGGCGCTGCTTGTGGCGCGGGTCGGTGCAAATCACACGCACCACACCTTTACGGCGGATGACCTTGCAATTACGGCAGATGGTTTTGACCGAAGCCGAAACTCTCATTTCATTCTCCTAAAACTGTTTAACGTGGCGGTACACCGCCCACACCCAATATTCTCAATACTGAAACTCACGGCCCTACGATGTCTTGAAGTTGGCCTTCTTCAGCAGCGATTCGTACTGCTGGGACATCATGTAGTTTTGCACCTGGGCCATGAAGTCCATCGTGACGACCACGATGATCAGCAGGGAGGTACCACCGAAGTAGAACGGTACGTTGTACTTCAGGATCAGGAACTCGGGCAGCAGGCAGACGAAGGTGATATACACCGCGCCGGCCAACGTCAGGCGAACCAGAATCTTGTCGATATAGCGAGCGGTCTGGTCACCCGGGCGAATGCCAGGAATGAAAGCACCACTCTTCTTCAGGTTGTCGGCCGTTTCCTTGCTGTTGAACACGAGTGCCGTGTAGAAGAAGCAGAAGAAAACGATCGCGGCAGCGTACAGCAGCACGTAGATCGGCTCGCCCGGGCGCAGTGCGCTGGCAATGTCCTTGATCCAGCGGAAACCGCCTTCACCGGTGCTGAACCAGCCAACCACCGTTGCGGGCAGCAGGATGATCGACGAGGCGAAGATCGGCGGAATCACACCGGCCATGTTCAGCTTCAAGGGCAGGTGCGACGACTGGCCGCCATAGACCTTGTTGCCAACCTGGCGCCGCGCATAGTTCACGAGGATCTTGCGCTGGCCGCGTTCGACGAACACCACGAAGTAGGTGACCAGCACCACGATCGCGATGATGAAGAGCGCAACGATCGGGTTCATTGCACCGGTGGTCACCAGCGAAGCGAGACCGCCGATGGCGCTTGGCAGACCGGCCGCGATACCTGCAAAGATCAGGATCGAGATGCCGTTGCCCAGGCCACGCTCGGTGATCTGCTCGCCAAGCCACATCAGGAACATCGAACCGGCCGTCAGGCTCACCATCGCGGTCAGGCGGAAGCCGAAACCGGGGGAGTTGACCAGGCCGGCAGACGACTCGAGCGCCACTGCGATGCTGAACGACTGGAACAAGGCCAGACCGAGTGCGCCATAGCGCGTGTACTGCGTGATCTTGCGACGGCCAGCCTCGCCTTCCTTCTTCAATTGCTCGAAGGTAGGAACCACGTAGGTCATCAACTGCATGATGATCGACGCCGAGATGTACGGCATGATCCCCAACGCGAACACGGTGAAGCGCGACAGCGCCCCGCCCGAGAACATGTTGAACAGGCTCAGAATGCCGCCCTGCTGGCCCTGGAACAACGCAGCCAGCTGGTCCGGGTTGATGCCCGGCACAGGAATGTGCGCGCCGATCCGATAGACCACGAGCGCGAGCAGCAAAAAGACGAGCCGGCGGCGGAGGTCGCCGAACTTGCCTGTTTTTGCGATCGTTGCCGCGTTAGTTGCCACGAAGAACTTCTTTCAGTCCAGTGTGATCAGGCGATGCTGCCGCCGGCTGCTTCGATCGCAGCCTTGGCACCAGCGGTTGCGCCCACGCCCGTCAGCTTGACGGCCTTGGTGAGTTCACCGGTCTTGACGATCTTGACGACCTTGGCGAGCTGGCCCACGAGGCCGGCTTGCTTGAGCGCCAGGATGTCCACTTCGGCCAGGCCGAGCTGCTCGAGGGCAGTCAGCGTGACTTCGGCGTTGAACTTCAGCAGGTGCGACTTGAAGCCACGCTTCGGCAGGCGACGCTGCAGCGGCATTTGACCGCCTTCGAAGCCGACCTTGTGGAAACCGCCTGCGCGCGACTTCTGACCCTTGTGACCGCGACCTGCGGTCTTGCCGATACCGGAGCCGATACCGCGGCCAACACGGCGCTTGGCGTGCTTGGCGCCGGCTGCCGGCTTGATGCCATTGAGTTCCATATCAGTCTCTCTTACAGAACTTTGACCAGATAACTGATCTTGTTGATCATGCCGCGCACCGCGGGGGTGTCTTGCAGCTCGCTCACGCTGTTGAGCTTGCGCAGGCCGAGGCCACGCACGGTCGCGCGATGCGATTCCTTGGTGCCAATCGGGCTCTTGACCAATTGCACCTTGAGGGTTTGTTGTTGCGTCGTCATTTGAATGCTTCCTTCAGCCTTGCGAGAGCTTGCGCTCAGGCGAAGATTTCTTCGACGGTCAGGCCGCGCTTGGCAGCCACTTCGGACGCGGTCGTCGAGTTCTTCAACCCGTCGAGCGTGGCGCGAACCATGTTGTAGGGGTTCGATGAACCATGGCTCTTGGCCACGATGTCGGTGATGCCCATGACTTCGAACACGGCGCGCATCGGGCCGCCGGCGATGATGCCGGTACCCTTCGGTGCGGGGATCATGACGACCGAAGCGGCGCCGTGATGACCCGTCACGCGGTGATGCAGCGTGCCGTTCTTGATCGAGATCTTGGCCAGGTTGCGACGGGCTTCTTCCATCGCCTTTTGTACGGCAGCAGGCACTTCCTTCGACTTGCCCTTGCCCATGCCGACGCGGCCTTCGCCGTCGCCCACGACGGTGAGTGCTGCGAAACCGAGGATACGACCACCCTTCACCACCTTGGTGACGCGGTTGATCGCGATCATCTTCTCGCGCAAACCGTCTTCAGGGCCTTCGTTCTGCGTTCTTGCTTGAATCTTTGCCATTTTGAATCTCGTGTCCGGTTAGAACTGCAGACCGGCTTCGCGGGCCGCCTCGGCCAGCGCCTTGACGCGGCCGTGGTACGCAAAACCTGCGCGGTCGAAGGCGACCTTCTCGACGCCGGCAGCCTTCGCCTTTTCAGCGATGCGCTTGCCGATGGCCGTTGCAGCGGCGGCATTGCCACCCTTGCCCGAGCCGCCGAGTGCCGTGCGCACTTCGGCTTCGGCCGTCGATGCGGTGGCAATCACCTTGGTGCCGTCGTCGGAGATGACGGTGGCATAGATGTGCAGGTTGGTGCGATTCACCGTCAGACGGGCCACGCCCTGCGTCGCGATGCGGATGCGGGTCTGGCGCGAGCGGCGAAGACGCTGTGCTTTTTTGGTCAACATCATTTTGCTGCCCCTTACTTCTTCTTGGTCTCTTTGATCACGATCTTCTCGTCCGAATAACGGATGCCCTTGCCCTTGTAAGGCTCAGGCGGACGAACAGCGCGGATCTCAGCGGCGATTTGACCAACGCGCTGACGGTCAGCACCCTTGATCACGATTTCGGTCGGGGTCGCGGTGGCCACCGTGATGCCTTGCGGCATGTCGATGTTGACCGGGTGCGAATAACCGACTTGCAGGTTCAACTTGTTGTTGGACGCTGCGGCCTTGTAGCCGACGCCGACCAGGTTGAGCTTCTTCTCGAAGCCCTTGGTCACGCCAACCACCATGTTGTTCACCAGCTGACGGATCGTGCCGCTCATTGCGTTCGCTTCACGCGATTCGTTGGCGGGCTCGAAGTTCAGCTTGCCGTCATTGCTGACGATCTTGACCAGTGCGTTGCGTGCGAGGTTGAGCGTGCCGCCCGTACCCTTGACGCTGATCTGGTCTTCCTTGATCGACACATCCACGCCTGCGGGGATGGTGATCGGCATTTTTCCTACTCGGGACATTTCAGTTACTCCTCGATGTCTCGGTTAGGCGACGTAGCACAGCACTTCGCCACCGACACCGGTAGCGCGCGCCTTGCGGTCGGTCATCACGCCCTTGGGGGTGGTGACGATCGCAACACCGAGGCCGTTCTGGACTTGCGGAATGGAAGCACTGGCCTTGTAGACGCGCAGGCCGGGGCGGCTCACGCGCTCGATGCGCTCGATGACCGGACGGCCAGCGTAGTACTTCAGGGTAATGACGAGTTCGGACTTGCCGTCTTCGGTCTTGACCTGGAAACCGTCGATATAGCCCTCGTCCTTCAGGACCTGCGAGATCGCGATCTTCACCTTGGAAGACGGGACCGACACAGTGGGCTTCGCCACCATCTGCGCGTTACGGATACGCGTCAGCAGGTCGGCAATGGGATCACTCATGCTCATGTTGTTTGCTCCTGCCTGGCTTACCAGCTGGCCTTGGTGACACCGGGGATGTCGCCATTGAAAGCCAGTTCGCGGATCTTGGCGCGGGCCAGACCGAATTGACGGAAGGTGCCACGGGGGCGACCGGTGATTTCGCAGCGGTTGCGCTGACGCGTGGGGTTCGCGTTGCGCGGGAGCTTTTGCAGGCCCAGGCGGGCAGCAGCGCGCTCTTCGTCGCTCTTCTTCACGTCGTTGGAAATTGCCTTCAGTTCCGCGTGCTTCGCAGCGTACTTGGCGACCAGCTTGTCGCGCTTGAGTTCGCGCTGGATCAAAGATGCTTTAGCCACAGATCACCTCAGTTCTTGAACGGGAAACGGAAACCAGCGAGAAGCGCCTTGGCTTCTTCGTCGGTCTTGGCCGTCGTCGTGATGCTGATATTGAGACCGCGCAGGGCATCGACCTTGTCGTATTCGATCTCGGGGAAAATGATCTGTTCCTTGACGCCGATGTTGTAGTTGCCACGGCCGTCGAACGCACGGCCGGAGATGCCGCGGAAGTCGCGAACACGCGGCAGCGCGATGGTCACGAAACGGTCCAGGAACTCATACATCTGCACGCCACGCAGCGTGACCATGCAGCCGATAGGTTGGTTTTCGCGGATCTTGAAACCGGCGATAGCCTTCTTCGACTTGGTGACCACGGGCTTCTGGCCGGCGATCTTGGTGAGGTCGGCAACAGCGTTGTCGAGAACCTTCTTGTCGGCGACAGCTTCACCCACACCCATGTTCAGGGTGATCTTGGTGAGGCGGGGGACCTGCATCGGCGACTTGTAGCCGAACTTTTCCGTCAGGTCTTTCGCGATCTTTTCGCGATAGTGTTGTTGGAGACGTGCCATGTGAGTACCTCTTAGGCGAACTTGATTTCGTCGCCGCTGGACTTGAAGACGCGAACAGCCACGCGCTTGCCGTCAGCACCCTGGGTGATCTTGATGCCCACGCGATCGGCCTTGCCGGTCGCGGCATTGAAGATCGCCACGTTGGATTGGTGGATGGGCATGGTCTTCTCGACGATGCCGCCGGTCGTACCCTTGAGGGGGTTCGGCTTGGCGTGCTTCTTGACGATGTTCACGCCCTCGACGACGAGGTGCGAATCGTCCTTGCGCAGCGAGACGACGCCGCGCTTGCCTTTGTCGCGCCCGGCCAACACGATGACCTGGTCGCCTTTGCGAATCTTGTTCATGGCGTTGTTGTCCTTACAGAACTTCGGGGGCCAGCGACACGATCTTCATGAACTTTTCGGTGCGCAGCTCGCGCGTCACCGGTCCGAAGATGCGGGTGCCGATCGGCTCCAGCTTGGCGTTGAGCAACACGGCTGCGTTGCCATCGAATTTGACGAGGGAGCCGTCGGCGCGACGGATGCCCTTGGCGGTGCGGACCACCACTGCGCTGTAGATCTCGCCCTTCTTGACGCGACCACGCGGAGCGGCTTCCTTGATGCTGACCTTGATGACGTCGCCCACGCTGGCATAACGCCGCTTGGAGCCACCGAGCACCTTGATACACAGGACGGACTTCGCGCCTGTGTTGTCGGCCACTTCGAGCCGGGATTCAGTTTGGATCATTGCTAGTAGTTCCCAACTTGTACCGATGCGCCTCCAGGAGGGAGACGCTGCGGTCAGTCTTGGGCCCGTCGTCTGCACCTCGAACCACTCGAGGCACTTCCGCTTTGGGCTGAAAGCTTCGCCTTTTTGAAGCGAAGCCAGCGATTGTGGCACGCAGGCAAAAGGCTGTCAACTGCCTTCTGGCCCGGAAATGCGCTGGAACTAGACTTGGCGGCGTGCGCACCTTTATTCCAGACCCGCAGGAAGCCCAATCACCCGCGCGTCGCCGGCTGCTGCTGGCCGGCGTAGCCGCCGCTTTCGCTGGCTCGGGACTGTGGGGCTGCGGAAGTCCGGCGATGCCGCTGCCAGGGGCGGGACGACTGCGCCGCATCGCGGAGGCCCACTGGCCGCACCGGCTGAATATACAGGGCACGACGGCGGGCGGTCTTTCCGGCATTGACTACGACGTTGAAAGAAGCGAGTACTTGCTACTCAGCGATGACCGATCTGACTTGAGCCCCGCACGTTTCTATACCGCCTCGTGGCCCGCGCCCTGGGCGCAGGCGCCCGCCCCGAAAGATGTGGTTCAGCTGCAACGACCCGGCGGCGGGCCTTGGCCCGACCGGCGCCGCGCCGACCCGGGCACCCCTGTGGCAGACCCCGAATCGCTGCGCGTGCGGCCAGGGGCCGGCACCCTGCTCTGGGTGAGCGAAGGGGATGTCCTGCGCGGATTCGGTCCCGCCCTCTATGAATCGGCACGCGATGGCCGCCTGCTTCGCGAATTCCCGCTGCCGGCCATGTTCACTCCCGATCCGGCGCGGCAGCGAGGCCCGCGCGACAACCTGGGTTTCGAGGGCTTGGCGGTGACGCCGGACGGCCGCCATGCCTGGCTCGCGATGGAAAACGCCCTGATCCAGGACGGCCCGGTTCCCACCACCCAGGCGGCCGGAGGCCCTTGCCGGCTGACCCAGGTCGACCTGGAAACCGGTCGGGCCGTTTGTCAGATAGCCTACGTTCCCGACCCGATTCCGCTGCGGCCGCTCCTCCCCGGCAGCCATGCGGACAACGGCATCAGCGAGATCCTGATGCTCGACAACGACCGCATGCTGGTGCTCGAGCGCGCCTACGCCACCGGCGCCGGAAACTCGCTGCGCCTCTACGAGATCGAAATCCGCGACGCGACCGATGTGCTGAATACCGACGTGCTCGCCACAGGCAACCACCGGCCGGCGCCAAAAGAGCTGGTCGCCGACTTCGCCTCGCTCGGCCTTTCGCGCCTGGACAACACCGAAGGCCTTTGCTGGGGCCCGGCCTTGCCGGACGACAAACGCATGCTGGTCGTGGTGAGCGACGACAATTTCAACCCGCTGCAGACAACCCAGTTCGCGGCATTCGAATACACCGACCGACCATGACCATCGCCGTCACTTTCCTGCCCCGCACCGCGCCGGCACCGCTTCCTCCCGTCGCCTTCATCGGCGGCGGCAACATGGCCAGCGCCATCATCGGCGGCCTCATCAAGCAGGGCACGCCCGCCGACGCTTTCGAGGTGGTCGAACCGTTCGAAGAAGCCCGCCAGAAGCTGGCGCAGTCCTTCGGCATCATCGCGCAGGCCGAGGCGAGCGAAGCCCTCTCGCGCTGCGCGGTGGTGGTGTGGGCGGTCAAGCCGCAGACCTTTGCGGAAGCCGCCCGTCCGGTGCGCGCCTTTGCCGAAAACGCATTGCACCTGAGCGTCGCGGCGGGCATTCCATCGGACAGCATCGCACGCTGGCTCGGCAGCGAGCGCGTGGTGCGCGCCATGCCCAATACGCCGGCGCTGGTCGGCCAGGGCATGACCGGTCTCTACGCGCGGCCCGGCGTGGACGCTGCCGACCGCGCACTGGTCGCGCAATTGCTGGCGCCCACCGGCGAGCTGCTCTGGGTCGACGACGAGGCCGCGCTGGACGCGGTCACGGCCATGTCCGGTTCGGGTCCTGCCTATGTGTTCTATTTCATCGAGGCGATGGCCGAGGCCGGCGTCGAAATGGGCCTCTCGTCCGATCAGGCCCTGCGTCTGGCGGTCGGCACCTTCACCGGCGCCTCGGCGCTGGCGCACAGCGCCACCGAGCCGCCATCGGTGCTGCGCGAACGCGTGACGTCGAAGGGCGGAACGACCTATGCGGCTCTTGCGTCGCTCGAAGGCGCCGACGTCAAGGCGAAGTTCAAGGCCGCCATTCGCGCGGCCCAGCAGCGCGCCGCCGAACTGGGCGACGAATTCGGCCGCGCCTGAGTCTCGTCAGGCCGGCAATGCGCGCGGCCCGAGGAAGACCAGCCACTCGGCCGCGAGCGTGACGGTGCCGTCCTCGAGCTCGAGCAGCACCTCCTCCTTCAGCAGGAAGCTGTCGCCAGGCTTGGGCGTCACTTCAAGAATGCGCACCCGCGCCCGGAAGCGCGCACCCACCGGCATCGGCCTGACAAAGCGCAACCGGTCGAATCCATAGTTCAACGCGTGGTTCGCATCGAAGGGCAGCAGCGTCCGCATGGCCTCGCCGGTCAGCCGGATCAGGTGCGACACCTGGAAGAAGCCCGGGACGATCGTTCCGCCGTAGTTCGCCTCGCGTGCGGCGCGCTCCGGGTCGAGATGGATCCATTCGCCCTCGCCGTCGCCCGACAGTGCCGCGTACCGGTCGACCATCTCCTGCGTGATGAGATGCCAGCCGGACAGGCCTTCCTGGCCGATCTTGTGCGTCAGGCGTTCGAGCATGGTGCGTCCCGTCTGTCTAGCGGATGGCGTAGCCGGCCGCGATGCCGGCGAACACCGTGAAGCCGAGCCAGTGGTTCAGCCGGAAGGCCTTGAAGCACCCGTCGCGCGTGCGGTCGCGAATCAGCCGCCAGTGCCACCCCGCCTGCGCCGCGGCAATGGCAATGGCTGCGAAAAACACCGCACCCAGCCCCCGGCTGGCACCGGCCCAGGCCCAGACCGCCAGGAACATGCCGTAGCTCGCCATGATCGCGGCCACGTCGAAGCGGCCGAAGGTGATGGCCGAGGTCTTCATGCCGATCTTGAGGTCGTCGTCGCGGTCGACCATGGCGTATTCGGTGTCGTAGGCCAGCACCCAGAACAGGTTCCCGGCGAGCAACCAGGCGGCAAACACCGGCACGGTGGACTGCACCGCCGCAAACGCCATCGGAATACCGAAGCTGAAGGCAATGCCAAGCACCGCCTGGGGAACCGAGACGAAGCGCTTGGCAAACGGATAGACCAGCGTGATGGCCAGCGCCGCGAACGACCACAGCACCGTCACCCGATTGGTCGTGAGCACCAGCGCAAAGGCCAGCAACGCCAGCACCGCGCCCAGCACCAGCGCCTCCCTGACCGAGACCGCCCCGCTGGTGACCGGCCGCTGCGCGGTTCGTTTCACATGGCGGTCGAAGTCCCGATCGGCCACGTCGTTGACGCAGCAGCCCGCGCTGCGCATCAGGATGGTGCCCAGCACGAACACGGCCAGCAGGTGCCAGCCTGGCCATCCCCCGGCCGCAAACCAGAGGGCACCCAGCGTGGGCCACAGCAGCAACAGCCAACCGGCGGGACGGTTCCAGCGAATCAGGTCGAGATAAAGCGCAAAACGGCGGGCAAGCATGCGGCAGGCAAAAAAAGAGCGGCCATTGTGCCGCTCTCGGGGTTCGGGTTTGCGTGCCCGCTCAGTCTTCGAGCAGCGAACGCAGCATCCATGCGGTCTGGTCGTGCACCGTGCAGCGCGCGGTCAGCATGTCGGCCGTCGGGTCGTCGCCGGCCTCTTCCGCCACCGGGATGAACTCGCGCGCGATGCGCGACACGGTTTCGTGGCCCTTCACCAGGATGCGCACCATCTCCATCGCCTTCGGCGGGGTTTGCGGCACGTCCGGCACGGTGGATATCTTGCTGAACTCGGCATAGGAACCGGGCGCATAGTGGCCCAGCGCGCGAATGCGCTCGGCAATGATGTCGGTCGCGCCCCAGAGCTCGGTGTACTGCGTCATGAACATGGCGTGCAGCGAGTTGAAGTGCGGCCCCGTCACATTCCAGTGAAAGTTGTGCGTGGTGAGGTAGAGCGTGTAGGTATCGGCCAGCACGCGGCTCAGGCCCTCGGCAATGGCGGCGCGGTCCTGGCGTTCGATGCCGATGTTGATGATTGGGGCATTGCGGCTCCCCGACTCCTGGGCCACCAGGGCATCACCCTTCTTGGGCACCTTGCCGGATGAAGAGGACGACGACGCTTTCTTCGAATCTTTTGCCATGGCGTGAAACTCTTTCTTCAAGTCTTAGGGACAACCGTTATTCTGAAAGCCGGCCCGCGGCTTCGCAACAGCGCCACTCTATCCCAGCGATCAATGAATTCGAATGGCCTCCACGTAGGCCAAGTTCGCGAGTTTGCTCTCTCTTGCGGCAGCCTTATGACAGCCGCTTGACGCCCGGCAGTTCGCACGCATAGATGGCATTGCGCAATGCCGCGATCGCCTCGTAGCGCGTGAACGTGCGGCGCCACGCCAGCACCACGCGCCGCGTGGGCGGGTCGCGGTCCTGCGCATCGCGCACCGGCAGGTAGCGCACCATCTGCTCGGGCTCCCTGCGGCCCTTGACCTTGGGCTTGAGCGCTTCGGCAGGCACCGAGAGGCGCGGCACCAGCGTTACGCCCATGCCCGAGGCCACCATGTGCTTGATGGTTTCGAGCGACGAGCCCTCGAAGCTTTTCCGGATGCCCTCTGCATTGCTGGAGAAGCGCGCGAACTCGGGGCACACCTCCAGCACATGGTCGCGAAAGCAGTGGCCCGTGCCGAGCAGCAGCATGGTTTCGTTCTGCAGTTCGTCGGAGGTCACCGACTCCCGGTCAGCAAACTTGTGCTTTGCCGGCAGTGCCGCCATGAACGGCTCGTCGTAGAGCGGCGCCATGGCCAGGCCGGTATCGGGAAAAGGCTCGGCCATGATCGCGCAGTCGATCTCGCCGGCGCGCAGCATCTCCAGCAGCTTGACGGTGAAATTCTCCTGCAGCACCAGCGGCATCTGCGGCGTGCGCGCGATCACCTGGCGCACCAGGTCGGGCAGCAGGTAGGGACCAATGGTGTAGATCACCCCCAGGTTCAGGGGACCGGCCAGCGGGTCTTTTCCGCGCTTGGCAATTTCCTTGATGCTCGCGGCCTGGTCGAGCACGCTTTGCGCCTGCTGCACGATCTGCTCGCCCAGCGGCGTCACGGTCACTTCGCCCGCGCTGCGCTCGAAGAGCTTGACCTCGAGCTCGTCCTCGAGCTTCTTGATGGCCACCGACAGCGTCGGTTGGGAGACGTAGCAGGCCTCTGCCGCCTTGCCGAAGTGCCGTTCGCGGGCTACTGCGACGATGTATTTGAGTTCTGTGAGAGTCATAGCTTGCGTCAATTATGCGCAAGGGTGTGTGACCGGACTCCGCCTGGGGTCGCCTTTCGGGCCACCGGCGCAGCAAGCAGGCCTATGCCTTGAGGTACTCGGCCTTCGTGCCGAGCCAGCGGTCGATATGCCGCTGCGCCAGGTCCGGGTGCTTTTGCAGCATGACGGGCGCCAGCTCGCGCGCCCAATCGAGCAGCATCGCATCGGTGGTCAGGTCGGCAAAGCGCAGCAACGGTGCGCCCGACTGGCGCGCGCCCAGGAACTCGCCAGGGCCGCGAATCTCGAGGTCGCGGCGCGCTATCTCGAAGCCGTCGCTGGTTTCGGCCATGGCCTTGAGCCGGGCCCGCGCCGCCTCGCCCACGCGCCCGCTGTCGCCCGGCGCATAGAGCAGCACGCAGGCGGATGCCGCGGCGCCACGTCCCACCCGGCCGCGCAGCTGGTGCAGCTGAGAGAGGCCGAAGCGCTCGGCGTGCTCGATCACCATCAAGGAGGCGTTCGGCACGTCCACCCCCACCTCGATCACGGTGGTGCTCACCAGCACCTGGATCTCGTTGGCCGTGAAAGCCGCCATCACGGCCTGCTTCTCGGCAGTGGGCATGCGCGAATGCAGCAGCCCGACATTGACCGCAGGGCCCAATGCATCGGCCAGCTCGTCGCGTGTTTCGGTCGCGTTGCGCAGGTCGACGGCCTCGCTCTCCTCGATGAGCGGACACACCCAGTACACCTGCCGCCCCTGTTCGACCTGCGCCTGGATGCGATCGATCACCTCATCGCGCCGGTGATCGGCTACCAGCTTGGTAACGATGGGCGTTCGGCCAGGCGGCAGCTCGTCGAGCGTGGACACATCCAGGTCGGCGTAATAGCTCATCGCCAGCGTGCGCGGGATGGGCGTGGCGCTCATCATGAGCAGATGGGGTTCGAGATGCCCGCCAGCCTTGCCGCGCAGCGCGAGCCGCTGGGCCACGCCGAAGCGGTGCTGCTCGTCGATGATCGCGAGCGCCAGGTTCTTGAAGCGCACCTTTTCCGAAATGACGGCATGCGTGCCGATCACCAGGGCCGCCTCGCCGCTTTCCACCGCGGCCGACATGGTGTCGCGCTCCTTCTTCTTCTGGCTGCCCGTGAGCCAAGCCACGCGCAAGCCCCGCTCGGCCAGCAGCGGATCGAGCCAGCCCACCAGCTTGCCGAAGTGCTGGGCGGCAAGGATTTCCGTCGGCGCCATCAACGCGCACTGAAACCCCGCGTCGATGGCCCGCGCCGCGGCAAGCGCCGCCACCACCGTCTTGCCCGAGCCCACGTCGCCCTGCAGCAAGCGGTGCATCGGAATCTCGCGGCCCAGGTCGCGCGTGATTTCTTCGCCCACGCGCTGCTGCGCCCCGGTCAGGCCGAAAGGCAGCACCGCGAGCAATTGCGCATGCAGCGAGCTCAGCTCCGGCTCGGCGGAAGAGGGCAGCGCCGGTGCGCGCTGCGCCGCTCGCTCCAGCCGCGCCTGCAGTTGCGAGAGCTGCTGCGCCAGCAGTTCCTCCGCCTTGATGCGCTGCCAGGCGGGATGGCTGTGGTCTTCGAGCGTGGCCATGGCCACGTCGGGCGTGGGGTAGTGCAGAAAGGTCAGCGAACTGCGCAGGTCCCAGGCGCCGCGCAGGCCGATCTGCACCGGAATCGTCTCGTCGAGCACCGCACGCGCCAGGCCCGAACGCACCTCGCGCCGGAGCACCGGCTGCGGGAGCCCGGCCACCGTCGAGTACACGGGCGTGAGCGCCTCGGGCAGCGAAGTGCCGGCCGCCTTGACGGTCGGATGCATGATCTGCCGCCCGACAAAGCCGCCGCGCACCTCGCCGCGCACGCGCACGCGGGCTCCCACCGCGAGCTGCTTTTGCTGCGAGGGATAGGAGTTGAAAAAACGAAGCTGGCAGGTGTCGCTGCCGTCGTCGATGGTGGCGATCAATTGCCGGCGTGGACGAAACACCACCTCGCACTCCGTCACCACGCCTTCGACCTGCGCCATGTCGCCGTCGCGCGTGTCGGCCAGCCGCACGATGCGGGTCTCGTCCTCGTAGCGCATCGGCAGGTAGAGCGCAAAGTCGATGTCGCGCACCAGGCCGAGCTTGCGCAGCGCGCGCTGCACGGCGCTCAGGCCGGCGCCGGGCGCGGCTGGGGCGGCGGCGGGCGGGCTTGAGGTCTTTTCGGGCGGCACTGACTTCGCGGAAGCGGGCATGGGACAATTCTGCCCGGCTCCGGCCTCGCTTTTACTCATCTTCCACGCCTCCTTGGCACGGGCCCGTCCGGCCCTCAAGCACCATGCGCGCCTTCACGCTTTCCGATTTCGATTTCGACCTGCCCCCCGAACTGGTGGCGCAGCATCCGGCCACCGAACGCACTTCGTCCCGCCTGCTCGATGGCACCGGCAGCGAGCCGGTCGACCGCATCTTCAAGAGCCTGCCTTCGCTTCTGCGCAAAGGCGACCTGCTGGTCTTCAACGACACGCGCGTGGTCAAGGCACGCCTCTTCGGCGAGAAGCCGACTGGCGGCAAACTCGAACTGCTGGTCGAACGCGTGCTGCAGGGCAACGAGGTGGTCGCACACATGAAGGTCAGCAAGAAGCCGCCTGTGGGCACCACGCTGCAGATGGTGGGCGGCTTTCGTGCGACGCTTCTGGGGCGCTGGCCCGAGGAAGATGGCGCGCTGTTCCGGTTCGGCTTTGAAAGCGACGCCGGCGAGGACCCGTATGCGCTGATGGCCCGCTGCGGCCACGTGCCGCTGCCGCCCTACATCACCCACACCGATTCGGCCGACGACGAGAGCCGATACCAGACCGTGTTCGCGCGCGTGCCCGGCGCCGTGGCCGCACCAACGGCCGCGCTGCATTTCGACGAAGCGCTGCTCGACGAGCTCGAAGCCCGCGGCGTGCAGCGCGCCAACGTGACATTGCACGTGGGCGCCGGCACCTTCCAGCCGGTCAAGACCGAGAACATTGCCGAGCACACGATGCATGCCGAGCGCTACGAGGTGCCCGAAGCCACGCAGCGCGCAATTGCCGAATGCAAGGCACGCGGCGGCCGCGTGGTCGCGGTTGGCACCACCACCGTGCGCACGCTCGAATCGTGGGCCAAGAGCGGCGAAACGAGCGGCGACACGCGCATCTTCATCACGCCGGGCTTCGCCTTCGAGCACATCGACCTGCTGGTCACCAACTTCCATCTGCCGAAGAGCACGCTGATGATGCTGGTCTCGGCCTTTGCGGGCTACGAGCGCGTGATGGCGTTGTATGCCCACGCCATTGCCCATCGATACCGCTTCTTCAGCTACGGCGACTCCATGCTGCTGGCGCGCTCTGCCCCATGAAGTTCAGTGCCCTCCGCCTTTGGCTGGCCGCGTTCGGATGCGCGATGCTGCTGCCGACGGCGGGCCATGCGCGCGGCTACACGCCTCAGGGGCTCTGCGGCGTGTACGCGCGGCTCGACATCGGCAGCCCCGTGGGCACTTGCGTCGCGCTGCTGGCCGACGAGGCACAGGGCCTGCGCGCGCCACGTCGCATTCTCGAGGTCGCGCCCGGCCGCTACTGGGTGGTCGACATGGGATCGTGGGAACCGCGCCGTGGCCGCCTGCTCGAGATGGTGCTGCCTGCCGATGGTCCTGCGCCGCGGCGCGCGCGCTTCAGCGTGCTGGCCGAGCAGCTCGACCGTCCCCTGGGTCTCGTTGCCGGACCTGACGGCAAGATCTACATCGGCGAGTCGGGCGCGGTCTGGCGCACGGCTATTCCTTCGCCCGGCGGTGCACTGCAGCGCGAAACGGTGATCGACGGGCTGCCGGGCGACGGCACGCATCCGCTCAAGGAACTGGCGTTCGGACCCGGCGGGCGCCTCTACGTGAACGTCGGCTCCGATTCCGATGCCTGCCGCGATACCTCGTCGAAACAATACCCGCTGCCCTGCCCCGACCTGGCCGGACCGAAGCCCCGCGCCACGGTGTACGAAGCCGTGCTCGCCGGGCCGGACTACAAGCTGCAGAGCTTCAAGCCCTTTGCCACGGGCCTGCGCAACTCGGTCGCATTGACGGTGCTGCCGGACGGCCCGGCCAAGGGCACCGTGCTGCAGGGCGAGAATTCCATCGACTACGAAGACGTGGGCCAGCCCCCCGAAGAGTTGAACCGGCTGCAGGCCGGGCGCGACTATGGCTGGCCCTACTGCGTCGGCAACCGCCGGCCCGCGCGCGGCTACGAGAACCGGCATGACTGCAAGGCCACCGAAGCCCCGCTGATGCTCTGGCCCGCGCACGTCGCGCCGCTGCAGATGATCACCGGGCCCGCGAACAGCCGCTTCGCGGGCCAGCTGCTGGTGGCGTGGCGCGGCCACCAGGCGCCCGGCCACCGCGTGGTGGGCTACACGCTCGATACGCGGGGCCTGCCGTCGGGCAAGCCGATCGAATGGCTCGCCGGCTGGAACCCCAAGCCCGGTGTGCGACCCATGGGCCGCCCCACCGGCATCACCGTCGACCGGCAGGGCCGCCTGCTCGCCGTCGAAGACTTCAACCGTACCATCCTGATGCTGCTGCCGGACACCGGCGCCGCCCCCCGGAAATGACCGACACCACCTTGCCGCGCCTGAAGTTCGAACTTCTCAAGACCGACCCCGACAGCCACGCGCGCCGTGCCACGCTCACGCTCAACCACGGCGTGGTGCAAACGCCGATCTTCATGCCCGTGGGCACCTACGGCACCGTCAAGGGCGTGATGCCGCGCAGCCTCGAAGAGATGGGCGCGCAGATCATTTTGGGCAACACCTTCCACCTGTGGATGCGGCCCGGCCTGGACGTGATGGCGAGTTTCGGCGGGTTGCACCAGTTCGAAAAATGGAACAAGCCCATCCTCACCGACTCGGGCGGCTTCCAAGTCTGGTCGCTGGGCGCCATGCGCAAGATCAGCGAAGAGGGCGTCAAGTTCGCGTCGCCCGTCAACGGCGACAAGCTGTTCCTCACGCCCGAGGTCTCGATGCAGATCCAGACCATCCTGAACAGCGACATCGTGATGCAGTTCGACGAGTGCACGCCCTACGACACCAAGGGCCACATCACCACCGAAGCCGAGGCGCGGATCTCGATGGAACTGAGCCTGCGCTGGGCCAAGCGCTGCCAGCATGAATTTGCGCGGCTCGAAAACCCGAACGCGCTCTTCGGCATCGTGCAGGGCGGCATGTTCGAGAACCTGCGAGAAGAATCGCTCGCCGCGCTGGTGGACATGGACTTTCCAGGCTACGCCATTGGCGGCGTGAGCGTGGGCGAGCCCAAGGAAGAGATGCTGCACATCATGGGCCACACGCCGCACCGGCTGCCGGCCGAGAAGCCGCGCTACCTGATGGGCGTGGGCACGCCCGAGGACCTGGTGCAGGGCGTGGCGGACGGCGTCGACATGTTCGACTGCGTGATGCCGACCCGCAATGCGCGCAACGGCACGCTGTTCACGCGCTTCGGCGACCTGAAGATGCGCAATGCGCGCCACAAGAACGACCCTCAGCCCATCGACCCGAGCTGCACCTGCCATGCCTGTGCGGGCACCTCGGGCGTGAGCTGGAACGACGGCGGTCGCGAGGGCTTCAGCCGCGCGTACCTGCACCACCTGGACCGCTGCGCCGAAATGCTCGGGCCGATGCTCACCACCATCCACAACCTGCACTACTACCTGAACCTGATGCGCGAAATCCGCGAATCGCTCGAGGCGGGCACTTTCACGGCTTTCAGGGCGCGCTTCAAGGCCGACCGCGCGCGCGGCGTGTAGCCGCCGCACCCGGCCCGGTCGAACCGGCTCGCTCTACTTTGCAGCGGCGGGCGCCTTGACGGCAAGCGGCGTGGTGTACGGCTCGATGCGCAGCAGGTCGTTCTTGAAGACGGCCACCTGGCGCAGCGGCGCCTGCACCAGCGCACCTGCGGCATCTTTCTGCGATGCGTATTGCCAAAGCGTGAGCTGCCCCTTGGCTGCCAGCAGCTCGGCCAGGCGCTGCACGCCGGGGCCGGCTCCGGTGCCGAGCTGCGCCGCCTCCACCCCGACGATGATCTCGTCTTTCGGCGAGACCACCTTGAAGAGCTGGATCGGCGCCGGCGCTTGGGCGCGGGCGGGCCGCACGGCGGCTGCCAAGGGCAGAAGCGCCAGGGCGGAAAGGCCGCTCAGCGCGCGGCGACGGTAGGAATTGTTCATGGGCGACAAGCCTACCCACGCAGGCGCCCGCTGCCCACATGCCGGAAGCCATACGCCACGTACACCGGAGGTATGCAGGAGTAGACCGGGTTCGCTTACAGATACACATCCGCTACGCTCAACGCCATGACCACCGCTTCTTCATCACCACCTACCGCATACAGCGCCCGCTATCCCTCGCTGGCCGGCCGCACCGTGTTCATCTCCGGCGGCGCCACCGGCATTGGCGAAGCGCTGGTGCGGGCCTTCCACAACCAAGGCGCGAAGGTCGGCTTCTGCGACCTTGATGCCCCGGCAGGCCGTGCGCTCGCGGCCCAGCTCCAGGGCGGCAACCCGGCGCTGTTCTGCGAATGCGACGTAACAGACACCGCGGCCCTCAGCGCCGCCATTGCCGCGGTGCGCGCGCAGTTCGGCCCCATCGGCGTGCTGCTGAACAACGCGGCCAATGACCGCCGCCATGAAATGGCCGACGTGACCAGCGAAGATTTCGACCGGCTCGTGGCGGTCAACTTCAAGCACCAGTTCTTCGCGGCACAGGCTGTTGCGGACGACATGCGCGCGCTGGGCGGCGGCTCGATCATCAACTTCGGTTCGATCAGCTGGATGATCAAGGGCCGTGGCTACCCCGTCTACCAGGCCTGCAAGGCGGCCGCGCGCGGACTCACGCGGTCGCTGGCGCGAGACCTGGGCAAGGAGAACATCCGCGTCAATTCGATCGTGCCGGGCTGGGTCATGACCGAGCGGCAGATCAAGCTGTGGGTTAAGCCCGAGTCCGGTGCCGAGATCGATGCGGCGCAGTGCCTGCCGGGCCGCGTGATGGCCGAAGACATTGCCGCCATGGCCCTGTTCCTGGCGGCCGACGATTCGAAAATGTGCACCGCGCAAGACTTCGTGGTGGATGCCGGCTGGACCTGAAGCAAAAAAAGCCCGGCATGCCGGGCTTCCTGCGGGTTGGCGACCAGCCGATCAATCGCGCAGTTCGGCCGGAACCTTGCCGCCGTTGGCCGCCAGCTTGGTCATGACCTGGCGATGCAGCCAGATGTTCATCTTGGCGCTGTCGCTGGTGTCGGCGCCGTAGCTGAGTTCGGCCGCGAGCTGCTTGCGCGCATCGAGGCTGCTGTCCAGGCCAAGCAGCTTCATCAGGTCGACGATGGAGGTGCGCCAGTTCAGGCTGCTCGCGCCGGGCATGCCGTCGAGCAGGGCCTCGACGTCGACCACGGTAATGGCCGCCGGGGGGGCGGCAGCGGCGGGTGCGCCGGCGGACACCGGGGCTGCCGGAGCGGGCGCGGTGGCGGCGTTCGCGGACGGGAAAATCTTGGAAAGAATGCTGCCGAAAATGCTCATGCGTGTGCTCCGTCGATGTTGAAAAAGGAAAACCTGCGGCCACAGTTGTGTCGCCGCCGGACGTTGTAGCACGGCCCTGCGGCGCTCCCGCTACACCGCAGGCCGAACCGCCGCGCCGGATGTGAACGAATTCGCAGACTCTCCTGCGGATGCAGGCGACGCCGGTGGCGCGGCGGATGTACCGCAGGCATGGCAGAACTTCGAGAACGCGCTCTTGCGGGTTTCACACTGGCCGCAATGGTCGAACAGGCCAATGCCGCAATGCGGGCAGAAGTCGATTTCGTTGTTCTTCAGGTCCACCGGCCGCTCGCAACCGGGGCACACGTTCTTGCCGAGCCGCGTGAGCGCGGTGTCGTAGCTGAGTTCTTCGCGTCGCACCTGGTCGGGCTGCTGCTCGGCGAGCTTCTGGCGGGCCAGGTAGCTGTTCAGCGCCACGATGGCATAACGCCCCACCAGCACCGTGGCCAGAATACCCACCACGTAGCGCACATAGCCGCCATAGCTCGGCATGTAGGGCACCAGCTCGACGAAGAAGGCGAACACCGCAAAGAAGATGAAGCCCCAAACAAAAGGCCAGTAGGTGCCCTTCCGCTTTTTAACGAAGAGCCAGCCCGCCACCACCAGCAGGGGCAGCGTCAGCGCAAGCCGGTAGCCGAACACGCGCAATTCGACCCGGCGGTACTCGGCCTCCAGCTTCTCCTGGGCAACGCGCTCCAGCACCGCCAGCGATTGGCGCGCGCGCTGCTCGCCCTGCCGCGCATCGAGCACGATCTGGCGCTGTGTATTCACCTGCTGCTGAACCTCGTTTTCCTTTTGCTTGAAGACATCGAGCGCCTTGGTGCGCGCGATGAGTTCCGTGTCCTGGTCAGGCTGCGCGGTGGCGCGTCGCGTGGCTATCCAGTTGGCGAAAGTCTCGCGGGCGTTGGCACTGGCCTGCTGTGCGGCAGTGAGCTGCAGGCGAACCTGCTCCAGCTCGC
Organism: Variovorax paradoxus; assembly: GCF_029919115.1. Taxonomy (NCBI): domain Bacteria; kingdom Pseudomonadati; phylum Pseudomonadota; class Betaproteobacteria; order Burkholderiales; family Comamonadaceae; genus Variovorax; species Variovorax paradoxus. Next base: position 3,971,116 of record NZ_CP123990.1, read on the forward strand.
GTGTTGCGACGAGCTCGGTTTGCTCCGCCGCCTTGATCGTGTTGCGCAGCGGCTCGGCCGCGGCACGGTCGATGAAGTCGTCCAGCTGCAGGGCCCGCTCCACCTGCGGCAGGTCGCCCACGATGGTGCCGCCAAGCCCTATCAGGAAGCTCGCGAACACGAGGGCCACCAGCCACAGGCCGCGGCGAAACCACTTTTCGGACAGTCGCAATGACTTGCTCATTTTTTTCTTCCTCGTTTTCTTTTCGAAGCGCGAACGCCCGGCTTGCAACTACAGCTTGAACGCCACCGGTGCAGCACCCAGCCCCGCGCGCGGCAGCCATGCGAATACCGAATCGACAGTGACCGTTTCGATGCGGTCCGAAAAGCGCTTGTCATTCGGGTGATCGTCGAACGCCACGTTGGCCGACCCCACACGGCCGCCCAGGCGCGTGAGCGGGCCGAGCCGCAGCGTCGTCGGCTCGTAGCCCTTGAACTGCATCCACGCCTGGGCCTGCCCGCGGCTACCGATGGTGGCGGGCTCCATGGCCGCGGCCAGCGTCTCGACGGCCCATTGGTTCGACTGCTGGTACTTCTGCCCCCACACGTAGCTCACGATGCTGTAGGGCGCCACGTTCAGCCGCACGATGCGGGGCGGCGGCTCCTGCAGCGCGGCCAGCAACTGGGCCTGCACCTGCGGCGTGGGCACCACCCAGGCCGCCTCGTAGCGCCAGAGGTCGTCCAAAAAGAACTCGCCAAGCCCCTGCCGGTACACCGCAGCCACGGCCGTGCCGCATTGGTTGAGCTTGTGCACGACGCGCCACGGGCCTTGCTCCGTCTTGAAGGCGATGCCCAGGTGCGAATAGCGCAGGCCGTATTTGCTCAGGTCTTGCCCGGCCCGGGCCAGCAGCACGACGCGGGCCCCGCTCGCATCCAGCTGCTGCGAGGTGCGCTCGGCCAACTGCATGCCCTTGACGATCAACTCGGCGGTCGGCTTGGCCTGCTCGCAGGAACGGCCGGCGTGCGTTTGAAGCGGCAGGGCCGCCGCGAGCACAAGGAGCCCAGGGAAGAGCGCGCGCTTCATGACAGCCTCTCGTTGTGCAACAACGCGCGGCCGATGGCATTGGGCACAAAGGCCAGCACCTCGCCCGCGGCCGACAGCACGATGCCGGTACCGATCACGCTGACCAGCACACCCGTGCCCACCGATGCGGACACGCCATTGGCGGCGCGGCCCATCACCTTGACGCTGGCGCGGGCGCCATCGGACGCGCGCTCCAGCACGTAGACGGTGCCGTCCGCCGAGGCCTCGACTGCCATCACGGTGAGCATCGAGCCGCCCACCGAGAGCGCGGCCGGCACCGCGACCACCGCGGTAGCCGAAGCGCCGACGGCTGAAGCGGCACCCACCACCGAGGCCACAGGCAGCAGTGAAAGTGCCCCGGACGCCTCGGATGCCTGGCTCTGCGCATGGGCCTGAAGGGGAAGCACGGCACCGGCGAACACGGTGCCGGCGGCGACAAGAAGAGCTGCAATCGACTTTTTCATGACAATCTTTCGTTGGTTGAGGTGTGGGTCAAAAAAAGCGGAAGACGCGCCGCTCATTCAGCCGAGCCGGCGGCAGCCGCTTCCTGCCGGGCGGCACGGCGGCCTTGCAGGCGCGCTTCGACCAAGTCGGCCTCGTGACGGTCGCGCAGCGTCTTGGCCAGCGTGAAGGCCGAGCTGATCAGGAACAGCCAGCTCACGCCCAGGAAGGCCTTGTAGGCGTCGTTGATCTCCATGCGGATCAAGCCCCAGCCGGTCAGGCCCATGGCCGTGAAGAAGCTGCCCCAGACCACCAGGCGCCACATCGGCACGTCGCGGCTTGCGGCGCCGCCGGCGTCCGCATGCTGGTTGTCGCGAATGAACTTGGCCAGCATGAAGGCGGTGCTCAGGCAGAACACGTAGCCCATCACCATGAACGCACGGTCCAGCGCCTCGCGCGGCAGCCAGCTCAAGCCGGTGGCGCACAGGAACACGGCAATCGCGAAAGAAGCCCAGACCTGGAGCTGCCAGGCCCGCGTATCGCGCTGGATCGAAACGGTGGTGGAAGGGAAGGTTTGCATGAATGCCTCGCGGCGTAGTGAAGGTGGGCGAATGATGATTCGCTCCCGCACCGCGAGGATCAAATGCTTCGACCAGTTCCGGTTTAAGCCGCTTGCGGTATCCCAAAAAGATACTTTTCGGCGCCTTGCGCGCCGGCGAGGCCTTGCCTCGGGACGTCAGGTGGTTGCCAGCAACCTGCTCACGCGCTGCTGCAGCGCCTCCGGCTGCACTTCGACCGGCGGCACCGCGTGGCCGACGTTGAGCCCCACGCGGCTGAAGAAGCCGCGGCGGAAGGGCTTGGCCATGGCCACGTTCTGGCCGCCGCGCAGCTCGATGCGGCTGAAGTACGAGCCCCAGAGGTTGGTCAGCGCCATGGGAATCACCGGCGGTTCGATGCCTTCGGCGCGCGCGCTTTCAACGATCTTCATCACGCCCCCCTTGAAAGGCTGCAGGGTGCCGTCCCGGGTGATCGCGCCTTCGGGAAAGATCGCCAGGAGGTCGCCTTCGCGCAGCACCTGCAGCGCCTTGGCGAAGGCGGCTTCATAGGCGGCGGAGTCTTCCTTTTGCGGCGCGATGGGGATGGCCTTGGCCAGCTTGAACAGCCAGCCGAGCACCGGCACCTTGAAGATCCGGTGATCCATGATGAAGCGGATCGGCCGCGGGCTTGCGGCCATCAGCAGGATGGCATCGATGAAGCTCACGTGGTTGCACACGAGCACCGCCGCGCCTTCGGTGGGAATGTGCTCATCGCCCTTGATCTCGAAGCGATAGACGAAGTGCGACAGCATCCACGCAATGAAGCGCAGCAGATACTCCGGCACCAGCATGAAGATGTAGAACGCCACCACCGCGTTGGCAATGCCGGTGAACAGGAAGATCTGCGGAATGGTGAAGCCGGCGCCCAGCAATGCGCCCGCGAGCACCGAGCTGCCGATCATGAACAGCGCATTGAGAATGTTGTTGGCCGCAATGATCCGCGCGCGGTGCGTGGGCTGGCTGCGCAGCTGGATCAGCGCATACATCGGCACGCTGTACAGCCCCGCAAAGAGCGACAGCAGCGCCAGGTCGGCCATCACGCGCCAGTGCGCGGCCTGGCTCACAAAGGCGCCGAGGCCCATGACGGCAACCGGCGGCAGCGCGCGCGACGCGAAGTACAGGTCGATGGCAAACACGCTCATGCCGATGGCGCCCAGCGGCACCAGGCCAATTTCGACCTGCCGGCGGCTCAGCGTCTCGCACAGCAGCGAGCCCACGCCAATGCCCACTGAAAACACCACCAGCAGCAGCGAAGCCACCTGCTCGTCGCCGTGCAGCACTTCTTTCGCGAAGCTCGGAAACTGGCTCAGGAAGACGGCACCGAAGAACCACATCCATGAAATGCCCAGCAGCGAGCGGAACACCACGGTGTTGCCGTGCGCCAGCTTGAGGTTGCGCCACGTCTCGCTGACCGGGTTCCAGTTGATGACCAACGCGGGGTCGGTGGCGGGCGCCCGTGGAATGGCCTGCGCCACACCGCGGCCGACCAACGCCAGCAGCACGCAAGCCACCGCCACCGTGGTGTGGCCGACTTGCGGCAGCGCCACCAGCAACCCGCCCGCCACCTGCCCGAGCAGGATGGCGACGAACGTGCCCATCTCGACCATGCCGTTGCCGCCCGTGAGCTCGCGCGCGTCGAGCACCTGCGGCAAGTAGGCAAACTTGACCGGCCCGAACAGCGTGGAATGCAGGCCCATCAGAAACACGCAGCCCAGCAGTACCACCGCATCTGCGCGCACGAAGCCCCAGGTTGCAATCAGCATGATCGCGATCTCGAAGTTCTTCACGAAGCGAATGATCTTCGTCTTGTCGAACTTGTCGGTGAGCTGCCCGGCCGTTGCCGAGAACAGCAGAAACGGCAGGATGAACAGCGCCCCGATCACCAGGCCCGCCATGGCCGGCGGCATCCAGCTCAGCTGCAGCTGATAGGTCACCAAGACGGTGAAGGCGAACTTGAAGAGGTTGTCGTTCGCAGCACCCGCGAACTGCGTCCAGAAGAAGGGCGCGAAACGCCGCTGCTTGAGAAGGGCGAACTGGTTGGCGTGCGCGTTCGCGTCATGGGGCGCGGTGGCGGCAGTCGCAGCAGCGGCGGGGGTTGTCATTCGAAGAATTCTCCTCAGGCCGTTACGACGGCTGCGTCGGGATTGTGCCGCAGCAGGGCCCCGCGCCAGCTCACATCGAGCTTCCGGAGTGCGGCCAGCACAGGCAGGCCCGCCAGCGCCGCCACCAGGTGCTTGAGGCTATGGCCCGAAATCAGGTGGCCGGAGGCCTCATAGACCTGGTGGTCCGCCAGCTCGAAAGCCTTGGCCACTGCGTAGAACAGGATCACCCAGCCCAGCTTGAGGCCGACCGCACCACGCATCGGGGTGGCCAGCGCAAGCGTCAGCACCAGGGCCATGCCGCCGAACTGCACGAGGGCCCAGGGCAGCACGTTGCCGGTTTCCTGCACCAGCTCTGCCGCCAGCAGCCCTGCCGTCAGTACGAACCAAGCCGCCGGCCAGCCGGCACGCTGGCTCACGCGCTCGCAGACGGCCATGCCGATCAGCCCCGCAAAAGCCACGGCCATGCCGGCGCGGTCGGCCGCGAGCCGGGGAGCTTCGGGTAGCAGGTGATAGAAGGCGGAGCCCGCCGCTGTGGCGATCAGGCCTGCGAAGAACAGCCAGGCACAGTCCAGCGTGTTGTCCGGCGGGTCGCTGGCTGGCGGTGCCAGCGGAAACTGGGCCAGCGCCTGCTGGTGGGCCCGGTCGATGCGGTTGAGCCGGTACAGGCCCCAGCAGCCGATCAGCAGGAAAGGCAGGTTGCTCAGCACGTCCATTGCGTTGGGCAGGCCGTGCCAGGCGCGGTCGTCGGCAAACACCGAGGCAATCGCCACGTCGGCCGCAGGCAGCGCGGGGCCGAACAGAGCGACCAGCGCAAGCAGCGCAAACGCGAAGAGCAGCCCGCGTTCGCGGCGGCTGAGAGTGGGCAGGAACATGGCGGGCCTCGTTGGTTGGGTGGTACGAGCCGCGGAATTTAGTTGCCAGCCTCTCTGTAGGCATCGAGAATCGATACGAGGTATTAATTCACACCTTTCGGTATCCTTTTTCGATACCCCTTCCCGCACAAGCCATCTTTCATGAGCACCACCGTCGACCTTGTCCAAGCCCTCAAGAACGAACTCAAGAGCGCCCGCATGACTTACGCCGACCTGGCGCGGTCGCTCGACATGGCGGAATCCAGCGTCAAGCGAATGCTGGCCAAGAGCGACATGCCGCTCTCGCGCGTCGATGCGATCTGCCGCGCGCTCAAGATCGACTTTGCCGAGCTGGCCCGCCGCGTGGCCGACGCCCAGCCGCTGCTGAAAGAGCTCACGCAGGAGCAGGAAAAGGCGGTGGTCAAGGACAAGAAGCTGCTGCTGGTGGCCATCAGCGTGCTGAGCCAGTGGACGCTGGAGCAGATCGTGGCTTCGTACCGGATCACCGAGGCGGAGTGCATCGGCTTCCTGGCGCAGCTGGACCGTATCGGCATCATCGAACTGCGCCCGCTCAACCGCTACCGGCTGAAGCTCGCCAAGACCTTCCGCTGGCGGCCGCACGGCCCGGTGATGGAGTTCTTTCGCGAGAACGTGGTGCTCGACTACTACCGCGGCGGCTTCGATGGCCCGGCCGAGGGGCTGCTGCTCGTGCACGGCTCCATCAGCCGGTCATTGGCGCCGGCGTTTTTGGAGCGCCTGCAGCGCGTGGCGCAAGACTTTGCGCAGCAGCACCAGACGGACCAGAAGCTCTCGGCCAAGGACCGCGAGGGCTACACGCTGCTGCTGGGCATGCGCAACTGGGAGTTCGAAGCCTTCACCCGGCTCCGCAGAGCCTGAACCTCAGGGTTTCAGGGCTTGGCGGCTTCGAGCGCGTCGCGCGTAATGCGCGCGGCCTTTTGGGCCGCCTCGGCGAAGTCGTCGCCCGACGAGGCGTAGATGATGGCGCGCGACGAGTTCACGATGATCGGTGCATCGGCGCGCCAGCCGGCGCGCACCGTGGCCACCGCATCGCCGCCCTGGGCCCCAACACCGGGAATCAGCAGCGGCACCGTGGGCGCGAGTTCGCGCACGCGTTCGATCTCGGCCGGGTAGGTGGCGCCCACCACGAGGCCGAGTTGCCCGTTGAGGTTCCACGGGCCTTGCGCGAGCTTGGCGACGTGCTCGTAGAGGAACGGCTGGCCCTCGATGTCCGCCAGCCGCTGGCCCTGCAGGTCGGAGCCCCCGGGGTTGCTGGTGCGGCACAGCAGAAAGGCGCCCTTGCCTTCGTGCTTGAGGTACGGCGCCACCGAGTCGAAGCCCATGAAGGGCGACAGCGTGACCGCGTCGGCGCCGTAGCGCTCGAATGCCTCGATGGCGTACTGCTCGGCAGTGGAGCCGATGTCGCCGCGCTTGGCGTCCAGGATGACTGGCACATGGGGCGCGTTGCGGCGCATGTGCTCCATGAGCTGCTCCAGCTGGGCTTCGGCGCGGTGAGCCGCGAAGTAGGCGATCTGCGGCTTGAAGGCGATGACCAGGTCGGCCGTCGCATCGACGATGCGCGCGCAAAAGTCATAGATGCGGCTTGCGTCGCCCTTGAGTTGCCCCGGGAACTTGGCTGGCTCCGGATCGAGCCCCACGCAGAGCAACGAACCGTTTTTTTGCTGTGCGGTGGCCAGCTTGTCGAGGAAAGTCATGGGGCCCGATTTTACGGACCGCCGGCCGCCGCCTGATTCGATGGCGTTTGCTGGTCGGCAGCCAGGCACAAGTCGGCCCAGGCGCGCGCCTTGTCGGCGGGGTTTCGCAGCAGGTACGCGGGGTGGTAGGTGGCCACCACTGGCACGCCGTTGACCGAGTGCAGCGGCACGGCCCGGCCGCGCAGCTTGCCGAGCGGATCGGTGCTTTGCATCAGGCTTTGGGCGGCCAGCGGCCCCATGGCGAGCACAAGGGTGGGCGCCAATGCGGCGGCATGTTCCTCGAACGCCTCGGCCATGGGACGCGGACTGCCGGGCTGTCCGGCGGCCACGCCGCGGTGCGTGCGCATCAGGTGCACCGGCGTCTTGCCGTCGTGCAGCTTGAGGGCGCGCAGCATGTTGTCGAGCAGCTTGCCGGCGTCGCCCGCAAAGGGTTCGCCATGGCGGCCGTCGGCTTCTGGGGGCATATCGGCGACGACCAGCCACCCCCCTTGCGCCGGCCCGGTTCCGGATTCAGCGTAGAGGCGGCGGGGCGTTTCGACCAGCACGGCGGTGCCGTGGGCAAGCGGTGCTGCGGCAGCGGGCCGCGCCACCGGCGGTTGCGCCATGGCGGGCCGCGCGGCCGGTGCATTCACAGGCGGCGCAACAGGCGCCGCGGGCGCTTCGGCGTAAGGCTCGGGCTCATCGACGGGCGGCGGCTCCGCGGCAACCGCCTTGGCCTCCACAGCAGCGGCGGGCGCCTCGACGGCCTCGGGCATCGGCCACCAGACCTTCACGCCCATTTCGTCGAGCATCGCGCGCTGGCGCGTATCGAGCTTCAGTGTCTGTACCGCACTCATCGCAAGGCTCCCCAGGCGGAGCCTGTTTCGTTCAATCTCAGGCTCATGACCACGGCATCTTCGCGCTTGCCTTCGTGCGCCGGGTAATAGCCCTTGCGCACGCCGACGCTGCGAAACCCCTGGCGCACGTAGATGTCGAGCGCGCGCTGGTTGCTTTGGCGCACCTCGAGCCACAGCCACTGGGCGCCTTCGCCGCGCGACCATCCGGTCAGCGCCTCGAGCATCAACGGCGCCCAACCCTGGCGCTGGAACGCCGGCGCCACGGTGATGTTGAGCAGATGCACCTCGTCGACGCCCTTCATGGCCACGAAATAGCCGATCAGCGTTTCGCCGAGGCTGGTGACGGGCGTGGCGAGGTGCGGCAACGATACCGGCGCAAGCAGGCACTGGCAGTGATAGCCGACGGCCATGGAATCGATGAAATTAGCTCGCGTCCAGGGATGGCTGTAGGCCGTCTGCTCCACCGCGCAGACAGCATCGAGCCGCTCGATGGTGAGCGGTTCGAGGCGGGCCTCTACGGGTTGGAGAACGGCACTCATGGGTGGGTCACACTGGCGAAATCGCAACTGCGGCCGCCTTGATGGCGGCGCGCTCTTCCGTGGTTTGCGCCACTTTATCGCGAACATACAGCGGCCAGGCATGTGCCGCATCTACCGTGCGTCCGGCAGCCAGCAGCGCCGGCGCAAGCCGGAGCATGGCGGTGGCGGCCGGCAGCACCTCGTGGCGCGCGGCGGCCGGCGCCAGGCGCGCCCCGTAGGCGGCAAAGGCATTGCCAGCGAGCGACCAGCCGGCGGGCACTTGCAGCGCTTCGGGGGCAAGCAGCAGCGGTTCGTTGTCGTTGCCCTGCAGCGCGCCGAGTTCGCCGCCGCCTTCGAAGTCGTAGCGGGCGGCATACAGCTGGTCCATGCGCGCGTCGAGCACCGCAACCACCTGGCGGGCGCCGAAGGCGTGGCGCGCTTCCTCGGCCACGGCCAGCAGGGTGTCGACCGGCAGCAGCGGCACGCCGGAGCCGAAGGCCAGGCCCTGTGCCACCGAGCAGGCGGTGCGCAAGCCCGTGAACGAGCCCGGTCCGCGGCCGAAGACGATGGCGTCGAGCGCGGCCAGTTCGAGCCCCGCATCGGCCAGCAGTTGCAGGATGAGCGGGATCAGCGTGCTCGACGCCTGCGCGCCGCCCACGCCGCTGTGCGTGAACAGGCGCTCGCCGTGGCGCACCGCGACCGACAGGTGTTCGGTGCTGGTGTCGAAGGCCAGGAGCTTATGCATCGCGGCGCCCCATGGCTGCGGCCGGAACAGCGGGGACGGCGCGCATCGCGGTGTTGCGCGCTCCGGCCGCTTTCTGCACGCCAAACAGGATGCCGGCAGTCACCAGCAGCAGGCCGGCGATCAGGTTCCAGTACAGCGGCTCGTCCAGCCAGATGACCGCGCCGAAGGCCGAAAGGCCGGGCACCAGCGCGGTGATCATGGTGCTGCGCACCGGCCCGAAATATTGAATCATCTTCGTGAAGGTAATGCCCGAGATCACCACCGAGCCGATGCCCTGGAACACCATCTGAAAGGCCACTTCGCCCCATGGCGCAGAACCGATGTGGCTCGCGACCGCGCCGCCTGCCACCAGCAGGCTGTAAACGGGCACATAGGTCAGCAGCGCGAACACGGTGATGGCAATGGTCGCACGCACCGCGTCGAGCCCATGGCGGCGCGCCACCACGCTGTAGCAGGCCCAGCAGAAGGCCGCGCCCATGAAAAGCAGGTCGCCCTTCCAGACCTCACCGCCCTCGAAGGCGTGCAGCAGGCTGCGCCCGCCGACCATGAGGTCGCCGGCAACGATCAGCGCCAGGCCGAACGCACGGCCGGGCGTGATGCGGTCGCGCAGCACCAGGGCCGCGAGCAGCGTGGTCCACAGCGGCAGGCTGCCCGGCATCAGCACCGAGGCATGGCCCGCGGGCGCAAAGAAGAAGCCGCTGTAGGCGAGCATGGCGTAGGCCAGGCCGCCGAAAACGCCGGCGGTGGCAGTCACCCGCAGCGAGAGCGGCGAAAGGCCGAACAGCGACGAGACGGCGCCGCTGCCGGGATGGCGGCGGCTCTTCATGACCAGCCAGGCGCCCCAGGGAACCAGCACCATGCTGGCGCCGCAGATGCGGGCCAGGGCCAGGTCGAAAGGTGTGAGCGAGCGTCCGGCCGAGGCCCGGGCGATCACGATGAAAGCGGTCCAGACCAGCACGGTGACCACGGCCGCACCAATGCCGAGGGTGCGGGGCGAAAAACGGGGCTTGGCAGGCATCCCCCGATTATCGAGGGCCCGCCGGAGTCCCGCCGGCAAGGGGCGAATCAGGCGTGAACGCGCCCGTCAGGCGTCGCCGCTGCGCAGGATGGCCAGCCCCGCCTTGCGCAGCGCCGCCAGCGCCGGGGCCGGCGCCTCCGGAGACACCAGCAGGCTGGTGGCGGCGGAAACCGGATTGATCACCCAGGCCGAAGCAGCACCGATTTTTTCCGAAGAAGCCAGCACCACCGTCTCGGCCGCCGCCGCCATGAGCGCGCGCTTGATCGCGGCCTCCTCGTCGTCGCCGGTGGTCAGCCCGGCTTCGGCCTGCACGCCGGTCACGCCCATGAAGAATGTGTCGGCATGGATGCGCGAGATGGCGTCCATGGCCACGGCGCCCACCGCCACCATCGAATGCCTGAAAAGCCGTCCGCCGACCAGCACCACCTCGACGCCGGCGTGGCCGGCCAACTCGACCGCCACCGAGGGGCTGTGCGTCACCACCGTGGCGCGCAGGTTCTTGGGCAAGTGCCGCGCCATCTGCACGGCCGTGGTGCCGCCGTCAATGAACACCACCTGTCCCGGCTGCACCAGGCGTGCTGCGGCACGGCCGATGGCCACCTTTTCGGCGGTTGCCAGCTGCAGGCGGCCCGCAAAGTCGGCCTCGGCCCTGGCAAGCGGCAGCGCACCGCCGTGCACGCGTTGCAGCAGGCCTTCGGCGGCGAGCTCGCGCAGGTCGCGGCGGATGGTGTCTTCCGACAGCGCGAGCTCCTCGCTGAGCGACTTCGCGACGACATTGCCGTCGCGCTGCAGGACCGAGAGGATGTGTTGTTTGCGCTGGCGGGTGAGCATCTTCCGATCGTATCCGGCCAAGCCGGGTATTGCACGACTTTTCTTGTTTATGCATGAATTTGCGCATAAGCTCATGCACCATGACCCTTCAAGACCGCGTCCGGGTGCACGAAGTCACCCTGCTTTCCGACAACTGGTACACGCTGAAGACCACCGCGTTCGACTGGCGGCGGAACGACGGCGAGTGGCAGCGCATGCACCGCGAAACCTATGACCGCGGCAACGGCGCCACGCTGCTCCCCTACAACCTGGCGCGGCGCACAGTGCTGCTGACGCGGCAGTTCCGCTACCCCGCCTTCGTGAACGGCCACGACGACCTGCTGATCGAAGCGGCCGCAGGCCTGCTCGACAATGCCGCGCCCGAAGAACGCATACGTGCCGAGGTGGAAGAAGAGCTGGGCTTGCGGCTGGGCGCAGTGCAGAAGGTCTTCGAAGCCTTCATGAGCCCGGGCTCGGTGACCGAGAAGCTGCACTTCTTCGTTGCCGAATACGAGCCTTCGATGCGCGTGGGCGATGGCGGCGGCCTGGCCGACGAGGGTGAGGACATCGAGGTGCTCGAACTCGGTATCGACGAGGCGCTGGCCATGGTGGCGGACGGGCGCATTGCCGATGCCAAGACCGTCATGCTGCTGTACCACGCGCAGCTGCATGTTTTTCCGCCGAGATAATCGGCCGATGGTTCTTCCTCGTCTCTCCTTCCTCCGGCCCGTCTGCGCGCTGTCTCTTTCCGTGCTGGCCGCGTTTTTTGCCTCCGGCGCCTACGCGCAGCAAGCCTTTCCGGCCGAAGTGGAGACGGCCCTCGCGCGCGCCAAGGTGCCGCGCGATTCGGTAACCATGCTGGTGGCCGACGCTGAAGGCCTGCGCCCGCCGCGCTTGGCGTGGCGCTCGCAGGTGCCGGTGAACCCGGCATCGATCATGAAGGTGGTCACCACCTACGCCGCGCTCGACCTGCTCGGCCCGGCCTACAGCTGGAACACACCGGTCTACGTCGACGGCACGGTGAGCAACGGCGTGCTCAACGGCAACCTGTACATCAAGGGCCAGGGCGATCCCAAGCTGGTGCTCGAACGGGTGTGGCTGCTGCTGCGCCGCGTGCAGGGCCTGGGCATTACCACCGTGAGCGGCGACATCGTGCTGGACCGCAGCACCTTCGAGAACACGGCCGAGAACGACCCGGCCGCCTTCGACGGCGAGCCGCTGCGTCCCTACAACGCCTCGCCCGACGCGCTGCTGGTCAACTTCAAGTCGGTCAACATGACCTTCACGCCCGAGCGCGGCGGGCAGCTGGCGCGCATCAACTACGAGCCCCCGCTCGCCAGCGTGTCCATGCAGCCCACCATCGCACTCGCGCCCGGCGAATGCGGTGACTGGCGCACGGCAATCAGGCCCGATTTCAGCGACCCGAACCGCATTCGCTTCAATGGCGGTCTTCCGGCCGCGTGCGGCGAGAAGAGCTGGGCCGTGGCCTATGCCGACCCGCGCACCTACGGCCTGCGCGCCGTGGGCGGCATGTGGGCCGAAATGGGCGGCCGCGTCGGCGGGCAGATGCGCGACGGCCGAGTGCCGCCGGGCCTGAAGCCGGTGTTCGAATTCGCCTCGCCGCCGCTGGCGGAAGTGGTTCGCGACATCAACAAGTACAGCAACAACGTGATGGCGCAACAAGTGTTCCTCACCTTGGGTCTTGCGCAAAAGAACCGCGGCACGTTCGAGGCCTCGCGCAACGCGCTGGGCCAGTGGTGGCGCGATCGCATCGGCACGGGCGAGGCACAGCCGGTGTTCGACAACGGCTCGGGCCTTTCGCGCGAAGAGCGCATCAGCGCCGCGGCGCTGGGCAAGATGCTGCAGGTGGCGTGGCGCTCGCCGGTCATGCCCGAGCTGGTGTCGTCGCTGCCGGCCTCGGGCGTGGACGGCACGCTCAAGCGGCGCGCGCTGCGCTCGGGCGGCGCGGCCCACCTGAAGACGGGCACGCTGCGAGACTCGTCAGGCGTGGCGGGCTATGTGCATGGCGCGAGCGGGCGGCGCTACGTGCTGGTGGCCATTGCCAACGGCGAGAACGCGGGCGCTGCGCGCGCTGCATTCGACGCGCTGGTCGACTGGGCGTACCAGGACAACTAGGCCCGGGCGCCTGGCCGCTTGGTTGCCTGCCCGCTGTACTGAAAACTTCTGTAGGTAATGGCCGCTTGCGCGCGACCAGGGCACTGCACAGAATCGAACGCCCGTTCGGCTCGACACCCGTGCAACACAGGAGATATGCCTTGAAGACACCGCAACAACCATCCCCCGCCCCGGCGCACAAGAAGGCCGTGGCATCGGCGGCGCTTGCCGGCGCTGCGCTGTTGCTGGCAGCCTGCGGCGGAGGAGGTGGCGGCGGTGGCGGTGGCGGAGGCGGCATCGGGATCGGCTTTCCGCCGCCCGCGTCGGACACAGGCCGGGGTTCGGTCGTGACGACCCCGCCCGAGCAGGCGTCCAAGCTGAGCGCGGACCAGCTCAAGTCGCTTCTGGAGGCCGATGCTTCCGGCAGGGCGCTGCTCCAGGTGACCGGCACGCCCAAATGCGGCATCGAGACGCGCTACCTCGAATACCGGACCATCGGCGGCAAGAACGAAGCCACCAACGCCACGGCCGCGGTCATGGTGCCGACCGGCTCGGATGTGGCCTGCAGCGGCGCACGTCCTGTGGTCCTGTATGCCCACGGCACCACCGCCGCGCGCAACTTCAACATCGCCAAGTGGACCGAAGCCGGCCAGCCCGCAGCCGGCGAAGGCCTGACCGTTGCCGCCATGTTTGCGGCGCAGGGCTACATCGTGGTGGCGCCCAACTACGCGGGCTACGACAAGTCGACGCTTCCCTATCACCCGTACCTCAACGGCGACCAGCAGGGCAAGGACATGGTCGATGCGCTCACCGCAGCGCGCAAGACCTTCTCGGAGATCAACGCGACCGATGCGGGCTCATTGCTGATCACCGGCTATTCGCAGGGCGGCTACGTGGCCATGGCGGCGCACCGCGAGATGCAGGCCACGGGCAAGCCGGTGACCGCGTCGGCGCCGCTTTCTGCGCCGTCGGCCATCGGCCTTTTGGCGGACTACACCTTCCAGGGCTGGCCGGCGCTGGGCAGCACGCTCTTCGTGCCGCTGCTCTCGGCCAGCTGGCAACAGCAGTTCGGCGACGTGTACGGCAATACCGGCGACATCTATGAATCGCAGTACGCCGCCGGCATCGACACCCTGCTGCCGAGCCTGACGCCGATCACCACGCTTTTTGCCAATGGAAAGCTGCCTCAGCTGGCGCTCTTTCCGGCAGGCGCCACGCCGGGGCCGGTGAGCCCCGACCTGTCGATCTTCTACGGCGCCAACAACCTGATTCGCCAGAGCTACCTGACGCAGGCGGCCAGCGACATCCAGGCCAACCCCTGTCCCGGCAATGCGCTGCCTCCCACGCCTGCTTCGTTCAGCACGACCTCGCCGCTCGATTGCCGGCCGGCCGTGGGCTTCAGAAAGGCGGCACGCGCCAACGACCTGCGCAACTGGCTGCCGACCCGGCCCGTGCTCATGTGCGGCGGCGCCAACGATCCGACGGTCAACTTCCTGAGCACCCGCGCCACCGCCGGCTATTTCCGGGCCCGGGGCATACCCGCCGCAGCGCTGACCGTGGTCGACCTGGAAGACAACGCCACCACCGACGCCTATTCCGCTGCGCGGGCCGGGTTTGCGCAGGCCAAGAGCACCCTGGCGCAGAACACTTCGGGCAGCGATGCCGACAAGGCGCGGGCGGTCACGCTGGCCTATCACGGCACGCTGGCGCCGCCGTTCTGCCTGGCTTCGGCGCGCGGCTTCTTCCAGGGCGTGCTGGCCGCCGGCGGCTGACCCTTGAGGGTCAGCCCATCGACGCGCGTTGAAGGCGGTCGCGTACGCCTTCCCACTCGGGCGTGTCTGGCGGCGTCTCGACCCAGATCAGCTTGACGCCCTGCGCGTCGAATTCGCGCAGCACCGCGAACAGCTGGTGCGCGCTGGCCGCTGCGTCGTCGGGCATGCGCCGCTGCAGCACGCGCTGCGAATGGCTGCGCACCCCGGCGCGCGTCCACACCGCGATGTTCGCAGCGCCGGCACCGAGCACGTCGAGCCCGGTCTGGATAGCCTTGGCATCCATCAGCCGCAGCTTGGCGTTGGGGGCATAGTGCGCCTCCAGCGTGCCCGGGGCGCGCGGATCGGGCGTTTCGAGCACCTCGCGGTCGCTCAGGCGCTCGCCCAGCGCTGCCTCGACCTGCGCGCGCGTGATCAGGCCCGGCCGCAGCAGCACGGGCGCGCCGCGGCTGCAGTCGATGATGGTCGACTCGATGCCCACCTCGCAGGCGCCGCCGTCGACCACCGGCAGCGAATCGCCGAATTCATCGAACACATGCTGCGCCGTGGTCGGGCTCACGCGGCCGAACCGGTTGGCGCTGGGCCCCGCAAGACCGGGTACGCCCTGCTCGGCGCAGGCTTCTAGCAACGCCTGCGCCACCGGATGCGAGGGGCAGCGCAGGCCGATGGTGTCCTGCCCGCCGGCCGCCGCTGCCGCGACACCGGGCTGGCGCGTGACGATCAGCGTCAGCGGGCCGGGCCAGAAGGCTTGCACCAGCTTTTGCGCGAAAGGCGGAAGCGGCTGCGCAAAGCGCGACAGCGCCTCTGTGCCCTTGATGCCCGCCGCCACATGAACGATCAGCGGATGGTCCGAAGGCCTCCCCTTTGCCTTGAAGATGCCGGCCACCGCCATGTCGCTGGTGGCATCGGCGCCCAGGCCATAGACGGTTTCGGTCGGGAACGCGACCAACCCGCCCGCGCGCAGCACGCGCGCGGCCTCGGCAATGGCCTGGGGAGACTGGCCGTCGAGAATCATGCGAAGTCGGCCGCCGTAAGCGCCGGCAGGCCGAGCAGGACGGCGGCTTGCGATGCCGCAGCACGCACGCTTTCAAGCGTGGCGCCGGTGAAGGTGATATGGCCCATCTTGCGGCCGCGTCGCGGTTCGACCTTGCCGTAGAGGTGCAGGTGGGCGCCCGGCAGCGCGAGCACCTCGCTCCAGCGCGGCGCCGTCGGCTTGTCGCCGCCCTCGGCGGTGAACCACAGGTCGCCCAGCAGGTTCAGCATGATTGCCGGGCTGTGCTGCCGCGGTGCGGCCAGCGGCAAACCGGCAAGGGTGCGCACCTGCAGTTCGAACTGCGACACGTCGCATGCTTCCATGGTGTAGTGGCCGCTGTTGTGCGGCCGGGGTGCCATTTCGTTCACCACCAGCGAGCCGTCGGCCAGCGCGAAGAACTCGACGCACAGCACGCCCACGTAGTTCAGCCCGGTCGCAATGCTCTTTGCCGAGTTGATGGCGGCCTGCGCCACCGTCTTGGGCATGTTCTGCGGATGCACCTCGGTCACCGCCAGGATGCCGTCGCGATGCAGGTTGCGCTGGGGCGGAAAGTGCACGATCTGCCCGTCGCGGCCGCGCGCCACGATGACCGAGCATTCGAACTCGAGCGGCAGCAGCTTTTCGAGCACGCACGGCACGCAACCCGCAGCCTGCCAGGCATCGATCAGCTCGGCCCGGGTGGACACGCGCTGCTGTCCCTTGCCGTCGTAGCCGAGGCGGGCGGTCTTGAGAATGCCGGGCAGGAGCCCGTCCTCGCCGGCGGCCAGCTGCGCCGCCGTCTCGATGATGGCGTACGGCGCGCACGCCACGCCGCAGCGCGTGAAATGGGCCTTTTCGGCAATGCGGTCCTGCGCGATGGCAATGGCGGCCGCGTCGGGCGCCACGGGCCGGGCGACGGACAGCTTGTCGAGCGACGGCGCGGGCACGTTCTCGAACTCTGTCGTCACCGCGTCGGCCAGGCCCGCGAGCCGTGCCAGGCCGTCGACGTCGGCGTAGTCGGTATGGATGTGGTGATGGCTCACGCGGCCGGCCGGGCTGTCGGCGTCGGGGTCGAGCACCGCCGTGAAATAGCCCATGCGCTGGGCAGCGTGGGCGAACATGCGGCCCAGCTGGCCGCCGCCGAGCACGCCGAGCGTGGCACCCGGAAGAATGGGAAGGTCGTTCTTGCTCACAGGGCACCCCCGCCTTGCGGCGAAAAAGGCGAGACGGCGCCCGCCTCCGCCGCTGGAGGCGGCGGCAGCGTCATGGCCACGGCCGCAGCGGTTTGCGCGGTGCGGAAGGCGTCGAGCCGGGCGCGCAGCGCCGGGTCATTCACCGCCAGCATCGCCACCGCGAAAAGGGCCGCATTGGCGGCCCCCGCATTGCCGATGGCAAAGGTCGCCACCGGAACGCCCTTGGGCATCTGCACGATGCTGTAGAGCGAATCCACCCCCTGCAGGTGGCGGCTGGCCACCGGCACGCCCAGCACTGGCACGGTGGTCTTGGAGGCCAGCATGCCCGGCAGGTGGGCCGCACCGCCCGCACCCGCGATGATTGCGCTGAGCCCGCGCCCGGCGGCGCTTTCGGCGTACGCGAAGAGCGCATCGGGCATCCGGTGGGCCGAGACCACCTTCGCTTCGTGCTTGATTCCGAATTGCTGGAGAATCTCGACCGCGTTGCGCATCGTCTCCCAATCGGAGCTCGAGCCCATCACTACACCGACCTGAATGGTTTCGTTCATGGTTTCAATTTTACGTTTCACCCCCAGCTGGTTCCGATGATCGACATCACTCTCGAAAATTTTCAGGCCGAACTGATCGAAGGCTCGGTCGCCACGCCGGTGCTGCTGGACATCTGGGCCGAATGGTGCGGCCCCTGCAAACAGCTCGGCCCGGTGCTCGAAAAGCTCGAAGCCGAGTACGCCGGCCGCTTCACGCTGGCCAAGCTCGACGCCGACAAGGTGCCGCAGATTTCGTCGCAGCTGTCCGAAATGTTCGGCGTGCGCAGCATTCCGTTCTGCGTGATGTTCAAGGACGGCCAGCCTGTGGACGGCTTCGTCGGCGCCATTCCGGCCGACAAGATCCGCGAATTCCTCGACAAGCACGTGCCCGGCGCCGAAGAGGTCGAGGCGGCTTCGGAAGAGGCGGCGGCCCAGGAAGCGCTGGCCGAGGGCGACACCGAAGGCGCGCTCGAGCGGCTGCAGCATGCGGTGGCCACCGACCCGGCCAACGACGATGCGCGCTTCGACTACATCAAGCTGCTGCTGCAGCAGGGCCGCGTCGACGATGCCAAGGTGGCTTTTGCCCCCGTCATCGCCAAGACCACGCTGGTGCGCCGCTTCGATTCGCTGCAGCGCTGGATGGACGCCATCGATTTTGCGGCGCCGGTTTCCGGAGCCGCGCCCTCGCTGACCGATTTCGACAGCAAGATCGCAGCCGGCAAGCGCGACTTCGACGCCCGTTTCGGCCGCGCCCGCCTGCTGATGGCCGAGCAGCGCTGGACCGACGCCATGGACGAACTGCTCGAAATATTGATGCGCGACAAGAGCTGGAACGAAGAACTCGCGCGCAAGACCTACATCGCCATCCTCGATCTCATCGAGCCGCCGAAGGTGAAAGTGGCCGACGGGCAGATTCCGCCGGACGATCCGCTGGTGGCCACATATCGCCGCCGGCTCAGCAGCGTGGTGTTGAGCTGAGCAACTAGATAAAAAAGCGACTTGAGAGTCGCTTTTTTATTGTGCGAAGGGCTCTGAGTGAGGCTGACAAGGCGCGGCATTGGCGGGCCTGTGCGCCGTCGAATACGATTGGCGGCGATTCAACTTGTTGCAATTGAGAAGGAAAAACCGGCCATGCGTTTCCTCGCCCGCCATTGCGCCCGCCCCGCGCTCCCCGTTTTCGCGGCCGCCGTCCTGGGAGCCGCGCTGTCCGGTTGCGGCAGCGGCATCAGCCTGGACGAGCCGATCGAGGGGCCGGTGTGGCGCCTCGCTCAACTGGGCAACGAGCCCGTGGCGCCCGGCGGCGACGCGCAAATTCAGTTCGATCGCAGCAGCGGCCGCGTCAGCGGTTCGGGCGGCTGCAACCGCGTGTCGGGATCGTTCACGCGCAGCGGCAGCGCCCTGACCATCGGCCAGCTGGCCTCTACCCGCATGGCCTGCACCGACCCGGTGCGCGGCGCCAACGAAGCGCAATTCATCTCTGCGCTGCAGACCACCGCCACTTACAGGCTGGCCGGCCCCGGCCGGCTGGCGCTGCTCGATGCGAGCGGGCGGACAGTGGCGACGCTGAGTTCAGGAAACCGCTGAGATAGCCGCCAAGGCTACCTCGTCAAAGAGGGGCAGCCGGTTCAGCCGGTGAGGCGCTCCAGCGCTTCCCGGTACTTGGCCGCGGTCTTCTCGATGACTTCGGCCGGCAGGCGCGGCGCGGGCGGCGTCTTGTCCCAGGGCTTGCCGTTGATCTTGGTGGCTTCGAGCCAGTCGCGCACAAACTGCTTGTCGTAGCTCGGCGGATTGGCGCCCGCAGCCAGTGCGGCCTGGTAGCCCTCGACCGGCCAGTAGCGCGAGCTGTCGGGCGTGAGCACTTCGTCCATCAGCACCAGCGTGCCGGCCTCGTCCAGGCCAAACTCGAACTTGGTGTCGGCAATGATCATTCCCTTGGTGAGAGCGATCTGCGCGGCGGTTTCGTAGATCTCGAGGCTGGTCTCGCGAATCTGCTGCGCCAGCTTGGGACCGACGATCTCGACCACGCGGTCATAGCTGATGTTCTCGTCGTGCTCGCCGGCCGCGGCCTTGGCGGCGGGCGTGAAAATCGGGCGCGGCAGCTTGCTCGCGTTGGTGAGCCCTTCGGGCAGCGGAACGCCGCACACGGAGCGGCTTTCCTGGTATTCCTTCCAGCCGCTGCCGGCCAGGTAGCCGCGCACCACGGCCTCGACCGGAATCGGCGTCAGGCGCTTGACCAGCATCGATCGGCCGGTGACCTGCGGCACTTCTTCGGCCGTGACCACGCTTTCGGGCGCTTCGCCCGTCAGGTGGTTGGGACACAGCTGGCCAAGCCGTTCGAACCACCACAGCGCCATTTGCGTGAGGATTTCGCCCTTGCCCGGAATCGGCTCGCCCATGATCACGTCGAAGGCGCTGAGCCGGTCGCTCGCGACCATCAGGATGCGGTCTTCGCCAACGGCGTAGTTGTCGCGCACCTTGCCGCGCGCAAGCAGGGGCAGGCTCTGGATGGAGGAGGTGTGGACGGTGGTCATGGGGCGATGCTGTACGGAAACGGGTGACGGGAAAACGGATTGTGCGCGCAGAAAAAAGCCACCGCGAACGGTGGCCTGCGAATCGCGGAAAAAGTTTCTTCAGACCACTTCTTGCGCGAGCTCGCCCTTGGCGTACTTGGCAGCAACCACTTGCAGCGTCTCGCCCTTGATCTTGGCGCCCTGGCCTTCGCAGCCGAACTCGATGTAGCGCTGCTTGCAGATCTGCTTGGCGGCTTCGCGCGCGGGCTTGAGCCATTCGCGGGCATCGAACTTCTCGGGGTTCTCGGCCAGGAACTTGCGCACCGCGCCGGTCATGGCCAGGCGGATGTCGGTGTCGATGTTGATCTTGCGCACGCCGTACTTGATGGCTTCCTGGATTTCCTCGACGGGCACGCCGTAGGTTTCCTTCATGTTGCCGCCGTACTTGCGGATGATCTCGAGCAGGTCTTGCGGCACCGACGACGAGCCGTGCATCACCAGGTGGGTGTTGGGCAGGCGAGCGTGGATTTCCTTCACGCGCGAAATCGACAGGATGTCGCCCGTGGGCTTGCGGGTGAACTTGTAGGCGCCGTGGCTGGTGCCGATGGCAATGGCCAGCGCGTCGAGCTGCGTGGCCTTCACGAACTGGGCGGCTTCTTCGGGGTCGGTAAGCAGCGCGGAGTGGTCGAGCACGCCTTCGGCGCCAATGCCGTCTTCCTCGCCGGCCATGCCGGTCTCGAGCGAACCCAGGCAGCCCAGCTCGCCTTCGACCGTGACGCCGACCTTGTGTGCCAGCTGCACCACCTTGCGGGTCACGTCGACGTTGTAGTCGAAGGAGGCGGGCGTCTTGCCGTCTTCATGCAGCGAGCCGTCCATCATCACGGAGGAGAACCCGAGGTCGATGGCGCCCTGGCAGATGGCCGGGCTCTGGCCGTGGTCCTGGTGCATGACCAGCGGAATGTTCGGGTACTGCTCGATCGCGGCCTGGATCAGGTGCTTGATGAAGGCCTCACCGGCGTATTTGCGGGCACCGGCGCTGGCCTGCAGGATGACGGGCGCGCCGGTTTCCTTGGCGGCCTCCATCACGGCCTGGACCTGTTCGAGGTTGTTGACGTTGAAGGCCGGAATGCCGTAGCCGTTGGCGGCTGCGTGGTCCAGCAGTTCGCGCATCGAGACGAGTGCCATGGGAAATACCTCGCGGATATAGGGGAAAAAGAAGGCGGAAAGACAGGAGAAAACTGCCGCAATTCTATCGAGCCCCCTTGTGGGACGGCACTGACAGGTACCTCCAGGGACGAGCCGTGTCGTGGCGCGCGCCCCTAGATCGGCAGTTGCGTGGTCGACAAGACCTGCTTGAGCACCACGAAAGTCCGGATCTGCCGCACGCCCGGCAAATACAGCAGCTGCTCCGCATGCAGCCGGTTGAAGCTGTCGTTGTCGCGCGTGCGCACGAGCATGAAGTAGTCGAACTCGCCCGTGACCACGTGGCATTCGAGGCAGCCCGACACCTTTTGCGCGGCCTTTTCGAAGTCGGCAAAGGAATCGGGCGTGGAGCGGTCGAGCACCACGCCGATCATCACCAGCATGCCGAGTTCGAGCGCGTCGGCATCGAGCAACGCCACGATGCCCTTGATGAGCCCGGCGGCCTTGAGCCGCTCCACGCGGCGCAGGCAGGCGGGCGCGCTCAAGTTGACCTTGGCCGCCAGCGCCACGTTCGACACCGAGGCGTCGCGCTGCAGGGCGCGAAGAATGGCGCGATCGGTGCGGTCGAGCTCTGCCGCCGCCTCGGCCGCCTGTGCCGGCGTGGCACGCAACTTTGTTGTGCTCATCTTTATCCTGGCGAACCAAAAATCTCTGATTGCGCGATCTTGTCTTTTTTAACGCCGAAATTCCACCTAAGTTTGCAAGCACGTTTCGGCGGCTTCTTCCTACCATCGATGCATCCTTTTCTGGAGCAGCACCGATGAATCTCAAGAAATTCCCCCGCCACGCACTCACCTTCGGCCCAACGCCGATTCACGCGCTCAAGCGCCTGAGCGCCCACCTGGGCGGCGAGGTCGAGCTCTACGCCAAGCGCGAGGACTGCAACAGCGGCCTGGCCTTCGGCGGCAACAAGACGCGCAAGCTCGAGTACCTGATCCCCGAGGCGCTCGAGGGCGGCTACGACACGCTGGTGTCGATCGGCGGCATCCAGTCGAACCAGACCCGGCAGGTGGCGGCCGTGGCCGCGCACCTGGGCCTGAAGTGCGTGCTGGTGCAGGAGAACTGGGTCAACTATTCCGACGCGGTGTACGACCGGGTCGGCAACATCGAGATGTCACGCATCATGGGCGCCGACGTGCGGCTCGATGCCGCGGGCTTCGACATCGGCATTCGCAAGAGCTGGGAAGAGGCCATGAACGATGTCCGCAAGGGCGGCGGCAAGCCCTTTCCCATTCCCGCCGGCTGCTCGGAGCATCCGCGCGGCGGCCTGGGTTTCGTGGGGTTCGCTGAAGAAGTGCGGCAGCAGGAGGCCGAGCTGGGCTTCAAGTTCGACTACATCGTGACTTGCTCGGTCACAGGCAGCACGCAGGCCGGCATGGTGGTGGGCTTTGCGGCCGATGGGCGCGCCGACCGCGTGATCGGCATCGACGCCTCGGCCAAGCCGCAGCAGACCTTCGAGCAGATCGTGCGCATTGCCAAGGGCACGGCCGAACTGGTCGAGCTGGGCCGCGACATCACCGACAAGGACGTGGTGCTCGACCGCCGCTTCGGCGGCCCCGAATACGGCCTGCCCAACGAAGGCACGCTGGAAGCGATTCGCCTCTGCGCGCGCCTCGAAGGCATGCTGACCGACCCCGTGTACGAGGGCAAGTCGATGCACGGGATGATCGAGAAGGTGCGCCTGGGCGAATTCCCGGCGGGTTCGAAGGTGCTGTACGCGCACCTGGGCGGCGTGCCTGCGCTGAACGCCTACAGCTTCCTGTTCCGCAACGGCTGAGCGAACTCAGCTCGCGCGGCAGATCTTCAGCATGTTGGTGCCGCCCGGGGCACCCATCGGCTCGCCGCAGGTAATGGCGTAGACGTCGCCGGTCTGCACGATGCCGCGCTTCTTCAGGTGGGCTTCGGCCTGCTCGAGCGCGGTGTCGCGGTCGCTCTCGGAATCCATCAGCAGCGGGCGCACGTTGCGGTAGAGCGCCATGCGGCGCTGCGTGGCAAGGCGCGAGGTCAGCGCGTACATCGGAATGTGCGCGCGGTGGCGGCTCATCCACAGCGGCGTGGAGCCCGACTCGGTGAGCGCCACGATCGCCTTGGCGCCCAGGTGGTGGGCGGTGAACAGTGCGCCCATGGCAATCGACTGGTCGATGCGGCTGTAGGTCTTGCCGCTGAAGTCGGCGTCGAGCGTCTGGTCCTCGGCCGATTCGGCGGCTTCGCAGATGCGGCTCATCTCCTGCACGGTTTCGAGCGGGTAGCGGCCAGAAGCAGTTTCGGCCGAGAGCATCACGGCATCGGTGCCGTCGAGCACGGCGTTGGCCACGTCGCTCACCTCGGCGCGGGTGGGCACGGGGTTGGTGATCATCGACTCCATCATCTGGGTCGCGGTGATCACCACCTTGTCCATGTCGCGCGCCATGCGGATCATTTTTTTCTGCAAGGCGGGCACAGCGGCGTTGCCGACTTCAACCGC
Organism: Variovorax paradoxus; assembly: GCF_029919115.1. Classification (NCBI taxonomy): domain Bacteria; kingdom Pseudomonadati; phylum Pseudomonadota; class Betaproteobacteria; order Burkholderiales; family Comamonadaceae; genus Variovorax; species Variovorax paradoxus. The sequence goes on from NZ_CP123990.1 coordinate 3,994,622, forward strand.
CAGGTCGCCGCGCGCCACCATGATGCCGTCGCTCGCGCGCAGGATTTCTTCGAGCTTGGGAATGGCTTCGGCGCGTTCGATCTTGGCGATGAGTCCGGGTTTGTGCCCGTATTCGGCCGCGGCCACGTTGCACAGTTGGCGCGCCATTTCCATGTCGGTGGCGTTCTTGGGAAAGCTCACCGCCACGTAGTCGGCCTGGAAGCTCATGGCAGTCTTGATGTCTTCCATGTCCTTGGCGGTAAGCGCCGGCGCCGTGAGGCCGCCGCCCTGCTTGTTGATGCCCTTGTTGTTGGAGAGCTCGCCGCCCAGCTTGACGGTGGTGTGAACCGCCTCGCCCCGCACAGCGTCGACCGTGAGCACGATGAGGCCGTCGTTCAGCAGCAGCCTGTCGCCGGGGCGCACGTCGCGCGGCAGGTCCTTGTAGTCGAGGCCGACGGCATCGGCGTCGCCCGGCTCGGTGCGCGAGGCGTCGAGCACGAACTTGGCGCCCGGCTCGAGCCAGACCTTTCCCTGCGCGAACTTGCCGACGCGGATCTTGGGGCCTTGCAGGTCGGCCATGATCGCCACCTCGCGGCCGATCTTGCGGGCGGCTTCGCGCACCATGGCGGCGCGGTCGATGTGGTCCTGCGCGGTGCCGTGGCTGAAGTTGAGCCGGACCACGCTGACCTTGTTCAGGATCATCTGCTCCAGCAGCTCGGGCGTATTGGAAGCCGGGCCGAGCGTGGCGACGATCTTGGTGGCGTGGCGGGGAAGGCGATCCGTGATCATTGAGCTTGTCTCCATTTTGTATCCGCTACTGTATACACTTTGTGTGACAACAGGAAGCGGGCACCGCGGCGCGGGCGCGAAAAATCAGCCTGCGGCACGCTTGGCAAGAATTTCGAAGGCCGGGAGGGTCTTGCCCTCGAGCACCTCGAGGAAGGCGCCGCCGCCGGTCGAGATGTAGCCGACCTGCTTCTCGATGCCGTACTTGGCAATGGCCGCGAGCGTGTCGCCGCCGCCTGCGATCGAGAAGGCGCTGCTCTCGGCAATGGCCTGCGCAATGGCCTTGGTGCCGCCCGCGAAGGCGTCGAACTCGAACACGCCCACCGGGCCGTTCCAGACGATGGTGCCGGCTTCGCGCAGTTGCGCCGAAAGGATCTCGGCGGTCTTCGGACCGATGTCCAGGATCAGGTCGTCATCGGCCACGTTGCTCGCGTCTTTTACCGTGGCGGGCGCGTCGGCCGCAAAGGTCTTGGCCGTGACCACGTCCACCGGAATCGGCACGTCGGCGCCGCGTGCGCGCATGGATTCGATCACTTCCTTGGCCTGGTCGACGAGGTCGGGCTCGGCCAGCGACTTGCCGATCTTGAGACCCGCCGCGAGCATGAAGGTGTTGGCGATGCCGCCGCCGACGATCAGCTGGTCGACATTGGCCGACAGGCTCTTGAGGATGGTGAGCTTGGTGCTCACCTTGGAACCGGCCACGATGGCCACCAGCGGCCGCTTGGGCAGGGCCAGCGCCTTCGAAATGGCATCGAGTTCGGCGGCAAGCAGCGGGCCGGCCGCGGCCACCTTGGCGAACTGCGCAATGCCGTAGGTGGTGGCTTCGGCGCGGTGCGCGGTACCGAAGGCGTCGTTCACGTAGATGTCGGTGAGCGCTGCGAGCTTGCGGGCCAGCGCTTCGTCGTTCTTCTTCTCGCCCTTGTTGACGCGGCAGTTCTCGAGCAGCACGACCTGGCCGGGCTTCACATCGACGCCGTCGACCCAATTGGCGACCACCGGAACCTCGCGGCCCAGCAGCTCGCCCAGTCGCTTGGCCACGGGGGCAAGCGAGTCTTCGGGCTTGAACTCGCCTTCGGTCGGGCGGCCCAGGTGCGAGGTGACCATGACGGCGGCGCCAGCGTCGAGCGCCAGCTGGATGCAGGGCACCGAGGCGCGAATGCGCGTGTCTTCGGTGATGTTGCCTGCGTCGTCCTGCGGCACGTTGAGGTCGGCACGGATGAAGACGCGCTGGCCGGCGGCCTTGCCCTGCGCGCAGAGGTCGGTGAATCGAATGACGTTCATGGTCTGTGTTTCGTGGAAGACAAGTCGCCTTGCATTGTAGGTTTCGCTCAGCGGCAGCTCTACACGCCTCTTGCGGCGTTCCGATGCTTTGCGTCAACCTTTCGGCTGCGCCTTGGCGAAGCGTTCGAGCACTTCGACAAAGCTCGCCGCAGCCGGCGACAGGGTGCGCCGCGCGGCGCTGTAGATGCAGACCTCGCGGTGGAAGTCGGGCGACTCCAATCGCACCATCTGCAGGCCGTGGGCGCGCACGAGCGACGCGGAATAGGTCGGGCATACGGTAAGCCCCAGCCCCGAGGCCACCATGCCGAGCGCGGTGGTCATGTACGACACCTCCTGGGTGCCCGGGCGCAGCATGTAGTCGCGCTCCGCCGGGCCCAGTTCGGGCAGCACGCGCTGGCGAAAGTCGCGCGTGGGGGCAATGAAGGTGTAGGGCCCGAGCTCATGCCAGCGCACCTTGCGGCGCCTGGCAAAGGCGTGGGCAGGCGGACAGATCAGCCAGTGCCTGTCGCGCAGCAGCGTGCGGCGCTCGATCGCGCCGTCAACGGCCACGTCCTGCCCTACAGCGAGTTCGACATCGCCGGCCGCAACGCCGGCGAGCAGGTGTTCGGGCAAGGTATCGGCAAGGCGAACGTCGACATCGGGGTACGCCTCGCGATAAAGAGCGATCACCCGCGGCATCAGGGTGCAGGCCATGAGCTGGGGCGCTGCAAGGCGCAACACTCCTTTCTTCTTGTCACGCAAATCCGTCACGCCAGCCACCGCGCTCGTCAGGTCGCCGAGTAACCGGTGCACGGAAGGCAGGAACTCACGGCCCGCTTCCGAAAGCTGCACGCTCCGCGTGTGGCGGTCGAGCAATTTCACTCCGATTTCGCGCTCGAGTTCGCGCACCAGCACGCTGAGCGCCGATTGCGTGAGATGTAGTTGCTGCGCCGCAGCAGTAAAGCTGCCGGTCTCGGCCACCGCAGCAAAGGCGCGCAACTGGCGCAAGGTCAGATTCATATGTCTATTTCATCAATCGATGAATTAATTTCGATTGCATCATAAGACGCGGCGTCGCCCAATCACGGCTCACCGGAGACAAGAAGCCATGCCGACGACCGACCACACGGTGCCCCCACCCGCCCCGCCAGTGCGCGGACTGCACCACTTTGCCTGGCGCTGCCGCGACAGCGAGGAGACCCGCCGCTTCTACGAAGACGTGCTGGGCCTGCCGCTCGCGCACGTGATCAAGAGCGACCACGTGCCGAGCACGGGCGAGTACTGCCCCTATGTGCACATCTTTTTCCAGATGCGCGACGGCTCGTACATCGCCTTTTTCGACCTGGGCGACGACGTGGCGGCGCTGCCTTCGCCGAACACGCCCGCGTGGGTGAACCACATCGCGCTGCGGGTGGACTCGGTGGACGACCTGCTTGCCGCCAAGGCGCGGCTCGAAGCCGCGGGCGTCGAAGTGCTGGGCGTGACCGACCACCACATCATCGAATCGATCTACTTCTTCGACCCCAACGGCATTCGCGTCGAGCTGACCACGCCCACCGTGCCGCAGGCCGAGATGGAAGCGCATGCGCGGCGCGCCCGCGCGGACCTCGACGCGTGGACCGTGCGCAAGGCCGAGCTTCGCACCGCGAGGGGCAGCGCCAATGTCTGAGTTGCAGCTCGCCGTCATCGACGTGAAGCCCGGCGCTGCGATGGAGAGCCAGTCGGGCCTGCAGATGCTGCGTCCCCGCATCTACGGCGCCTTTCGCGCGCCGCAAGGCACCAAGAAGATCGCGGCCATCGTGATGCACCCGACCAGCAACTTCATGGGCCACTACCTCATCGGCCCGCTGGCCGAGCGCGGCATCTGCTGCATGGGACTGAACTCGCGCTACGTGGGCAACGACACGGTGCTGCTGATGGAGCGCGCCATCCAGGACCTCGGGGCCGGCGTGCAGTACCTGCGCGCGGCCGGCTACGAGAAGGTGTTCCTGGTCGGCAACTCGGGCGGCGCGGCGCTCGCAAGCTTCTACCAGGCGCAGGCCGAAAAGCTCACCGCCACGCATTTTCCGGACGGCGACCCGACGCACCTTCACCCGGACGACCTGCCGCCCGTGGACGGCATTGCCCTGTGCGCCGCGCACCTGGGCCGCACGCGGCTGATGCGCGACTGGATCGACCCTTCGGTCGTCGACGAGCACGACCCGCTCTCGGTGGACCCCGAGCTCGACATGTACGACCCGCGCCACCGCGTGCCCTACGAGCCCGAGTTTCTCGCCCGCTTCAGCGCGGCGCAGAAGGCGCGGCTCGGGCGCATCGAGCAATGGTGCATCGACCGGCTCGCGCTGCTGCGCGGCACACCGGGCGCACCGCGCGACCAGACCTTCATCGTCTACCGCACGCATGCCGACCCGCGCTGCGTGGATCTTTCGCTCGATGCGAACGACCGGCTGCCGGGCAGCGTGTGGGGCGATGCGCGGCAAGTGAACTACTCGGCCAATGCGATGGGACGCACCACCTCGCTCACGGCGTTTCTTTCGCAGTGGTCTTCGCGGTCGCAGGCCGACGGGCCCACCAGCCTCGCGCGCACCACGGTGCCCAAGCTGCTGCTCACCTACACGGGCGACCAGTCGACTTTTCCGAGCACACGGGATGCGTGGATGGCCGCCGGCGGCGCGCGCATCCGCAATGTCGACATCGTGGGCGGCAACCACTACCTGGCGGGACAGCCTGAGCTCGTTCCAAAGGCGGCCGACGCGATCGCCGAATTTGCCCACGCGCTGTAGACCGGACATGGAAACCTTTGCATTTGCGCCGGCCTACGAACTGCCGAGCTGGCCTTTCACGCCACCGCCCGAACTGGGCGGCACAAAGATCGTTCGCCACCCGATCGTGATCGTCGGCGCCGGGCCTTCGGGCCTCACGTTGGCCTGCGACCTGGCGCAACGCGGCGTGCGCGCCGTGCTGCTCGACGAGGACGACACCGTCGGGGTGCGCGGCGCCTCGTCGCGCGGCATCTGCTACGCGCAGAAGAGCCTGGAGATCTTCGAGCGCCTGGGCATCTACGAGCGCATGGCCGCCAAGGGCATCACCTGGTCATTCGGGCGCACCTTCTCGGGCGACCAGGAGGTCTACAACTTCAACCTGCAGGCGAACAGCGTCTCCAGGCAGCCGCCGTTCATCAACCTGCAGCAGTTTTATGTCGAATGGTTCCTGGTCGAGCGCATCCTCGAACTCGGGCGGACCGACGTGCGCTGGAAGAGCCGCGTCAGCAGCGTCGAGCAGTTGCACGACGGCGTGCGCATCGAGGTCGAGACGCCCGCCGGCCGCTACACGATCGAGGCCGACCGGCTGATCGACGCCACCGGCGCCAACAGCCCGATCCGCACGCAGCTGGGCATCGATGCGCACTCGTCGCGCAGCACCGACCGCTGGTGCATCAGCGACGTGCGCTTCAAGAAGCCGCTGCCCACCGAGCGCTGGACCTGGGTCGATGCGCCCTTCAACGAAGGCCGCGGCGTGTGGCAGCACCTGATGGCCGACGGCGTGTGGCGCATCGACTACCAGATGCCCGAGGACTGCGACACAAGCTACATCAGCAAGCCCCAAGTGGCGGGCGCGCGGCTGCGCGAACAGTTGGGGCCGGGCGTGGAGTTCGAATTCGTGTGGATCGGGCCTTACGGCTACCGCGACCACCTGCTCGACAGTTTTCGCCACCGCAATGTGTTCTTCATCGGCGATGCCGCGCATGTGGTGAGCCCGTTCGGGGCGCGCGGCGGCAACAGCGGCATCCAGGACGCGGCGAACCTCGGCTGGAAGCTGGCGCTCGTTGCGCAAGGGCAGGCGAGCGATGCGCTGCTCGACAGCTACGACGCCGAACGCCAACCCGCCGCGCAAGAGAACCTGCGGGTGACGAGCCGCTCGGCGCGCTTCCTTGCGCCGCGTTCGCCGGCCGAGCACACGCTGCGCCGCGCCGTGGTGTCCTTGGCCGCGCGCCATCCGTTTGCGCGGGCGCTGGTGAACACGGGCCGCATGTCGGTTGCGAACGACTATCCCCCCGCGCCGCAGTTGCCCGAAGGCGGGCGCAGCGTACAGAACGTTCCGCTGCGCTGGGCCGACGGAAGCGAGACGACGCTGATGCAGCTGCTCTCCGATGGCACGCAGTGCATTGGGCTGTGGCTGGCGCCGACGCGCGCCGAGGCCACGGCGGCGATGGAGGCGACCGCATCGTTGCCGCTGTGCCTGCTGGCCGTCGGCGGCGACAGCGGCTTGCCTACGCTGCAGGCCGACGACCTGCTCACGAACCACCTGGGCCTGCATGACGCGGGCAGCCTTGTGCTCGTGCGCCCCGACGCCTACCGCGCCGCGACGTTGACGAATGCCACGTCCGCGGCCATTTCCGACGCGCTGCACACGGCGCTTGCCAGGAACACCCACTCATGATCACCGAGCCCCGCATCCCCGATCCGGACGGCTTCTACGCCGCCTTGCTCGCAGCGCACGAAGGCTTGAGCGAAGCGCAGAGCGCCGACCTCAATGCCCGCCTCGTGCTGCTGCTGGCCAACCAGTGCGGCGACCATGCCGTGCTGCTCGATTGCATCCGTGCAGCGGCCGAAGACCCTACGACCATTCAAGCCCCATGAACGCCAACGTCTCCTTCGCTTCCGCCTCCGACACACGCGAGCAGAAACCCCAGCTGCGCGAACTCGCGCCCGGCGTGTACGGCTACATCAGCGACTTCGATCCGAACTGCGGCTTCGTGGTCGGCGACGAGCAGGTGGTGCTGATCGACACGCGGCCCACGCCGCGCATGGCCCGCGACTTTCTCGCCGCCATTCGCACAGTGACCGACAAGCCCATCAAGACCATCGTGCTCACGCACTACCACGCGGTGCGCGTGATGGGCGCAAGCGCCTTCGACGAGGTCGAGGCCGTCCTCGCCAGCAACGGCACGCTCGACTGGATCCGCACGCGCGGACAGGCCGATTTCGATTCGGAGGGCGGGCGTTTTCCGCGCCTGTTCGCGGGTGTGGAAGAAATTCCGGGCCTCACCTTCCCGACGATGAGCTTCGAGCGCGAGATGAGCCTGTGGCTCGGTCCACGTCCCGGCCTGGGCCGTGAACTGCGCCTGATGGCGCTGGGCCGCGGCCATTCGAGCGGCGACACGGTCGCATGGCTACCCGACTGCGGCGTGCTGTTCTCGGGCGACGTGGTGGAGAACCACTGCGGCGTGTACGCGGGCGATGCCTACATCCGCGATTGGGCCGGCACGCTCGACGCGGTGCGCGCCTTGAAGCCCCGCGTGCTGGTGCCCGGACGCGGCGCCGTGCTGCAGGACGAAGCCGCCTGCGCCGAAGCCATCGGACTCACCCAGGCTTTTCTTGGAACGCTGCTCGACAGCGTGAAGGCCGGCATTGCCGCGGGCGAAACGCTCAAGGGCTGCTTCGCGCGCGCAGAAGCGGCGATGACCCCGCGCTTCGGCGCATGGCCCGTGTTCCAGCACGTGCTGCCCTTCGACGTGTCGCGCGCCTATGACGAGCTACGCGGTATCGAACACCCCGTGGTGTGGACGGCGGAGCGCGACCGCGAGCTCTGGCAGACGCTGCGCGGGGACTGACCCGCTACCGATTTTCAAAACAAGCGATGGAGACAAAGACGATGAAACGATTTCTTCCCCTGCTGGCCGCAACCCTTGCGCTGGCTACGGCGGTGCCTTTCGCATCTGCCCAACAGGCCGCCTACCCGAGCCAACCCGTCAAATGGATCGTGCCCTACGTGGCCGGCGGCGGCACCGACAACCTGGCGCGCGCATTGGCGGAGGCCATGCAGCCTTCGCTCGGGCAGCCGCTCATCATCGACAACCGGCCGGGCGCATCCACCAACATCGGCGTGTCGGTGCTGATGCAGGCCAAGCCCGACGGCTACACGATCATGCAGGCCGAAAACGCGGCGCTGCTTTTCAACGAGCACATGTTCGCCAAGCTGCCCTACAAGCCTGCGAGCGACTTCACCTACATCGGCACCATCGGCCGCTTTCCGGTGGCGCTGGTGGTGCACCCGGACTTTCCCGCGAAGAACGTGGCCGAGTTCGTGCGCTACGTGAAGGCCAACCCCGAGAAGGTGAGCTACGCCTCGCCGGGCAACGGATCGCCGCACCACATGGCGATGGAGCTCTTCAAGCAGAAGGCCGGGATCAGCATCACGCACGTGCCCTACAAGGGCGCCGCACCCGCCATGACCGACGTGATGGGCGGCCAGGTGCCCACGATGATGCTCGACCTGGCCTCGGGCCTGCCGATCATCAAGGCGGGCAAGGTGCGGGTGCTGGCGATTGCGCTGCCGCAGCGTGCGGGCGCGTTGCCCGAAGTGCCGACCTTCGTCGAAGCGGGCTTCAGCGACGTGAACGCCTATGCCTTTCACGGCTTGATCGGCCCGGCCGGCATGCCGCCGGAAGCGGTCGCGCGCATCAACAGCGAGCTGCAGAAGGCGATGAAGGCACCCAAGGTGGTGAAGCTCTTCACGGATTTCGGCTTCGAGCCGCTGCCGGGCACACCGCAGGAGTTCTACAAACTCTCGCGGGCGGAGAGCGACCGCTGGGGCAAGATCATCCAGGCCGCGGGCGTGAAGCTGGACTGAAACTTTTTACCAGCCGAGCCACAGGTGCAGGGGCAGGTACACCGCCATGCCCGCCAGCATCGTGCCGAGCACGCCGCGCCGCCAGTAGTAATAAGCAGCGCCAACCACCGTGGCATACAGGCGCGCGTCGTGCAGCGTGGTGATCAGGTGGCCCTGGGTCATCACGATCTCCGGCGCGATCACACCCGCGAGCGCAGCGGCCGGCGCGTAGTGCAGTGCGCGGTGCGCCCAGTCGGGCAAGCCCCAGGGCCGGTCGAGAATGAAGAAGAAGCACCGCGTGAGCACGGTGACTCCGGCCAGTCCGACGATGACCGCGAGCGTCCAGAAATCGGTGGTGCCGCTCATTTGTTGTCTTCCGCATCCGGGTCGAGCCCGAGCTGCTTTTCCAGCCAGAAGCACAGCAGCACCGCCGCACCGATGGCCACCACGATGTTGAGCTTGAGCGGCAGCGTGTAAGCCGCCACCGCGGTCACGCTGGCAATCAACGCGGCCAGCATGCGCAGCGGCGTGGTCGCCATCGAGCAGACGATGGCCACCAGGCTCAGCACGCCCGCAAAGCCGAGGCCCCAGTTCTGCGGAATGAAGTTGGCCAGCGCAATGCCCAGAAGGCTCATGCCCATCCACGAGCACCAGGTCACGAAGTAGTTGCCGGTGAGATAGGCCTCCTGCGCCTTCTGCTCGTCGAGCCCGACCGGCGGCGACGTATACCGCCGAGTGAAGAGCGCATAACTCAGGTCGGCGGTGAGATAGCCGTGTGTCATGCGGCGCCAGCGCGGCATGTGCATGAGGTACGGCCGCAGGTGCAGGCTGAAGACCACGAAGCGCAGGTTGACGCAAAAGCCCGTGGCCAATATCACCCAGGCCGGCGCGCCCGCGAACAGCAGCGGAATGGCGGCGAGCTGCGAACTGCCGGCATAGACCAGCAGCGTCATCGCCACCGATTCCAGCACGCTCATGTTCGACTTGACCATGGCAACGCCGGTCATGAGCCCCCAGGCGCCGATGCCCAGCGCGGCCGAGGACATGTCGCGGATGCCGGCGCGGAATTCGGGACGGCGCCGTATGGCTGAAGACAGGAACATCAGCCGAACACCTGCCCGGGCTTCAGGTCGAAGCCGCGCAGGAAATCGGCCACGGCCAGGCGCTTGCCGCCGGGACGCTGGAGTTCGGTGACCATCACGATCGAGCCGGCCGCGGCCACCGCAACGCCCGCGTCGGTAACAGCGAGGATGGTGCCGGGTGCGGCGGATTGCTCGGCTGGCGCCGCGTAGGCGGCCCAGAGCTTGATGGTTTCGCCATCGAGCACGCTGTTGGCACCGGGAAAAGGATCGAACGCGCGAATGCGCCGCACGATGGGGTCGGCGGGCTGGTTCCAGTCGACCTGCGCCTCGTGCTTTTCGACCTTGTTGGCGTAGGTCACGCCTTCGGCAGGCTGCGGGGTACGATCCAGCTGGCCGATATCGGCCAGCGCCTGGACGATCATGCGGCCGCCCAGTTCTGCCAGCCGGTCGTGCAGGCGGGCAGTGCTGTCGTTGCCGATATCCACCGACTCGCGCAGCAGCATGTCGCCCGTGTCCAGGCCGGCGTCCATCTGCATGATGGTGATGCCGGTTTGCGAGTCGCCGGCTTCGATGGCTCGGTGGATCGGCGCCGCGCCGCGCCAGCGCGGCAGCAGGCTGGCGTGGATGTTCAGGCAGCCGAACTTCGGCAGGTCGAGCACCCATTGCGGCAGGATGAGCCCATAGGCCGCAACCACCATCACGTCGGGCTTTGCTGCCAGAAGGGCCTCGCGCGCAGCCGAAGCGTCTTCAGGGTACTTGCCGTCGAGCCGGAGGCTGCGCGGCTGCGCCACGGGCCAGTGGTTGGCAACGGCGCACTGCTTGACCGGGGAGGCCTGCAGCTTCATGCCGCGGCCGGCAGGGCGGTCGGGCTGGCTCAGCACCAGCACCACTTCATGTCCGGCGCCGGCAACGGCCTCGAGCGCGACACGCGCGAACTCGGGCGTGCCCGCAAAAACGACCTTGAGGGGGTTCAATCCCGGATCCGATCGAATTCGAGGTCATCCCCCGTGTGATAGCGGCGAACCACGCCTGTGGGATCGATATAGATATAGAGCATGCGGCGCTCGTTCACCGCTTTGTAGCGCCAGGTCCAGACGGTACCGTCAAAAGAGCTGACACGGCTGATTTCGTAGGGCCGGCCATAAAAGGCGACCACGTCGTTCTGGCGCCATTGGTCGACCTTGATGTCGTGCCCGAAACGCGCCTCGTTGAGCACCTGGGTGACCGAGACGACCTTGCCCGAGGCGTCGATGTCGATGTCGATCACCTCGAAGCCGGCCGGCATGCGCGAATACTGCAGGCGTTCGCCACCGCCGTTGAGCGGGTAGCGGCCCGTCGGCGCGCCCAGCCGCTGCAGGGTTTCGGCCGCGGTGGTGCCCGGCACGATGCGCGTGGGTTCGCTGGCGCAGCCGGCCAGCAGCAACCCGGCTGCAACAACAAAGGCGTGAGACCAGGCAAGCCTCATTCTCAGGCCCGGCCTTCCTTGGCTTCTTCGCGTTGCTGCTTGAGCAGCTTGCTCTTGATGCGGTTGCGCTTGAGCGGCGACAGGTATTCGACGAACACCTTGCCCAGCAGGTGGTCCAGCTCATGCTGGATGCACACGGCGAGGAGGCCCTCGGCCTCGATGGTGCGCAGTTCGCCGTTTTCGTCCAGCGCCTGGACCTTGACCGAAGTGGAGCGCATCACGCCGTCGTAGATACCCGGCACCGAGAGGCAACCCTCTTCGTTCAGCACCTTTTCGTCGCTTGCCCAGATAATTTCGGGGTTGATGAGCACCAGCGGCTCGTTGCGCTCTTCGGAAACGTCGATGACGACCAGGCGCTCGTGCACATCGACCTGGGTGGCGGCCAGCCCGATGCCATTGGCGTCGTACATGGTCTCCAGCATGTCGGCAACCAGGGCCTTGATGCGTGCGTCGACGCCCTGTACCGGCTTGGCAACCGTGTGCAGGCGCTTGTCCGGGTAACTCAGAATGATTCGTTTGGCCATGAAAAACGGGAAAAGTTGTGGCTATTTTCGCCAATTCCGCGACTCGATGAGCTCGGATCACCTGAAAACGTTGCCCTTTAAAGGGCTTCGGGCGCAGAATTCGTAGCAAATTGTGAGATTCGTATGCGCACCGATACTTTGATGCGCTCACCCATCCAGACATGAAAAAGCTCCGAACCCCTGTCCGCCATCGCACGCATCTTTTCACCACGTTGGCAGCCCTTGCGGTGATCAGCGGCGGCACGACGGCCTGGGCTCAGAACTACCCCGTCACCCCGCAGCAACGCGCCACGGCACAGCAAACCGCCCAAAACGGTGTTCCGCTGAGCGAACTGGCGGCCAGCGCGCCGGACGAATACACAGTCAAGCCCGGCGATACGCTGTGGGCCATTTCGCGCCTGTACCTGCTGCGCCCCTGGCGCTGGCCGGAACTGTGGGGCATGAACATCAACGAGATTGCCAACCCGCACCGGATCTACCCCGGCCAGGTGCTGTACCTGGACAAGACGGGCGGGCGCGCACGCCTCACCATGCGCCGCGGCGGGAGCGGCAGCGCAGACGGCGGCACCATCAAGCTGTCGCCGCGCACGCGTTTCGACTCGCTGGCGGGCATGGCGTTGCCCACGCTCAACCCGAGCATCATCGAGCCCTTCCTCAGCGAGCCGATCGTGGTGGATGCCGACACGCTGCAAGCCGCGCCGCGCATCGTGGCCGGCAACGACAGCCGGGTCTTGCTGTCGCGCGGCGACCGCGCCTATGCACGCGGCAATGCCGACACCCCGCTGCTCGAAACGCCGGGCCCGCTGAAGAATTTCCGCGTGTTCCGCAGCGCCACGCCGCTCAAGGACCCGGGAACGGGCGAAATCCTCGGCTACGAGGCGCAGTACCTGGGCAAGGCCCAGCTCCAGCGCGGCGAATCGACCACCGTCGAAACCGAGAAGGACAAGGACGTCATCACCGTGGTGCCGGCCAGCATCGACATCATTGCGGCGCGCGAGGAAATCCGCGCCGGCGACCGCCTGCTGCCTGAGCCGCCGCGCCAGTTGCTGAGCTACGTGCCACGCGCACCTTCCACGCAGGTCGAAGGCCGCATCATTTCCGTCTACGGCAATGCGGTGCAGTTCGCGGCGCAGAACCAGGTGGTGGCCATCAACAAGGGCACCCGCGACGGCATCGACAGCGGCCATGTGCTGGCCATTCTGAAGAACGGCGAAACCATTCTCGACCGGACCGGCGAACGCAAGGAAACGATCAAGCTTCCGAACGAACGCATCGGCCTGCTGATGGTGTTCCGGCCGTTCGAAAAGGTCTCGTACGCGCTGGTGCTCGAAATCACCGACACCCCGCGCGCCGGCGACTTCCTCGTCAATCCCTGACGCCCTTCCGCTTCCTTTCCACTTCGTTTGGAACGAGCAGAACTCGCAGGCTGGCTGCGGCTTTCACTGACGCCGGGCATCGGCGACGGCGCCGCACGCAAACTCTTGGCGGCCTTCGGGCTGCCTGAAGGCATTTTTGCGCAGACTGGCGCGGCGCTCCGGCAGGTGGTCTCGCAGGCGCAGGCCGATGCACTGCAGCAGCAGCCCAACGGGCTCCAGGCGCAAATCGACCTGACCTGGCAATGGCTTCAACCCGGCCAGGACGACGGTACCAAGCGCCGCATCGTGACGCTGGGGGATGCGAGCTACCCCGCATCGCTGCTCGAAATGGTCGACCCCCCGCTGATGCTCTACGTGCTCGGCGCGGCGGACTTCGACCTGACACAGCTTGCCAACAGCATTGCGGTGGTAGGCAGCCGCAATCCCACGCCGCAAGGAGCCGCCAATGCGCGCGCCTTTGCACGGGCGCTGGGCGAAGCGGGCTTGCCGGTGATATCGGGCCTGGCGCTCGGCGTGGACGGCGCCGCGCACCAGGGCGCGCTCGACGCGGCCGGCGACTCGCCCCGGCTCGCCACGGTGGCCATTGTGGGAACGGGCCTCGACCGCGTCTACCCGGCCCGGCACCGCGACCTGGCGCACCGCATCAGGCAGCAGGGCTTGATCGTCAGCGAACTGCCGCTCGGCACGCCGCCGCTCACGCAGAACTTTCCGAAACGCAACCGCCTCATTGCCGGCCTGGCGCGCGGCACGCTGGTGGTCGAGGCCGCGCTCCAGTCGGGTTCGCTGATCACGGCTCGCCTGACCTCGGAACAGGGCAAGGAAGTGTTCGCCATTCCGGGCTCGATCCATTCGCCGCAATCGCGGGGCTGCCATGCGCTGATCCGCCAGGGCGCGAAACTGGTCGAATCGGTGAACGACATCCTCGAAGAGCTGCCGGACCTTCGCGCAGCCAGCGCGAATGCGGGTCTTTTCGACAATGAGGGTGCGGTCGGTTCTTCTTGCTCCACCTCTGCGGCAGCCGCGGAAAATCCGCTGCTCGAGGCCTTGGGCTTCGACCCCGTGAACCTCGACGCCCTGAGCGCACGCACCGGCTGGAGCGCGGCCGCGCTCCAAGCCAAGATGCTCGAACTCGAACTCGACGGCCACGTGGCGCGCCTGCCCGGCGGGCTCTTCCAGAGAACGGCCGCAGCCTAGTATTTTCCTCCCCCCAAAAAGGGGTGAAGAAGTGACATGGAGCCCGGGAGCCCGCAACAAGCTTCGGCTATATTGGGCTCATGTTCGAAGTGCTCGTTTTTGTCTACGAAAACTATTGGCGCGGCGATGCCTGCCCCGAACCCGAACAACTGGGCCGCAAGCTCAGCGCACACGGCTTCGAGGCAGAAGAGATCCGCGAGGCCCTGCACTGGCTCGACGGCCTGAGCCTTGCCACGCAAGGCATGCAGCTTGAGCGAAGTGCCAGCGACGATGCCGTTGCCACGGTCACGCTGCGTGGCGCTCCCGAAGCGGCGTTGCCCCAGTCGAGCAATGCCATGCGGGTGTATTCCCAGGCCGAGCAGGAGCACCTGGGCGCCGATTGCCTCGGTTTCATCCGTTTTCTCGAATCGTCGAACGTGCTGTCTTGCGGCTTGCGCGAGATCGTCATCGAGCGCGCCATGGCCGCACCAGGCGACCCGGTTGCGCTCGACGAACTCAAGATCATCGTGCTGATGGTGCACTGGAGTACCGGCATCGAGCCCGATGCGCTGGTGCTCGACGAACTCTGCGAAAGCCGCGAAGGGCGCATCGCGCACTAGCCGGCTAGTTCAGCAGGCGTTCCGGGTTGGCGTCGAGCTTGGCGAGCGCCTCGCGCGTGGCGCGCACCGTGAGGGTTTCTTCCTCTGCCGGTACCAGCAGGCCGGCCTGCAGGTAGTTGGCGAGGCGTCCGACCTGGATGAGAAAGCTGCGGCCGTCGGCCGAGGCGAACAGATGCAGTTGCTTGCGGTCGCTGCGCCAGACAAACTGCACCTGGGTCACGCGGTCATTGTGGTCGAGCATGAACCAGTTGCCCACCTGCAGCTCGTGCGCCCATTCGAGCATGTCTTCGGCCACCACGCTGCCGACGGTGTCGGGCACGACCTCGATCGACGCCGCATCCACACCCAGCAGCAGTTCGATGCTGTTCGCGTCGAGCGGCAGGTTGGAGGCACCGCCGTCGTCGCTCACAAAGTCTTCCAGGTGCGCCAGGCGCTCGGCCATGGCTTCGATCTTGGCAGCGGGAATGGCCTCGGTCTTCGACAGGAAGGCGTCGGACAGGGTCGCGCCGATGGTCTTGATGTGGGCTTCCTGCGGCTCGTCGATGATGCCGAGCAGGTTCATGCCCAGCCGCAGGCGCTGCAGCAGCTGCGGCAGGTCCTGGATCACGCGGGCGCGGTCGGCGCGGTTGGGCTTGGCGCTCGCGGCCCACACCAGCTCGGAGGCCACGCGCTTGAGCATGACGGTCTGCTCGCCCTGCGCGCCGTAGCGCAGCGCGGCAATGGCCAGCACCTCGGCCCACACCTTGAAGAGAAACTCGCGTATCTCGTCGCGCACCGGCATGTCGTTGAGCATCTTGCGCAGTTCGATGGTGTACTGGATCGCCATCGTTTCCTTCTGCTCGACCTGCTGCGCCACGCTCATGACACGCTGGGTGGTGTCGCTTTGCGTGAGATAGCGGCCGAGGAACGCAACGAACTCGTCGAACACCAGCTTGAAGACGCGCTGCCCGGTTTCGGGGTATTGCTCGATCACCTGCACGACGCGGCGGATTTCGCCTTCGAGCGCGCTGCCCGAAATGGCCGCGGCATCGAAGCCCATCACGCAGGAACCCATGCGGTCGATCAGCATGCGCGCGGGATGCTGAAGCGTGCCGAAGAACTCGGGCTCGGCAATGGCCACGCGCAGCACCGGCATCTGCAGCCGCGCAAACCACACGCGGGCCGAGAAAGGAATGCGCTCTTCCGCGAGGATGGCCTGGAACATGAGCGCCACGATCTCGACGGTGGCCTTGTCGGCAGTGGTGGGCGCTCGCTTCTTGATCTCGGCGCTGCGCCGGCGCAAGTCGACCGAAGCCTGCTGGATGATGGTGGCCGCGTCGCCCGGGTTCTGCATGTATTGCGTGGCCGCCATCCTGTAGGCGGCTTCGGCATCGGCAATCACGCCTGCAAAGGTCTTGGAAAAGGCTTGCGCGGACCCGCCCCCACCACCGCCAGCGTTGCTGCCGGCGCCCGGCGTCCGGCCGTCCGCTCCGGTTACCGATTGCGGTGAGGACGACATCGTCGATGGCATGTCCGCCGCGCCGATGCGTGCAGCCACAAAGCGCTTGAGACTCAAGAGCGCCGTCTGCGCACGCTGGCGAGCGAGCAGCAACGGCGAACCACCTGTCGTTAGCTGTGGCGCCGATGCGCCGAAGCCTCGCGTTTGCGGCGATGCGTGCGAGCCGTGCTGCGATGCAGCGCCTGGTACCTGGCCGGCGGTGCCAGCGGAATACGGCGCCCCGGGCACCGTGGCCGGTCCTCCGGAAGCGCCTGTGCGGCGCACAAAGCTCTTGAGATCGATCTCCGGCATCACGCCCTTGGAGATCAGGAACGCGTTGGCGTCTTCGTAGGCCTTGACGACCACGCCGATCAGATGCTGCTGCACGGTGTCCTGCACGCGGGCCCAGAGCGCACGGCTCAAGCCGGCCGCCAGCCACTGGTCCACCAGCAGCTTGGCCAGCGTTTCGGGCTTGAGCACGTCATGGGCGTCGAGTTCGGCGGTGTCTTCGAGGTACTGGATGCGAAGCCGCAGGTCGCTGAGCTCGAAGCTGGCCTTGTCTTGGATCGCCTGCGCCAGGCGCGACGACAGGATGTTGCCTTCCATCACGTCGTCGCCGATCAGTTCGAGCCGCAGCCCGCCGGTGGACGATGCGCCGCCCGCGGTAGCCGGGGTGCTCACCGATTTGCGCCAATGGGTCTGGGAAAGCGACACCCATTGCGTGGCCTGTCCCTGGAATGCCACGAAGTCGTCGCGGCTTTCCTGCATGACGCGCGCACTGCCGATTTCCGAAGCCTGCCTGGTCAGGCGGTCCCGGATGGCCTGCGCCAAGGGAACGATGACGCCCTCGGTCGCCAGCACGAAACGCTCACGCGTCTCGCGTGCGAGCTGCAAGGAAGAGGCGGACCGCGCAATACTCATTGAAAGATCGGAAAGGCCGGTGAAGCTCTATTGTGGGCAACTGACGAGAGCTTGCATCGGGAAAAGCAACTGCACAAGTGTGCATCAGCTTCCTTGCACTTGCTGGCCTCCCGCGGCACTTTCATTCGATCCGGCGGCGTCAGACCACGGCGCCGGCGTTCGGGTCGTCCTCGGAATCGCCGTCGCGCTTGGCTGGCGTGCCCTTGATGAGGTCTTCGCGCTTGATGCCGAGCCACATGGCAATGGCCGCCGCCACGAAGCACGACGAGTAGATGCCGAAGCAGATGCCGATGGTCAGCGCCAGGGCAAAGTAGTGCAGGGTCGGGCCGCCGAAGAAGAACATCGAGAGCACCACCAGCTGCGTCGAGCCGTGGGTGATGATGGTCCGGCTGATGGTCGAGGTGATCGCGTTGTCGATGATCCCGACCGTGCTCATCTTGCGGTAGCGGCGGAAATTCTCGCGCACCCGGTCGAAGATCACGACCGATTCATTGACCGAATACCCCAGCACCGCCAGCACCGCGGCGAGCACGGCGAGCGAAAACTCCCACTGGAAGAATGCAAAGAACCCCAGGATGATGACCACGTCGTGCAGGTTGGCCAGCACGGTGGCCACGGCGAACTTCCATTCGAAGCGCACCGCCAGGTAGATCATGATGCCGACCACCACCATGCCGAGCGCCTTGAGCCCGTTGGTGGTGAGCTCGTCGCCCACCTGCGGCCCGACAACCTCGATGCCGCGCTGCGTGGCCGAAGGATCGACCGACTTCAGCGCCTGCATGACCTGCGCGCTTTGCTGGTCGGAGCTCATGCCCTTTTGCGCCGGCAGGCGGATCTGCACGTCGCGCGACGTGCCGTAGCTCTGCACCTGCACGTCCGGGTAGCCGAGCTTGCCGATGGCCTCGCGCACCTTGCCGATGTCGGCGGACTGCTGGTAGGCCACCTCCATCACGGTGCCGCCCGTGAACTCCACCGACAGGTGCAGCCCGCGATGCAGCAGGAAGAAAACCGCCAGCGCAAAGGTGGCGAAGGAAATGATGTTCAGCACCAATGCATGGCGCATGAACGGGATGGTCTTGTGGATGCGGAAGAATTCCATGGCGCTTGTCCTTGACCTTTACTCGGCGTCAACCACGGCCGTGCCGTCGGTCTTGGGGCGCCACACCGTGCCGATCGACACCGTCTTGAGCTTCTTCTTCTGGCCGTACCAGAAGTTCACGAGGCCGCGGGAGAAGAACACCGCGGAGAACATCGAGGTGACGATGCCGATGCAGTGCACCACCGCAAAACCGCGAACCGGGCCCGAGCCGAATGCCAGCAAGGCGATGCCGGCAATCAGCGTGGTCACGTTGGAGTCGAGAATCGTGCCCCAGGCGCGGTCGTAGCCCGCATGAATGGCAGCCTGAGGCGAGGCGCCGTTGCGCAGCTCTTCGCGCACGCGCTCGTTGATGAGCACGTTGGAGTCGATGGCCACGCCAATGGCCAGCGCCATGGCCGCAATGCCGGGCAGCGTGAGCGTGGCCTGCAGCATCGAGAGAATGGCCACCAGCAGCATCAGGTTGACGGCCAGCGCAATCGACGAGAACAGGCCGAACAGTGCGTAGTACGCGCACATGAAGATCATGATGGCGATGAAGCCGTACATCACGCTCTTGAAGCCCTTTTCGATGTTGTCGGCACCCAGGCTCGGGCCGATGGTGCGCTCCTGGATGATTTCCATCGGCGCGGCCAGCGAGCCGGCGCGCAGCAGCAGAGCCAGGTCGGCGGCCTCGGCCACGGTCATCGAACCCGAAATCTGGAAGCGGTTGCCGAGCTCGCCGTTGATCGATGGGGCCGTGAGCACTTCGCCCTTGCCCTTTTCGAAGATCAGCATGGCCATGCGCTTCTTGTAGTTTTCGCGGCTCACGTCGCGCATGATCCGGCCGCCCTTGGCGTCCATGGTCAGGTCGACCTTGGGCTGGTTGCTCTGCTGGTCGAAGCCGGGCTGCGCGTCGGTGAGGCTTTCGCCGGTGACGAGCACCTGCTTCTTGACGATCACCGGGCGGCCGTTGCGCTCGAGGAATTTCTCGGAGCCGAAGGGCACCGGTCCGCCGCTCAGTTCGGCTGCGCGGCCTTCTGCGCTTTCGTCGACCAGGCGCATTTCGAGCGTGGCGGTGCGGCCCAGGATGTCCTTAGCCTTGGCCGTGTCCTGCACGCCGGGCAGCTGCACCACGATGCGGTCCAGGCCCTGCTGCTGGATCACAGGTTCGGCCACGCCGAGTTCGTTGATCCGGTTGTGCAGGGTGGTGATGTTCTGCTTGAGCGCCGCATCCTGCAGCCGGCGCGCGGCCTCGGGCTTGATGGTGGCGGTGAGTCGCCAATTGCTGCCGTCTTGCGCTTCGGTGGTTGCGAGATCGGGGAACTGGTCCTGGATGATTTGCTTGGCCGTTTGCAGCGCCGCCGCGTCGCGGAACGAAACCTCGATGGTCTGGCCATTGCGGTTGACCGAAGTGCCGCGGATGCCTTTGTCGCGGAAAGTGGTGCGCAGGTCGCCTGCAAACGACTCGGCCTTCTTGTCGATGGCGCCCTTCATGTCGACCTGCAGCAAGAAGTCGACGCCGCCGCGCAGGTCGAGGCCCAGGTACATGGGGAACGCGTGCAGCGACGTGAGCCACGCCGGGGAGCGCGAAACCAGGTTCAGCGCCACCACATACGGCGGGTCTGACGCATCGGGCACCAGCGTGCGCTGCAAGACGTCGCGCGCCTTGAGCTGCTCGTCGGGCGTGCCGAAGCGCGCGCGCAGCGAGCCGCCTTCGAGCGTGAGCAGGTCGGGCGTGAGCCCGGCTGTTTTCAGCGCCTCCTCGACCCTGCCCTGGGTGGCGGCATCGACCTTGACGGTCGACTTGGCCGCGGACACCTGCACGGCAGGCGCCTCGCCGAAGAAATTGGGCAGGGAATAGATCAACCCCACAAGCAGCACGATCACGATGATCGCGTACTTCCAGACCGGATAACGGTTCATGAGAGAGCGCTTTTCAGAAACGAAACACGGCGTGACTTGAGGCCTTGCTCCACAAAGCGCAAGGCCGGGCCACGCATTTATTGCTTACTTGACGGCGCCCTTGGGCAAGACCTGGATCACAGCGCTGCGCTGGATCTTGATCTCCACGCCATTGGCAATTTCAAGGCCCAGGTACTGGTCGCCGAGCGAGGTGATCTTGCCCAGCACGCCGCCGGCCGTTGCCACCTCGTCGCCCTTGGCCAGCGCCTCGATCATGGCGCGGGCTTCTTTCTGGCGCTTCATCTGCGGGCGGATCATCACGAAATACAGCACCACGAACATCAGCACCAGGGGCAGCATGCTGCCCAGCGAAGACAACATGTCGCCACCGCCGGAAGCAGCGGGCGCGGTTTGGGCGAAAGCAGAGGAAATGAACAAGAGAGTCTCCAGCAGAGAGAAGAGGAATGTCAGAAGCGCGGAACGGGCCCGCGGTTCCGCGGCCCCGTGGAAAAGGCCGCGAGTCAGAGCGTGAAGCGGCAACGGCCGCGCACAGCAGCGGGCATTGTATTCGTGGCAATGCCCCGCCCCGCGCGCTTATCCGGCGCGCCGGGCAGGGCTTTCCAGGGCTCGGGGCGCGCGTCTGGCGCTATGTTTTCAGGAGCAGGGCACGGCGACAGGCCGGCCTCGTCGCAAAAATCAGGCTGCCGCGCGCTGCGCCGACTGCGGGTTGCGCCACTTGGCGAGCAATTCGCTCCAGCGGGTGCGGGCAGCGGCCAGGTTGCGCTCCTTCACATGGCCGTAGCCGCGAATCTGCTCGGGCAGGCTGGCAATCTCCAGCGCCAGCGCGTGGTTCTCGGCGTGCAGGCCGGCAATCACCTCTTCGATGCTCGCACGGTATTCGCCGATGAGCGCGCGCTCGGTCTTGCGCTCTTCGGTGCGCCCGAAGATGTCCAGGGCAGTGCCGCGCAGGCCCTTGAGCCGCGCCAGCAGCCTGAAGCCGGAGAGCATCCACGGGCCGAATTGCTGTTTCTGCAGCTCGCCCTTGGTGTTCTTCTTGGCGATGATAGGAGGCGCAAGGTGGTAGTTGAGCTTGAAGTCCTTCCCCATCTCGCCCTCGAACATGCCCTCGACCCGGTCCAGGAAGCTGCGGTCGGTGTGCAGGCGCGCCACTTCGTATTCGTCCTTGTACGCCATCAGCTTGAACAGGTAGCGGGCAACGGTCTCGGTCAGCGCGGTCTTGCCCAGCACCGATTCGGCCTGCTGCACCTTGCCCACGAACTGCCGGTATTCGTCGGCATAAGCCGCGTTCTGGTAGCCCGTCAGAAATTCGGCCCGGCGCGCCACCAGGCTTTCGACGGTTTCGCGCTTCTTGAACTCGATGACGTGGCCGGGGCGAACGCGCTTTTGCAGTGCGTCCGGGTTGGCCGCCGCCTGGCGGCCCCAGGCAAAGGCGGCCTTGTTGTTATCGACCGCCACGGCGTTGAGCTCGATGGCCCGCAGCAGCGACTCGAGTGCCAGCGGGATCCAGCCCTTTTGCCAGGCAAAGCCCAGCAGCATCGGGTTGGCGTAGAGGCTGTCGCCCATCAGCGTCGTGGCGGCAGCATCCGCATCGAAGGTGCCGAGCGCATCGGTGCCCACGACGCGCGCGATCTGGTTCGCGCAATCGTCTTGCGGATTGACCCAGTTGGAATTGCGCACAAAAGCGGCCGTGGGCGTGCTGTGCGTGTTGAGCGCCACGTGCGTGCGCCCTTCGCGCATGCGCGCCAGGGTTTCGGCGTTCACCGCCACCAGCGGATCGGCCGCAAGAATGAGGTCGGCCGCGGCAGTGCCGACGCGCGTGGTGCGAATCGCGTCCTGCGATTCGCCGATGAGCGCATGGCTCCACGTGGCACCGCCCTTTTGGGCCAAGCCAGCCGCATCCTGCGTGACGATGCCCTTGCCCTCGATGTGCGCCGCCATGCCCAGCAGCTGGCCGATGGTGATGACACCCGTGCCGCCGACGCCGGCCACCACGATGCCCCACACCTGACCCTGCGCCAGTGCCGGCACGGTTGGCTCGGGCAGCGGGCCGAGTTCGAGCGGCGTATCGGCCTTGTTCTTCGCCTTCTTCTTGAGCTGGCCGCCTTCGACGGTGACGAAGCTCGGGCAGAAGCCCTTGAGGCAACTCATGTCCTTGTTGCAGGTGCTCTGGTTGATGGTGCGCTTGCGGCCGAATTCGGTTTCGAGCGGCTCCACCGACAGGCAGTTGCTCTTCACGCTGCAGTCGCCGCAGCCTTCGCAGACCAGGTCGTTGATGACCACGCGCTTGGCCGGATCGACGGCCGTGCCCCGCTTGCGGCGGCGGCGCTTCTCGGTGGCGCAGGTCTGGTCGTAGATGATGGCGGTGGTGCCGGCAATCGCGCGGAACTCGCGCTGGATGTCGTCCAGCAGGTCGCGGTGCTTCACCTCGACGTGGTCGCCGGGGATGTTCACGCCCTCGTACTTCTCGGGCTCGTCGGTCACGATGACGACCTTCTTCGCGCCTTCGGCATGCAGGCTTTCGGCAATCTGCAGCACCGAGTGGCCCTCGGGCCGCTCGCCGACCTGCTGGCCGCCGGTCATGGCCACGGCGTCGTTGTAGAGGATCTTGTAGGTGATGTTCACGCCCGCGGCAATGCTCTGGCGGATGGCGAGCAGGCCACTGTGGAAGTACGTGCCGTCGCCCAGGTTCGCGAAGATGTGCTGGTCGGTGGTGAAGGGCTGCTGGCCCACCCACGGCACGCCCTCGCCGCCCATCTGCGTGAAGCCAATGGTGGAGCGGTCCATCCAGGTTGCCATGAAGTGGCAGCCGATGCCGCCCATGGCGCGCGAGCCCTCGGGCACCACGGTGCTGGTGTTGTGCGGGCAGCCCGAGCAGAACCACGGCTGGCGGTCGGCGCCCTGCACGCCGCCCACCTTGAGCGCTTCCATCGAGCGCTCCTTGGCTTCGAGGATGGCGATCTGCGCATCGATGCGCGCATGCATGTCGGTGCCCGCCTGGTCCAGGATGCCGAGCTTGCGCAGGCGCTGGGCAATGGCCTTGGCGATGAGCGCAGGGTTCAGGTCGGCGTTGGCGCGCAGCAGCGTGTTGGCGGTGGGATTGGGCATGGCCCATTCGCCGCCCGAAAAATCGCCGTCGAGCTCGTTGAACTTGCCGAGCACGTTGGGGCGCACGTCGGCGCGCCAGTTGTAGAGCTCTTCCTTCAGCTGGTATTCGATGACCTGGCGCTTTTCTTCCACCACCAGGATTTCCTGCAGGCCGGTGGCAAAGTCGCGCGTGAGCTGCGCCTCCAGCGGCCACACCACGCCCACCTTGTGCAGCCGGATGCCCAACTGGCGGCAGGTGGCGTCATCCAGGCCGAGGTCGATCAGCGCCTGGCGGGTGTCGTTGTAGGCCTTGCCGCTGGCCATGATTCCGAAGCGATCGTTCGGGCCTTCGATCACGTTGTGGTTGAGCCGGTTGGCGCGGATGTAGGCCAGCGCGGCATACCACTTGTAGTGCATGAGCCGCGCTTCCTGCTCGAGCGCGTGGTCGGGCCAGCGAATGTGCAGGCCGCCGGGCGGCATCTGGAAATCGGTGGGAATGACGATCTCGACGCGGTCCGGGTCGATCATGGCCGTGGCGCTCGACTCGACGATTTCCTGGATCGTCTTCATGCCCGACCAGATGCCCGAGAAGCGGCTCATGGCAAAGGCGTGAATGCCCAGGTCCAATATTTCCTGCACGTTGGCCGGAAAGAACACCGGCGTGCCGCAGGCCTTGAAGATGTGGTCGCTCTGGTGCGCGGCCGTGCTGCTCTTCGAAATATGGTCGTCGCCTGCCACCGCAATCACGCCGCCCCATTCGGTGGTGCCGGCCATGTTGGCGTGCTTGAAGACGTCGGAGCAGCGGTCCACGCCCGGGCCCTTGCCGTACCAGATGCCGAAGACGCCGTCGAACTTGTTGGTGCCCGCGGGCGAGAAGCCCAGTTGCTGAGTGCCCCAGAGCGCCGTGGCGGCAAGCTCTTCATTCACGCCGGGCTGGAAGATGATGTTCTGTTCCTTCAGGAACTTGCTCGCCTTCCATAGCGCCTGGTCGTAGCCGCCTAGCGGAGAGCCGCGATACCCGCTGATGAAGCCCGCGGTGTTCTTGCCGGCCTGCTTGTCGCGCAGCCGCTGCAGCATGGGCAGCTTGACCAGCGCCTGCACCCCGCTCATGAAGGCCCGGCCGTAATCGAGGCTGTATTTGTCGTCGAGCGTGACGGTTTCCAGCGCCTTGCGGATGTGCTCGGGCAGCGGTGCGTTCATGTTTGTCTGTCTCCGTATGGCGGGGCCTCGTGGGCCTGGCTGATGGGTGTGGGTCTGTGCCCGGGTCGGGCGCGAGCCCATGATCACGCAAAGTGTATGCCGGGGCCAGCGACAGGTGTTTGCGTTCTTCGCCTCAAAAAAACGCCTTTCAGAAAGAATCTTGCTTAATATCGGTGCTTATGGAAAGCATTGACAAGTTCGACCTTGCAATCCTGCAAGAACTGCAGGCCGATGGCCGCCTGACGAATGCCGAGCTTGCGCAGCGCGTAGGCCTTTCGGCCGCACCCTGCTGGCGCCGGGTGCGCGCGCTGGAAGAAGCCGGCTTCATCAAGGGCTATCACGCCGAGATCGACCGCCACAAGATCGGGCTCGGCGTGCTCGCTTTCGTGCGCGTGGACACCGAACGTGTGACGCACGACGCCACCCAGCAGCTCGAGGACGCCATCCGCAAGCTGCCCGAGGTGGTGGCCTGCCACTACATCAGCGGCACCGGCACCTTCGAGCTGCAGGTGGTGGCGCAGGACCTGGACAGCTTCTCGGCCTTTGCGAGGCGCCACCTGATGAACCTGCCCAATGTGAAAGACCTGCACACCAGCTTCTCGCTGGGCGAGGTGAAGGCCAGCAGCGCCTGGCCGCTCGGGCACCTGGCACGCTAGCTGCAACCTAGAATTCCCGTCCACCACAGACACACGCCGCCCGCCGGGCGGAACAAGAGGAATAAACCCCATGAACTCCATCCGCCGCACCCTGGCGCTCGGCCTTGCCGCCGCCGCGCTCGCCTTTGGCGCCCAGGCACAGAACCGCGAACTCACCGTGGCCTCGAGCGCCACCTATGCGCCTTTCGCCTTCGAGAACAAGGACAAGCAGATCGTCGGCTTCGACATCGACATCATCAACGCCATCGCCAAGCAGCAAGGCCTGAAGATCAAGGTGGTCAACACGCCGTTCACCGGCATCTTCGGCGCGCTCAACAACGGCGACGTCGACCTCGTGATTTCGGGCGTCACCATCAACGAAAAGCGCAAGCAGAGCTACGACTTCACGCCGCCCTACTTTGCGGCGCGCCAGCTCATCGCACTGCCCAAGAGCAGCACGGTCGCCTCGCTGAAGGATCTTGCCGGCAAGAAGATTGCCGTGGTGAGCGCCTCCACCGCCGACGACATCGCCTCGCGCGAGTTCGGCAAGACCAGCCCCAACATCCGCCGCTTCGAGAGCACGCCGCTCATCATTTCGGAACTGGCCGGCGGCGGCGTCGATGCCGCCATGGGCGACAACGGCGTGATCGCCTACCGCGTGGCGCAAAATCCCGAGCTCAAGACCATCGACGACAAGTCCTTCCCTGAAGAGGGCTTCGGCATCGTCGTGAAGAAGGGCGACAAGGCGCTGCTCGACAAGCTCACGGCCGGCCTGGCTGCGATCCGCGCCGACGGCAGCTACAACACGATCTACAAGAAGTGGTTCAACAAGGACCCGAACGCCCGATGAGCAGCACGTCCGGCCCGGGCGCAAGGGAGCACTAGATGGAACAGCCGATCCTGTTGTTCGGATGGTTCCGCTGGGACATCCTGGTCGAATACAAAGACCTGTTCTGGCAAGGCGCCTGGATGACGCTGCGCATGACGGTGGTGTGCGTGCTGCTGGGCGCAAGCTGGGGCCTGTGCCTGGCGCTCGCGCGGCTCGCGCAGCCGCGCCATGCGCCCTGGACCTGGGTTGCGCGGTTCTTTCTGCGGTGGCCGGCGACGGTGTACGTGAGCTTCTTTCGCGGCACGCCTCTCTTCGTGCAGATCCTGCTGATTCACTTCGCGGTGATGCCGGTGTTCATTCATCCCACCACCGGCCTCCTTATCGACGGCGACCTAGCGCGCACGCTTAAGCAGGAACACGGCGCGCTCATTTCCGGCGTGGTGGCGCTCACGCTCAACTCCGCGGCCTACATTTCCGAAGTGTTCCGCGCCGGCATCCAGTCGATCTCGCGCGGACAGTTCGATGCGGGCCGGTCGATCGGCTTCACGCCCGCGCAGGTCATGCGCTACGTGGTGCTGCCGCAGGCCTTCCGCCGCATGCTGCCGCCGCTTGGCAACAACGCGATCGCCTTGCTGAAAGACACCTCCCTGGTCTCGGCCATCGGCTTGGCCGAACTGGCCTACGCCGCACGCACGGTGGCCGGCGCCTATGCGCGCTACTGGGAGCCGTACCTTGCGATTTCGGTGGTGTACTGGGTCATGACGCTGGTGCTCACCACGATGCTGCGGCGGCTCGAACACCGCCTGGCGCGCAGCGACAGGGGATAGGCACAATCGGGCGACATGCCACCGATTTCCCCCGAAGAGACACCCATTCCCCCCACCCGGCCGCAGCCGCCGAAGTTCGCGGCGCTGGAGCCGCTCAAGCTGCCCGTGTTCCGCATGCTGTGGAGCACCTGGCTCATCGCCAACATCTGCATGTGGATGAGCGACGTGGCGGCGGCGTGGATGATGACTTCGCTGACCACTTCGCCCGTCTGGGTGGCGCTGGTGCAGTCGGCCTCCACCTTACCGGTGTTCCTGCTGGGCCTGCCCAGCGGGGCGTTGGCCGACATTCTCGATCGCCGGCGCTGGCTGGTGGCCACGCAGTTCTGGCTGGCGGGAACGGCCATCGTGCTGTGCGCTGCCATCGCACTGGACATGATGACCGCGCCGCTTCTGCTGGCGCTCACTTTCGCCAACGGCATTGGCCTGGCGCTGCGCTGGCCGGTGTTCTCGGCCATCGTGCCCGAGCTGGTGCCACGGCCGCAGTTGCCGGCGGCGCTGGGCCTGAACGGCATCGCAATGAACGCCTCGCGCATCATCGGCCCGCTCACGGCAGGCATGCTGATTGCCAGCGCGGGCAGCGTCTGGGTGTTTGCGCTCAATGCGGTGCTGTCGGTGGCCTCGGGCTTCGTGGTGCTGCGCTGGCGGCGCGAGCACAAGCCCAACCCGCTCGGGCGCGAGCGGCTCATCAGCGCCATGCGCGTGGGCGTGCAGTTCGTGTGGCAGTCGCAGCGCATGCGGGCGGTGCTCTCGCGCATCACGATCTTCTTTTTTCACTCCACCGCGCTGCTTGCGCTGCTACCGCTCCTGGCGCGCAACCTCGAGGGCGGCGGTGCCGGCACCTTCACGCTGCTGCTGGCGGCCATGGGCTCGGGCGCGATCATCGCGGTGCTGTTTCTGCCGCGGCTACGCCAGGCGCTGGGGCGCGACCAGCTGGTGCTGCGCGGCACGGCGCTGCAATCGCTCGCCACCGGGGTGATGGCCTTTGCGCCCAACGCGTGGGTCGCAGTGCCTGCCATGTTCTTCGGCGGCATGGCGTGGATCACCGTGGCCAATTCGCTCTCGGTATCGGCGCAACTGGCGCTGCCCGACTGGGTGCGCGCGCGCGGAATGTCGACCTACCAGATGGCCATCATGGGTGCGAGCGCGATCGGTGCAGCCCTTTGGGGCCAGGTGGCCACCGTGACCAACCTGCGCTCCAGCCTGGAGATTGCGGCGGTGAGCGGCACGCTGCTGATGCTGGCGGCGCTGCGCTGGGTGACCGACGTCTCGGGTGAAGAGGCCGACATGAGCCCCGCGCGCGCCGGCTGGGCCGCCGGCCCGCCTGCAGAAAAGCCCGAAGAAAACGGCCGCGTGGTGATCACCATCGAATACATGATCGACCCCGCACGCGCGGCGGCCTTCCACCTCGTGATGCACCAGACGCGCCGCGCACGGCTCGGCCAGGGGGCCATCGGCTGGGAGCTGCTGCACGACATTTCGGAGCCCGGCCGCTACGTGGAAGAGATCGTCGACGAAAGCTGGACCGACCACCTGCGCCGCTTCAACCGCGCCACGGCCGCCGACATGGCCTTGCGCGAACGGCGGCTGGCGTTTCACATCGGCGAGTCGCCGCCCGTGGTGACGCGCTACGTGGTGAAGCGCTGAATCAGACCGGGCGCTCAGGTTTGCAGCAGTTGGTTTTACAGGGGCGGTCGGCCTGTCTGGGTAACTACCGATCCATGTTTTTTTGACCGATTGGATAATTTAGACCATCATCCCGCCCTGATTGCCCGTCACCACGAGGTACGCCACGATGAACCCGGTCCCCCTGCGCAGCCGTTTCTGGTCCGACCTGACCAGCGAAGAGTTCTCCCGCCTCGACCGTGAACGGCTCATTGCCGTGCTGCCGGTGGGCGCCACCGAACAGCACGGGCCCCATCTGCCCATGTCGACCGACACGGCCACCATCGACGGCATGGTGCGCGCCACCCTCCCGCACCTGCCCGACGACCTGCCGGTGCTGTTTCTCCCCACCGTGCCCTACGGCAAGAGCAACGAGCACTCGCGCTACCCCGGCACGCTCACCGTGTCCGCGAACACGCTCATCTCGATGTGGAAGGACATCGGCGCCTGCGTTGCGAAGGCCGGGGTGCGCAAGCTGGTGCTCTACAACAGCCACGGCGGCCAGATGAGCGTGATGGACATCGTGGCGCGCGACCTGCGCGAGGAGCACGGCATGATGGTCGTGGCCGCCAACTGGTACACGCTCGGCCTGCCCGAAGGCCTGTTCACCGCGCATGAGGGCAGGCACGGCATTCACGCGGGCGACCTCGAAAGCTCGGTGATGCTGCACCTCACGCCCAACTACGTGCGGAAGGACCAGTTCCAGAACTTCAGCTCGATGACCGAGCAGCTGGCCGCCGAGAACAAGTTTCTCTCCATCACGCCCAGCGGCAAGCTCGGCTGGCAGATGCACGACATCAACCCTTCGGGCGCCGCCGGCGACGCCACGCGCGCCACCGCCGAGAAGGGCGCCGCGGTGCTCGACCACGTGGGCCGGCGTTTTGTCGAACTGCTGCACGAGGTCGACCGCTTTCCGCTCTCGCGCCTTGCCAACGAGCCCGCCTGGAAATGAGCTCCACCACCGACACCCCGCCGCTGGTCAGCCTGCGCCACGTCAGCAAGCGTTTTGCCAACGGCACGCTCGCGTTGCAGGGCATGACGCTCGACATCGGCGAGCACGACTTCATCAGCTTTCTCGGCCCCTCGGGCTGCGGCAAGAGCACCGCACTCAGGCTCATCGCCGGGCTCACGAGGCTCAGCTCGGGCGACATGCACTGGTCCGGCACCAACACCGGAAAGACGCAAAGCGACCGCGACCTGGGTTTCGTGTTCCAGGAGCCCACGCTCATGCCCTGGGCCAAGGTGTTCGACAACGTGTGGCTGCCGCTCAAGCTGGCCGGCATGAGCCGCGACGCGGCCGCACCGGTGGTGCAGCAGGTGCTGGAGATGGTCGGCCTATCGCGCTTTGCCGACGTGTATCCGCGCGAGCTTTCGGGCGGCATGAAGATGCGCGTGTCGATTGCGCGCGCGCTGGTCACGCATCCGCGCCTGTTGCTGATGGACGAGCCCTTCGCCGCGCTCGACGAAATGACGCGCATCAAGCTCAACAACGACCTGCTCGCCATCTGGCGCGAGCATCGCTTCTCGGTCGTGTTCGTCACGCACAGCGTGTACGAGTCGGTGTATCTCTCGAACCGCATCGTGGTGATGGCCGCGCGCCCCGGCCGCGTGATCGACGAGATCCGTATCGACGAACCGTATCCGCGGGGCGAAGAATTCCGCACCTCGAGCCGCTACAACGCGCACTGCACGGCGGTGTCGCAATCCCTTCACGGAGCGCTGCATGACGTCGATCACTGAGCCCGTGGCGCCGGCCGCCAAGGTGCCGCTGGATGCGGCCGACGTTGCGCCTTCGGAAGCGATGCTGCGCGCGCATGAAGACAAGCTGCGCCGCCGCGACTCGATGCTGCGCATCGTGGTGCCGGCGGCCATCGTCATCGCGCTGCTGCTGGCATGGGAATGGATGGTGCGCGCCAACAACATTCCGCACTACATACTGCCTGCGCCCTCGCTCATCCTGCGCACGCTGTTCGACAACTGGGCCTCGCTCTCCAGCGCGTTGTGGTTCACGGTCAAGCTCACGCTGCTCGCGCTCGGTGCCGCCATCGTCGGCGGTGTGCTGCTGGCCATTGCGTTCGCGCTCTTCAAGTGGGTGGAGATCGGCCTGTTCCCTATCGCCGTGATCCTGCAGGTGACGCCGATCATCGCGATCGCGCCGCTGATATTGATCTACGTCTCGAGCACCACCGCGGCGTTGTTGCTGTGCGCATGGATCGTGGCTTTCTTTCCCATCCTGTCGAACACCGTCGTCGGCCTGAAAAGCGCCGACAGCAATCTGCGCGACCTGTTCCAGCTCTACAAGGCCTCGCCGTGGCAGACCTTCCGCTACCTGCTCGCGCCCAGCGCGCTGCCTTACTTCATGGCGGGGCTGAAGATTGCGGGCGGACTGAGCTTGATCGGCGCGGTGGTGGCGGAATTCACGGCCGGCACGGCGGGCAAGGAAACCGGGCTGGCTTCACGCATTCTCGAATCGAGCTTTCGCACCGAGATCCCGATGATGTTCGCGGCGCTGCTGCTGGTGTCGCTGCTCGGTATCGTGATCTTCATCGTGTTCGCTGCGCTGTCGCGATTGGTTCTGGGTCACTGGCACGAAAGCGAGATGCGACGTGAACGCTGACGCGCTGCATGCCGCCATCGACTGGGACTCCGTGCGCGAAGATCTGCGCGGCCTCAACGTCATCACCGCGCCGGCCCAACGCAAACAGCTCTCGAAAGACTTCTACTGGTACAGCCCCATCCTCACCGCGCAGCTGGCGGGCTGCGTGGCCGACCTCGTGGTGAAGGTCAGCACCGAGGACGATGTGCGCCAGGCCGCCGCCGTGGCTGCCAAGTGGAAGCTGCCGCTCACCGTGCGCGCCGGAGGCACCGGCAACTACGGCCAGTGCGTGCCGCTCGAAGGCGGCGTGGTGCTCGACGTGACGCAGATGTGCCGCGTGCTCGACATCCAGCCAGGCCGCATGCGCGTGGAGGCCGGTGCGCGCATGCACGACATCGACCTTGCCGCGCGCGAGACAGGCCAGGCGCTGCGCATGTGGCCCTCGACCTGGCACGTGGCCAGCATCGGCGGCTTCATCGCAGGCGGCTTCGGCGGCATCGGCTCGTTCCGCCACGGCATCCTTCGCGACCCGGGCAACCTGCTGCGCGCGCGCGTGATGACGGTGGAGCGCGAGCCGCGCATCATCGAACTGCACGGCGACGAGATCCAGCAGGTGCACCACGCCTACGGCACCAACGGCGTGATCCTCGACGTGGAGGTGGCGCTGAGCCCGGCCGTCGAATGGGTGCACTGCACGGTGCTGTTCGATACATACCGCGGCGCACTCGACTTCGGCATTGCGGCGCAGGCGCCGACGCTGGACATCTTTTTACTCTCGACCGTCGAATCGCGCTTTTCGCCCTACTACACGGCCATGCGCGACCGCTTTCCGCCCGATCGGCATGCGGTATTCGCCATGGTCTCGCCCGAATCGATGGCGGATTTCCGCGCACTCGCCGATGCGCAAGGCGGCACGATCTCCGTGGCCGGCACGGAGGCCGAGCTGCTCGCCGACGGCCTGCCGCCCGCCTACGAATGCGCGTTCAACCACACGACCCTGCAGGCATTGAAGGCCGACCGCGGCTGGACCTATCTGCAAGTCGCCTACGCCCAGCCATTCGACCCCGCGGTTGTCGAGCGCCATCTGCAAATCTTCGGCGACGACGTGCTGCAGCACCAGGACTTCGCACGCGCGGGCGGTGAATGCGGCACCTTCGGCATCCTGCTGGTGCGATGGAAGGGCGAGGCCCACCAGTACGAGGTGATTCGCGAGATCGAATCGCAGGGCGGCTGCCAGATCTTCAATCCGCATGTCTTCACCATCGAGGACGGCGGAATGAAGACCATCGACACGCAGCAGATCGAGTTCAAGAAGCGCAGCGACCCGATGGGTTTGATGAACCCTGGAAAGACGCGCGGCTGGACTTCAGATATGGCTGTCGAGCGTTGAAATGACGTCGTGCTTTGTCTTTGGCGGCGTTGGTCTCGAGGGCAGCTGTTCGTGGCGCGCACCCGCCGACGGGGTACCTTTCTCCGCGAATGTCCCCCGGCCTGCGGCCTCCTCCTTTATTTCTCTCCGCGAATGTCCCCCGGCCTGCGGCCTCCTCCTTTATTTCGCTGCGCAAGGCACCCCATCGACGGTGTCCCCCGGCCTGCGGCCTCCTCCTTTATTTCGCTGCGCAAGGCACCCCATCGACGGGTGCGTGATCCAGAGCAGTCGTTAATCAGCGGTACACCCAGAGCGTGCCCTGGTGCACAGGGCATCGGGTGCTCCCCGCAGAGAAATAAAGGAGGAGCCGAAGGCGGGGGACATTCGCGGAGGGGAGTACCCGGTGGCCTTTGCACACGCCCCGCAGCGAAATAAAGGAGGAGCCGAAGGCGGGGGACATTCGCGGAGGGGAGTACCCGGTGGCCTGGGCACACGCCCTGAACACAGCGCCAAGAACAACAGCACCTCCAAAAACGGCGCCCAAAAGTTCCATCACACGCCCGCTGACATGAAAATCCCCCGCAGTATTCAACCCAGGAGTCCACTGCCATGCGCGTTCCCGCTCTGACCATCCGTCCGCTTGCTCTAGCCCTCGCCCTCGCGGCCGCTACCTTCGCCGCACAGGCGCAGGAAAAAGTGGTGTTTGCCACCAACTGGAAAGCGCAGGCCGGCCACGGCGGCTTCTACCAGGCACTGGTGGACGGCACCTACAAGAAATACGGCCTCGACGTCGATATTCAGCAGGGCGGCCCGATGGTCAACAACCGGCCGATGCTGCCCGCCGGCAAGGTCGATTTTCTGATGACCGGCAACCTGCTGCAGTCTTTCGACAACGTGAAGAACGGCGTGCCCACCGTCGTGGTTGCGGCCTTCTTCCAGAAAGATCCGCAGGCCATGTTTGCGCACCCTGGCCAGGGCTTCGACACCTTCAAGGACATGGCCAAGGCCCCCGTCGCCTTCATCGGCAAGGACGGCCAGTTCAGCTTCTGGCAATGGATGAAGTCGGAGCACGGCTTCAAGGATTCGCAGCTCAAGCCCTACACCTTCAACGTGGGCCCGTTCCTGGCCGACAAGAAGTCTATTCAGCAGGGCTACGCCATTTCGGAGCCGCTTTCGATCAAGGCGCAGGCAGGCTTTGAACCGGTGGTGCAGCTGCTGGCCGACAACGGCTTTTCGACCTACTCGACCACCATCGAGACGCGTGCCGACCTCGTCAAGACCAAGCCCGAAACCGTGCGCAAGTTTGTCGAAGCTTCGATCATCGGCTGGAACAACTATCTCTACGGCGACAACAAGGCTGCCAACGAGATGATCGCCAAGATCAACCCCGACTCGCCCGTGGCCGCATCGCAGGGCTCCATCGAACTCATGAAGAAGATGGGCATTGTCGACAGCGGCGAATCCCTCACCAAGGGCATCGGCGCGATGGACGAAGCACGCGTGAAAGACTTCTACGACAAGATGGTGAAGGCCGGTTTGTACAAGCCCGGCGAGATCGACCTTTCGAAGGTCGTGACCACGCAGTTCGTCAACAAGGGCGTCGGGCTCGACGTCCGAAAGAAGCTCGCCGGCAAGTAGCCGGCGCGCGTTGTGTTTTTCCCGCGGGCCGCGCGGGGCTTGCGCCGGGGTCAGATGCCGGCGCCTGGGTTGCCATAAGGCACTGCGCGGCTCCATGTTCACTGGGCTCTGACCCCGTCTCGCCGACAGGCGAACCGGCCCTCTCTTTCATGAAAACGCTCGTCGTCCACTGCCATCCGAATCCTGAGAGCTTCAACCACGCGCTCTACCGCACGGCCCTTGCAGCGCTGGAGCCGCGGCACCCCGTCAAGGCCATCGATCTGTACGCCGAGGGCTTCGACCCGACGCTCACGCGCGAAGAGCGCATCGCCTACTTGGACAACCCCGAACTCATCCGCGAACGCGTGAAGCCCCATGTCGAAGCGCTGCTGTGGGCCGAGCACCTCGTGTTCGTCTATCCCACCTGGTTTCATGGCCCGCCGTCGATGCTCAAGGGCTGGCTCGAGCGCGTGTGGCTGCCGGGCGTTGCATTCCTCCCTGCGGAGCGCAAGGGGCAGGTCGCGAAGTCAGGCATGCGGCACATCCGGCGGCTGACCGTCGTGACCACGGGCGGCTCGCCGCGCTGGTTCGTGATGCTCATCGGCGATCCGGGCCGGCGGCTCTTCACGCGCGCGCTGCGGGCGCTTTTTGCATGGCGCTGCAAGGTCACGTGGCTGCAGCTGCACGACATGAACGCCGTCACCGAACGCGACCGCATCCATTTCATCGAACGCGTGTCGCGCAAGCTGCAGAGCATCTAGCCAGGGAGACACACACCATGAGCCTTGAACGCATGCTCACCGTCCGCGTCGAACGCATCTCGCGCGAGACGCCGGAAATTCTGGCTTTCGAGCTGGCGCATCCGTGGGGCCGTGGTCTTCCGGGCTACGAAGCCGGCGCGCACATCGATGTGTTCATGCCGGGCGGCTTCTCGCGCCAATACTCGCTGGCGCGATGGTCTTCCGATGAGCCGTCGAAGGCCGCCTCGTACGTGATCGGCGTGAAGCGCGAAGCCCAAAGCCGCGGCGGCTCGGCCTCGATGCACGAGCGCGTGCGCGAGGGCGACCTGCTGGCCATCAGCGCGCCGCGCAATACTTTTCCGCTGCGCGAAGAGGCGAAGCGGCACTTGCTGCTGGCCGGCGGTATCGGCATGACACCGCTGCTGGCCATGGCGCAGGCGCTCGCAGCACGCGGCGCGGACTTCACCCTGTGCGTGTTCGCGCGCAGCGAAGAGCACCTGGCCTTTGCAGACGCACTGCATTCGCCGACGCTGGCACCGCACCTGCGGCTGCACCTCGACCAGGGAGATGTCACGCAGCGCATCGACCTGCGCGCATTGCTGGCCGAGCGTGCACCCGGCACGCACCTGTACGTCTGCGGCCCCGGCGGCTTCATGAAGGCGGTGCGCGAAGCGGCTGCGCACTGGCCCGAAGACGCGCTGCACGCCGAATACTTTGCCGCGCCGGCCGATGCGAATACCAGCACCGGCCTGCCCTTCACGCTGAAGCTCGCGCAGCGCGGCATCACGGTGCCGGTGGCGGCCGACCAGACCGCCGTCGATGCGCTGCATGAAGTCGGCATCGACATTCCGGTGTCGTGCCAGCAGGGCCTGTGCGGCACCTGCGTGGTCGAAGGAGACGGCGAAGGCGCGGAGCACCGCGACTTCTGCCTCACCGGCACCGAGCGCCGCACGAAAGTGGCCTTGTGCTGCTCGCGCGCCAAGGGCCAGGAACTGGTGCTGCAGCTGTGAATGCGCGGCCCGCCATCGGCACCGCAGACGAAAGCATCGGCGAGGCGCCCGCCACGCGCGGCCGTTCGCGCAAGTACACCCAGGTGCTCGGCCTCATCAACCAGGCCGCCATCGAAGTGTTTGCCAGCGAAGGGCTGGCCGGCGCGTCCACGCAGGCGATTGCCGACAAGGCCGGGCTTTCGAAGGCGCAGCTGCACTACTACATCGAGAGCAAGGAAGCGCTGTACCGGCAGATCCTGCAGGACATTCTCAACGACTGGATCGTGGTGTTCGGCTTTGCCGACGAGGCCTTCGGCCCGCGCAAGGTGCTGGGCGACCTGATCCACCGCAAGATGGTGTTCTCGTTCGAACACCCGCTGCGCTCGCGTATTTTTACGGCCGAAATGATGCACGGCGCCCCCGTGCTCAACAGCATGATGGACACGAGCAAGCAGCGCACAGACCAGGCCGCCGCCGTGATCCAGAATTGGATGAACCAGGGCCTGATGGACAACGCCGACCCGATGCTGGTGCTGTTCCACATCTGGGCGGTGACGCAGTTCTATGCCGACCACGCCACGCAGGCCGCGTACTTCCGCAATGTTGCGCAAGACGGCGACGACAGGGACCGGCGCTACCTGATCGAGCAGGTGACCGAGTTCCTGCTGAAGGGCGCGGGGGTCAAATAGGCCGGTGCTGGGGCAGGTACATGGTGGCTTCCACTTCCACCAGCACCTCGTCGCCCGGCAGGAAGCGCGACACCTCGACCACCGTGCTCACCGGCGGCTCACCCGGATAGAACAGCCCGCGCACGCGGTTGTAGAACGCATAGTGCGGCAGGTGCCGAAAGTACTGCACCAGCTTCACCACGTCTTCCATGGTGCCGCCATGCTCGGCGGCAATCTGGCGGATGCGTTCGAGCACGAACCAGCTCTGCGCCACGATGGGTGCTTCGAAGATGTCGACCGACATCTGGCCCGTGGCATAGCCCACGCCCTGCAAGGCCGTGCGGGCTTCTTCAGGAATGGCGTCGTAGCCGGCCACGGCGCGCCGCGTGGCCGGATCGACCGCCACCACGCCGCTCATGAAGACGAAATCGCCGACGCGTTTGGCGGCGGCGTAGTTGGCCATTGGCTTGCCCATGCTCATTGTGTTTGCTCCAGAATTTGACCGGCACGGATCACGGTGCGTTGGCGCCCGCGCGGTCCGATGAGTTCATGCTCAGCGGTGGCCGCGAGCAGCACCAGGTCGGCGGGGCAGCCCGGCGCAATGCGGCCGTCCCACGCAAGGCCGAGCGCCTTCGCGGGGCTGACCGTGATCGCGTCGAACCATTCGCCCGCAGGTGCGAGGTGCGCCATTTGCACGCCGAGGCCGAAGGTCTCGAGAAGGTCGTAGCTGCCATAGGGATAGAAGGCGTCCTGCACGTTGTCCGTTGCCAGGCTCACACGCAAGCCCCGTGCCGCCGCCTCGTGAATGCGCGTGATGCCGCGCTGCACAGGCGTGCGGTCCCAGGCACCCTGAAGGTACAGGTTGGTGGTCGGCAGCGCGACCATGTGAAGGCCCGCGCCGGCGCACAGTGCCAGCGTTTCGTTGGCTACCGCATCGTCCTGCACCGCCAGCGAGCAGCAGTGGCCGCAGACCACACTGCGCCGGAATTCGCGCGCGCGCATCAGCTGCGCAATGCTGCGCAAACCGCTCGCATCGGCATCGAGGCCTTCGTCGACATGAAAGTCGAGGCCCAGGGCATGGTCTTGTGCCAGGTCGAACACGCGGCCCAGCTTGTGCACGAGGCCTTCGTTGCGATAAACGAAAGCACCCAGCGTGCCGCCCGCACGTTTGACCTCGCGCGCGATGTGCTCGCCGGCGGCAAGGTCCGCAAACAGATCCAGCGGGGTGAGAGAGACGAACTGCAGCTCGATGCGGCCACGCCATTCATGGCGCAAGGCTTCGAACACGGCGAGTGCGGCCGGCGGATCGGCCTGCACCCAGTCGATGTGCGTGCGCAGCGCGCGGGTGCCCGATTGCCAGGCGCCTTGCAGCGCACGCTCCATGCGAGGGCGCAGCGTTTCGCCGGTCCAGCCCGCGCGGTGCTTGTCCATGCGCTCGATGGCCGCGAACAGGTTGCCCTCGGCCGCGCCGACTTCCTGCACGGTGTAGTTCTTGTCGATGTGCGCGTGCGCTTCGACAAGCGCACTCAGCAAGATGCCGCGCGCGCCCGACTGCGATGCGCTCGGCACGACGGCCTGCACGCGATCGCCGGCCAACGTCACGTCGAACACCTGCGCATCGCCCGCGGCAAAGCCCCGCAGCCGCGTCGGAATGCGCACGGACTCGAGCTTCATGCGCGCTGTTGCAGTGCCCGCAGCCAGCCCAGGCCGTCCGAAGTGCCGCCGGGTTCCATGCCGCGGCTGGGCCGGTATTCGCAGCCGATCCAGCCCTGCCAGCCGCACTGCGCCGAGACTTCGTCGATCAGGTCGAACAGGTATGGGTAGTTCTGTTCGCCGATGTCGGGCTCGTGGCGTTCGGGCACGCCGGCAATCTGGATGTGGCCCACGCGGCCGGTCGGCAGGTACTTTCGGATCTTCATGGCCACGTCGCCTTCGACGATCTGGCAGTGGTACAGGTCCATCTGCACCTTGAGGTTGGGCGCGCCCACCATGTCGACGATTTCGTGCGCGTGGTCTTGCCGGTTCAGAAAGAAGCGCGGAATGTCGCGCGTGTTGATCGGCTCGATCAGCACGTCGCGGCCGGCCTTGGCTGCTTCGGCCGCAGCCCAGCGCAGGTTGTCCACATACACAGGCTGCACGGCTTCGCGTTCCAGGCCCTCGGGCACCAGGCCCGCCATGATGTGGATGCGCGGGCACTCGAGCGCGGCGGCGTAGTCGATGGCCTTGGCCATGCCTTCGCGAAACTCGGTATCGCGGCCCGGCAGGCAGGCAAGGCCGCGCTCGCCGCCGTCCCAGTTGCCCGGAGGGCCGTTGAAGAGCACCTGCTGCAGGCCGTTGTGCTTCAGGCGCGCAGCAATCTCGTTGCGGTCATAGGCGTAGGGAAAAAGATATTCGACAGCCTTGAAGCCGTCTTTCGCGGCGGCTTCGAAGCGGTCAAGAAAGTCGAGCTCCGGATAGAGCATCGAGAGGTTGGCGGCAAATTGAGGCATGGGGTACTTTTTACTATTACCAGCGCGCACCGAAAGTGCGGCGCAGTTCGTCGATCTGTTCGTTGCTCAGCGGCTGGGGTTTGGCCGTGCCGGTGAGCAGATGGAGCTTTGCGGTTTCTTCGAGTTCCTCGAGCACGGCCATCGCCGCGCCGGGCGTCTCGTGCCACACATTGGGACCAAGACGTTCGAGCATCACGGCACGAACCGGCGTGCCGGCCGCACCGCGGCGCTCGATGGCTTGTGCGACCAGCTCGGCCGCTTCGGGAGCGCCGGGGCGGTGATAGGGAATGAGCGGCACATGGCCAACCTTCATCACGAAATACGGCGTGAGCGCGGGCAGGAGTTCGTCGCCTTGTGCGCCAAGCGTGAGTGCAACACAGTGCGTGCTGTGCGTATGAATCACGCAGGCGGTGCCCGCATCGAATTTGCGCGCCGCCGCATAGATGCGCGTGTGCAGCGCAATGGTCTTGCTGGCGCGGTCGCCGGCTGTCTGGTTGCCCTGGGTGTCGAGCTTGGCCAAGCGTGCAGGGTCGAGGAAGCCGAGGCAGGCATCGGTTGGCGTGATGAGAAAGCCGTCGTCAAGCCGCACGCTGATGTTGCCTGCCGTCGCATGCACATAGCCGCGTTCGAAAAGGCTGCGGCCTACGCGGCAG
Source organism: Variovorax paradoxus (assembly GCF_029919115.1). Lineage (NCBI taxonomy): Bacteria > Pseudomonadati > Pseudomonadota > Betaproteobacteria > Burkholderiales > Comamonadaceae > Variovorax > Variovorax paradoxus. The sequence continues at coordinate 4,034,256 of NZ_CP123990.1, forward strand.
ATTTCTTCTCTAGCCTGGGTTTCGTTCATGTCGTTTTTCCGCGCTTTGTGTTGCGCTGTTCAGGGCGTGTGCAAAGGCCACCGGGTACTCCCCTCCGCGAATGTCCCCCGGCCTGCGGCCTCCTCCTTTATTTCGCGTCGCGCGCCTTGATTGGCCCGCCCTGGCATGCCTTCGCGGAACCGAATATAGCGCTTACAGGCCCCTGCGTCCCCGCATCCATCGGCGCCCGACGGCGCTTTGCTCAGTGTCCGCCGATGTAGGCGAACTTGAACAGGAAAATCGCTGCGATCACCCAGACCATTGCATGCACTTCCCGTGCCCGCCCGGTAAAGAGCTTGAGCACGGCGTAGGTAATGAAGCCGAAGGCCAGGCCGTTGGCAATCGAGTAGGTGAACGGCATGGCCAGCGCGGTCACCGCCGCGGGAATCACCTCGGTGGTGTCTTCCCAGTCGAGCTCGACGAGGTCGCGCAGCATGAGGCAGCCCACGAAGAGCAGCGCCGGCGCGGTGGCATAGGCCGGCACCGAGCCCGCGAGCGGCGAGATCATCAGGCACGCGAGAAACAGCCCCGCCACCACCACGGCCGTGAGGCCGGTGCGCCCGCCCGCCTGTACGCCGGCCGCGCTTTCCACATAGGCCGTGGTACTCGATGTGCCCAGAAGCGAGCCCGCGAAGATGGCGCCGCTGTCGGCCAGGAGCGCCTTGTTCATGCGCTCCATCTTGCCGGGCACCAGGAGGCCCGCGCGCTTGGCCACGCCCATCAGCGTGCCGGTGGCGTCGAACATCTCGACCAGGAAGAACACCAGCACCACGTTCAGGATGCCGCCCTTCAGCGCGCCCATGATGTCCAGTTGCATGAAAGTGGGCGCAATCGAGGGCGGTGCGTCGAACACGCCATGGAACTTGTTGCCGCCGAAGAAGAACGACAGCACCGTCACCAGCATGATGCCGATGAGAATGGCGCCGCGCACCTTGAGCCGGTCGAGCGCCACGATCACCAGGAAGCCCAGCGTGGCCAGCACCACCGGTGCCGAATGCAGGTCGCCCAGCGTGACGAAGGTGGCTGGCGAGGCGGCCACCACGCCCGCGCTCTTGAGCGCGATGAGCGCGAGGAACATGCCGATGCCCACCGTGATCGCCGTTCGAAGCGACTGCGGTATGCCCTGTATGAACAGCTCCCGCAATCCGGTGACGGTGACGACCAGGAACAGCGTCCCCGAGATGAACACCGCGCCCAGCGCCACCTGCCATGTGTAGCCCATGCCCAGAACCACCACGTAGGCGAAGTAGGCGTTCAGGCCCATGCCCGGCGCCATGGCAATCGGGTAGTTGGCATACAGGCCCATGATCAGCGTGCCCAGCGCCGCGATCAGGCAGGTGGCCACGAACACCGCGCCCTTGGGCATGCCCGCGTCGCCGAGGATCGACGGGTTCACGAAGATGATGTAGGCCATCGTCAGGAACGTGGTGAGCCCCGCGATGACTTCGGTGCGCACGGTGGTGTTGTGCTCGGTGAGCTTGAACACGCGTTCGAGCCAGTTCGCGTTGTGCGGCGCGCTGCGCGCGGCTGTCCCCGAGGCGTGGGGATCGGTGACCTTGGGCACCTCTTCAAACCTGTTCATGTCGCTTGTCTCCAGCTGTTGTATTTGGCGGTTCGTTCATCGTCGCCCCGGCCGCGACGCCGGCGCGTCCGGGGAATTCGTCAGGGCGGGTCGGGCGCTTCGGCCGCGCTGCTGCGCTGGGCCGCCGTGGTGAAGGCGGGCCGCAGCGAGGCGGCAACGTCCTTGATGCATTCGCGCAGCCAGCGCGCGGAGCTCGACGAATGGGTGCGCTCGTGCCACAGCTGGTAGTACATGAGGCGCGGCAGCGCCACCGGGCAATCGAGAATCTTTACCGGCAGCCGCGCGGCAAAGCGCTCGCAATACTGGCGGCCGGTGGTGAGCACCAGGAGGCTCGAGGCCACCATGTCCGGAATGAGGCTGAAGTGCGCGCAGCGCGCGGTGATGTTGCGCTGCCTGCCGAGCTCGTCGAGCATCTGGTCGATGATGCCGCGCCCGCCCGGGTGCATGGGCGTGGGCGCAATGTGCTCGGCCGCGAGCCAGGTCTCCAGGTCCCAGCCGCGGCGCACGGCCGGGTGGTCCTGGTTGACCAGCGACACCACCTCGTCGCCGAAGAGCCGCGCCATGTGCAGGTCTTCGGGCGGCTTGAGCCAGTTGCCGATCACCAGGTCGACTTGGCCGAGCGCAAGGTGGCCGTGATAGTCGGAATCAGGCGTGAGCGCATGGATCTCGATCTGGCACAGAGGCGCCTCGCGCTTGACGTGGGCCACCAGCATCGGCAGGAACAGCGGGTCCATGTAGTCGCTGGCCGCAATGCGGAAGGTGGTGGCCGCCGATTGCGGCTCGAAGCCGCGCGCATCGGAGAACAGCATTTCAGCCGCGCGCAAGATGCTCGCTGCGGGCTCGATCATGCGCAGCCCCGCATCCGTCGGCACCATGCCCGAACCGGAGCGCACCAGCAGCGGATCGCCCGAGAGTTCGCGCAGGCGCTTCAGCGCGGCCGACACGGCCGGCTGGTACATGCCCAAGCGAATGGCGGCGCGCGAAACGCTGCGGTCGGTCAGCACGGTGTGCAGCACCCGGATGAGGTGCAAATCGATCTTGTCGAACAGGGCCTGGTCACGCATGGCTTGGCCTCCCGGCGGTGGGCCGCACCCGCGGCCCGGCAAGGCCGGTTCCGCGGTGTTTCGCGAAGAGGACGAGGGCGTAGGGCATTGGAATGACTTTGGACATGCGCCAAAGTCTACGAGTGGGCTATGCGGACTGGACGGCCGTGATGGCACGAAGAATCGATTCGCTCGTGGCCGGCGCCTTCAGCGGCGGATCGACCCTGTGGCCGCCCGCGGCGGACACCGCGTCGCGGATGGCGAAGAACACCGAGAACGGCAGCAGCAGCGGCGGTTCGCCCACGGCCTTGCTGCGGTGGATGGAGTCCTCGAAGTTCTGGCCTTCGAACAGGCGCACGTTGAAGACGGGCGGACAGTCGTTGGCCGTCGGAATTTTGTAGGTGCTGGGGGCGTGCGTGGTGAGCTTGCCGCTCTGGGGGTGCCACACCAGCTCTTCGGTCGTGAGCCAGCCCATGCCCTGGATGAAGGCGCCTTCGACCTGGCCGATGTCCACGGCCGGGTTTAGCGACTTGCCCGCGTCGTGCAGGATGTCGGCGCGCAAGAGCTTCCATTCGCCGGTGAGCGTGTCGACGACCACCTCGCTCACCGCTGCGCCATAGGCGTAGTAGTAGAACGGGCGGCCCTGCATCTTTTCCCTGTCCCAGCTGAGGCCCGGGGTGGCGTAGAAGCCGTCCGACCAGAGCTGCTTGCGGTCGAGATACGCCTCGCCCACCACGGTGCTGAAGGCCAGCGTGCGGCCGTTGACTTCGACCTTGTCGTTCGCAAAGCGCACTTCGCTTGCCTTGCCGCCATGGCGTTCGGCCGCGCTTTGCGCAAGCCGCTCGCGGATCTGCCGCGCTGCGTCTTGCGCGGCCTTGCCGTTCAGGTCGGCGCCGGTCGACGCGGCCGTGGCCGAAGTGTTGGCCACCTTGGTGGTGTCGGTGGCGGTCACGCGCACGCGCTCGAAGCTCACGCCCAGCTCGTGCGCCACCACCTGCGCCACCTTGGTGTTGAGGCCCTGCCCCATCTCGGTACCGCCGTGGTTCACGAGAATGGAGCCGTCGGTGTACACATGCACCAGCGCACCGGCCTGGTTGAAATGCTTCACGTTGAACGAAATGCCGAACTTGAGCGGCGCGAGCGCCAGGCCGCGCTTGAGCACCACGCTCTTCCGGTTGAACGCGGCAATCTCTTCGCGCCGGGCGCGGTAGTCGCTGCTCGTTTCGAGCTCGGCCACGAGTTCGTGCACGATGTTGTCGGTCACGGTCTGCCGGTACGGCGTGACGTTGTTCTCCACCTTGCCGTAGAAGTTGACGCGCCGAACGTCGAGCGGGTCTTTCTTCAGCTCGCGCGCGACCGAGTCGAGGATGTTCTCGATGGCGATGGCGCCCTGCGGCCCCCCAAAGCCGCGAAAAGCCGTATTGCTCTGCGTGTTGGTCTTGCCCGAATAGCCGTGCATCGCCACGTTGGGCAGCCAGTAGGCGTTGTCGAAGTGGCACAGCGCGCGCGTCATCACGGGGCCCGAAAGGTCGGCCGAGTGGCCGGCCCGCGAGACCATGGTGATTTCGGCGCCGAGGATGCGGCCCTCGTCGTCATAGCCCACGTCGTACTCGTACCAGAAGCAATGGCGGCGGCCGGTGATCATGAAGTCGTCGTCGCGGTCGAGCCTGAGCTTGACCGGACGGCGCAGCTTGCTGGCCGCCACCGCGGCCACGCAGGCGAACAGCGCCGACTGCGACTCCTTGCCGCCGAAGCCGCCGCCCATGCGCCGGCACTCGACATGCACCTCGTTCGACTGCAGGTGCAGCGCATGCGCCACCAGGTGCTGCATCTCGCTCGGGTGCTGCGTGGAGCAATGAATGTGCAGCGCGCCGCCCTCCTTCGGAATGGCGTAGCTGATCTGGCCTTCGAGATAGAACTGCTCTTGCCCGCCCACGTCGAGCGTGGCCTTGTGGCGGTGCGGCGCGGCGGCAATGGCCGCGCGCACCGCCGCCTCGTCGCCTTCGTTGGCCACGCCGCCGCTGCGCACGATGTGCATTGGCGGCACCACGTACTGGCCGCGGGCGTGCGCGTCTTGCGGCGTGAGCACGGGCGGCTCGGCTTCGACGGCTATGGCGTCCTTCGCCTTTGCGGCGGCACGGCGGGCGGCATCGCGGCTTTCGGCGATCACCGCGAACACCGGCTGGCCCAGGTAGCGGATCTGGCCGCCGTCCTTCAACGAAAGCAAGATCGGGTCATCGTGCACGATCGAGCCGCAGTCGTTGGTGCCCGGAATGTCGTCGGCCGTCAGCACACACACCACGCCCGGCATGGCGCGGATGACATCGAGCGACAGCGCCGTCACCCGGCCGTTGGCTGCGGGCGAGAGCCCAAGCGCGCAATGCAGCGTGCCGGCAATTTCGGGAATGTCGTCGATGTAGGTGGCCTCGCCAGCCACATGCAGGTGCGCCGATTCATGCGGGCGGCTGATGCCGACGCGCGCGCCGAGTTCGTGCGCCACCGCCTCGGCCGCGGGGTCGATGCGCGCCGCGGCGTTCTTCAGGTAGTCGGCAAAGGGCTCGGCGGGCTGCAGCAGGCGGGCGTCGATGGGCTTGTTCATGGTCAGACTCCTTCCGCCGCGGCCTTGGCCGGGGCATGGGGCATCACGCTCCAGACGCTGGTCTCTTCGAGCGAGAGTGCGTCGTCGGCGCGGGTTTCGAGCCAGAGGCGCTGGATGAGGTTCTGCGCCACTTGCAGCCGGTAGTCGGCCGAAGCGCGCATGTCCGACAGCGGCTTGAAGTCTTGCGCGAGCGCGAGCTTGGCGGCGTTCACACTGGCTTGCGTCCAGGGCTTGCCCACGAGCGCGGCCTCGGCCTGGACAGCCCGCTTCACGGTGGCGGCCATGCCGCCGAAGGCCAGGCGCACGGCCTTCACCGTGTCGCTGCCCTCTTCCAGCTCCACCGCAAAACCGGCGCACAGCGCGGAGATGTCGCAGTCGAAGCGCTTGCTGATCTTGTAGGCACGCACCTGGCGGCGCATGGCCGCGAGCGGAACCGCAAGCCCCTGCACAAACTCGCCCGGCTGCAGCTGGTTCTTCATGTAGTCGATATAAAAATCGGGCAGCGGCAGGCGGCGCACCGCATCGCCGCGGCGCAGTTCGATCTCTGCGTCGAGCGACATCAGCACCGGCGGTGAATCGCCGATGGGCGAACCATTGGCCACGTTGCCGCCCATGGTGCCGGCATGCCGGATGGGCGGCGACGCAAAGCGCAGCCACACGTCCTGCAGGCTGGGCACGCGCTGCACCAGGGCTTCGAATGCGGATTCGAGCGATGCGCCGGCGCCGATGTAGAGCTCGTCGGCACGCGCCTCGATGGTCTTCATTTCAGCCACGTCGCCCACGTAGATGATGTCGCCCAGGTCGCGAAACTGCTTGTTGACCCACAGGCCGACGTCCGTGGAGCCCGAGAGCAGCTGTGCGCCCGGCTTCTGCACGCGCAATGCCGCAAGCTGCGCGAGCGTTCTGGGCGCATGAAAGTGGTCGATGCGGGCGCCGAGCGGCGCTGCGTAGTCGAGGCCCTCTTGCTGCAAATCCCCTTGCAACGCCGTGAGCGCGGCCACCACCGGCTGCGCATCGAGCCGCACCGGAGGCAGGTCGAACATGCGCTGCCCGGCATCGAGAATCGGCCGGTAGCCGGTGCAGCGGCACAGGTTGCCCGAAAGCTCATCGGCCAGCTGCTGGCGCGTGGGCAGCGTGCCCTCGGCCTGGTGGTGCTCGTAGGCGGACCACAGCGACATCACGAACCCCGGGGTGCAAAAGCCGCACTGCGAGCCGTGGCAATCGACCATGGCCTGCTGCACCGGGTGCAGGCGGTGCACGGGATGCGGGCGCTTGTCTTGCGCCTTCACTTCGGTCTCGCCTGCCGCATGGGCCTGGCACTGGTCCTTGAGGTCTTCGACCGTGAAGAGCGCCTTGCCGTGCAAGGTGGGCAAGAACTGGATGCAGGCGTTGACGGTCTGCAGCTTCAGGCCGCCGGCCTCGGCCAGCTCGCCGATGACCACGGTGCAGGCGCCGCAGTCGCCTTCGTTGCAGCCTTCCTTGGTGCCTGTGCAGTGCGCATCCTCGCGCAGCCAGTCGAGGACGGAGCGCGTGGGATGGACGCCGCTGACGTCGACGGTTTTTCCGCGGTGGAAAAACCGGATGGGTTGGGTCTTGTTGCTGCTCTCGGTGCTCATGCTCTTCGTGCTCGTGGGCGGCTCGTTTCGGCCAAGCGTTGACGTTAGCGGCTTGCGCCGCCGGATACATACCGCAGGGCCCATATTGCGTATGTGGGGGCTGGTATGCAAGCTACGGGGAAACCCTTGAGCCAGTGAGCAATTCCTGGGCCACATCGGGCGTCATCCGCCCCGGCGGGTGCCGCTTTTTTCATCAGGCGCCCTCCGAGAACAGTTCGGTGATCACCTGCCGCAGCCAGCGGTTGGCCGGATCGGCCTCGAAGCGCCTGCTCCAATGCAGCGAAACCGTGAAGTCGCGCAGCGGAAAAGCGGGCTCCACGATGGCGTAGCCGCCCTCTTCTGCGAACCCGCGCGCGATGTTGCGCGGCATCACCACCGCAAGGTCGGTAGCGCGCACGATGGCGGGCAGCACCATGAAGTGCTCGGTGGTCAGCCGCACGCGTTCTTCCAGGTTGAGCAGCTGCAATATGCGCAGCGTTTCCGCATGCGTGCGCACCGCCACGTATTCGAGCGTTTGCAGCGCCTCGATGAGGGCCTGGCTGTTGCGCCGGCCGCGCGCGAACGGATGGCCCTTGCGCAGCAGCACGATGTAGCGGTCTTTCAGCAGGTGCTTGCGCTGCGTGTCGCGCACCTTGGGCAAAAAGCCGAAGGCAAAGTCGATGCGACCGCTGTCGAGTGCGGGCGCTATGTCGGTCGGCAACAGCGGCAGGGTCTCGATGCGCACACCGGGCGCCAGCTCGCCAAGCCGCGCCATGAGCGGAGGCAAGAAGCGGCCTTCGCCGATGTCGCTCATGTGAATGCGAAAGGTCTTGCGCGAGGCCTGCGGCTCGAATCGCCCGGGCTCCTGCAGCGCTTCTTCCAGCGTGTTGAGCGCGGCCTGCACCGCAACGGCCAGCCGGTAGGCGCGCGGGGTGGGCGCCACACCGCCGGGCGCGCGGGTAAAGAGTGCGTCTTTCAGCAGCAGGCGCAGGCGGCCCAGGCCATGGCTGGCGGCGGGCTGCGTAAGGCCGAGCTCTTCGGCGGCGCGGCTCACGCTGCGCGCGCGATAGACCGCATCGAACAGGCGCAGCAGGTTGAGGTCTATCGTTTGAATATGCATGGCGTGCATATTACTTAGCTCGATTATTTTATTGAAGACCCGGTGCAGGGCTCGCACACTGGCCGCCGTCGCTGACCAGACCGACATTCGGCGAACACGAAGAGCCCACCCACGAGAAGGAGACAAGACATGGCCAGACTGCGTCCGCATGCGGCAATTGCCGCCCTGCTTTGCATTGCTACCACTGCCGCGTGGGCCCAGCAGCCTCCGGCCGAAGAGCCGGGCTGGGCCAAGGGGCGCCCCAAGACCGAGGCGGCCACGCGCATGGCGCCGGTGCCTTCCTTCCCCATTCCGACAGCGGTCGACCAGCTGCCCACCGCCAAGTTCAAGCTGCCGCCCGGCTTCAAAGTGGAAACCTGGGCCTCGGGCGTGCTCGACGCACGGTCGCTGCGCCAGGGGGACAAGGGCACGGTGTTCGTGAGCACGCTCTTCGTGGGCAACAAGGTGTATGCCATTGCCGAGAAGGGCGACCGCAAGCCCAAGACCATCGTCGACAAGACCGAGTTCGCCACCGGCATCGAATATCACAAGGGCGCGCTGTACCTTGCCACCCACAAGCAGATCGTTCGCTACGACGGCATCGAAGACAAGCTGGACAACCCGGGCACGCCGGCCGTGCTCAACGACAAGCTGCCCGGCGGACAGGACCACAGCTGGCGCTACCTGCGCGTGCGCGACAACAAGCTGTACTACGCAGTGGGTGCACCCTGCAACATCTGCGACCCGGACGAGGCGCACGCACGCATCTTTCGGATGAACCTGGACGGCAGCGGCATCGAGACCGTGGCACGCGGCGTGCGCAACACGGTGGGCTTCGACTTCGATCCGAAGACGGGCAACCTCTGGTTTACCGACAACGGGCGCGACTGGCTCAGCGAAGACTTGCCGAACGACGAACTGAACGTGGTGACCGCACCCAACCAGCACTTCGGCTATCCGTATTGCCACCAAGGCAACATCGCCGACCCCGAGTTCGGCTGGGGCAAGAACTGCGGCGAATTCACCAAGCCCGCCGCGCTGCTCGGCCCGCATGCCGCCGGCCTGGGTCTTGCGTTCTACAACGGAAAGATGTTCCCGACCAAGTACCGCGGCGCCATGTTCATTGCGCGCCACGGCCCATGGAACCGCACGGTGAAGTACGCAGACATTGCCGTTGCATGGCCCGACGGCAAGGGCGGCGCGAAGGTCGAGCCGTTCATGACGGGCTTCGTCGAGAACAACAACTATCTCGGCCGGCCGGTGGACTTCCTGGTGCTGAAGGACGGCTCCATGCTCGTGAGCGACGACCACGCGGGTGCCATCTACCGCATCAGCTACGGCGGCCGATGAGCAGGGGTTTCGTTCTTGCGGCCTTCACGCAGGCAGTTGCCGCCATGGCCTTGACGCTTCTCGGTTCAGCAGCACCTTCCGCCAGTGCGCAAGGCACGCAGGCCGCGCAGGGCAGCTATGCGCAGCGCTATGCGGCGGTGTGCGCCTCGTGCCACGGTGCCAACGGGCGCAGCGACATGGCGGGAACACCGGTGCTCGCGGGCCAGCATTCGTTCTATGCCATCACGCAGCTGTTTCTGTTTCGCGAAGGCCGGCGCGACAACCCTGCGATGTCGGCAGTGGCCAAGACCATGAAGGACGAAGACTTGCGCGGCTTCTCGGAGTTCATCGCCACGCTGCCCGCGGTGCCCGCGGTGCCCGCGGCGCCGTCGGCAGCGCCGCCAGATGCGGCCCGCATGGCGCGCGGCCAGGCGCTGGCGCAGACGCACCGCTGCGTGATCTGCCATGGCGCCGACCTGAGCGGCGGCCAGCAGGTGCCCCGCATCGCCCAGCAGCGCGAAGACTACCTGCAGACGACGCTGCACGGCTTTCGCACCGGCAAACGGCCGGGCTACACGCAGGCGATGACCGAGGCCGTGAGCGGCATTCCGCCGGAAGACCTGGACACCCTTGCGTATTACGTGGCGCGCTTTCCCGGCACCGCCGCCAAGCCGCCCGGCAAGTAGCCACCGATACCGCAGCGCAACGCCGGCGCAAGCGCGGCGCAGGAAACGCGCGCCTTCGCCTCTAACTTTCAACCTGCATCAACCCAACGGAGCCGAACCTCTTGGAAGTTTCATTCAGCAAGGAAGTGCAATTGCTGCGCCTGGGCGCCGGCGACACGTTCCACGGCGAGGGCATCCTCGCGATCACCAAAGGCCTGCTGCAATCCGGCGTGGCCTACGTCGGCGGCTACCAGGGCGCGCCGGTCTCCCACCTGCTCGACGTGATGGTGCAGGCCAAGACATACATGGACGAACTGGGCGTGCACGTGGAGGCCTGCTCCAACGAGGCCTCCGCGGCCGCCATGCTCGGCGCTTCCATCCACTACCCGTTGCGCGGCGCCGTCACATGGAAGTCCATCGTCGGCACCAACGTGGCAGCCGATGCGCTCTCCAACCTCTCGTCGCCCGGCGTGACCGGCGGCGTGCTGGTCGTGGTGGGCGAGGACTACGGCGAGGGCGCGAGCGTGATCCAGGAGCGCACGCATGCCTATGCGCTCAAGTCGAGCATGTGCCTGCTCGACCCTCGGCCCGATCTCGGCCAGATGGTGCGCATGGTCGAGCACGGCTTCCGCCTCTCGGAGGCATCGAACATGCCCTGCCTCATGGAGCTGCGCATCCGCACCTGCCACGTGCGCGGCAGCTTCGAATGCAAGGACAACATTGCGCCTGCCGTATCGACCCGCGCGCTGATGAGCGAGCCCGCGGCCTTCGACTACATGCGCCTTGCGCATCCGCCCGTCACCTTTCGCCATGAAAAGCTCAAGGGCGAAGAGCGCATTCCGGCGGCGCGGCGCTATATCGTCGAGCATGGGCTCAACGAGCTCGTTCCGGGCGGCCGCCATGCCGACCTGGGCATCGTGGTGCAGGGCGGGCTCTACAACGCGCTGATCCGCAGCCTGCAGCAGCAGGGGCTGGCCGATGCGTTCGGCGAGACGGACATTCCGATCCTGGTGCTCAACGTGACCTACCCGCTGGTGCCCGAGCAGGTGGCCGACTTTTGCGTGGGCAAACGCGCGGTGCTGGTGGTGGAAGAAGGCCAGCCCGAATACATCGAGCAGGACATCGCCACGCTGCTGCGCCGGCGCGACATCCAGACACCGCTGCACGGCAAGGACATGCTGCCTTCCGCGGGTGAATACGGCGTGGAAGTGCTCGCGGGCGGCATCGGCGTGTTCACGGCCAAATACACCGGGCCGGGCGAAGCCTCTTCGTCCGCCGCGGCCTGGCTGGCCGGCAACCGCGAAAGGCGCGAGGCCGTGGCGCGCCAGCTCTCCGCGCCGCTGCCCAACCGGCCGCCGAGCTTTTGCGTCGGCTGCCCGGAGCGCCCGGTGTTCTCGGCCCTGAAGCTCGCGCAACAGGACACCGGGCCGGTGCACATTGCGGCCGACATCGGCTGCCATGCCTTCGGCACTTTCGAGCCCTTCTCGATGGGGCATTCGATCCTCGGCTACGGCATGAGCCTGGCAAGCCGCGCGGGCGTGGCGCCGATGATGAACCGCCGCACGCTGTCGATCATGGGCGACGGCGGCTTCTGGCACAACGGCCTGCTCACGGGCGTGCAGAGCGCGCTCTTCAACGGCGACGACGCGGTGCTGCTCATCTTCAAGAACGGCTACACCTCGGCCACGGGCACGCAGGACATCATCTCCACGCCCGACGACGAGATGAAGGAGCGCGCCGTCGACAAGCAGCAAAGCCTGGTCGACAAGAACCAGACCATCGAAGCCACGCTGACGGGCCTGGGCGTGAAGTGGATGCGCACCGTCACCACCTACGACGTGGATCGCATGCGCAGGACGCTGACCGAGGCGCTCACCAGCGACTTCAACGGCCTGAAGGTGGTGATTGCCGAAGGCGAGTGCCAGCTGGAGCGCCAGCGCCGCATTAAGCCGTGGCTTGCAAGCCTGCTGAAAAAGGGCGAGCGCGTGGTGCGCGTGAAATACGGCGTGGACGAAGACGTGTGCAACGGCGACCACGCCTGCATCCGGCTTTCGGGCTGCCCCACGCTCACGCTCAAGGACAACCCCGATCCGCTCAAGGTCGACCCGGTCGCGACCGTGATCGACGGCTGCGTGGGCTGCGGGCTGTGCGGCGAAAACGCGCACGCGGCCACGCTGTGCCCGAGCTTCTATCGCGCCGAAGTGGTGCAGAACCCCAAGTGGCATGAACGCCTGCTGCACTCGCTGCGCGGCGCCGTGGTGCGTGCCCTTCAACCCGCATGAGCCGCGCCATGGAACAGAACCGACCCATCACCCTTCTCGTCTGCGCCCTCGGCGGCGAAGGCGGCGGCGTGCTCACCGAATGGCTGGTAGACATTGCCCGCCACGCCGGCTATGCCGCACAGAGCACGTCGATACCCGGCGTGGCGCAGCGCACCGGCGCCACCACCTACTACATCGAAGTGTTTCCGGTGCCGCTCGCGCAGCTTGCCGGCAGGCGCCCGGTGTTCAGCCTGAGCCCGATACCGGGCGCGCTAGACGCCATCGTGTCGTCGGAGCTGCTCGAGACCGCGCGCCAGATCGGCAACGGCATGAGCGCACCGCTGCGCACGCTGGTCATCAGCTCGTCGGCGCGCATCTTCACCACGGCCGAACGCATGCAGCCCGGTGACGGCCGCGCCGACGCGCAGCACCTGCTCGACGTGGTCAAGGCCTTCAGCCGCGAGCACCATGTGTTCGACATGAACGCCGTGGCGCGCGAGGCCGGCACCGTGGTCAGCGCCGTGATGCTCGGCGCCATTGCGGGGAGCGGCCTCTTTCCGTTCCCGCGCGAGGCCTACGAGCACGTGGTGCGCGGCGGCGACACCAGTGCGCCAGAAAAGCTGAACAAGATGGCGGCGGCCAGCCTGCGCGGCTTTGCCGCCGCCTTCGACGCGGTAAGCGCGCCGCGAGCCCAGGCCGCCTTCGTGAGCAGCGTGATGGCGGGCGACACGGCCGACGCGCCGCCACCGGCCCGCGCGCTGCCCGACGACGTGGCCCGGGGCTTTCCACCGGCGGTGCACGACATGCTCGCGCTCGGCCATGCGCGCGTGCTCGACTACCAGGACGTTGACTACGCCAAGCTCTATGCCGCGCGGCTGGCCAGGGTGCTCGATGCCGAGCGTGCCGCCGACCCCGCCGGGGCGCAGGGATTTGCTGTTACCCGCGAAGCCGCGCGCTGGCTCGCGCTGTGGATGGCCTTCGACGACATCGTTCGCGTGGCCGCGCTGAAAGGCCGCGCAAGCCGCGCACAGCGCGTGCGGCAGGAGGTGCGGGCCACCGATGAAGATATCGTGAAGGTCTACGACCACTTCAAGCCCGGCGCGCCCGAGTTCGCCGCATTGCTGCCGCCCGGTCTTGCGCGCCGCGTGACCGCATGGGACCGCGCCCGCCAAGCGCGCGGCCGGGAGCCTTGGGCGCTGCCGCTCAAAGTGGGCAGCCACTCGGTGTTCGGCATGGCGTCGCTGCGGCTCCTGTCTTCTCTCAAATGGCTGCGCCGCCGAGGCCAGCGCTTCGCCGAAGAACAGGCCTTGATCGAACGCTGGCTTTCGGCCGTGGTAACCGGCACGCGAGAAGCCTGGGCGCTGGGCCACGAACTTGCACTGTGCGGCCGGCTCATCAAGGGCTACGGCACCACCAACGAGCGTGGCAAGCACAACCTGCTGCACGTGATCGACGAGCTCGCGGGCCGTACGGCCTTGCCTGCAACGAAGCGCGCAGAGGCGGTTTCTGCGGCGCGCGAAGCGGCCCTGGCGGACGAAGGCGGCAAGGCGCTCGACGCCGCGCTGGTGCGCCATGGCGCCGCGCCGCGGCCACTGCAGGCCCAGCCCATCCGCTGGATGAAGCGGCCGCCTTCCGCCACTACCTGATGCAAATTTCATAACAACCAAGGAGACATAACACCATGCCCCACCTCGCCCTTTCCTGGCGACGCCGCCTTCTTTTGACCGCCGCCTGCGCGCTGCTGGCCTGCGCGCATGCGCAGACGCATGCCCAGGCGCACCCCGGCGCATGGCCCGCCAAGCCGATCAAGGTCGTCGTCAACTTTCCGCCGGGCGGCGCCGCGGACCAGATTGCGCGCGCGGTTTCGCAGCCGCTGCAGGAATCGCTCAAGCAGCCCGTGGTCATCGAGAACCGCGCCGGTGCCAACGGCAACGTCGGCGGCGAGTCGGTGGCGCGCGCGCCGGCAGACGGCTACACGCTGCTCATGAGTTCGGGCGGCATGGTGTCGGTCAACCCGCACCTGTACTCGCGCATGAGCTTCGACCCCGCGAAGGACCTGGTGCCAGTGGCCGCAGCCGCGCGCGTGCTGGTGTTCTTGGTGGTCAAGCCTTCGCTGCCGCCCACCAACGTGCGCGAGTTCATTTCCTACCTCAAGGCCAACCCGGGCAAGCTCTCGTACGGTTCGCCGGGCAGCGGCAGCTCGCCGCACCTGGCGGGCGAAATGTTCAAGAGCCAGGCCGGCGTCTTCGCGCTGCATGTGCCCTACCGCGGCGCGGCGCCCGCGCTGCAAGACCTGCTCGCGGGCCAGATCGACTACGCCTTCGACCCCGGCATCGGCCTGCAGCAGGTGCGCGCAGGCAAGCTGCGGCTGCTGGCGGTGGGCAGCCCGCACCGCTCGTCGCAGTTCCCGGACGTGCCCACGCTCGACGAGGCCGGACTGCGCGGCTTCGATGCCGACACGGTGTTCGGTTTCTACGCGCCTGCCGGCACGCCGCCCGAAGTGGTGGCCCAGCTCAACACGCAAATCAACCGCGCACTTGCGCTGCCGGCCGTGAAAGAGCGCATTGCCGCACTCGGCGGCGAAGCGTTGCCGGGCACGCCGGCCGAGTTCCAGCAGCGCGCCGCAGCCGATTCGCAGCGCTTCGGGGCGTTGATACGCGACCGGAAAATCGTTGCCGACTGAGCACCGCGACAATGAACAGATGAGCAGCAGCAAAGAAATCACCTACACCGCGCGCGTCGAGTTCGGCGACTGCGACCCGGCCGGCATCGTCTGGTTTCCCAACTTCTTCCGCTGGATCGATGCGGCCTCGCGCCACTTCTTTGCGGAATGCGGCGTCTCGCGCTGGGAAGAAACGACGAAGACGCTCGGCGTGATCGGCACCCCGCTGGTCGACACGCACACGCGCTTCGTCAAAGCCGCGAGCTACGGGGACACGCTGATGATTGCGGTGCGCATTGCCGAATGGCGCGACAAGAGCTTTGTGCAAACGTACCGCGTGACGCGCGGCGACGAGCTCATTCTCGAGTGCGAGGAAGTGCGCATCTTTGCGGCCAAACGCGAAGGCGGCGGCATCCGCGCGGTGCCGATTCCGCCGGAAATTCGTGCGCTGTGCGAATAGGAGACCCGCGCTCGCTTGCCCTTATCGTGCTTACCCGCTCTTACTTAGAATGGCCTGATGAACCGGCACCTTCTTTTTCCGCTCGCCTTGCTTGTTGTTACCGGCTGCTCCTCGCCTCCCAACGAGGTGACGCCGTTTCGCGACGGCGCGCTGCGTGCCCCTACCTACGTGCAGGCCTCCGACTACTGCAGCGCACGGAATGCAACGCCCAAGTGGCTTGGCAGGGCGCCCGCCGAGTCGGGCGTGCTGTTTCAGTGCATCGCCAACTGAAGCCAAAAGGCGCTCCCGCACCTTCGGAGCCACCGCGCTGGCAGCGCGGAATATGCCGCCAAGGGTTGACGCACCTCATGACGCAGTGCAACAATCGCAAGATCTTCACTTCGGAGCCTCGTGCGTGGACAGTGCCAGTTGGATCAGTGACAAGACGCGTGCCTCGGCAGGCGTGACACATCCGGCCCTCTAGCGCAGGCTCTCTTGCGCTGCGGCCGCCGTGCACGCAGCGTGACCCGTTCGCCCATCAGGCCAGCGGTTCTCCCCTTCCGAATCCCGTCGTTCCCCGTCACTGACTTTTTCAGTCAGCTTGCGTGCGTCCGTGCGCGAGGCCCTTCAACGCGAAGGAGCCTTGCCATGCGTCAATTCGAATCTCGTCAGCAGCTGCAACAGCAGCAACAACAGCCGGTGCACGAAACCGTTCGCCCTTCGGCGCACATGCCTGCGCGCGCGGCGGCCACAAGGCAGGACGTGGACAACGAAACGCTGGACCGCGCCGCCGCGCTCTGGACCACGCGGCGCATCCGCAGCTTCTTCTTGCTGCTGGAGCAACCCTCCCGAACCACGCAACGCTGAAGCACCGCACAGCTCGGCATGCACGAAACAAGGAGGCCTTCCATGGACGACCCCGCTTCTCATTGGCGCCCCTGCGCGCCGCCCATGTTCCGACCCATCGATAACAACAGTTTGCAGCGCACCGCGCCGCAAGGGGGCTCCCACGCCTGATTGACGCGGGAGGTTCTTCCCTTCGCGGCCCGCGCCGCGAAGGAAAAAGAAATGAAGAACGTCCTGAAGTCCGTTTTCGAGAGCTTCCTGCGTAGCCGCCGCATGCTGCATCACTTCGAGCGCTGGCAAACCATGCTGGGCTCGAAGCCCGTCGGCGTAGCCTCCGCCGCCATGCCGCCCGACATTGCGAAGGCGCTGGCCGCCGCATCGCATGCCGATGCAAGCGAGTTGCTCGCAACGCTCGGCAGTTCGCCGCAAGGCCTGGGCGAAGACGAGGCGCAGGCGCTGCGCAAGCGCCTTGGCAGCAACGAGGTGCGCCACGAGCAGCCGCTGCCGTGGTGGACGCACCTGTGGCAGTGCTACCGCAATCCGTTCAACCTGCTGCTCACGGTGCTGGCACTCGTTTCCTACGTGACCGAGGACATGAAGGCCGCGCTCGTGATCGGCAGCATGGTGGGACTGTCGACGGTGCTGCGCTTTCTGCAGGAGTCGCGCTCCAACAAGGCCGCCGAGCGGTTGAAAGCAATGGTGAGCAACACCGCCACCGTGCTGCGGCCCGCAGCCGGCGCCGCAAGCGTGCCGCGCGTCGAAGTGCCGATGCGCGACCTTGTGCCAGGCGACGTGATCGCGCTTTCGGCCGGCGACATGATTCCCGCTGACTGCCGCCTGCTGGGCGCCAAGGACCTGTTCATCAGCCAGTCCGCCCTGACCGGCGAAGCCATGCCGGTCGAAAAATTTCCTGTCGACCGGGGCAGCCGCGAGGCCGGCGTGCTGGAGCGCGAGAACCTCCTGTTCATGGGCACCAGCGTGATCAGCGGCACCGCCACCGCGCTGATCGTGCACACCGGCAACCGCACCTTCTTTGGCGCGCTCGCGCAGCGCGTGGCCGCGGCCGACCAGGGCACGAGCGCGTTCCAGGCCGGCATCAACCGCGTGAGCTGGGTGCTGATCCGCTTCATGCTGGTGATGGCGCCGCTGGTGCTGGTGATCAACGGCGTGACCAAGGGCGATTGGTGGGAAGCGGCGCTGTTTGCGCTGTCGATCGCCGTCGGCCTCACGCCCGAGATGCTGCCGATGATCGTGACCGCCACGCTTGCCAAGGGCGCGGTGGTGATGTCGCGCCAGAAGGTGATCGTGAAGCGGCTCGAAGCCATTCACAACTTTGGCGCAATGGACGTGCTGTGCACTGACAAGACCGGTACGCTGACGCAGGACCGCATCGTGCTCGAGCGCCACACCAATGCGTGGGGCGAGGCGTCGAACCATGTGCTGCAGATGGCCTACCTGAACAGCTTTCACCAGACGGGCCTCAAGAACCTGCTCGACAAGGCCGTGCTGAACCACGCCGAGATGCAGCCCGAAACGCGCCTGCAGACGGCTTGGCGCAAGATCGACGAAGTGCCGTTCGACTTTTCGCGCCGCCGCATGTCGGTGGTGGTGGAGAACGGCGGCAGCGAGCACCTGCTGATCTGCAAGGGCGCGCTGGAAGAGATTCTTTCAGTGTGCACCGCGGTCGAGCGCGGCGCGGAAGTGCTGGCGCTCGATGGCGACTTGCTGGCGAGCATCCACCGCGTGGCATCGGAGCTGAACGCGCAGGGGCTGCGCGTGGTGGCCGTCGCCAGCCGTGCACTGAGAGCTAACGCCCGCAAGCCCGCCTACGGCGTGGCCGATGAATCCGGGCTAACACTGCTGGGGTACGTGGCGTTCCTGGATCCGCCAAAGGAATCGACCGCGCCGGCCTTGCGTGCATTGGCGGAGCATGGCGTGGCGGTGAAGGTGCTCACGGGCGACAACGAACTGGTCGCACGCAAGGTTTGCGGCGACGTGGGCATCGAAGCCGGCCACGTGGTGCTCGGCCGCGAGATCGAGGCGCTGGACGACGCGGGTTTGCGCACGCTGGTCGAGCAGCACCAGGTGTTTGCCAAGCTCACGCCGGCGCACAAGGAGCGCATCGTGCACGCGCTGCATGCCAACGGACACGTGGTCGGCTTCATGGGCGACGGCATCAACGATGCGCCGGCATTGCGTGCGGCGGACATCGGCATTTCGGTGGACGGCGCGGTGGACGTGGCCAAGGAGTCGGCGGACATCATCCTGCTGGAGAAGAGCCTGATGGTGCTGGAGCAGGGCGTGATCGAAGGGCGCCGCACGTTCGCCAACATGCTCAAGTACATCAAGCTCACGGCGAGCTCGAATTTCGGCAATGTGTTCTCGGTGCTGGTGGCGAGTGCGTTCCTGCCCTTTCTGCCGATGCTCCCTTTGCATCTGCTCGTGCAGAACCTGCTGTACGACGTGTCGCAAATCGCGATTCCGTTCGACAACGTCGACGCCGAGTTCCTGCGCAAGCCGCAGAGCTGGAACCCGGCCGACCTGGGTCGGTTCATGGTGTTCTTCGGGCCACTGAGTTCGGTGTTCGACATCCTGACCTATGCAGTGATGTGGTTCGCGTTCTCGGCCAACACGGTTGCGCACCAGACCATGTTCCAGTCCGGCTGGTTCGTCGAAGGCCTGCTGTCTCAAACCCTGATCGTGCACCTGATCCGCACGCGAAAGATCCCGTTCCTGCAAAGCCGTGCCGCCTGGCCGCTGCTGGCAATGGGCGGCGTCATTGCCGCAGTGGGCATCTGGCTGCCAATGGGACGGTTTGCGCACTACTTAAGGCTGCAGGCGCTTCCGCTGGCCTACTTTCCATGGCTGGCCGCGATGCTGGCCGGCTATGCAACGCTCACGCAGACGGTCAAGGGGTGGTATGCGCGGCGGTACGGGTGGCAGTGACGTTTTGTTTTTGGCTCTTTGTTCGGGGCGCTGCTGTTTGGGGCGCCGCTGTTCAGGGCGTGTGCAAAGGCCACCGGGTACTCCCCTCCGCGAATGTCCCCCGGGAGGAGGCCGCAGGCCGGGGGACATTCGCGGAGAAAGGTACCCCGTCGGCGGGAGCGCCGCCCTGAACGCGCCCCTACTCCGAAGAACCAAACAAGCTCAGGAACCCAGCCGCTTCAGCAACCCGGCCGTAGAAGCATCAAGCCCCATGATGTCGCCCGAAGCAAGGCGCGGCTCGATGTCCTTCGCGAGCACCTTGCCGAGCTCCACACCCCACTGGTCGAAGCTGTTGATGCCCCACAGCGCACCGCTGGTGAACACGCGGTGTTCGTACAGCGCAAGGAACGCACCCAGCGACTCGGGCGTGAGCTTCTCGAAAACAAAGAAGGTGCTCGGCCGGTTGCCCGGAAAGTTCTTGTGGCCACCGGCGTCGAGCTTTCCGACCATCAATGCCTGCGCCTGCGCGAGCGCATTGGCCAGCAACTTGGCGTGGTGGCCTTCGAGCGTGTGCGCTGCGTCGCGCACCGCCACGAACTCGAGTGGAATCACATCCGTGCCCTGGTGCAGCATCTGGAAGTAGGCATGCTGGCCATTGGTGCCGGGCTCGCCCCAGAGCACGGGCGAAGTGCCCAGTCCCGCGGGCAGCGGCTCGCCGCTTGCATCGACCTGCTTGCCGTTGCTTTCCATCTCGAGCTGCTGCAGGTAGGCCGGCAGGCGCTTCAACGCGCTGTGATACGGCGCGATGCCGCGGCTCGTGAACTTGTGGAAGTTGCGGTACCAGACGTCGATCAGGCCCAGGCGCACCGGCAGGTTCTTTTCGAGCGGTGCGGTGCGGAAGTGCTCGTCCATTGCATGCGCGCCCGCCAGCAGCCGGCGAAATCCGTCGGCGCCGATGGCCAATGCAATCGGCAGCCCGATGGCCGACCACAGCGAATAGCGGCCACCCACCCAGTCCCAGAAACCGAAGGTGGTGTCGATGCCGAATTGCTTCGCTGCCTCGACGTTGGTGGTGAGCGCCGCAAAGTGGCCGGCGATGTCCGTGCCGCCCGACTGCTCGTACCAGCGCTTGGCCGAGAGCGCGTTGGTCATCGTCTCGGTGGTGGTGAAGGTCTTGGACGCAATCAGGAACAGCGTGTGTTCGGGGGCCAGGTCGCGCAGCACGCCGTCGAGCTCATGGCCGTCGACGTTCGAAACGAAATGAAAGCGCTTGCCCGGCGCGGCGAATTCGGCCAGCGCGAGCACCGCCATCTGCGGGCCGAGGTCGGAGCCGCCGATGCCGATGTTGACCACGTCGGTGATCGTGTGGTCGCCGCGCACCTTCTCGGCATAGGCCAGCATCGCGTCGAGCGTGGCGTGCACTTCGCGCAGCTCGGCCGCAGTCTTGCCTGCGGCGGCATTGGCGGGTGCGCGCAGCAGCGTGTGCAGCACGGCGCGGTCTTCGGTGTTGTTGATGTGCTCGCCGGCAAACATCGCATCGCGATGCGCCTCGAGGCCGCATTCGCGGGCCAGCGCGAGCAGCATTTCCTCGGTGCGCGCGTCGATCAGGTTCTTCGACAGGTCGGCAAAGACGTAAGGCGCCTCCTGGCTGAAGCGCTCGAAGCGCCCCGCATCGTCGACGAAGGCGTGGCGCACGTCGAACTGGCGGCCCGCGGTCTCGAAGTAGCTCTGCAGTTGCGCCCAGGCGGGCGCGCGGTCGCAGCGAAGGGTCATGGCCATGTTTACTTGCCGCTTTCCTGCATGAGTTTTTCCAGCTTCACGGCGTCGGCCGCAAAGGCGCGGATGCCCTCGGCGAGCTTCTCGGTGGCCATGGCGTCTTCGTTCAGCGCAAAGCGGAAGCTCGGCTCGTCGTAGCTCAGCTTCTCTACGCTGGCCGTCGCGGCGGCCTTCTTGGCGTCCAGTGCGTGTGCTAGCGGCTCGTTGCTCGCGGCCAGCTCGGCCAGCAGCTCGGGGCTGATGGTCAGCAGGTCGCAGCCGGCCAGGGCCTGGATCTGCCCCACGTTGCGGAAGCTCGCGCCCATTACCTCGGTCTTGATGCCGTGCTGCTTGTAGTAGTTGTAGATTTCGCGCACCGACTTGACGCCCGGATCGTTCGCGCCAGCGCTCGCCGCCTCGTCCCACTTGGCGCCGGCCGACTTCTTGTACCAGTCGTAGATGCGGCCCACAAAGGGCGAAATGAGCTGCACGCCGGCCTCGGCGCAGGCCACCGCCTGCGCAAACGAGAACAGCAGCGTGAGGTTGGTTCGAATGCCCTTCTGCTCGAGCGCGCGCGCCGCCTGGATGCCCTCCCACGTGGAGGCCACCTTGATCAGCAGTCGCTTCTCGGTGTCGATGCCTTCGGCCTTGTAGAGCGCCACGATGCGCTCGCCGCGTGCAATGGTGGCGGCCGTGTCGAACGACAGGCGTGCGTCGACTTCGGTCGACACGCGACCTGGAATGATCGAGAGAATCTCGGCGCCGAAGCGCACCAGCAGCCGGTCGATCACTTCGTCCAGCGGCTTGCCCGCATGGCTCTTGACGGCTTCGTCGAGCAGCGGCCGGTACTCGGGCTTTTGCACTGCCTTGAGGATGAGCGACGGATTGGTGGTCGCGTCCTGCGGCTTGGAAATGCTGAGTTGCTTGAAGTCGCCGGTGTCGGCAACCACGGTGGTCCATTGACGGAGAGCATCGAGTTGATTCATGTCGAGGATTATCCTGTGCGGGTGATGACAAGTCCTGCACGCTATTGCGCTGGGGCCGATGTTTTCATGCGCACCGTAGCACGGCTTTTCGCTGCGCTGCATCGGCCTTCGGCCGACAGGGTTGTACGCCGGCTGCCCCGCCCTACATGGGCTGTGGTCCGCCGCTGACGGCAGCGCTTGCCTTCGCGGGCTAGGCTTTGGCTTCCCGCCTTGATGCTTTCGACTGACTACAGGAGTGCCCCCAATGTCCTTCCGCCACCGCACCGCAGCTTCCGCAGCGGCGAACCGCGCTCCTTTCGATGACCGCCGCACCAGCTCCGCCATTGGCACGCTGGCCACCGCCTTCGTGGTGGGCGGCGTGGCCACCTGGCTTGCGCTCGGCGCCGGACGTACCGCCCGTGCGCAAGTGCCCGGCCCGGCCGATGGGGCACCGCTCATGCGCGCGCCGCTGCAGGTGGTGGCGCCGGTGGACATTCAGCGCTATGCCGGGGTGTGGCACGAACAGGCACGGCTGCCGAACCGCTTCCAGAAGCAGTGCGCAGGCCCTGTGACCGCCGAATACACACCCCAGCCGGACGGCACGCTGCAGGTCATCAACCGCTGCGTTCGGCCTGACGGCAACTTCGACGAAGCAATAGGCACAGCGCGCGTGGTGCCGGTGGCAGGCCAGCCCGGCGCGGGCCGGCTCGAAGTGCGCTTTGCACCTTCCTGGCTGAGCTGGCTGCCGATGGTGTGGGGCGACTACTGGATCCTGAAGCTCGACCGCGACTACCAGGTGGCGCTGGTCGGTACACCCGACCGCCAGTACCTCTGGGTTCTGTCGCGCGCTCCCCGCCTGGAGGACGACGCGCTGCAGGCCGAGCTGGACTACGCCGCCAGCCTCGGGTTCGACACCGCCAAGGTGGTGCTTACCGGCCGATAGCCGATCCGGCCGGCAGGTGGCGCCCGAGCTGCGCCGCCAGTGCGGCGGGGTGGGTGCAGTGAATGGCGTGCCAGCCGAAGGCGCGCGCCGCTTCCACGTTGGCGGCTGAATCGTCGATGAAAACCGTCTGCTGCGGATCAAGCGCATGGCGCACCGCGAGCAGCTCGTAGATTTCGCGATTCGGCTTGATGAACTTCACGTCGCCAGAGAAAACCCCGCCGTCGAACCGCCGGATGAAGCCGTGGCGGCGCTCGATGGCACGCGCATAAGGCGCTGGCATGTTCGAGAGGTAGTAAAGGCGCAGCGCCTCACCGGCATCGCGGCGCGCAAACAGCCCTTCGAGCAGTTCGACCGTGACCGGAATCGGCTCCAGGCGCTCGCCCAGCGTGCCGAGCATCTCGTCGAGCCGCGCGGCGGGAAGCGACAGCCGCTGGGCCATGCGCGCAATGGCATCTTCGAGCGAGCGCGTGCCGCAGTCGAAACACAGCCAGTCGTCATGGTGGAAGAGCGCACGGCCCAGCGCCGCGGCGGCAAGCTCAGTGGGCGCGTGCTCGGGTAGATGGGCCTGCACCAGCCGGGTGGGCTCCCATGCCAGGAGCACGGCGCCAAGATCGAAAACCACGTTCATGGCGCCATTGTTTCATGCGCCGGGCACCACGCTCACGCCGTGCGCCGCCAGCGACAGCGTGGCCTGCGCGCCTGCGGCCAGGGGGCGCGAAAGATCGGTGGACACCACGAAGACGGGCCCCATCGGGGTGTCGAAGCCGTATTCGTAGAAGCTGCCAAGGTAGGCCGCCTTTCGCAATGTGGCAGGCAACCCCTGGGCCGCGCCGGCGGCGCCGATGTTCCAGGCCTCGGGCCGCACCGCCACCTTCACGGCGCCGGGAGCTACCGCATGGCGCGGCTGCAGGCGCAGCGGGCCGACGGTAACGCTGCCATCGGCCTGCGCCACGGCCGGAAAAACCATCGCCTCGCCCATGAACCCGGCGACAAACTCGCTCTCGGGACGGCCGTAGAGTTGCTCGGGGGTGCCGCGCTGGGCGATCACGCCGTGGTCCATCACGATGATCTGGTCGCTCACGGCCAGCGCCTCGCTCTGGTCGTGCGTCACATAGGCCACCGTGAGCTTGAGGCGCTGCTGCAGTGCGCGGATCTCTTCACGCATTTCGCGGCGCAGCCGGGCGTCCAGGTTGGACAACGGCTCATCGAACAGCAGTACGGCGGGCTCCAGCACCAGGGCGCGCGCCAGCGCCACGCGCTGCTGCTGGCCGCCTGAGAGTTCGCTGGGCAGCCGCTCGTCGAATCCGACCAGGCCCACGCCCTTGAGCGCATCGCGTGCGCGAACGGTGGCCTCGTCCTTCTTCACACCGCTCATGCGCAGGCCGTAGCCCACGTTCTCGATCACGTTCATGTGCGGAAACAGCGCGTAGCTCTGGAACATCATGCTCACGTTGCGTTCGCCCGGCCCCAGGGTCGTGACGTCGCGTCCGCCCATCAGGATGGAGCCCGAAGTCGGCGATTCGAGCCCCGCGATCATGCGCAGCGTGGTGGTCTTGCCGCACCCGGAAGGCCCGAGGATGGTGGTGAGTGTGCCGACCGGCACCTCGAAGCTGATGCCCTTGACCGCGAGCGGACCGCTCTTGTCGGTGCCGTAGCGCTTGGTGACGTTGCGAAATTCGATGCCGTTGCTCATGCGTTCTTCTCCCGGTCATTGCACCACGGGCGCAGCCACCACCGGCACGCCTGCCTTGCGGCGCCCCAGCTTGCGTTCCCCAACCACCCATTGCACCAGCGCAATCGCGAGCGACATCAGGATCATGAGCACCGTGCAGTAGGCCAGCGCAATGCCGTAGTCGCCGTTGCCCACGCGGCCGATGATGTAGGTGGTGGCGAGTTCGTTTTCGGCGGTGACCAGAAAGATCACCGCACTCACGGTCGTCATTGCGCGCACAAAGCTGTAGACCAGCGCGGCTACCAATGCCGGCTTCAGGAGCGGCAGCACCACCTTGAAAAGCGTCTGCGACGTGGAGGCCCGCAGCATCAGCGAGGCCTCGTCGAGCGAGCGGTCGAGCTGCTTGAAGGCTGCCGTGCCGGCCCGCACCCCCACCGGCAAATTGCGGAACATGAAGCACAGCACGATGATGAGCCCGGTGCCCGTCAACTCGAACGGCGGAACGTTGAAGGCCAGGATGTAGCTCACGCCGAGCACCGTACCCGGAATGGCAAAGGCCAGCAGCGCACCAAACTCGAACATGCCCTGCCCCTTGAACTCGTTGCGGGCCAGCAGCCATGCAATGAGCAGGCCGAGAGCCGCGGTGATGGGCGCAGATATTCCCGCGAGCTTGAGCGTGGTGATCAGCGAGTTCCATGCCGTGCCCGCCCACACCAGACCGAACTGCCCCCACTCCAGCGCGAACGCGCTCCTGAAGTGATTGAGCGTGAAGCTGTAATCACGGCCCCAGGTCTGCACAAAGCCGCCGGCAAAGGCGAACAGGTAGACCACGGCGGTGAAGGCGATCCACGGCAGCGCAATGCACTGGATGGTGCGGCGCACGCCGTCGGGCAGCGCCATGGCAATGCCCGCATCGCCCTTGCCGCTCACCGTGGTGTAGTTCTGCTTGCCGAGCACGCCGCGCTGCAGCGCGAACACGCCAAGCGCAAAAAGCGTGAGCACCCATGCCAGCGAAGCCGCCCGGCCTTGGTCATACTGCGCGCCGACAATGGCAAAGAAGATGTCTGTCGACAGCACCGAGAACTGCCCGCCGACCACCACCGGGTTGCCGAAGTCTGCAATGCTCTCGATGAAGCCGACCAGGAAGGCATTGGCCAGCCCGGGCTTCAACAGCGGGAGCGTGACGGTGAAGAAAGTGCGGCGCCGGTCGGCGCGCAGCATCTGCGCCGCTTCTTCGAGGCTGGGTGCAATGCCCTGCACCACGCCGCGCATGATCATGAAGGCGATGGGCGTAAAGGCGAAGAGCTGCGCCACCAGCACGCCCGGCATGCCGTAGAACCAGCGTGTCGGTTCGATGCCGAAGACGTTTTCGAGCAACTGGTTGACAATGCCCGCACGGCCGAACAGCAGGATGAGCCCCAGGCCCACAACAAAGGGGGGCGTGATGATCGGCAGCAGCGCCAGCACCCGCAGCGCACCCTGCCCGCGCTTGCTGCCGCGCTCGGCCATCAGCGCCATCAACGTGCCGAGAAAAGTGGTGCCGGCGGCCGTGAGCAAGGCCAGCACCAGCGTGTTCCATGCCACGCCGCAGCGCACGCCGCCCGCAATGCAGCCCAGTCCCCAGATACGTTCGGTGAACACGCGCGCGACGAACGCGGCGATCGACCACTGCCCCTCTTCATTGAAAAACGCCCCCGCCAGCGCCTTGCTGACCGGGTAGGCAATGAACAACGCCATCAGCACGCCGCAGCCGATGACCGCGGCGGCCACGAACAGGTCGCCCTTGAAGAGCCCCAGCCGCGCAATGCCGAACGCCGCGAGCAGCGTGAGCGCGGTGAGCGCCACGAAGCCGCCTGCGCCAATGCCGAACTGGTTGACGGCCAGTTCGCCGAACTGCGTGTTGAGGGCCGCAACGCTCCAGCCGCGCGCGCCAATCGTGAAGCCCGCAGCTGCAAGGCCGATGGCGCCCAGGGCGCCGCCCGCCAACAACCAGCGCCCTTGCGACCGGCCGGCCGGCAACCACGCGCCGATGGCGCACATGACCAGGCCCGCAAGGCCGACGAAGAGCCAGCTGCGGCCTTGCGTGGCCGCCTGCATCAGGCCGTTGGCGCCTTCGGCTTGCCCGAACACTTGGGGAACGGCCTCGTACCAGGTCGAATCCTGGATCGCATACCAGGGCAGCACGAGGTAGGCCGCAAAACCCAGTGCCACCCAGGCCCAGACCCAGCGCTGCGAGCGCCGGGCCGAAGCCGCGGCGGCCGGATTGACCGGCGCGGCGCCGGCAGCGACGGTGCCCACTTAGCGCGGCAGCGAGTTGACGTCTTTTTCCCAGCGCGCAATCAGGCGCCGGCGCTCGGCGCTGGCGCCGTACTTGGCGTAGTCGTAGTTGATGAACTTGATCTTCTTGAAGTCCGGAATGCGCGGATCGAGCTTGGCAGTGCTGTTGCTGGGCAGCTGGAACTGCTTGTTGGCGGCGCCGAGCTCCTGCGCGCCAGGCGTCAGCGCCCATTCGTAGAACTTCTTGGCGGCCTCGAGATTGCGGGCGCCCTTGATGATGCTCATGGAGCCGATTTCGGCGCCCGTGCCGTCGCTGGGGGTGATTGTCTCGACCGGAAAGCCCTGCATCTTCTCGCCCGGGCCGTCATGCACAAAGCTGATGGAAACCGCTGTTTCGCCGCGCGCCACCGCCTTGATGGGGCCAGTGCCCGAACGGGTGTACTGCCCCACGTTCTTGTGCAGCGCCTTCAGGTAGTCGAAGGCCTTGTCTTCGCCCATGAGCTGCACCAGCGTGGCAATCATGGTGTAGGCCGTGCCGCTCGAGGCCGGGTTGGCCACCTGGATATCGCCCTTGTATTCAGGCTTGAGCAGGTCGGCCCAGGTCTTGGGCACGGGCAGCTTCTTCTTGGCCAGCAGCTCGGGGTTGTAGCCGAAGCCCAGCGGGCCCGAATAGATGCCGACCGTCTTGTAGCCCGACTGCTTGGCCTGCTGCTGGGCCCAGGGGTGCAGCTGCGCCAGCGTGGGCGACTTGTATTCGAGCGTCAGGCCCTGTTCGGCCGCCTGCAGGTGCGGATCGCCGGTGCCGCCGAACCACACGTCGGTCTTGGGGTTGTCCTTCTCGGCAATGAGCTGGGCCAGCGCCTCGCCCGAACCCTTGAGCGACATGTTGATGCGGGTACCGGTGGTGCGCGCGTACACGGTGGCAATCACGTTGCACCATTCGGCCTGGACCGAGCAGATCACGTTGACCGTGCCCTGCGCCGACGCGACGGCCGACAAACCCACCAAGGCCGCTGCAGTAAAAAGCTTCTTCATGTGAAAACCCCGCCTCGAAAACAAAAATAGGCCTCCCGGCCGGGGTGGAGCGTAGCTTTCGTACAGGTTTCATGAATCGGTACAAGTACCATTCGGTTGAAACAAGCCCACTCGGCACCAAGACAAAAGGAAATTCGACACATGAGCTTCGATCTCGTTCTGTTCGGCGGTACTGGCGATCTTGCATGGCGCAAGCTGATGCCCGCGCTGTTCCAGGCCTTCAGGCACGGCAGCCTGCCGAAAGACGGACGCATCGTGGGTGTGGCGCGGGACGACCTCTCGGACGACCAGTACCGCGAACTGATCCAGTCGCGCTTCAATGCCGTCGAAGGTGCCAAGCGCCCTTCGGCCGAAGAATTCGAGAAGTTCGCCTCGCTGCTGCATTACCTGCGCATGGATTTGTCCAAGCCGGCCGACTACACACGGCTTGCCGACCTGCTGAAGCAGCGCAATGCCGACATCGTGGTGATGTACGTGGCCACGGCACCGGCGCTTTTTACCCAGGTGGTGGAGCAGATCGCCGCTGCGGGCCTGAACGGGCCGACGACGCGCATGGTGCTCGAAAAGCCGCTGGGGCACGACCTGGCGTCGAACCGCGCAATCAATGCCGCTGTGTGCAAGGTGCTCGAGGAAAAGCAGGTTTTCCGCATCGACCACTACCTGGGCAAGCCCTCGGTGCAGAACCTGTTCGCCATGCGATTCGGCAACGCGCTGTTCGAGCCGATCTGGCGCCGCGAGCACATCGCGAACATCCAGATCACGATTGCGGAAGACCTGGGCGTTGAAAAGCGAGGCGCCTTCTATGACCAGACCGGCGCTCTGCGCGACATGGTGCAGAACCATGCGCTGCAGCTGGTCTGTGCCATTGGCATGGAGCCGCCGATCAACTCGCATGCCGATGCCATTCGCGACGAAAAGCTCAAGGTGCTGCGAGCGCTCAAGCCCTGGACGCCAGAAACGCTCGGCCTGCATGCCATTCGCGGTCAGTACACGGCCGGCACGGCCTACGGTGAGCGCGTGCCGGGCTACAGGGACGAGCCCGGCGTCGACCCCGACAGCCGTACCGAGACCTTCGTGGCGCTGCGCACCGAAATTGCCAACTGGCGCTGGGCGGGCGTGCCGCTCTACATTCGCACCGGCAAGCGGCTGGCCTCGCGCGATGCGCGCATCGAGGTGAACTTCCGGCCGACGCCGCACGCGATTTATCGTGCGCCATCGGGCGCGGTCAACAAGCTGGTGATCAACCTGCAGCCGAAGGACGGCCTGGAGCTGCACATGCTTGCGCAGGCGCAGGACAACCGCCGCAGCAACGGCCACCAGAGCGCCGCGCAGCTGGCGCCGGTGCAGCTCGACCTGGACTTCGACAAGCGCTTTGGCGCCGAGCGCGTGGGTGCCTACGAACGGCTGCTGCTCGACGTGATCGA
Organism: Variovorax paradoxus; assembly: GCF_029919115.1. NCBI lineage: Bacteria > Pseudomonadati > Pseudomonadota > Betaproteobacteria > Burkholderiales > Comamonadaceae > Variovorax > Variovorax paradoxus. The sequence goes on from NZ_CP123990.1 coordinate 4,063,411, forward strand.
CGGGCGCCTGAACCTGTTCGTGCGCAGCGACGAGCAGGAAGAAGCGTGGCGCTGGGTCGAGCCGCTGATCGACAGCTGGGCATCGGATGGCGGGCCGCGTCCTTACGCGGCCGGCACCTGGGGCCCGAGCGCCTCGAGCGCGATGATTGCGCGCGACGGATTCTCGTGGGGCGAGGAGCAGTAGACCGCGCGCTCAGCCGAACTGGATGCAGCGCATGCTCAGCGTGCCTGACTGAAAGCCTTCGTAGACCGTTTTCGCGCGCTCGCTCGAGTCTGCGGCGCCGAGAGCGTAGAGAAACGGAAAGTAGTGGTCCGGCGTTGCGACCGCGGTCGCGGCGCCCTCCAGCTTTTCGTAGGCGACCAGTGCTCGGTCGTCCCGGCCTGACAGAGCGGCCTTCACCGCATCGTCGAATCCTTGCGCCCACGGCCGGCTGGCCGCAGGCCCGTCGGGCGTGCCGCGATCGGTGGCCCGCAGGTTGTGCACCACGTTGCCGCTTCCCATCACCAGCACACCCTTGTCGCGCAGCGCCGCAAGATCGCGGCCGATGGCGTAGTGGAATGCCGCGGGCTTGTCGTAGTCGATGCTGAGCTGGAACACGGGAATGTCGGCCTTGGGGTACAGGTGCTTCAGCACCGTCCACGTTCCATGGTCCAGGCCCCACTGCTGTGTGCCCACCACCGGGGTTTGCTTGACTGCGCCGATGGCTTCGCGTGCGAGCATGGGATGGCCCGGCGCCGGGTAGTCGATGTCGAAAAGCGCCTGGGGAAAGCCGCCGAAATCGTGAATCGTCTTCGGCCGCTCCTGCATTCCGACGCCGGTGGCGCCGCGGCTCAGCCAATGGGCCGACACGCTCAGAATAGCTGAGGGCCGCGGAAGCTCCTTGCCCCATGCGGCCAGGCGGCGCGTAAAGGCGTTGTCCGCCAGCGCATTCATGGGCGAGCCGTGGCCGATGAAGATGACGGGCATGCGCCGCGCCGGGGCATCGGCGGCATGCGACAAAGAACAAAGGGATGCCAGCATTGCGGTTGCACCGAGCGCGGAGCCCATGAGAAAGCCGCGGCGGCCGAGCTCCGTTTGCATCGCTGGGCTGATTTCTTCGCTCGGGTGCTTCTTCATCGTCATGGCCGCACTCTGCGCCGGCTTGCCGGGCAGGTCAGTGCGTTTACGCACACCGCTGGCTAGATGCGGCCTTCCTCCGCCGCGTGGCACGCCACCTGCACACCCTTGATGCTCAAGAGCTTCGGCCGCTCCGCCGAGCACCGCGCATTCGCATGCGGGCAACGCGGGTGAAACGCGCAGCCCGTCGGCGGATTGAGCGGGTTCGGCACCTCGCCCCGAACCGGCGTGCGCGCGCGGCCGGTGTGCTTCATCTGCGGAATTGCGTCGAGCAGCATGCGCGTGTACGGGTGCTGCGGCTCGGCGAAGAGCTTCTGCTTGTCGGCCACCTCGACCAGCCGGCCCAGGTACATCACGCCGACCTGGTCGGCCACATGCCGCACCACCGCAAGGTTGTGCGAGATGAAGAGATAGGTGAGCCCCTGCTGGCGCTGCAGGTCTTTCATGATGTTGAGTACCTGCGCCTGCACGCTCACGTCGAGCGCCGAGGTGGGCTCGTCGCACACCAGGAACTCGGGCTGCGTGGCAAGCGCTCGCGCAATGGAAATGCGCTGGCGCTGGCCGCCCGAGAACTGGTGGGGGTACTTGCTCATGTCCAGCGGCGAGAGGCCGACGGACCTGAGCAGCTCGCCCACGCGCTCGCCCAACTCGGCCTTGCCGCTCAGGATGCCATGCTCGCGAAGCGGCTCGCCGATGATGTCTTCGACGATCCAGCGCGGGTTCAGGCTCGCGTACGGGTCCTGGAAGATCATCTGGATGCGGCGGCGCAGCTTGCGGCCTTCGGCCGTCTTGAATGCGGCGTGCGCATCCTGTCCGTCGAACTGCAGGCCACCTCGGGTCGGTGCATACAGGCCGACCAGCAGGCGCGCAACGGTGCTCTTGCCGCAGCCCGATTCGCCGACCAGCGCCAGCGTCTTGCCGCGTTCGATGGAAAAGCTCACGCCGTCGACGGCATGCAGCAGCACGCGCGGCTTGCGCTCGAGCACGCGGTTGAGCCAAGGCGGCGACACGTCGAAAGTACGGGCCAGATCGTGGGCGACGACCAGCGGCTCGCCGGCTTCCGTGCTGCGGGGTTCGAGTACTGCGCTCATCGGGTGACCTCTGCAATCGGTGCGGCCGCATCGGGAACGGCGCGCTCGCCGGCAAGCTGCGCATCGTGGTGCCGGGCCGCGAGTTCGGCCTGGCCCTTGTGCGGATCGGCGGCGTCGTGCAGCCAGCAGGCGGCGCGCGTGGCACCCGCATGCATGAGTTCGGGCCGCTCCGTCAGGCAGCGTGCAAAAGTGCGCGGGCAGCGCGGGTTGTAGGCACAGCCTTGCGGAATGGCGTTGAGCCGCGGCATGGCGCCGTCGATCTGGTTCAGGCGCTCGCGGTCGCTGGCCATGTCGGGAATCGACGCCATCAAGCCGGAGGTGTAGGGATGCGCCGGCTGGTGGATCACTTCGTGCACCGGGCCGATCTCGGCAACGCGGCCCGCGTACATCACGGCCACCCGGTCGCAGGTTTCGGCGATCACGCCCATGTCGTGCGTGATCAGCATCACGGCGGCACCGCGCTCCTTGCAGACGCGCTTGAGCAGCTGGATGATCTGCGCCTGGATGGAGACGTCGAGCGCGGTGGTCGGCTCGTCGGCCACGATGAGCTTGGGCTCGGCCGCGAGCGCCAGTGCAATGACCACGCGCTGGCGCATGCCGCCCGAAAACTGGTGCGGAAAATGGTCGATGCGCTGCTCGGCGGCCGGAATGCCGGTGTCCTGCAGCAGGCCGATGGCACGGCGCCGCGCTTCGGCTTCGGTCACCGGCAGGTGGGTGCGGATGGTCTCGACCAGCTGGCGGCCCACGGTGTAGAGCGGGTTGAGCGAAGTCAACGGGTCTTGGAAGATCGCGCCGATCTTGCGGCCACGAATGGGGCGCATCGCATCGAAACCCAGGTTGTCGATGCGCTGGCCTTCGAGCACGATTTCTCCGCTGGCCACGCGGCCCGGCGGCTCGAGCAGCCCGATGATGGCGGCGCCCGTGAGCGACTTGCCGGCACCCGACTCCCCCACCACACCCAGGATTTCACCGGGCGCAATGTCGAAAGAAATGCCGTCGAGCGCACGCAGCGTGCCGCGGCGATGCGGAAACTCGACGACGAGGTTTTTGACCTGGAGCAGCGTCATGGGGGCGTTGTCCTTTTTTCGTTGCTTCAGCGCAGGCGCGGGTTCAATGCGTCCCGCAGCCAGTCGCCGAGCAGGTTCACGCTGAGCGCAATCAGCACCAGCATCAAACCCGGAAACACGGTGATCCACCATTCACCCGAGAACAGGTACTGGTTGCCGATGCTGATCAGCGTTCCGAGCGAAGGAGATGTCGGCGGCACGCCCACGCCAAGGAACGACAGCGTCGCCTCGGTGATGATGGCGGTGGCCACCTGAATGGTTGCCAGCACCATCACCGGCCCCATCACGTTGGGCAGCACGTGGCGCAGCATGATGCGAAGCGGGGCCACGCCGGTCACGCGGGCAGCCTGCACGTATTCCTTGTTGCGCTCCACCAGCGTGGAGCCGCGCACGGTGCGCGCGTATTGCACCCAGCCGGTCAAGGAGATGGAGATGATGAGCACGCCGAAGGCCAGCGACTCATGGGCGCCCGGGAACAGAGCGCGGCCGACGCCCGCGATGAGGAGTGCCACCAGAATGGGCGGAAACGACAGCATCACGTCGCATACGCGCATCAGGAACGAATCGAGCCAGCCGCCGAGAAAGCCTGCGAGCAGGCCGAACACGACGCCGACGGTGATCGACAGCAACACGGAGACGACGCCCACGATCAACGAGATGCGCGCGCCGTAGATCACGGCCGAGAGAATGTCGCGGCCCTGGTCATCGGTGCCGAGCAGGTATTTGGACGAGCCTTCAGCGCTCCATGCAGGCGGCAGACGCGCATCGCCGAGTTCGAGCGTTGCAAGGTCGAACGGGTTGTGCGGGGAGACCCATCCGGCAAAGACCGCACAGAACACGCAGGCCAGCGCGATGAGTGCCGCACCGATTGCCACGGGTGAAGTGCGGAAGCTGTAGCCGACGTCGCTGTCGAGCCAGCGGGCAAGTGTTTTTTTCATCGTGAAGCAAAAGGAATGGGCCCGCAAGAAGCGGGCCCATGGTCAGGCCACCCGGTGGGCGGCCAGCGGAATCACGGCTTGATGCTCATCCACTTGAAGTACATGAAGTTGTCGGCCAGCTGCACCAGCTCGACCTTCTTGCTCACGCCCCACGCCAGCGACTGCTGGTGCAGCGGCAGGGTGCCGATGTCGTCCGCATGGATCTTGAAGGCTTCCTTGATCAGCTCGTTGCGCTTGGTCTTGTCGCTTTCGGACTGGATCTTCTTCGTCAGCTCGTCGAGCTTGGGGTTGCAGTAAGCACCCAGGTTGAACTGGCCCGTGCCCTTGTCGTCCGGGCAGGCGGTGAGCGAGCTCAGCGCGTTGTGCGAGTCGTAGGTGGTCGGGGTCCAGCCCAGCATGTAGAAGCTGGTGTCGCGGCGCAGGATCTTGGGGAAGTAGGTGCCCTTGGTCTCGGCAGCCAGGTTGATCTTGACGTTGATCTTCGCAAGGTTGGCAGCCACGCTCTGGCAGATCTGGCCGTCGTTCACGTAGCGGTCGTTCGGGCAGTTCATCGTCACTTCAAAGCCGTTCGGGTAGCCGGCTTCGATCATGAGCTTCTTGGCGGCTTCGACGTCGAAAGGCAGGCGCTTGTCCTGCTCGGCGGTCCAGCCGTTGATGCCGGGGCCCACCAGGAGGCCGGTCGGACGCGAGGCGCCGCGCATCACGGTGCGCTGGATGCCGGCGATGTCGATGGCCTGGTAGACAGCCTGCCGAACGCGCTTGTCCTTGAACGGGTTCTTGCCCTTGATGTTGGAATACAGCAGCTCGTCGCGCTTCTGGTCCATGCCCAGGAAGATGGTGCGCAGTTCAGGGCCGGTAATGACGCGTGCGTTCGGCGCCGCATTGATGCGCGCAATGTCTTGCACAGGCACCGGCTCCATCACGTCGACTTCGCCGGAGACCAGTGCGGCCACGCGGGTGGCGGGGTTGGCGATGGGCGTGAAGACGATTTCTTGCGCGTTGCCGTCGATCTTGCCCCAGTAAGTGCCGTTGCGCGAGAACACGGTGCGCACGTTGGGCTGGCGCTCGCGCACGCGGAACGGGCCGGTGCCGTTGGCCTTGAACGATGCGGTGTTCTCGATGCCCTTGCGGCGGTCGACAGGCTTGGTGGCCTGGTTTTCCTCGCACCACTTCTTGCTCATGATCATGGTGAGCGAGATCACGTCGGGCAGGATCGGGAACGGGCCGTTGGTTTCGATCTCGACGGCGAGGTCGCCCACCTTGCGCACGGCCTTGATGTCGCTCAGCGTGGCGCGAAGGTCGGAGCCGTCGCCCTGCGCACGCGCAAAGCTGAAAACCACGTCATCGGCGGTGAACGGCGTGCCGTCGTGGAACACCACGCCCTTGCGCAGTTCGAAGCGCCAGATGTTCGGCGAGGTCTGCTTCCAGCTGGTAGCGAGCAGCGGCGCCAGGCTCAGGTCCTTGTTGCGGCCCACCAGGGTTTCATAGACGTTGGCGGTCACGCTCAACTGCAGCGACTCGTTCAGCGAGTGCGGATCGAGCGACAGCGCGTCGCCCTGGTTGGCAATGCGGATGGTCTGCGCGCTCGCGACCAGGCTGATGGCGCCCAGGGCGCACAGAACGGTGGCCGCGGCCACTTTCTTCTTGAAACTCATTGGGAACACTCCTCGGGTTGGAATCGGAAATACATCAAGGCGCCGCGGTAGCGGCGTCTTTCACGGGCTGCCCGCTGCGGGTAGCAGCCAGCGGCATGCCCTGCTCGATCAGCCCCGCATGCAATGCGGCGCCGAGCGGCAGGATCTCGTCGTTGAAGTCGTAGCGGCTGTTGTGCAGGAAGGCGCCGTTCTTCACGTCCTGGCCAATGCGCAGGTAGGCGCCCGCCTTTTTCTGCAGCATGAAAGAGAAGTCTTCGGCGCCCATGCTGGGCTCCATGCTGCGGTCGACATTGGAGGCACCCACCAGCGATTCGGCCACGTCGGCCGCGAACATCGCCTCGGGGGCGGTGTTGATGGTGGCCGGATAGATGCGCTCGTACTTGATGGTGGCGGTTGCGCCAAAGCCCGCGGCAACGGCCGTGCAGAGCTCGGTCAGCCTCTGCTCGACCTGCGCCTGCACGCGCGCGCTGAAGGTGCGCACGGTGCCGACGAGCGTGGCCTCGCCCGGAATGACGCTCATCGCGCCCAGGTCGCCTGCCTGCACGGCGCAGATGCTGACGACCGCCGCGTCGATGGGACGCACGCTGCGCGAGACAATGGTTTGCGCGGCAGTGATGATGTGCGCGGCAACCACCACCGGATCGATGGTCTGGTACGCATGGGCACCATGACCGCCCTTGCCCTTGATCTCGATGGTGATGCGGTCGGCCGCAGCCATCATGGCGCCGCGGTTGATGCCTACCGTGCCGGCCGGCATGCCGGGCCAGTTGTGCATTGCATAGACCGACTGCACCGGAAAGCGGTCGAACAGGCCGTCTTCGATCATCACGCGCGCGCCGGCAAAGCCTTCTTCGCCCGGCTGGAAGATCAGCACCGCCGTGCCGTCGAAGTTGCGGGTTTCGGCCAGGTAGCGCGCGGCCCCGACCAGCATGGCGGTGTGCCCGTCGTGCCCGCAACCGTGCATCAGGCCGTCGTTGGCCGAGCGCCAGCCGAAGTCGTTGTCTTCGCGCATGGGCAGTGCATCCATGTCGGCGCGCAGGCCGATCATTCGTCCGCTTGCAGTGGACTTTCCACGGATGACGCCCACCACGCCGGTCTTGCCGATGCGGTCGTGAATTTCGTCCACCCCGCAGGCACGCAGTGCTTCGCGCACGCGGCCGGCCGTGTAGACCTCTTCGAAGCCGAGTTCAGGATGCGCATGAAGGTCGCGGCGAAAGGCCGTGATCTCCGGATAAAAACTCGCGATGTGAGCAAATGCCCTTCCCGAAGCTTGCAGCCGGGGTGCTGCGACAGCCGTCATCTCAATGTCCTCCCGCCTTGCCAACGCGCAGCCTTGGATCGACCACGAAGTACAACAGATCGACCACCAGGTTGATCACCACGAAGATCAGCGCAATGAGGCACAGGTAGGCCGCCATCACCGGGACGTCGGCGAAAGTCACGGCCTGGATGAACAGCAGGCCCATGCCGGGCCACTGGAATACCGACTCGGTGATGATGGCAAAAGCGATCAGGCCGCCGAGCTGCAGGCCGGTGATGGTCATGACCGGCACCAGCGTGTTCTTGAGCGCGTGGTCGAAGTGGATGGCCCGGTTCGTCAACCCGCGGGCCCGTGCAAACTTGATGTAGTCGGCGCGCAGGACCTCGAGCATTTCCGCGCGGACCAGCCGCATGATCAAGGTGAGCTGGAATATCGCGAGCGTTACTGCGGGCAAGACGATGTGATGCCAGCCGTCGGCGCGCAGGAGGCCGGTGCTCCACCAGCCAAACTGCACGGTTTCACCACGTCCGAAGCTCGGAAACCAACCCAGTGTGACGGCAAAGACGAGGATCAGCAGGATTCCGATCAGGAAGGTGGGAAGCGACACGCCGAGCAGCGATACGGTCATGAAGACCTGGCTCAGAAAGGTGCCGCGGCGCAACGCCGTGTAGACGCCCATCGGAATGCCGATGAACAACGCTAGCACCGCGGCGACGAGCGCAAGCTCGAGCGTCGCAGGGAAGCGCTCGCCAATGAGGCGCGACACTTTTGCGCCTTGGCGCAGGCTGAGGCCGAACTCGCCTTGCGCTGCATTGACGAGAAAGTGCCAGAACTGCACGAAGAAGGGTTGGTCGAGCCCCAATGCGGCGCGCATTTCGCGAATCTGCTCGGGCTTGGCGTCCTGGCCCAACAGAAAGACGACCGGGTCGCCCACATATTGAAAGAGAAGGAAGGCAATGAACGCAACCGCGATCATGACGATCACGGCCTGGATCAGGCGGCGCAGGACGAAGGCAATCATTCAGCAAACAGAGTGAGCAGGCATGCTAGCAGTGCAAGGTGCGTGCCCGCACGGTGATTCCCCGGGGGTGCACGCCGATGGTGCGTTTACCCGAGGCACGCACCGGCAAAACCCCAATAAAAAAAGCCACTCGACTTTCGTCGAGTGGCTTTTGTCTTTCGATTCAAAGCTGGCCTAAGCCAGCCTCAAATTAGAAAGCGTGACGGATACCGAAGTCGTAGCCGGTGGAGTTCTTCGGGGTGAAGGCACCGGTCACGAAGGCAGGACCGCCAACCGTCAGAGCCGAGCCGTTCTTGTTGCTCACGCGAGCAACGGTAGCGTACAGAGCCGTGCGCTTCGACAGGTTGTGCACGTAGCCCAGAGCCAGCTTGCTAGCCTTCGGGTCAGCCGTTGCGGGTTCGAACGGCAGTTGGACTTCGTTGAAGTCGTACTTGACGCGCGAGTACGAAGCGCGGATCAGGCCAGCGCCAACCGGCACGGTCACGCCGAGCAGGTAGCCGGTCAGGTCAACGTCAGGACGGCCGCCGGTGAACAGGGGGGTGACTTCGTAGTCAACCTTGTTCTTGGCGCGCGACACTTCACCGAAGAGCTTCACGGGACCGAAGTCATACGAAGCGCCGAGGTTCAGCGTGTTGACCTTGGTGGTCGTGCCAACATAGAACTGGTCACCGATCGTGCTGCTGCCGTAAGCAACTGCGACGTCCAGCGGGCCATTGGCGTAGCCGAAACGGCCACCAACGTAACGACCAGCGCGCGAGTTGTTCGCAACGTTAGGCGTGAACGTGCCGTTGTCGTACTTGGTCTTCTCGCTGAAGCCGTACTGGACTTGGCCGTAGAAACCACCCAGGTTCGGCGGCAGGAAGTAGCCGATGGTGTTGCTGGCGCGAACGTAGTTGCTGTTGCCAACGTTCGTGAACGGAGCCGTCGAAGCTGCCGGGGTCAGGAAGCTGCCGAAAGCGTCGTTTGCGGTGTTGATCAGGTTCGAGCCAACGCCGTTGGTGCCGAACGGATCGAACACGCCAACGCCGTTGGTGCCGAACGGATCGAACACGGTGTCGTTCCAGAACGTGGGGGTGTAGTCACGGCCGAGGCGGACTTCACCGAAACCACCCGACAGGCTCACGGCCGAGGCGGACTTCACCGAAACCACCCGACAGGCTCACGGTCGAGCGACGAGCGAACGTCGCAATACCTTGCTGGCCGTCGTCGTTGGAGATCGGGGCTTCGAGCCAGAAGCTGGCTGCCAGGCCACCACCGAGGTCTTCCGTACCACGGAAGCCCAGACGGCTGGAGTTGTAGCCCGACCACGGAAGCCCAGACGGCTGGAGTTGTAGCCCGAGTTAGCCAGTACGCGACGGCTGACCTTGACGCTGCCTTGGTTCAGGTAGACGGGAATGCCGAAAGCATTGGGGAAAACCGTCGGGTTCAAGTCACGCGAGGTGGACGAGTAGCCGCTGATCGACGCGTCGACCACACCGAAAAACCGTCGGGTTCAAGTCACGCGAGGTGGACGAGTAGCCGCTGATCGACGCGTCGACCACACCGAACAGCGTGACGGACGACAGCGTGACGGACGACTGAGCCGAGGCAACACCGGCAACAGCCAGGGCAGCCAGAGCAACTAGAGATTTTTTCATTGCAAGTTTCTCCAAGGTTAAACATAGGGCTCCGGTGCGAAGGGCTCACCGTGACTGGCACTTTGTGCTCCCACCGGACCCCGGGCCAACCTCCTTTTGGGAAGTTGATGCTATTGCACCAGAGCCGCTGCGGCAGGGCAAAACAATTCGCCCGAAAACTCCGGTGGCCCATCCGTTTCGTTGCAGTCCTGCAACAAAGGGCTTGGGCGCTCCGTCAAACCATAATATGAAATGAAACAGGGTTTCGCCCGCTCACTTTTTGCTTGGGTTCAAATAGGCCGATGATCTTTTCGCTCGATCCCGCCTTGGCCGCAGCGGATGCGGCATTACGTACTCTTTTTGCGCGGCCCCACGCCACGCGGGCCATGCCACACCCGGCTCTGGCTCCAGGTGAAATGACTGATTCGGAGCGGCGTGAGGCCGGAGCGCTGATGCGGGTGAACCATGTCGGAGAAGTGTGTGCACAAGCGCTTTACACCGCACAGGCCGCAGTGGCGCGCGATCCGGTCCTGCGCGCCCGCTTGCTCGAAGCCTCGCACGAAGAAACCGACCATCTGGCATGGACGCAGCAGCGTCTGAACGAGCTCGGCGCCCGGCCTTCGGTTCTGAACCCCCTCTGGTATGCGGGTGCATTCGGCCTGGGCTTGGTAGCCGGACGCCTGGGAGACCCTTTGAGCCTGGGCTTCGTCGCAGAAACCGAACGCCAGGTGGAAGCCCATCTGGAGAGTCATCTGGGCCGTCTTCCGTCTGCCGATAGCGCCTCGAGGGCCGTGGTCGAGCAGATGAAGGTCGATGAAGCCCGGCATGCCGAACAGGCCATCGATGCGGGAGCCGTGGAATTGCCGGCCCCGGCCAAGGCCCTGATGCGATTCGCCTCCCGCGTAATGACCACGGTGGCGCACCGGATCTGAAGCGTGTCGCCTCAGGTTTCGATCAGGTCGAAGCTGGTGGTGATCTCGGCGGTCTTCGCAAGCATGATGCTCGCCGAGCAATAGGTCTCGTGGCTCATTGCGATGGCGCGCTCGACCGCAGCGGCGGGAATGCCCTTGCCCGCGACGGTGAAGTGCATGTGGATCTTCGTGAAGACCTTGGGGTCTTTTTCCGCGCGTTCGCTGGTCAGCTTGACGCTGCAGCGCTCCACGCGATGCCGGCCCCGCTTCAGGATGAGCACCACATCGTAAGCGGTGCAGCCGCCCGTGCCCGCCAGCACGGTTTCCATGGGCCTGGGGGCGAGGTTTTGGCCGCCGTTTTCGGGCTTTGCCGCATCCGGCGCGCCATCCATCGCCAATACATGCCCGCTGCCTGTTTCAGCCACGAACCCCATGGCAGAACGGGTGCCGGAATCGCCGGTCCAACTTACTGTGCATTCCATCTTGTCAGATCCAATCAAGATTGTTCAGTGAAAAAAGTTCGCTGAGACATCAATTTGTGTGTGGGAAAAGCGTCACTCGCTTGTTGCAACGCAGCAAACAACCGATATACTTTATTTCATCGCGCACGAAGCCGTGCGCACCGGTTGTCTCCTCCACCCTTCCAATTGGTGGATTTAGCCCCGAGCTGCAAGGCTCGGGGCTTTTTTCTTTGTGCCTTCAGATACCTGGAGACTGGCACCCACTCTAGTTTCGGCACCGCAAAGGGCAGTTGCTCTGGCTGCCCTGGCTGTTGCCGGTGTTGCCTCGGCTCAGTCGTCCGTCACGCTGTTCGGTGTGGTCGACGCGTCGATCAGCGGCTACTCGTCCACCTCGCGTGACTTCGGTGTGGTCGACGCGTCGATCAGCGGCTACTCGTCCACCTCGCGTGACATGTACAACGGCGTCTCGTACAACGCTTTCGGCGTTCCCGTCTACAACCCGTTCTACGTCAACCGGGGCAGCGTCAAAACCAGCAAGACGGTCATGGCCAATTCGGGCTACAACTCCAGCCGTCTGGGCTTCCGTGGTCGGGCTACAACTCCAGCCGTCTGGGCTTCCGTGGCACCGAAGACCTCGGCGGCGGCCTGGCAGCCAGCTTCTGGCTCGAAGCCCCAATCACCAACGACGACGGCGCAACCGGTGTTTCGACGTTCGCTCGTCGCTCGACCGTGAGCCTGTCGGGTGGTTTCGGTGAAGTCCGCCTCGGCCGTGACCGTGACTACACCCCCACGTTCTGGAACGACACCGTGTTCGATCCGTTCGGCACCAACGGCGTTGGCACCAACCTGATCTCGACGGCCAACGGCTTCAACAGTGTTCGATCCGTTCGGCACCAACGGCGTTGGCACCAACCTGATCTCGACGGCCAACGGCTTCAACACCGACGGCGGCGCTGGCGGTTTCGGCGGCAACCTCAATTCGACGCGCGCCAGCAATTCGATCGGCTACTTCCTGCCGCCGAACCTGGGTGGCTTCTACGGCCAAGTGATGTACGCGTTCCATGAGAAGACCAAGTACAGCCCTGGCCTCGCCACGCCCAATGTCGCAAACAACTCGCGCGCAGGCCGCTATGTCGGTGGCCGCTTCGGCTACGCCAACGGCCCGCTGGACGTTGCATTGGCCTATGGTCAAAGCACCGTGGGCGACGACTTCTACGCCGGCATGACCAACAAGGTCAACACGTTGAACCTCGGTGCTTCGTACGACTTCGGTCCCGCAAAGCTCTTCGGTGAACTGTCGCAAGCCAAGCTGAAGACCGACATCGACGGCAACTTCATCGTCCAGCCGGGCTCCGTGCCGTCGACCAAGCTCAATGGCTGGTTGCTGGGCGTGACGGTCCCCGTCGGCGCCGGCTTGATTCGCGCGTCGTACTCGGCCGTGAAGTACAAGACGGGCGGCACCGACGACTTGTTCTTCAACGACCAACGCAGCAATCCGAAGGCCAACAAGCTGGCTCTGGGCTATGTTCACAACCTGTCGAAGCGCACGGCCCTGTACGCAACGGTGGCTCGCGTGAGCAACAAGAACGGCGCATCGCTGTCGGTGGGCAACCAGCCCTTCATCGGCGGCAACGTCTTCACCCCGAAGACCTCGACCGGCTACGACTTCGGCATTCGCCACGCTTTCTGATCACCGTTGATCCGATGCTGGCTCCAGCCAGTTCGAGTCGATTCAGTGTCAAGCCGCCCAGCGCAAGCCGGGCGGCTTTTTGGCCTTGCTCAACTCACGCGGCCACGTCTGCTTTGCAGCAGGCCCACATTCATTTCACCGTTCAGGACCGAAGCATAGAACCGCTCGACCATGTTCACACTCGTGCGCGCATTGCGCGCCAGGGTCAGCATGTCGATGCCCTGCCCGTACAACAGCCGCAACGTGATTGCGGTGTGGCGCAGGCAATAGAGCGTTCTCGATTGGCCGAGCGGACCTTTCTCCAGCGCGGTAACTTCCAACGCCCAATGGAAAAGAAAGTTGAGCACCGCAAGAGCGTGTTCACGATTCTTCAATTGCGGCATGAAGATGTAGTCTTCCGCCCCGCCACAGCTTTGCTCGCGACGATGGGCAAGCAGGCATTCATAAACCCGCACCGCAGGACGCAAGCTCACGATGGGCTGGCTGTGCCGCTTGGTCTCGGGCAAGTTCATTCGCAAATAGACGTGCTTTGCGCGCACGACTTCAATGTGCTTGTGCTTCATGAGCTTGATATCGCTCGGACGAACGAAGGTGTTCACCATCCAGCGAATCAGCCAGGGAAGCTCCTCCGGCATGACGAGCAACTCGCGCGCGATCCAGAAGCGCTCGCCGGCGCTCAGTTGCTCGAGCACCGGATGCGGCTGCCCGCGCAACCTGCGTGCAGCCGCCACAACGGCACGGTACTCCGCAACGCTGAAGCTGCCGCGCGGCTGACTGCGCACCTTGACCTTCGGAAACGCCGGCGCGCTGCGAAGCACGCCGGTGTTCACGCCATGCGTGATCACTTTGCGCAGCAGTACCAGGTACTGCGCAATCGTCGTGCTGGTGAAGCCCTGCGCCCCCAGATGGTCGATCAGGCGTTGCGCATCAGCCGTGGCAAATGCCTGAGCCTGCACGGCACCCAGCAGCGGAACGATGTGGGCTCGCAACCTGTTGCCCATCACCTGCCAGGTGGGCCGACCAATTTCACCGCGCTGTACGCGCGCAGCCTCTGCTTGCATCAACCCTTTGGAGAGGTCGCTGACAGAAACTGATAACAAATTTTGCTCATCTGTTAACTGACTTGCGGACGGATGAATCGCGGGATAAGCACGCGCAAAAAATCCCGAATCGTTCGCGGCCGGGGCTCTTTGAATGAGGTTTATGACATTTGTGTCCATGTCATATCCACAAGCAATCCCGATGCCTCTTATCATCGTCAGTTATCAAATGAAAACTCCCTTGGAAAAAATCGTGCGCGATGCCCCTGTTCCGGCGCTGACGCCTGCCGACTATCTCAGAAAAATTTTGAACGCCCGCGTTTACGACGTGGCCGTCGAATCCGCACTCGAGAAAGCAAATGCGCTCAGCCAGCGGCTCGGCAACACCGTGCTGCTCAAGCGCGAAGACCAGCAGCCGGTTTTCAGCTTCAAGCTGCGCGGCGCGTACAACAAGATGGCGCATCTCACGTCCGAGCAGCTGGCGAGTGGCGTCATCTGCGCATCGGCCGGCAACCACGCACAAGGCGTTGCACTGGGCGCACGCAAGCTCGGTACGCGCGCGGTGGTGGTCATGCCGGTGACGACACCCCGGCTCAAGATCGATGCAGTACGCGGCTTCGGCGGCGAAGTCGTGCTGCATGGAGACAGCTATTCCGATGCCTATCTGCATGCACTCGAACTGCAGGCACAACAAGGCCTGACCTTCGTGCATCCGTTTGACGACCCCGACGTGATTGCGGGCCAGGGCACCATCGCGATGGAGATCCTGCGGCAGCATCAAGGCCGGCTCGATGCCGTCTTTGTCGCAATAGGCGGCGGCGGACTCATCTCGGGCGTGGCCAACTACATCAAGGCGGTACGTCCGGAGATCAAGATCATCGGCGTGCAGATGAACGACTCCGACGCAATGATGCAATCGGTGGCGGCGCATCAACGCGTGAGCCTGTCCGACGTCGGACTGTTTTCAGACGGCACCGCGGTCAAGCTCGTCGGCGAAGAAACGTTTCGCATTGCCAGCAACCTGGTCGATGAATACATTGCGGTCGACACCGACGCCGTCTGCGCGGCCATCAAGGACGTCTTCGTCGACACCCGCAGCATCGTGGAGCCGGCAGGCGCACTCGCGGTGGCCGCCATCAAGCAATACGTGGCCGGACATGGCCGCCATGGCGAAACCTACGCAGCCATCCTGTGCGGTGCCAACATGAACTTCGACCGCCTGCGCTTTGTCGCCGAACGCGCCGAGGTGGGCGAAGAGCGCGAGGCTCTGTTTGCGGTAACGATTCCAGAAGAGCGCGGCAGCTTCCGCCGCTTTTGCGAACTGGTCGGCGAGATGCCGGCGAGCGAGTCGCAAGAGGCGGGCTCCACCGGCGGCGCGCTGCGCAACGTGACGGAGTTCAACTACCGCATCAGCGATGCGGCCAAGGCGCATGTGTTCGTGGGCCTGACCACGTCGACGCGCGGCGAATCGACCACCATCGCGCAGACATTCAACGCCCACGGCTTCGACGCACTCGACCTTACCCACGATGAGCTTGCCAAGGAACACCTGCGGCATCTCGTGGGCGGGCGCACGGGCCTGGCGCATGACGAGCGGCTGCTGCGATTCGTCTTCCCTGAACGGCCGGGGGCGCTGCTCAAGTTTTTGAACCTGATGCGGCCGAACTGGAACATCAGCCTCTTCCACTACCGCAACCAGGGTGCCGACTACGGGCGCATTCTGGTGGGCTTGCAGGTGCCGGCCGGCGATGCAGCCGCCTTCGATGCCTTTCTCGAAACGCTGGGCTACCCCTACGTCGAGGAAACCGCGAATCCGGCGTATCGCCTGTTCCTGCAGGCCTGACCGAAGCTCCCTATTGCGCTGTTTGTGCAGGTGCCGGAGGTGGCACCTGTTGCGGCTGCTGCGATTGCTGCGCAGCCGCATCGGCAGGCGAAGGTGCAATCACCGGGGGAACCGCTGCCGGAAAGAGCCCGCTGGGCCGTGCCGCAGGTGAAGGCGCTGCCGGCATGCTCGGCAAGCCCGTGTTGCCGACGCTGATCGGCGCCCGCACGGGCAACTGCAACGTAAATGCCGCCGGCCCCTGCGCGCTGGTGCCGAGCGTCGCCGCACGCACGCCCACCGACTGCAGCACATAGTTGTCGCCGACACGCGAGCCGACACGGAACGGGCGCGGAGGCTTGCCGTCGATGGAGATCAGTGCGGCGCCCTGGTTGAAAGGATCGGCCACCACGCCCGAAAGCACAAAGCGGCTGGCTGCCTCGGGCGCCGAAGGCGCAGCTTCCGTTGCCGAAACCGCGCCCAGCAGCCTTGCGACCGCCTCCGCATCGGCCGACACCGGCGCTCGCGGCATTGTTGCCGCGGCCGCTACCGGCTCGGCCGGACTGGCGAGGCGAAGTCCCCAGAACACCGCGGCGCCGGCCGCCAGCGCCCAGAGTCCCGCGGTTGCAACAGGGGCGTGCCAACGGGCAGCGGAATAGGGACTTGTCATGGCCGCGGATTATCATGCAGCGCGCTTTCCGAAACATGTCATCCAAGCTATGAAAAAAATCCTTCGCGACGCAGCCCGCACCGCCCAGCGCGGCTTCACGCTGATCGAATTGATGGTGGTGCTGGTCATCATCGGCGTGCTCGCCGCGCTGATCGTGCCCAACGTGATCGAGCGCGCCGACGACGCCCGCGTGACCGCCGCCAGGACCGACATCAACAACCTGATGCAGGCCCTCAAGCTCTATCGCCTGGACAACCAGCGCTACCCCACGGCCGAGCAAGGCCTGCAGGCGCTGCTCACGCGCCCCACCGCCGGCCCTGCCGCACCCAACTGGAAACCCTACGTCGAGAAGCTGCCGAACGACCCGTGGGGCCATCCGTATCAATACATGAATCCGGGTATCAAGGGCGAAATCGACGTGCTCTCGCTCGGCGCCGATGGCCAGGCCGGCGGCGAGGGCAAGAATGCCGACATCGGCAGTTGGCAATAGCCAGGCTCGCGGCTTCACGCTGCTCGAGCTGATCGTGGTGATCGCGATCATCGCGATGGCCACCGCCGGCGTGAGCTTTGCGCTGCGCGACAGCAGCGCCGCCTCGCTCGACCGCGAGGCCGACCGGCTGGCCGCGCTGCTCGAATCGGCTCGCGCCCAATCGCGCGCAAGCGGCGTCGCGGTGCGATGGCGCATCGTGGAAGGCGGCGGCTTCGTCTTCGACGGATTGGCCCCCGATGCGCTGCCCAGCGGATGGGCTTCCAGCGGTATCACTGCCCAGGCTTCCCTGGCAGGCGGCGCCCCGGTTGCCGCCGTGCAGCTGGGCCCGGATCCGATCATTGCCGCACAGCAGATCGTCCTGTATTCCGAAGGCCCGCCCGCGCGGTCGCTGCGCATTGCGACCGACGGCCTGCGGCCTTTCACCGTCACCACGCCATGAGCAGCAGGCGGCGTTCGGCATACGGCGGATTCACGCTGATCGAAGTGCTGATTGCGCTCGGCATCGTTGCATTGGCGCTGGCGGCGGGTTCGCAGGCCACCATGTCGCTCACCCGCAATGCACAGCGCCAATCGGACCTGCTGCTGGCCGACCTGTGCGCCGAGAACGAGCTCGCCAAGGCGCGGCTCGCGCGGCAAATGCCGGCCGTGGGCGATTCGGGTTCGATCTGCGTTCAGGCTGGCGTTTCGTTCAACGTGACCACTTCCACCATCGCCACGCTGAACCCCAACTTCCGGCGGGTCGACGTGCAGGTGCGCGACGAAGCAAACGCGCCGGTGTTGCGCATCTCGACCGTGGTGGGCCGCTTCTGATGCGCCGCGCCGCACGCCAGAAAAAAAGCCGACGGGGCTTCACGCTGATCGAACTGCTCGTGGCCATTGCGGTGATGGCGCTGCTGGCGCTCGTGAGCTGGCGGGGGCTTGACGGCATGTCGCGCGCCACCACGCAAAACCAGCAACGCGCCGACGCAGTGTTGACGCTGCAGACCACACTCGCGCAATGGAGCGCCGATCTCGACGCGGTGACCGCGCTCGCGCAAACGCGCCCCATCGACTGGAACGGCCGCGTGTTGCGGCTCACACGGCGCGGCAGCGATGCGGCAGCGCCGGCCATGCACGTGGTCGCATGGACGCTGCGCTCCGGTGCCGACGGCACCCGCTGGCGGCGCTGGCAATCGCCGCCCTTCACCACGCGCGGCGAATGGCAGCAGGCCTGGAACATGGCCGCCTCCTGGGCGCAGGAAGGCGGCGCCGGCGAGGTCGCGCTGATGCCTGTGGACAGCTGGCAGCTCTACTACTTTCGCGAAAATACCTGGACGCCCGCGGGCGAGTTGCCGACCGGTGCGCCTAATCCGGCGAACCCGTCCAACCCGACAGGCGCGATCGTGAACATGCCGGACGGCATTCGCCTGGTGCTGAATCTCGCCCCTGGCGAAGGGCTGGCAGGCACGCTCACGCGCGACTGGGTCAAGCCCACGGTGGGAGCGCCGCGATCATGACCGCGCCCACCTTCGCCAGCCGCAGACAGCCGAACTGCCAACGCGGCGCCGCATTGCTCGCGGCAATGCTCACCGTGATGCTGGTCGCAACCTTCTCCGCCGCCGCGCTGTGGCAGCAATGGCGTTCGTCAGAGGTCGAGGCCGCGGAACGCGGGCGCGTGCAGGCCGCGTGGGTGCTGATTGGCGCACTCGACTGGTCGCGCCTCATCCTGCGCGAAGACGCCCTCACCGGCGGCCCCGACCACCTGGCCGAACCGTGGGCCGTGCCGCTCGCGGAGGCGCGGCTCACCAGTTTTCTGTCGGCCGAGAAAAACGTGGCAAGCGACAACCTCGAAGGCCTGCCGGACGCATTCCTGTCGGGCCGCATCGTCGATGCGCAATCCAAGCTCAATGTGCTGTCGCTGGTGGATGGCAACAAGCCTGTACCGGCGAGTGTTGCCACCTTCACCAAGCTGTTCAACATCCTGGGCCTGCCGGTGTCCGAGCTCGGCGCGATGACAAGCTCGCTCGTGCGCGCACTGGCAACAAGTACCGACCCGGCCGGCGGCGGCGATGCCGGCGCCGCGCCGCTCATGCCGCAAGAGGTGTCGCAGCTGGTGTGGCTCGGCCTTTCGCCCTCGACCGCAGCGGCCCTCGAGCCCTACGTGACGATCCTGCCGATTCGCACCCCCCTCAACATCAACACCGCAAGCGCCGAGGCCATCAGCGCCAGCTTGCCGTCCTTGACCATCAGCGATGCGCGCCAACTGGTAGAGAAGCGCACCCGCTCGTTCTTCAAGCAGATTGCCGATGCCAATGCCGCCCTCCCCAATGGCGGCACGCAGTTCAATGCGGCCCAGCACAGCGTGAGCACCCAGTTCTTCGAGGTCTACGGCCGGCTGCGGCTCGACCGCACCTGGGTGGAAGAGCGGTCGCTGCTGCAGCGCGACGGCGTCACCGTGAAGACCATCTGGCGCAATCGCGGGGCCGGAATGACGGCCCCTCCGGCTAAACCCTGAGTCCGGCTTCCTCCACCAGTTTTCCTGCACCAAAATCATTGCCTAACGCCCGTCGCAACTACGTCACACGCTACAAATAAAGTAGCGTCAATGCAATAAGCGCACCCCTACAATCAGCCGCCCTTCCGAAATCGAAATGACACCGCTGTTGCTCATCGCCCCCCTCCCTCCGGCGGACGCCGCGGGCGAGTACGACTGGGCCCAGGCCGGCGACGACGGCATCGCCTTGCGCGACCATGGCCGCGCCTTGCTCGCGCTGCTCCCGGCCAGCGCGGAAATCACGCTCGGCATTCCCGCCGCGGCGCTCTCGTGGCACCGCGTCACCTTGCCCAAGGGCAGCATGGGCAGCGCCTCCAAGCTGCGCGCCGTACTCGACGGCCTGCTCGAAGAACATCTGCTCGACGATCCCGAGGCGCTGCACTTTGCCCTCGAACCCGATGCCAAGGCCGGCGTGCCGGTGTGGGTGGCGGCCTGCAACCGCATCTGGCTGCGCAGCGTCGTGCAGGGGCTCGAATCGGCGGGGCGGCGCGTGATGCGCATCGTGCCTGAGTTCGCGCCACAGCCAGCGGACGGCCCGCCGCTCCTGCAGGTCACGGGCGAAGCCGAGGCACCGCAACTCACGGTGTGCGACGCCGACGGCGTGGTTTCGCTGCCGCTCGCGGGTGCCGGACTGGCGCTCTCCGGCAGCCTGCCGCTCGACACCGCCGTCATCACAGCCGAGCCCGCCGTCGCCCAGGCCGCCGAGCAACTGCTCGAGCGCCGGCTGCCCATCGTGCAGGCGCCCCAGCGTTGGCTGCAG
Source organism: Variovorax paradoxus (assembly GCF_029919115.1). Classification (NCBI taxonomy): domain Bacteria; kingdom Pseudomonadati; phylum Pseudomonadota; class Betaproteobacteria; order Burkholderiales; family Comamonadaceae; genus Variovorax; species Variovorax paradoxus. The sequence continues at coordinate 4,083,551 of NZ_CP123990.1, forward strand.
GCCGCGCGTTCACCCTGGGAGCTTGCGCAGTTCGACCTCGCCGTCACGGGCCGCGCGCGCGCCGGCAAAAAATTCGCATCGGTGGTCCAGACGCTTCGCTACGCGCCCGAGTGGCGCGCCGCGCGCTGGGGCGTCATTGCCCTGCTGCTCACCCAGTTGGTCGGCCTCAACGCCTGGGCCTGGAAGGAACGCAGTGCCCTCGACGCCAAGCGCCAGGCTGTCAAGACCATGCTGACCGAGACTTTTCCCTCCGTGAAGCTGGTGGTCGATGCGCCCGTGCAAATGGCCCGCGAAGTCGCGGCACTGCAGCAGGCTGTGGGCGATGTGGCCGGCAGCGACTTCGAACCGATGGTTGGCGCGCTCGCCTCCAATCTTCCACCCGGCCGCATACCCACCGCCGTCGACTACAGCGCCGGCCAGCTGCGCCTGCGTGGCCTCGGCCTGCAGCCTTCCGAGCTCACAAGGCTTTCGGGTGCCATGGGCCCGCGTGGCTACAGCGTGCGTGCCGAAGGCGATCTGCTGCTGGTGCAAGCCGAGGCTTCGCGATGAACTTCACCGAACAACTCCGGGCCCGCTGGGCTGCGCTCGAGCTGCGCGAGCGGCGCATGGTTGGCGTTGCCGTGACGCTCGTGGCGCTCGCGCTGCTGTGGTGGATTGCGCTCGCCCCGGCGCTCCGAACGCTTGCAGCGGCCCGGGCCGAACACGCGCGGCTCGACGCGCAGTTGCAGCAGATGGCCACCTTGCAGAACCGCGCAAAGGCGCTGCAGGCCCAGCCCCGGCTGAACCGCGACGACGCACTGCGTGCCCTCGAAACTTCCGTGCGGCAGAGCCTGGGCACCAATGCCCAGCTCGTCACGGCCAGCGGCGACGGTGCCGCCACCGTCACGCTGCGCGCCACACCGGACGACCTCGCCGAGTGGCTCTCGCAGGCGCGCGGCAACGCCCACGCCGTGCCGCGCGAAGCCCACCTGACCCGGGCCGCCGCTGCGCCGCCGGCCGCGGGCAGCAAAGACCCGCAACCGCCGAAGCTGCGTTGGGAGGGCACGCTCGTGATGGCACTGCCCGCGGCCCGTTGAGCACGAGCACCGCCGCATGGTGACGCGCTCTTCACTCTCCGAACCGACGCCGCGCGGCGGCTGGCGCTGGGCCTTGCTCGGGATCGCGATCGGTGCGCTGCTCGCACTCGTCCTGTTCGCGCCGGCCCGCTGGCTGGCCTCGGCTCTTTCCAATTGGAGCCAGGGCCGGCTGTTGCTCGTCAACCCGCGCGGTACGGTCTGGAACGGTGCCGCAACAGTGGTGCTTGCAAGCGGTACGGGCGGCGCCGAAGCGGTGTCGCTGCCCGGCTCCCTCAACTGGCGCATGCGGCCCACCTGGAACGGCATGTTCGCCGCGCTCGACCTGCCCTGCTGCGCAGCCCGGCCGCTGCAGCTCAAGGCCAGCCCGCGCGCGGACGGCATGCAGCTGCAGTGGGGCGATGGCAGCTCACGGTGGCCCGCCACCTTGCTGACGGGCCTGGGTGCGCCCTGGAACACGCTCAAGCTCGAGGGCACGCTCGATCTTTCCACCAGGGCCCTCACGATGCAGTGGGACGGCCCCGTGCTGCGCATCGCAGGCCAGGCCACGCTCGACGCCACCGATGTGTCGTCGAGCCTGTCGACCCTGAAGCCGATGGGCAGCTACCGGCTCACGCTCGAGGGCGGCAACTGGCCCACCCTGCTGCTGAGCACGCGCGAAGGCAGCCTGCAGCTGAACGGCAGCGGCAGCTGGAACGGCACCGCCTTCCGCTTCAACGGCGAAGCCAGCGCCGCACCCGGCCGCGAAGACGCACTTTCCAATTTGTTGAACATCATCGGACGGCGTGACAACACGCGTTCGATCATCACCCTGGGTTGATCATGATGAAGCCATTGACTTCGCACGGCAGTCGCCTCGGCATCGTTGCACTCGCAGCGCAAATGCTGATCGCCGCCACCTTCCTGCAGGCCGTGCCGCCCGCGTTCGCGCAAGCCACCAGCCCCGATGCGCCGCGCCGTGGCGAACCCATCACGCTCAACTTTGCCAATGCCGACATCGAGGCCGTGGCCCGCACCATGGCGGTGGTGACCGGCCGCGACGTGGTGGTCGACCCGCGCGTCAAGGGCACGATGAACCTTGTCACCGACCGAGCCATTGCGCCGGCCGCCGCGTTCAATCAGTTCGCCTCTGCACTGCGCCTGCAGGGCTTTGCAGTGGTCGAGTCCGAAGGCCTCTACAAGGTGGTGCCCGAGGCCGACGCCAAGCTGCAGACCCAGACCGTCAACACGGCCACGCCCAGCGCAGGCTCGGTGGCCGGCAACCAGATCGTCACGCAGATCTTCAGGCTCAACTACGAGTCCGCCAACAGCTTGCTGCCGGTGCTGCGCCCGCTCATTCCGCCCAACAACACCATCAACGTGAACCCGGGCAACAACTCGCTCGTGATCACCGACTACGCGGACAACATGCGCCGCCTGAGCCGCATCATCGCGGCGCTCGACGTGCCGAACGCTTCGGACATCGAGGTGATTCCGCTCAAGCATTCCATTGCCACCGACATGCTGCCGCTGATCACCCGGCTGGTCGACGGCAGCGGCTCGGGCGCACCGGGCGCCGCCGCGCCGGGCACGGCCGACGCTTCGTTCCGCACCACCCTGCTCGCCGACCCGCGCAGCAATGCGCTGATCCTGCGCGCGGCCAATCCGGCCCGTGCGGCACTGGTGCGCACGCTGGTCGAGAAGCTCGACCGCGCGCCGGCCGAAAGCAGCAACGGCGCGGCCGGCAACATCTACGTGGTGTACCTGAAGAACGCCGATGCCGTGCGTCTTGCGGCCACGTTGCGCGCCGCCATGGCGGCCAACCAGCTGCCCGGCACGCCGGGTACGCCTGGCGCTGCGGGCGGCGGAGGCCAGGCACAGCCGCAAGCCAATATTCCGCAGCCCATGCAGCAGACGAGCCTCAGCGGCCAGGGCGGCTCGGCCGCCGCCAACGCACCGCTGAACAACGCCAACCAGCCTTCGACCGGCGGGCAGATCCAGGCCGACCCCTCGACCAACTCGCTGATCATCACCGCGCCCGAGCCGCAATACCGGCAGATGCGTGCGGTGATCGACAAGCTTGACGGCCGGCGCGCGCAAGTGATGATCGAGGCGCTGATCGTTGAGGTCAGCGCCAAGAAGGCTGCCAACTTCGGCGTGCAGTGGCAGAGCGCGCTCGGCAACAACGCCGTTATCGGCACCAATTCGAGCCTCGCCAGCGCCAACATCCTGGCGCTGACGCAGGCCCTGGCCACGCGCGACGTGGCCAATGTGCGGCCGTCGTCGGGGTTGAACCTCGGCATCGCCGGCAAGATCGGCGGGCAATACATCCTGGGCGCCATCGCCAACTTCTTCAACAGCGACGGCGACGCGAACGTGCTCTCGACGCCCAACCTGCTGACGCTGGACAACGAAGAGGCCAAGATCGTCATCGGCCAGAACGTGCCGTTCGTCACGGGCCAGTACGCCAGCACCTCGGGTTCGGTGGGCATCAACCCGTTCACCACCGTCGAACGCAAGGACGTGGGACTTACGCTGCGCGTGCGCCCGACCATCAACGAGAACGGCACCGTGAAAATGACCATCTTCCAGGAGACCTCGACCGTCGACCAGAACACGGTCAGCAACCCCAATGGTCCCACCACCAACAAGCGCTCCATCGAATCGAGCGTGCTGGTGGAGGACGGCGGCCTTGTCATGCTTGGAGGCCTGCTCTCGGACGACTACAACAACACGATCGAGAAGGTGCCCGTGGCGGGCGACATTCCGGTGCTCGGCAACCTGTTCAAGAACGAAATCCGGTCGCGCACCAAGAGCAACCTGATGATGTTCCTGCGCCCCGCGGTCATGCGCGACGGCGCCTCGACCGAAGCGTTTTCGTATGACCGCTACGACGAGATCCGCGGCATGCAGCAGCGCGCGCAACCGAACACCGACAACATCATGCTGCGCGGCGTCGACTCCGCGCCTGTTCTGCCCGAAGCACCGGCGCCGCGCCCCGACCGCACAAGCAGCAGCAACAGCAGCAGCGAACGCATCCAGGGCACGCAACTCATTCCGCCGCCGCGTCCGCCAGCCGATACGCGCAGCCTGCGCCCGAGTCCGCTGCGCGGCGCCTTGCCGCCCACGGCCGACCCGACCAGCTCGCGCGAACTGCCCTGAAGCCGCGGCCCGCCGCCCTAAGAAAACGCACCGCCGATCCCGCCCATGCGCCACCCCCTGCCCTACGCGTTCGCACGCAGCCAGCAGTTGCTGCTCGAAGAGGCCGACGACGGCCGCTACACGCTGTGGATGTCGAGCCACCCATCGCGCAGCGCGCTCGGCGAAGTCACGCGCAAGTACGGCGTGCAGGCCTTCGAAGTGCTGGCCGACGGCCCGCTCGCGCAGCGCATCAGCGCGGCCTATGCGCAAGGCGAATCGAGCGCCGCCGCGGTGGTGAGCGAGGTGCAGAGCGACGCCGACCTCTCGCGCATGATGCAGGAGCTGCCAGCTGTCGAAGACCTGCTGGAAAGCGCGGGCGATGCGCCCATCATCCGCATGCTGAACGCGCTGCTCACACAGGCCGCGCGCGACGGCGCAAGCGACATTCACATCGAGCCCTACGAGCGCACTTCGTCCGTGCGCTTTCGCATCGACGGCACGCTGCGCGAGGTGGTGCAGCCCAACCGCGCGCTGCACGCCGCGCTGATCTCGCGCCTGAAGATCATGGCCGACCTCGACATTTCCGAAAAGCGGCTGCCGCAGGACGGGCGCATCAGCCTTCGCATCGGCACCCGCGCGGTCGACGTGCGCGTTTCAACGCTGCCAAGCGCGCATGGAGAGCGCGCGGTGCTGCGCCTGCTGGACAAGACCGAATCGAAGCTCACGCTGGAATCGGTCGGCATGCAGGGCGACACGCTCGAGCGCTTTGAAAAACTCATCGCACAGCCGCACGGCATCATCCTGGTGACCGGCCCCACGGGTTCGGGCAAGACCACCACGCTGTACGCCGCGCTGGCCCGGCTCGACGCCAGCCGCAGCAACATCATGACGGTGGAAGACCCCATCGAATACGAACTGCCCGGCGTGGGCCAGACACAGATCAACGCCAAGATCGAGCTCACGTTTGCGAAAGCACTGCGGGCCATCCTGCGGCAGGACCCCGACGTGATCATGATCGGCGAGATCCGCGACTTCGAAACCGCGCAGATCGCCATTCAGGCCTCTCTCACCGGCCACCTGGTGCTCGCCACGCTGCACACGAACGACTCGGTCAGCGCCGTCACGCGCCTCACCGACATGGGGGTGGAGCCTTTCCTCCTGAGCTCATCTCTCCTGGGCGTGCTGGCCCAGCGCCTGGTGCGCAAGGTGTGCACGGCATGCGGGGGCGCCGGCTGCGAGGTCTGCGGCCAGACCGGCTACCAGGGCCGCACCGGCATCTTCGAATTGCTGGTGGCCGACGACGAAGTGCAGGCGCTCATCCACGGCAAGGCCGCCGAAAGCCAACTCTTCGAAGCCGGCGCGCGCGGCGGCCTGCGGTCGATGCGCGAGGACGGCGAGCGGCTGGTGCAGGCCGGCATCACGTCGCGTGCCGAACTGTTGCGGGTCACGCGCGAATAATCTCTTCGCTCTGCCATGCCCGCCTATTCCTTCGAAGCCATCGATGCCAGCGGCCAGTCGCGCGAGGGCGTGCTCGAGGCCGACACAGCGCGCAGCGCCCGCAGCCTGCTGCGCGCACAGGCGCTCATTCCGCTGTCGGTCACGCCGGTCGGCAGCAGCCATGTCAACGGCACGGGCAACGGGGGCCTGCGCCGGTGGCTCGGCGGCGGCGCAAGAATTTTCAATTCAACGGGCCTTGCGGTGTGGACGCGCCAGCTCGCGGGCCTCGTGTCTTCGGGCTTGCCGCTCGAACGCGCGCTGACCGCACTCACCGACGAAGCCGAGACCGAGCCGCAGCGCAATCTCGTCGCGTCGCTGCGCGCAGAGGTCAACGCGGGCTCGCCCTTCGCGCGTGCACTCGCGGCCCACCCGCGCGAGTTCTCGCCCATCTACACGGCCGTGATCGGCGCGGGTGAGCAGAGCGGCAATCTCGGTCTCGTGCTCGACCGGCTTGCCGACGACCTGGAAGAGCGGCAGGCGCTGCAGCAGAAGCTCGTCGGCGCGGCGCTCTACCCGGCCATCGTCACGCTGGTGGCCATCGTGATCGTGATCTTTCTGGTGAGCTATGTGGTGCCGCAGGTGGCGCAGGTGTTCGCGGGTACCAAGCGCTCGCTGCCTTTTCTCACCACGGTGATGCTGTCGCTGAGCGCGGCGGTGCGCAACTACGGCTGGTGGATGCTGGGCGGCGTGGTGTTCGCTGCCATTGCCGCGCGACTGGCGCTGGCGCAAGAAGCCTTCCGCCTGAAGTTCGATGCCGCGTGGCTCAAGCTGCCGCTGGTCGGCAAGCTCGCGCGGGGCTACAACGCGGCGCGCTTTGCAAGCACGCTGGCCATGCTCGCGACTGCGGGTGTGCCGATCTTGCGTGCGCTGCAGGCCGCATCCGAAACGCTGGGCAACCGCGCAATGCGCGCGGACGCGCTCGACGCGCTGGTGCTGGTGCGCGAAGGCGCGCCGCTCGCCTCGGCACTGGCGCAGAAAAAGCGCTTTCCAGGGCTGGTGTCGATGTTCGCCCGCCTCGGCGAGCAGACCGGCACGCTGCCACTGATGCTGCAGCGCGCGGCCAACCAGCTCGGCGCCGAAGTGCAGCGCCGCGCAATGCACCTGGCCACCATTCTCGAGCCGCTGCTGATCGTGGCCATGGGCGGCGTGGTGATGCTCATTGTGCTGGCGGTGATGCTGCCTATCATCCAGCTGAACCAGTTCGTCAAGTAACCCCGCCAGGGAATCCGAAAAACCTCATGCCCGTCACGCTCGAAGACAAGCTCGTGGTCGCGATATCGTCGCGCGCGCTGTTCAACCTTGAAGAAGAAAACAAGATCTTCGAGGCCGGCGACAACGAGGGCTACATGAAGCTGCAGCTCGACCGCATCGACGTGCCGGCCGCACCGGGCATTGCCTACTCGCTGATCCGCAAGCTGCTGCGCTTCAACGACGACGGCGTGCAGCGCGTCGAGGTGGTCATTCTTTCGCGCAACGATCCGGTCTCGGGCATGCGCATCTTCCGCTCCAGCGCGGCCGCCGACATCAAGCTGCAGCGCGGCGTGTTCACTCAGGGCCGCCCGCCCTTCGGCTACCTGCGGCCGCTGCGCGCGCACCTGTTCCTGTCGGTCAACGCGCAGGACGTGCGCGAGGCGCTCAACGCGGGCTTTCCGGCCGCTCGGGTGCTGGTCGAATCGGTCAAGGCCAGCGATGCCTGGCCCAACGAAGTGCGCATTGCCTTCGACGGCGACGCGGTGCTGTTTTCCGACGAAGCCGAGCGCGTGTTCCAGGCCGAGGGCCTGGACGCATTCCAAGCGCACGAACTCAGCAAGGCCGACCTGCCGCTGCCCGAAGGCCCGTTCAAGCCGCTGCTCTCCGCGCTGCATCGGCTGCAGATGGCCGGCAATGCGCAGATGCGCATTCGCACCGCACTGGTTACCGCACGCAGCGCGCCCGCGCACGAACGCGCGATTCGCACGCTCATGAAGTGGAACATCCGCGTCGATGAAGCGATGTTCCTCGGCGGTTTGCCAAAAGGCGAATTCCTGCGCGAATTCGAACCCGACTTCTTCTTCGACGACCAGACCGGCCACGTCGACGCCGCGGCACGCCACGTGCCGGCCGGCCACGTCTCCAGCGGCATCAGCAACGAGGGCTGAGCCTCTTGCGGTGCGGGCGCCATTGCGGCGCCCCGCTCCGGTGGTGCGTCTCGCGCCTTCGCGTTGTCATCGCTCCTTCATGGCGATGTAACGGGTTCTCCCTAGTCTTGCGGTCTGTCCGGTGCGCGGTGCCTTCATGGCGCCATTTTTTTTTCCGCATCCGAGCGCACACACCACAACACCAAGGAAACCCATCATGCGATTTTCATTTCCCTCCGTGCGGCTCTTTTCCGCACTGGCCCTGGCCTGCGCTCTTTCCGCCTGCGGTGGCGGCGACGGAGGCGGCGGTTTTTCGGGCTTCCTGCCCGGCGGCGGCGCGCCCACCACACCAGGTACGCCCGACACGCCGGCCAATCCGAACCCGCCCGCACCGGACACGGGCGTGAAGCCCGAGATGCGCTGCGCGCCCTGAGCGCCCATTGCAACAACTTGCACAGCCCATCCCAGCGCCCGACCGCAAACCCCAAGACCAAACAAAACAAGCCATGAACTCACGCCGCAAATTCCTGCAGGGCACGGCCACCACCGGTGCCGCCGCGCTTGCACTCGCCGCCTTTCCGCCCAGCATCCGCCGCGCCTTGGCCATTCCGGCCAACAACAAGACCGGCACCATCCAGGACGTCGAGCACATCGTCATCCTCATGCAGGAGAACCGTTCGTTCGACCACTACTTCGGCACGCTCATGGGCGTCCGCGGCTTTGGCGACCGGTTCACCATTCCGCTGCCCAACGGACGCAGCGTGTGGCAGCAACTCGACGACGCCGGCAAGGAAGTGCTGCCCTATCACCTGGACGGCTCCAAAGGCAATGCGCAACGCGTGGCCGGCACGCCGCACAGCTGGAGCGACGGCCAGGCTGCATGGGCCGGCGGGCGCATGCACGAATGGGTGAAATACAAGAAGACCAAGACGGCGCCCTTCACCCAATCGATGGGCTACCTCAACGATGCGGAACTGCCGTTTCAATTTGCGCTGGCCGACGCCTTCACGATCTGCGACGCGTACCACTGCAGCATGCACACCGGCACCAATTCGAACCGCATGTTTCTCTGGACCGGCACCAACGGCCCCACGGGCGCGAATGTGGCCACGGTCAACAACGAGTGGGACGGCATCGACAGCTCCGCCAACGGCTACACCTGGAAGACCTACCCCGAGCGCCTGCAGGAAGCCAAGGTCAGCTGGATCGTCTACCAGAACATGCCCGACAACTTCACCGACAACTCGCTGGCCGGCTTCAAGCAGTACCGCCTCGCCAACGAAGCTTCGGGCAAGCCCGTGAGCAACGACGTGGCCTCGCCCGCCTACGACCCGGCCAGCGACGACGCCGGCAATCCGCTCTACAAGGGCATTGCCAACACCATGCCCGACGGCGGCTTTCTCGAGCGGTTCCGCCAGGACATCAAGAACGGCAAGCTGCCCCAGGTGTCGTGGATCGTTGCGCCCGCCACCTATTCCGAGCACCCCGGCCCTTCGAGCCCCGTGCAGGGGGGCTGGTACATCCAGGAAACGCTCGACGCGCTCACGGCGGTGCCCGAGGTGTGGAGCAAGACCGTGTTCATCATCAACTTCGACGAGAACGACGGCTACTTCGACCACGTTCCCTCGCCGGCCGCCCCGTCCATCAACGCCGACGGCACGCCAGCTGGCAAGACCACGCTGCCGCTCGAAGCGCTCGCTCCCGAATACTTCAACCATCCGAATCCGCCCGGCACCACCGACCAGCCGCCGCCTGACGGCCGCGTGTACGGCCCCGGCGTGCGCGTGCCGATGTATGTGGTGTCGCCCTGGAGCCGCGGCGGCTGGGTCGACTCGCAGGCCTTCGACCACACCTCTGTGATCCGCTTCATCGAGGCGCGCTTCGGCGTGAAGGAAACGAACATCAGCGGCTTCCGCCGTGCGGTGTGCGGCGATCTCACCAGCGCCTTCAACTTCGCCTCGCCCAACGACGAAGCACTCCCCACGCTCGCAGGCCGCAAGACCAAGGCGCAGGCCGACCAGCTGCGCACGGACCAGGAGGCACTTTCGCAAGTGCCTTTTCCGGCGCTGCCGCAACTGCCGCTTCAAGCCAAAGGCACGCGCCCCTCGCGCGCGCTGCCCTACGAGCTGCACACGAGCGCCCGCATCGACGCCACGGGCGGAAAAACCCAACTGCTGTTCGCCAACACCGGCACGGCCGCCGCGGTGTTCCACGTGTACGACAAGCTCAACCTCGACCGCCTGCCCCGCCGCTACACGGTCGAGCCCGGCAAGACGCTGGACGACACGTGGAACTCGATGAGCGACAACAGCGGCTTCTACGACCTGTGGGTGCTCGGGCCGAATGGCTTCCACCGGCACTTCAAGGGCGACCTGAACGCCCTTCGCAGCGGCGACGCGGCCGCGCCTGAAGTGCGCGTGTGCTACGACATTGCCAACGGCAACGTGTACCTGGAAATGCTCAACGGCGGCAAGAACGCCTGCAAGTTCACCGTGCGCGCCAAGGCCTATCGCACCGACGGCCCGTGGACCGCAACGGTGGCGGGTGGCGCCAAGGCCGAACTGCACTGGGACCTGGCAGCCAGCGGCGCCTGGTACGACTTTGCGGTGAGCTGCGATGCCGACACCAGCTTCGTGCGCCGCTTTGCGGGGCGCGTGGAAACCGGCAAGCACTCGGTGAGCGATCCGGCCATGGGCCTGGCCGACCTGTGAGGGCTGCACGCGTAATGAACTCACGCCGCAGGTTTCTCACGGGCACCGCTACCACCGGTGCCGCAGCGCTCGCGCTCTCGGCCTTTCCGCCGAGCATTCGCCGCGCCTTGGCCATTCCGGCCAACAACAAGACCGGCACCATCCAGGACGTCGAGCACATCGTCATCCTCATGCAGGAGAACCGTTCGTTCGACCACTACTTCGGCACGCTCATGGGCGTGCGCGGCTTTGGCGACCGGTTCACCATTCCGCTGCCCAAGGGATTGAACGTGTGGCAGCAGACCGACGCCAGCGGCAAGCTGGTGCTGCCCTACCACCTGGACAGCCGCAAGGGCAACGCGCAGCGCGACGGCGGCACGCCCCACGACTGGGCCGACAGCCAGAACGCCTGGGACAGCGGCCGCATGTACCAGTGGCCACGCTACAAGACCAGCAAGGCCATGGGCTACCACAAGCAGGCGGAGATCCCGTTCCAGTTTGCGCTGGCCAACGCCTTCACGCTCTGCGATGCGTACCACTGCAGCATGCACACCGGCACCGACGCCAACCGCGCCTTTCATCTCACCGGAACCAACGGCGCCATTCCCACCAACACGGCCTTCGTCAAGAACGAGTGGGACTGGATCGACGGGCGACCAGAGTCGGTGAATACCGGCTACACATGGAAGACCTATGCCGAACGGCTCGAAGAAGCCGGCGTGCGCTGGATCAGCTACCAGAACATGCCCGACGAATGGGGCGACAACATGCTGGGTGCCTTCCGGCAGTTTCGCCAGGCGAACCTCGATTCGGGCTTTCCGGTGTCCAGCGGCGGCGAGCCGAACTCGCCCTATGCCGATACCGGCCAACCGCTGCCCTACCGCGCCTATGACCGAGCGACCGACGATGCGAAGAGTCCGCTCTACAAGGGTGTGGCCAACACGCTGCCGGGCACCCGGCCGGAGGACTACCTCGACGCCTTCAGGCGCGATATTCGCGAAGGCAATCTACCCCAGGTGTGCTGGATGAACGCCCCGTCGATCTACTGCGAGCACCCGGGCCCGTCGAGCCCGGTGCAGGGCGCATGGTTCCTGCAAGAGGTGCTGGACTCGCTCACCGCCGTGCCCGAGATCTGGAGCAAGACCGTGCTGCTCGTCAACTTCGACGAGAACGACGGCTACTTCGACCACGCGCCTTCGCCTTCGGCGCCATCGCCGCTGGGCGACGGCACCTTCGCCGGCAAAACCACATTGCCCGCCGCAGACCTGGCCCCCGAGTACTTCACCCATGCGGCGCCACCCGGCAGCACCAAGCAGCCCGCGCCCGACGGCCGCGTTTACGGCCCTGGCCCGCGCGTGCCGATGTACGTGATCTCGCCCTGGAGCCGCGGCGGCTGGGTCAACTCGCAGGCCTTCGACCACACATCGGTGATCCGCTTCATCGAAGCGCGCTTCGGCGTCAAGGAGCCCAACATCGGCGCATTCAGGCGCACGGTGTGCGGCGACCTCACGAGCGCCTTCAACTTTGCCAACCCCAACGACGAGCCTCTGCCCACGCTGGCGGGCCGCAGCACCCGCGACCAGGCCGACCAGCTTCGGCTGAGCCAGGAGGCGCTGGGCCAGGTGCCGCTGCCGATCGACCCGCAACTGCCGCGCCAACCGACCGGCACCCGCCCGTCGCGTGCGCTGCCGTACGAGCTGCATGCCAGTGCGCGCGCCGACGCGGCTGCCGGCACCGTGCAATTGCTGTTCGCGAACGGCGGCAAGGCAGGCGCGGTGTTCCATGTGTACGACAAGCTCAACCTCGGCCGCCTGCCGCGCCGCTACACGGTGGAAGCCGGCAAGACGCTCGACGACACCTGGAATTCGGCCGTCGACAACAGCGGCTTCTACGACCTGTGGGTGCTCGGGCCCAACGGCTTTCACCGCCATTTCAAGGGCAACCTGGACGCACTGCGCACGAGCGGCGCGATCCCTGAAGTGCGTGTGTGCTACGACATTGCCAACGGCAACGTGTACCTCGACATGCGCAACGGCGGAACAAAGAGCTGCAAGTTCACTGTGAGCGCCAAGGCTTACCGCAGCGATGGCCCGTGGGTCGCAACCGTCGATGGCGGCGCCGCGGCCGAACAGCATTGGGAGCTTGCCACCAGCGGCCAGTGGTACGACTTCGCGGTCACCTGCGATGCCGACCCCGGCTACCTGCGCCGCTTTGCCGGCCGTGTGGAAACCGGCAGGCACACCGTGAGCGATCCGGCGATGGGCCTGGTCGACCTGTAGCTGCGCAAGCTATGCCGTGGCGGTGCGAAGCCACAGCTGCCGAACCCTGAACGTCAGCAGCGCCGCGATGCTGACGTTCAGCAGGTTCCAGCCAATGCCGTTCAGGAATGCCGCGTGGTAGCTGCCCGTCAGGTCGAAGATCTTGCCGGACATCCAACCACCCAGCGCCATGCCGAAGAGCGTGAACATCAGCACCGTACCCACGCGCGCGCCTGCTTCCGCGGGCGGGAAGTGCTCGCGCACGATGATTGCGTAAGAAGGCACGAGCCCGCCCTGGAACAGGCCGAACAGCGCCGAGATCACATACAGCGGCACCAACCCGTCGAACGGCAGGAACAGCAGCAGCGCGACGCACTGCAGCACGCCGCCAAGCAACAGCGTTCGCAGCCCGCCGATGCGGTCGCAGATGGCGCCCGACACCAGCCGGCTCACCACGCCGAAGCCCAGCATCAGCGACAGCATCTGCGCACCTCGAGCAGCGCCGTAGCCGAGGTCGCCGCAGTAGGCCACGATGTGTACCTGCGGCATTGCCATGGCAACGCAGCAGGCCACGCCTGCCACGCACAGCAGCCCCTGGGCAGTGCCCATGCTGAAGCCGAAGGGCCGCATCATGTCGCGCACCGGCGCCGCACCGGATTTAGGGCCGGCCGGCGCGGCAGCCAATGCTGGCGGCCGTGCACGAAAGAACAGCGCGAGCGCCGCCATCGCCAGGCCGCAGAAAATGCCCATGCCAATGTAGGTCTGGCGCCAGCCGACCGTCTCGATGAAGTGCTGCGCAATGGGCGGCCAGATCGCGCCGGCCACGTAGTTGCCGCTTGCGCACACCGCCACCGCAATACCGCGCCGCTTGACGAACCACAGCGAGGTGTCCGCCACCAGCGGCGCAAAAGCCGCGGCACTGCCCAGCAGCCCGACCAGCACCGCCTGCGCCGCGATGAAGGCGACGATGCCGTCGGCCATGCCGCACGCGACATAGCCCACACCAAGGCTCAACGCGCCGATCAGCAAGGGCCACATCACGCCGAAGCGATCGGCCAGCCGGCCCATCAGTACCCCGCCCATGCCGAAGCCGAGCATCAACAGGGTGTAGGGCAACGAAGCATCGGCACGCGCGACTCCGAACTCGGCCTGCACCGCGGGCAGCATCACCGAGACCACGTACATGCCGCTGCTGCCGACAGTCATGACGAGCAGCGTGAGGCCGAGCCGCACCATGGCATAGCGTGAATCGGCTTGATGGATGCTTGTCTCGGGTGTCGTCATTGTTTTTCTCCGCCGCGAGGATACCCTCGGGCACGGAGACGCATGAACGCGAGCGCGCAATAACCGGCGGCGGGTGCCGCCTGGCGCCCCGATGCGGCGAATCAGCCTGCGAACAGCACCGGCACCACGACATTCGCCGAAGCCTTGGGCATTGGCCCGCCCGGCTTGGGCTTGTCGTTGCAGCCGGCCGTCACCAGGCCGATGCAGAACAGAAGAACGAAGGCTGTGCTTCTCATGCGGCGGATGCTATGCCCGCCACCCTGCAAGTCAAGTCGGACGCGGCGCCGTGCCGCGCGGTATCGAGAAGCCGTCAGGCGGCACTCGGCCGCTCGCCGCCATGCAGCCGGCGCTCGATGTCTTCGAGCACATTGGGCAGTTCGGCCACGCTGTCGATCACGTAGTGCGCGCCCGCGGCCTGCAGCTGCGAGGTGGCGCGCTCGCGGTGTTCCTGCTGCTGTGCAGCATCGAGCGCGCTCCATTCGGCAAGCGTGAGTCCGACCGCGTTGCCGCTCACCGCAAGGCCCACGGCCCAGGTGCCCGCGTTGAGGCCTTCCTGCAGGCCGACGCCGGTGTCGTCGACCTTGACCACCGTGTGCGGCGGCCACACCCCCAAGTCGGCAAAGCAGCGGTACATCATGAGCGGCGAGGGGCGGCCTTCGGCAAGATCGCCGGCGCACACGAGGTTGTCGGGCGCATAGCCGCCAGCCGCGGCAATCAGCACCACCACTTCCATGATCGGCCGGTTGTAGCCGGTGGTCGAACCGATCTTGAGTCCGCGTTCGCGCGCGGCGTTGACGGCCTCCAGCGCGCCGGGAATGAAGCCCGCATGGTCGCGCACGCTGGCTGCATTCATCGGCGTGAATACTTCGTAGAGGCGGTCGACATCGGCATCGCTGAAGGCATGGCCCTGCGCTGCCTCCCATTGCGATGCAATGCGAGGCAGCGTGCCCAGCGCCTTGATGTGGTCCCACTTGGCCATGCCCATCGGCCCGCGTGCCTCGGTGATGGTGATGTTCACGCCGAACTGTTCGAACAGTTTCACGAATGCGCCCATGGGCGCGCAGGAACCGAAGTCGATGATGGTACCGGCCCAGTCGAAAACGACGGCCTGGAGCTTGGAGTGGTTGTGGGCGTTCATAAAAAGGGGTTGATCACCATGTCTCGAAGACGTCGTGCGCAATGCCGAAGCCGGTGCTCGCGCCGGTGCCGCTGGTGACCAGCACCACGCGCGTCGCGTCGTCGGGCGCATCGATCACGCAGGGCGCGCTCTTCGAAGAGGGATAGACGCCGGTCCACCGCTCGGTGACCTGCGCTGCTTCGAGATTGAGCGTGCTGCGCAGGTGGCGAAGGATGAGCTGGTCGACCTCTTCCATCGCAAACGGCTCGGGCGCATCGCCGTAGTGATGCGAGTCGCCGACCACCAAGGAACCGTCGGCGCTCTGCACCACGATGAGGTGAATGCCGTGCGCGAGCGAGGCGGCCTCCTCTTCCTGCAGCCGCGCGCGCAAGGCGGCGGCTTCGGGCAAGGTGCTGTAGCCCTCGTAGCGCACCAGGCTCAGGTCCATCATCACCGAGCCCGGCAGCCGAAAGCC
This sequence comes from Variovorax paradoxus, assembly GCF_029919115.1. Classification (NCBI taxonomy): domain Bacteria; kingdom Pseudomonadati; phylum Pseudomonadota; class Betaproteobacteria; order Burkholderiales; family Comamonadaceae; genus Variovorax; species Variovorax paradoxus. The sequence goes on from NZ_CP123990.1 coordinate 4,099,182, forward strand.
GGCCTCCGGCTTGACGCGCAGCATCTGCAGGCGGCACAGCGTGAGCGCCTGCGCGGCAATGCGATCGGCAAACAGACCGTGCAGGTCGGTGTTGGTGCACACCACCACGCGCTCGCCGCGCAAGGTGCCGCGCGACGTCCGCACGCGCGGCGTTTCGACTTCGTGCACGGTTTCACCGAAGCGGAACACCACGCCGTGCACTTCGGCCAGCCATTTGGCGAGCAGGCCGATGGCGGTGCGCGATTCCACGCGCAACTCGTGCGGGCTGAACAGCACCGAACGTGCATCGGCCAAGCTCAGCGCCGGCGCCTTGGCCTGCGCATCGGCTGCATCGAGCAGCTCGCAGCCTTGGCCCATCGGCGTTCGCATGAAGGCTTCGAGCACATCGTGCGCCTCGCTGCGGTAGGCCGCGAGCCAGAGGTTGCGGTGCACGATGTCGATACCGGCCTGCGGCGCGATGTGCTGCCAGACCTCGCGGGCGTGCATCGCGCGGCGCCAGGTGTCGCCCGGCGCCTGGCCTGTGATGGTGATGAAACCGAAGTTGCGGATCGACGCGCCGATGCAGGCTGCGTCGCGCTCGACCACGCACACCTTGAGGCCGCGCTTCGCCGCCGCATACGCATGAGCCATGCCCACGATGCCGGCGCCGACGACAATCACGTCGAAGCTGTCTTTGCTGTTGTTGATTTGGGGTCCGGGCATTACCGGTTTCTCCAGGTTTGGGTTCGCGCAAGCGCCCAGTGCCCGGCCAGCGCGAACACGCCGCGGCCGACAGCGGCCGTGAGCATGATCAGCGAGGCCATGGCGGCGGCGGGCGCCACGTCGCCGGCATCGTCCATGTTGAGCACGGCAATGGCGGCCAGCGTGGTCTGCGGCGAGTAGAGGAACACGACGGCCGAAACAGTCGTCATCGCGTTGACGAAGAAATAGCCGCCCACGTTGAGCACGGTGGGCAGCGCCACCGGCAGGTGCACGCGCCAGAGCGTGCGCCAGAAAGGCACGCCCATCGATTCGGACACCAGCTCGTATTCGCGGTCGAGCTGGCGCAGGGCAGTGAGCGAAGTGAGGTGCGCCACCGAGAAGAAATGCGCCACGGTGCACACCACGAGGATGGTCATGCTGCCGTAGATGACGCGCAGCGGATTCGAAGGCGAGATGAAGAAGAAGATGTAGCCCACGCCCAGCACCAGCCCCGGCACGGCAAGCGGCAAGTTGGCGAGCAGATTGAGCAACTCGCGCGGCAGGCCGAAGTGGCGCGGCTTCTCGACCAGGTAGGCCGAAATGAAGGTAACGAACGCACCCGCCACCGCGGCACACACCGCGAGCCGCAGCGAGTTGAAGTAGCTGCCCCAGCCGCCGCCGTCCATGTTGCTGAAATCGTAGTTCTTGAGCGACGGCGCGAGCTTGTAGGGCCAGTAGGTAGCAAGCGATGCGAACACCGCCATGCCGATCATCACGAGGATGGCGCAGGCCGTGAGCACGCAGAACACGAGCAGCGCACGGTCGCGCGTCTTGACGGGCTCTGGCCGGTAAGGCGTGGCGCGCGCGGAGAGCGCTGCGGCCTGCTTGCTGCGCACGTGCCGCTCGACCAGGAACGACAGCACCGCCGGAATCAGCAACACCAGGCCGACCACCGCGCCCATCTGGAAGTTCTGCTGCCCGACCACCTGCTTGTAGATGTCGGTAGCAAGCACGCCAGTCTGCCCGCCGACCACCTTGGGTACGCCGAAGTCGGTAATGACCAGCACAAACACCACCATCGCCGCCACGATGAGGCCGTAGCGGGAAGACGGCAGCGTGACCGTGCGAAAGATGCGCCAGCGGGACGCGCCGAGCGTTTGCGCTGCTTCGTAAAGCCGCCCATCCGAAGTGGCCATGGCGGTGGTGAGAATCAGCAGCGCATGCGGCAGCGTCCAGAACACCGACCCCAGCACAATGCCCAGCGGGCCATAGATCGACACATCGCCCAGCAGGCCCTTGAAGATCCCCTGGTTGCCGAACAGATAGACCAGGCTGATGGCCGGCAACAGCGAAGGCGCAAGCAGCGGAATGAGCGCCACCGCACGCAGCACACCCTTGGCCGGCATGCAAGAGAGCGTGAGGCCATAGGCGTACACATAGGCAATGGCCGTGCAGATCACGGCACTGATTGCGGCAAGCCCCAGGCTGTTGAAAGCCGACTGCACCAGTGCGGGGTTCTCGAGGTAACGCGCAAAATTGGCGAGGCCGACGAACACGCCGGTGCGGTCGAAAAAGCTCTGTCCGACCAGTGCGCCAACGGGCAGCGCGACGATCACCACCAGCAGCAATACGACGAGCCACACAGCGGCGCTTGTCAGCCAGCGTTCGCGGTCGAATGCGCTGCTGCGTTGCGTCACCGTTGGAATGGTGGCGATGGCTTCGGGAGAGCTGCTCATGTCAGCAGGACCCCGCTCGCGAATTGGCGGTGGTTGAGTTCACGGCGGGTGCAAAGGCCACCGGGTACTCCCCTCCGCGAATGTCCCCCGGCCTGCGGCCTCCTCCTTTATTTCGCTGCGCCGGGGGACATTCGCGGAGAAAGGTACCCCGTCGGCGGGTGCGCGCCCCGAACCGCGCACGTCAAACACAACGCAGCAAAGAGAAAGAAGCTGCATTCAATGCGCCAAAACAGACAGCGCATTCAAAGGCAACTGGATATGCACCATGCTGCTGGGCACCAGCGGCTCGCCGCCATCGCCGCGCGCATCGGCCGGCAGCTCGGCCTCGATCTCGATACCCAACGGCTCGCAAGCCAGCCGTGCCGAGGTCCGGTTGCCGAAGAATTCCGTGTCCAACAGCCGCGCCGCAAAGCTGTTGTCGCCGAGCTCCGAACCGAAGCGCTTGACCACCACATGCTCGGGCCGAATTCCCACCGTGGCCTTCGCACCCACGCTCAGGCTGCCCGGCGCGCAAAACAACTCGCTGTCGCGCACACGCACCTTGCCATCGGCCAGCACCGTGGCGGGCAACATGTTCATGCGACCGACGAAGCCCGCCACGAAGCGCGTGCGCGGCTGGCGGTAAAGCTCGTCGGGCGTGCCGGCCTGCTCTATGCGGCCGTTGTGCATCAGCACCACGCGGTCGGCCATGGAAAGAGCTTCTTCCTGGTCGTGCGTGACCATGATGGTGACGATGCCCAGACGCTTCTGCAGCGAGCGTATTTCGCTGCGCAGACTTGCGCGCACCTGCGCATCGAGTGCCGACAACGGCTCATCGAGCAAAAGCAGGCGCGGGTTGGGTGCCAGCGCGCGCGCCAGTGCCACGCGCTGCTGCTGTCCGCCCGAAAGCTGCACCGGGTACTTGTCGGCGTGCGCGGCCAGCCCGACCAGGTCGAGCATCTCGCGCGAGCGCTTGGCCATCTCGCGGGCCAGTGCGCCCGTGGGATGCAGGCCGTAGGCAATGTTCTGCGCGGCCGTGAGGTTGGGGAACAACGCATACGACTGGAACACCACGCCGAAGCCGCGCGCCGCGGGCGGCAGGCCCGCGATGTCCTGCCCGCCGAGCAGTATCTGTCCGCTGTCGGCACGCTCGATGCCGCACACGATGCGCAGCAGCGTCGTCTTGCCGCAGCCCGAAGGTCCGAGCAGGCACACGAACTCGCCTGGCTCGATGTCCAGGTCGATGCCGTCGAGCACCCCCGTGGCGCCAAAGGACTTGCCGATGCCGCGAAGAGAAAGAAAGCTGGTCATCACATCGGCTTCTTTTCCGACTTGGATTCGTAGCGCTTCGACCATTCCGTCAGGATGCGGTCGCGGTTGGCGGCGGCCCAGGTGAAGTCGTTCTTGGCGAGCAGCTTCTCCACGTCGCCCGGCACAAACTCCAGCTTTTCCTGGATACCCGGCAGCGCGAGCACCGCAAAGTTCTTTGCATACAGCTCGTTGGCCTGCTTGGTCACGGCCCAGTCGGCCAGCGCCTTGGCGGCTTCCTGCTTCTTGCTGGTCTTCAGGATGCCGGTGGCTTCCATGTCCCAGCCCAGGCCTTCCTTGGGCAGCACGATGTCGATGGGAGCGCCGTCGCGCTTGGTCTTGTTGGCGCGGTATTCGAACGACATGCCGAGCGCGAACTCGCCGGCGCCGGCCTGGCGGCAGGGCTTGCTGCCCGACTGACTGTAGATGCCGATGTTCTGGTGCAGCGCGTCCATGTACTTCCACGCCTTTTCTTCGCCCATCATCTGGATCCAGCCCGAGACCATCAGGTAGCCCGTGCCCGATGCCGCGGGGTTGGGCATGGTGATCTGGCCCTTGTAGACCGGGTTGGTCAGGTCGGCCCAGCTGGTGGGCTTGGGCAGGCTCTTCTTCTGCGCTTCGGCAGTGTTGAAGCAGATGGCCGACGACCACACGTCCATGCCCACCCACTTGGGCGGGTTGGCCGCATCGCGCATGGTGGGCTTGATGGCGTCGAGGCCCTTGGGCGCATAGGGCTGCAGCATGCCTTCCTTGTCGAGCAGCATCAGCGAGGTGGCGGCCAGGCCCCACACCACGTCGGCCTGCGGGTTGGCCTTTTCGGCCAGCAGCTTGGCGGTGACGATGCCGGTGGAGTCGCGCACGAACTTCAGTTCGACGGCCGGGTTCTCCTTTTCGAAGGCGGCCTTGTAGGCCTGCACCTGGTCGGCCTCGAGCGCGGTGTACACCAGCAACTCGGTGCGGCCCTGGGCCGAAGCAGCAAAAGCCAGCGAGAGCAGAGCGGCCGGCACGGCGGCCCAGCGGATAGAACGACGCAGCATGGGGAATACCTCGGAAAAGAAGACGAAGCGGAAAGGAATGCGGAAGAAAAAAGTACGCACGGCTAGCGCCATGAACGCGGCGATGCTGGCAGCGGCGTGTGACAGGCATTTGTCAGAAGGCACGCGCCGGCACGGTGTTTGCGGGGCTTCGTCATGCCCTTGTCACCCCAATGCACGAAGCTCGCGCACTGCCGCCTGCGCTTTCCGCCTTTTGTTTCAGAGCCATGACACTCGACCTCGCCGAGATCGCCCGCCTGTTCGCCGAACGGGGCGAGGTCGCCTATGCAGGCGAGCCGGTGTCGCAGCTCGAGCATGCGCTGCAATGCGCGTGGCTGGCCGAGCAGGCCGGCGCGGACCACGCGCTGGTCACGGCCTCGCTGCTGCATGATCTTGGCCACCTGTTGATCGCCGAGCATCAGACGCTCTCGCGCTCACCCAGCGAACTGGGCATCGACGACCGCCACCAATACATTGCCATGCCGGTGCTGCGCGGCGCCTTCGGGCTGGAAGTGCGCGAGCCGATCCGCCTGCATGTGGATGCCAAGCGATATCTTTGCGCGACGCGGCCCGACTACTTCTCGCGGCTGTCACCCGATTCGGTGCGCAGCCTCGCACTGCAGGGCGGGCCAATGAGCGCGGAGGCCGCCCGGCGCTTTGCCGACCACCCTTGGTCGGGCGATGCAATCCGGCTGCGGCTCTGGGACGAAGAGGCCAAGGTGGCCGGGCTCCAGACGCCGCCGCTCAAGCACTTTCTGGAAATTGCGGCCCGGGTCATGCTGCGCTGAGGCTGCGGCCCCTCGGGCCTGCGCGCGCCAGCTTCAGGCCGGCTTAAGAAATTTGTCTAGGATGGCTCCCTCAAGATCTCCGCGCGCAAGCGCCTCCGAGGAAAGCCCCGCATGTCTCCTTCCGTCAACGAACGCGCGAAAACCTTCGTCCAGGTGCTGCGACGCGTCTTAGCGCTCGCGGCCCCCTACTTCCGGTCGGAGGAGAAGTGGCGTGCGCGGCTGATGTTCGCGGCCATCGTCGCTCTCAACCTGGCCTACGTTTATGCGCTGGTGCTCTTCAACCAGTGGTACGGCCGCTTCTACGACGGCCTGCAGAACAAAGACGCGGCCGTGTTCTGGCGCGAGGTCCGTGTGTTCTGCGTACTGGCCTTCTTCAATATCGCGCTGCAGGTGCTCAAGTTCTATGTGACCCAGCTGCTGCAGTTGCGCTGGCGCGCCTGGATCACGCGCAACTATCTCGGCCGCTGGATGGCCAACCGCACGTTCTACGAGCTGGAGCTCGCCCGCTATGCCAAGAGCGACGGCGCCACGCCCGACAACCCCGACCAGCGCATCCAGGAAGACATGCAGCTCTTCACCGCCGCGACCATGACGCTCTCGATGGGGCTGCTGAACGCCGTGGTCACGCTGATCAGCTTCGTGGGCATTCTCTGGGGCCTGTCGGGCACCACCGCGCTGCCGATCGGCGGCAGCACCTACGAAATCGCCGGTTCGATGGTCTGGCTCGCACTTGTGTACTGCGTGGTCGGCACGGTGATCACCCATTACATCGGCCGTCCGCTGATCGGGCTGAACTTTCGCCAGCAGCGCTTCGAGGCCGACTTCCGGCACCACCTGGTGCGCGTGCGCGAATACAGCGAGGCCATTGCGCTGGACCGCGGCGAGACGGTGGAACGCGGGCAGCTCGACCTGCGCTTTGGCGCGGTGCTGCGCAACTATCTCGCGCTCATCAAGCAGCAGAAGAATCTCGTGACCTTCACCGCCTTTTTTGGCCAGGCGGCAGTGATCTTCCCGTTCGTGGTGGCGGCACCGCGCTTCTTCAGCGGCGCAATCCAGCTGGGGCAACTGATGCAGATCTCGTCGGCCTTCGGCAAGGTGCAGGACGCGCTGAGCTGGTTCGTCGACAACTATGACAACGTGGCCTCGTGGCGTGCGACGGCCGACCGGCTCACAAGCTTTGACGACGCGATTCGTGCGCACGCCGAAAAGTCGAACGCCTTCGAACGCAGCGATGCAGAGGTGCTGCGCGCGGACGGCCTCTCGTTGAGCCTGCCGGGCGGCAGCAAGCCACTGCTCGCGAATGCAGCCCTTTCGGCCGCGGCCGGCGACAGCGTGCTGGTGCAGGGCCCCTCGGGCAGCGGCAAGTCGACGCTGTTCCGCGCCTTCGCGGGCATCTGGCCGTTCGGAAGCGGCAAGGTACAGGTGCCGGCGGACGCGATGTTCTTGCCGCAGCGGCCCTACGTGCCCAACGGCCCGCTGCGCCAGGCGCTGGCCTATCCCGAAGACGCCGCCAGGTACAGCGATGCCGAGCTGCGCCAGGCACTGGCCGACGCCCTGCTGCCTGACCTGGCCGCCCGGCTCGACGACAGCGACGCCTGGAGCCAGAAGCTCTCGGGCGGTGAACAGCAGCGGCTTGCAATAGCGCGCGTGCTGCTGAAGAAACCGCGCTGGGTCTTCGCGGACGAGATCAGCAGTGCGCTGGACGGGCCGGCCGAGCACGCGCTCTATCAGCGGCTTTCAGAGATGGTGCGTGCCCGAAACGGCGCGATGGTTTCCATTGCGCACCGCGCAGCCGTGGGCGAATTCCACACCCAGCGCTGGACGCTGGTGCCGGAGGCCGAAGGCGCCTCCGCGCGCTACCGCGTGGAGGTGACGCCCGCAGGCGGCGTTGCCGCGTAGCGTTCCCAGCCCTTCTTGCGCAGGTCGCAAGCAGGGCACTCGCCGCAGCCGTAGCCCCATGCCTGGCGGTGCTCACGGTCGCCGAGATAGCAGGTGTGGGTTTCTTCCACGATCAGGTCGACCAGCGGCTCGCCACCCAGGCGGTGCGCCATCTGCCAGGTCTCGGCCTTGTCGATCCACATCAGCGGCGTTTCGATGACGAGGCGACGCTCCAGCCCGAGCGAGAGCGCGAGCTGCATGGCCTTCATGGTGTCGTCGCGGCAGTCGGGGTAGCCCGAAAAATCGGTCTCGCAGACGCCGGTGACGATCACCTGCAGGCCGCGCCTGTAGGCCAGTGCGCCGGCAAGCGTGAGGAACAGCAGGTTGCGGCCGGGCACAAAGGTGTTAGGCAGGCCGTCGGCCTGCATTTCGAACGCCACCTCTTCCGTGAGCGAGGAGCCGCCGAGTTGCGCCAGCGCGGCGAGCGTGAGCACATGGTCTTCGCCCAGGCGCGGCGCCCAGCCTGGAAAGCGTTCGCGCAGCTTCGAAAGGATGGTGCCGCGCACGTCGAGTTCCACGCGGTGCCGCTGGCCGTAGTCGAAGCCCAGCGTTTCGACGCGCTGGTACTTGGAGAGCGCGTCCGCGAGGCAGGTGGTCGAGTCCTGGCCACCGGAGAACAGGACGAGGGCGGTGGTGTGCAGGGGCATTTCTCTTCGAGGGCAGTGGTCCGTCGCGGTACAAAAGCCCCGATTTTCGCAGCCTGCTACAGAAAGCGCTCGAGCAGCTTGCGCGAGGGGCGGTCGAGCGTCTTCACGTCGGGAATGCGGAACTGCACGCCGTGGGCACTGGCAATCAGCAGCGCGCCTCCTTCGAGCCGGCGAATATCCTCTTCGGCCTTGAGCACGAAGCTGGTTTCGCCGCGGTCGGTGCTCACCGTCCAAGTGCTGGGCACGCCGAAGCTCGACACGCCGTGCAGCTTCAGCAGCGTGGGCGCAAAGTCGCGCACCGCCAACTCTTGCTCCAGCAATGCGCGCGTTTCGGGCGGCAATACCTCGACGCGATCGATCCAGACCAGTTCGCGGCCCTCGCTGCCGACCAGCGACACGCCCTCTCCAGGCGCGCTGAGCGGAAAGGCGCGCACAGGCGTCACGCCCACGTGTGTCTCGCCGCCGGCATCGGTCAGCACAAGGCGGCCGAAGGCGTCGCGTGCAAGACTGAAAACGGGGACGGCGGCTGTGGGATTGTTGCTGTTGTTCATCACGCGTCTCCCGCCGGGTGCGCCGCATGGCTCGGCACCAACTGCATCTGGGCGCCCGCGCGTTCGTTCACCGCGCCCTCGCTGGCATCGTCGTCCGCCTGCCGCAATTGCGCCTGGTAGAGCCGCCAGTAGGCGCCCTGCTTCGCCATCAATTCGTCGTGCGGACCGACTTCGACCACCTCGCCGCGGTCCATCACCACCAGCCGGTCGGCCTTGCGCAGCGTCGACAGGCGGTGCGCAATGGCAATGGTGGTGCGGCCCTGCACGAGATTGTCGAGCGCCTTCTGGATTTCTTTTTCGGTTTCGGTGTCCACGGCCGAAGTGGCTTCGTCGAGGATCAGGATGCGCGGATCGATCAGCAGCGCGCGCGCAATGCTGATGCGCTGGCGCTCGCCGCCCGAAAGGCCCTGGCCACGCTCGCCGACGAGCGAGTCGTAGCCGTGCGGCAGGCGCAGGATGAAGTCGTGCGCATGCGCGGCGCGTGCTGCGGCCACGATTTCTTCGCGCGTGGCATCGGGCTTGCCGTAGGCAATGTTCTGAGCAATGGTGCCGAAGAACAGAAACGGCTCCTGCAGCACCAGCCCCACGTGGCGCCGGTAGTCGGCCACGGCAAAGCGGCGAATGTCGGTGCCGTCGACCTTGATGGCGCCATCGGTCACGTCGTAGAAACGGCAGATCAAATTCACCAGCGTGCTCTTGCCCGAACCGCTGTGGCCCACCAGGCCGATCATCTCGCCGGGTTCGATGGTCAGGTCCAGGTCGCGGATCACCGCGCGCGAACCGTAGCGAAAGCCTAGCCCGCTCATCTCGATGCGCCCCTGCACGCGTTCGATCTTCACCGGGTTGGCCGGCTCGGGAACGTTGCTCACGTGGTCGAGAATGTCGAAGATGCGCTTGGCGCCAGCCGCCGCCTTCTGCGTGACCGAGACGATGCGGCTCATGGAATCGAGCCGCGTGTAGAAGCGGCCGATGTACGCGATGAAAGCGGTGAGCACGCCCACGGTAATGCTGCCGCGCGCCACCTGCCAGATGCCGAAGCCCCACACCACCAGCAGGCCGATTTCGGTCAGCAGCGAAACGGTGGGCGTGAACAGCGACCAGGTGCGGTTGAGCTTGTCGTTGACCTGCAGGTTGTAGACGTTGGCAATGCGGAAGCGCTCGGCCTCGCGGCGCTCCTGGGCAAAGGCCTTGACCACGCGAATGCCCGGAATGGTGTCGGCGAGCACGTTGGTGACCTCCGACCATACGCGGTCGATCTTCTCGAAGCCCGTGCGCAGCCGGTCGCGCACCACGTGGATCATCCAGGCGATGAAAGGCAGCGGCACCAGCGTGACCACCGCCAGCAGCGGGTTGATGGACACCAGGATGACCGCAGTCATCACGATCATCAGCACGTCGTTGGCAAAGTCGAGCGCATGCAGCGAGAGAAACACGTTGATACGGTCGGTTTCCGAGCCGATGCGCGCCATGAGGTCGCCCGTGCGCTTGCCGCCGAAATAGTCGAGCGGCAACGTCAGCAGATGCTCGTACGTGGTGGTGCGCAAGTCGGCGCCAATGCGCTCCGACACCAGCGCCAGCAGGTAGGTGCGCGCCCAGCCCAGGCCCCAGCCGACCAGCGCCGCGCCGAGCAGCCCGCTCAGGTACAGCGCCACGCGCGAGGGATCGATCTTCTGCCCGTTCTGGAACGGAATCAGGATGTCGTCCATCAGCGGGATGGTCAGGTACGGCGGCACCAGGGTCGCGGCAGTGGAAATCAGGGTCAGGAAGAAACCCGCGATCAGCTGCTTGCGGTAAGGCTTGGCAAAGCGGCCCAGGCGCAGCAGCACCCACGTCGAAGGGGGCGTCTGCAGTTCGGCGTCTGCAGTGGCCGGGTCGTCGCCGTCGGGCTCCGCTGTCGCCTCGGCGACAACGCCGTTCACCCGCTGGCCGAACAGTTTGAGCAACCGCAGCGCGGCAGGCTGGTTGGCCAAGGTGTAACGCCAGCGCGCAAGCCGGCCTTTGGCGCCCACCAGATCGAGGGTGCCAACGCCTGAATGGTCGTTGAGATACAGTTCGACAGATTCGTCCGCTAGTGACCACTCACACCATTGCCCGCCCGGTTGCAGCGCCAGCAGCCGCCGGTCGGTCAGTGCCACCAGGCCAAACGTAAACAGAAGTTCATCGTCAAGGTCAACCGGTAATGTGACCAGAACGTTTTCCGCGGCAGTGAGCCGGCTTTTCAGCGCGTCTGATGCCGCCTCTGTTTCGCCCTCCCGGGTGCCGACTGGATCGTGATGTTGCATTGTGTTTCTTTGACTCTTGCCCGTCGCGGGCCTCAGGGACCGCGTCATGGCGTCCTTTGTCGGGCGCCGATTCTGACCGATTGCCATGGGCGCGCTTGAAGGCGCCGTGGTGCTCGGCCAAAGCACATCGAACGTTTGCATGACCCGTTTCGACGACATCCGCCTGCTGCGCATCAACTATTTGCGCGGCCCGAACCTCTGGACCTACCGTCCGGTGCTCGAAGTCTGGCTCGACCTGGGCCAGCTCGAAGACTACCCCTCCAACAAGATCGACGGGTTTACCGACCGCCTGACGACCCTGCTGCCGGCGCTCATCGAGCACCACTGCGGCGTGGGCGAGCGCGGCGGCTTCATCCAGCGTCTGACCGAAGGCACCTGGTCGGGCCACGTGCTCGAACACGTGGTGATCGAATTGCTGAACCTGGCCGGCATGCCGACCGGTTTCGGCCAGACCCGCAGCACCTCGGAGCACGGCGTCTATCGCATGGTGTTCCGCGCGCGCGACGAGCAGGTGGCCCGGGTGGCGCTGGCCGAGGGCCATCGCCTGCTGATGGCCGCCATCAACAACGACCCGTTCACCGCCGCCGATGTGCAAAAGGCCGTCGATGCGGTCAAGGCCAAGGTCGAAGATTGCTACCTGGGCCCGAGCACCGCGGCCATCGTCTCGGCAGCCACCGACCGCGGCATTCCGCACATGCGGCTGAACAGCGGCAACCTGGTGCAATTGGGCTACGGTGCCAACCAGCAGCGCATCTGGACCGCCGAGACCGACTACACCAGCGCCATCGGCGAATCCATTGCCAGCGACAAGGAGCTGACCAAGTCTCTGCTCGCCAGCTGCGGCGTGCCGGTGCCCGAAGGCCAGGTGGTGGCCAGCGCCGAAGAAGCGTGGGAAGCTGCCGAGGACATCGGCCTTCCCGTGGTCGTGAAGCCATCGGACGCCAACCACGGCCGCGGCGTGTCGCTCGAACTCACCACGCGCGAAGAAGTCATGGCCGCCTATGCGGTGGCCGAGCCCGAAGGCAGCGACGTGATGGTCGAGCGCTTCATTCGCGGACACGAACACCGCCTGCTGGTGGTGGGCGGCGAAGTGGTGGCGGCCGCGCGCGGCGAGATCATCACCGTGACAGGCGACGGCAAGAGCACCGTGGCCGAACTCATCGAAAAGCAGCTCAACAGCGATCCGCGCCGCGGCGCCGAAGAGGAATATCCGCTCGACCTGATCGTGCTGGCGACCGACGCCAAGCTGCAGCTGGAGCTCAAGCGCCAGGAGCTCGACGGTGCTTCCGTGCCGGCCGCCGGCCGCGTGGTCACGATCCAGCGCAACGGCAACATGGCCAATGACTGCACGGACCAGGTGCACCCTGAAGTGGCGCATGCCGCCGTGCTGGCCGCGCGCGTGGTCGGCCTCGACATTGCAGGCATCGATCTCGTGGCGCAAGACATTGGCAAGCCGCTCGGCCCGCAGCGCGGCGCCATCGTCGAAGTGAATGCCGGCCCCGGCCTCCTGATGCACCTGAAGCCGGCTGTCGGCTCGCCGCGCCCGGTGGGCCGCGCCATTTGCGACCATCTGTTCCCCAACGACGCACCTGGCCGTATTCCGGTGGTGGGCGTTGCGGGCTCCCAAGGCACCGCCGTGCTTGCGCGGCTGGTCGCCTGGGTCATCAACCTTGGCGGGCGCCACACCGGCCTTGCCTGCCGCGACGGCCTGTTCCTGGAGCGCCGCCGCGTCGATGCACGCGACAGCGCCAACTGGGACGCCGGCCACCGCCTGCTCGTGAACCGCGCGGTGGAAGCCGTGGTCATCGAGAACGGCGCCGAAACGATTCTGCGCGATGGCCTTGCCTACGACCGCTGTGAAGTCGGCATCGTGACCGACCTGGAAGGCGTCGAGGCGCTGGCCGACTACGACATCACCGAAAGCGACCAGATGGTCAAGGTGCTGCGCACGCAGGTCGACGTGGTGCTTGCCGAGGGCACGGCCGTGCTCAATGCGGGCGATCCGCGCGTGGCGGGCCTGGCGCCGCTGTGCGACGGTTCCGTCATTCTGTATGCCGCCGATCCGCAGGCCCCCGCGCTCACCGCGCACCAGGCCGCGGGCGGCAAGGCCGTGCTGGTGCGGCAAGACCGCGTGGTGCTGGCCAACGGCAGCAGCGAATCGTTCCTGCCCGGCCTTGGCCGCCTGACCGTCTGGCGTGCAACGCACGCGGGCGTCGGCCTGGAGAGCGTGCTGGCCGCAGTGGCCGCAGCCTGGGCGCTGGGCATTCCGCTGAACCTCATCGGTGCCGGTGTCGAGGCTTTCGAAGCCGACCTGCAGGCGGCGCTGGCTTCGCTGCAGCTTTCGCAGACGCAGCCGCTTTCGTCCCAACCCCAACTTGCCTGATGCGCGTCGCCCCATGAAAGTCACCCGTATCCGCGCCTTGCGCGGTCCCAATCTCTGGAGCCGCCACACCGCCGTCGAAGCCGTCGTTGCTTGCGAAGGCGATGAAAACGCCATCAGCCGCCTGGCCGGTTTCGAAGCCCGCCTGCGTGCACGCTTTCCCACCATCGGCGAACTGCACCCGATGGTGCTGGGCCAGCCGCTGGCGCTGGCGCATGTGCTCGAGAACGCCGCCGTCGCATTGCAGGCCCAGGCCGGCTGCGCGGTCAACTTCGGCCACACCTCCCCCACCGTCGAAGATGGTGTCTACCAAGTCACCGTGCAGTACAGCGAAGAAGCCGTCGGCCGCCGCGCACTCGCATTGGCCGAAGAGTTGATTGCAGCCGCGCTGGACGACACGCCCTTCGATGCCAACGCTGCCATTACCGAACTGCGCGACCTCGACGAATCGGAGCGCCTTGGCCCGAGCACCGGCTCCATCGTCGATGCAGCCGTGGCGCGCGGCATTCCGTACCGCCGTCTCACCAGCGGCAGCCTGGTCCAGTTTGGCTGGGGCTCCAAGCAGCGCCGCATCCAGGCGGCCGAGATCGACAGCACCAGCGGCGTGGCCGAATCGATTGCGCAGGACAAGGAACTCACCAAGCAACTGCTCAATGCCGCCGGCGTGCCCGTGCCGCTGGGCCGGCCCGTGGCCGATGCCGAAGACGGCTGGGCCGCGGCCATGGAAATCGGCCTGCCCGTGGTCGTCAAACCGCAGGACGGCAACCAGGGCAAGGGCGTTACCGTCAACATCACGACGCGCGAGCAACTCACGGCGGCCTATGAATCGGCTGCGGCCTACGGCGAAGTCATGGTCGAGAAATTTCTACCGGGCTTCGACTTCCGCCTGCTGGTGGTGGGCGACCGCCTGGTGGCGGCCGCGCGGCGCGATCCGCCGAACGTGATCGGCGATGGAAGCTCCACCGTGCGCCAGCTGGTGGACACCGTCAACCTCGACCCGCGCCGCGGCGAGGGCCACGCCACGTCGCTCACCAAGATCCGTCTCGACGACATCGCCATCGGCCGGCTCGAAGCCCAGGGCCTCACGCCCGAGAGCGTGCCGGAGCGCGGCCAGCGCGTGGTGCTGCGCAACAACGCCAACCTTTCCACCGGCGGCACCGCCACCGACGTGACCGACACCGTGCACCCCGAAGTGGCCGCGCGCGCCGTCGATGCGGCGCAGATGGTCGGCCTGCACATCTGCGGCGTCGACATGGTCTGCGAGAACGTGCTGCGTCCGCTCGAAGAGCAGCACGGCGGCGTGGTCGAAGTGAACGCCGCGCCTGGCCTGCGCATGCACATCTCGCCTTCGTTCGGCCGCGGCCGCGCGGTGGGCGAGGCCATTGTGGACACGCTCTTCGCCCCCGGCGACGACGGCCGCATTCCGGTAGTGGCCGTTACCGGCACCAACGGCAAGACCACCACGGCGCGCCTCATCAACCACCTGCTCGCATCGAGCGGCCTGCGCACCGGCATGACCAACACCGACGGCGTGTACGTCGACGGCCGCCAGACCGACAGCGGCGACTGCAGCGGCCCCAAGAGCGCGCGCAATGTGCTCATGCACCCCGACGTGGATGCGGCCGTGTTCGAAGTGGCGCGCGGCGGCGTGCTGCGCGAAGGCCTCGGCTTCGACCGCTGCCAGGTGGCCGTGGTCACCAACATCGGCAGCGGCGACCACCTGGGCCTCAACTACATCACCACCGTTGAAGACCTGGCGGTGCTCAAGCGCGTGATCGTCCGCAACGTTGCGCCCGACGGCTATGCCGTGCTCAACGCCGCCGATCCCAATGTGGCCGCCATGGCAGCCGGCTGCCCCGGCCACGTGATCTTCTTTACCGCCGACCGGCAGCACCCGGTCATGGCCACGCACCGCGCGCAGGGCAAGCGCACCGTGTACGTCGACCAGGACACGCTGGTTGCCGCCGAAGGCTCGTGGCGCGAGCGCATTGCGCTGCGCGACGTGCCGATCACGCGCAACGGCACCATCGGATTCCAGGTCGACAACGTGATGGCCTCGGTGGCCGCGGCATGGGCCGTGGGCCTTGACTGGGACACCATTCGCAGCGGCCTCGCAAGCTTCATGAACGACGCCGCCGGCGTGCCGGGACGCTTCAACGTCATGGACTACCGCGGCGCTACGGTGATTGCCGACTACGGCCACAACACCGACGCCATGCGCGCGCTGGTGTCGGCCGTGGACACCATGCCGGCCAACAAGCGCTCGGTGGTGATCAGCGGCGCGGGCGACCGGCGCGACTCCGACATCCGCGACCAGACAGCCATTCTTGGCCAGGCCTTCGACGACGTCATCCTCTACCAGGACGCAGCCCAGCGCGGCCGTGCCGACGGCGAGGTCATGGCGCTGCTGCGCCAGGGCCTGCAGGGCGCGGCACGCACGCGCTACATCGATGAGATCCGCGGAGAATTCGTCGCCATCGATACGGCGCTCGCGCGCCTGCAACCGGGCGACCTGTCGCTGATCCTGGTCGACCAGGTCGAAGAAGCGCTCGCACACCTGGCGCAGCGCATCGCAGCGGGCTGATCCCGCCGGGTGCCGGACACGTCCCACACGCATCGGCGAGTCTGGCCGGGGCTGCTGTCTCTGCAGTCCCACACCCCTTAGGGGCCGGCCGGACCACACTGTTGCTCCGGTCGCGCTTTCGGAGGGCGCGCCTCAACCAGGAGCACCCGATGACAACAACAGTTCGTTCCACCCTTTGTGCTGCCGCGCTTTTTGCAGCAAGCGGCTTTTTCATATCTGCCCCGGCGCTGGCCCAGGCGCCTGGTTCCGCGGAACGCGCGCAGCAAGAGCGCGCCGTGTGCGACGGTGTCCAGCAAGACCGCGCCGCATGCCTTCGCGAAGCCGGCGCTGCCCGGCAAGAAGCAAACCGCAACGGACTCACCAACGTAGGCCCCGGCCGTGCCGATGCCAATGCCATGGCGCGCTGCCGCGAACAGCCGGCTGCCGACCGCGCCGATTGCGAAGCCCGCCTGCAGGGCGGCGCACGCACCACCACCGAAGGCAGCGTGATGGGTGGCGGCGTGATCCGGGAAACGGTGACACCGCTGCCGCCCCAACCTGCCGCGCCTTCGCGCTGAGCAGTAAACCCACGCGTGGAACCCGACTTGAAGCCGCCGATCGAATAGTTTTCAGCTTTGGTTTCACGCCACTTAGAGGAGCACACCATGAACAGCACTACACGTTCGATGATTGCCGCCCTGATTGCCGTGGGCGGTATTGCCGCGGCCACATCGGCCGCGGCGCAGCCGCGCCGCGGCGATTCCACCTACCAGCAAGAAATTGCGGTCTGCGGGCACAACCAGCAAGACCGTGCCGCCTGCATTCGCGAAGCCGGCGCCGCGCGCCAGGAAGCCGCTCGAGGCGGCCTGACCAGCGCGCCTGACTACCAGCGCAATGCGCTCGCGCGCTGCGGGCTCCAGCCGCCGGCCGATCGTGCGGACTGCGAAGCACGGGTGCTCGGCGGCAGCGGCAGCACCCGCGGCGCCGTGGACGGCAGCGTGATGGGCGGTGGCGTGATTCGCGAGTCGGTCACCACCGTCGTCATGCCGGCTCCGGCCGTGATGCCGGCGCCCGCTGTGATGCCGGCCCCGGTGCCCGCGCCTTCACGCGTTCCGGCACCGGCCATCGCGCCGATGGCACCGATGGCGCCAATGCAGCCCATGCCGGCACCACTGCCTGCACGATGAAGCACTGCTGGTAGCCCTGCGGCCCCATCGCTTCTTCAATGCGGCGGCGGGGCTGCAGCAGGAGGCACGCATACCGCGATGCCCCCGCTTGTCACGGTACTGTCATAAATCAGGGCGGCCTGCTAGCTATAGTTCTCGGTCTCTGCCTACCGAGGAAACCTTTCCCATGAATGCCATCAAGGTCGCTCGCCGATTCATAGAAACGGACCCGGCCAACGAATCGGCCAAGATCCTGGCCCAGCTCGTGTTGGCGCTCGAATCCGAACGCAGTTTCGAGCTGGTCACGCTATACAGCCTCGACTACAAGAGCTTCGAGCTCGCCATGGACATCCTGAAGGAGTGGCGGCTCGACCGCTACTACGCGAGCAAGTCGAAGCTGTTCGACCTTTCGCTTCAAGTGAGCGAGCTGGAGAAGAGCTGAGCGCCCTTCTCTTTCACTTCTTTTTTCTCTTCAGCGCGCCCAGCGCAGCACCAGCGGATCGAGCCGTTTCGCGGTTTCGATCAGTCCTGCGCGCGTGTCCGGGTGCATTGCCGGCAACGGATGCCGCGGCGCCTCGCAGGCAATCACGCCGCCTTCCTTCATGAGCGACTTGCAGGCCAGGAGGCCAGCCTGCCGGTTCTCGTAGTTGATGAGCGGCAGCCACTGCTGATAGAGCGCAAATGCCTTGTCGCGGTCACCTGCGCGGTGCGCCTCGATGATCGGGCGAATGCCGTCAGGGTAGCCGCCGCCGGTCATCGAGCCGGTGGCGCCGGCATCGAGGTCGGGCATCAGCGTGATGGCTTCCTCGCCATCCCATGGGCCTTCGATGGCATCGCCGCCGAGGCGGATCAGCTCTCGCAGCTTCGATGCCGCGCCGGGTGTCTCGATCTTGAAATAGGCGACGTTTTCGATCTCCTTGGCCATGCGCGCGAGGAACGGCGCCGACAGCACCGTGCCGCTCGCCGGTGCGTCCTGGATCATGATCGGAATGCTCACGGCGTCCGACAGGCCGGCGTAGAACTCGAAGATCTGCGGCTCGGGCACGCGGAACGTGGCGCCGTGGTAAGGCGGCATCACCATCAGCATGGCCGCACCCATGTCTTGCGCACGACGGCTGCGCTCGGCGCACACCTTGGTGCTGTAGTGCGTGGTGGTCACGATCACCGGCACACGGCCCTTCACGTGCTCGAGCATCGTGCGCGTGAGCACCTCGCGCTCTTCGTCCGACAGCACGAACTGCTCTGAAAAGTTGGCCAGGATGCACAGGCCGTCAGAGCCCGCATCGATCATGAAATCGACGCATCGCTTCTGGCTCTCGAGGTCGAGCGCGCCCTGCTCTGTAAAGGTGGTTGGCACCACCGGAAAGATGCCGCGGTATCTGGGAGTCATGATGGATCAGTGTGAGTGACGGGGAACGGCGGAGCCTCTGCAGCCCACCAGAAAGTCGAAGTCGCAGCCTTCATCGGCCTGCAGCACGTGGTTGACGTAGAGCTTCTGGTAGCCGCCGCCGCGCGTGCTCATGGGCTGTGCGTCGTTGCTCGAAAGCAACGCCAGGCGCGCCGCCAGCTCTTCGTCGCTGATGTCCAGGTGCAGCCGGCCTGCGTCGCAATCGAGCTCGATCCAGTCGCCGTCGCGCACCGCCGCAAGCGGCCCGCCATCGGCCGCCTCGGGTGCCACGTGCAGCACCACGGTGCCATAGGCCGTGCCGCTCATGCGCGCGTCAGAAATGCGCACCATGTCTTTCACGCCCTGGCGCAGCAGCTTGGGCGGCAGGCCCATGTTGCCCACTTCGGCCATGCCGGGATAGCCCTTGGGGCCGCAGTTCTTCATCACCATTACGGAGCTGGCGTCGATCTCGAGGTTTTCATCGACGATGCGTTCCTTGTAGTGCTCGAGGTTCTCGAACACCACGGCGCGGCCGCGATGCTTCAGCAACTCTGGCGACGCTGCGGACGGCTTGAGCACCGCGCCGCGCGGCGACAGGTTGCCGCGCAAGATGCGAATGCCGCCGTCGGCAATCAGCGGCTTTTCCAGCGGCCGGATCACCTCGTCATCGAGGCTCGGCGCCTCGCGCACGTTGTCCCAGATCGACTGGCCGTTGACGGTGAGCGCGCCGGGATGCGGCAGCAGGCCGGCTTCGCCAAGGCGCCGCAGCACCGCGGGCAAGCCGCCTGCGTAGTAGAACTCTTCCATCAGGAAACGGCCCGACGGCATCAGGTCGACGATGGTGGGCGTGTTGCTGCCGATGCGCGTCCAGTCTTCCAGTTCAAGGTCGACGCCGATGCGCCCGGCAATGGCCTTCAGGTGAATCACCGCATTGGTCGAACCGCCGATGGCCGCATTGACGCGAATGGCATTCTCGAAAGCCTCGCGCGTGAGAATCTTCGAGAGCGTGAGCCCCTCTTTCGCCATTTCAACCGCGCGCATACCCGACATCTGCGCGAGCACATAACGCCGCGCATCCACCGCCGGAATGGCCGCGTTGTGCGGCAGCGAAGTGCCCAGCGCTTCGGCCATGCAGGCCATGGTCGAGGCGGTGCCCATGGTGTTGCAGGTGCCCGCCGAGCGCGACATGCCGCCTTCGGCCGAAAGGAACTGGTGCAGGTTGATCTCTCCGGCCTTCAGCGACTCGTGCAGTTGCCACACCGCCGTGCCCGAGCCGATATTCTTGCCTTCGAGCTTGCCGTTGAGCATGGGCCCGCCGGTAACGACGATGGCGGGAATGTCGCAGCTTGCCGCACCCATCAGCAACGCGGGCGTGGTCTTGTCGCAGCCTGTGAGCAGCACCACCGCATCGACCGGGTTGCCGCGAATGGCCTCTTCCACGTCCATGCTCGCAAGGTTGCGCGTGAGCATGGCGGTGGGCCGCAGGTTCGATTCGCCATTGGAGAACACCGGGAACTCGACCGGAAAACCGCCCGCCTCCGAGATGCCGCGCTTCACATGCTCGGCAATCTTGCGAAAGTGCGCGTTGCACGGCGTGAGCTCCGACCATGTGTTGCAGATGCCGATGATCGGCCGGCCATCGAACTCATGGTCCGGTATGCCCTGGTTCTTCATCCAGCTGCGGTACATGAAGCCGTTCTTGTCGGCCGAGCCGAACCATTCGGTCGAGCGAAGCTTCTTCTTGGGAGTTTGGTCCGGCATGCGGAAATTTCCTGAAAGCGAGAGAAAGATGAGAGAAGAACGCGTCAGCGCCGTGGCGCACGCGAAGTGAAGAAGCGCTGCAGCAGGCAGAACACGAAGAGCAGCGCACCCACCACGATGCGCGTCCACCACGAGCTCAGCGTGCCGTCGAACGAAATCAGCGTCTGGATGATCCCGAGCATCAGCACGCCGAAGAGCGTGCCCGCCACATAGCCCACGCCGCCCGTGAGCAGCGTGCCGCCGATGACCACGGCCGCAATCGCGTCGAGCTCCAGCCCCAGCGCGTGCAGGCCGTAGCCTGAGAGCATGTAGAAGGTGAAGATCACGCCCGCCAGCGCCGAGCAGAAGCCGGACAGCGTGTACACGCCAATGAGCGTGGAGCGCACCGGCAGCCCCATCAGCATGGCCGACTGCTCGCTGCCGCCAATGGCGTAAACCGCGCGCCCGAAGGGCGTGCAGTGCGCAATGAACACCGCCGCCAGCAGCACGGCAATGGCGATCACCGCGCTGATCGAAAGCGACGCCTCGCCCCAGACCGGAATGCGGATCTGCGAAACCTGCGAATAGAACTCGTTGATGATGCTGATCGAATCGATGCTGATCAGGTAGCAAAGCCCGCGCGCCAGGAACATGCCCGCCAGCGTGACGATGAATGGCTGCAGCCTGAAGCGCTCGATGAGCAACCCCATGAACGCGCCGAAGGCCGTGCCCATGGCCAGTACCAGCGGAATGACCACCGCGGGGCTCCAGCCGTGCTTCTCGACCAGCGAGGCCGACACCATCGTGGTGAGCGCAATCACCGAACCCACCGAGAGGTCGATGCCGCCCGAAAGAATCACGAAGGTCATGCCCACGGCCACGACGATCAGGAAGGCGTTGTCGATCAGCAGGTTAAGGAACACCTGCGCCGCAAAGAAGCCGTCGTAGAACACCGAGCCCAGCGTTGCCATCAGCATGAACAGCGAAATGGTCGCGGCCAACGGAAAGTACTTCGGGTTGAGCCCCGCCTTGCCCCCTCTCCCGTGAGCGGGAGAGGGTTGGGGTGAGGGTGCAGTTTCAATCACCGCGCTCATGCCCGTTCCCCTTCATGCACAGGCCGCTGCACCAGCGACCGCACTTCCGCCCTGAACTCCGGCGACTGCAGCAGCATTACCGCGAACACGACCACGGCTTTCACGACGAGGTTGATTTCCGGCGGTACGCCGAGCGAATAGATGGCATAGGTCAGCGTCTGGATGATCAACGCCCCGATCACGCTGCCCATGAGGCTGAAGCGCCCGCCGGTGAGCGCCGTGCCACCCAGCGTCACGGCCAGGATCGCGTCGAGCTCCAGCAGCTGGCCCGCGTTGTTGCCGTCCGCGCTCTTGACGTTGGAGCTGATCAAGAGCCCCGCGATGCCCGCGCACACCCCGCAGAACGCGTAGGCGCCGACGATGAGCCGCCGCGCCTGCACGCCGGCTACGCGAGCCGCCGTCGGGTTGATACCCACCGCCTGGATGAACAGGCCGAGCGCCGTGCGCGTGATAGCCAGGTACAGCAGCACGAACACCGCCGCCACGATGAACAGCGAGAACGGCAGGCCCAGCAGATAGCCGCTGCCAAGGAAGAAAAACGGCTTGTAGTAGATGGTGATGATCTGGCCGTCGGCAATCAGCTGCGCAATGCCGCGCCCCGCCACCATGAGGATCAGCGTCGCGATGATCGGCTGCATGTCGACCTTGGCCACCAGCAGGCCGTTCCACAGGCCGCACAGCAAGGCGACGCCAAGGGCAGCCAGGATGGCCAGCCACATCGGAAAGCGGCTCACGTCGCTTGCCACAGAGCCGCCGATCATCCAGGCCGCCACGGCTGCGGCAATGGCCACCACTGCGCCCACCGAAATATCGATGCCGCGCGTGGCAATGACGAGCGTCATGCCCAGCGACACCAGCACCAGCGGCGCCGCGCGATTCACGATGTCGATCAGGCTGCCATAGAGATGGCCGTCGCGCCACTCGAGGTGCAGGAAGCTGGCGTTGAAGGCCGTGTTCACTGCAAGCAGGAGCACCAGCGTGACGATGGGCCAAGCCAAGCGGTGGCGCATCAAGGAAGAGAAGCGCGTCATATGTTCTGCCTTGCTCCTTCCCCTTCCGGGGGAAGGTTGGGATGGGGGCAGACGGCGCGCGCAAGGCAGCAGCTCTCCATCGAAGGCCGCTGTGCCCCCACCCCTGCCCTCCCCCGGAAGGGGAGGGAGAAAAACAAAGAGCGCGTCATGCGGCTGCAATCATTTCGTAGACCTCGTCCTCGGTCGAACCGCCCGGCAGTTCGCCCACCTTCTTGCGGTCGCGCAGCACCACGATGCGGTGCGCCACGCGCACCACCTCGCTGATCTCTGAAGAGATGAAGATCACCGCCATGCCCGCGCGCGCAAGCCGAAGAATCTCTTCCATGATTTCCTGCTTGGCCGCCACGTCGATGCCGCGCGTGGGCTCGTCGAGAATCAGCAGGCGCGGCTCCGTTGCGAGCCAGCGCGCGATCATGGCCTTCTGCTGGTTGCCTCCGGAGAGCAGGCCGATGGGAGTTTCCACACTCGCGGTCTTGATGCCCAACGAGGCGACAAAACGCTCCGCCATCGCGGTCTGCTCAGCATGGGGCAGATAGCGCCGCGTGCCGAGCCGCGCCTGCAGCGCCAGCGCGATGTTCTCGCGCACCGACAGCTCGGCCACGATGCCATCGGTCTTGCGCTCTTCGGGGCACAGCGCCAGCCCTTCGCGAACAGCGTCCGCAGGGTTGGAAAAACTGACCGAACGGCCGTCGATCTTCAGCACACCGCGGTCGGGCGTTTCGAGGCCGAACAGCAGGCGTGCGAGCTCGGTGCGGCCAGCGCCCAGCAACCCCGCAATGCCGACCACCTCACCAGCTCGCACGCGCAAATCCGTTGCCTGCAGTTGACCGGCCTGCCCGAGGCCTTCAGCCTGCAGCAGGGCCGGCGCCGCTTCGTCGAAAACCGGCAGCGCTGCGGGCCGCGCCGACTGCGCAGCGAGCTCCCGCCCCAGCATTGCGGCAATCAGCGCCTGCGGTCCCAGATCGGCAGCGCGCCACTCGCCTACCCAGCTGCCGTTGCGCAGCACCGTGATGCGGTCTGACACCGCATACATCTGGTTGAGAAAGTGCGTCACAAAGACGATGGCGAGCCCTTCGCCGCGAAGGCGCCGCAGCACCTCGAACAGCTTCTCCACCTCGTCGTCGTCCAGGCTCGAAGTTGGCTCGTCGAGAATCAGCACCTTCGACGACACACCGAGCGCGCGCGCAATGGCTACCAGTTGCTGCACCGCCACCGAGTAGCTCGACAACAGCCGCGTCACATCGATATCGAGCCCGATGCGCGCCAGCAGCTCGGCGGCACGCCGGTTGACCGCAGCCCAGTCGATGCGAAAGCCCTGCGCCGCGCCGCAACGCGGATAGCGGCCCGCGAACACATTCTCAGCCACCGAGAGGTTCGGGCACAGGTTCACTTCCTGGTAGACCGTGCTGATGCCCAGCTTCTGCGCGTCGAGCGGCGAAGCGGGGTGAATGGCTTGGCCGTCCAGGCGTATCTCCCCGGCGCTCGAAGGCAGCACGCCCGTCAACACCTTGATCAGTGTCGACTTTCCTGCGCCGTTCTGGCCCATCAGCGCATGGATCTCGCCCGGGTAGAGCCGCAGCTGCACATCGCGCAGCACCGGAATGTCGCCGAACTGCTTGTGAATGCCCCGAAGTTCGAGCACGGGTGAAATGCTGCTGCCCGTCATGCGCTTACTTGTTCTTGTTGTAGACGTCGATGAACACCGCGGCCAGCAGCACCAGGCCCTTGATCACCTGCTGGTAGTCGATACCGATGCCCAAGATCGACATGCCGTTGTTCATCACGCCCATGATGAACGCGCCGATCACCGCGCCCATCACGCGGCCCACGCCGCCCGATGCAGAGGCCCCGCCGATGAAGCAGGCCGCGATCACGTCAAGCTCGAAACCCAGGCCGGCCTTGGGCGTGGCCGTGTTGAGCCGCGCCGCAAACACCAGGCCTGCAAGCGCGGCCAGTGCGCCCATGTTCACGAAGGTGAGGAATGCCAGCCGCTGCGTCTTGACGCCCGACAGCCGTGCAGCCTTCTCGTTGCCGCCCAGCGCGTAGATGCGCCGCCCGATGGTCGTGCGGTTGGTGACGAAGTCGTACACCACGATCAGCACCGCCATCACGATCAGCACGTTGGGCAGGCCCTTGTAGGTCGAGAGCAGGTAGCTGAAGAACAGGATGATGGCCGCGAAGAACAAGTTCTTCACCAGGAAGAACACATAAGGCTCCGTATCCATGCCATGCGCCGCAAGCTTGGCCCGGCCGCGCAGCTTGAAGAACACCAGCGCCGCGGCGGCCAGCGCGCCCACCACCAGCGACGTGGTGCGCAAGGTGTCGCCGCCCAGCGGATCGGGAATGAAGCCCGAACTCAGCCGCTGGAACTCGACCGGAAACGGCCCGACCGATTGCCCCGCCAGCAGCGCCAGCGTGAGCCCCTTGAACACCAGCATGCCCGCGAGCGTGACGATGAACGACGGAATCTTGCGGAATGCGACGAACCAGCCCTGCGCCGCGCCGATGACCGCGCCCGCGGCAATGCTGATGAGGGCCGTGGGCACGAAGTGCCATTCGTATTCGACCATCAGCACCGCCGCCAGCGCGCCGATGAAGCCGCAGACCGAACCCACCGAAAGGTCGATGTGTCCCGCCACGATCACCAGCAGCATGCCCAGCGCCATGATGACGACGTAGCTGTTCTGCAGCAGCAGGTTGGTCAGGTTGAGCGGCCGCAGCAGCGTGCCGTCGGTCAGCACCTGGAACAGCACCATGATCGCGACCAGCGAGATCAGCATGCCGTACTCGCGCAGGTTGTTCTTCAGGAAGCCGGCGTGCAGCTTCGGGGCAGCCTCTGCCACTGGGACGGCGGCATTCACCGCGTTGGCTTCAGGCTGCGACATGGACTGAACTCCCCGCGCTCACGATGGCGTGCATGATGCGTTCCTGCGAAGCCTCGGCCGCCGTAAATTCGGCCACGAAGCGGCCCTCGTTCATCACATAGATGCGGTCGCACATACCTAGCAGTTCCGGCAGTTCGGAAGAAATCATGAGAATGCCTTTGCCCTCGCTCGCGAGCTGGTCGATGATGGTGTAGATCTCATATTTGGCGCCGACGTCGATACCGCGCGTGGGCTCGTCGAGAATCAAGAGTTCGGGTTTGGTAAAGAGCCACTTGCTGAGCACCACCTTTTGCTGGTTGCCGCCCGACAGGTTGACCACCAGCTGCTCCACGCCCGATGACCGGATGTTGAGCGCCTTGCGGTAGTCGCTGGCCACCTTGAATTCGCGCGCGTCGTCGATCACCATAGAACTCGACACCGCCTCCAGGTTGGCCAGGCTCACGTTCTTCTGGATGTTTTCTTCCAGCACCAGCCCCAGGCCCTTGCGGTCTTCGGTGACATAGGCAATGCCCTGGTCGATGGCCTTGCGCACCGTGCCTACGTCCACAGGCTTGCCGTGCATCAGCACCGTGCCGCTGATACGCTGGCCGTAGGACTTGCCGAACACGCTCATCGCAAGTTCGGTGCGCCCCGCGCCCATCAGGCCCGCAATGCCGACGATCTCGCCCTGGCGCACATGCAGGTTCACACCCTTGATCTGCTCGCGATCGGCATGCAGCGCGTGGTGCACGCGCCAGTCGCGCACTTCGAACACGGTGTCGCCGATCTTCGGATGGCGCTGCGGGTAGCGGTGCGCCATGTCGCGGCCGACCATGCCGCGAATGATGCGGTCTTCGCTGATCGGCTGGTTGCGGCAATCCATCGTCTCGACCGTAGCGCCGTCGCGCAGCACGGTGATCGAGTCGGCCACCTTGGCAATCTCGTTGAGCTTGTGCGAGATGAGAATCGACGCGATGCCCTGGCGCTTGAGCTCGAGCAGAAGCATCAGCAATGCGTCGCTGTCGTTCTCGTTCAGGCTGGCCGTGGGCTCGTCCAGAATCAGCAGCTTGACCTCTTTGGCCAGCGCTTTGGCAATTTCAACCAGCTGCTGCTTGCCGACGCCAAGATCGGTAACCAGCGTGGTGGGGGGTTCTTTCAGGCCCACCTTGGCGAGCAGCTCGCGCGTCCTTGCATAGGCGGCAAACCAGTCGATCACGCCGCCGTGCGCAATTTCGTTGCCGAGAAAAATGTTCTCGGCAATGGACAGGAGCGGCACCAGCGCCAGCTCCTGGTGGATGATGATGATGCCGAGCTTCTCGCTGTCGGCAATGCCCTTGAATCGGCGGAGCTCCCCCTCGAAGTGGATCTCCCCGGTATACGAGTCGCACGGGTAGACGCCGCTCAGTACCTTCATGAGCGTCGACTTGCCCGCGCCGTTCTCGCCGACCACGGCATGGATCTCGCCCGCGCGCACGGCCAGGTTGACGTTGCTCAGCGCCTTCACGCCGGGAAACGTCTTGGTGATGCCGCGCATCTCGAGGATGCTGCGCGAGTCTGCTTCCATGCCGCTTTTCACTTGACCTGGCTTTCCTTGTAGTAGCCGCTGTCGACCAGCACCTGCTTCCAGTTGCCGCCGTCCACGCTCACAGGCTTGAGCAGGTACGAGGGCACCACCTTCACGCCGTTGTTGTAGGTCTTGGTGTCGTTCACTTCAGGCGTCTTGCCCGAGAGCATGGCGTCGACCATGGCCACCGTTACCTTCGCCAGCTCGCGCGTGTCCTTGAACACGGTCGAGGTCTGTTCCTTGCGCAAGATCGACTTGACCGAAGGAATCTCCGCGTCCTGACCCGAGACGACCGGCATCGGCTGCGAAGCCGAGCCGTAGCCCACGCCCTTGAGCGAAGACAGAATGCCGATCGAAAGGCCGTCGTACGGAGACAGCACCGCATCGACGCGGTCCTTGGTGTAGTAGGCCGACAGCAGGTTGTCCATGCGCGCCTGCGCCACCGCGCCGTCCCAGCGCAGCGTGCCGACCTTTTCCATGCCCATCTGCTTGCTGCGCACCACCAGCTTGCCGCTCTTGATGTACGGCTCGAGCACCGACATGGCGCCGTTGTAGAAGAAGAAGGCGTTGTTGTCGTCCGGCGAGCCGCCGAAGAGCTCGATGTTGAACGGGCCCTTGCCGCTCTTCAGCCCCAGCGCAGCCTCGATGGACTGCGCCTGCAGCACGCCGACCTGGAAGTTGTCGAAGGTGGCGTAGTAGTCGACGTTCTTCGAGCCCTTGATGAGCCGGTCGTACGCAATGACCTTCACACCCTTGTCGGCCGCCTTCTGCAGAACGTCGGACAGCGTGGAGCCGTCGATGGCCGCAATCACCAGCACCTTGGAGCCCTTCGTGACCATGTTCTCGATT
The DNA here is from genome assembly GCF_029919115.1 of Variovorax paradoxus. Taxonomy (NCBI): domain Bacteria; kingdom Pseudomonadati; phylum Pseudomonadota; class Betaproteobacteria; order Burkholderiales; family Comamonadaceae; genus Variovorax; species Variovorax paradoxus. The sequence continues at coordinate 4,126,764 of NZ_CP123990.1, forward strand.
TGCGCGAGCTGGTTCGGAATGTCGTCGTCGGCATACTGCAGGTCGGTCTTGTAGCCCTTTTCCTTGAAGTACTTGACCATGTTGGCGCCGTCCGCGATCCAGCGGGCCGACGACTTGGTGGGCATGGAGATGGCGATCGGACCCTTGTCCTGCGCATGCGCGAGCGGCGCGATGCCGGCCATGGCCAATGCGATGCCTGCGAGCGAGGCCTTGAGGAAGTTGCGTTTCATGTTGTGGTCCGTTTTTTAATGGGTACTGTCTTTTCCAGGGGCACCGCGGAACCGGCTTTGCCGGGCCGCTGGTGCCGCCCCCGGTGAGGGGGTTGGCGTAGCGACACGAAGTGCGCGAAGACTGGGGGAGAGCTCAATATTTGCGGTTGGGGAATTCTTTGGCTGCGACTTCCATCGGGAAGATCGTCTCTTCGGTCACGATGCGCTTGGGCAGCTGCTTGCCGGCCTTGATGTCTTTCACTGCGCTCATCAGCTGGGGGCCGAGCAGCGGGCTGCATTCGACCGACACGTTGAGCTTGCCGGCGATCATGGCTTCGAAGGCGCCCTTGACGGCATCGATCGAGATGATCGTGATGTCCTTGGCCGGCTTCAGGCCCGCTTCCTCGATGGCCTGGATGGCGCCGATGGCCATGTCGTCGTTGTGCGCGTACAGCACGTTGATCTTCTTGCCTTCGGCCTTCAGGAAGGCTTCCATCACTTCCTTGCCCTTGGCCCGCGTGAAGTCGCCGGTTTGCGAGCGCACGATCTTGAACTTGGGATCGGCCTTGATGATTTCCTCGAAGCCCTTCTTGCGGTCGATGGCCGGAGCCGAGCCCACGGTGCCCTGCAGCTCGACGATGTTCACGTCGCCCTTCTGGTCCTTCATCTTCTCGACCAGCCAGCGGCCGGCCTTGCGGCCTTCCTCGACGAAGTCGGAGCCCATGAAGGTGACGTAGAGCGAGTCGTCCTTGGTGTTGACCGAGCGGTCGGTCAGCACCACCGGGATCTTTGCGGCCTTGGCTTCGCGCAGCACGGTTTCCCAGCCCGATTCGACCACCGGCGAGAACGCGATCACGTCGACCTTCTGCGCGATGAACGAGCGGATGGCCTTGATCTGGTTTTCCTGCTTTTGCTGCGCGTCGGAGAACTTCAGCTCGATGCCGGCCTCCTTGGCGGAAGCCTTGATCGACTCGGTGTTGGCGGTGCGCCACTCGCTTTCGGCGCCGACCTGGCTGAAGCCCAGCACGATTTTTTTCTGCGCCAGCGCCGTGGCGGGCAGGAGGCCGCCGAGCGAAGCTGCGGCGAGCGCGATGTTGAGGGTGCGGCGATTGAGTGTCATGGCTGTCTCCTTCTTTCTAAGTGCTTGTTGAAAACCGTCCGTGGTGGTCAGGCCAGCATGAAGCCGGTCTTGACCGTCGTGTAGAACTCCGCGGCGTGGCGCCCTTGTTCGCGCGGCCCGTAGCCCGACCCCTTGCGGCCGCCGAAGGGCACGTGGAAGTCCACCCCCGCGGTCGGCAGATTGACCATCGTCATGCCGACCTCGGCATGCCGCCTGAAATGCATCGCGTGCTTGAGCGAGTTGGTGCAGATGCCCGCACTCAGGCCCGACGGCGTGTCGTTGCACAGCGCCAACGCCTCGTCGTAGTCGGCAGCGCGCAGCACGCAGGCCAGCGGGCCGAAGATTTCCTCGCGCGCAATGCGGTGCTCCGGCTTGGCAAGAAACAGCGCGGGGCTCATGTAATGGCCCGCGGTGGCGCGCTTGAGCCGCTCTCCGCCCCACACGTGTTCGGCGCCCTCTTCGCGGGCAACCTCGACCCAGGCCAAAGTGCGCGCAAGCCGCTCTTCATCGATCAGGGGGCCGATGTCCACTCCGCGCTCCAGCGCGTGGCCGATCTTCAGCGCCTTGAGCCGCTGGCGCAGACGCGCCACAAAAACGTCGTGCACCGCGGCTTCGACGATGAGACGGCTCGACGCCGTGCAGCGCTGCCCGTTCGAAAAGTAGGCGCCCTGCACCGCGCAATCGACGGCGTGATCGATGTCGGCATCGGCCAGCACCACGAGCGCGTTCTTGCCGCCCATCTCCAGCTGCACCTTGGCGCGCCGTGCGGCGGCCGCCTGCAGAATGCGTTCACCGTTGCGCGCCGAGCCGGTGAAGCTCACCGCATCGACCAGCGGGCTGTCGACCAGCGCCTGCCCCGCCTCGCGGCCGCTGCCCATCACCAGGTTGAAAACGCCCGCCGGCAAAGCGGCGCGGCTGATGATTTCGGCCAGCGTCCAGCCGCAGGCCGGCACCAGCTCGGCGGGCTTGAACACCACGCTGTTGCCATGCGCGAGCGCGGGCGCAATCTTGGTGGCCGGCACTGCCAGCGGGGAGTTCCACGGCGTGATGAGCCCGGCCACGCCCACCGGCTCACGCGTCACGTCGACCTGCACGCCGGCGCGCAGCGAGGCCATGTTTTCGCCCCCGCCCCGCATTGCCTCGCCCGCAAAAAACTTGAAGGTCTGGCCCGCGCGGGTGGCCTCGGCAACGGCTTCGGGCAGGGTCTTGCCGACTTCGCGCGCCAACAGCAGGCCGAGTTCGTCCCGGCGCGCCAGCAGTTCCGTGCCGATGCGATCGAGCACGTCGGCCCTGCGTTGGGGCGTGCTGTGGCTCCAGTGCGGAAAGGCGTCGGCGGCCGCGCGGATTGCAAGCTCGACCTGGCGGCGGTCGGCACGTGCGTACTCGGCCACCACTTCGCTGGTGTCCGAAGGATTGGCGCTCACACCTGTGGTCGCGCTGGTTTCCCAGCGGCCGTTGATGTACTGCCGCACGCTCTGATGGAGCTCGCCGTGAATCACCGTGCGCCTTGTCTCTCGTTTTGAAGTGCCGCGAGTCTAGAAACAGAATTGATATCAATCCAATCATTTTTTCGACAAAATGCATATCAATCGCTGGATTCTGGAAAACCCGCGCAGCCCAAAGTTTCAATAACCAATGACCAACTACAACCACTGGTTCATCCGAGCCCGCCTCAAGACGCGGCAGCTGCTTTTGCTGGTCGCCTTGGCGGAGGAAGGCAACATCCACCGCGCGGCGCAGGTGCTCAACATGACGCAGCCCGCAGCCTCCAAGCTGCTGAAAGACCTGGAAGACGTGCTGGAGGTGCCGCTTTTCGACCGCCTGCCGCGCGGCATGCGCCCCACCTGGTACGGCGAAACCATGATTCGCCACGCCCGCGTGGCACTGGCCAGCCTGAACCAGGCGCACGACGAGCTCACCGCGCTCAAGGCGGGCCGCTTCGGCCAGGTGGGCGTGGGCGCCATCACCGCGCCGGGCCTTACGCTGATGCCCCCCGCGGTGGCCATGGTGAAGCGCGAACAGCCCGACCTGCGCGTGTCGCTCGAGATCGAGACCAGCGCGGTGCTGATCGACCGGCTCGAGCAAGGCAAGCTCGACATCCTCGTGGCGCGGCTGTTTGCCGAGCATGACAAGTCGCAGTTGCGCTACGAAGCGCTGGCCGAAGAGCCGGTGTGCGCACTGGTGCGCCCCGGCCATCCGCTGCTGGGCGTGAGCAGCCTCACGCTGCGCGACGTGGTGGGCGCCGGCTGGATCGTGCCGCCCGCGGGCAGCGTGCTGCGGCACCGCTTCGAGCTGATGTTCCAGGAAGAAGGGCTTTCGCCGCCGGGCAACGTCATCGAGAGTTCGGCCCTGCTCTTCATCACGCGCATGCTGCAGCAAAGCGACATGGTGGCCGTGCTCGCCAGCGACGTGGCGCGCTACTACGCCGCGCACGGCATCGTGTCGCTGCTGCCGCTCGACATGCCCTGCCACATGGACGCCTTCGGCATCATTACGCGCACCGACCGGCTGCTCTCGCCGGCGGCCAAGGTGATGATGAAGGCGCTGAAGACCGCGAGCCTCAGCGTCTACGGCCGCAAGCTGGAGATGGACTGATCAGGTCCAGCCCGCATCCACCGTGAATTCCTGCGCGGTGCACATCTTTGCGTCGTCCGACGCGAGAAACAGCACCATGCGCGCGATGTCCTCGGGCATGAGCTTGTCGGGCAGGCACTGGTTGCGCTTCAAGGACTGTTCGCCCTCGTCGTCGAGCCACAGCTTCACCTGCCGGTCGGTCATTACCCAACCGGGCGACACGGTGTTGATGCGGATGCGGTCGCGGCCCAGGTCCACCGCCAGGCCGCGCGTGAGTCCGTTGACCGAAGACTTTGCAATGGCATAGCAGGGGTAGCCCGAGCCCTTGGTCTGCCAGCCCGTCGATCCCAGGTTGACCACCGAGCCGAAGCCCAGCCGCCGCATGCCCGGCACCACCGATTGAATGGCGAACAGCGCGGGCCGCTCGTTGATGGCCATGCGGTTGTCGTAGTAGTCGGGCGTGACCGATTCCAGCGTGTGGCGGTCGTCGCTTGCCACGTTGTTGACCAGCACGGCAAAGTCGCCCAGCTCGGCGGCCGCGTCGGCAATGGCCTTCTGCATGGCGCCGATGTCGCGCACGTCGCAGGCGCGCCACCATGGCGCCGCATGGCCTTCATTGGCAATGCGCTGCGCCAGGGCTGCGCTGGCGCCTTCGGCAATGTCGATGAACGCCACGCGAGCGCCCTGCGCGGCAAAGGCGGCAACAATGGCCGCGCCAATGCCGCTGCCGCCGCCGGTGACAAACACGGCGCGCCCCTCCAGGCTGGGGTAGATCGAGAGCTTCGGGGAATCCTTCAAGGTGTGTGTCTCCAGGTCGGGGAAGTGGCATTGCAAAAAAGATATCAATCAATGCCATAAACTTTGATTTCTATTATCAATATGCCTTGATACGATCCGCCGCGTCAAGGACTGAGACAACGAAGGCGCAAAAACAAAATGACCCAGAACGGCAGCACATCCACGCCCGCACCCCTTGGTGCGCCAACGATCCTCGGCCAGCCCGAATGCCTGTGGCCTGCGGAAGCCACGCTCGGAGAAGGCACGCTGTGGTCGCCGCGCGAGCAGGCGCTTTACTGGATCGACATCCTCGGGTGCCGCCTGTACCGCTACGACCCGCGGGGCGGCGCGCGCCGGAGCTGGGCCTTCGACGAAGAGATCACCGCACTGGCCGAGCGCGCGGGCGCGCCGGGGCTGATCGTCACCATGCGCCGCGGCTTCGCCCTGTTCGACCCCGCAGTCGACGCGCCGCCGCGCTACCTGCACCAGCCCGAACCCGACCGGCCCGGCAACCGCTTCAACGACGGCAAGTGCGACAGCAAGGGCCGCTTTTGGGGCGGCACCATGGACTTCGACTGCGTGGCGCCGACGGGTGCGCTCTACCGCTTCGATGCCGATGGCCGCTGCACGCGCCACGACGACGGCTTTGCGGTCACCAACGGGCCGACCTGGTCGCTCGACGAACGCACGATGTATTTCAACGCCACCGTCGAAGGCTGCGTCTATGCCTATGACTTCGACAGCGAAGCCGGCACGGTGAGCAACAAGCGGGTGTGGCTGCGCTTTGCAGACGGCGACGGCCTGCCCGACGGCATGACGACCGACGCGGCCGGCCGGCTGTGGATTGCGCGCTGGGGCGGCCACTGCGTGAGCTGCCACGACCCGGTGAGCGGCGCCGAACTGTGCCGCATCGAGTTGCCCGCAAGCAACGTCACCGACTGCGCCTTCGGCGGTGAAGACATGTGCACGCTCTACATCACCACCGCGCGCAGCGGGCTCACGGCTGAGCAGATCGAAGCGGAGCCGCTGTCCGGCGCGCTGTTCTCGGTTCGCATCGGGAGCCCCGGCCTGCCCGCCGCGGAGTTCGGCGCGGCCGCGGTCAACGGCTAACTATTCAAGCCACGCCGAAGCGGTGCAGCGTGCTGCTGCTGAACGCTTCGCCGGGCCGGAGCACCGTCGAAGGAAAGCTTGGCTGATTCGGCGAATCGGGGTAGTGCTGCGTTTCCAGGCACAGCCCCGCGCCTTGGCGAATGGTTTCCCCGTCGCGACCGCGAAGGCTGCCGTCGAGAAAGTTGCCCGAATAAAACTGCACCGCCGGCTCGGTCGTCAGCACCTCCATCACGCGGCCTGAGGGCTCGTGCTCGAGGCGCGCCGCCAGCGCCATGCCGGCCGGCTCGCGGTCGAGCACCCAGTTGTGGTCGTAGCCGCCCGCCACGCGCAACTGCTCGTGCGGCTCGCCCATGCGCGCACCGATGTGCGTAGGCACGCGAAAGTCGAAAGGTGTTCCGTTCACGGGCGCGAGGCCAAGTGGAATCAGCCCAGCGTCCACCGGGCAGAAGCGGCTCGCCGGAATGGTCAGCCGGTGGTCCCGCACTGCGCCGCCGCCGGCCAGGTTGAAGTAGTCGTGATGGCTCAGGTTCAACACCGTGGCCCGGTCAGCCACGGCGCGGTAGTCGATGCGCCATGTGTTTTCGGTGGTGCCGAGCACGTAGCGCACGGTCACCCGCACCTCGCCCGGAAAGCCCTCTTCGCCGTCCGCACTGGTGTAGCGCAGTTCAATGGCCACTTCATCCGCGGCGGTATAGGCAGGCACTTCTTCAATGTGCCAGAAGCGCGTGCCAAAGCCCTTGTGGCCGCCGTGCAGCGAATTGGCGCCGTCGTTCACTGCAAGCTGGTGCGCAACGCCGTCGAGCATGAAGCGCCCGCGCGCGATGCGGTTGGCATAGCGGCCGACGATGGTGCCGAAGTGCGGATGCGGCTTCAGGTAGTCCTCGAGCGTGGGTAGGCCGAGCACGATGTTGCCGCTCTGCCCTTCGCGATCGGGCACATGCAGCGCCGTGACAATGCCGCCAAGGTTGATGGCACTCAGGCTGAGGCCCCGGCCGTTGTCCAGGGTGTATTCGGTCACGGCGCGGCCATCGGGCATGCGTCCGAACTCGCGCGAGGTGATGCTGCTGTTCATCGGCGGTATTTCCAGTAGGCGACAAGGCCCGAAAGATAGTGCTCCACGTCGTCGATGCGAACGCGGAAGCTGTGGTGCTTGATAAAGAACGAACCCGCAATACGGTCGGGGTTCCGGAAAAACATTGCGAGCTCGGGCCAGAAATACCCATTGGCCAGGTAGCGCGCGCGATGCTCGAGCGCGCGGTCGAACTTGTCGCGGTCGAGCCCTTCGAGCAGCGGACGCAGCGCAGGGTCGGCATCGAGCCGCGCCACCATTTCGCGCGCAGCCATCATCAGTTCAAGCAGCGTGGGAAAGATGGTGATGCGCTGCAGCACAAAGTCCAGGTAGTCCGCCACGTTGCGCAGCCCGAACTGGTAGTAGCGCGTTTCGGGCCGGTAGCGCGTGAGCTCGTTGACGCAGTAGCTCAGCCAATGGTCATGCGCGCGCCAATGCTCCGCGGCAATGAAATGCTCGAAGGCTTTCTCGACCACGGCCAGCCACCGCTCATCGCGCGTGAGGCCATAGAGACGCATCAGGCCGAATGCCGCTTCGCCGTCGTAGTAGATGACGCGGAACTCATCCTTCACGTCGAGCGACGGGTAACTGAGCACGTGCACGAAGCGCCCGCTCGCCGGGTCTTGCATGGCCTGGATGCCGAGCGCGAGTTGCTCCATCAGCGGCTGGTACTGCGCATCGCCGGTGAGCTCGGTGTACTTGACCAGCGCCAGCAGGCACACCGCATTGCCCCCGAGCTTGATTTCATTGCCCACGTCGAGCAGGTAGGCCGCGCGCGTGCCGTCGGGCAGGTCGACCTGGCGGATGAGCCGGTCTTTCAAGAAGGCCAGCGAGCGGTCGATGGCCGCCTTCTGTGTGTCGCTTCGGGTCAGCTCCCAGGCTTCGAGCAGCGCGTAGGTCGAGCTTGCGTGCCGCAAGGTGTTGTAGGTGGGGATCGGCCGGTCGAAACACGGAAACCAACCGTAGTAGAACTCGCCCGAGGGCTTGACCTGCGCGGCGAGGTAGTCGCTCGCGGTGTCCACCAGGTGGCGCACCTGGTCCGCGCTCCAATCGGGCAGCGTCCGGTAGCCTGCCGCTTGCCCCTTGGCCGTGAGAGGCCATGCCCCCTCGGCGTCGACGTAGGCGCCCCGGGTCGTGAAGCACCACACCGGCGCGTCGTCGCCCGAGGGAAAGTCGATGTCTCTTCCGAAGCGCCGCTGCCCGTGCAGGCGCAGGTTGCCCGCGTTGGGCTCGGCATGTTCCACGGTGCCGTTGTAGAAGATGGCGCTGCCGTTGATCTCCGGCGCGAGCAGCGCCACCTCGAACTTCGCATCGAACGACACGCCCCGGTTGAAGTAGTTGCGCTTGGTGCGCGACAGGCGCTCCTTCAATGCGCCCCAGCTCATGGGCTCGACCTCGTCGACGATTTCTACACGCATGCGGCGGGGCTGCAAGCCGATGCGTTCGGTGAGCGCAAGCGCCGCATCGCGCGCTTTCTGCCAAGCCTCTTCGGCCGTGCCGCCGCGCCCCATAGTGACGCGTGCGCGGCTCGCACCGTCGCCCAGCGCGACAAACATCACGCAGCCGGCCTCGGGGGTGGCAGCGGTGCCCGGCAGCGTGCCGTCTGGCGCCGTCAGCACCTTCCTGGCGCGATCGAACAGATCCATGAGCGTCATTTCGTGGTTCATGCAGGCGCGAATGATGACAGGCCTCGCGCCCTGCAGGCACGCTAATCCAGCACCCGGTAGAAGTAAGTGGTATCGCACGGCTCGCCGCCCGGCAGCAGTGCAAAGCCCGGAATCACGCCCGCGCGCGTCCAGCCCTGGCGGGCATAAAGCCGCTCGGCCTCCGGGCTGGATGTATCGAGCACCAGCAAGGTCTTTCCGTGATCGCGGGCAAGCTGCTCGACGGCTTGCATCAGCAGCGCACCCACGCCCCGGCGCCTCGCCCGACGGTGCACGAGCATCTTGGAAACCTCGGCGCGGTGCGGCTGGTTCTCGGGCTGGTCGAGCACGAGCTGCACGGTGCCGACGATGCCTTGCGCGTCTTCGGCCACCAGCAGCGCGCGTTCGCCGCGTGCCACCCCCTCGCCCACGCGCTGCCAGAAGCCGAGCGCGCGATCGCGGGTGAGCGGCAGCATGAAGCTCACGGATGCGCCGCCCTCGACGCAATCGATAAGCACATCGGCAAGCTGCCAGATGTGCGCGTCGTTGACGCTGTTAAGCGCTCGAATGCCTGGCGCGAGTGTTGCCATATCTGTCATCTCATCTCCACGATCATCTTGAAGCAAAGGGCGAGGTCGCGATCACGACGGCATAGCGCGCGATCTTGCGGGTGGGGTTGTAGTAGCTCATCGGCCGGTCGAGCACCAGCGCCAGGCAGTCGCCCGCGTCGAGCCGGTGGCGTTCGTCGCCCAGCGTGACTTCGATGGTTCCTTCGAGCATCCACACCTGCTGGTGCACCTGCGGTTCGCGCGCTGCGGTTTCGTAGGCCACGCGGGCCTTGGGCGGAAACAGCACTTCGACGATGTGAATCGGCGATGCCGTGCCGGCGGGCGAAACGTTGCGGCGCACATAGCCGGAATGCGGATCGCGCCACTGCGGCTGGTCGGCCAGCCGCGACACCGGCCCGGCCTCGGGCTGGGGCGCCTCGAACAACGAGGCCAGCGGAACACCGAGGCCGGTGGCAAGTTTTTCGAGCACCACCGCCGTCGGGCTGCTTTCGCCGCGTTCGATGAGCGAGATCATCGAGCGGCTGACGCCGCAGTGCACAGCCAGCGCGTCGAGCGAGAGGCCGCGCGCGGCGCGCAGGTCTCGCACGCGTTGCGCGATGCGTTCATTCAGGCTGGAGGATTCTTTTTCCATGATGTCGGAAGAATATCCAACATGATGGAAACAAAGTCAAGACACGATGAGAGTTACCTCAGCGGCCCCTGGGCTTGGACGAAGGCTCCCACGGATCGGGCGTGGTCGCGACCAGCTCTCTCAGGTTCGACCACGGCTTGGCCCCCGGCACAGCCGTGCCTCCGGCAACCGCAACCTTGGCAAAGGCGACCATCCGCTCGCGCAGATACTGCCTGTCGCTCTCCGGCCAGGTCTCGATCGAATGGGGTGCGCGGGCCACCACGATTTCGCGCGCGCCGCGAATGCGGTCGTAGGCCGCGACGGTGCCCTCCAGCGTTTCCGCACGGTCCCACAAACCCTTGCCGAAGAACGCAGCCGGCCACTTGTGCATGCCCGCGAGCGGCGCCGAGTTGGGATAGAACAGGATGTGATGCTCGGCCGCCATGGCGCCGAGAAACAGGTTGCGGTCGGCCAGATCAGGCGACGACGGCAGGTACCCCGCGCCGCTCGCGAAAGACGCGAGGAGAATCGCGCCCTTGATGTTCGCCAGCCCCTTGGGCGGGGTGCATTCGGGCACCGGCATGTCATAGCTGCATGCACCTGAAAAGTTCTTGGCCATGGCCCATGCCGTCGACATGGAGCCGCGCGAATAGCCGCCCAGCAGGATGGGAATGCGGGTCGACTTCATGCCGCCCAGCAGCTTGCCCCCTGCCTCATCGCCCGCAAGCACGCGTCCGTCCGGCGCAAGAAGCCGCAGGCCGTTGCCGGTGTCGAACTGCGCCAGCACGCGAAAGACATCTTCGCCCTGCTCCAGCGTGTTCGTGTCGCTGAACCCACCCGAGATACCCTCGCCCCGCCGGTCGTAGGCCAGCACATCGAAGCCCGCCTGGTTCAGCGCATCGAGGTTCTCGCGCCACCAGCGCTGCCCCATCGTCTCGGTGGTGGCGTTCGGAAAGCGGATGTCCACTGCGCTGCCCGTGGCCGGATCGATGCGGTAGGGCTTTTCGTCTGGGTGCTGGATTGCAGTGAGCTGCCCGCCGCCGCCCGGCGCCATGACCACCAGTGCGCGCGTGATGCCGCCCTTGCCGTCATCGACACCACGGCCTTCGATGTACCAGCCGCGCAGCTTGACCGGGTCGGTCATCTTCAGGTCGATGCGCTCGAAGGTGTCGCGCGGCACGGTGAACTCGACGATGTAGGTGCCGGCCTCGGCCCGCGCAATGGCCTCCGCATAAGGCGCCTTCGCAAAGAACGCCGGGCGGCGGATCTCCCGCAGGTCCACCGCGCCATCTGGATCGATCTTTCCCGAAGGATCGACGGTGCCGGTCGAGCGCGTCGAACGTGCCTTGTTCGGCGGAAGCCAGCGCTGCATCTGCGCATCGATGCGCGCAAAGCAGGCGGCATCGGCCTTGCAGGTGCGCCAGCGCTCCTTCAGCCGCGCGTCGGTGAACTCGTCGACGTAGTAGTCGCCCCTGTATCCGGCGGGAGGCCGATGGGCGGTAACGCCGAGCGGAACGCAAGCGGCATGGCCGCCGGGTTGCGGCAGCAGGTAGCCGGGCAGTTCGTGGTTGCGGTCGACACCGACCCACGCTCGGCAATCGGTGGGCGGTCGCTCGGCCCGTGCCTGCGTTGGAACGGCGCCGCCCGGGTAAGTGCAGCCGGCCGGCACGAAGGCCAGGGCCATGATTGCCGCGCCTGCGGCAAGGCCCGTGAGAGAGCGCATGAACATGTTCTTGTCTCCTTCATATGCCGCCCATGGCAGAGACCCGGCCTGCTAGAGCAGCATGAATGCCGCGGCAGCCACTGCCGTTGGACCGAGAGCTCCCAGCAGCAGCCCGCCCGCACCGATGGTCTCGTCCGAAAAACCGCGCTTGAGCAAAGCCACGCCCGCAGGATTGGGCGCATTGGCGATCACCGTGAGTCCGCCGCCCGCCACCGCGCCGGCCACCAGCATGTATTTGGATTCGTCCGAGATGTTCGCGATCAAAGAGCCCAGGTAGGTGAGCGCGGCATTGTCGGTAATGGCCGTGAGGCCGAGCGCGCCGAAGAACAGGGCGAGCGGCTCCAGGCTCGAAACCACCGGCTCCAGCCACCACTGCTGCATGCCGCCCAGCACCACCAGCCCGGCCAGGAAGAAGCCGACGAGCAGGGCCTCCTTGATGATCAGCGGGCTTTGGTGGCGTTCATAAGCCTGCGTGAACCCGAGAAACATCAGGAAAAGCCCGAGAAACGCCACCGGATGATGAGCGAACAGCACAATGCCTGCGAGCAGCGCCAGGTGCACCAGGGCCACGGCGGGTGGCACAGGCGCTTCGGTAACGACCGCCGACGGCGCAGCATTCAGGTGCTTGCGCAGCACGAAGGTGGCCACGGTCGCGTTGATGACTACGGCAACGGCGGCCTTCCACCCGAAGGTCGCGAGCATGAATGCGCTGTCCCACTGCCATGTCGAAGCGACCATCAGCACCGGCGGCGCGGCGTACGAGGTGAGGGTGCCGCCGATCGATATGTTGACGAACAGCACCCCAAGGGCCAGGTACTTCACCGGCTCAGGCACTTGCGGCCTGAAGATCTGCGGCGCGAGCATCAGCGCCGCGATCGTCATGGCTGCCGGCTCGGTAACGAGCGAGCCCAGCAGCGGCACGGCCGCCAGGCCGAGCCAGGCCGACGCCATGGGCGTGGGCACCGGCAGCACCCGTGCGACAAGGCTCACGCCCGACATCACCGTGCGCAGCACGGGCCATGAAGCGGCCACCACCATCACCACGAAGACGAAGAGCGGCTCGGTGTAGTTGCGCGATTCCGCATAGCCGAGCGCCGGACCGGCTCCGACCACCAGCGCCATGGCAAGGACGAGCACGATGGCCCAGAAGCCGAACACGACTTCGACCTCGCCCAGCAGGTGGAACAGGCCGGCATGACGGGGAAAGCGGTGCGACAGCCGCTCGAACTGCTTGGCGGCAAAGGTGTGAATGAGCGCGACGGCGAAGAGGCCCGCGGCGATGTACTGGATGGTGGGTTCTTGCATGGAATTGGCGTGACCGGTCCGCGCGGCGGCCCGACCAGCGCATGAACCTGCGACGCCACGAAACGGCACCGCACCCGATGCCAGTTTAGCGGGCTTCGGGCTTGTTCCGCGGGCCCGATTCGCTGCAAGCCAGGCTACGGCTGCTGCAGGCGCTGCAGCAGCTCCGCGCTCGGATAGCCGTCTGCCGGCAGGCCGACGCTGCGCTGGTAGCGGCGCAGTCCTTCGCGCGTGGCGGGGCCCATCACACCGTCCGCGGCGCCGGTTGCAAAGCCGCGCTGGTTGAGCGCGGTTTGCAGCTCGACCATCTGGCTGCGCGAGAGCGCGGGCAGGTCCCGCGGCCAAGCCGCCTGCACGCCGGGACCGCCGCCCAGCCGCTGCGCAAGAAGGCCGACCGCGAGTGCGTAGTTCGTCGAGTTGTTGTAGCGAAGAACGGCACGAAAGTTCGGCCCGATCAGGAAGGCCGGCCCGCGCGCACCCGCCGGCAGCAGCACCGTGGCCTCGGCAAACTCCGGCAACGGCTGGTCGTCGATCGCGCGGAGCCCCTCGGCCGCCCATTGCGTGGACGACTGCCGCACCGACGTATCGGCACGGCCGTAGTCGAAGCCCGGCGGCAGCCTCACTTCCACACCCCACGGCACACCAGCCTGCCAGCCGGAGCGCGAAAGAAAGTTGGCGGTGGAAGCCACCACATCGGGCATGCTGCCCCAGATATCGCGCCGACCGTCGCCATCGGCATCCACCGAATAGGCCAGGAAGTTGGAGGGCAGGAACTGCGTCTGGCCCATGGCACCGGCCCAGGAGCCGATCATCCGCTCGCGCGCGATGTCGCCGCTGTCGAGAATCTTCAATGCCGCCAGCAACTCGCGCTTGGCCCAGTCTTCGCGGCGCCCTTCAAAGCCGAGCGTCGCCAACGCGTCGATGACCGGGGTGTTGCCGTAGTTGCTGCCGTAGTTGCTTTCCATGCCCCAGATGGCAACGACCACCGCGGGCGGCACGCCGTAGCGCGCAGCGGCTGCATCGGCCTCGGCGCGAACCTGCAATAGCTTGTCCTGCCCAGTTGCCACGCGTTGCGGCGTGACGGCGTTGTCCAGATACTCCCACGCGGTGCGCGTGAACTCGGGCTGGGCGCGGTCGAGTTCGATCACGCGCGGCAAATATTGGACCTGGTCGAACGCGCTCTTCAGCGTGGCATCGCTGATGCCTTCCGCGCGGGCGGTGGCTCGGAAATCAGCCACCCACTTGGCGAACCGCTGTTCGGCTGCCTGGTCTTCCGCACCAGCCGCTCCTGATGTCGCAGGTGCGGTTGCGGGCCGGGCACCGGTTGCCGATGCGGGCGGCTTTGCGGCGGCGGGCGGTGGAGCGGATGCGCAGCTGGCCAGCAATGCGGCAACGGCCGCCGATGCGGCCAAGAGTGCGAACCTGTTGAAGCGCGAAATGGAAAGATTGCTTGCTTGATGCATTCATCGATTCTCACCGCTGGCTCGCACGGCCTGTTACCAGACGCTGCGCCGCCCGGGTCGCCCGCCGCGCGAGCACCGGACGCACGAACTGGGGCTGAAAGCAGCGCTGGCTGCCATCGGAAAATTCGATGGTGACAGAGACCGCATCGGCACTTGCCACGGACCCGACGCCGTAGCGCGGAACGCGCACCGAATCGCCTTTCGCAAAGGCGACACGCGGCGAAGTGGCGCCGGCTTCTTCTTCGGTCACTGGTTCCGCCTGCGCATCTCGCGCGGCCTGCGCCCGCTCGTGCCTGGCCAGGCGCACGCAGTTGTCGCAGGCACCACAGCGCTGCGCGAGCTCGTCGCTCCCCAATCCCGAAAGAAGCACCTGCCATCGGCACATGCCGGTGATCGCATAGAAGGTCATGCGCTCCAGCGCCTCGCGCTCCTGCTCGCGCTTTTCGCGGTGGCCGTTCAGCAGCGCATCGAGCTCGGCGTCCTCGAGCGGCTGCTTTCTTGCCCAGCGCAGCAGGCCCTCGCTGTTGCGCTTCAGCAGGCCCTCCTGCCGCAGCAGGCTCAGCAACACGCGAAGCTTGCCGCGCGGCAGGCGCGCGCGCTGCTGGAGCTCCGCCGCCGTCCAACCTTCGGCCGCGGGAGGCGGGCTCGACAAGGCCTGCTGCAGCGCGCGCAGTTCGGGCACCTCGGGCAACCAGCCGGCCAGGAAGAACTGCTGCACGGCCTTGTCGCGCCGCAGGTAGAGCAGCACGCAATCCGCGCGCTCGCCGTCACGTCCCGCGCGACCCGACTCCTGGTAGTAGGCATCCAGGCTCGAGGGCATCTGGTAGTGCAGCACAAAGCGGATGTCGGGCTTGTCGATGCCCATGCCGAATGCATTGGTGGCCACCATCACGCGGAGCTTGCCGGCCATGAACGCATCTTGGGCCGCGTGCCGCTCGCCCGAGCGCTGCTTGCCGTGGTACAGGCCCACCGACTCGCCCGCATCCGCAAGACTGGCGGCAAGCGACTCGGCCGCCTTCACTGTGGCGGTGTAGACGATGCCGCTTCCTTCGAGGCCCGCAACCAGCGCCATCGCACGCTGCAGCTTATCTTCCTCCCGCATCATCGGCTCGACCGTGTAGTGCAGGTTGGGCCTGTAGGCACCGGTGTCGATCAGGCCCGCGCGCGGGATGCCGAGCTTCTCCATGATCTCTTCGGCCACCTCGTCGTTGGCGGTGGCCGTGAGCGCCAGCACCACCGGCTTGCGCAGGGCGCGCACCGCCGCGCCTATCTCCAGGAACGCGGGCCGAAAGTCGTGCCCCCACTGCGAGATGCAATGCGCCTCGTCGACGACCAGCAACGATGTTGCCCGCTGCTGCAGCAGCTTCAGAAAGGCAGCGTCCGCCAATCGTTCCGGCGTGCTGAAGACCACACGCGCCGAGCCGTCGGCAATGGCTGCTTCCGCCGCATCGATCTCGTCGGCTGCGCACAGGCTGTTCAGCTGCACAGCGCGCACGCCGTTCGCATTGAGCTTCTCGCACTGGTCTTTCATGAGCGCGATCAGCGGCGATACGACCACGGTCTGCCCGGACGCGAGAACCGCGGGCACCTGGTAGCAAAGCGATTTGCCGGCGCCCGTGGGCATGACGGCGAGCGTCGATTCGCCTGCGACCACCCTGTCGATCACGCTGCGCTGCCCGGGGCGCAGGCGCTCGTGGCCGAACACTTCGTGAAGCACCCGGTCCACGCCGGCTTCTGCCGTCGGCGCAGCCCGCTTCTTGCGGACGGAGGGCCGTTCGGGTTTTTCTTGCTGCGTGGTCTTCTCCAGTTTGCTTCTCCTCTGTTGCATGGCCGGCCGCCAATCTGCCTGCCGCGCGGCAGCCTCCTTGTGAGAGCGCGCCCACGCGGCGTGTCGGCGCGGCGCGCTGACTGCATGGCGGCACAAATTGCCGCAAATGCTGCGGACGTGCGCTGGTCCTCTGGCCGGGCCGATGCGCGCACACGCGGGCATGGCCGTTGCCCTGCACAGGAGCCGCGCCACCTCGGCGTTCACTCGACAAGAAGAGAGCCACCTTGAACACAGCCGTACCGCCTTCGCAAGAACGCAGCGAGCCGCAGCCGCCCTCCGCCAAGCCACTGTTCCGCTCGTTCTGGATGGGAGGCTTCGAAGGTGCCGACCATGTGAACAGCCGCGGCGAACAGGTGCTGATGAACCGCAGCAATCGTCATTGGGAGCGGCTCGAAGAGGATTACGCCCAGCTCGCGCGCTTCGGCATTCGCACCATCCGCGAGAGCATCGGCTGGCGCGCAAGCGCCGCGGCAGGGCCCGGCGCCGAAATGGCGCGCCTCGCACGCACCGCAGAGGCCGCCCGCAAGTTCGGCCTGCAGGTCATCTGGACGATTCACCACTACGGTGTGCCCGACGGCGTGGACATGTTTTCGCGCGACTTTCCCGCGCGCCTCGCCGGCTTCTGCGACCAGGTTGCGCGCGCCTTGCAAGACAGCAGCGATGGCGAGCCGCTTTTCTTCCAGCCCGTCAACGAGATCTCCTTCCTGAGCTGGGCCGCCAGCAGCACGCCGCTGATCCATCCGTTCCAGGCCGGCTCGCCCGAACGCGGCTACGAGCTCAAGTGCAACCTTGCGCGCGCCGCGTTGCAGGCCTGCGATGCGCTATGGGCCACCTGCCCGGATGCGCGCATCGTGCACACCGATCCCATCATCCACATCGTGCCCACGGGCGACCAGCCCGAATGGGCCGAGGAGGTGCGCGCGCTTTCCGCCGCGCAATACCAGGCCTGGGACATGCTCTGCGGCCGGCTCGAACCGGGCCTGGGCGGCGCGCCGCGCTACCTGGATGTTCTGGGCCTCAACTACTACCACAACAACCAGTGGGAGCACCCGACCAACGAGCGCCTCCACTGGCACCTGCGCGATGCGCGCCGCCGCGATCCCGTGGCCATGGTGGCCGAGGTGTGCGAGCGCTACGGCCGCCCCGTGTTCATCGCAGAGACGGGCCATGTCGGCGATGGGCGCGCGCAGTGGATCGACGAAGTGGGCTCGCTGGCCATGCGCTGCAAGACGGCCGGAGTACCGCTCCAAGGCATCTGCCTGTACCCCCTCATCGACCGCCCCGACTGGGAAGACGCCCGCGCCTGGCACCGCAGCGGCCTGTGGGACATGGACGAACGCACGGGCGCGCGAACCCTTCACCGCCCGTCGGCGCGCCGCCTGGAGCACTGGCAGGCGCTTCTGGCCGGCACCGAGGCACCTCCTTCTTCATCGCCTTCAACTCCAGGAAAGCCCATGACCCACCTGATCGTCTTCTCCCACCTGCGCTGGAACTTTGTCTACCAGCGCCCGCAGCAGCTGCTTTCTCGGCTGGCGCACCGCTTCCCCGTGGTGTTCGTCGAAGAGCCGATGCCGGGCGCAGCGCAGCCGGTGCTCGAAATGCTGTCGCCCTGCGAAGGCGTGGTGGTGCTGCGCCCCCACCTCACCGCGAGTGCGCCGGGCTTTCACGACGACCACATTACGCAACTGCAGGATCTGCTTGCCGAATACCTGGGCGAAGCGGCCATCGACGACTACTGGCTGTGGTTCTACACGCCCATGGCCATGCCGCTGGCCGCGGGGCTCTCGCCAGCCGGCGTGGTGTACGACTGCATGGACGAGCTCTCCGCATTTCGCCACGCGCCGCGCCAGCTGCTGCAGCGCGAGAGCGCCCTGCTGCAGGCGGCCGACCTGGTGTTTACCGGAGGCCAGAGCCTGTACGAGTCGAAGCGCGAGCGGCACCCCGGCGTGCATTGCTTTCCGAGCAGCGTCGACGCGGCCCACTTCGCACGCGCGCCCGGCGACCACCGGGAGCATGAGGCCCAGGCCGGCATCGGCCGCCCGCGGCTGGGCTATTGCGGCGTGATCGACGAGCGCATCGACCTGGACATTCTTGCCGCGCTGGCCGACGCGAATGCCGAATGGCAGATCGTGGCCGTCGGCCCGGTGGTGAAGATAGACCCCGCCACGCTGCCGCAGCGGCCCAACATCCACTGGCTCGGCCAGCGCGGGTACGGCGAACTGCCGGCGCTGATCGGCGGCTGGGACGTGTGCCTGATGCCCTTTGCGCTGAACGAGGCCACGCGCTACATCAGCCCCACCAAGACGCTCGAGTACATGGCTGCGGGCCGCCCCGTGGTCAGCACGCCGATCCACGACGTGGTCGGCCCGTATGCGGGCGTGGTGGCCATAGCCGACGGCAGCACAGCCTTCGTCGAAGCATGCGAAGCCGTGCTCACGCGCGCCCCTGAAGAACAGGCACGGCGGGCCGCCGCGTGCGAGGCGATCGTGCGGGCCACCTCTTGGGACCGTACCGCCGACGAGATGGCGTCGCTGATCGAGAAGGAAGACGAAAAAAAGCGCACGAGGCAAGCGCCGCCGCAGGCGCACGGCACCAGCAGCAACAACACGCTCGCGCCCCTCACGCTGGCACCGGCCGCAAACGAGCAGGCCGACGGAATGGCCGATGCGTATGCCACCGTGATCCTGGGCGCCGGCCCCACGGGCCTGGCCGCCGCACTGCACGCAGGCCGTGGCAGCCTGCTGGTCGAACAGAACGCAACCGTCGGCGGATGGTGCCGCTCGGTCGAGGACAAGGGCTTCACCTTCGACTACGCCGGGCACATCATGTTCTCCAACGATCCGTACGTGCTCGATTTGTACAAGCGCCTGCTCGGCGACAACGTGCACTGGCAAGACCGCGAAGCCTGGATCTACAGCAAGTCGGTCTATACGCGCTATCCCTTCCAGTCGGCGCTGCACGGCCTGCCGCCGCCGGTGCTCAAGGAATGCCTGATCGGCGCCATCGAGGCACGTTTCGGCAGCATCGGCAAGCCGGAGCTGCGCGTTTCGCCCACCGGCCCTTCGCGCGCGGCGGCGCCACCCGCCGCGCTGGAGAGCCCTGCGCCAGCCGTGCCGCATGCGGCCGCGCCCGCCACACCGCCTCGCAACTTCGAGGAGTTCATCTACAAGGTCTGGGGCGAAGGCGTGGCCAAGCACTTTGCCATTCCGTACAACCGCAAGCTATGGGCCGTGCCGCTCAGCGAGATGGAAACCTCCTGGCTCGGCGGACGCGTGCCGCTGCCCGACCTGGAAGAAATGATCGAGGGCGCGCTGCAACCGGTGCGCAAGCCCGTCGGCCCCAACGCACGCTTCGGCTACCCGCTGCGCGGCGGCTTCCAGGCGCTGATGAACGGCTTCCTGCCGCTGCTCGAAGGAGAGTTGGCGCTTGGCACGCGGGTGACCGCCGTGTCGCCCTCGCGCAAGACGGTGACTTTCGACAACGGCCGTACCGTGTCGTTCAACACGCTGATCAGCACCATGCCGCTGCCCCGGCTGGTGGAGGCCATCGGCGCGGAGGCGCCGGCGTTCGTGCGCGAGGCCGCCCGCCACCTGCGCCATGTGTCGGTACGCTGCGTCAACCTGGGCGTGGCGCGCGAAAACATCACCGACAAGCACTGGATCTACTACCCCGAGGACACGGTGTTCCACCGCATCTTCGTGCAGGGCAACGCCAGCCCGCACTGCAACGCGCCGGGCGGTTTCGGCCTGACCTGCGAGATCACCTATTCGCCGCTGAAGCCGCTGCCGGCCGAGGGCGATGCGCTGGTGCGCCTCTGCTTCGACGACTGCGTGCGCGTGGGGCTGCTGCGGCCCGACGACCAGCTTCTTGCCGCGAACGAAGTAGACATGCCTTGCGCCTATGTGGTGTACGACCACGCGCGCGCGGCGCATGTGCAAGCCATTCGCAACTGGCT
The DNA here is from genome assembly GCF_029919115.1 of Variovorax paradoxus. Classification (NCBI taxonomy): domain Bacteria; kingdom Pseudomonadati; phylum Pseudomonadota; class Betaproteobacteria; order Burkholderiales; family Comamonadaceae; genus Variovorax; species Variovorax paradoxus. The sequence goes on from NZ_CP123990.1 coordinate 4,146,716, forward strand.
GGCCGAAGCCGACATCCTGCTGGCGGGCCGCTACAGCGAATGGGAGTACTACAACTCCGACCACGCCTTCGTGGCCGGGCGCAAGGCGGCGGAAGCGGCGCTTGGCCTGAATGCCAACCCGGCGCCACCGGCCGTGGCGGTGGCAGCCTGAACGCCGCGGCCACAACCGGCGCCTCCCCGCTGCCGGGCCGGCCCATCGCTTTCCTGTGGCACTACGTACAGCGCCGGCGGGGGGCTTTCGGCGCGCTGCTCGCGCTGATCGTTGCCGCCGCCGCATGCTCGGTGGGCGTGCAGTACGGCATGAAGCTGATCGTCGACACGATGGCCAGCGAAGACCGCACCTCGCGCGCGGTGTGGCAGTGGCTCGCCCTGTTCATCGTGCTGATCGGCGCCGAAAGCGCCTTCTGGCGGCTGAGCGGCTGGCTCGGCTGCTTGACCGTGGTGCGCACGGGCGTGGACGTGCGGCTCGACCTGTTCCGCCATCTCTCGGGCCATTCGCTCGAATACTTCTCGCGCCATCTCGCGGGGTCGCTGGGCAACCGCATCACGGTAACGGCCGGCGCCACCGGCGCCATCTTCGGCACGCTCATCTGGAAGATCCTGCCGCCCTGCGTGGACTTTCTGGGCGCCGTGGTGGTGCTGTGCACCATCGACATCCGCATGGCGCTCACGCTGATCGCCTTTGTGGCGGTGGTGGCGGGCTTCATGTATTTCTTCGGGCTGCGCGTGCGGCCCCTGCAGCAGGCGTTTGCAGAAAAGGCGTCGCAGGTCGGCGGCGAGCTGGTGGACGTGGTCTCCAACATCTTCACCGTCATGGCCTTCTCGGCGCGCGAGCGCGAATACCGGCGGCTGCACGAAGCCTTCGGCCTGGAGGCGCAGGCCCAGCGCCGCAGCTGGCTTTTTCTTGAAAAGGCCCGCGCCTTTCACGACCTGTGCATGTGGCTCATGGCGGGCTCGATGCTGATCTGGGCGGTCGAGGCCTGGCGCGCGGGCGAGAACATGGCGGGCGACGTGGTGCTGATCAGTGCGCTGACCTTTCGCATCCTGCACGGCTCGCGCGAGCTTGCGCTGTCGCTGGTCGATGCTTCCCAGCACTTCGGCGTGATTGCCGAAATGCTGCACGTGGTAACGGTGCCGCACGAGGTTTCGGACAAGCCGCATGCGCCGCCCTTCCTGCCCCGCGCCGGCACCATCGTCTTCGACGACGTGGGCTTTGCCTATAACGACGAGCGGCCGATCTTCGAGCATCTGGACCTCGTCATTCCGGCCGGGCAGCGGCTCGGCGTGGTGGGCCCGTCGGGCGCGGGCAAGTCGACCTTCATCCGGCTGATCGGGCGCATCATGGACCCGACCTATGGCCGCGTCATGGTCGACGGCGTCGACATTTCGCAGGTGCGGCAAGACAGCCTGCGCGACGCGATCGGTGTGGTTCCGCAGGATGTATCGCTCTTTCACCGCAGCGTGATGGAGAACCTGCGCTACGGAAACCCCGATGCAACCAATGCGCAGGTGGTGGCCGCCGCGCGCCATGCCTTGTGCGACGACTTCATACGCGCGCTGCCGCACGGCTACGACAGCGTCGTGGGTGAGCGCGGCGCGCGCCTTTCGGGCGGCCAGCGCCAGCGCATCAGCATTGCGCGAGCCATGCTGAAGAATGCGCCGGTGCTGCTGCTGGACGAGGCCACCTCGGCGCTCGACAGCCGCTCCGAAGCGGAAATACAGGCGGCACTGGGACGGCTGATGCATGGCCGCACGGTAGTGGCCGTCGCGCACAGGCTCTCTACCGTCGCCAACTTCGATCGGATCATCGTGCTGGTCAACGGCTGCGTCGTCGAAGACGGCACGCCTGACGAGCTCGTCGCGCTCGGCGGCGTGTACGCCGAGCTCTGGAGGCTGCAGGCCGAAGGGCAGGAAACGCCCTGATTGCCTCCTGAAGCAGCCGCCTAGCCCCGCAGCCGGCGAGTCCGCCTGCGCCCCTTGAACGCCATGGCCACGAGCGCCAGCGCGGCAACGCCGATGGCCACCTTGCGTGCGGCGCCCATCGGGTTGTGCCTGAGCTCGGCGCGGCCGCCCATTTCGGCGTACACATTCGGCACGTGCCCGCGCGAGATGTCTTCGACGAGGCCCTCGCCCATCTGCACGCGGTCTGCCAGCAGCAGCATGAGCCAGTGCCGGAGGTCGTTTTCCGAATGCCGGAACGCCACGCGCCGCAAGCGGCCGCTCAGGCCCGAAGGCGGCAAGGTGCTGCCGAAGATGGGCGTGATGCCGGGGCGCTCGGTCGAGTGAAGCACCTCCGCATGCGAGTGCTGCTGCTCCGGCGGCTCCACCGGGTGTGGCAGCCGCGGCGGCGTGCGCTCCTTGGGGTAGGCCGGGCGCATGGCGGGGTCGAGGTCGGCGCCCCAGCCGATGATGTGCGCATGGCTGGGCGACGGCGAACGGGTGTTCGAAGGATCTTGCATGTTCATTGGTGCGCTCCAATCGATCAAAGGCTCGCGGCGGCGGTGGTGGTTTCGCGCACCATGCCTGGCGGCACCAGCACGGTCTTGATGCAGTTGTCGAGCTTGCTCGAGAAGATGTGATACGCGTCGGCCACGTCGCGCAGGTCGATGCGGTGCGAGATCACGCGGCGCGGCTCCAGCCGGCCAGCCTGGATGTGTTCGATAAGGCGCGGCAGATGCCGCTTCACGCTGGCCTGGTTCATGCGCAGCGTGAGCCCCTTGTTCACCGCATTGCCGATGGGCACCGCGTTGAAGGTGGGCCCATAGACGCCGACGATCGATACGGTTCCGCCCTTGCGGACCGAATTGATGCACCAGTGCAGCACCGTGGCCGCACCGCCCTGCAGCTTGAGCTTGACGCCCAGCAGCGTCTGGGCAAAGTTGCCCGCCGCCTCGCAGCCCACGCAGTCGATGCACACATCGGCACCAAGGCCGTCGGTCATCTTCTTGATGTGGATCGCCATGTCGCCCACCTGCTTGAAGTCGATGACCTCGCACTGCGCATACGAGCGCACGAACTCCAGCCTGTAGTCGACATGGTCCACCACGATCACGCGTCCCGCGCCCAGCAGCCAGGCCGACTTGGCCGCGAAGATGCCGACAGGCCCCGCGCCGAAGATCACGACGGTGTCGCCCTCGCGAATGTCGCCCATTTCGGCGGCCTGGTACCCGGTGGGCAGTGCGTCGGTCAGCAGCACGGCATCGTCCAGGTCCATGTCGGCCGGAATCACCGTGGGCCCCACGTCTGCCATGGGCACGCGCACGTATTCGGCCTGTCCTCCGTCGTAGCCGCCCGCCGTGTGCGAGTAGCCGAAGATGCCGCCCACCGCCGTGGCCTCCGGGTTGGTCGAATGGCAGTTGCTGTAGAGCTCCTTCTGGCAGAAGTAGCAGCTGCCGCAGAAGATGTTGAACGGCACCAGCACGTGGTCGCCCGGCTTCAGGTGCTGCACCGCCGAGCCCACCTCCTCGACCACGCCCGTGAACTCATGCCCGAAGGTGGAGCCGATGCGCGTGTCGGGCACCATGCCGTGGTACAGGTGCAGGTCGGACCCGCAAATGCATGAGCGCGTCACCCGCACGATGGCGTCGCCGGGGTGTTCGATCTCGGGCTCGGGCTTGTGCACCGCGCGAATCCGGTAGGGGCCGCGGTAGTTCATTGCCAGCATCGGTTGCTCCTTCTTGAATACGGGCCCAGCATCTGCGCCGGGCGAGTGCGCCGCGCAAGCAGAGACCCACAGGCCTCGTCGGACAGCACCCACATTGCGTCAAGCGCCGGCGCGCGGCGGCCAGTCGGGCCCAAGCTCGCGGTGAATGGCCGAGGCCGCAATGGCCGCGCCGCCCATGGCCACCGCAATCTGGTTGAGGCCGGCGGACACATCGCCCGCCGCATACAGGCCCGGCACGGTCGTCGCATGGTGGGCATCGACCTGGACGTAACCCGTGCCGTCGACTGATGCGCCAAGCGCCACCGCAATCCGCGAGTGCACGGTCAGGCCGAGCGCGCAATAGAGCGTGTCGCACAGCGTCCGGGTGCTTGCATGCGTCAGCTCGACGCGCTCGCCGTCCTTGCGTATGGCGTCCACAGGCGCGTTGTTCCAGCGGATGCCGGCGTCGGCCAGGCGGCGCCGCTCTTCCGCGGCAAGGCCCGGCCCGCCTTGTGCCATGAACAGGGTGATGTCGGCACTGAAGTGACGCAGGTAGATCGCTTCCGCCACGCCGGCCGGGCCGTTGGCATACACGCCGACGGCCTTGCCGATGACCTCGTAGGCGTCGCACACCGGGCAATAGCGCAGCACGCCCGTATCCAGCGCCGCGCGCACGTGCGGCATGGCGGGCGGAATGTCCGTCACGCCGGTGGCAATCAGCAGCCGTCTGCCCTCGATGGGCCCCTGCTGGGTTGCCAGGCGAAAGCCTTCCGGCGCGCGCTCCGCCCGGTCGACGAAAGTTTCGACGACGCGGACCGGGTAGCTGCGCAGCTGCGCACGCAGCATGTCGCGCAACTTCGCGCCCGCAATTCCGTCGGCAAAACCGGGATAGTTGTGCGAGCGCGGAATCTTCTCGACACGGCTCTGGCCCGCGTCGACGAGCACCACTGAGCGGCGGAAGCGGGCCAGGTAGATGGCCGCCATGAGTCCGGCCGGACCACCGCCGACAACGACCGCATCGGCGGCGGGTTCGGAATGGGCCTGCACGATGAAGCTCGCCTTGCAGCTAGATCTTGGGTTTTCCCAGCTCGGTTGCCAGCTCATCAAGGATGGCATCGTCCGACATGCCCAGCTCCGCACCCGTCGGCGGATTGCTGGTCGGGTCTGAAGCCGTGCGGGTGGCCATGGCTTCCACCGCCGCCTGGTCTTCGGCGGTGAGCTGCACGGTAGGTTCGCCGGAGCCGCCGTCCACGGCCATCTGCTCTTCGGGCTTGCTCACGTAGTCCCATTTTTCGCCCTGGTTCCAGGGACCGCGCACCTCGCCGCCCTTGGACATGTCGAAGTAGACCTTCGTGAACTCGGGCATGCCCGGCAGCTTGCCCGGCGGAAAGTTGGGCTGGATGGCGTAGAGCGCTTTCTCGAAGGACTTCTGGTGCGCAATCTCGCGCGTCATCAAGAAGCCCAGCGCTTCCTTCACGCCCGGATCGTCGGTCAGGTTGATCAAGCGTTCGTACACGATCTTGGCGCGTGCCTCCGCCGCAATGTTGGAGCGCAAGTCGGCCGTGGGCTCTCCGATGGTGTCGATGTAGGCGGCCGTCCAGGGCACGCCGGCGGAGTTGACCAGCGCAGGGCCGCCGCCGTAGAGCACCTGCGTCACATGGCTGTCGTTGCCCGCACCTGTGATGCTGCGGAAAGCCTCCGCCTCGGCATCCACGCCTTCGGCGAGGCGGCCCTTGGCCCCCTTGTTGAGCATGGCGACGATGGTGCCGATGACCTCCAGGTGGCTCAACTCTTCAGTGGCAATGTCGAACAGCATGTCCTTGCGGCCGGGGTCGTCCTCGCCCACGGCCTGCGTGAAATAGCGGCAGGCGGCAGCCAGCTCGCCCTGCGGGCCGCCGAACTGTTCGAGCATGAGGTTGGCAAGGCCGGGATTGGTCTCGCTGACGCGCACGGTGTATTGCAGTCGCTTGTTGTGAGAAAACATGCGTGGGGCTCCTTAGGCAAATGGGATTGAAAGAACGGAAAAGAACGAAATCCGTTTTTCATGTTGCAGACTCCCATGCGCTTCGGACTCGGTATGCGCGCCACACTGCTGTAGGTTGAATCCGGCTGCACTCTTGCGCAGGACGGCGCCTGCACCGCGTGCACTTTTCGTCCGACCTGCCGCCGCGCCGACTGCAGGAGGATGGCCATTGCCGAAACAGCAGGAGCACCAGTCATGAATCGGAAGCAAACGTCCGCCACGCCGGCGGAATCCGCGCCCCTCACGCCGGGCAAGCTGCCGCTCGAGGCCGAGGTACGCGCAAACGACCTCGAGGCGGATGAATCGACGACGCCGGAAGAGGCAAGAGACATGGCCGACGACGAGGCGCAGCCCGGCAAAGGCGAGAACGCGCCGGGTTTCCTGAAGCGCCGGAAGTCTTGACGCCTACCGCAGCGCAGCGGCGGCGCCGCCGGTAACCTGGTTCATCCAGCGCAATAGTTCATCGATGAACCGGCTTTGCGCCGCCCTGCTCGACAGCTCATGGTCCGCCCCTTCGAGAAGGCGGTAATCGAAGGACCGCGCATTCCTGAAGGCCGCCTTGTAGCTCTTGACCGCAGGATGAGGCACCGTGTCGTCGTCCTCGGATTCGATCAGCAGAACGTCGCCTTCAAATGCTTCGCATGCGGCAAGCGCCGCGTTTTCCTCGGGGCTTCTTACGCCGCGCCGGTAGCGGTCGAGTTCGTCCTTGTCCAGCTCTTCCTTGGGAACGAACCAGTCCTCGTCGCGATACAGCGCAGGTGAGCGCAGCGCCATCCAGTGGAGCGGCCTCTGGGCGCTCAAGAGTGCGCCAAGGTAGCCGCCATAGCTGAAGCCGATGAAGGCAACGGCCCTCCCCTCGACCACCCGCTGTGCCACCAGGCTGTCGTATGCCGCAACGAGTTCTTTCAAATGCTGGTCGCGGCTCATTTCCTCGCGCGAGACCTCCTGGCGCCGGTCCCCCGGAAAATCAACGCGGCGCGTAAACCAGCCCTGCTCGTCCAGCGCAGCGCCGATGCGGTCGTACTGCTCGTGCTTGCTGTCGTCCCAACCGGGTACAAGAAGCACTGCCGGCTTGTGCGCGAAGCGGTGCTGCAAGACTTCGGGTGTCAATGGCGGCAACGAACCCAGGTCTTTGCTCATGAGCGGGACTCCTCCCAATCGGCAACAACGTCTCTCCTGGCTTCGTGCTCGTCGATCCACCGGATGCCGCGCGCCTTGAGGCTTTCGAACAGGTTGCTGCGGCTCTCGAAATTGCCCGTGGAGAGCAGCGAACAGCGGAGCTCGCCTTCCTTTCGCACTTCGGCCACGCCGGAACTCTGGCCTCCGCTTGCTGCTTTTTCGGAGAAGAAGGCGATCTCCCATCCTTTATGAAAGTAGCGCCCTTGCGGAATGAGCTCCATCGCTGCCCCTGTGCTCTGCCGGTTCGATGCAGTGCAAAGTTCGCACCGCTTACGTAGTGTGAAAAATTTCACGGGATGTCACTTTACACGCGCTGGAATTGATGAGTTGCAGCGAATTCGAGTGATTGGCAGGCCGCAGGTGCAGCCGGCGTCCGACACGGGTCAGCGCGGCCCGGACATATAGATGAGGCCAGCCTCGCAGAGGCGAAGGTCCGGCCATTGCCCGGCTGCAAGGAAAACAATGAAAACGCTCCGAACCCTTACCCGTGCCCTGATGCTCGTCTGCGCGGCGGCGCTTGCAGCCGGATGTTCGATCCCGCAAGGCCCCGCCGCCCCGGCCACGGTCCGCCCAGGCGGCCTTCAAGACCCGCAGTTCATCGACGCGGCTGCCGGCAACGGCCGCTACGAAGTGCAGGCCTCGCGGCTGGCCATGTACCGTGCCACAAGCCCCCAGGTGCGAAGCTACGCGCAGATGCTCATCGACCACCACACGATGGCCAACAGCGAACTCATGGATCTGGTGCGTGCCCGTGGAATGCGGCTGCCCGGCGTGCTCCCGCGCGACAAGCGCGCCAAGCTGGACCGCCTGGCGTCGGCCGCCGGCAGCGAGTTCGACCGCTTGTACATCCGTATCGTCGGCATCGAAGACCACCAGTCGGACATTGCGCTCTTCGAGCGGGCAAGCCGCGAGCTTCGCGACCCCGAGCTGCGCACCTGGGCGAGCAGGACGCTGCCTGCTTTGCGCTCGCACCTCGACGCGGCGCAATCGCTCGGTTCGGCAATGCGCTGATCGTTCAGGCTCCGGCAAGAAACGCGATCAACGACTCATTCAGTGCTTCGGGCATCTCGTGCTGCAGCCAGTGCGTCGCGCCGGGCAGGTGAACCACTTCGCAGGCGCCGCAGAATGCCGCGCCCGCTTCGGCCAGACCGCTGGAGAGCGCCGGATCTTCATCGCCCCAGAGAACCATTGCCGGAATTTCGATGCGCCGGGTCAGTGGCCGTGCCAGCGGCATTGCCCTGTACCAGTTGAGCATGGCACTCAGCGCGCCCTCCCGCGACCACGCCTCGCGGTATTTGGCCAGCGTTGCCTCGTCGAAGGTTCCGGTCGGGCTTCGGCCGGTCAGGGCCAGCGCGAGCAGCGCGTGGTCGTTTGCGCTCAGCGCCATCTCCGGCAGCCAAGGCATCTGGAAAAAACCGACATAGGCGCTGCGCACCGCCTGCAGCGGATGCGTGAACGCATAGCTCGCCAACGTGGCCGGATGCGGTGCGTTGAGGATCGCAAGGCGGCTCAGCCGCTCCGGCTCGCGTGCGGCGAGATGCCATGCAACGATGCCTCCCCAGTCATGCCCCACGACAGCGAAGCGCTCATGCCCCAGCTCGCCGCATATGCCGCACACGTCGTCAGCCAGCGTATCGAGCGCATAGGCACCGATGCCGCCGGGCTTGTCGGATTCGCCATACCCGCGCTGGTCCGGCACGATCACGCGCAGGCCGGCATCTGCAAGCGGCTCCATCTGGTGCCGCCAGCCGTACCAGAACTCCGGAAAGCCGTGCAGCAAGACCACCGCGGGCCCGTCCTCCGGGCCGCAGGTCGCCAGGTGAAAGCCGATGCCGTTTGCGGCAACGCGGTGATGACGGATCAACTGCGCGGTGCCGGTTGCATCGGCATGGCCGGGGCGTTGCTGCGTAAGGTAGTGCTCATGCGAAATGCTCCTGCGTTGAAGAAACACCGAATTCAAGGCGAATGCTCTTCGCCGGCCAGGCCCGCGGGGTAGGAAAAACGCCGGTGCGGGCGTCGGTGCGGCCAGCAGTTGCACGCTCCTGCGGCAGCCATGCGTCGCCGCCGCCTCACGAGCCAGTGGGCCTTCTTCCTACACATGCAAATGGTCGCGGGAAGAGCATTTTCTCGAACGCCTCAAGGAGTCAGCAAATGCCCCATGAAACCTATGCCGCATGCATTGAAGCCTGCAACGGCTGCGCCACGGCGTGCAACCACTGCGCGGCCTCGTGCCTGAAGGAAACCGACGTCGCCATGATGGCCAGGTGCATCGCACTGGACATCGACTGCGCGGCCGCCTGCCAGTTTGCCGCCGCCGCAATGGCGCGCGGCAGCGATCATGCAAAAGCCATTTGCGCCCTGTGCGCGGACATCTGCCAGGCGTGCGGCGAAGAATGCGCCAAGCACAAGGCCGGGCACTGCCAGGCATGCGCCAAGGCATGCCGGGAGTGCGCGGCAGCGTGCCGCTCAATGGCGGGCTGAACCGCCTTTCACTGCGCGGGTTCGATTGCGGTCACGACGAACTTGCCGTCGATCTTCTCGGCCTGGAAGCGCACCTTCTCGCCGGTCTTCACCTTGTCGAGCAAGGCGTCTTCCTTGACGCCGAAAACCATGGTCATGCCGGGCATGTCCAGGTCCGTCAGCGGGCCGTGCTTGATGGTGAGCTTCTTGTTGTCCTTGTCCACCTTGCGGACTTCGCCGTCGGTGAGTTCCGCGGCGGCCACGGCGCCGGTAAGCGAAAGTGCGGCAACGAAGGCCGCGAGTGCGATACGAATGTTCGGCATCTGGGTTTTCCTTTCCTTGTTTACCTGGCGGCCTTGGCCACCTTCACGGCGCCCTTCATGCCGGCGTCGTAGTGGCCCGGCTGCAGGCAGCCGAAGTCGACCTTGCCGGCCTTGGTGAACTGCCAGACGATCTCGCCGGTCTTGCCTGCGGCCAGCGTCACCATGTTCGGATCGGCATGCTCCATTTCGGGGTTCTTCTTCATGGCTTCGTAGTGCTCCTTGAGTTCCTGCTCGGTTCCGAGCACGAGCTCGTGCTTCAGCTGCCCGGAGTTCTTGACGACGAAGCGCACGGTCTCGCCCTGCTTCACGGCGATGTCGGCCGGCGTGAAGCGCATCGAGTCGGCCATGTCGACGTTGACGGTGCGCGTCGCCTTGGCGGCAATGCCGGGTTTACCGATGGCGGCATCTGCATCGTGCCCATGGCCACCGGCGTGGTTGCCCGTGGCCGAAGCGCCCGCGGCCGCCAGCGCGGCGAAGGCGGAGAAAGCGGTGAACGCGATATGGCGAAGCGTGTGTTTCATGGTTTTCCTTTCAATAAAAAATCAATGGCCGACATGGCCGGAACCGGCCTTGCCCGGCTTGCGGACCTGTACTTCGATGTTGTTGGCGGGCATGTTCCGCGCGGGCATGGCGGCCGCACCTGCGCCGCGCTGGCGCGCAGGCTCCGGCGGCGGACCGTCCAGCTCGTAGGCCACCGTGCCCTTCGGATGCTTGAACCAGCCTGGGTTGCTGTAGTCGCCGGGCTTCTGGTTCTTGCGCACCTTCACCACGCTGAACATGCCGCCCATCTCCACTGAGCCGAACGGCCCCTGGCCCGTCATCATGGGCGCCGTGTTGTCGGGAATCGGCATCTCCATCTCGGCCATGTCGGCCATGCCGCGCTCGCCCATCACCATGTAGTCGGGCACCAGGTTGGTGATCTGCTTGACCACGTCCTCGTGGTCAAGCCCGATCATCGTGGGCACGTCATGGCCCATGGCGTTCATGGTGTGATGGCTCTTGTGGCAATGAAAGGCCCAGTCGCCCTCCTCGTCGGCCAGGAACTCGATCTGCCGCATCTGGCCGACCGCCACGTCGGTGGTCACCTCGTACTGGCGCGTGCTCTTGGGGGTCGGGCCGCCGTCGGTGCCGGTGACGAGGAACTCATGCCCGTGCAGGTGCATCGGGTGGTTGGTCATCGTCAGGTTGCCGATGCGGATACGCACCTTGTCGTTCAGCCTCACGTTGAGCGAATCGATGCCCGGAAAGATGCGGCTGTTCCAGGACCACAGGTTGAAGTCCAGCATCGTCATGATCTTGGGCGTCGCGCTGCCGGGCTCCACGTCGTAGGCGTTGAGCAAGAACACGAAGTCGCGGTCGACCTTCTCGATCAGCGGATGCTCGGCCTTGGGGTGCGTCACCCAGAAGCCCATCATGCCCATGGCCATCTGCGTCATCTCGTCCGCATGCGGGTGGTACATGAAGGTGCCGGGCCGGCGCGCGACAAACTCGTAGACAAAGGTCTTGCCCGGACGGATCGGCGGCTGCGTCAGGCCGGAGACGCCGTCCATGCCGTTGGGCAGGCGCTGCCCGTGCCAATGCACGCTGGTGTGCTCGGGCAGCTTGTTGGTCACGAAGATGCGCACGCGGTCGCCCTCGACGACCTCGATGGTCGGGCCGGGCGACTGGCCGTTGTAGCCCCACAGGTTGGCCTTGAAGCCGGGCGCCATTTCGCGCACCACGGGCTCGGCCACGAGATGGAACTCCTTCACGCCGTTGTTCATGCGCCAAGGCAGGGTCCAGCCGTTGAGCGTGACCACGGGGTTGTAGGGCCGCCCGCTCGAAGGCGCGAGCGGCGGCATGGTGTCGGGCGTTGTCCGGGTCACGGGCTCCGGCAAGGCGGCCATTGCCACCTTGCTCACGCTCGCCGCGGCCAGGGCGCCGGTGATGGCACCCGCACCGCTCAGGAAGTTGCGTCTGTTGGTCATGTCGTTCAATGGGTTGATGAGCGTGCGCGCTCAGTGGGCGGCGCTTGCGGTGGCGGCCTCGCCGCCTGAGCCGGCTGCGGCGGCGCCCATGGCCACGGGCTTTCCGATCACCGAAGCCGCCAGGGCGGCATCGGCCAGCCAGAACTGCTGCTGGGCGTTGATGGCGTTGGTCACGCTGGAAACCTGGTCGCGCGCTTCGGCCAGCAGCTCGAACACGCCGATCAGCATGCCGTTGTAGCGAAGCACGTTTTCATCGGCCATGGCCTGGCGCAGCGGAACGATCTCGTCGCGGTAGTGCCGCGCAATGTCGTAGGCGGTGCGATAGGCCGAGTAGCCCTCTCTCAGTTGCGACGAGGCGCCGCGCACCGTGGCGTCGTACCGGTTGGCCGCGGCCAGCGACTGCGCGTTCAGCGCCTCGCGCCGGGCCGAGCCCCAGTCGAACAGCGGCAACCGCATGTCGAGCTCGAAGCCGCGCCGTGTGCTCTTGGTGCCCTCGGCGTTGTCGAAGACCGTGTCGCGCCGGCCGCCCGCCTCCACGTCGACGAAGGTCGACAGCAGATTGATGCCCTGCGACTTGCCCGCCACGTCGAGCTGCGCACGCGCGAGCTGCACGTCGAGACGCTGCTCCGTTGCGGTTGCGGCCACTTCCTTCGCGTCACGCGGCGTCTTGGGTAGATCGGGCAAACGTTCCGGCAGGGCCAGCCTGGCGGCCTGCGCATCGTCCAGACCCAGCGCGCGAACTAGTTCCTCGCGCGCAGCCGTGGCGGCGTGCTGCGCCGAAGCCAGTTGAGTGGTCGCATCGGCGTAGAAGACCTGCTGGCGCGCGCGCTGCAGCTTGCTGAAGTTGCCGATCTGCTGCATGCGGCGCGCAAGCTCCGCGCTGGCCTGGGCCGAGCGGTTGACCTGTTCGGCATAGTGCAGCGTCTGCTGCGCCGCCACGGCACGCACCCACGCCTGCCGCACCTGGGTGACCTGGTCGATCACGGCGCCGGTGAGTTGCACCTTGGCCTGGCTGGCCTGGCTTCGCGAGATGGACAGGCGCTGCGGCAGCAGGATGAGATCCACCAGCCCGAAGGACAGCAGCCGGCCGAGCTCGAGTTCGCTGTTCAGGCGCATGCGCTCGAAGGTGAAGACCGGGTTGGGCAAGCGGCTCGACTGGTTGGCCGCGGCAAGGTCGCCCCAGCCCTGCGCCACCAGGGCTTGCACCGAGGAGCTGTTGGCCAGCGCGAGCTGCACCGCATCGGTCTGCGACAGCGGCTTGGAGAGCAGCTCCTGCGTGAGCGCCGAGCGGCGGTCGCGCTGTTCTTGCGTGCGGCTGAGTTCGAGCTTGCCGCCGGTGAACTGCCGGGCAGTGGTGTTCGTCTCTTGCAGCGCATCGTCGATCCCGACCGAGGCGCAGCCTGCCAGCAGGGCGGCCGCGAATGCGGCGGCGCCCAGGCGAAGGGCGGGCTTCATGGCTGCGGCTCCTTCTTGGGTGGCATGGGCATCGTGTGGCCCTGGTGCGCGGCAGGCGCATCCGACTGGCCCTTGGGCGGCTCGGTCCCTGCGGTGCCGCTGCCCGCCGCTTCCTTGGCATAGGCCTGCCAACCGCCGCGCTGGCGCACGGTCTCGTTGGCCTCCTTCCACGGAATGGGCTTTTCGTCAGTGAAAGGCCGGTAGCCCTCGAGCGCGGACTTGTAGGTCAGGGCTGGGGGCGCAGCCGCCGGCGCTTCGCCCGGCGCGGGCTGCGCCATGGCAGCCACCGCCGCCATGGCAGGAAATACAGCCAGCCAACGGGCCGGCAATGGATGGAACATGGAGTCCTCGCAACGTGTTCATGAACGGAGTGCGCCAAGGCGGCCCGGAACGGGCGCGGCGCAGCGATGCATGAGCGTTCGCGGCAGCGGCGGCCGTGACCAGGTCACAGGCGCGCGTGCACGCACACGAACGCGTTAGGCGCGAGGAGGTTTGTCGAGAACGCGAGGCGCGAGCGTGGCCATCGCGAAGGGCGGCTCCGCGAGGTCTGCGCGAGGCAGGCCATGGAGCACCGGAAGCTCAAGCGTGCTGATCAGAGCGGTGCCGTGGCATGCGCCGCAGGTACCACACGTGCTGCACTTGTGCATTGCGTCGGGCTCGGCACTGGCGGTCTTGTCGGCGCCATGGCCGGCAGATTGCTTTGCTTCGTCCTGGGCTTTGGCGTGGTGATGGTCCGCGTGTCCGTCGCCATGCTTGTGCTCGGCCGCGGCCGTTGCAGCCGCAGGTGCACCGCCGTGGTCCGGTCCGCAAAAGACCATGGCGACCGCCGCGTACCCCTGGAACGGCACGGCGATCATCATGACCCAAAGAACGAACAGGCGGACCCGATACATATGCCGCAATTCTAACGACGGGCGCAACACCAGCAAACCTGGTGCGGGATTGGTTGCGCGGCCATCCAACGAAAGAATTACAAGACGCGTTGCAGCGAAAAAGCCTTGGCTCCGAGCGCTTCGGCTCACCTATGATGTCGCCGCTGCCGCGCAGCGCGCCGATGCAATGTCGGGCGATGCGGCGCGGCCAGCTCGATGCACTGACTTTTAATATTCATAAGAAGGGGAGCTCCAATGCACCATCTCAAACTACCAATCGCCGTCTCCGTCGTCATGGCTGCCGCCCTCGCAGGTTGCGGAGCCATGAAGGGTGGAGACACCGGCGCTCTCGCGCAAGTCGGCGGCTCTGCCTACAAGGCCATGTCGCTGACCGACGCGGACATTGCAACGATGTCCGACCAGTCTTGCGCCGCAATGGACCAGAAGAACGAAGTCGCACCCGCCAACAGCCGCTACACCACGCGGCTGAACCAGGTGGTGCGCGCCATGCCCAACAGCGTGAACGGCAAGACGGCCAACTACAAGGTCTACCTGACCAAGGACGTGAACGCCTGGGCCATGGCCAACGGCTGCATCCGTGTCTATAGCGGCCTGATGGACCTGATGAACGACGACGAGTTGCGCGGCGTCATCGGCCATGAAATCGGCCACGTGGCACTGGGCCATTCGAAGGCACGCATGCAAACCGCGTACGCGGCCTCGGCCGTTCGCGGCCTTGCCAGCGCAGCCGGCGGTGTGGTGGGCCAACTGTCGCAGTCGCAAGCCGGTGACCTGGGCGAGAAGTTCATCAACGCCCAGTTCTCCCAATCGCAAGAGAGCGCGGCCGACAACTACTCGTTCGACCTGCTCACTGAACGCAAGCTCGAGCGCAAGGGTCTGGTGAGCAGCTTCCAGAAGCTGGCTGCGCTCAGCAGCGGCAGTTCGGGCAGCTCGATCCTGAGCTCGCACCCGCCGTCGAGCGAGCGCGCTGCCGCAATGCAGAAGCGCCTCGACACCAAGGCCAAGTAAAGGCAAGGGCCGGGGCAATCCCGGCCTTTTTTTTGCACCACCGGCAGGCGGATCAGCCTCCGGGCGTTCCGGGCACCCCCGCCGCAACCTTGTTCAACGCAGAGCCGGATTCCGCGCGCAGCGCGGACGCCGATGCCGATGCCGAGCGGTCGTGCTTGATGAGCAGCACTGCGACCATGCCGATGACGGCCGGAATCGCAATGGCAATGAAGTTCTGGTGCAGCGGAAGATTCATGCCGACCAGCACGCCGATCAGGATCGGCGCCAGGATCGCACCGCTGCGTCCGACCCCCAATGCCCATCCGAGGCCGGTGGCGCGTACGGCCATCGGATAGAACTGCCCGGTGTAGGCGTTGGCCACGATTTGCGTGCCGATGGTCGATGCACCGGCCAGCCCGATCAGAATGAACAGCACCGGTGCCGGCATCCTGTAGCCCAGCAGAGTGAGCGAAATGGCCGCCAGCGCGTACATTCCCGCGAGCACGTATTTGATGTGGAACCGGTCGGCGAGCCACCCGCCTCCGATGGCACCGACCATCGCACCGATGTTCAGCACCACGACAAAAGTCAGCGCCGACCCGAGGCTGTAGCCCGCACTGGCCATGAGCTTGGTCAACCACGAACTCAGCGCGAAGACCATGAACAGGCACATGAAGAACGCGATCCAGAACATCACGGTACTGAATCCGCGGCCGTCGTAGAAGAGGTGCTTGATCGGTGCGCTGTCGGCCCTGTCCTTGGCCGGAACGGCAAAACTGTCGGTGGCCAGCGGCTGATAGCCGGGCTCGAGCCGCGAGGCGATCTTCTTCAGCTCTTCGGTCCGGCCCTTGGCCAGCAGGAACGGCATCGACTCCGGAACCGACTTCAGGATGAACGGAATCAGGACCACCGGCAGGCCGGCCGCAAAGAACACCGATTGCCAACCGTAGGCCTCTATGAGCCCCTTGCCCAGCAGCGCCGCGATGATTCCCCCGACGGCATAGCCGCTGAACATCAGAGTGACGAGCGTGGCGCGGATCTTCCTGGGCGAGTACTCGGTCATTTGCGCCACCACATTCGGCATGACGCCTCCAATGCCGAGCCCGGCCAGGAAACGCATCGCGCTGAATGCGACGGGACTTTCGGCCAGCCCCGCCGCGGCAGTGAAGACGCTGAAGAGGCCGACGCAAGCAGCCATTGCCCACCGGCGGCCGATCCTGTCGGCGATGGTCCCCATGAAGATCGCACCGAACATCATGCCGAATAGCGCGGAACTGACCATGAACCCGGCATTGGTCGCGTCGACACCCATCTTCTTCATGATCGAAGGCAGCGCAATGCCGACGACCGCCAGGTCGTAGCCGTCGAACACGATGATCAGCGCGCACCAGAACAGCACCAGCCCATGAAAACGGTTGAAGCGGGCGTCGTCTGCCAGCTTGTGAAGGTCGATTTGACGCATGACTCTTGTCTCCGGTTCGAATGGCAAAGATGCCTTGTGCGCCGCCCTGGCTTCGCGTGGGAGCTGCAGGTGGCCGGCGGTGCTGGCGATCATGGGCGCGCCGGTTTGGCAGGTCCAACGCATTTTTCGGATGCCCTCTATGCGGCCTGTGAATGTTGGGGCGGGTCTACCCATAGGCCACGCTCCCGGGGTGTACCTGTTCTCCCCTTCATACGATCTTCGAATGCGCGCTATCACCGATCTTTGTTGGACCCATGCTTTCGGCGCCCGTAGATTGGCCGCAGGCTAAGCACCGCTGTGGAGCTGCCGTGAGTCAGGTGTTTGCGGTGCGCCGCACAAAAGGAGACAGGTATGCAAGGAAAGATCGGCCTCGAAGAACATTTCGCAATTCCGGACACGCTGCAGGATTCGGCCGGCTTTGTGCCCGGTGTGTACTGGAAGGAGCTCAGCAGGCGCCTTCTCGACATCCACGACGGGCGGCTGCGCCAGATGGATGAGAACGGCATGGAGATGATGATCCTTTCGCTGAACGCGCCCGCCGTCCAGGCGGTGCCTGATCCGGTGAAAGCCTACGAGCTCGCGGTGCGCGCCAACGACTTTCTCGCCGAACAGGTGGCAAAGCGGCCCGACCGCTTCCAGGCGTTTGCGGCACTGCCGATGCAGGACCCCGAGAAGGCGACGCAGGAACTCGAACGGTGCATGACCGAGCTCGGCTTCCGCGGCGCGCTGGTCAACGGGTTCTCGCAGGTCGGCACGCCTGACAACGCCGTCTACTACGACGCGCCGCAGTACGCGCCCTTCTGGGCCGCGGTGGAACGCCTCGACGCACCGTTCTATCTGCATCCTCGCAACCCGCTCGCAAGCTGGTCGCAGATCTATGAAGGCCATCCGTGGCTGCTCGGCCCCACGTGGGCCTTTGCGCAAGAAACCGCGGTGCATGCGCTGCGCCTCATGGCAAGTGGCCTCTTCGACCGCCACCCCGGCCTCAAGATCATCCTTGGCCACCTGGGCGAAGGCCTGCCCTACAACATGTGGCGTGTCGATCATCGCAACGCCTGGGTCGAAACGCCCAAAGGCTACCCGGCCAAGCGCAAGCTTTGCGACTACTTCCACGAAAACTTCTACCTCACGACCTCGGGCAACTTCCGCACCCAGACGTTGATCGACGCGATGCTGGAAGTCGGATCGGACCGGATCCTGTTCTCGACCGACTGGCCTTTCGAGAACGTCGACCATGCATCGAACTGGTTCAACGACACGAGCATCAGCGAGGCCGACCGGAAGAAGATCGGCCGCACCAACGCGTTGTCGCTGTTCAAGCTGTCCTGAGCCGCGCGGAAAGGCAGGCACGCATGATCGACATCGACGAGTGGACCATCACCGGCGCCACGCTGAAGGCGCAGGGCGCCGCACCGGACCCGCGCCTGAAGACCGTGATGGACAGCCTGGTGCGGCATCTTCACGACTTCGCACGCGAGGTGCAGCTCACCGAAGCCGAGTGGGCATTGGGCATCGACTTTCTAACGAGTGCCGGAAAGATCACGGACGACAAGCGCCAGGAGTTCATCCTGTTGTCCGACGTGCTGGGCCTTTCGACGCTCGTCACCGCACAGTGCAACCGGCGCCCCGCAGGATGCACCGAGGCAACCGTGTTCGGCCCGTTCTACGTACCCGACGCGCCGGAGTACAACCACGGGGACGACATCTCGAACGGCGCGAGCGGCGAACCCTGCTTCGTCAGCGGGACC
This sequence comes from Variovorax paradoxus, assembly GCF_029919115.1. NCBI lineage: Bacteria > Pseudomonadati > Pseudomonadota > Betaproteobacteria > Burkholderiales > Comamonadaceae > Variovorax > Variovorax paradoxus. The sequence goes on from NZ_CP123990.1 coordinate 4,164,856, forward strand.
ATCCGGGGGATCGGCGGCGAACGGATTGCCCATGCAAGCATCGACGTGTGGCAGTCCGACGATGAAGGCTGGTACGACGTGCAGCGCCCCGAGTTGGACCATGCGCAGGGACGGGGTCATCTGAGCGGCCTCGAGGACGGGCGCTACTACTTCAAATCCATCGTGGCTGTGCCCTACGCCATTCCTCACGACGGGCCGGTGGGCCAGCTGCTGGAAAAGCTCGGCCGCCACCCGTGGCGCCCTGCGCACCTGCATTTCATAATCAAGGCGCCGGGTTACGAGACGCTCATCACCCATGTGTTCCGCTCGGGCGGCAGCTACCTGAATTCGGACGCCGTGTTCGGCGTGCGCTCCTCGCTCATTGCCGACTGGAAGCGCCACGAACCCGGCGTGGCTCCGGACGGAAAACGCATGGACGTACCGTTCTACACGCTCGACTACGACTTCGTGCTGAACCCTGCGCTGAAGGACTAGAAGCATGGACCGCTTCGTCTACACCGCAAACCTTTCGCGCATCGTCTTCGGTGCAGACAGCATCGACCAGCTTCCGGCGGAGATCGATCGCCTGGGCGCCCGGCGCGCTCTGGTCCTGTGCACGCCCAACCAGCGCGCCCAGGCCGAGGCCATTGCCGACCGGCTTCCCGGCCGCGTCGCATTCATCTTCGACGAGGCCGCCATGCACGTGCCGATCGAAACTGCGCGCAAGGCGCGCATGCTCGCTTCGGAGCTGGAGGCCGACTGCGCCGTGGCTGTAGGCGGCGGATCCACCATCGGGCTCGGCAAGGCCATTGCCCTGGAGTCCGGCCTGCCCATCATTGCGGTGCCGACGACCTATGCAGGCAGCGAAGTGACGCCCATCTACGGCATTACCGAAGACGGCCTGAAGAAGACCGGGCGCGACCCGCGCGTGCTTCCGAGCGTGGTGGTCTACGACCCCAAGCTCACGCTGTCATTGCCGAGGGACCTGACGGTCGCAAGCGCGATCAACGCGATGGCCCACGCGGCGGAAGGCCTGTACGCGCACGACGGAAATCCGGTGATCGCATTGATGGCCGAAGAGGGAATTCGCGCGTGCGCGGCGTCGCTGCAGCCGCTTCGGGACAACCCGCGCGACCTGCCTGCGCGCAGCCTGGCGCTCTACGGCGCCTGGCTTTGCGGAACGGTCCTGGGAGCCGTCTCGATGGGCCTGCACCACAAGCTGTGCCACACGCTGGGCGGCACGTTCGACCTGCCGCATGCGCCAGTGCACACGGTGGTTCTTCCGCATGCGCTCCAATACAACGCCGGGGCGGCGCCGGAGGCCATGGCGCGCATCGCGAGGGCCCTTGGCGTCGCGGATGCGGCCATGGGCTTTTTCGAACTGGCAAGAACCCATGGCGCCCCCGTGTCGCTGAAGGCACTCGGCATGCCGGCTGATGGGCTCGAAAGGGCCGTGGAATTGGCGGCTTCGAACCAGTACCCGAATCCGCGCCCGCTCGAACGGGTGGCGCTGCACGCCTTGCTCGGCCGGGCAATGGATGGCGCGCCGCCGAGGCCTTGAGCGTCACCTGTGCCGCGCCTGCGGTGGCACAAGCTCGCGGCTCGAGCGTTCGTGGAAGAGGCCGAATATCAGCTCGCGCAACCAGCGGTTGCCGCTGTCCTGGTGAAACCGCTCGTGCCATTGCTGGCGTATTTCGAAGGGCGTGACATCGAAGGGAGCCTCGACGCTGCGCAGGTCTGCGCGCGACGCCACCATCGCTTTGGCAAGACGGGCCGGTGCGGTCAGCAACAGGCCCGAGGTAGCGACGATCGATGACAGGCCCAGCGAATGGGCGGCAGTCAGCACCACCCGCCGCCGGTCGAGCGCACCCGCCCTCTCCAGGGTTTGCTGCAGTTGCGAATCGGTTGTTCCCTGCGGCCGGTAGGCGATGTGTTCGGCCGCAAGATAGTCGTCCAGTTCGATGCGCTCGCGGGTGCCCAGGGGCGACGTCTTCGACATCAGGACGACGAATGTCTCGTCGAACAGCCGCTGCTGATAGAACGACGGCCCCATCGATTCCCAGCTGCCCAGCGCGATGTCGACCTGGCCGTGGAGCATTCGCTGCCGGGCGTCGGCCATGGAGACGTCCACGGTTTCGAAGCGAACCCCGGGCGCGATGCCGCGGGCGACCGACAGCAGCTCGGGCATCATGACCAGTTGTCCGATGTCGTTGACCGCAATGCGAAAAATACGGCTGGATGTCTCCGCCTCGAACGTCCGGCCTTGATCGACGGCCTGCACCAGGCAGGCGATGCCTTCCTCGATGGGGGCGATGAGCCGCTCGGCCACCGGCGTGGGGACCATTCCATCTGCCGACCGCACGAAGAGCGCGTCGTTGAAGCGCTCGCGCATGCGCTTGAGGGCGTTGCTCACCGCAGACTGCGTCATGCCGAGGCGGTCGCCCGCGAGCGTGACGCTGCGCGTGGCGTAGATCGCTTGAAACACCAGGAAGAGATTCAGGTCAATGGAGTTGATGTTCACCGCGCCGCCTCCTTCCGAGCGTTACTCGTTGTCCAGGACCGCCAGGTTGTCGTAGACCATCCGGAGCATGTCGCGCAGGGATTCGGCCTGTGCGGCAGTCAGTCCGGACAACGATACGCGCTCGTAGACCTGGGCCAGCGGGATGATTCGCAACGTGAGGTCGCGGCCGGCCTCGGTCAGGCTCAGCGCGAGCGCGCGGGCGTCCTCGTCCGACCGGTCGCGCACCAGCACGCCGCGCTGCAAAAGACCGTCGACCACCCGCGAGAGCGTGGAAGGGTCCGTGGATGTGTGCAGCGCAAGGTCGGAGAGCCGCTGGTGCGCCTTGTGGTGCAGCGCGACGCAAACCCGCCATTCGGTGAGCGAGAGCTTGAACTGCTTGAGCTCCTTGCTGAACGACTGGCCCATTCGCATACCTGCGCGTGCAAGCAGGTATGGAATGGCCCGCTCCAGATCGTGATCCGGCAATTTATCTGCAGTTGCATTCAATTTTGACATCGTCTCGGCGCGTGTGCCGCGCCTCTGCCGAGCCTTTGCCTCGGGTGAATTTCTTGTGACCATGACGAATGCTACAGGCGAAACGCGTCATGGATATAGCGTAAACCCCAAGCATTTATTATTTGCATTTGCAAGTTTCATAAGCTCCAATCGAGGCCTGCCTGTCGAGTTCCCCATCCACCCATCCGGAGACAACCCATGACTGAAGCCTTGAACCCCTTCGCCCGCCTGGACCGCGTCGACCTTACCGCCCCGGGCCGCAAGTCGCCCGTGAGAGATGCACCTCCGATCGAAAAACTAGTTGCGTCTGCAAGCAATTTGGTGCCAATACTTCGCGAACGGGCACAACGCACCGAACAGGAGCGCCGCGTTTCCGCAGAAACCACGCAGGCATTCCATGAGGCTGGCTTCTTCAAGCTGATGCAACCCGCGCGCTACGGCGGCTACGAGTACGGCTTTACCGCTTTCATCGACGTGGTCAGCGAACTGGCACGGGGCTGCACATCGTCGTCCTGGGGTTGCTCGCTGGGCGCCATTCACCAATGGCTCGTCGCGATCTTTCCGGAACAGGCGCAGGACGACGTCTGGCGCAAGGACCCGAACGCGATCGTTTGCGGTTCGTATGCTCCCGCGACGATGGCCGAAAAGGTAGACGGCGGTTACCTCGTGCAAGGCAAGTGGCTCTTTGCATCCAACGTGGACAACTCCCAGTGGGCCTTGCTGGGGGTTCAATTTCCACCCGAAGAAAAAGGCGCGCCGCCCAGCGCCGGCTTCCTGCTCGCACCGCGAGCGGACTGGGCCATCGAGGACAACTGGCACGTGGCCGGGCAGGCGGGTACCGGCTCGAAGGCGATCGTGATCGACAAGCCGTTGTTCATTCCGGGGCACCGCAAGCTGACCTTCGCGGAAGCTTCGTCCAACAGCCCGCCCGGTGCCGTGGTCAACACGAATCCCATCTACCGCATTCCCTTTCTTTCGGCGGTGCCGGTTTGCCTTGTATCGCCGATCATCGGCACCGCGCAAGGCGCGGTCGACGAGCTGATCGCGCTGGCCGGAACGCGCGTCACGCGAGGGGCGGTTGCCGGAGGCGGCAGCAGGCTGAGCGAGTTCTTTCCAGTGCAGTCGCGGCTGGCCGAAGCCTCGGCGAGCGTCGATGCAGCGCGGCTCCTGCTTTATCGCGACACCGCGCAGGTGGAGCAGATGGCGGTCGACGGCCACATCATCAGCGTGGAACAGCGAATCCGTAACCGGCGCGACCATGCGTTTGCCGCACGTCTCTCGCGCGATGCCGTCGAAGCGATATTCGCCAGCGTGGGCGGCGCGGGCCTGTCGCTGAACCAGCCGATCCAGCGCATGTGGCGCGACACGAATGCCATCTCGCGCCACATCAGCCTCAACTGGGACGCGGTTTCTTCGATGGTGGGCCAGTACCTGCTCGGCCTGGAGCCGAAGGGCCAGTACTGACCGGGACAACGGCCATGTACTCCTGGGCTCTCATTACGGGCGATGCGGCCGAAACGGTCGATGCCCGCCAGCTGCGTCAGGCGCTCGGCGCCTTTCCCACGGGGGTGTGCCTCGTGACCACCACTACACCGGACGGCAAGCGCGAAGGGATGACGATCAACTCGTTCGCTTCGGTGTCGCTGGATCCCCCATTGATCCTGTGGAGCATTCGCGACGACACCCGCAGCGCCGATGCATTCCTTGCGGCACGGCCGTTCAATCTCAGCGTGCTGACCGCCGGGCAGAGGGACCTGGCCTGGCATTTCGCGAAGCCCGCAGCGGACAAGTTCGAACGCTTTTCCGAGGCATTCGAGGTCGCGCCGAATGGGTGTGCAAGGCTCGTCGAGAGCGTCGCGACCTTCGAATGCTCGACCTACTCGCGCCACCAGGAAGGCGACCACACCATCATCCTTGGCCGTGTGGATCGGTTCTCCCGAACGGACACGCCACCCTTGCTTTTTCATTCAGGGCAGATGGGGTCGCTGTGGGAACTTGCCGAGAACCTGGAGCGGCCGCAAGGCAACGATGCGGCGCCGGCTTGACGGGCGAGACGAGTCGGCACAAAACGCCGACCCGTCGCCCAAGGAGCCCTGCTGCTTCTACTTCTGGATGTCGCCCAGGCAGAGATACTTGATCTCGACGTAGTCGTCCATGCCATGGTGCGAACCTTCGCGCCCAAGGCCTGACTGCTTCACGCCGCCGAAGGGCACGTGCTCCGTGGCGATCACGCCGGCATTGATGCCGACCATGCCGTACTCCAGCGCCTCCGCCACGCGGAAGATACGGCCCACGTCGCGGGTGTAGAAGTAGCTGGCCAAGCCGAACTCGGTGTTGTTCGCCGCATCGATGGCGTCCTGCTCGGTCTTGAAGCGGAACACCGGCGCAAAGGGGCCAAAGGTTTCTTCCTTCGCACACAGCATGTCCGGCGTGGCCTCGGCAATGACCGTCGGCTCGAAGAACTGCCCCTCGATCTTGTGGCCGCCGGCCAGCAGCTTGCCGCCCTTGGCAATCGCGTCGTCGACGTGCCGCTGCACCTTGTCGACGGCCGCATCTTCGATGAGCGGTCCCTGCACCACGCCCTCGTCAAAGCCGTTGCCCACCTTGAGCGCCTTGACCTTGGCAGCGAACTTCTCGACGAAGCTGTCGTAGATGCCGTCTTGCACATACAACCGGTTCGCGCACACGCAGGTTTGGCCGGCATTGCGGTACTTGCTGGCCATGGCACCCTCGACCGCCGAATCCACATCGGCATCGTCGAACACCAAAAAGGGCGCATTGCCGCCAAGCTCGAGCGAGAGCTTTTTCACCGTGGGCGCGCACTGGCTCATGAGGATGCGGCCGACCTCGGTGGAGCCGGTGAAGCTCAGATGCCGCACGATGTCGCTCTCGCAAAGTTCCTTGCCGACGGCAATGCTGTTCTGGCTGTCTGCCGTGAGCACGTTGAGCACGCCCGCCGGAATGCCCGCGCGCACCGCCAGCTCGGCCGCGGCCAGTGCGGTAAGCGGCGTGAGCTCCGCCGGCTTGATGACGACCGTGCAGCCCGCGGCCAATGCCGGTGCAACCTTGCGCGTGATCATGGCGAGCGGAAAATTCCAAGGCGTGATGGCGGCGCACACGCCAATGGCCCGCTTCATGACCAGCAAGCGCCGGTTGTTGTCGAACTGCGGCAGCACCTCGCCGTTCACGCGCTTGGCCTCCTCCGCAAACCATTCAATGAAACTCGCGCCGTAGGCCACCTCTCCCTTGGCCTCGGCAAAGGGCTTGCCCTGCTCCGCAGTCATCAGGCGGCCCAGGTCTTCGGTGTTGGCAACCAGCAGGTCGAACCACTTGCGCAGCACGATGCTGCGCTCCTTGCCCGTCTTGCCGCGCCAGGCAGCAAGCGCCTTGTTGGCCGCCGCAATGGCTTGGGCAGCGTCCGCACGCGTGAGGTTGGCAACGTCGACCAGCTTCAGCCCGGTGGCCGGGTCGTTCACATCGAAGCGGCTCTTGCCTCGAATCCATTCGCCGGCGATCAGCGCGTCTGTCTTCAGGAGGGTCGGGTCGTTCAGCAATGCAAGGGGAGATGTTTTCATGTCGATGGTCTCGAGTTTTGTTTGCGATTCTGTTTGGTTGAGGGGCTTGTTTGGTGACGCTGCTGTTCAGGGTGCGCACCCGCCGACGGGGTGCCTTTCTCCGCGAATGTCCCCCGGCCTGCGGCCTCCTCCTTTATTTCGCTGCGGGGAGCACCCGATGCTCCTCCTTTATTTCGCTGCGCAAGGCACCCCATCGACGTGTGCGTCATACGCGCTGGTCGTTGATCAGCGGTGCACCACGAGCGTGCCCCAGTGCACAGGGCATCGGGTGCTCCGCGCAGCGAAATAAAGGAGGAGCCGAAGGCGGGGGACATTCGCGGAGGGGAGTGCCCGGTGGCCTTTAGCGAAATAAAGGAGGAGCCGAAGGCGGGGGACATTCGCGGAGGGGAGTACCCGGTGGCCTTTGCACTCGCCCTGAAAACAGCAGCGCCTAAAAAGACCACGCACCGTCACCGATAAGGCACCCCAGGCAGCACACACAACATCTCATACAAAAGATTGGCCCCCAGCAGCGCAGTATTCCCGCTGACGTCGTAAGGCGGACTCACCTCCACCAGATCGGCCCCAACCACATTCAAGCCCCGGCACCCCCGCACGATCTCCAACGCCTGCGGCACCGTAAGCCCACCGATCTCCGGCGTGCCCGTACCGCCGGCAAACGAAGGGTCGATGCCGTCGATGTCGAAGCTGATGTAGACCGGATGCGAAGGCCCGATGCGCTCGCGCACTTGTGCCATCAAAGGCGCCAACGACTGGTACCAGACCTCGTGCGCCTGCACCACGGTAAAGCCCTGTTGGCGCGGCCAGTCGAAGTCGTCGGCCGCATAGCCGGTGCCACGCAGGCCGATCTGCCAGACCTTGTCGCACGCCAGCAGCCCCTCTTCCACCGCGCGGCGAAACGGCGTGCCGTGCGCGATGCGCTCGCCGAACATGTCGTCGTTCACATCCGCATGCGCGTCGACATGCACCAGCGCGACCGGACCATGCTTGCGCGCCACCGCGCGCAGGATCGGCAGCGCAATCGTGTGGTCGCCGCCGAGCGTGAGCGGCGCGCAACCGGCGGCCAGCACCGTGTCGTAGAAGGCCGAGATGATGTCGACCGATTTTTCGAGTGAATAGGTGTTGATGGGCACGTCGCCCAGGTCGGCCACGTTCAGCCGGTCGAAAGGCGCCGCACCTGTCGCCATGTTGTAGGGCCGCAGCAGCGCCGATTCAGCGCGGATCTGGCGCGGCCCGAAGCGCGCGCCCGGCCGGTTGGAGGTGCCGATGTCCAGCGGCACGCCGATGAACGCTGCATCGAGCCCCTGCGCCGACGCTGCGGCCGGCAGCCGCATCATGGTGCCAGGGCCGGCGAAGCGCGGCATGCTGTTGCCGCCGAGCGGCTGGTTCGGTGTGGTCATGGGAGCCTCGCCTTAGCGCTGCCGGCCGCGCAGCCATTCGAGCGCGAGCAGCAGCGCGGTGGTGAAAATGATCAGCAGCGTTGCCACTGCCGCAATGGTGGGCGAAATGTTCTCGCGAATGCCGGTGAACATCTGGCGCGGCAAGGTCACCTGGTCGGGCCCTGCGAGAAACAGCGTGACCACCACCTCGTCGAACGAAGTGGCAAAGGCGAACAGCGCGCCCGAAATCACGCCCGGCGCAATCACCGGCAGCGTGATGCGCATGAAAGTCCTGAACGGCGTTTCGCCCAGGCTCAGCGACGCGCGCACCAGGTTGTGGTTGAAGCCCGCCAGCGTGGCAAGCACGGTGGTCAGCACGAATGGCGCGCCAAGCGCCGCATGCACAACGATCAGCCCGAAGTAGGTGTCGGCCAGGCCGAGGGGCGCGAAGTACAGGTACGCGGCCACGCCAACCACCACGATAGGCACCACCATCGGCGAGATCAGCACGCTCATGAGCAGGCCCTTGAACGCGAAGTTGGTGCGCGACAAACCCACCGCCGCCAGGGTGCCGAGCACGGTGGCCAGCGCCGTCGCGGCCGGCGCGACGATGAAGCTGTTGCGCGCCGCGCGTGCCCACTCGGGCGACTCGAACAGGTGGCGGTACCACTGCAGCGACCAACCCCGGATGGGGTAGGCCAGAAACGAACTGTCTGAAAAAGAAAGCGGAATCACGACCAGGATGGGCGCCAGCAGAAAAGCCAGCACCGCGACACAGCCGGCGCGCACCAGCCACCAGCCGAGCTTGTCGGCGAAGGTGGCGTAGGCCGGAAATTGAGGAAGCTTGAACATGCGTGTGTGTCCTTCGTGCCGTTCAGCCGAGGCTCAGCTCGGCCTTGCCGATGCGGCGGTACACGGCATACAGCACCAGCGTGGCGACCAGCAGCACGGCGCCCAGCGCACAGGCCATGCCCCAGTTGATTTCCACATTGGTGTAGCGCGCGATGTAGTAGCTCAGCATCTGGTCGTCGGCCCCGCCGAGCAGCGCCGGCGTCACGTAGTAACCGATGGCCAGGATGAAGACCAGCAGCGCGCCCGCGCCGATGCCGGGATAGGTCTGCGGCACATACACGCGAAAGAACGCCGCCAGTGGAGAGCTGCCCAGCGAGACGGCCGCGCGCAGGTAGGTGGGCGGCACGCTCTTCATCACGCTGTAGAGCGGCAAGATCATGAACGGCAGCAGGATGTGCACCATGGCGATGATCACGCCGGTGCGGTTGAACAGCAGCGCCAGCGGATGGTCGATCAGGCCGATGCCCATGAGGCCACGGTTCACCAGCCCTTCGGATTGCAGCAGCACGATCCACGCCGCCACCCGCACCAGGATGGACGTCCAGAACGGCACCAGCACCAGGATCATCAACACGTTGGCCTTGCGCGCGGGCAAGGTCGACAGCCACCACGCCAGCGGATAGGCCAGCAGCAGGCAGAAAAACGTGACCACCGCACTGATGTGAAAAGTGCGCAGAAGAATGTTGGCGAATGCGCGCTGGTCGTCGGGCATGCGCTCTACCTCTCCCGCCACGTTGCGCCGCAGGTCGAGCGAGGCCAGCAGGTAGTCGGGCGTCCAGCGCGAGCCGTTCTTGGCAATGGCCTGCCAGTACGGTGCCTCGCCCCAGCGCGGATCGAGCTCCAGCATGCGCGCCTTGACTTCTTCGGGCGTGCCGGCAATCGGCAGCGCCCTGAAGGTGCTCATCACCAGCGAGCGTGCGCCGGCAATTTCAGTATTGAGGCGGCGCGCCAGGGCACCCGCGTCGGAGCTGTCGGGCAACTGCCCCAGGTCGGCCGCCATGGCGGCGTAGGCCGCGGGCGCGGGCGCCTCCTTGCGGTTCCATCCGACGAGTGCACGCACGGTGCGCGGCAGCGCATTGGCCACCTCGGGGTTCTCGACTGCGCGCTGCAGCAGCGCGACGATGGGCACCAGCAGCGTCAGCAACAGGAACACCAGGAGCGGCGCCGTGAGCGCGAACGCCCGCCATTTGCGGCGCGCCTCGGCGCGGGCCAGCGCACGCCGCAGCGAAACAGGGGGCGCCTCCGCCGGAACCAGGGGAACAGTCGTTGCCGCGTGCATGGCCTCTTTCGTTCGCTCGCTTGCCGGTTACTGGGTGGCCCAGGATGCGAAGCGCTTCTCGAGCGCCTCGCCCTGGTCCGCCCAGAAGGCGACGTTGAACTGCAGCGCTTCCTTCGCGTTGCCCGCCGATGTCGGCAGATCGGCCAGCACCTTGGGGCTGAGCGAAGCCAGTGCCTTGGTGTTGGCGGGACCATAGGCGATGTTCTGCGCGTAGACCGCCTGGTTGGCCGGCTGCATCACGAACTGGATGTACTTGAGCGAGGCTTCCTTGTTGGGTGCGCCTTTCGGAATCACCAGGTAGTCCAGGTCGTAGATGCCGCCCGGCCAGAAGATCTTGAGGTCGCGGCCCTCGCGGTTGGCGGCGTCGATGCGGCCGTTGTACACGGTGGTGAGCACCACGTCGCCGGCCACCAGAAACTGCGGCGGCTGCGCGCCGGCTTCCCACCACTGGATGTTCGGCTTGAGTTCGCTGAGCTTCTTGAACGCGCGTTCCGCGCCGTCCTTGGTGGCCAGCACCTTGTACACGTCGGCCGGCTTTACGCCGTCGGCCATGAGCGCGAACTCCAGGTTGTAGCGCGCACCCTTGCGCATGCCGCGCTTGCCCGGGATCTTCTTCACGTCCCAGAAGTCGGCCCAGCTGGTGGGCGCGGTCTTGAGCTTTTCGCCGTTGTAGGCCATGACGGTCGACCACACGAAGAGGCCCACGCCGCAGTCGGTGACCGCTGCCGGAAGAAAGTCGGCCTTGTTGCCGATCTTCGCGTAGTCGAGCTTTTCGAACAGGCCTTCGTCGCAGCCGCGCGCCGCATCGGGCGATTCGACCTCGACCACGTCCCAGGTGACCTTCTTGGTTTCGACCATGGCCTTGATCTTGGCCTGCTCGCCGTTGTATTCGACCGGAATGATCTTGGTGCCGGCCTTCTCGTAGGGCTCGTAGTACGCCTTCTTTTGCGCGTTGGCGTTGGCGCCACCGAAGTTGACGACGGTGAGCTGCTGCTGGGCAAGCGCCGGCAGCGCGAAGCTGGCGACGACGGTGCAGGCGATGAGTGTCTTTTTCATGGTGGTTTGAGTCCTGGGTAATGAACGGGAGCGAGAAACGGAACGGGATTCGGAGCGCACGTCAGAGTGCATACATGCGCGCATGCGCAACCGGAAATTCGAGCGACACCGACTCGCCGCCTTGCGGTGCGGCCGCGCCGTTGAGGCCGGTGAGCGGCAGCTTCACTGTGGCTTCGGCCTGCCCGCCACCCACATTGCAGAGCAGCCGCAGGTGGTCGCCAAAGTAGATGACGCGCGCCACCTCGGCCTGCAGCATGTTGGGGCCCGACACCTCGCTGCCGCGGTGCAGCACCACGCGCTCGGGGCGAATGCATGCCTCCACGGCGCTGCCGGCAGCGGCTGCGCCCACGTTGAGGCCGCTCAGCACGCGGCCGTCGGGCAGCGTCATTTCGGCGTGTTCGCCGGCGCGGCTCAGTTGCCCCTTGAGCACCGTGTTGTCGCCGACGAAGCCGGCCACGAAACGGTTGGAGGGCTTTTCATACAGCCTGTCGACCGTGTCCAGCTGCTGGATCACGCCCTCGTTGAACACCGCGACGCGGTCGCTCATGGTGAGCGCCTCGCTCTGGTCGTGCGTCACGTAGACGAAGGTCACGCCCAGTTGGCGGTGCAGGTCTTTCAGCTCGATCTGCATGTGCTCGCGCAGCTGCTTGTCGAGCGCGCCCAGCGGCTCGTCCATCAGCACCAGTTGGGGCTCGAACACCAGCGCGCGCGCCAGCGCCACGCGCTGCTGCTGGCCGCCCGAAAGCTGGCCCGGGAGCCGGTCGGTCATGCCGCGCAGCTGAACCATGTCGAGCGCGCGCTGCACGCGGCGCTGCTGCTCGTCTTTCGGCACCTTGCGCACGGTGAGCGGGTAGGCCACGTTCTGGCCCACGCTCAGGTGCGGAAACAGCGCGTAGTTCTGGAACACCATGCCGAAGTGCCGCTTGTGCGGCGGCGTGCCCGTGATCGGCTTGCCGTTCAGCAGGATTTCCCCGGAGGTCGGCGACTCGAAGCCCGCCAGCATCATCAGCGTGGTGGTCTTGCCCGAACCCGACGGTCCGAGCAGGCTCAGGAACTCGCCGCGGTGAATGTCCAGGTCGAGCTGGCGCACCACCAGGTGCTCGCCGTCGTAGGTTTTCTGAACGCGCTGGAAACGCACCAGGGGTTCTGCTGTCATGGAGGTGTTCAAGAGAAAAAGGGACCGGTCAGCGCAGCGCGGCGAAGCTGTCCGCGAGAAGCGACAGGCCTTCGTCCACAAGCAAGTCGGATGCCGTCAACGGCACCAGCACGCGAATTACATTGCCGTAGGTGCCGCATGACAGCAGGATTAACCCGCGCCGCGCCGCTTCAGCCACCACCCGGCGGGTCAATGCCGCGTCCGGACGCGCCGTATCGCCCTCTTCGAATAGCTCGATGGCCACCATGGCGCCAAGGCCCCGCACGTCACCGATGGCCGGAATCTCGGCCGCCATGCGGCGCAGGCCCGCCGTGAGCCGTTCGCCCAGCGCCCTGCTGCGCGCCAGCAGCTGCTCGTCGTCGAACACCTTGAGCACCGCCAGCGCCGCGGCGCAGCCGATGGGGCTGCCGGCGTAGGTGCCGCCCAGCCCGCCGGGCGCGGGCGCATCCATCACCTCGGCGCGGCCGACCACGCCGGAGATCGGAAAGCCGCCCGCCATCGACTTGGCGGTGGTGATCAGGTCGGGCGCCACGGGCCACTGCTCGCTGGCAAACCAGGTGCCGGTGCGGCCGGCGCCGGTCTGCACTTCGTCGGCAATGATCAGGATGCCGTGGCGGTCCGCCAGCGCGCGCAGGCCTTCGACGAAATCGTTGGGCGCGACGTAGAAGCCGCCCTCCCCCTGCACCGGCTCCAGGATGAAGGCCGCCACGCGCTCGGGCTCGATGTCGTTCTTGAACAGCAGCTCGACCGAATGCAGGGCGTCGTCCACGCTCACGCCGTGCAGTGCGTTCGGGTACAGCGCATGGAACACCTCGCCCGGAAACGGGCCGAAGCCGATCTTGTAGGGCGCCACCTTGCCGGTGAGGCCCAGCGTCATCATGGTGCGGCCGTGGTAGCCGCCGGTAAAGGCGATGACGCCCGGCCGCCTGGTGTAGGCGCGGGCGATCTTCACGGCGTTTTCGACCGCCTCGGCGCCGGTGCTCAGGAAGATCGACTTCTTCGCAAAGTTGCCCGGCGCCAGCGCGTTCAGCCGCTCGGCCAGCTCCACATAGGGTTCGTAGGCCAGCACCTGGAAGCAGGTGTGCGAATACAGGTCGACCTGCGCCTTGACCGCCGCGCTGATTTCGGGGTGGCAGTGGCCGGTGTTGAGCACCGCGATGCCGCCGGCAAAGTCGATGTAGCGGCGCCCTTCCACGTCCCAGACCTCGGCGTTGGCCGCCCGGCTGACGAAGATTTCATGGGCCTGGCCAACGCCGCGGGCCACGGCCGCGCCGCGGCGGGCCATGAGGGCGGCATTGGTGAGATGGGGTTCGCGCTGCATGGATACGACCTGTGCCTGAAAGAAGATGCTGGCACTTTAGGTTTCGCATCCGGGCCTGACCATGTACACCCCGAGCCGTGGATCGGCGGACTGTGCTGGTCTTGTATCCTGTACATACTTTCCTCAATATGGTGCAGATTCGGCCCGCCGGGCCCCCTCCGATGCTCATTCTTCATCCCGAACAGCCGACTCCGCTCGTGAGTCAGATCGTGGAAGGGCTCCGCGGGCTGATCGGCGCCCAGAAACTCAAGGCCGACAGCAAGCTGCCTTCGATTCGCGCCTTTGCCGCGACCCATGGCGTGAGCGTTTTCACGGTGGTCGAGGCCTACGACCGGCTGGTGGCGCAGGGGCTCCTGGTGTCGCGCGCCAATGCGGGCTTCTTCGTCAAGCGGCGAAGCGACGAAAACCCCGCCGGCAGCGGAGCCACCGCCGCCCAGCCCGACCCGCGCTTCGATGCGCGCTGGTACTTGCGGCAGATCTTCGAAAACCGCAACCTGCCGCTCAAGCCGGGCTGCGGATGGCTGCCGCACGACTGGCTTTTCGAGGACGGCATGCGCCGCAGCCTGCGCAGCCTCGCGGCCGGCGGCACGGACATCGGCGGCTACGGCCTGCCGTTCGGCCACATGGCGCTGCGCATGGCGGTGGCCGATTCGCTCTGCGAGCGGCAGATTGCAGTCGAGGCGGGCCAGGTGCTGCTCACCCAGGGCTCCAGCCAGGCGCTCGATCTGGTGGCGCGCCAGCTGCTGAAACCGGGCGACGAGGTGCTGGTGGACGACCCCGGCTATCCCAACCTGATGTTCATGCTGCGCTTCCTGGGCGTGAACATCATCGGCGTGCCGCGCACGCCCACCGGCTACGACCTGCCCGCGCTGGAGGCGCTGCTGGCGGTGCACCGGCCCAAGGCCTTCTTCACGCAGCCGCGGCTGCAAAGCCCCACCTGCTCGCTGGCGTCGATGCCGCAGCTCGTGCGGCTGCTGCAGCTCGCGCAGGAGCACCAGTTCACGCTGGTCGAGAACGACATCTACGCCGACATGGACGCCTCGTCGAGGCCCTCGCTTGCCAGCCTGAGCCAGTTGCGCCAGGTGGTGTACGTCGGCAGCTTCTCCAAGACCATTTCTCCGAACCTGCGGGTCGGCTACGTGGTGGCGCAGCCCGAGCTGATGGAAGACCTGGCCCAGCTGAAGATGGTCTCGGGGCTCACGTCTTCGGACATTACCGAGCGGCTGGTCTTCGGCGCCGTGACCGACGGGCGCTGGCGCAAGCACCTGAAGTCGCTGCGCGAGCGGTTGGCCGAGGCGCATTCGAATGTGGCAAGGCGGCTCGAAGGCCAGGGCTTCGAGCTTTTTCACGAGCCCGCGGCGGGCCTCTACCTGTGGGCGCGCCACCCCGACCTGACCGACACCGCCGAGCTGTCCAGGATTGCCGCAGCGGAAGGCATCATGCTCGGCCCGGGGCAGCTGTTTCTGGTGAACCCGCGCCCCACCGGCTGGCTGCGCTTCAACGTGGCGTTCAGCGAGGACGAGCGGATCTGGCGCTTCCTGGCGCGCAGCATCGAAGAGCGCAAGGTGGATTGAGGCGCGCCGGCGGCTGCCTGCTTCAATCCACCCGGATGTTGCGGGCCTTCACCACCTTGCTGTAGATTTCCGCGTCGCGCCGCACCATGGCGCTCATCTCGCCGCGCGTGACACCCAGCGGTTCGCTGTTGAGCTCCTTGATGCGCTTGGCAAGGTCCGGGTCCTTGCTGGCTTCGACGAACACGGCGTTGAAACGGTTGAGCACTGCGGCTGGCGTGGCGGCCGGCGCCCAGATGCCGTGCCAGGACATCATCGAAAAGCCTGGCATCACCTCTGACAGCGTGGGCACGTCAGGCAATGCCGGATGGCGAGTGGGCCCCGAGTACGCCAGGGCCTGCACACGGCCGCTGCTGATGAGCGGATACCCCGTGGCAATGGGCTCCATGAGCGTGTCGACCTGCCCGCCCACCAAGTCGGCGATGGGGCTGGCCCGGTAAGGCACGTGCAGCATGTTGATGCCCACCTCGTCCTTCAGCGACTCGACGATCAGCTGCGACGGGCTGCCCGCGCCATATGAGGCATGCGAGTAGGTGCCCGGCTTCTCCTTGGCGGCGGCCACCAGTTCCTTGATGGTCTTGGCCGGAAACTTGGAGTTGGCGATGAGCACAAGGCCCTGGCGCATCGTCGTTGCAACCGGCACCAGGTCCTTGTCGGGATCGAACGGGAGCTTGCTGTAGATGTACGGGTTGATGGTGAACGCCGTCGAGAGGTTGTAGAGAAAGGTGTAGCCGTCAGGCGGCGCCTTGGCGACCGTGTCGGACGCAAGGTTGCCGGCCGTGCCGGGCTTGTTGTCGATGAGCACGGGCACGCCGAGCTTGCGGCTTGCGTACTCGCCGTACAGGCGCGCAAAGATGTCGGGCGGCGTGCCGGGTGCAAAGCCCACCACGATCCTGATCGGCTTGCTCGGCCATTCGGGTGCCTGGGCACCTGCAAGGCCAGAGGCCACGCTGCCCGCAATGCCCAGCACCAGGCCGAGCATCTTGTTGAAGGTTGTCGAACGCATTTCTTTGTCTCCTTGGGCCGCTGCGTGCCCGTGTTTTGGTAATTTCGCTTCTTGTCTTTTCTTCAATCGACCTGTGCGCCCGAACGGCGCACGGCCTCGCCCCACTTCGCGATCTCGGCCGTGCCGAAGGCCGCCATCTCCGCCGCGTTCATGGCCATGGGCTCGATGCCCTGCACTGCCAGCTTGTCGCGCACCGCAGGTTGGGCGAGCACGGCCTGCGTTGCTTCGCGCAGCCGGTCGCGCTGCGCGGCAGGCATGTCGGCGGGTGCATACAACATGAACCACGCGACCAGGTCGAAGTCGGGTATGCCCTGCTCGGCGAGCGTGGGCACATCGGGTGCGGCCGTGCTCCGCCGGGCGCTCGATGCGCCGAGGGCGCGCAGCTTGCCGGCGCGCACCTGCGGCAGCACGGCGGCCGGGTGATAGAACATGAACTGCACGTTGCCCGCCATCACCTCGGTGAGCGCCTGCGCGCCATCGCGGTAAGGCACGTGCACGAAGTCCTTGCCCAGCCGCAGGTTCAGCAGTTCGCCCGCAAGGTGGCCCGAGGTGCCGTTGCCGGCCGACGCAAAGCTCACCGACTTGCCGCTGGCCTGCCGCATGTCCGCCACCGTCTTCCACGGTGCCGCGGCGGGCACCACCAGCAGCGTGGGCGTCGCGCCCACAAAGCCCAGCGGCACGAAGTCGCGCTGCGGCTGGTAGGAGAGCCGCTTGTAGAGCGAGGCGTTGATGGCATGCGTGCCCACGGTGCCCAGCAGCACGGTGTGCGCTTCCGCACCCGAACGGGCCACCAGCTCGCTGCCGATGGCGCCGCCCGCACCGGGCCGGTTGTCGACGATCACTGGCTGCGACAGCTGGCGCCCCAAGGCTTCGGCCAACACGCGCCCGACGATGTCGGTCGAGGTGCCGGCGGCAAAGGGCACGACCAGCTTGATGGGCCTGCTGTCGCCGGCCTGCGCCCAAGCGCCGGCCTGCGAAAGCAGCGTGGCGGCAAGTGTTGCCGCTGCCAGGACTGCGCGGCGCTTCATGCCGGTTTTCCGAAGCCCGCGGGCACGGTGCCGTTGTACTGGAGCTCGCGCGTGGCCTGATAGGACAGCGCAAAGCCGCTCGGCGTTTCAGCTTCTTCCGCCAGGTGCGCAATGAGCCCCGCCGTGCGCGCAAGAATCGGCACGCCCCGCAGCGACGCCACCGGAAAACCCACACCCAGCAGCACCGCCGGAATGGCTGCGGACACGTTCATGCGCAGGTCCTTGCCGACGATGCCCGGAATCACTTCTTCGAGCGCTTGCGCAATGCGCACGTAGCGCAGGTCTGCACCTGCCTGCGTAGCCACTTCGATCAGCCGGTCGACGCGCGGATCGCGCTCCTTGTGCAGCGGATGGCCGTAGCCCGGAATGGCCGCGCGCGCCGCCTTCAGCTCGGCAATGGCTGCCGTGGCGGCGTCTGGCAGCGTGGCGCCCGCATCCACGCGTGCCGCCACGTCCATGAACAGGCGGCCGGCCGTTTCAGAGGCGCCGAGGATCACCGAGCCGCAGCCGAGGATGCCCGCCGCCACCGCACCTTGCAGCGCATCGGGCGCTGCCGCAAAGGTCATGCGGCTGGCCTGAACGCTGGGCACCAGGCCGTGCTCCGCAATGGCGACCAGCGTGGCATTGAGCACGGCACTGCACGCCGCATCGGGGCGCCGCCCGGTGAGCAGCAGAAAGAAATAGTCGGCAAACGAGAGGTGCCCGATCAGCTCCTGGCACAGGTCCTGCCCGCGCACGACGATGGTGTGTTCGTCCGAGGTGCAGATGGCGGTGCTTGGGACGGTGGACTTTCCGATCTTCATGGCTGGCGTCTTTCAGGCGTGTTGGGGTTCGAGGCGGAAGTCGTAGTGCGCCGACCAGTACGGCGTTTGCAGCGTCTTGCCGTCGGGCGCGCGACCCGCGGGGTGCGATTCGAAATCGACGATCAGGCTGGGCCGCACGCCGAACACCGCATCGGATTCGATGTACGGGCTGCCGGCCACGAACAGGTGCGTGGTCACGGGCACATGGCCCGGCGCCGAAACCATCATGTGGATGTGCCCGGGTCGGTTGGGATGGCGGCCCATCGCATCGAGCATGCGGCCCACGGGCCCGTCGACCGGAATGGGATAGAAGGTCGGGCGGATCGACCAGAACCAGTAGCGGCCCTCATGGTCGGTGCGGATGCGCCCGCGCGCGGCCATAGCGGCGCCTTCGATCTGCATGTCGTACACGCCCTCGCCGTCGCCCGACCAGATGTCGAGCAGCGCACTCTGCAGCGGCTGGCCATGGGTGTCGGTCACGCGGCCGCTGTAGAAGGTCGGCTCGCCCCGCGCGCCCTGCGCCACGTCGGCACCCAGCGGCAGATCGGGTGCGCCTTCCCAATAGAAGGGGCCCTGCACCGTGGCGTGCGTGGCCTCGCTCAGCTCGGTGGCTTCTGTGGCACCGCTGCCCGCGCGGCTGCGCTTGCCGGCGGCGGCGCGCAGCTGGTCGAGCATCACCACCATCATCGAGGCGCCCAGCGTGTCAGACAGCAGGATGAACTCCTGCCGCTTGTCGGTGCAGGTCTGGCCCACCGCCGTCAGAAACTCGATGCCTTTCATCCATTCATCGGGCTTCAGGTCCACCTCGCGGATGAACGCATGCAGGTGGGTGATGAGCGACTGCATGATCTCTGCAAAGCGCGCATCGCCGGCGCCTTCCAGCCGCTGCAGCACGGCGTGCGTCAGCTCGCTTTCGTTCGATGGGGTCATGTTCTTTTGTCTCCTGGCTCTGTTTTGATTCAAGGGCTGTGTCGAGAGAGATTCAGCTCGCGCCCGGCGGCTGCCCCAGGCGCTTGCGGATCGGATCGACGATGGATGCGTTGTCGGCGCCGAGTGTGGGCGGCGCCGTCACTTCCAGCGCGCGCTCGCCGTCGAAGCTCACGGGCGAGCGGATGGTGCGCCATTCGCCGCCCTCCGGATGCGGCGCGCTCACCTCCAATTGCAGGTGCCGCGCCTGCGGGTCTTCCATGGCCTCGCGGGTGTCGTACATGGGGGCATGCGGCACGTCTTCCGCCTCGAGCCGGGCGCACCAGGTGGCGCGCGGCTGCTGGCGGAACAGCTCACCGAGCAGCGTGATCAGGTCTTCCTGGTGGGCGATGCGCGCCTCGCGCGAGGCAAAGCGCGGGTCCGCGAAAAGCTGCGGCCGCTCGATCGCATTGGCCAAGCCCTGCCAGAACTTCTCGGGCGACGACATGTGCAGCGCAATCCAGAGGCCGTCCGCGCACTCCAGCACGTAGGACTGCGACACGCTCGGCCGGCTGAACGGGCCCATGACCTCGCTCTCTGAAAAGTAGTGCGTGAATGCGTCGAGGTTGAAGTGGCACATGGCCTCCAGCATCGACACTTCCACCGCGCGGCCAACGCCGGTGCGGCCCCGTTCGACCAGCGCGCCGAGCACGCCATAGGCGGCATAGAAGCCGGTCATGGCGTCGGCCAACGCGGGGCCCACCACGCGCGGGTTGGCGGGGTTCACCAGCAGCTTGAGAAAGGCGCTCGCGGCCTGCGCCACCGTGTCGTAGGCGGGACGGCCGGCGGCGGGGCCCGTTTGCCCGAAGCCGCTGATGGCGCAGTACACCAGCCGCGGATTGAGCGCGCGCAGGCGGGCTTCGCCGGCCCCAAGCCGGTCGGCCGCGCCGGGCCGGAAATTCTGGATGTAGACATCCGCGTCCTTGACGAGTTCGTCGAACACGGCCGCGTCTTCGGGCAGCTTGGGGTTGAGCGTGATGCTGCGCTTGTTTCGGTTGTAGGTCTGGAAGTGAGGGCTGTAGAGCCCGCCGCGAAAAGCGCGGAACGGGTCGCCCGCGCCGGGCTGCTCGATCTTCACCACCTCGGCACCCAGGTCTGCGAGAAACATGCCCGCGGCCGGCCCTGTGATGAACGTGCCTTGTTCCAGCACCTTGATGCCGCTGAGGACTTTTTGCACCGAGGCGTCTCCTGATTGTTGTAAGGACTGGAAGAAACTGTAGGCGGCGCCGGCCGTTTCTGAAAATGATTGTTTTTCATCGTTAGCATCGATGCCATCGATCATCGGCACCCAAAACCGCCATGGAACTCCGGCACCTGCGCTACTTCATCGCCCTCTCAGGCTCGCTCAACTTCACCCGCGCGGCCGAGCGCCTGCACGTGACGCAGTCGACCCTGTCGCACCAGATCAAGCAGCTCGAAGAAGAAATCGGCCAACCGCTGTTCGACCGCATCGGCAAGCGGGTGAGCCTGACCGAGGCGGGCGACGAGTTTCTGCACTACTGCACCAAGGCCCTGCACGAGATCGACCTGGGCCTGGGCGCGCTGCGCCAGAGCAGCTCCGACGTGGCGGGCGAACTGCGCGTGGGCTCCACGCATACTTTCAACCTCGGCTTCATTCCCGACTGCATCGCGAGCTTTCACGGCAAGCACCCGCAGGTGAAGGTGGTGGTGGAAGAACTCTCGGCCGACCAGATTGCCGCGCGGCTGCAACAGGGCACGCTCGACCTTGGCATTGCCTACCGGCCGAATACGCCCGGCCCGCTCCAGTTCGAGCCGCTCTACAACGAGGAGATGGTTCTGGTGGTGGCGAAGAAGCACCCTCTTGCGCGGCGCAAGCGCGTGCGCATGGTGGAGCTGCATCGCCTGCCCATGGTGCTTCTGCCAGGCAGCTTCGCCACCCGCCAGATGCTCGACGAATGCTTTCGCTCCTGCGGCGCGCAGCCCCACGTGGTGGCGGAAATCAACACGCTGGCACCCATGATGGACCTCGTCGCCAAGACGCAGCTGGCCTCCATCATGGCCGCCAATGTCGTTACTGCTCAGTCGGGCCTCGTGGTCGTTCGGCTCGAAAGCCCCACGCCGGTGCGCACGCCCGGCATGCTGTGGTCGCCTGTGGCGCGCGACGCGGCGGCCACGCGCGCGTTCTCGACCATCGTGCGCAAGCTGGCGCTGCGAAGCAGCCTGCAGGGTACCCAGTAGCGGGGCGCACTGGTGTCCGGGGCATTCTTCTTGCATGATCGAAAGAACCCCAACACTGAGCGCACCGTGACATGAGCCCGGTATTCCTATTGCTTGTCCACGCAGACCCACAGCAGGTAAAGCGCCTGTTGCAGCGGCTGGTTCCCGTGGGCCGCTGCTTTGTCCATGTCGATGCAAAGTCCGACCTTTCGGCGTTCCGCATCGAGGACTCGCGCGTGAACTACCTGCACGACCGCGTCGACGTGCGCTGGGGCGCCATCTCGCAGGTCGATGCCACCTTGAAGCTCATGCGCACCGCACTCGCCAGATGCGACGCGACGCAGGTCAGCCATTTCGTGCTGCTCTCCGGCAACTGCTACCCGGTGCGTCCGCTCGAAGAGTTTCGCGACTATTCGCGGTCGCATGCGGGCATGAACTTTCTGAAGATGATTCCGCTCGCAAGCACGCGCAAGCTGCATGAGCGCGTTCGCCATTTCTGGTTCTACCAGGACCTTCCGGTCGACGGCCGCAAGTTCACCCTCGTAAGGCTGGCGCGCGGCCTGCTGCAGTTTGCCGGCAAGCTCGGCCGCCGTTCGTTTGCGGCCATTCCACAATGGCATTTCGGCTCCCAATGGTGGGCGCTGACACCCGAAGCCGTGGGGTACCTCGTTTCGCACCCGCTCGAAGGGGCGGCGAAGCGCTTTCTGCGGTTTTCAAAAGCGCCGGACGAAATCTACTTTCATACGCTGCTTGCACACTCTCCGCTGCGGCACAGCGTGAAGCGCGTCAGCGGCTCGGGCGTGTGGGATGCGGCCAACCTGCACCTGATCGACCCCTCGCTGTCGCGCTGGTTTCACGCCGCGGACTGCGACGAAATCGTCGCGTCCGACAGGTGGTTCGTGCGCAAGGTCGGCAGCGGCATCTCGGGCGACCTGTGTGACAGGCTGGACGAGATCGACGAGCTGGCTGCGGAAGAAAACAGGAAGACTGCGTAGCGCCGGCTCAGCCGCGCGAACGCAAGTGGCGCATCGGAAGAATCTCGTAGCGCGCACCGCCGGCAGCCACCATCGGGTCTTGCGAGGTCAGGGCGTGGATGTCCTGATCTTCGCCGACCTGATAGAGCGACAGGCCCCATCCGCCCGCCGGATCGTCCACCGGCCCGTGCGCAACCACGACGGCCTTGTCGAGCAGATCGTTCAGGAAGGCCGCGTGGTGCTTCATCAGGTCGGCCTCTTCGGAACTCATGGTCGCCAGAAAATCGGCGCGCGGAGGCAGGAACTTGCACAGGTAGTATTTCATTCGGGCTCCTTGAATCAGGCCGACAGGTTCATTTCCTTGCGGAAACTCTTCTCGAAAGTCTTCTCGGGCACAAAGCGCCGCATGAGGCGCAGCTGCCCCGCTTTCTTGCCGGGGGTGTAGCGCAGCTTCGGCGCTGCAGCAGTGGCCGCCTTGACCACCGTGCTTGCAACTTCTTCCGCAGTATCGCCTGAGGCGATGGCCTTGCGCCAGGTGGCATTCATTCCCGAGCGGCCCTGTTCGTATGCCTCGGACATGCGATCGGGCTGGGCCGCACTCTCCTCGAGCGCCGTGCGGGTGAAGGCCGGCTCCACCAATGCCACGCGGATTCCGAACCCTCGGACTTCATGGTCGAGCGATTCGGAATAGCCTCGCTGGCCCACCCCTACCTGCAGAACTCCGACATGTCCGGCGCGGAAATCTCGTTTCTGCTGGGCTTCGAGGACCCGAACTCCTTTGTGCGGGCGTTTCAGGGGTGGACCGGCACGACACCGCAGGCTGTACGTTCCGGCGCACTGCCCAACCGATCGTTTGCGCATTCCACTCGATTTCTTGCCTGATCCTCTGGCACTGCCGCTCTTTTGCAGTCAAGGATTTGCCCCGGCGCTAGAGTGTTCCGCGGAAGGCTCCAGCAACATGGCACCCAAACCCCACGACACGGCCGCCCTGCCCGTTCCGCCGCAGGAGGCAATGGTCCGCATCATCGGCGCGCGCACCACGGGCTCTGGCGACTTCGAAACGCCCATTGCAGGCCTCGGCTTCTTCAGGCGCGACGTCCCGGCGGCGCCGATGGTGTGCATGGTCGAGCCGAGCATCGTGCTTGTCGCGCAAGGCGCAAAGCAGATGTGGGTGGGTGGTGACGCCTATCCGTACGACACATCGCGTTTTCTCGTCACCTCCCTCGACGTGCCCGCCAACTCAGAAGTGCTGGCGGCAAGCCCTGAGCGGCCCTGCCTCGGGCTGGTGCTGAAGCTGGACGTGCGGATACTGGCCGAGCTGGTCGCGCAGGGCGGCCTCCCGCCGCATCGCGATCGTCCGCTAGGGGTGGGCGTGGGCATCGGCACGGCAACACCCGCGCTGCTGGCGCCGTTCGGCCGCCTGCTGGAACTGCTGGACGAGCCCGCGGCCATTCCTGTTCTTGCGCCGCTGATCCACCGAGAAATTCACTACCGGCTGCTGATGAGCGACCAGGCGCCCAAGCTGCGGCAGATCGCCTCCGTGGATGGCCAAGGCTACAGGGTTGCAAGAGCCATCGATTGGCTGAAGCTCAACTATGCCTCGCCTCTTCGCGTCAATGAGCTCGCGGCGCGCGTGCAGATGAGCACGCCCACGTTCCATCACCACTTTCGCCAGCTCACCGCAATGAGCCCGCTGCAGTACCAGAAGTGGCTGCGGCTGAACGAAGCCAAGCGGTTGATGCTGAGCGAGCACTCCGACGCGGCGAGCGCCGCCTTCAGCGTCGGCTATGAAAGCCCCTCGCAGTTCAGCCGCGAATACAGCCGGTTGTTCGGCGCTCCGCCCAAGCGGGACATCGACGTGCTGCGAGGTGTCGAGCTCAGCGGATCAGGCAAGAAATGAAGCGGATTGCTCTATCAGATCCCGCGCGCGGCTTCTAAAAACGGTGATCCGGCCTTGCCTTTCGGGCTGAGGACTTTTTGCTGTCGGGGAACCCAACCGGCAACAAAGAGCCCGTCTCCTATTGCCATTGCCGATGGCTCGCGATATCAGCGGTGATCGCCCAAAGAACCCCACGAACCTCGAACAACAGGAGCTGACATGGACAGTGCCACGACCCCCTTGATCTCGCGACGCGACGCGCTCATTGTCGGCGCCGCAACCGCCGCCACGGCCACGGCGGTCTCGTCTTCATCGCCTGCTTCTGCGGCACCCGCTGCGCCCACGGCCTCTGGGGCAGGCGCAGTGCCGCGCGCAAAGCTGTCGCTGAACGTCAACGGCAAGACGCATTCGCTCGAACTCGACACGCGCACCACGCTGCTCGACGCGCTGCGTGAGCATCTACACCTGACGGGCACCAAGAAGGGCTGCGACCACGGCCAGTGCGGCGCATGCACGGTCATTGCCGACGGAAGGCGCATCAACTCGTGCCTGACGCTCGCCGTCATGCACGACGGCGGGCAGGTCACCACCATCGAAGGGCTCGGCACTCCGCAGAACATGCATCCGCTGCAGGCGGCATTCGTCAAGCATGACGGCTACCAGTGCGGCTACTGCACGCCGGGCCAGATCTGCTCGGCCGTCGGCGTGATCGACGAGGTGAAGCGCGGTGTTCCGAGCCACGTGAGCGCCGACCTCACTGCACGCCCCATCCTCTCGGCCGACGAGCTGCGCGAGCGCATGAGCGGCAACATCTGCCGCTGCGGCGCGTACTCCAACATCGTCGAGGCCATCACCGAAGTGGCGGGGAGCAGGGCATGAAGCCATTCACCTACGAGAAGGCACAGTCCCCGGCGGAGGCCGCCGCAGCCGTGGCCCGCAACCCGGGTGGCAAATTCATTGCAGGCGGCACCAACCTGCTCGACCTGATGAAGCTGCAGATCGAAGCGCCGCCGCACCTGGTCGACGTGAACGGCCTTGCACTGGACAAGATCGAGCCCACGGCCGAGGGCGGCTTGCGTGTTGGCGCGCTGGTGCGCAACACCGACCTGGCGGCCGACGAGCGCGTGCGGCGCGACTATGGCGTGCTCTCGCGCGCGCTGCTGGCGGGCGCCTCGGGCCAGTTGCGCAACAAGGCAACGACGGCGGGCAACCTGCTGCAGCGCACGCGCTGCCCCTACTTCTACGACACCGACCAGCCGTGCAACAAGCGACAGCCCGGCAGCGGTTGCAGCGCCATCGGCGGCATCACGCGGCAGCATGCGGTGATCGGTACGAGCAAGGCCTGCATCGCAACGCATCCGAGCGACATGGCGGTGGCCATGCGCGTGCTCGACGCGGCGGTTGAAACGGTTCGCCCCGATGGCCGCACGCGAGTGATCCCGATTGCCGACTTTCACCGGCTGCCGGGCGACACGCCGCACATCGAAACGGTGCTGGAGAAGGACGAGCTGATCACCGCCGTCACGCTTCCCAAGCCCATTGGCGGCAACCAGGTGTACCGCAAGGTGCGCGAC
Source organism: Variovorax paradoxus (assembly GCF_029919115.1). Lineage (NCBI taxonomy): Bacteria > Pseudomonadati > Pseudomonadota > Betaproteobacteria > Burkholderiales > Comamonadaceae > Variovorax > Variovorax paradoxus. The sequence continues at coordinate 4,190,448 of NZ_CP123990.1, forward strand.
CGCGCCTCCTATGCCTTTGCGCTCGTGTCGGTTGCGGCCATCGTGCAGCGCGACGGCTCCGGCCGCGTGGCCCTGGGCGGCGTGGCGCACAAGCCGTGGCGCCTGGAGTCCGCGGAGGCCGCGATGCCTCAGGGCGCCAAGGCGGTGACCGCCCAGCTGCTGGCCGGCGCGCAGCCGACGCACGACAACGCATTCAAGTTGCCATTGGCCGAGCGCGCGCTGGCTGCGGCGCTGGTGCAAGCGAGGAGCTGACCATCATGAAATTCGACACACCCGCCACCACCAACCCCATCGACCAGCTCAAGATCATCGGCAAGGCGACGGATCGGATCGATGGTCCGGTCAAGACCACGGGCTCGGCGCGCTATGCCTACGAACGCAACACCGAAGTACCCAACGCCGCCTACGGGTACGTGGTGGGCGCGGGCATTGCCAAAGGCCGCATCGCCTCGATGGACCTGAACGCCGCCCGCGCGGCGCCGGGCGTGCTGGCCATCGTCACGGCGCGCAATGCGGGCAAGCTCGGCAAGGGCGACTTCAACACGGCCAAGCTGCTGGGCGGGCCCGATATCGACCATTACCACCAGGCAGTGGCGCTGGTCGTTGCCAACACCTTCGAGCAGGCGCGCGCAGCGGCGCAACTGGTGCGTGTCGAGTACACGCGCGCAGCGGGCCGCTTCGACCTGTCGGCAGAAATGGGCGGGGCGCAGTTGCCGGAGCCCAACCCGTTTTCTGGGCAGCCTGAAACGAAGACCGGGGACTTTCCTGGCGCATTTGCCGCAGCTCCGGTGCAGCTCGATGCCACCTACACCACGCCCGACGAGTCGCACGCGATGATGGAACCGCACGCTTCCATTGCACAGTGGAAGGGCGACAAGCTCACCATCTGGACATCGAACCAGATGATCGCCTGGGGCGTCGGCGACGTCGCCAAGACGCTCGGCATTCCGAAGGCGAACGTGCGCCTGGTGTCGCCCTTTGTCGGCGGCGGCTTTGGCGGCAAGCTGTTCGTGCGCGCGGATGCGCTGCTTGCCGCATTGGGCGCGCGCGCCGCCAAGCGGCCCGTGAAGGTGGCACTGCAGCGGCCGCTGATGATGAACAACACCACGCACCGGCCCGCGACCATCCAGCGCATCCGCATCGGCGCCGGAAAAGACGGCAAGATCACGGCCATTGGGCATGAAGGCTGGTCCGGCGACCTGCCTGGCGGCCAGGCGGAGACGGCGGTCAACCAGACCCGGCTGCTCTATGCGGGCGCCAACCGGCTGACGACCACGCGGCTTGCCGTGCTCGACCTGCCCGAGGGCAATGCCATGCGCGCGCCCGGCGAGGCGCCGGGCATGATGGCGCTGGAGATTGCCATGGACGAAATGGCCGAAAAGCTCGGCATCGATCCCATCGAGTTTCGCGTGCTCAACGACACCCAGGTCGACCCGGAAAAACCGGAGCGCCCCTACTCGCAGCGCAAGCTGATCGAGTGCCTGCGCACGGGTGCCGAGCGCTTCGGCTGGAGCAAGCGCAACGCCACGCCGGGCCGCCAACGCGACGGGCGATGGCTCGTCGGCATGGGCGTTGCCGCGGCGTTCCGCAACAACCTGCTGACGAAGTCGGCTGCGCGTGTGCGCCTGGACAGCCGCGGCATGGTCACGGTCGAAACGGACATGACCGATATCGGCACGGGCTCGTACACCATCATCGCGCAGACGGCTGCAGAAACGATGGGCGTGCCGCTCGACAAGGTTCTGGTGCGCCTGGGCGACTCGGCGTACCCCGTGTCGGCAGGCTCCGGCGGGCAGTGGGGAGCCAACAACTCGACCTCGGGCGTTTATGCCGCCTGCATGAAGCTGCGCGAAGCCGTTGCAAGCAAGCTGGGCTTTGCATCTGCGGCAGGCGTGGAGTTTTCGGGCGGCATGGTGCGGTCCGGCGAGCGCGTGGTGCCCATGGCAGAAGCGGCGGGTGCGAACGGCTTGGCGGCCGAAGACGGCATCGAGTACGGCGACCTCGACAAGAAGTACCAGCAGTCGACCTTCGGCGCGCATTTCGTGGAGGTCGGCGTCGATGCAGCCACGGGCGAGATACGCGTCAGGCGCATGCTGGCCGTGTGCGCGGCCGGCCGCATTCTCAATCCCAAGTCGGCGCGCAGCCAGGTGATCGGCGCCATGACGATGGGCGTTGGAGGCGCGTTGATGGAAGAGTTGGCGCTCGACAAGAGGCACGGATTTTTCGTCAACCACGACCTCGCGGGCTACGAGGTTCCCGTGCACGCCGACATTCCGCACCAGGAAGTGATCTTCCTCGATGAGACGGACCCGATCTCGTCGCCGATGAAGGCCAAGGGCGTGGGCGAACTCGGCATGTGCGGCGTGGCGGCAGCGGTGGCCAATGCCGTCTACAACGCCACGGGCGCTCGGGTGCGCAACTACCCGATCACGCTCGACAAGCTGCTGGACCGCCTGCCGCCGGTGGCCTGAGCCGGGCGGGCGGTGGCACTGCCGACCTACCCGGGGCTTTGGGCCCCTGGCGGGTTCGCGTGCTCCAGCAAGATGGTGCGCAGCGCACGCTTGCCGCGCGCGTTCTGCGCCCTGTAGGCCTGGCGCGCCAGTTCCACGAACCTCTCCTCTCCCGCGTCTGGCAAAGGGTCGGCGGCTTGGGGTGCATCGAGCCAGAGTGGAGCCTTACCGCAATGGGACTCGATCTGCCGGGCCAGCTTGTCCGAGATCACCCGGCCCTTCTTGATCTGGCTCCACATGCTGGCCGAGATTTGCAGCTTCTGTGCAAACCTGGCTGCAAGGCCGAGCGGCTCCGCCCCATTGGCCGCATGCTCCGCAACAAACTCCCCGAACAGAAGCAGGACGTTGTTGCGGCGAATGGCTGGAAGGGACATGCTTGGTGAGAAAAAAACACAACACTCAAAAAAAGTGTTGCGTGAATTAGTAAACCGAGTTTACAGTACATCCCATCGACGAAATTGCTTCGTCCCCGTTTCATCCGCAACAACCAACTTCGAATCATCGAGAACTTCGCCAAGCACTGGAAACCATCGTGAAAGCAAACATGATCTCACTGAACAACCGACCGGCATCGGGTCGGACGTTCGTGCGCGTCTCGTTTCGCGGCGGTCGCAATCTGGCGGCGTCCAACATGCATTCGCAGCTGAACTCCCTTCCCGCAATGCCAGCCACCTTGTGGCTCGGACAGCAATACGAGGATCAGCCGCACCCGGGTGGAGGTAGCGCGTAGGCGCATACCTTCCAAGCTCTCTTGCCAGAGGCCCGGATTCCGAAATGGATTCCGGGCCTTTTTGTTTTTTTACTCACCCCATGTCGCGGACTCCGATTCGCAGCGCAAACCGCGAACGGCACCCGTTGCACGCCGCCACTGCAGTGATCGCGCTGCCGTGAACTCACCCGCTGAACTGCGCGGGTGAATGCTCTTTAAAAACTTGCCGCGGGTCGCGCCCCTTACTGGTGGGCCGACGATCCGCAAGAACATGCAGCCGTAGCTCAGCCAGGTAGAGCGCAACGTCGCCAACGTTGAGGCCGAGGGATCGAAGCCCTCCTGCTGCTCCATTTCGGGTGTGCCTTTGCAGCACCTCCAGAGGCCAACCGCGCCGGCGGCCTGGAGGGATGTGCACGGTCTGGACCCAACCATGTGCAGCGATGCCGACGTGGGCGCGCAAGCGCTCGAATCGCGTGAAGACACAACCGAAATGGAATGCCCCGATGGCGGAATTGGAAGACGCACCGGCCTCAGAAGCCGGGGACGAAAGTCATGAGAGTTCGAGGCTCTCTTGGGGCCCCAACCAGATTCATTCGAAAGTTTCGGGGCGTAGCGCAGTTGGCAGCGCGGTTGCTTTGGGAGCATCAGGTCGCAGATTCGATTTCTGCCGCCCCGACCACACAAGAGCGAGACCGGGCGATTCACATCGTCCTCTCGTGGAAACCGGCCTCAAAGATCGGGAGGCGCCGGAACTCGTAACCGGACACCATTGGAGCATTGGCCGAGAGGCCTTTCCCCCTTCCCGCGTTAGCTCAACTGGATCAGAGCACCGGCCTACGAAGCCGGGGGTTGCACGTTCGAATCGTGTGCGTGGGGCCATACACCTGGAGTGCGAGCAGCCGCTCAACATTTCACGGCGCCCGCCGATATACAGAGAGAGATCATTCACCACCGCCCAGCGCGGCCAAAAGGAGGACATCCATGCGACTCACCACCAGCCATCGCCGGCCGGCGAACAGCATTTTGGTGTCCGAGCCCAGGCCTCGCAACGCGCTTGTGCAGGCGGTCACTCGCAGCTTCGGCGCGATGACCGGGCAGCGCCAGCGGGACGCCGAGCGCGCACGCGAGCGCTTCGAGAAGCTCGACTTCGATCAGCGCGTGCGCGAAATCGGCGAGTGGTAACAGCCGCGGCAATGCTGCCGCCGCCCCCTCGCTCGAACACATTCTTTTTTCCTCGGTAGCTCAGCTGGTAGCAGCGTCGCACTGTTAATGCGAAGGTCCCTGGTTCGAACCCAGGTCGAGGAGCCACAACCAACAAACAGGAGAGTCCCCCCACAAAAGCGAGGCCATGAAAGGAGGCCGTCATCATGAAACCCCAAGTTCTTCAGCTCGACATCCAGGGAACGCCGCAGGCCTGGATCTCGCTTGAGCACGCCGCTGCTCACTACGCGACGGATTCCGTCGTATGGGAAGACGGCGCCGGTCCGCTGGCGACGATGCGTGGGGGCTTCAACGTGGCGCGCGGCGCGGAGTCGCGGCTCGAGATTTCGCCGATCATCGCGCTCAAGGGCTGCGCGAAGGTGAACCTGTTCGATCACACCCCGGCCTTCAGCCGGCGCAAGCTCTTCGTGCGCGACCGCTTCACCTGCGCCTACTGCGCGCAGCACTTTCGCGAACAAGACCTCACGTGCGAGCACATTCTTCCCATCAGCCGCGGCGGCAGCTGGGACTGGATGAACCTGGTCGCGGCCTGCCGCGCCTGCAACTCGGAAAAAGCAGACCGCCTGCCCGAGGAAGCGGACATGAAGCTGGTCTACCTGCCGTACGTGCCAAGCCGCTGGGAAGACTTTCTTCTGGAAGGCCGGAACGTGCGAGCCGACGTGCACGATTGGCTCGCAAGCCGACTGCCGAAGGGCTCGCGGCTCAACTGAACGAACAAAGGGGCGCTCCGCGAGGAGCGCCCCTTTTTCTTTTCGCGCCATGCGAAGCGCCCCGCGGCGCGCTCTCGTCAGGGTTTGTCCCAGCGGTGCAAAGGCGTAAATCTCGTCCACGCTACAAACTCGGCAAGCCAGCGCCCATAGGATTCGGCAGCTGAAGGAAATTCGCGATGAGAGTCCGCTCTGGTTCGTTCTTTGCCCGTGCCGATATCTGTCGCATGGCGCGGTGGTAACGCATGCTTCCGGCCAAGGAACTGAATGCCTTCTTCGAGCGCTGCATCTGGCCGCGCGCGCTGACACAGGCGGAGCGAACGAAGGCGTTCGAGGCCCTGTACGTCCGGCACCATGAAGCGCACTCCTATGTGTGCCAGCGCGACGAGATGGCCGACAGCTGGATTGGCGTGCTGGAAGGCTTTCTTCGAGTGCAGGACACCACGGTGGACGGCCGCCTGATCATGTTCACGGGGGTCGCGGCCAGCGGATGGATCGGCGAAGGGTCGCTGCTGAAGCCCGAGCACCGCAGGTACGAGGTCATGGCAACACGGCCGACGATCACCGTCCACCTGCCGAGGGCCACGTTCTCTTGGTTGCTCGACCGGAGCATTCCGTTCAACCATTTCATGCTTTCGCACTTGAATGAACGGCTCGGGCAGTTCATTGCCATGGTGAAGTTCGACCGCCTGCTCGAGCCGACTGCGCGCGTGGCGCGCGGCATCTCCAGCCTCTTCCATCCGGTGCTTTACCCGAACACCGACTCCACGCTGCGGATCAACCAGGAGGAGATCGGGCTGCTGGTCGGCATCTCGCGCCAGCGCGTCAACATCGCGTTGACCGAACTCGAAACCGCGGGCCTCATCCAACGGGGCTACGGCTACATCACCGTGATGGACCGGCAGGCACTTGCCCGGTATCCCTGACCGGAATCCCGCGCATCTGGAGCGGAGGGTTTTTCCTTAGAAATTAGCGGCCCGAATGTCCGTCCCGGAACAGTTGCCCAAGTTCTCGCCTTTCAGAATCTGGTGGGCATCGCTCAATCTCGATGCGGTGCGCAGGCTGAAAACTGACAAAGGAATAGAGACATGCACTTCTTATCCTCAAAGGCCTTGTTGCCTCGCGCAAAGCTCCATGCTGCTGCTGTCAGCGTGGCCATGCTGGCGGCTTGCGGCGGCGGTGGTTCCGACAACGGCGCGCCGTTCTTGCCGCTCCCCGCACCTCCGGCTGCCCCGCCAGCCGCGCCACCGGCAAGCCCTCCGCCCGCCCCCGCTGTCACGGCTCAAAAGGCCTGCGCCGACCTGAACGGAAAAACGGTTGCAGGCGCGACCCTGACGGCGACGATGGAGGCTGCGTCGGCACCCACTCCCGTGTACTGCAAAGTCACCGGCACGATAGCGCCGGCGCTGAACTTCCAGATCTCCTTGCCCGAGACATGGAACGGCAAGCTCTATTACCAGGGCGGCGGCGGCTACAACGGCGCCATCACGCCGCCCGGCGCAGCGGCGCTCAGCCAGGGCTACGCCGTGGTCGCCAGCGACTCCGGCCACCAGGACAACGCATTGAGCGCCAACTTTGCGTTGACCGACACCTTTGCCGCCCAGCTATTCGGCAGCCTCTCGGTACCCACGGTGATGTCGACCGCAACGGAAACCCTGGCGACCGCCTACGGGGCCTTGCCCGCAAAGTCGTATTTCGAGGGCTGCTCGAACGGCGGACGGGAGGCACTGATGGCGGTGCAGCGCTCACCCAATCTCTTCGACGGCGTCATTGCGCGCGCACCGGCCTACAACTGGGTCGGCTTCATGGGTGCCTTCAACCGCAATTCCCGGGCGCTTGCCGCGCCTGGCGGTGCATTCAGCGCGGCAAAGACCGCCCTCTTGAGCAAGCATGTGCGAGACGCCTGCGACGGGCTCGACGGCATTGCGGACGGTGTTGTGTCGAACCAGGCCGCATGCACGCCGGCGGTGGCCAATGTTGCGGCGCTGCGCTGCGCCGGCGGAACCGATACAGGCGATACCTGCCTGTCGGACGCACAGTTGGACGTGGTCACGTCGTGGAACACCGAAGCCGCATTCACAGGCAGCACCACCTTCCGCAATGCGGGCTGGAACCTGACGGGCAACGAGGACGACCCTGGCGCCTGGCGCACCTGGCTCACGGGCGACGGCAATGTCACCATGGCGCTGCAGTTTCTGTTTCAGGATACGACCGTCAAGAACTACCTTGCGCGCGACAGAACCGCAGACTCGCTGGCCTATACACCCTGGGACCAGAACCAGAACGCGCTCTATGCCATGGCCGCACTCAACGACGCAACCAACACGGACATCCGGCCGTTCATCAACAGCGGCGGCAAGCTGATCTTGTGGCATGGCGGAAACGACTCGGCCCTCAGCGCGAAATCGACTCTCGAGTACTACGGAAACATGCGCACTTCGGTCGGCGCCGCGGCGGCCGATGCGTCCACGCGCTTCTACATTGCGCCGGGGGTGAACCACTGCGCCGGCGGGCCAGGCGCCGATACGGCCGACCTGCTGACGGCGCTCGACCAATGGGTAACCAAGAGCGCCGCGCCGGCCACGCTGGTCGCGCAGAAGCGCGATACCGATGGATCGGTTCTGCTCAGCCGGCCCTTGTGCCAGTACCCGCAATATCCGCGGTACACCGGGCCGGCCAACGATGCCGCGGCGTCCAGGTTGGCGGCCAACTACGCGTGCACATCCTGAGTTTCAAACCCAAGCGGTGAGGCGGCGAGCAAGCTATATTGCTCGCTCTGCAACTGAGAGAAATCACCATGGCAAAAGCCTATTGGGTCAGCGCGTACCGTGCCGTCAAGGATGCCGACAAACTCGCGGCCTATGCAAAACTCGCCGGCCCCGCAATCGCTGCGGGCGGCGGGCGTTTTCTGGCGCGGGGTTTGCCCGCGCAGGTTTATGAATACGGCTTGCAAGAGCGTACCGTGCTGATCGAGTTCGACAGCGTCGAGCAGGCTCGTGCCGTGCATGACAGCCCCGACTACCAGGCCGCACTGGCGGCACTGGGCGACGGCGCCGAGCGGGATCTGCGGATCGTCGAAGGCGTCTGAGCCCTGCCATGAGCACCATTGCCGAGCCGTCAGCACCCGTGCCGCATGCCGCGCCGCGGATCCGCGTGCTGATTGCCGACGACCAGGCACTGATCCGTCGCGGCATGGCCATGCTGCTCGATGCCGCGGCGGACATCGAAGTGGTCGGCCAGGCCGCCGACGGCATCGAGGCCGTGGAGCTGGCCCGCCGCCTGCTGCCCGATGTGGTGCTGATGGACCTGCACATGCCGCGCAAGGGCGGCGTGCTCGCCACGCGCGAGATCTCGGGCGCCTTGCCGCACACGCGCGTGATGGTGCTGACCACCTTCGACCGCGACGACCTCGTCTTTGACGCGGTGCGTGCCGGCGCGCAGGCCTACCTGCTCAAGGACGCCTCGGAAGAAGAAGTGCTGGACACCGTGCGGGCGGTGCATCGCGGCGAATCACGGCTCACGCCGCAAATCGCCCGCAAGGTGATGGACCAGTTCCGGCTGCTGGCCGACCGCGTAGCGCAAGAGCAGCCCGCCGCGCCTGCGCCAGACCATCGTGCGGAAGCGCAAGCCACCGGGCCCGGCGAGCTGTCGCAGCCTGACGCCATGACCAAGCCGCTCACCGACCGCGAGGCCGCGGTGCTCGAGCTGATCGCCAAGGGCTACGGCAACCGCCAGATCGCCGCGGCGCTGAACCTGGCCGAGGGAACGGCAAAGAACCACGTCAGCCGGATCATGCAAAAGCTCCACGCCAATACCCGCACCGAACTGGCGGTGCTCGTGCTCAAGAAATAGGGCGCTGCGCCCGGCGCGCCTAGTGCGCCATCCGAACTTCCCAAATGCAAGATGCACCCGCTGGCCCGGCAAGGCCGGTCCGGCGGGTGCATCGAAAACAACCGAAGCGGGTGCCGGTCAGGCCGTGCGGGCTGCGGGTGCAAGGCCGCCTGGCATCGCAAGGTCGGGCGCCGGCGAAGGCGCATGCGATGCGGCAATGTTGCTGGCGGTGTGCCTTGCCAGCATCGGCCGCAGCGCGACGATCGCCAGGAACGCTGCGAACAGGTCGAGGCCCGCCACGGTGTAGAGCACGGTCGACCAGGTGCCGGTGGCTTCCATCATCAGGTTGCCGAGCGGCACGAACAGCGCGCCGATGCCCTTGGCGCAGTACAGCACGCCATAGATCTTGCCGATGTGCTTGGTGCCGAAGGCGTCGCCCGCAAGTGCGGAGAACAGCGAATACACCTCGCCCCACGCCAGGAACACCACGCCCGACAGGATCAGGAAGGCCCACGGGTTGTGGCCGAAGTAGCCCAGCGCGATGATGCCGATGCCTTCCAGCGTGAAGGCGATCACCATCGTCTTCTCACGGCCGATGTGGTCGGAGATCCAGCCGAACATCGGGCGCGAAATGCCGTTCATGACGCGATCGAGCATCAGCGCGAGCGGCAACGCGGCCATGGTCACAAAGTACAGGTCGACCTTGAAGTTCTTCACACCCAGGTCCTGGGCAATCACGCCCAGTTGCGCCACGGCCATCATGCCGCCGGTAACCACGCACGAGAACATCACGATCATCAACCAGAACAGCGGTGTGCGAAGCGCTTCGCCCAGCGTGTAGTCGCGGCGGCTCTGCGCGACCTTGGTCGAGCCGCGCACCTCGTTGCCCTTTGGCGGGCGCAGGAACCAGGCCGCGGCGAAGGCCAGCGAACCCTGCAGCAGGCCGAAGAACAGGAAGGCCTGCTGGAAGCCCGACGATTCGATCATTGCGGCAATCGGCAAGATGGTGGCAGCCGAACCGGCGCCGTAGCCGCCGGCCGTCAGGCCCACTGCCAGGCCTCGGCGGTCAGGAAACCACTTGAGCGCGTTGTTGATGCAGGTGGCGTAGATCGAGCCCACGCCAATACCGCCGACGGCCGCGCCAATGTAGAAGCCCATCAGCGTGGTGGCCTGCGAGTTGATGAACCAGGCCGCGCCGATGAACAGCGCGCCAAAGGCCACGATCAGCCGTGGTCCGAACTTGTCGATGAAGTAGCCCTCGATGGGCGCGAGCCAGGTCTGCACCAGCACGAAGATAGTGAAGGCGACCTGGATCGACGCACGCTCCCAGCCGAACTTGCCCTGGATTTCCGGCACGAACAGCGTCCATGCGTACTGGATGTTGGCCGTGGCGATCATGCAGACGATGCCGACCGCCAGCTGCAGCCAGCGGTTGTCGATCAATCGCGGCGGCGCGCCGGACGAGATGTATGTCGGGGAAGTGGGGTTCATTCGCTTCGTCTCCATTCGTTGTCGCGCCGATCGCGTCGCGGCACGTTGCAGGGGTTGGGATTCAGTCGCGCTGGGGGCACGGATCGCGATGGGTGCAACTGTTGCCGCAAACCGCGGCCGGCGCGCCTGCCGGAAGTCACGCGACGAGTCGAGACAAACCCCGAGTGCTCAGGGGAACTACCCATGCCGAAAGTCATGGCTGCCGTTTGCGAGAATCCGCAGCCAATGAACCTCGCACGTCGCATCGACCCACGGCGCTCCATGGCCGCCGCGATCGGCTGGCTGCTGATTGCGCTCACCCTGTGCCTGGCGCTCGTGGCCAACCTGTGGCTGCGCGGCTTTGTGCGGGCAACGCTGCTCGAGCAGCACGGCCAGCGGCTCGAAGCCGCCGCCGAGCACGTCAACGCCGAGCTCGACACGGCCCTGCTGCTGCGCCTGCAGGCCGTCAGCGTGGTGGCGGCCATGCTGTCCGAAGACGTGCAGCACAGCGAGGGCGAGCGCCTGAAGCGGTCGCTGCAGGCGGTGCGCCGCGGCGTGCCAGACCTCATCTGGCTGGCGGTGACCGATGCCGACGGCTTCATCGTTGCGGCGACCGACGAGCAGGTGGTCGGCCAGAACGTCAACCAGCACGCCTGGATCTCGCAAGGCCTGGACGCCGCGTGGATCGAGGAAGGCCGCACCCCCGGCGAACGCTTCCTGAAGCTCACCGCGCCGGTGCGCAATGCCGACGGCGCGATCATCGGCGTGGTTGCCGCCAACCTCAGCTGGAGCTGGGTGGAAAAGATGGTCGCCGAAATCCGCGCCTCGCCCGGCGAATGGCTGCTGGTCGACCGCGACGGTATCGTGCGCCACGGACCGGGCGCCCTTCTGGGAAAGCGCTGGCACGATGTCGGCGACCCAATCACGCCGTTCGACCCTGTCGTTGCCGGGTTGGGCAACGACGGATCCGACCTGCCCACGCGCATCCGCACAAGGCGGCTGCTGGACAACCGGCCCTACCTCATCGCCTCGCCGCCCAATGCGCGCGACGGCACCTTGCGCCGTCTCGGCTGGCAGGCCGTGGTGATCCAGCCCGTCGAATCGGTGGCGGCCTTTGCAACCGCCATCGAATGGCGCATCTCCATCGTGCTGAGCCTGCTGGGGCTCGGCGCTGCAATCGCCGGCATCATCGTGGCGCACCGCCTCACGCGCCGCGTGAGCGTGATTGCGCATTCGGCAGACGCGGTGCTGGCCGGCAGCGCAACGCGCATCGAGGTGCCCCAAGGCGCCGACGAAGCCGCGCGGCTGGGAAGTGCCCTCGACCGCTTGCTGAACACGCTGCAGCGCGAACGCGACGAGCTGCGCCGCCTCAATGCCGAACTGGACGAACGCGTGCGGCAGCGCACCGAAGAGATCAGCCGGCTGGCGCAGGAATCGCGTGCCGCCGAAGTGGTGCGCGAGCGCCTGCGCCTGGCGCGCGGGTTGCACGACACGCTGGCGCATTCGATGATGGCAATGCTCACCGAGATCCGTGTGCTCAAGCACCTGGCATCGAGCCGGCCCGACGCGCTGCCGGACGAACTGGTGCGCGCCGAGCGCGCAGCGCGCGACGGGCTGGACGAGGCGCGCCGCGCCATCGACCAGTTGCGCAGCAACCCGGTGCGCGACATCGGGCTGGGTGCGGCGCTCAGCGAACTGGCCAAGAACCTGAGCGAGCGCTCGGGCATGGCGCTCGATTGCCAGATCGACCCCGCCCTGTTTGCCCTGGCTGCCGAGCCCGCGGCAACCGTGTTTCACATGTGCGAGGAGGTGCTGCGCAACGTCGAGCGCCACGCGGGCGCGCGCAGGCTGCTGATTCGCCTGCACTGCGTTGCAACCGACGAAGTGGAGCTGGAGATCGGCGACGACGGCACGGGCTTCGAGCCGGCCGCGGGCGCGCCGGGGCACTATGGAATCGTGGGCTTGAGGGAACAGGCCGAAGCCATTGGCGCCCGGCTGCGCATCGAAAGCCGCCGCGGCGAAGGCACCTGGGTGTCGCTGCGCTGGACGCAGCCTGGGCAGAGCGCGGGCTAGCCTAGGAAGCGGCCGCGCGTGCCGGACGCACGGCTTCGGTCAACGCCACGGAAACGCACTCCAGGCCAATGGCCAGTGCCGTGAGCGTGGGCAGCCCAAAGCCCAGCCGGAACACCTGCGGGTCATCACCAAACCAAGCGCCGGGCGCGACGCGCGTGCTGTACTTGGCGAGCGCCGCATAGAAGCGCTCGACCGCCGCTGCATCGAAGACCGCGGGTTTGAGCCGCATGCAACACAACGCCCCCGCATCCGGGCGCACCCAGTCGACGTAGCCTCGATGGCGCTGCGCCCATTGCTCGACGAACTGCAGGTTTTGCGCGAGCAGCGTGCGCCGCTCGCCGATGATTCGCTCGCGCTGCCTGAACACGGCCAGGGCAAGCGCCTCGTCCACCGGCGAACAGGAGATCACCGTGCTGAACTTTGCCGTTACCAGCGCCTTTCTCAACGCCTTGTCGCGCGTGATGGCCCAGCCGATTCGCAACCCCGCCGCGCCATGGCACTTGGAGAGCGATGAAACCGAGATGACTTCCGCACCGAGGCAGGCGGCGCTTGGCGCTGCGCGGTCTTCGCCGTAGGCTGCCTCACGGTAGGTCTCGTCGATCAGCAGCCGGGCATCGGGCGCGTGCTCGGCCAGCAAGGCCACGATCTCCCGCAAGGTCTGCGCCGGAATGGCGACTCCCGAAGGGTTCTGCGGCGAGGCCAGGCTCACCAGCTTCGTCTTTGGGGACAGCAGTTTTCGCAGCGCGTCCAGCTCGATCCGATAGCCGGTGTCGAAGCTGAGCGGCAGGGCACGCGTGACGGCGCCAACGGCGGTGAGCGCGTTGCGCGCCAGCGGAAACACTGGCTCTACGACGACAGCTTCGTCGCCTGCCTGGCACAGCGTGAAGGCAATGAGAAAAAGCGCGTGCATGCCGCCGACCGTCACCACGACGTCGTCTGCATCCACGCCGTTCTCGCTAGCGATGTGCTGGCGCAGCTCCGGGTTGCCCACCGCCGTCGCGTAGTCCAGCGAAAAATCGGCGTCGTTGCCAAAGGCCATGTCGATCAGTTCCGCCAGCCGCAGGCTGGGGCCCACGCTTTCCGCAAGGTCGAACCGGGGCGCCTTGCCGACCAGGGAGATGATTTCATTGTCCGGAAACCGTGACATGTACTGCTGCTTGCTCCGTTGTTGTCGCTGGCAGCAATGTTGCCGTTTCACGGCTTGCGATAACAGCCACAATTTATTGAAATTACGTGCAGTACAGTTGAAGCCCGTGCCACTCATGAAAGCAAGGTTCAACCGTGTCGCAGCCTCCCCGGTTCCGCTATGAAGAAGTCGCCGATTTCGTGGCCGGCCTGGCCGGCCGTGGCGCGCTGCAGCCCGGCATGCGGGCGCCTTCGCTGCGCGAGATAAGCACGCAGCAGCGCACCAGTCTCAGCACGGCCGTGCAGGCCTACCGCCTGCTCGAGGACCGCGGCATTCTCGAAGTGCGTCCGCAGTCGGGCTACTACGTTGCCAAGGCGCCGCCCGCGTTGCCCGTTCCCACCACCACACGGCATTCGGTGCGGCCTGCGAAGGTGGAGCTTTCGGGTCTCATGCTCGATCTGCTGGAGCACGCCTCGGACGAAGCCCTCGTGCCGCTCGGTTGCGCCATTCCCAACCAGCGGCTCCTGTCTTCGTCCAAGCTCGACCTCGTTCTTGCGCGCACCGCCCGCGTGAAGGGCGGGCAATGCAACACCTACTCACCGCCGCGCGGCGAGATGCTGCTGCGCATGGAGATCGCCCGCCGCGCGCTGCGCTACGGCCAGGCGCTTTCGCCGGACGACATTGCCATTACCTGCGGCTGCACCGAGGCACTGGCGCTGGCGCTCGACGCGGTCACCGAGCCCGGCGACACGGTCGCGATCGAGTCGCCCACCTACTTCGGGCTGCTCCAGGTCTTGCGCGCCAAGAGGCTCAAGGTGGTCGAGCTGCCGACCGATGCGGTCACCGGCGTAGACGTCGATGCGCTGCGCGAGGTTGTGGCCGCTGGCAAGGTGCGCGCCTGCGTGCTGGCGTCGAGCTTCAGCAATCCACTGGGCTGCACCATGCCTGAAGAAAACAAGCGCGCCGTGCTGCGCCTGCTTGCCGAGCACGGCGTCCCGCTGATCGAAGACGACGTGTACGGCGACGTTCATTTTGGCGAGGAGCGGCCCCTGCCCTTCAGCGCGCTCGACACGCACGACAACGTCATCTATTGCGGCTCATTCTCCAAGACGCTGGCGCCCGGCTACCGCATCGGGTGGATCGCGACTGGCCGGCACATGGCGCGGGTGCTCGAAACCAAGTTTGCCACCAGCCTTGCCACGCCGGTGCTGACGCAGGTTGCGCTGGCCACCTTTCTCTCCAACGGCGACTACGACCGCCACCTGCGCCGCATTCGCCGCGAGTTTGCCGACACCCTCGAACGCATGACGCGGGTGGTCGAGCAGGCGTTTCCCCCGGGCACGAAGGTGTCCCGGCCCCAAGGAAACTTTGTGCTGTGGGTCGAGCTGCCGGAGCCTGCGGACACGCGGCTGCTGTTTACGCAAGCGCTCGAAAAAGGCATATGCTTTGCGCCGGGGGTCGTGTTCTCGGCCAGCGGCAAGTACGCCAATTGCCTGCGGCTGAGCGGCGGCCACGGCTGGGACGCCCGCATCGAAAAGGGCCTGCGCACGCTCGGTGCCATGGCCCGGTCGAAGGGCACCGTTCAGAACTCGAGGAGGTCTCATGGCTGAGAGCGACAAGGTGTTCACGGGCTCCATTCCGAAGTTCTACGACACGCTGATGGTCCCCTTGATCTTCGAGGGCTATGCGGCCGACATGGCGGAGATCGTCGCCGCCTTTTCTCCCGGCTCGGTCCTCGAAACGGCAGCGGGAAGCGGCGTTGTCACACGGGCGCTTGCACCAAGGCTGCGCGCCGATGCGCGGTACGTGGTAACCGACCTCAACCAGCCCATGCTCGACTATGCCGCCACCCGGCAGGGCGCCGACAGCCGCATCGAATGGCAGCAGGCGGACGCGCTGGGCCTGCCGTTCGCGGACGCTTCCTTCGACGTGGTTTGCTGCCAGTTTGGCGCGATGTTTTTTCCCAGCCGTGTTGCGGGCTACGCAGAGGCGCGCCGCGTGCTGAAGCCGGGCGGTCGCTTTGTCTTCAACGTCTGGGACCGCATCGAAGAAAACGCCTTTGCCGACGAAGTCACCCGCGCGGTTGCCACGGTGTTTCCGCAAGACCCTCCGCGGTTTCTTGCCCGCACGCCGCACGGCTACAACGACGTGGCGCTGATCCGCGACGACTTGGGCCGCGCAGGGTTCACCAACGTGGAGATTGCAACGCGCGAGAAGGTGAGCCGCTCCCAGTCGGCACGCGAGGTTGCCACTGCCTATTGCCAGGGAACGCCCCTGCGCAACGAAATCGAGGCGCGTGACGCCACCTTGCTTCAGCTGGCCACCGACCGCGCGGCCGAGGCCATTGCAAGCTGCCACGGAGAAGGCCCGGTGGCCGGAAAGATCCAGGCGCATGTGATCGTGGCTGCGGGCTGGGAGAGCCCCGACAAACAGACAACGGAGCGTTAAATCGTGCAAGCCAGTTCAACCGGCAATGCGTAGGCTCGTCCACGGCGTGGCAATCGACGCCGCATCCGACATCACCCTTACCAAGGAACGCGATCCATGAGCACCATCACCACCAAGGACGGCACACAAATCTATTACAAGGACTGGGGCAGCGGGCAACCCGTTGTCTTTTCCCACGGCTGGCCGCTGAGCGCCGACGACTGGGACGGCCAGATGCTGTTCTTCCTGCGCCAGGGATACCGCGTGATTGCGCACGACCGCCGCGGACATGGCCGCTCGAGCCAGGGTTCGGCCGGCCACGACATGGACCACTACGCCGACGACCTGGCCGCGCTCACCGAAGCGCTCGACTTGCGCGAGGCGATCCACGTCGGCCACTCGACCGGCGGCGGCGAGGTTGCACGCTACATCAGCCGCCACGGCAGCAAGCGGGTTGCCAAGGCCGTTCTCATCAGCGCGGTGCCACCCTTGATGCTCAAGACCGCGGCCAACCCCAACGGCGTGCCCATCGAAGTGCTGGACGGCATTCGCGCGGCAGTCGCCGCCAACCGGCCGCAGTTCTTCAAGGACTTCACCCTGCCGTTCTACGGCTTCAACCGGCCGGGCGCCACCGTTTCGGAAGGCATTCGCGAGCACTGGTGGCAGCAAGGAATGATGGGCTCCATCCAGGCGCACTACGACGGCATCAAGGCGTTCTCGGAGACCGACTTCACCGAAGACCTGAAGAAGATCGACGTGCCCGCGCTGGTCATGCACGGTGACGACGACCAAGTCGTGCCCATCGGAATCTCGAGCGAGCTCACCGCCAAGATCATCAAGAACGCCACGCTGAAGGTGTACCCCGGGCTGCCGCACGGCATGTGCGCCACGCACGCCGACCTCATCAACGCCGACCTTCTTGCGTTCTTCAAGAGCTGAAGCCGCGAGCGAACCAGACGGCAGGAGGTGGCCGGCGCCTCCTGCCGTGCAATCAACTGGGTGCAAAATGTTCAATAAAGCGCTCAAACCTTCTATCTGCAAACGTTTCGAAAGCGGCAAATAGGCGGTCGCCAACTCCCCTCCCCTGTTTCATCCGCCCATGCACGTCGAAAGCGACCATTCAGCGCAAAGCAGAAACCTGCCTCCGCCGGCCCAGCAAGCCTCGTCGCTGCGTGTCGCTCCGGCGCCCAAGGACACGCTGGGCTGCATGTCCAGCCACCTGCAACGGGACCAGGGCCTTTGCGCGAACGGAATCGAGATCCATCGCAAGACGATGGACACGCAGCATCTCCATTACGTGGAGACGGAGTGCAGCGCGCGCGGCGTGCTGCTCGGCATTTCGATGCGCGATGGCCACAGCCGGCGCATCGTGTCGGGGCGGCATGCGTCGTGCCACGATTTCGACAAGGGCGCCATCTACATTCGCGGTTTTTCCGAACGCTATCGCGCCGACATCCAGCGCCCATTCGACTTTGTGCTGCTCGAAATATCGCAGGCCAGCCTGGACCGTGCCATCGAGGAAAAGCACGGAAAGCGCGTCGGCAGCCTCGTCCAGGTCACGGGTGTCCGGGACGACGTGCTGCTCAATCTCGCCGAAGCCCTGACGCCCGCGCTCGAGCACCCCGCCGGCGCGAGCATGCTGTTCGTCGAGCAGTTGAGCATTGCCATGACGAGCTATCTCGTCGAGACCTACGGCGGCGCGGCGCCCACAACGCCCAGGACAAACCGCATCCTGTCGCGCTCGCATGAAGCAAGGGCAAAGGAGATGCTGCGCAGCAGAATCGACGGCAGCATTTCGATTACCGAGATTGCCGATGCGTGCGGGCTTTCGCGCAGCTACTTCATTCACGCTTTTCGCGAGACCACCGGGCACACGCCGCACCAATGGCTGATCGCGCAGCGGCTGGAGCACGCGCGCGCACTCCTCACGAACGCGGAGACCTCGCTGGCCGAGGTTGCCGCGGCCTGCGGCTTTTCCGATCAAAGCCACTTCACCCGCGTTTTCTCGCAGCATTCGGGCGTTCCGCCGGGCATCTGGCGGCGCAGGATGCGGGTCGGAAACTAGCGCAGCCTTCCCCCATCTTTCCAACCCACACTCCCTTCGCAAGGCCGTATGACGACATCGCCTCAGCCCCGTTCAGTTCTCGTTCCCGATCCGGCGGTCGACCACATCGCCGGCCCCGCCTCGGCCGCGGTCACCGTTGTCGAATTTGGTGATTTCGAGTGCCCGTCCTGCCGCCAGGCGCATCCGGCGGTGCAGTTCATGCTGCAGCACTTCGGAGAGCGCGTGCGCTTTGTCTTCAGGCACTTTCCGCTGCGCGAAGTGCATGCGCATGCGGAACTGGCGGCAGAGGCCGCCGAAGCAGCGGGGGCGCAGGGCCGGTTCTGGCCCTACGCCGACTTGCTTTTCAATCACCAGAACCAGCTCGATGCGCGCCATTTGAGCGGCTACGCGGCGCAGCTTGGCCTGGACATGCCGCGCTTCGAAAACGAACTGAAGGACGGCGTCTACCGCCAGCGCGTGCAAGAACAGATCGAAATCGGCAATCGGCTGCACGTGCGGGCCACGCCCACCTTCTATGTGAATGAACACTTCACGGACGTGTCCTTCGGGCTGCAGCAGCTGCGAGACACCATCCAGCGTTTGCTCGACGGCCCCCAAGCCGGCTAAAGACCAAGCCGCTGCGCCACGCCCTCGCCCAGCGAGGCGTCGACCAGCCTGAAGTGCGCCACCTGGCGCCGCTGGATGGCCTCGGGCACGCCGGCCATCGAGCGCGCAATGTTCTCGAACAGCCGCTGCCTGTGGCCCTCGTCCATGCCACGGTACAACACGGCCGCCTGCGCGTGGTCGCCCAGCCCCTGGCGGTCATCGAAGCGCATGGCATCGCCTTCCAGCGGCAGAGGCGGCTCGGCCAGCGTGCGGTCCGGGCGCGGGCCTCCGAACGAGTTGGGCTCGTAGTAGGCATTGGTGCGCGGCGGCACATCCAGCCGCATGGCGCCGTCGGCATGGTAGGTATGCACCGGCGACAGTGGCCGGTTGACAGGCAGCGCCTCGTGATGCGTACCGACGCGGTAGCGCTGCGCATCGGCATAGGCCAGCAGCCGCCCCTGCAGCAGCTTGTCGGGCGAAAAGCAGATGCCCGGAACGATGTTGGCCGGATTGAAGGTGGCCTGTTCGACCTGCGCAAAATAGTTGTCGGGGTTGGCGTTCAGCTCAAGAACGCCGACTTCGACCGGCGGAAACTCAGCCTGCGGCCAGACCCTGGTGGCGTCGAACGGGTTGAACGGCAACTGCGCCGCCTGTGCCTCGCTCATCACCTGGATCTGCAGCGACCAGCGCGGGCACTCGCCTTTTTCGATGGCGTCGAACAGGTCGCGCTGCGCGCTCTCGCGGTCGTCGGCAATCACCTCGCGGGCCTGCGCATTCGTGAGGCACCGAATACCCTGCAGCGTCTTGAGGTGAAACTTGACCCACACCCTTTCATTGGCGGCATTGACCAGCCCGAAGGCATGCGCGCCATAGGCATGCATGTGCCGAAAGCCCGCCGGGAGGCCGCGGTCCGAGAACAGCATCAAGATCTGGTGCAGGCTCTCGGGCGACAGCGACCAGAAGTCCCAGGTTGCCGTGGGCGAGCGCAGGTGCGTTACCGGGTGCCGCTTGAGCGCGCGCACCAGGTCCGGAAATTTCTGCGGATCGCGTATGCAGGCCACCGGCAAGTGGCTGCCGACGAGGTCCCAGTTGCCTTCTTCGGTATAGGCCTTCAAGGCGAAGCCGCGCAGGTCGCGCTCGGCGTCGGCGCAGCCCTGTTCGCCCGTCAACACTGAGAAGCGAACCAGCACCGGCGTCGTTTGCCCCGGCTGCAGCACCCGCGCCCGCGTGTAGCGCGAGATGTCGCCCGTGATTCGCAGCGTACCGAAGGCGGCCGCGCCCTTGGCGTGCAGCACCCGTTCCGGAATGCGTTCGCGCGCCAGGTAGGCGAGCTTTTCGCTCATCTGGTAGTCCTGCCGCAGGATGGGCCCGCGCGGGCCCGCGGTGATCGAGTGCTGGCTGTCCGCAACGGGCGCGCCGCTGGCCGTGGTCAAGGTGGGTGGCCTGTGATGGGGCTGGGTCGTCATTGAGTTATCGGGTGCGGGGTTGTCTCGACTCGTGTGTACCGCGCCCCGGAGCGCCCGTCTTGAACAAGAGTCGCCCGCCGTGCACCCTTGCCGGGCGCACTAATGTGCAAAGCGGCCGCGGGCCCGTTCGGGCTTGTTTCCGAAGCGATGGACCAGGTGGGCGCATATGGCGATGGCCAGGTGCTCGCTCACGGCGGAGCTCTCGCGCTGCGGGCCCTCGAGCAGCGCCAGCACCGCCGCGCCCAGGTTTTCCATGACCGGATCGACCAGCCCCGGCGGGCATGCAAGGCCGCACACACGCGGCAGGCCTGCGGCATCGGTCACGGCGTCCACCAGTGCGCGCGGCACATAAAAATGAAGGGCGTCCAGCGGACTGCCCAGGTAGCTCGCCACCTCGTCGCGCAGGTCGACGATGCTGATGGCGCCGCGCGCATAGCCGCGCACCACCGATGGCCGGCCGCGCACCCACAACTCGTGATGGCCCACGCCGGCCAGGTGCAGGGTGACCACGAAGGCGTCCTCGGGAGGAATCTCTTGCTTCATGCCCAGCTGGTCGGGCAGGCAGGTGATGCGCGTTGCAACGAAAGGCGCCTTGGGCGCCGGCAGCATCACCAGAGCGGGCACGGAAGGCAGCTCGAAGTAGCGCCCCAGGAGGTCGCCATAAGCGCCTTGCGTGCCCATGTTCTCGCCGCCCCCGAATCAGCCCTGGATGAACGCGAGCAGATCGGCGTTCAGCTGGTCCTTGTGGGTGGTGCAGGTGGCGTGCGGCGCGCCCTCGTACACCTTGAACTGGCTGCCCTTGATCATCTTGGCCGCAAGCCTGCCGGTGGCATCGATCGGCACCACCTGGTCGTCGTCGCCGTGAATCACGAGCGTGGGCACGTCGATCATGGCCATGTCGGGGCGGAAGTCGGTTTCCGAAAACGCGGTCACGCAATCGATCGTGGCCTTGATCGAGGCTTGCAGCGCAATTTGCAGCGTCTGCTTGAAGACGCCCTGCGACACGCTGGCGCCGGGGCGGTTGGTGCCGTAGAAGAGCGTGCTGAAGTCGTCCAGGAACTGCGGGCGGTCGGCGGCCAGGCCTGCGCGAATGCTCGCGAACAGCGATGCGTCCGGGCCCACGGGGTGGTCCTGGGTCTTCATGAAGAGCGGCGTCACGGCGCTGATGAGCGCCAGCTTTGCCACGCGTGCGCTGCCCTTGCGCGCGATGTAGCGGGTCACATCGCCGCCGCCCATCGAGAAGCCGGCAAGCACGACGTTCTTCAGGTCGAGCTTCTCGATCAGCTCGGCGATGTCGTCGGCAAAGGTGTCGTAGTCATAGCCCGTCCAGGGCTGGCTCGAACGGCCGAAACCGCGGCGGTCGAATGCAATCGCGCGGTAGCCGCGTTCCGCGAAGAACAGCATCTGCGCGTCCCACATGTCGGCGCTGAGCGGCCAGCCGTGGCTGAAAAGAATGGGCTGGCCCGTGCCCCAGTCCTTGTAGTAGAGCTCGGTGCCGTCGCGCAATGTGAGTGTGGTCATGTTTTTTTCAGTGGTAGCGGGAGTGGAGGAAAAGGAAAAAAGAAAAAGGAAGCGGGCTTTGGAAGATCAGAGGGAAAGAAAGTGGTGCACCTCGGGCTTTCCGGGGCCGATGTGAAAGCGCACGGCTTCGTTCTGCAGGTCGGCATCGGCATGCGACACGCGCTGGTGCTGGCGTAGGTGCTCGGCCCATGACTCGACCAGAAACCACTCCATCACCCGCTCCGGGTCGCCCGTGTGCTCGGTCACGCCCCATGCGTAGGCGCCGTCGCGGCGGCGTTCGAGCGACAGGCGCCTTACCGCCTCCATGAATGCAGGCCGGTCTTCCTTGCGGATGCGGTATTCGACCTGCACCATCACCGGCCCGCGGTCGTGCGCGACGGGTTCGGCCAAGAGGGGCTCGGGCCAGTGGTTGGAGGCTTGCAGGTCGGCCTCGCCGGCGGGCAGGCGCACCCGGTGGAAGATGAGGCCGGCCACCACCAGGCCCACCGCGCCAGCCACCAGCGTGTAGGGCACGCCGATCTGCTGCGCGACCAGTCCCCAGCCCAGGCTGCCGGCCGCCATTGCGCCGTTGAACACGGTGAGGTACACGGCCAGCCCGCGGCCGCGCACCCAGTTCGGCAGGATGGACTGCGCCACGCCGTTGAGCGTGGTGAGCGCAATGATCCAGCCGAGGCCCAGCAACAACAGCAGCACCACCGCAAGCCACTGCGGCGGCGCAAAAACCAGCCCACCCATCACCGCCGCGCTGAGCAGCGAAGCCAGCAGCAGCATGCCGTCCGCATCGAGCCGGGCACGCAGCCGCGGCATGACCAGCGCACCCCCGATGGCACCCGCACCCACGGCGCCGAGCAGCACGCCGTAGAAGCCGGCGGTTCCGCCGAGCATCTGGCGCGCCACCAGGGGCAGCAGCGCCCACACAGAGCTTGCGAACAGGAAGAACACCGCCGCGCGCAGCAGCACCACATGCAGCTCCTTGCTCGCCCGCGTGTAGCGAATACCCGCGCGGAAGGCGCCGAAGAAGTTCTCCGACAGGCCGGTGTCGGCGGCCGCGGGGCGCTTCCACCACAGCAGCGCCGCAATGACGAATGCATAGCTCAGCACGTCGATGCCGTAGGTCACGGCCGCACCGAAGCTCGCCAGAATCAACCCACCGGCCGCCGGCCCTATGGAACGCGCGATGTTGATGCCCAGCGAGTTGAGCGCCACCGCGCTCTTCAAGTCGCTGCGCGGCACCAGCTCGGGCACGATCGATTGCCAGGTCGGCCCCATGAGCGCCGCGCCGATGCCGCCGACAAAGGTCAGCACGATCAGGTATTCGACGGTGAGCGCGCCCGTGTGCGAAAGCACCAGCAGCGTGCCGCTCACAGCCGCGAGCACCAACTGCACAAAGATCAGGAAGCGCCGCCGGTCGAGGATGTCCGACAGCACGCCCGCCGGAATCGCCAGCAGGAAGATCGGCAGCGTGGCCGCGGTCTGGATCAGCGCCACCGCGGTCGGGTTGGCCGACAGATCGGTCACCAGCCACGAACTCGCCACGTCGCGCATGAAGCTGCCGATGTTGCCGAGCACGGTGGCGGCCCAAAGCACCGCGAACACCGGCTGGCGCAGGGGAGCGAAGGCACCGGGCGGCGAAGCGGCGGCGCCCTTGGGGGAATCAGCCATGGGTGCGCTCCTTCAGATCGAGCCAGGCCACCAGCACAAAGCCGCCTACAAGGCCCAGGTGCTCGAAGAACGAGTTGGCCGCCATGAAGCGCTCGGGCTGCGGCATTTCCCAGAAGCGCAAGGCGACGAAGGTTGCCATCAGCGTGAAGCCGCCCAACGCCAACGCGCCCAGCCAGCGCAGGAAGCCGGTGAGGATGAGCGCCGAGGCGCCCAGTTCGAGCACGATGACGGCCACGGCCAGCGGAGCCGCTGGCGACAGGCCGAAGTGGTTCATCTCGGCGATGGCGGCGTTGAAGTCCATGGCCTTGTTGAGCCCGCCTTGCAGGTAGGCCGCGCAGAGCAGCAGCAAGGCGACCCAGCGCACTGCCGGTGAAGTGGTCCAGCGCATGGCCATCACACCGCCCAGCAGGCGCACCCCAGCGCGCCCCAGAAGCTCTTCAGGTCTGCAATGGGCAGCTTGCTGCTCCAGGCGGTGGCGTGCTGGTGGCCGTGCACGTTGCAGTTGTTGGCACACGCACAGGCCATGGCCGCGTGGCGCATTGCCTTTTGCAGCGGCGCGCCCTCTGCATCGCCCCAGCCGGCATAGCCACCGAAGCTGCGCACCGGCGACCAGTCAGGCATGGCCGGCGGCGGCGCGCCTTCGTCGTGCGGCTTGAACGGACCCGCGGCATACACCACCTTGCCGCCGACCATGGTCAGGAGCGCCGTGGTGTCTGCAATGTCCGATTCGGGGCAGGCGAAGAAGTCGCGGTCGGGCACCACCAGGTCGGCCAGCATGCCGGCTTCGATGCGGCCCTTCTTGCCGACCTCGTTCGAGAACCAGGTGACGTTCTCCGTCCACATGCGAAGCGCGGCCTCGCGGTCCAGGCAGTTGCGCTGCGGGTAGAGCTGCATGCCGCCCACAGTCTTGCCGGTAACCAGCCACGAGAGCGACACCCACGGGTTGTACGACGCAACGCGCGTGGCGTCGGTGCCCGCGGACACCTTCACGCCTTTTTCGAGCATGCGCTTGACCGGCGGCGTGGCCGCTGCCGCACCGGCGCCGTAGCGCTCGACGAAGTATTCGCCCTGGTAGGCCATGCGGTGCTGCACCGCAATGCCGCCGCCGAGCGCGGCAATGCGGTCGATCGATTTCTCGGAAATGGTTTCGCAGTGGTCGAAGAACCAGTTCAGGCCCGCGAGCGGCGTGTCGCGGTCGACCTTTTCGAACACGTCGAGCGCACGGTCGATGGTTTCGTCATACGTGGCGTGCAGGCGCCACGGCCATTTGTTCTGCACCAGCACGCGCACGACTTCTTCGAGCTCGCCTTCCATCTCGGGCGCCATGTCGGGCCGCGGCTGGCGAAAGTCTTCGAAGTCGGCTGCAGAGAACACCAGCATTTCGCCCGCGCCGTTGTGGCGAAAGTAGTCGTCGCCCTGCTTGTACTTCGACGTCGACGTCCAGTTGAGAAAGTCCTGTTTCTCCTGCTTGGGCTTTTGCGTGAACAGGTTGTAGGCGAGGCGAATGGTGAGCTGGCCGGCATCGGCCAGTTGCTGGATGACCTGGTAGTCCTCGGGAAAATTCTGGAAGCCGCCGCCCGCATCGATGGCGCCGGTAACGCCCAAGCGGTTCAGTTCGCGCATGAAGTGGCGCGTGGAGTTGAGCTGGTATTCGAACGGCAGCTTCGGTCCCTTGGCCAGGGTGGCGTACAGGATGCTCGCATTGGGCTTGGCCAGCAGCAGCCCGGTCGGGTTGCCGGCCGCGTCGCGCACGATCTCGCCGCCGGGCGGCGCGGGCGTGTCCTTGGTGTAGCCCACCGCGCGCAGCGCTGCGCCATTGAGCAGCGCGCGGTCGTACAGGTGCAGCAGGAACACCGGCGTATCGGGCGCCACGGCATTGAGCTCGTCGATGGTCGGCAGGCGCTTTTCAACGAACTGGTGTTCGGTGAAGCCGCCCACCACGCGCACCCATTGCGGCGCGGGCGTGATCGCCACCTGGCGCTTCAGCATCGCCATGGCGTCGGCCAGGCTGCGCACGCCGTCCCAGCGCAGCTCGAGGTTGAAGTTGAGGCCGCCGCGAATGATGTGCAGGTGGTTGTCGATGAGCCCCGGCAGCACGCGCCTGCCCTGCAGGTCGATGACCCGGGTGCTGCCGTCCGCCAGCGGCAGGACGTCTTGCGCGCGGCCCACGCGGGTGAAGCGGCCGTCCGCAATGGCCACGGCATCGGCCACAGGGTTGGCGCGGTCCAGCGTGGTGAAGCGGCCGTTGTGCAGGATCAGTTGGGGGGCGGTGCTTCCGGCCATGTCGGGTGTCCTCGGAGGTTTGGGTTGGGCCATTGCCGCTCCGGCAAATGCGGCGCCGAGCGTGCCAAGGCAAAGCCGGCGGCGTTGCTCGTCGAATGAATCGCTCATGCGTCTTCACCCGTTACAGCGCCTGGGCGGCCTTTGGCGCATTGCGGCAGTTCGCCAAACACATGCGGCTTGACCTGGTGCCGCAGCCACGAGGTGGCGACGGCATCGGGCTTGATCACGCTCTTGATGAGCGGCGGGATCTGCTCGCCGAGCAGGATGCCGAGCAGCCCCACGAGGGCGATGACCGGCGGGGCCGGCGAGCGCACCTGGAACAGTGCGTAGATCACACCGACCAGCAGGCCGAGCGCGAGCGACAGGACGTAGGGCTTCATTGCTCTCACTCCAGCAATCAGCCTTCGTGGGCGCCGAACATGGTCTTGGCGTAGGTCACGCCTAGGCCATAGGCGCCGCCGAACTTCTTCGCAATGCCGGTGGTGAGCTCGTAGGTGTCGGTGCGGGCCCAGTCGCGCTGCAGCTCCAGCAGGTATTGCAGCGAGGTCATCGGCTGCGCGCCGGCCTGCACCATGCGGTCCATGGCACGGTTGTGCGCCTCGGCCGATACGTCGCCGCAGGCGTCGGCAATCACGAACACCTCGAAGCCCTGGTCGATGGCCGACAGTGCAGGGCCCACGATGCACACGCCGGTCCACAGGCCCGACAGCACGATGCGCTTCTTGCCGATCTCGTTCACGCGGTCGATCACCGCGGCGTCTTCCCAGGTGTTCATCGAGGTGCGGTCGAGCATTTTCTGGCCCGGGAACGCATCGGTGATCTCGCTGAACATCGGGCCCGAAAAGCTCTTTTCAGCCACGGTCGTGAGGATGGTCGACACGCCGAAACCGGCCGCTGCATTGGCCACCAGGGCGGCGTTGTTGCGCAGGTTGACGGCATCGATCGAATGCGTGGCAAAAGCCATCTGCGACTGGAAGTCGATCATGACCAGCGTGTGATCGGCGGGGGTCAGCAGCTTGGATCCGGCGGTGGGGGTGGCTTTGATGGACATGGAGTTCTCCGGAAGTTGGTGATTGAAAGTCGGTGATTGAAAAAATGGTCTTGCCTTGCATGCATCGTCGTTTCAGCGCCGATGCGTGTCTTGTCGATTAGTCGGGCCGTTTGGACATTTGCCGTCCGCGCCGGCCCTGGGCGCACATTCGCTGTCAGAAGGAAGGCAACTCATTCGGGCGCAGGTCGAACACCAGCACCTCGGCGCCCTCGCCCCGGGCGAAGTCGAGGCGCTGTTCGCCGCGCGCCCGTGCACCGTCGCCTTCACCCAGCCGCTGGCCGTTGACTTCGATGCTGCCGCGCGCCACATGCACATAGGCATGGCGATCGGGGCCGAGCGTGAGCGACGTGGATTCATCGCCGTCGAAGAGGCCTGCGTAGACGCGTGCGTCCTGGTGCACCGCCAGCGAACCATCGGTGCCCTCTGGCGAAACGATCAACCGCAGGCGGCCGCGCTTTTCTTCAGCCGCAAAGTGCACTTGCTGGTAGCGGGGAGCAACGCCCTTGGCGTTCGGCACGATCCAGATCTGCAGGAAGTGCAGCGGATCGGTGGCCGACGAATTGAACTCGCTGTGGCGCACGCCGGTGCCCGCGCTCATCATCTGCACGTCGCCGGGGCGAATGACGGAGCCGGTGCCCATCGAGTCCTTGTGCTCGAGCGCACCATCGAGCACGTACGAGAAGATTTCCATGTCGCGGTGCGGATGCGTGCCGAAGCCGCGGCCGGGATGCACGCGGTCGTCGTTGATCACCAGCAGGTCGGAGAAACCTTCTTGCTCCGGGTCGTGGTAGTGGCCGAAAGAAAAGGTGTGGCGGGACTTGAGCCAACCGAAGTCTGCGAGTCCGCGGTCATTGGCGCTGCGAATTTCCAACATGATCTGGGTCCTTGGTGGTCGTTGAGTTCGATCTGATTCACAATGGCCCCGAAGAGATTTTCCCGAGGCATGACTGAATCATCTTTCTTTCAGTCGTGCCTTTTGACGAAACTTTTATCCCTTCATCATCGAATTTTTCGATGATTCATTTCCAAGGACTTCCGTGCTCAAGCTCAGTCTCGAAGCCATCGAACTCGTCGACGCCATTGCGCGCTACGGCTCCTTTGCCGCCGCGGGCGCGCGGCTGAACAAGGTGCCCTCGACCATCTCGTACGCCGTGGGCAAGCTCGAGGAGCAGCTGGGCATGCTGCTGTTCGTGCGCAATGGGCCGCGCGTTACCCTTACCGCGGCCGGCGAAGAAATGCTGAAGGAAGGCCGATGGCTGCTCGGCGCCGCGGGCGAGCTCGAATCGCGCATGCGGCAAATTGCCACCGGATTCGAATCGGAGCTGCGGCTGGTTCACGATTCGCTGGTTCCCACGCAGGCGCTCATCGACGACATTCGCGCTTTCGAGGCATTGCGCTGCGGCACGCGGCTGCGCATAGGCTGCGAGGCGCTCACGGGCAGCTGGGAGGCATTGCGCGAAGGGCGCGCCGACATCGTCATTGCCGCCGGCGAAGGGCCTGCCGGCGGGGGCTACCAGGCGGTGATGGTGGGCAGCCTCGACTTCGCCTTTTGCGTGTCGCCGACGCATCCGCTGACCCGGCTCGACCGGCCGCTGCATCGCGGCGACCTGCTGGAGCACAACGCCATTGTGGTGAGCGACAGCGCGCGCACCTTGTCCGACCGCACCGTGGGGCTGGTCGCCGGCCAGCACCGCGTTGCCGTACCGACCATGGCCGCCAAGATCGCCTGCCAGGCTGCGGGCCTCGGCCACGGATTCCTGCCGCGGGCATGCATTGAAGGCGAATTGGCGCGCGGCACGCTCATCGAGCTACAGACCGAAGAACCGCGCGCACCCGAGGCGTTCTGGCTCGCGTGGAAGACCGGCGCAAAGGGCAAGGCGCTGCAGTGGTGGGTGAAGCAGTTGAACCGGCAGCTGGTGCCGGCGCTCTTGCCCAGGTCGGCCTGAACCCCCCCGATCAGCCCTGAATCAACCGACGTTCAGGCGCCGCCACCGAGCGGGCGAAGTGCCCATGTGCGCGGTGAACGCGCGCGTCAGATGGCTCTGGTCGGAAAAGCCGCAGCTGCTGGCGATCTCCGCAATCGGAACATCGGGATGCGCCAGCAGGCTGCGCGCCGCTTCAATGCGCTGCGCCACAAGCCATGCATGCGGCGTTTGGCCCGTCGTCTGCTTGAAGGCCTTGCTGAAGTGGCTGCGCGACAACGCGCATTCGCGGGCGGCGTCGGCCAGCGACACGTCGTGGGCAAGGTGCTGCATCAGGAACTCCTTGGCCCGGCGCTCCTGCCAGGGCGCGAGGCCACGCCCTCGAACGGGCGCCGGGCCGGGCACACCGCCGTAGGCATGCACCACATGCGCCTTCAGCGCCATCGTCAAGTGATCGATGAACAACCGGCTCGCATCTTCCGGGTGCATCAGCACCGGCAGCATGGCCCGGCCCAGATTGGCGACCACCGGGTCGAGCGTGCCGGCGGTGCAGCACAAGCGGTCGACACGGGGCATTTCCATCTCTTCGGTGAACGCATCGATGGTTGCACGCGGCAGATGGAAGAACATCGAATGGAACGGACTGCTCACGTAGGCCGAAGCGCGCTGCGACAGATCGGCAATGTGGAACGCGCCCTCTTGCTGCAGGCCGAGTTGCCGGGACTTGCCGTCGTGCCGCACGATACGCCGGCTGCCGCCCGAGTTGATTTCCACGCTGAGCAGGAACGCGTCTTCGGTGGGCAGCGGCGCCAGCACAAACAGATGCGGCAGCTCATAGCGCATGCGCGCAACGCCCAACTCCGCCCCGCGATGCGACCTGCTCACGAGCGACTGGATTGCATCGATGCCGTACTGCGATGCGAGCCGTTGTCCGAATTTGCAGCCGGGGCCAAGGGGAGTCAGCATTTGGAAGCGATGTGCGAGGCCATGATTGCCGATTGGGAAAACTGCATGGTAGCCAGTTGCTGCGCTGCCCGGGTGCGTTCAGGCGGCAACCCGCCTTCTCGCCGGGGCTTCCGCCTCGTGCAGATAGGTTGCAAAGCCATCCCTGGCCGGCGGGACCGAATTGAGCAGCATCACCGCGCTGACCTGCCCGCGATGTCCCGCTCCGTGCGTCACAACATGCATGAGCATTTCCTCGCGAGACATGCGCCCGGGTGCGCCGTCAGTGAACGCGAAATCGATCTTTTCCGCCAGCTGCGCATGATCGAGCGCCGATACATAGTCGATGTATTCCTTGTCGCTTCTTCTCAGGTCGGCAGCCAGAGCCTCGAGCGTTGGCATCTCGCTCAGGTTGGCCGACGAATACGCATGAGCTTCCCGCCTCAGGTGGGCGGCAAAGATGCGGTCGACCACATACGTGTGGCTCAAGGCCTTGACGGCCAACCCGGTGACCGGAGAGTTGCCGCCAAGGCGAGAGAGCGCCGTCAATAGCTGATCGTTGGCCCAAGCCTTGAATGTGAAGAGCCGATGCAGTGTGTCGTTCATGTCGTGAATCTCCTGGAATGATTGCGCGGTTCGCATGCAAGACATTTGCTTTGCGCTTCTGCGTATTTCGAGAATATGAGCGATCATTCGCTTTTTCCACTCGCATTGACGACCTCGAGAAATGGCGAAGAAACCGGTCACCAGGCCCAGGAAAATTGCGACTCAAGAGCGGTCGCGCGCGACTGTCGACAGCCTTGTCGAGGCAACTGCTCGCATTCTGGTGAAAGACGGGTTCGACAAGGCGAGTACCAACCGCATTGCCGAAGTTGCGGGCGTGAGCATCGGCTCGCTCTATCAATACTTCCCCAGCAAGGAGGCTCTTGTCGCCGCAGTCATAGAGCGCCACCAGCAGCAGATCATGCAAACGGTGCGCAGCGAGCTGGCCGAGGTCTCCGGCGAGCCGCTTGAAAAAGCGGTGCGCAGGTTCGTCGCAGTCGCGGTGCGTGCGCATCGGATCGATCCGCAACTGCACAGGGTGCTTGCCGAGCAGATTCCGCGCGTTGGAAAACTCGAAAGAATGGAGACCTTCAGCCGGGAGAATTTCAGTCTGTTCAGCGCTTACCTGGAAGGGGCTCGAGACCAACTCGGCGTCGACGATCTCGAGCTCGCATCATTCGTATGCGTGACCACCATCGAGGCGTTGACGCACAACGCTGTGCTGCACCAATCCAAGGTCCTGGCCGGAGAGCGGATGGAGGCGCTCGTCGACGAAGGGGCTCGCCTCGTGGCCGGATACCTCAAGGGCAGCCCGCGTGCCTGACCTTGCGCGCCGCACGGCTACTCGCCATCCACCCGGTCCCGCCGCATGGCCCGCCAGAGCGCGAGGTCGTAGCCGATCTTGAGCAGCCCGCAGGCGATGAGCGGCAGCGAGATCCAGCCTGCTGCAAACAGCGCGCCGCTGATCGTCGGGCTGATGGCCGCTGCGAGGCTGCGCGGCACGGCCGTGAAACTCGCCGCGGCACTGCGCTCCGCGGGCGTGACCACCGCCATCACGTAGGCCGTTCGCGTGGGCACGTCCATCGAAGAAAGCGCACTGCGAACCATCAACAGGCCGAGCGCTATCGGCAAGCTGGGCGCCAGCGCCGCGAGCACCAGACAGACGTTGGCAGGCAGGTGCGTGAAGACCATGGTGTTGAGCAGCCCGATGCGCCGGGCGACCACGGGTGCGGCAAGCTGCGATGCCGCACCGAGCAGACCGGTCCAGAAGAAGAACACGCCCGCTTGCGTCAGCGAGAGGCCGAAGCGCTCCAGCAGCCACAGCGACATCAGTGCGTTGATGGCCAATCCGCCCGCAAACGAATCGACGCTGAAGAGCGCCGCCAACCGCATCACGACGCGGCGTGACGGCCCGAGCGGGGCCGGGGCGACGGGCGCGCTCTCTGCGTTGCCGCTGCCGCCGGCGTGGGCCGGCAGATTCCGGTAGAGCCAGAACACGGCCAGTCCGATGGCCGCGTAGATCACGAACATTCCGCGCAGTGCATCGAGCCGCGTGAGCCCGCTGTGCCGAACCAGCCAGTCGGGCACGGCGGCCGCCAATGCACCCAATGCTGCGCACAGCGCACCCAAAAGGCTGTAGCGTGCGAACAGCGCCGTACGTGCATGGCCCTGCGCCGCGGCAGCCAGCCGGGCATGCTCCAACGGAAGAAACACGCTGACGTCGCCGGAACTGGGATTGAGCGTGCCGACCAGCGCGACAAGCAGCAGCGGCCAGAACGACGTGAGGCCCGCAAAGCCCAGGCCCGTGGCCGCCATCAGCAAGGCGGCGCCGCGAAGCAGCCGGCCGCCCGCAAATCGGTATCCCCAGGCGCCCACTGCAAGAGTGGCAAGCGCCGAGCCCAGCATCGTCGCCGTGGCGACGACGCCGACCTCCAGCGTACCCAGGCCGATCGACAGCAGGTAGGCCGGCAACAACACGGCCATGTAGCCGTCCCCGAAGGCGCGCAGTCCGCGCGCGGCGAGCAAGGGGATGGCGCCCGGGTCGACCCCGGCCGGCAGCAGGCTCGCGAGACCGGTGCGCACCGTCGGCGAAGGTGCGGCGCTCATCGGCTTAGCCTGGGAGGCTTGGCCTCGACCGGCAGGCCCGCGGCTTGCCAGCCGTCGAAACCGCCGCGCAAGTACCGCGCATCGAGGCCCATTGCGCGCAGCCGCATTGCGGTGCTGCGGCCCACTTCGTGTCCGTAGACTTGAAACCCCGGCACGGATGCGTGCGGCGTTGCCGCAAGCTGCGTTCGAATGGCGTTGAGGCGCTTCACCGCACCGCCATAGTTGTTCTGGTGGTGGCTGGCGAGCAGCTTTTCCGACAGGCCGCGCAGCGTGGCGGGGTCGAAGGGCAAGGGTTGAATCCGGACGTCCATGGTGGCTCCTTCAGCGCAGTTGGGGAAGCAGCAAGGTCTGCGAGAAACAGCGAGTCGGGGTGGCGAGTTGCTGCGCATCGGGCCCGGGCAGCAGCATGCAGAAGTTGAGCGCGTGCAGGAAGCGCTTCTCGCTGATCCAGCGTCGCCGCTCGACCAGCTCGGCATGCATGATCGCGATCTGGCCCGCGAGCCCGCCGAAGCTGATGAGGCCGAGCCTGAGCCAGAAGCGAAGAGCTTCGGCGAAGGAAACAGGCTGGGAGTGCGCAGAAAGCGCGGGAGGCGTGTCAGTTGCGTCAGGCAAGGCGGTGTCCACGGAGTGCTCCGTCATGAGTCACCAGCGCTTGGACGGGACACCGTCTAACTTTGCAGAACGGGAGGCTGTTTTCCCGAAGCCGGCATCGTAACACCGGCTCCAGCGTGTTGTCAGTTCACGACCGGCGCAGCGTTGATCGCCAGTTGCGCGGCAAACGCGCGCTGGTAGGCAGGCCGCGCTTCGCCGCGAGCGACATAAGCGGCCAGGCCGGGAAACTCGTTCAGCAGGCCCGATGGCCTGAGCCGCAGCAGCACCGACACCATCAGCAGGTCGCCTGCGGTAAAGCTGCCGTCCAGCCACTCGGCATTGCCCAGGCAGGCGGCCAGCTGGTTCAATCGGGCGCGCACACGGTCTTCGACGAGGGGCATGCGGTCGGCCTTCCAGGGCTTGTCGCCCTCCGCGAACTTGACGGTGACAAGCTCCAGGATGGGAAGCTCGACGGTATTGAGTGCCGCGAACATCCATGTGATGGCGCGCGCCCTTGCGTCGGCGTCGGGCGGAAACAGTCCCGGATGGCGCTCGGCGATATGCATCACGATGGAGCCGGTCTCGAACAGCGCGAGGCCGCCTTCCTCGTAAGTGGGAATCTGGCCGAAGGGATTCAGCGCCAGGTGCGCTGGCTCTTTCATCGCGCGAAAGGACACCAGGCGCACCTCGTAGGGCAACCCCGCTTCTTCCAACGCCCAGCGCACGCGCGTGTCGCGCGCCAGGCCCTTGCCGCCGTCGGGCGACCGTTCGAATGCGGTGATGGTGATGGTCATGGTGAACGTCCGTTTGGCCGAATGTAGCCGGACAAGCCGCGTTGAAAAAGCTGCCGGTGTCCGCGCGCGGTAGGGCAAAACGCCCAATTCCCTGAATCGCCGCGCGGCCGTGTAATAGCGGCAACTGACCGGCTCCGCCCATCATTCGGCTCACGAGCGTTGTGGCAACCCGGTCGAACGGAAACCGATATGGAACCCCTCGCCCTCCTGCTCGCCCGAATCCAGTTCGGCTTCACGATCTCGTTCCACATCCTGTTTCCGGCACTCCCTCCCTGGTCAGGCACAAAGCGGTGGGGCGGGGCGCGCCAGCAGCTCGTGCTTCGGAGGCTCGATGCCACTATAGGCGCTCTGGGCTTGGAAATCGAAGCAACCACGGGAAACGTGGGCGCAATGCAGGATCGCCAGCCCTGTGTCGATCCAGGTGCGAGGTCACTGTCACTGCGGTAGACGTGCATACGCGCAAAGCTCTCGCGCGGACGGACTGCTCGGCAGCACGGAGGGTGCCACGGCCCAAGCGCGTTGCCCGGCTGGTACAATCCAGTTTGCCTGAACTTGATTTGGGTGTTGACTGGCCAGTCAAGCCGAATCTCACACCGGCGCGTCGAAGTCACTGCGACGAGAAAAACAACACGTGGCTTCCGCAAGTGAAAATTTGCCGTAACCGTGGACCGCGTGAGAGTTCACGACCAAATCTCAAAGCCCGCCTTTTGCGGGCTTTTTCATGCCCGGGCGTCGCGTGTGCCCGGGTACCCAAGCCAAACACGACCCTCCTGCCTTGCCCCCGCGAGTTCGCATCCGCTCCAAGGTCTTCATCGCGGTTGCAGCAGCGAGTCGGCCGGCCAGACGTTCGCTGCCCGACGTCGGTGTGATCGATTTCACAAAAACCGCCAACTTGCAAGAAGCCTGCTGCGGAGATGCGCACTGTAGAGCTACGCGTCACTACCATTCGGCGCCGACAGCCTCTTTAAGGCAGTCAACGCCGGCGTTCGGAGAATCGAATGCCCCTCTTGTTCGTGATGAAGCTGCAGCACCGGCGGCCGCCGCTTCGCGTCGTGAGACCTGAGGAGGTGCGCCGTGTGTCGGTGCTCACGGCCACCGGGTTGATCGAAGCCGAGATCGAGGCCCTGGACCCGACCGCCCGCTATGCGGCGTCACCCAGAACCACGGTCCTTCGCATCACGGACGACGGGTTGACCGAGATCCGGAGGGGTGAGGCCTGCGTGCGGGAGCATCTCGATGCATGGGAACCGCTGATTCCGGCGGATGTGACTTAGCGCAGAGAACTGCCTCGTCCTTCGTCAAGCAGGGATTTTTCCTACATGGCGGTCGAACGGGCGGTCCATCATCACGCCCTTCGTATTGGAGGGAGTTGTCATGCCACTACAAGAATCCGCGTCTTTGGCCTCGCTTCGGCTCTGGAAAGAGCTGGAGAGATTTGCCCGTTGCGCCGAGGGGAGCCTGAGCAGGAAACTCGTCGCCTACTTCCGCGGCATGTCTCCGGCGCCCAAGGCGGAAGATTATGCGGTGGCAAAGCGTGCCAGAGCCGTGGCCAAACACCAGTTTGGGCAGATGCTCACGGACGTGCCGCGTCGCTCGCTGACTGCAAACCCGAATGTCGATCGTCCGTTCCGGCGGCATCGCGCGTACGCGCTCGCCTCGAAGGTTGGGACTCGAGCGACAGAAATTTCTTATGATGCCGACCCCGAGACCAGCCGAGCGCTGAAAGTGACCTCCTCTGCGCGACATGGACGTCGAGTGACGCGATGAACAAGCAGCGCGGTGACATTGCAGCGCAAGGCACAGACGCCTCTCTCACGCAGCCGCAACACGCGAACTCCCATTGACCACCTTCATTCTCCATGTGGACGCCGAGATGGATGCGCTTGAAGTGGCGGATCTTCTCGATCGAATAGGAGTGGCCGAGCACGACTGCGTGGCATTGCGCATGCACCGGGCAGACAAGACATTTTGGGACTGGTGCGTGAGTGGCACCAGCGAAGAGATGGAGGCTGCGCTCGCGCTGCTCGAGGCCGGAGACGGCAAAGTGCACTGACCGATCCCAGGAGCGCTTACTCGCAGGTCCACCAATCCGGAGCAGGGAAATTGCTGAGTCAGCTTCTGCTCAAGCGCACTGGCAGGCAAATGGCCAGCTGCATGTGCTCATCGCCTTGGGCGCGGCACTTTCAGCGACCTGCTTCGAGCACCGCCGACGCAGTCAGCGCATCGCCCGTGCAGCGTCAGATCGTGGCGTAGCACCAGAAAACCTTTGGGCGCCAAGTCTTCCATGCGTCCGGGGCAGCCGTGGATCGGAAACACCCTCCCGCAGTCGCCCCAATGAAAGTGATGGTGATCGGGCTCGCCATGATCGGACTCGCACAGCGCCTCGTAGCGCGTGGCCTGGCCCGGCAAATCGAGCTAGGGCTGTCGCTTCGTATTGGCCGGGTGCACATCGTGCACCACCTGACCCGCGGAAAGCGTATTGATCGTCTCGCCCGGGATGTCCATGAGGATGCGGCTGCGCTCGGCTGCCAGCGACACGGTGAGGTGCTGCACCGGCTGCGCATTGAGGTCGTGTAGCAGGCGAACAAACTTGAGCAGCGGCGCGCCGGTCTCTAGGTTCAAGAGCCTTGCACGGGCCGGCTCGGCCACCTCGGCCGTGATCTCCTGCACCACCCGCCCGAACTTCACGCCTTGCGCGAGCAGGATTTCGTAGAGCGCCTGCTTGCGCAGCGCGGCGGCCGAGACCCGTTTGCCCAGGCGCGCGGGCACCCAGGCATCGGTCAGCATCACCGGCGTGCCGTCGATGCTGCGCAGGCGCAGCGCATGGACCGCCTTCTCGCCGACCTCCAGGTGCAGCGCGGCAGCCACGTCGTGCGGCGGTACCGCCTGCGCCACTTCGAGTACCTCGACATCGGTTTCGAGCGCTGTCTTGCGCAGCCCGTCGACCAGCCCCAGGCTGGGCTGCGCCCGTGCCTTCGGCAGACCAGTGCGAACGAAGGTGCCCAGGCCGTGGCGGCGCTCCACCAGCCCGAGCGCGGCCAGATCGGCCAGCGCACGCCGCACCGTGATGCGCGAGACGCCGAAGCGCTCGCACAGCGCCTCTTCCTTCGGCAGCGCGCCGGAGGCGTAGACGCCGCGCGTGATCTCATCGCGCAGCACCACGAACAGCTGCCGGTGTAGCGAGGTGCCGGGAAGGCGGTCGAACGAAGGAGAGGGTGCGGGGGGACGTGCCATGGCGCAAGGAGTTGGGCGCCGAGCATAGCAAGGAGGCGGCCGACAGTCGGGCCGGCAGTTGCGGTCCTTGCTCAGTTGTATTTAGAATATAAACACATAAACTCAAGCCGGTTCACACAGGACAACGCCGCCATGACTTCCTCTTCCACGCTTCGCCGGCTGCTCGATGCGCCCGGCATGGTGATCGCCCCCGGCGCCTACGACGCCATCGGCGCGCGCCTGATCGAGCAGGCCGGCTTCGCCGCCGTGTACATGACGGGCGCAGGCACCTCGGCGGCGCGCGGCTTTCCCGATTTCGGCCTGCTCACGATGAGCGAGATGGTCGACAACGCCACGGTCATGGCGCGCTCGGTGGCCATTCCACTGATCGCCGACGCGGACACCGGCTACGGCAACGAACTGAACGTGACGCGCACCGTGCGCGAGTACGAGGCGCGCGGCATTGCCGCGATCCACATCGAGGACCAGGTCTCGCCCAAGCGCTGCGGCCACCTCGACGGCAAGGAGGTGATTTCGCAGGCGGAGTTCGTCTCGAAGATCCGCGCCGCGGTGGAAGCCCGGCGCTCGCAAGAATTCGTGGTCATCGCCCGCACGGATGCGCGCGCCATGCTCGGCCTGGACGAAGCCATCGCCCGCGCGAACGCGGCGCTGCAAGCCGGCGCCGACATGGCTTTTGTCGAGGCCACGCAGACGCCAGAGGAAGTCGCGGCGGTGCCGAAGCGCGTGCAAGGCCCGTGCCTGCTCAACCTGGTGCCGGGCGGCCGAACGCCAGTGTTCGACCTGCGCGAAGCCGAAGCCATGGGCTACAAGCTCGCGATCCTTCCCGGCCTGATGCTCAAGGCCACCATCGAGGCCGGCGACGCAGCGCTCGCCGAGCTCAAGGCCACATTCCGCGCGCCGACCGTCAATGCCACGGTGGCCCAGACCTTTCGCCGCTTCGGTGCCGACGATTGGGACGCCCTGCGCACGCGCTTCAACGCCGGCGCGACCATGGAGCAGCGCTGACATGCCCCGCACCCTGTTCGACAAGCTCTGGGACGCGCACGTCGTGCGCGAGCTCGGCGACGGCTGGGCGCTGCTGCACATCGACCGCCACCTGCTGCACGACCTCTCGGGTCCGCCCGCGATGGCCGAGGTGGCGGCGCGCGGGCTGCCGCTGCACAACCCGGAGCTGGACTTCGCCACGCCCGATCACGCCGCCTCGAGCCAGCCGGGCCGCACCCCCGGCACCTTCCCGCTCGGCGGCCGACTGCACGGCGCGCTGCGCGATCTCAGCGCGAAATCGGGTGTGCGCTTTTACGACCTGGGCCAGCCGGGCCAGGGCATCGTGCATGTGATGGGGCCCGAGCTGGGCATCGTGCTGCCCGGCCTTACGGTGATCTGCGGCGACAGCCACACCTGCACCAACGGCGGCCTCGGTGCGCTGGCCTTCGGTGTCGGCTCCTCGGAAAGCACGCACGCCCTCGCCACGCAGACGCTGCGCCAGCAGAAACCCAGGCGCATGCGCATCCGCTGCGATGGTGAGCTCGGTGCGGGCGTCACCGCGAAGGACCTGGCGCTGCACATCATCGGCACGCTCGGCGCCGCGGCCGGCGTGGGCTGCGCGATCGAATTCGCGGGCGAGGCGGTGCGCGCACTGGACGTCGAGGCGCGGCTCACGCTGTGCAACCTCACCGTGGAGTTGGGCGCGCGCTTCGGGCTGATCGCGCCCGACCAGCGCACTGTCGACTGGGTGCGCGGACGCCTCTTCGCGCCTACGGGCGCGGCCTTCGATGCGGCCGCTGCGCGCTGGCTTTCGCTGGCCTCCGACGAAGGCGCGCAGTTCGACCGCGAAGAGGTCATCGACGCCGCCGCGGTCGCGCCCACCGTCACCTGGGGCACCAGTCCCGAGGACGCCATCGCCATCGACGGCCACGTGCCCGACCCGACCGATGCCCCGGACGCCTCGGCGCGCAGTGCCATAGAGGCTGCGCTGGACTACATGGGCCTCGCACCCCGCGCGGCCATCGCGGGCACGCCGGTCGAGTGGGTCTTCATCGGCTCGTGTGCCAACTCGCGCCTGCCCGACCTGCGCGCCGCGGCCGATGTGGCGCGCGGCCGGCGCGTGGCCGACGGCGTCACCGCATGGGTGGTGCCCGGCTCCGAGAACGTGAAGCGCGCGGCCGAGGCCGAAGGGCTGCGCGAGGTGTTCGAGGCCGCGGGCTTTCAATGGCGCGAGCCAGGCTGCAGCATGTGCGTCGCGGCCAACGGCGAACAGGTGCCGCCGAAGGCGAGGTGCGTCTCCACCTCCAACCGCAACTTCGTCGGCAGGCAGGGACCGGGCGCACGCACGCACCTGGCGAGCCCGGCAATGGCCGCGGCCGCCGCCGTCACCGGCCGCATCACCGACGTGAGGACGCTCAAATGACTATGACGCCATTCACTGCCGTCACTGGCGCCGCAACACCGCTGATGCGTGCCAACATCGACACCGACGTGATCGTGCGTATCGAGCGCCTCACCGCTTTCCAGCGCGACCAACTCGGCCCCTATGCCTTCGAGGCGCTACGCCTACGCCCGGACGGCAGCGAAGACCCGGGCTGCGTGCTCAACCAGCCGGCGTTTCGCAACGCGCCCGTGCTGCTCGCGGGCGAGAACTTCGGCTGCGGCTCCTCGCGCGAAGGCGCCGTTTGGGCGCTGATGGGGCTGGGCATCCGCTGCGTGATCGCGCCGAGCTTCGGCGACATCTTCTTCAACAACTGCTTCCAGAACGGCGTGCTGCCGGTGCGCTGGCCGATGGCGCTGGTCGAGGCGCTGGCCACCCAGTGCGCGGGCGGCGCGCCGGTCACGGTCGACCTGCATGCGAAAACCGTCACCGCGCCCGACAGACGAGCGTTGCCCTTTGACGTCGACCCGCTGCGTCGCGAGGCGCTGCTACACGGGCTGGACGACATCGGCCTGACGCTGAAGGACGATGCACTTATTCGCGAATGGCAGCAGGCCGACCGGGTGCGCCGCCCCTGGGCCTGGCCCGTTGTGCAAGGAGCCACGGCTTGAACGCGGCCGCCACCCCTTCGCTGCGGCGTCACCCCTGGGTGTTGCGCTGGGCCGGCCTCCTCACGCGCGGCCGGCATGCCGGCGATGCGAGCCTGGCCTCCAGCGACGATGTGCCGGCGAAGCTGCCTGTGACGCTCGCGTTGCGCAGCCCAGACTTCGCGCATGGCGCCGCAATGGCGCTGCGGCATGCGGGGGAAGGCGTCGGCGACAACCGTTCCCCGGCGCTCGCATGGAATGCCCTGCCACCGCAGGCCGCGCACTGGCTGCTCCTGTGCGAAGACCCTGACGTGCCGATGGCGCGCGCCATCACGCACTTGCTCGCGTGGGGGCCGCGCTCGCTCGATGCATTGCCCGAAGGCGCGCTGAACGTCGGCCACGCGCCTGCGGGCGTGGCGCGGGCGCCTAACGGCCTCGGCCGCGACGGATACGACGGCCCCCGCCCGCTGCCCGGGCATGGTCCGCACCGCTATGTCTTCCAGCTCTACGCGCTCGATACGGCCCCGCCCGCAGGCCTGTCGCGCGACACCACGCTGCTGCCCTGGCTGCGCGTGCACGCACTGGCACGCGGCCGGGTCGAAGGGACCTACCGCCGGGACTGGCGAGGTCGCCCGATCGCACCTTCGCCCTGAACCTGCTGCACGCCCCCGGTTCCATTCAATTCAAAAAGACGGAGACAACATGACCCTCGAATGCTTTAGAAATCAAAAGCCACCACCGGGCCCCGGCCTGCTTGCCGCAGCCGCCTTGCTCTCGCTCGGGCCACCTGCCCTTGCACAAACAGCCTGGCAGCCCGACCGCCCAGTGACGTTGGTTGTGCCCTACTCGGCAGGCGGCGGCACCGACGCCACGGCGCGCGCCGTCTCCAAGCAACTCGGCGTGATCTGGAAGCAGCCGGTGGTCGTTGAGAACATGCCCGGCGCCGACGGCCTCATCGGCACACGCCGCGTGATGGAAGCCAGGCCCGACGGCTACACGCTGCTGCTGCAGGTTCCGTCGATCGTCGTCACGAAGTACACGCCGGGCCTCAAGGGCATCGATCCGCTCGCCCGGCTGGAGCCCGTGACCGCCATCTCGCAATCGCCCGCCGCCGTGGTCGTGAGCGCGAAGCTCCCGGTGAAGACCTTCGGCGAATTCGTCCAGTACTGCAAGACCGCCGCGCAGCCCTGCTCGCTCGGCACCGGCGAGTCGACGGCACGCATTTCGGCCAAGCAACTCGCGGCCGAGGCGGGCCTGCCGAACCTGATCGTTGTGAACTACCGCGGCACGGGCGCGATCGTGACAGACATGATCGCCAACAACGTCAACATGGCGTTCACCGGCATCACCGCCGCGCTGCCGCACTACAAGGCCGGCACGCTGAAGATCCTCGCCACGCAGGGCCCGAAGCGCGCGGCTGCGCTGCCCGAGGTACCGACCACCGCCGAGGCCGGCTATCCGCAGTTCCAGTCGGTGACCTGGTTCGGGCTGTTCGCGCCCAAAGGGACACCGGCGAACGTGACGCAAGGCATCGTCGCCGCGCTGCGCGAGGCGGTGAAAGACACTGACGTGCAGAAGACCATCGCCGCGGCCGGCGCCGAGCCGGTGGTCAATGCGCCGGCCGCGTTCGCCGCGCAGGTGCGCCAAGAGAGCGATCGCCTCGCGGCGCTCGTGAAGCTCTATCCGCTCGAATAGCCGGCCCCTCACTCATCGAAACGGAAATCCTTGATGGAAGTAACCGCTCCCGCCCCTGACGCTACCCGCACCACGCATGCCACCGACCCCGCGGGCCCCACCGGGCGCCTCGCGCACTGGCTCGCCGGCTTTCGCCTCGACGACGCGCCCGCCTCAGCGCGCGAGCGCGCCAAGGCGCTCACCCTCGATGGCATTGCCTGCGCGATCGTCGGCGCGCAACTGCCGTGGTCGCGCACCGCCGCCCACATCGTGCAGAAGTTCGAAGGCCGCGGCGATCGCACCATCGTCGGCTGGGGCGCACACACCAGCGCGCCAGGCGCGGCGTTGCTCAACGGCACGTTCATCCAAGGCTTCGAGCTGGACGACTACCACCCACTCGGCCCGCTGCACAGCGCCTCGATCGTCCTCCCCGCGCTGTGGGCCGCCTCGGAGGGCGAGCTGAAGGTCAGCGGCCGGCAGTTCCTCGAAGCCGCGCTGGCCGGCTACGAGGTCGGCCCGCGCGTGGGCATGGCACTGCATGGCGCGCAAATGCTGTCGCGCGGGTGGCATTCGGGCTCGGTGTTCGGCACGCATGCGGCGGCCGCTTCGGTGGGCAAACTGCTGGGCCTGGATGCAGCGCGCTTCGAGGACGCGCTGGGCCTCGCGGGCACGCAGTCGGCCGGCCTCATGGCCGCGCAGTACGAGGCGATGTGCAAGCGCATGCACCACGGCTTCTCGGCGCGCAACGGACTCTATGCGGCGGTGCTGGCGGAAGGCGGCTACACCGGCATCAAGCGTGTGTTCGAGCGCGAGTACGGCGGCTTTCTCTCCACGTTCGGCGAAGGCCACGATCCCGACGCCTCGAAGATCACCGAGGCGCTGGGCGAGCGCTGGGAGGTCGAGCGCATCGTCATCAAACCCTATGCGGCGATGGGCGGCATCCACTCGCCGCTCGATGCGCTGTTCGATGCCGGCGCGCAGCGCGAGCTCAGGGCCGAGGAAATCGCGCGCATCGAGGTCGAGGTGAGCCATGCGGTCTACCACCACGGCTGGTGGGTGCCCGAGCGGCCGCTCACGCCCATTGGCGCGCAGATGAACATCGGCTACGCACTGGCGGTGGCGGTGCTCGACGGCGCGGCGATGGTCAGGCAGTTCTCGCCGGCACGCATCGATGCCGACGACGTGTGGGCGCTGCTGCCGCGCATCGAGGTGCGGCACCAGCCCGAGTTCGATGCGGGCGGACCCCTCAAGCGCGGCCGCGTGCGGCTGGCCGTGACCTTCACCGACGGCCAGCGCATCCAGATCGAGCGCAATGCCTCGCGTGCCATCGAATCGCCGCAGTCCAATGACGAGGTCGCGGCCAAGTACCGCATGCTGACCGACGGGCTGATCGACAGCGCGCGACAGCGGGCCATCGAGGACATGACGCGCTCCATCGAAGACCTGCCCGACGTGCGCGAGCTGCTCGCGCTGCTGGCGCCGCCGGTTGCGGCGGCCTTCGACTGAAGCCGTCCCTGAAAGGAAACAAGTCATCATGAAGAACACATCGCCTCGCCACGATCGCCGCAGCTTCTCTCTCGGCCTGCTGGCCCTTGCGGCCGCCGCGGCCATGCCCGCCCGCGCGCAGGACCCCTGGCCCGGAGGCAAGCCGATCCGCCTGGTGCTGCCCTTCTCCGCCGGCGGCCCGGGCGACACCAACGTGCGCGCGATGGCGCAGGCCCAGGGCAAGCGGCTGAACCAGACCATCATCGTGGACAACCGCCCCGGAGCGGGCGGCATC
The DNA here is from genome assembly GCF_029919115.1 of Variovorax paradoxus. Taxonomy (NCBI): domain Bacteria; kingdom Pseudomonadati; phylum Pseudomonadota; class Betaproteobacteria; order Burkholderiales; family Comamonadaceae; genus Variovorax; species Variovorax paradoxus. Next base: position 4,233,753 of record NZ_CP123990.1, read on the forward strand.
ATCGGCTCGGAGTACGTGGCCAAGAGCGCGCCCGACGGCTACACCTGGCTCTCGGCCGGCAACGGCGCCATCGCCAATGCGCTGCTGCGGCCGAAGATGCCCTATGCGGAGAGCGACCTCGTGCCGGTCGTGGGCACCAGCAGCGCGCCGTCGGTGCTGGTCACCAACGCCGGCGTGCCGGTGCAGAACCTCAAGGAACTGCAGGCCTGGGCGCGCGCGAAGGGGCGTCTCAATTTCGGCACCGCGGGCAGCGGAAGCACCGGGCATTTCGTCGCCGAGATGGTCGAGTCGGCGCTCGGGGTGCCCGTGACGCTCGTGCACTACAAGAGCGGCTCGCAGACGGTCAACGCCATCGTGGGCGGCGAAGTCGACCTGGCCTCCGAAGCGCCGATCGGCGTGGCGGCGTTCGTGCAGTCGGGCAAGCTGCGTGCGCTGGCCCTCGCGGCGCGCGAGCGCACGGGACCTTTGAAGCAGGTGCCCACCACCGTGGAGCAGGGTTTTCCGACGATCCTGATGCAGCACTGGGGTGGGATCTTCGCCCCGAAGGGAACGTCCGCCACGATCCTCGACCGGATTGCCGAGGTAACGATCGCCGCCTACAAGGAAGATGCCGACCTCGTCGCACAGACCGAACGCGGCGGCGCGCAGCCGATGCTGCTGCCGCGCGCAGCCTTCGAAAGATTCCTGCAGGAAGAACGCGCGCGCATGGCACAGATCGTCGCCGCGTCGCACATGACCCTGGAATGAAGATCGCAAGACATCGGCATCGCCGTAGCGCCGGGGTGAGCGAGGCGCATTTCAAGAAAGTGCAATGCGTCTTCTCCATGCACCCGGCCACGAACTGTTCAAGGAGCAGATGAGCCACGGGCACCGATCGCAGCTGCAACGGCAACGGCAACACAGGCGAGCGCTCGTATTTGCGCAGTTTCCCGATGAACGCATCAATGTTTGCGAAGGCGCGAGCGCGCAAGCGTCTATTAGAGTACGCGCATGTCCTTGTGCCCATGCGATCTCCTCGCCCGTTCCCTGGCCGTCGGCGCTCTGGCCCTTGGGCTCGCCGCCGCGGCCCATGCACAGTCGACGCCGTTGGACAAGGGCGAAACGCTTCCCTCCATCACAGTGAACGCAAGGGGCCGTTCGGAGGCCGCCCAGCAAGTTCCGATCCCGCTGACCTCGATCGATGGCGAGGCCCTCGAGACGCAGCAAAGCTGGCGGCTCGAAGACCTGCAGCAATGGTTGCCGAGCACCAGCATCACCTTCGGCGATCCGCGGCAATCGGCCGTCGCGGTGCGCGGCGTCGGCAGGAATCCATCGAACGACGGCCTTGAGGGCAGCACGGGCATCTACCTCGACAACGTCTACCTGGGCCGCGCGGGCATGGCGACATTCGACCTGCTCGACCTCGACCGGGTGGAGCTGCTGCGCGGGCCGCAAGGCACGCTTTTCGGCAAGAACACGACCGCCGGCGTGCTGGCGTTACACACACGTCCGCCGAGCCGCGAGACCGAGCGCAGCCTGCAACTCTCGATCGGGCAGCGCGGCCTCGCGCAGGGGCAAGCCATCTTCTCGGGCGCCTTGTCGGAAGAGACGGGGGGCCGGCTGCTGGTGTACGGCACCCATGAACGCGGCAGCATCGAGAACATCTACGATGGCGGCCGCGTCAACGGAGGCAACCGATCCGGCGTTCGCGGCCAATGGCTGCTGCGCCGTGGCGACACCTTCAGCCTGCGGCTGATCGCCGATGCGCACCGCGAGCGCTCCACCTACGGCACCCGTGTCCTCTACTCGCTGGGAAGCGGACCGGCGCTGGCCCGTGCACTGGCCGGCGGCGCCACCGGCATCGTCACCGACCCGCGGCGCTATGCGGTCAATACCGATGGCGTGGAGCGCGTCGATCTCGACCAGGGTGGCGTGTCGGCCGAAGCGAGCTGGAAGCTCGGGTCCGGCGCCAGCGTCACGTCCATCACCGCCGGCCGCTCATGGAGTTTCGTGCCGACGACCAACGACAACCTCAATATCCCCGTGCTGATCGACGGCGGCTCCCGCGTGCGCCAGCAGCAGTTCTCGCAGGAGCTGCGCTACGCGGGGCCAACCGGCGGTGTGGTCGACTATGTGGTGGGCGCGTTCTACATGCGCCAGCGCATGCGCAACGAGATATTCACCGTGTTCGGTCCGCGGGCGGACATCGTTCTGCAGGGAACGTCCGTGCCGGTGCTCGCCAACGCGAGCACCGTGAGCTTCGGCGCGCTCGATACGGAGAGCTTCGCGCTCTTCTCCCAGGCCACGTGGCACGCCACGTCCAGGCTCGACCTCACGGCCGGCCTGCGCATCACGCAGGAGCGCAAGGACGGGCGCACCCAACGCGGCGACTCGACGGGTGGTGCCCCTGCCACCGCGTTCCTGCGCAATCGTCCGATCGTGCTTGGTGCCTACGACACAGGCTCGCTGGCCATCCGTAAGACCAGCCCATCGGCGCTCCTGAGTGCGAGCTATCGGCTGGGCGACGACGCGATCGGCTACTTGAGCTTTTCGCACGGCGAGCGGTCGGGTGGGATCAATCTGGCGGGACCGGGTGCCGCTCCCGGCCCGCTCGGCGCCTCGTCGCTGATCATCGGGCCTGAACGTGTCGACAGCCTGGACGTTGGCGTCAAGAGCAGCCTGTGGAATGATCGCCTGGCACTGAACCTGAACGCCTTCCTGGCAGGCGTGCGCGGCTACCAGACGTCGATGTTCGTGCCCGCCGGCGCAGGTGCGGGCAACTACGTCGAGATCCTCACGAACGCGGGCGATCTCCGCAGCCGTGGACTGGAGCTGGATGCCACTGCGCGACCGGCGCGCGGCCTGACCGTGTGGGCCAACGCCGCCTTCAACGATGCACGCTATGGACGCTACGAGGACGCGCCTTGCCCGTCAGAGCGCGCGTTCGCGCCACAGGGGCGCTGCAGCCTGACCGGACGGCAGGTTGCCGGGACGCCGCGCTGGACAATCAACGTGGGCGCCGAATACCGCAGGTCCGTGAGCCCCGCCACCCAGCACTTCGTTTCAGCGGCGTACGCCTGGCGGTCCGCACAGGACGGCACGCTCGACGGGTCGGTCCACTCGCGCATTCCAGCCTATGGCCTGCTGAACCTCGCCACCGGTTGGAAGGTCGCACGGGGCAATGAAATCTGGAGCATTTCGCTCTGGTTGCGCAACGCGCTCGACAAGAAGTATTTTCCGACCGTGGCTGCCACTGCGAACGGTGCCTACGTAGCATCGGTCGGGACGCCGCGCACCCTGGGAGTGACAGTCCGGCTGGACTACTGACCTGTTGGACTCCTCCGATCTCTGGCCTCCAACACTCCCTGCACGAACCTGGGACACGGAAAGCGCGTGGGCATTGATGTGAGAACATCTGCGTGAGGCTCTTTGCCTTCTCAAGGCCGCAGCCGGTGCGTCGGCCGTGTTCCCGTTCTCGCATGCCGTGCGATGGGTCAGGTGACTTGTTCGAGCGGCGCAGCCGGAAGCGCGAGGCGGAATGTCGAACCGCTGGTGCCTGTCTCGTGCAGTGTCACGTCGCCGCCATGGCGTCTCGCGATCTCGCGCGACAGGTGAAGCCCCAGTCCAGTGCCGGCCACTGCGCTCGCCGTTTCGGCACGGAAATATTTCTCGAAGATGCGGGCCTTGTCGGCCATTGCGACTCCCGGTCCGCGGTCGATCACGTCGACCTGCACGATGTCGCCCGTCTGCCGCAGCACCACATGCACCGGTCGCTCCGGCGGCGAGTACTTCAATGCGTTCTGCATCAGGTTCTGCAGCGCGATCTCGAGCAGCGCTCGATCGCCGCGCACCTTGGGCAGGGGTTCGCGCACGTCGATGGACAGGCGCGGAGCGCCGGGAAAATGGAAGCTCTCGCACAGGCCGCGCGCGAGCGGCGCCATGTCAAAGACTTCGAGGCGAAGCACCCGGTTCTCGGGCTGGAGGCGGTCGGCCAGCAGGATGTTCTCGATCAGCATGGTCAGGCGCTGCACGGCGCGCCGGATCCGCTCGGTGCGCTGCTTCACCATCGGCTCCACGCCCAGCTTCGAGATGTCGAGCGATTGCGCCGCGCCGTCGATCACTGTCAAGGGCGTGCGGAACTCGTGCGACACCATCGAGACAAACTCGCGCTGCTGCACGATCGCCTGGCGCTCGACTTCGAGCGACTCTCGCAGCCGGGCTTCCAGACGGGCGCGGGCCGCAATCTCCTCGTGCAACGCGGCATTGGTCTGCTGCAGTTCGGCGGTGCGTCGGACGACCGTGCCTTCAAGCGCCTGCTCAGCTTCCAGCCGCACCGCGTGCACGCGCTCGCGCTCGATGCGGTAGTCGCGCTCGGCGCGCCGCGTCCGGTCGGCCACGGCCACATTCAGCAGGACGAGGTGGCACATGGTGCCGAGCCAATAGATGCGGTCGGGTGGCACGCCGGGCACCCCGTCGCCGAGCCAGAGCTTCAACAGCCCGTAAAGCCCCAGCACCGTTCCCACCGCGAAGGCGGAGGCCGCAAGCAGGTATTGGAACTGGTGCCGCACGAAGAGCAGGTAGCAGACGAAAACCGCGCCGAACAGCGTGGACGCGGTGCTGCCCGCGCTCGCCCAGCTCGCCATGGCGGCGTGATGGCCGGCCAGGACCAGCACGAGCACAACGAAGTTGAAGGCCACGACGGCGTTGAAGAAATGTGCCGCGGGCCGCCAGTGGCGCCGAAACTGGAAGATGCGCGACATGAACGCGGTACCCACCATGTTGAAGAAGCAATTGACGGCAAGCAGCGTTTGAGCGACGCGTTCGGGGCGAGCGTCGAGGAACCACTGCGCTGCAAACCCCTGGCGGTTGATCGACAGAGCCGCGATGCAGAGCACGTACAGCGCGTAGTGGGCGTAGAGCCCGTCCCGCAGCCAAGCCCCGAAGATCAGGTTCATGCAGACGGCGAGCAGGACGGCGCCAAGCAGCACGCCCATGATGGTGTAGTCGGCCGTGCGGTCGCGCTCGAAGCCGATAGGCTGCCACAGTTCCAGTTCGGCCCGCAGCGACGGCCCGTCGTTGCGCACCCTCAGAAAATAGACAGCCGGCTCGGTCGAAATGTCGAGCGGGAATACGAAGTTGTGGTCGGGGATCTCTCGCTCCGAGAACGGGCGGGCGTCGCCGAGCGACGTGTCGATGAATCCGCCGCGACCGTCCGGCGCATACAAGGTGACTTCGTGGATGCGCGGCGGTCGCACGCGCAGCAGCCATCGTGCGGGCGCATCGACCGTGCGCGCGAGCGAGAAGCGCAGCCACACCGCGTCGCGGCTGAAGCCTTCCTCCACCGGCCCTTCGAGCGGCGCGAAGCCGCTTCGCTGCGCGCCGCGCGCGACGTCGGCGATACGCCACCCGCCCGAGGGATCGCGCTGGATCTCGAAGCCCCCGGAGAGTTGGATGCCGTGCCCGAGGCCATCGGAAGCCGACAGTACCAGCGCCTGGGCGGGCATCGCAAAGCACCACAGCAGCAGGAACAGCAGAACAAGCAAGCGGCCCGGACCCGCCCGGGTGGTTTCGACGTCGAGGCGCATTGGGACGCGACTTTATACTTTCCGGGCCATGCCATCCCCGAGCCAGCGTACCGGTCTTCTCGTCCATGTGATCGAGGACGACGAAGACATCCGTGCAGAAACCGTCTTCGCACTCGGAGAGCTCGGCTTCGAGGTGGAAGGCTTCGGCGACGCCCCGTCGTTCTACAAGGCCTTCGCGGTCCGGCCCTGCGACATCGCCGTGGTGGACATCGGCTTGCCGGGCGAGAGCGGCCTCGCGATCGTTTCACATCTGCGCGCAGTGCAGCGACGGCTGGGACTGGTACTGGTCACCGCACGGGGCGAGCTTAAGGACCGGCTGCTGGGGCTGCGCGAAGGCGCAGACGCCTACCTGGTGAAGCCGGTGAACATGCTGGAGTTGGCCGAGACGCTCAACGCCGTCGGTCGGCGACTCACGGTCGCCTCGCAGGGAGACGCAGCGACCTCGCCGCCCGCACCCGCCGGCTGGCGCCTGCTCGAGGGCGACTGGATCCTGGGCGACCCCGAAGGGCGGCAGATGGCCCTCACCACGAGCGAGCGCGCCTTCCTCGGCTGTCTTTTCGGGCAGCGCGGCACAGCGGCGAGCCGCGACGACCTGATCCGCGCGCTTGGTGGCGACGTGTTCGATTTCGACGAGCACCGCATCGATGCGATCGCCAGCCGGCTGCGGCGCAAGGCCGCGAAGCTCGGCATGCGCCTGCCGCTGCATTCGGTGCGCGGCACAGGGTACGTGCTGGCGAACTGACGCTGCGCTCTGTCGGGGCGCCCGGGGCCGCGCATGGTCAGGAACCGTCAGAAAAGGTCAGGAAGGGCGCATGAAACAAACAATCAGGGCTTGCAACATGCGGTACGCGCAACGCGCCGCATCTACATGTCCTATTGGTTCCAATCTTCCGAGCGTGCGCACATCATGGTCATCGACGACAGCGTCGAGGAGCTCCAGGTGCTGCTTGCCCCGCTGCGTCGCGCCGGCCATCGCATCAGCCTAGACTTCGACGCGCTCGGAGGCTACCGCCGCGCCGAAGTGCTGCAGCCGGACTTGATTCTTCTTGACATGCACTTGGGAGCCACCAGCGGCTTCGAGGTGTGCCGGCTGCTGAAGGCGGATCAAACCACAGCGCACATTCCGGTGATTTTTCTCACCACAGGCGCGACGCTCGAGGAGCGGCTGACCTGTCTGCGAGAGGGCGGCGTCGACTACATCCTCAAACCCTTCCAACCCGACGAAGTGCTGGTCCGCATCTCGGTCCATCTCGCGCTCGCACGCCGCGGCGCGCAACCGCGCGACGGTGTCGCCGAGGCGCGCCGCAGACCGTCGGAGTCCGAAGAGGAAGTGCCCTACAAGCTGGACCGCGTGATCGCCACGGCCGCGCAGCGGCTCATTGAGCGCGACCTTGCGAACATCCCACCGCTGCCCGCGCTCGCCGCACGCGTGGGCACGCACGAGAAGCGGCTCACGCGGGCATTCCGTGCCCACACGGGGCGAACCGTGCTCGAGTTCGTGCGCGAGGAACGGCTGTCGCGCGCCCAGCATCTCCTCGCCCAGTCGCGGCTCAGCATCGAGGACGTGGCGCACGCGATTGGGTTCTCGGGTGCCGCGAACTTCACGACGGCGTTCAAGGAACGCTTCGGCAGCACGCCTGCGGCGTATCGGCAACTGAGTCGCGATTGTGCGTGCGGCGCGTGAAAAAAAAGCGGCATTCCAGCGGCGCATGGTTGCGTTCGATGTGACGTGGTGGGCCGCGAGATTCTCCAGTACTTCCACGGTCTGCTCGACGACAACGGCGCCCCAGCTGAGCGCGCGACCAGTTTCCGACGCAGTGACAACTTGGTATTGATTGCCGCCGAAATTTGACCCAGCGGGGGTGGGGATAAAACTCGGACTGGTTTATGTCGCAAGTCCAAGACACTCTCGCCGTGGCCTTCCTCGATTCAGGAAGCGCCTCGCGAACCCACTCAGTCAACGTCCCCCGACCGGATAATCCAAGATCCTCGTCGTTGCAGCAATGCAGCGATCATGAGTGAGGTAGTGCTCGACAGCCGTCTCCTTCTGCGCCTTCGAGTACTTGGGGACTTGACCCGAATAGCCCACAGCAAGGACGCTTGGGCGCGCGGCAAGCGCTGCATCATTCCGGCGCCAGCTTCGATGAACCAAACTGGGAAACGGGCAAGAACGTCTGGTGGCGTTTTCGGCGTGCTGATGGTGCGACCTGGGGCTTGGCCGGGCTCTGGAATACCTGGATCGACAAGGAAACCGGGGAGGTGCGGGACAACTGCACGATGCTGACGTTGAACGCCGATGGCCACCCGCTCATGGGGCGCATGCACAAGCCGACCCGAAGCTTTCGCCAGACCAGCAGGACAAGCGCCGACTGATTCCGCTTGAGGCGCACGACTTCGACCGCTGGCTGACGTGCACCGTCGAGGAAGCGAAGACGATGTTGAAGGTGCCGCCCGTTGGACAGTTCGATGCTGCGCCGGTGGCGTGATGAATGGCAGGAGGAGGAGGACCTCTAATTAACGGCATTAATTGTTGGGCGCCTCGGCCGCGAGTCTCTCGTTCGACAGGCTCCCGTCCTCAATGTTGCGGCGTAGTGCTGACGGGATGTCAACTGAGGAACCAGGGAAAAGTTGAAACTCTTGGAGGCCGCATCATCTACGGTACTCCCAAGGGCATGGCGTTTGACCTACTATCAAAAACGTTAATTAGGGAAAATAACTTCCGTTGGAAGTTAAGACCACGAACAGCAACTTATGACGACCGCCGTAGTCACCGTTACAGCCCTCAAGAAGCACCTCACGCCTACGCGTCGAGCGGGGCGGGCGAGCTACGCAGTACGCGTCCTGAAGAAGCGTCCACAGACAGTCGTGCGCGTGAGCGATCAGACGTACAACACGTTCCGCAAGATCGCAGACCCGGCTAACGCGCACCTCTTTACGGCTGAGTCCGCGCTAGACGCTTTCGCGCACATCGACTGAGCCGAGCCTCCGTTGGCGACTCGTTGCACGCAAGCCTTGCGTCGGCAACTCACCACTTTGGGCGAAGATCCGGACAACTTCGCTGCCGAATTTGACCAATGGAAATCGCTCGGCTTGGCTGGGGAGTACTCCAACTACTTGTTTGGAAAAGACGGCTCGTATGTTGCCCCAGCTGGACTGGAACATGTCCATCTGGTCCCCCTGGAAACTGCTGCGCTTGTGAAGTGGAATCTTCAGTGGCGGAGACGATCACGAAAGGTGAGTGATCGAGCGCTGGTGTATGCGAGTGACCAAACCCATGGCCACTTGCTGATTTACATCCTAGGTGAGCCGACCGCACATGAGGTGGCGTTATTGCGGACCACATCAAACACTGATGCGAAAGCTCGCTCGTATTGCGAACGCGTTCATAGAGCGCGGCGCCGTGATTGGATGACGGCTCTCTCTGGAGGGCTTTTTACGCTCGAAGCCAGCGTCACTTCCCGCTCCAAGAGTAAGGACGCTGAGACGACGGGGGCCGTGGTCGCGGAGCCCAGCGGTACACGAAAGAGGAGCGCCAGGCAGTTCGGCTGAGGGCGCTGCGCATAGCGATCACTCATCGCCAAACCGACGTCGGCTTGAATGCGTGTTCACAAACCGATGCCTCCGCCTTTCAAACGAATCGCGGAATCGGTCCCTTCTGCGGCGTGGTGTCATCGCCCAGGTCGAGCGCCACGCGATCGATGAAACACCAGCCCCAGCCCTCAGGCGGGTCGTAGCCCTCGATGACCGGATGGCCGGTGGCGTGGAAATGCGCGCGCGCATGGCGATTGGGCGAGTCGTCGCAGCAGCCGACGTGGCCGCAGGTCCGGCACAGCCGCAGGTGCACCCAGGGGCTGCCTGACTTCAGGCATTCCTCGCACCCAAGGGCACTGGGCGTGACATGGTGGATCGCATCGGTATGGGTGCAGTGCTTGCTCATGCGCAAAGCATAGCGTTCATCGGGTGAGATGAGGTCGACACACGGCCTTGCGCAAAGACACGGGCCAGTGGAAACCTCGGTGTTCGTTGAGGGCGCCCGAGGGGTCTGACAGGTTCGCGCTGTACTTCGACTGCAAAACGGATCAGCGCCTCTCGCAGTCTCACGGTAGACAGAGCGCCACCGACCCCATGGCGGGTCGACGTCGTTTCGGTCGTGCCGTTATCCCTCCTTGTCTGGGACAGCACGGTTGCCGCTTGCCAGCCACGCTGAGAGGTCCCCGCCAGCTCGGCCTGCGCCAAGGCGGCAGTCGGGGCACCCATGTTCCCCTGTGGAAGCGACCAAGGTAGCCGTGGTCACTGCGGCGGAATCGCCATCGGGTCCATCCAAAGGGCTTCCCAGACGTGGCCGTCCGGATCGGCCAGGTTGCGGTTGTACATGAACCCCAGATCCTGGATGGGGTTGACGTCGGCAGTGCCGCCCGCCTTCGCCGCGGCGTCGTTCATCAGGTCGACCGCGCGCTTGCTCTCACAGGTGATCGCGAGCATCACCTCGCTCGAGCCTGCGGCGGGAAGCGGGCGGCTGGTGAAGCTGCGCCATTTCGCATGGGTGAGCAGCATCACGCAGATGTTCTCGCTCCACACCATGCAGGCGGCGGTGTCGTCGGTGAACTGGGGGTTGTTGTCGAACCCCAGCGCCTCGTAAAAGGCCTTGGATCGGGGCAGATCGGCCACTGGCAGGTTCACGAAAATCGACTTGGTCATGAGAGTCTCCGCAGGTTGGGGCGAGCACCCTTGCTCGCCTGTCCGAACCATACGAATCGTCACTGCGCCACGCATTGACGTTTGGTAAGACGTGCGCCGCGCCTAGCCGGCCCCGAGCGCGATGGCCTTGCGCAGACGGCTGAGGCTTTCGGGGGTGATGCCCAGCCATGCCGCGACATGGTGCTGCTTCAAGCGCTTGTGCAGCTCCGGTTCCCTGCGGATGAAGTCGCGGTAGCGTTGCATGGCGGTGTCGTGGCGGAACGCGATCTCGGCCGGTTCCTTCTCGATGATCCAGTGACGCTCCAAGTATCGGATGTAGAACGCCGCGACGTCGGGAAAGCTGCGCACGAGTGCTCTGAACGCAGCGAATTCGTACTCCAGAACGGTGCTGTCCTCGATCGCAGTGATCGTGAAGAGGCTGGGCTGGCTGAGCAAGGTCGCGCTGACCGAGGCGGCGATGCGGCCCTCCGGGAAGAAATACTTGATCACCATGTTGCCGTCCGGGCCGACGTGGTGCTGCGAGAACAGCCCCTCGGACACGAACGCGAATGTGGTCGGTACTTCGCCCGCCACGATGAACGACTCGTCCTTGCGGTAGTGCCGTTGCCGCAAGAGCGGTGCCCAGGCGCGCTGTGCTTCCTCGGAGAGGTCTGCGTAAGTGCGGATTTTTTGAAAGAATTTATCGGCGCTCATTCAATCCACCTGTTCGGGCCAATCGCAGTGTTGGCGCAGTGTGCATCATCAGTCGTGGCCTGAAATGTCGTGGCCCGTGCGCGCAGCAACTTGACCCAACGCCGGATGATGAAGACGTACTCGCCCGTGGCGTCGTAGGCTGCCCGGCTGGTGTGCTCCAGGTCTTCGCGGTTCATCGAGCTACCTCCATGGCCGGGCCGCGTTGCGCAAGTCCGAAGTCGGCAAGACCGGGGCACCTAAGCGCAATTCCTACAGCGGCCATCCCGTTCAGCCCACAGGACACTCCAGCGTTGCCGCGAGCATTGGGGCTCGGCATTTTGCCGAGATGATGAAAAAGGAGCAGCCATGCCCAAGCGAGCACAAGATCCGGGCGACGAAGCGGGCCGTCTCGATCCCATCGGCCCTCACGGTCCCAATCCCCGGTCGCGCGGCCAAGTGCGCGGCGGCGACGCCGGCGCAGAAGCCGAAGTCAATTTCGACGACGACGAGATCTACTCCGGCACCGGCAACAACAGCCGCCGCGGCGGCACTTCCAAAAGCGGGGGTGGAGACAGCGGTGCACTCGGCCCACCCTCGGAACAGTTGTCAGACAGCAATCAACCGCGCGAGAAAAACGCGAGCGGAACGCGCTGAGGTGGGGCAGTGACTTGACGTTCGCAGCGCGTTCCTCGAGGCATCTGGCCTTTCTTCGCGAACCCCAGCACCTTCGTCGCGCCGGCGCGCGCCTGCCTGGCCTCCAGCAGCCCGCCCGCGGGGAGCGGGTCTGGGGTGCTAGAGGACCGCTTGCGCAAAACCTTGACAGGGTGGTCGTCGAACCTTGGCGCCGGCGGCACGACGACGCGGAGCCCGTCCCGCCGCTCGTCGTCAGCCAGGACGGGCCAGTCCGGAAAGCAGGGCTCGCGCGAGTTGCGAGCGGCCATTGCTGCACCGTGCGAACCCGCCGCCCACGCGCCTGCTCGGGCCACGTCACCTTTGAGGGCTCGCGTCCACCCGGTGGTCGATGGACAGTTCACACGCAGGGGATCCCCGTGGGCAGCCGTGCCGAGGCGGTCGAAAAGCACTTCAAGGACCACAAGCGGTCGCAACGAGATCGGCGCCTTCATCGTCCTGCGGCGCCGGTGGCTTGCGCATGAGGCGGGTACCGACCCCATCCTGAGCACAGCGCCTTGGACGACCGATCACGGTCCAGGCAGGGAAAGCTGGATGCCTGCTGCTCCGGTGCCGGGCTGCCACGGACGCTGTCCCCATCCCTCCAATTTGCAGAAATCGTGGTGACACGTAACAATCGGCTACAAAAAAAACCGATTAATTCGGGGAGAAGCGCCCCGCGAGTGAACGCGCAAGGCGCAGACCACTTCCGTGTTCCCCACCATTCTGGCCCGGCTTGCGTCCGGGTGGCCATGCCATGAACCGTACCCACCGCATCGTCGTCAATCGCCGCACCGGCGCCCGCCAAGCCGTTTCCGAAACCGCGAAGGCATCGACCGGGGGGCGTCCGGCGCTCGGCTGCGCCTTGGCCGTGGGTGCCGCGCTGCTCATCGCGGCTGCACCGCCGGCGCGGGCACAGGCGCAATTCGTGTGGGTGTCGCCAGTGGCGGGCAGCTGGTTCAACCCTGGCAACTGGGACGTCGGCGCGGTGCCGACGGCAGCCGACAACGTGGTCGTCTTCGGTCCCGGCACGGCGCAGGTCTCGGGCAGCGGTGTCGTCGCACGGGCCAATTTCTTCACCATCACGCAGGCCGACACCGAGGGCTCGGCGTCGGTGACGAACGGCGGCACGCTCACCGTCGCCAGATCGATGTTCGGATTCACGGGCCCGGCGACGATGCTGGTCGACGGCGCCAATTCGGTGTTCAACGCGGGCCGCCTGCTCGTGGGCTTCTCCGCGCCGGGCACGCTGACGGTCTCCAACGGCGGCACGGTCCGCGCGGAAGTGATCGAACTCGGCGCAGACGCCGGTGGCGTGGGCACGCTCAATCTCAACGCCGGCGGCACGCTCGAAACGGGCGGGGACAACGGCCTGGTGCCCGCGAAGCCGGTGGCCAGCGATGCGTTCAACTGGTCGGGCGGCACACTGCGCGTGAGCGGCGCCGACCTGAACACCGGCATCGACGCCACGCTGACCGGCGCGGGCTCCACCCTCGACACCAATGGATTGAGCGCGACGCTCTCGGGCGTGCTCTCGGGCGGCGGCGAGCTCATCAAGACCGGCCCGGGGACGCTCACGCTCTCGGGTGCCAACACCTACGGCGGCGGCACGCGCCTCTTCCAAGGCGTGCTGGCCCTCGGCCATGCGTCGGCACTCGGAACCGGCGCGCTGTTGATCGCCGATGGACAACTGCAGGGCACCGCCACGATGAGCGTGGCCAACCCGATCAATCTCGCCGGCGCAGCCACGTTCGCGGCCAGCCCGGGCACGACGCTGCGCCTGACGGGCGAGATCGCTTTCGGCGCCGACCTGAACATCGGCGCGCCGGGCCAGAACGGCACCGTGGAGATCGCGAGCGACAACGGCGGGCTCTTGAACGCCGGCGACCTGCGCGTCAACCACGGCACCTTGCGTGCGGACGGCGGCATGCTGGCGCGCATGGTGGAGGTCGCGCCGACCACCTACGTGGCGTCGGGCGCGTTGCTGGACTTCAACGACAGCCTCGCCTATCCGGTGTCGATCCGCAACCTGCAGGGCAACGGACGCGTCAGCACCGGCACCATCGAAGCCAGTGCGGTGGGCGTGCAGGCCGGCGACTTCTCGGGTGTGATTGAAGGCCGGGGCAACCTGCACAAGGACGGTGCCGGCAGCTTCACGCTGCGCGAGGCGGCAACCTACGAAGGCGCGACGACCGTCTTCGAGGGCAACCTGATGCTCGCGGGCAACGGCGCGCTGCCCACCGGCAGTGCGCTCTTGGTGAACGGCGGCGCGAGCTTCGATGCCTCGGCCGTCAATGCCGCGGGCATGACCGTCAGCACGCTGTCGGGCGGCGGCACGGTGCAGATGGGCACGAAGTCGCTGACGCTGGCCGGTGCCGCGAACGGCAACTTCAGCGGCAGCATCCACGGCAGCAACGCGCTCTTCAAGACCGGCACGGGAACGCTGACCCTCGCAGGTGCCAACACCTACACCGGCGGCACGTCGGTCTCGGGCGGCACGCTGGCCCTCGCGGGCGCCGGCTCGCTGATCGGCAGCAGCGCGGTCGATGTGGCGAGCGGCGCCACCTTCAGCATTGCCGGGCTCGACGCCGCGGGCACCACCATCGGGTCGCTCGCAGGCGATGGGCGCGTGCTGCTGGGCGCCAAGACGCTGCGGACCGTCGGTGCCGCGAATGCGGTCTTCGGCGGCGTGATCGAAGGCTCGGGGGGGCTGCTCAAGCAGGGCAGCGGCACTTTCTATCTCAACGGCGTGAACACCTACACCGGCACGACTGTCGTGCAGGCCGGCCGGTTGTCGGTGGGCGCCACCGCCGCCGACAGCGGTGCGCGCATCGCGGGCGCGGTCGACGTGGCTTCGGGCGCCACGCTCGGCGGCTTCGGCAGCATCGGCGGCGATGTGACGATCGGCGGCGGCGCGCATCTCGCCCCCGGCGACCCTGCAGCGGGCAACGGCATCGGCACGCTGCGCATCGGCGGCAACCTGACGCTGGGCGCAGGCAGCCAGCTCGATTTCGACTTCGGCGCGCCGAGCGGCGTCGCGTCGGTGCCGGGACAGGGTGACAGCGTCTCGGTCGGAGGCCATCTTTCCATCAGCGCTTCCACGCTGAACGTGCGCAATGCGGGCGGCATGGGGCCGGGTCTCTACAACCTCTTCACATGGGGCAGCGGGCTGACGATCGCAGGCGGCGGCTTCGCGCCGCCTGCGGGCAGCAGTGTGCAGATCCTGACGAGCAGCAAGCAGATCAACCTCATCACCGCCGCGGGCTATACGCTGAACTTCTGGAATGGCAACGGGCTGGCGAGCCCGTCGCAACTGGGTGGCGGCGACGGCATCTGGTCGGCCACGCAGCCGAACTGGGCCGACGAAGGCGGCGTGGCGAGCGGACCGCTCCAGCCGCAACCCGGTTTCGCGATCTTCGGCGGCGCGGCCGGCAACGTGGCGGTCAGCACCACCGACGGCCCGGTCGCCGCGAGCGGCATGCAGTTCGCGAGCGATGGCTACCGCGTCTCGGGCGGCACCCTCATGCTGGCGGCCAAGGCCGGCCATCCCGCACCGGTGGAGGTGCGCGTGGGCGACGGCAGTTCGGCGAGCGCCGGCTGGACCGCTACCATCGCCAACTCCATCGCAGGCAGCGACGGGCTCGCGAAGACCGGCGCCGGCACGCTCGTGCTGAGCGGGGCCAACAGCTACACCGGCGGCACCACGGTGCGCGCTGGCACGCTGCAGGTGGCGGCCGACAACAACCTGGGCGCGGCCGGCGAAAGCCTCACGCTCGACGGCGGCACGCTGCGCGCGACGAGCGGCTTCGCGACCCACCGGGCGGTCACGCTCGGCGCGGGCGGCGGGGGCGTCGAAGTCGATCCGATCCAGGTGCTCGGACTGAACGGCGCGGTCTCGGGCGACGGCGCGCTGGTCAAGACCGGGCGCGGCACATTGGTGCTCGGCGCGGCCAACAGCCATACGGGCGGCACGGCCGTGAACGCGGGCTCGCTCGAAGCGGCCGTGGCGGGCGCGCTCGGCAGCGGGCCGGTATCGGTGGCGGCGAATGCCTCGCTGCTCTTCACCGGCAGCGCCGACGCGGGGGGCGTGACCATCACCGCCGCCGAGCGCGGCGGCACCGGCAATGCGGGCTTCGTGCGCTTCGGTGGCAGCAGCTCGGCGGGCAGCGCCCGGCTCGTCATGAACAACGGCGCCGCGGCCGAGTTCCGCGACAACGCGAGCGCCGGCAACGCGGTCATCGAGAATCATGGCGGCCTCAGCAATTTCTCGTTCAACGCCACGGCGGGGAAGGCGACCATCACCAACTTCGCCGATGGCCAGATCAACTTGCTGGACAACGCGAGCGCGGGACAGGCGCGCTTCATCAACAGAAGCGGCGGCCTGATCGACGTCTTCGACAACGCCACCGCCGACCAGGCCACGGTGGTCAACGAAGCCGGTGCGCGCCTACGCATCCGCTCGCTCGCCGCGGACGGCATCTCGATCGGCTCGCTCAGCGGTGCGGGCGAGGTGATCCTCGGTGCCAAGGCGCTGACCACCGGAGGGCTCAATGCCGACACCGAAATCTCTGGCGCAATCTCGGGCACGGGCGGCTCGATCGTCAAGGTCGGCAGCGGCGCGCTCACGCTGTCGGGCGCCAACACCTACACCGGCGGCACCGCGCTGCGCCAGGGCCGGCTGAACGTCGCCCACGACCAGGCGCTGGGCAGCGGTGTGCTGACGATGGACGACGACACGACGCTGGGCTTCGGCGCCGACGGCCTGAACATCGCCAATGCGATCCAGCTCACCGGCAAGAACGACCCGGTCATCGACACCGGCGCCTTCGACGGCACGCTGAGCGGCGGCATCAGCGGCGGCGGCTTCATCACCAAGCAGGGCACGGGCACGCTGACGCTGCTCGGCTCCAACAGCTACACCGGCGCAACCCACGTGGCCCAAGGCACGCTGAAGGCCGGCTCGGCCGGCACGCTCAGCGCGAGCTCGGCGCACAGCGTGGCTGCGGGTGCGACGCTCGACCTCGCCGGCTTCAACCAGACGGTCGCCTCGCTCGCCAACAGCGGCACGGTCTCGCTCATGGGCGCCACACCGGGCACGACGCTCACGGTCAATGGCAACTATGCAGGCAACAACGGCGTGCTGAGGCTGGGCACCGCGTTGAACGCAACGGGCCCGTCGGACCGCCTCGTGATCAACGGCGGCACGGCGAGCGGAAAGACGAGCGTGCAGTTCGCCAATCTCGGTGGGCTGGGCGCGCTCACTGGCGGCGACGGCATCGAGGTGATCACCGCGCTGAACGGCGCGACGACCACCGCACAGACCACCAAGGATGCTTTCACGCTCGCGGGCGGCCAGGTGAACGCTGGTGCCTACGAGTACCGCCTCTACGCAGCGGATGCGAGCGGCGCGGGCGAGAACTGGTACCTGCGCTCCAGCATCCCCGGCGCCACGCCGCCGGCCGCGCCTGTCATCACGTACCGCGCCGAAGCCTCCCTGTACGCGGCGCTGCCGAACCAGCTGCGCCAGGGCAATCTCGCGATGCTGGGCGACCTGCGCAAGCGCGTGGGCGATGACGATGTGAAGGGCACCGCCACCACGCCGACCGGCGCGGACCGCCGCGCGTGGGCACGCGTGCTGTCGAGCGACATCGACATCCGGCAGGGCGGTACGGTCTCGCCGACGAGCACGGGCCGATGGACCGGCTTCCAGGCCGGCACCGACCTGCTGACGACGCCGAACTGGCGCGCCGGCCTCTACGTCGGCCAGCTCGATGGCGACGCGAGCGTCAGCGGCTTCGCAAGCGGCGTGAATCACCTGAGAGCCGGCCGTGCCGACTTGCGCAGCCAGTACGTGGGGGTCTACGGCACCTACACCGGCGACAGCGGCTTCTACGCCGATGCCGTGGTGCAGTCGGCCCGCCATCGCTACACCGTTCAATCGAGCATCGGCATGGGTGCCGAGGGCAAGGGCAACAGCCTGCTGGGCTCGCTCGAAGTCGGCCAAATCTTTGCTTTGGGCGGGAGCGGCTGGCGCATCGAACCGCAACTGCAACTGATCCACCAGCGCCTCGACCTGGGCAACTCGACCATCGTGGGCGCCGCCGTGCAACCCGACGCCGACAGCGGCTGGATCGCGCGCGCAGGCGTTCGCGTGAAGGGCCAGATCGACACGGGTATCGGCGCGCTGCAGCCTTATGGCCGCTTCAACGTCTACAAGGCCTCGAGCGGCACCGACATTGCGCACTTCCTCCATGGCGCGACCCGCACCGGCATCGAGGCGCCGACCGGCGGCACGAGCACGGAACTGGCAGGCGGCTTCACGTTGGCCCTCGGGCAGACGACGAGCCTTTACGGCGAAATCGGAAAGCTCTGGTCTTCGGGTGGGAATGCGAAGGTGAAGAGCTCGATCAACGGGTCGATCGGCGTACGTGTGAAGTGGTAACGAAGGCCCGCGCGAACAACGCTGCGCCAAGGCCGCTTTTTTCCGAGGGGGATCACCGTGGGGTGAAGATGGGAGGACTCATTGCCGGCGTGCCGCCTCGCGCTCCCTCCAACCGCTGGCAGCCCGGCTGGCTCAGGCCGTCGTTTTCCGATCGGACTGGAGGTCAGGATCGACGCTTCCTGCTTCGGGCCGCACGCGGCGCGGCGGTGTCCGATGCCGTGTCCAACGGTGCGCTCAAGGCATAGAACTCGTGCAGCTTCGCTGCCAGCATCCCCTTGTCCGGCAGCTGCATCCGGTATTGCGCCACCAGCGCAGGCGAGAGCGTGCGGCTCAGCGCGTACTCCACCACCTCGCTGTCCTTGCTGGCGCACAGCAGCAGGCCGATGGACGGGTTCTCGTGCGGCTTCCTCACGTCCCGGTCCAGCGCCTCCAGGTAGAAGTTCAGTTTGCCCAGATGTTCGGGCTCGAAGGCCGTGACCTTCAGTTCGATGGCCACCAGGCAGTTCAGGCCGCGGTGGAAGAACAACAGGTCGAGCGCGAAATCCTGGCTGCCCACCTGCACCGGATACTCGCTGCCGATGTAGCAGAAGTCCCTTCCCAGTTCGGTGAGGAAGCGGCCCAGGTTCATCAGCAGGCTGCGGTGCAGTTCGGCCTCGGTATGCGGCTCGGGCAGGGCCAGGAAATCCAGCAGGTAGGCGTCCTTGAACTGCTGCGCAGCCTGCGGCTGCATTTCTCTCAACGCCGTTGAGACCTTGGGTGGCTGCAGCAGGGCGCGTTCGAAGAGGCCGCTGTCGATCTGGCGCGCCACCTCGCGGACCTGCCAGCCCTGCTGGGCCGTCATGCGCAGATAGAACTCGCGCTCCTCCTCGCGCTTGGCGCGGCTGAGGATGTGCAGGTGCGAGGACCAGGGGATTTCTCTCAACAGCGTTGAGAGTTTGGAGCCGGGCGGATAGGCCTGGAAGAACTGCCGCATGCGCCACAGGTTCTGGGCCGAGAAGCCGCGCCGCCCCGGTTCGCGCAGGGCAATGTAGGCGGCCAGCTGCTCCACGGTTCCCTTGGCCCAGCCGTCGGCCTCGATGCGCCGATGGAGGTACTGGCCGATGCGCCAATAGAGCTCGATCACTTCGGCGTTGGCGGCCCTGGCCACGCGCTGCCGCGCACCCTGGATCAGGTCGAGCACTTCGCCGAAGCCCGCTTCCGCCGTGGTGGCCGGCGTGCGGCGCCGCGATGGACCGCCCTGGCTCATGACGCGACCCCATCCACCCGGATGACGTCGCGTGCGCTGCCGGTCGCGTTCTCGCCGGCCGGCGCCCCGGTGCCTGCCTTCGCAGGCCGTGCGCGCGCGTCGTGCCGTCCGACGGGCCCGGCATCGACGGCCGCGAGCACGCTGGAACCCCGAGGGCGCCCGGCCTTGCGGCCACCGTCTCGCACAGCCTGTGCGAGACGGTCCGGTGCGGTGCCGCTTCGGCGGAAATGGCGCACGCCTCGGAGGCGCACCGCGGAAAACCGGGCGGTCCGCGGGACGAGCGCCTGGAGGTCGCGCGCCCGCTGATCCATCGCTGCGCCGCCCGATCCCCGGTGCGCGTGCTGTGTGCGACTGGCCGCGCGCGCTGCCGATGGCCGCATGCCGTCGAGGCGGCGTATCAGGCCCTCGATGAAGCGGGCGAGGTCAAACGGGATGGGCGTGGTGGCAGACACCCCGGAAATATAGTGCCTTGCGCTCGGCCGGTGCGTCGACGCAAGGCCCTGCGCGGAGAAGGACGAGGCCAGATGGGCCAGCCGGCTTTTTTTCATTGCCCGATTCTGCAAATAGCCGAGTTCAATGTCCGCGTTCGATCCCCGGACCACTTGGCTGCGGAGGCGATCGACGCGGAGGGCCCCGATGTCGTCGTGGGTCCGTGCGATCTTGAGCCAGGTGGCCCGAAGCCGGGGTTCGTGAGCCTCGGTGGACCGGCCGGTCGCCTTCTTTCTGTTCCGCCTCTTCTTTGTCCTCGTGTGTGTTCTCTGTTGTGCGGCGGTTCTGCCGTGCGCATGCGAAGTTCCAGGCCGCTGTCGACTGTGATTTGGAACAGTGGACGCAGCGGCCGAATCACTCGAGCCTTCGCGGAGCTCGACCGTGGCACCGCTGGGCGCGCCTGCGTGTGGCATGACGGGCGTTCGGTGCGCCGAGGCGGTGATGACGGGACGCCGACGCGCTCGAAGGTCTGCCGAGGGGCCGTCGAGCGGGGAACCGGCGCGCGCTCGCGAAGTGGCCGTGTCTGCACGGCGGTCACCGGCCAGGCCGCCCGCCTCGGCGGTTCCTGACATGGGGCGCAGGTGCGCTTCGCAGCGGCCTCGTCGGCATGCGCCTTCGGCGGCGCGGCGCAGGCGTCGCGTGCAGGCGCTTTCGGGCTGTCCGCGTGAACTCTGCGTTCGAAGCCGCCTCTTGGCCGACGCATAGCGCGCCCGGGACGCTGTCCAGGGACCGCCCGCAAGCCGCAGCCGAGCGCAGCGAGGACCGGGTGAGGACGGTGGCGAAGCCCAACGGGCTCCTAATACGACTCGAGCTGCCGCGCGATTGCGAGAGATAGCGAGAAAACTTTGAACGTTCCCGACCCTACTCTCTTAATTGACCTTACGGTATTCTGTTTTGATGATGTGCCGTAGTCCTCGTAAAGGGCGATGAGATCTCAAGGCCAATCAAGTTCCGGCGCACCGCGTTAGGCCCCTTCAACTTCCAGTCGCCCTGATACTTCACCCAGGCCTCCCCCCGCTCCGCGCAAACGGTGCGCACGGCGCGCTCCACGCTCTCCTGCCTCAGGTAGACGAGCGGGCGCAATGGCCAATGAGCTGGGCCCGCTCTCGCAATACGCTGCGATTTCATCGAAGCTCCCCTCCATCAGGAAGAGAGTGGTAAGGTCGCCGTGATCGAGCTGCACGTCTAACACGGGCACCGCAGCGCCAAGTCGCGCGCGGTCTAACTCCCACTGAGCCGGCCCGCTTCGGGTAGTTGTTCTTACGACTTAGTCGAGAAGGTGCCTCGGGCGCCATAGACAGAGCGGATGTGCTCGCCCGCATTGCCCTTGCCAACCGACGAGTAGTGGTCCCCGATCGAAGCGCAGAGTTCGGCGACCCGAAGGCCATACGCAAGCAGCGCCGGATCCATTGCTTCGCCGGCCTGTACCAGCCCGAGCTTGACAGCGATGCGCTCGAACTCGGCGTGGGCATGGCACTTTTCTTTACTGCAGTGGGCGGTGTCTCCGTCCATGATTGCCTCCTGGTGTAGAGCAGCCGCGCTATCGCCCCCGCAGTCTCCTCCATCGGCTGGCCGCTTTAGCGTTCCCAGTTTCCGAGTGGCAGCGCGTGACTTCGCTGAGGTACAGCGACTGCGCCGCGGCGGCAAGCCGCATGATGGCGTGAGCCGCGAACAGCTCTTGCTGGGAGATCGGGCCGCTGTCGCGCATCTTCGCGACCAGCAGTCGCTGCAGCTCGGTTGAATCCCGTCTGGCTTCGGAGGCGTGCGCACGCAGGTCCGAAAGATACGCGTAGGGCTTTTCCATGCACCCGGCCCGGGCAATCCGCATGCCTGCGGGAATGCCGGCTTCGGATCGAATGTCAATGAGAGCAGGTTCAAGCGCGTGGATCATCGGGCCCGTGCCCCCTTTCAGGCACGGAGTTGTCTTGCACCAATCGGCCTAACAACTCTGAAGCTTCGGCCCACAGCGACGTTACGCGGCTAACCTCTTCGGGCAACGCAGGACCGGGTTGCGAGCTTCTCCTGCAGAGTTCTCGCTGCGCCACAAGCGCCCGATCCTGCGCTTGGACCCAGGCATCGTAGAGGGCCGTGTGCGTGCGCATTGCGGTCCACCACCGTTTAACCCAGCACCTGCGGGGTTGAGAGGGTGGGGCACGAGCGCATTTCTCCGCCAGCGAGCCTCTGGGTACACGAGTGCAATGCGTACGCTTCCTGCGGCAAAAAGAGCTTGCGAGTAGGGCCGGCTTTCTGTGCAAAGGTTGCCATAAAGTCTCCCGTTGCCCCGGCACCACGCGGGGGATGGTGCAAGGATGGCGCGCTTGCACTTCAGCTGCGCCTCCAAAAGTCGTTTTCGAGTGACGGCGGAATCCTATGCCTTTGGCACGGCAATCTCGATCGAGCATGGCTGGCCATGCGTCTTGGGGTACGGCAACTCCAGCTATTGACTTGGTGAACCCTGGCGCCCCTTCGAGCGATTCCCTAGATCAGATGGAGGCGCCTGGCGAATCCCATGGACGCGCCTACATATTCGGGGAGGTTCCCCATTGTCGCGATCTCCCGCAAGCCTTCGTCCGTGATGCTAAGCACTGTCGCCAACCTCGGTCGGACGTTGTAGCGCGTCGAAACCCCAACGGCTTCAATCGTCGCTTCAATCAACCCCGTCGCCAAGAGCACACTGACATGCCGGATCTCCTCCGGGAATGTGATTCGGGCAGGAAGCTGCACATGCTGAAGCTGCATCAAGAACAAGAGTGACGGCATTCGATCCTCCGATGCCGGACGCTTACTCGATCAAAGTTGCCGGCAAGCTTTGATTGAGCTCAGGGTAACCCAAAGTACTAATTTCTACCAATAGTTGATTTGGGTTACATCTACGAAGTCGCGTCGCCTGTGGAGCAGTTCACGGCGTCGCTTCGGGGAAAAAAGCCGGCGCGTCAGTTCGAAGCGGTCGAGTTGCCGCGCCTTCCTGCGGTGCCCATCGCCGCGGGACCGCTGGGTCGGGACCGCGCGGCCGCGCACGTCCGCGGAGTGGCGCCCGTTCCAGGGACCATTGGCGCCGCGCTCCGTGGCGTACTCGCTGTCCGTGATCGGTGCGCTGTATCGCTGGCTGATCGAGCAGCGCTATGTGCTGGCCAATCCGTTTGCTCGCGTGAAGTCAAGGGAGCAAGCCGTGGCGGCACCCTTGATGCATCCCGGGTGTTCACAGAGCACGAATGGACACTGATTCGCTCGACTGCCGACGGCATCGAGTGGATCGGTGGATGGAGCGAGGAGGGCGCCCAGCGACTGACGAGCGCTGAGGACGACTTAGCCGCCGGCAGTCGGCCAGAAGCAGATTCCCGAACACGAACTCAATTCAAAGGACCAGACAGGCCCGACCCACGGCCAACGTGCCAGTTAGCTGGTGCTTGAGGAGGCGACAGCCACGTTGTCGTTCGGCCCTAAACCAAGCCGCGTTCGACCGGCGTTTGCATAGCAATTGCTCTACAGTCGAATCTATGAAAACTGCCCAGTTGCCTCCCGTGCATGTGCGGCAATCCGTGCGCGACGAGATCGAGAGCGTCCTGCGCCAAGGCGAAACCCTGTCGCAGTTTGTGGAAAATACGGCAGTGCAGTCCGCGCAGCGCCGGAGATCCCAGCAAGAGTTCCTTGCGCGTGGCCGTGAATCGCTGAAACGAGCTCAGAAGAGCGGCGAGTATTTTTCTGCCAAGGACGCGCTCGACGCAATGCAAGCACGCCTTAATGCAAGGGTTTCGCAGCTTGCGCAGAAGAGGCCCAGCAGAGTCGTCCTGCCATGACCTATGCGGTCACTCTGACGCGCGAGGCTCTTGAAGATCTCCTGCGTCTTGAAGAGTTCTTGCTCGAGTCCACTTTGCGGTACGGCGATTGGGACTTGCCTTGCCGGGCCATAGCGGCAAGCCGCACGGAATTTCGAATCCTTGAAAAGAATCCGTTCACCTATCGCATCGCTGACGCTGACCGGCTTGAGCGCGAGTTGGTGATTCCGTTCGGGGCGTCGGAATACGTCGCAATGTTTCGAATGATCAGCGAACGAGAGGTCGTGGTCGGGTCGCCGCCATCCGTCATCAACGCGGAGATGACTACCACTAGGACGCTGGGGATCAGCGCTCGGACCGAGGGGTCGGACAGCCTAGTTCGGCGTAGATGGGCACCACCGCTTATACAAACAACCAAGCCGGTTTGAGATTTAACATAACATACATTGTATTGCTCGCTCCTGTAGCGGCTGATTAGTAATGTCGTGTTTTGACCGAATAGAAATGTCGCATTGTTGTCCCGGTCCAGCTTCTGGATCCGAGGCACAGCGATGGCAACACCGGCGGCAACTATCACCATGTCGATGCGCGAAGCCGATCGGCTCAAGACGATTCAGGCGGTGGTCGACCGGATGCTGCGGGTCGGCCAGGCTGCACAGCGACTGGGTCTGAGTCGACGCCAACTCGAGCGTCTGGTCCAGCGGTACAAGAACGAAGGTGTAGCCGGGCTGGTCTCGCGCAAGCGAGATCGGCCCAGCAACTGGCGCCAGGCGTCACCGAGCGTGCCACTGCGCTGATCCGGGATCGATGTCTTGGTTTGCCAGTTCCCTTGGGATGGCTGTCTTCGCATTCACCGGCCTCGGACCCGGTCGACCGCCTTGCCGCCCGCGATGCGCACCCTCTCTCGCAAGCTCTCGAAGTAGGTTTTGTCCGCCTCAGCGGCCGGGGCCGAGAGGCCTCCCTGGACCAGGAGCATGCGCAACTGGCGCCGCTGTTGATCTTTTCGAATGAGATCCCGCACGTATTCACTGCTCGTGCCGTAGCCGCGTTCGACCACTTGCTCATCCACGAATGATTTCATAGCTTCCGGAAGGAAAATGTTCATGTTGCTCATCGGGGAAGTCTTCGTTGTTTGGCAAATTTGGCAACTTCGTTGGCGTCGCAATTCGACGGTCAAATGCTACGCGTGAGCAGGCCGCCGCCCCACGGGCTCGAGCACGCCTCAGCCGTGGCATCAACCCTTGACGACCACATCATCTGTCAGGAAGCCGAAATGCCGGGGCCAACATCCACATCTGAGCGCCAGCTCACCTGCCGTTGCAATGTGAGGTTCTCGCCCACGGGAGCCTTTCAGGCCCGGAAATGCCGATTTGGGTAACGGCTGGTCTGGCTGGGGCAACGTCGGATATCAGTGGGGCAAGCAAGACTATCGCAACGCCACCGTTCGGTTTGGGGCGAAGTACACATGGTGAGGGGCGAGAGCTCTCAGGCGAGCGTCAATCCGCGGCACGCTGACGCCCGCAAATCGCTGGCTTGTCGGCATAGAAATCGAGCTTGGCCCACAGCGCCTCGACATCCTGCTACCCGCGTGAGGAGCCCGAGAAGCACGACCACCGTAAGAGCAACCGGGGCGTCGGGTGCCACCGGTATGCGAGGGCATGCCGATCCTGTGTTCGGCGTCGCGCCTGATGCAACGCGCCTTGGTGCCTGCATGACGATTGATCGTTCACGCCCGTGACGAATCAAAACCTTCATTCTTTCCTGCCACTAGACGCGCAGCAATCGCCGACCCTCGCGAGGCACGCAGCGCAGCCGAAGCGCGTGATGCTTGTAGTTCTCCTCATTCGGTTTTCGGGTCAGCGGCACCTTGAGATGTAGCCTCCTTCGACCCCAATTGATAACCAGGAGCCTGCCGAGGGGTCGAACGAGCCGGTCATGCTTTCTGCTGACGCCGGCTCATTCCACTCGCGTCCGAAGGCCAGCACATTGATGACAAGGAAGACGGGCTTTGGCGAGACTTCGATCCGGCAGGCGTGTAGCCGATGGTTGCTATTGCGAGGTAAAGAGAACGTCCGGACTGCTGAGCAGTTCGGCTCACGTCCCAGACAGCGCGATTTCTCCATGCTGAAGAACGTAGCATGGTCTGCAAGCCCCAGCGCATGGTGTGCGTTCTGCTCGACCAGCAGAACAGTCCTACCCTCGGTGCGGTTTACTTCACGAACGATCTGGAAAAGCTACGCCCCGCCATGCCCCAAGCCGGCTAGATGAGTGCCACGACATCGCGCAGGTGCGCCGCAGTCTGGGGCAACCCGCGCTTTTCGAGCAGGGCGACCAACGCGATCGCGTCGTACTGTGGCCGAGCCCAGCGCTCGCGCATTCGCTTCAAAGCCGCAAGCGCGGTGAGTTTCTCCAGCATCAACTGGTTGAGGACGAATTCGTCAGGAGTCTGCACCTCGATGCCGAACGGGTCCAGTACTTCCCTGGGAAAGTCCTTTTCGTTCCATGTCACGATCGCATCCGCGTGCCCAGTGATCGCAGCCGCCAGCACGTGGCGGTCATCAGCGTCTGGTAGCTTCAAGCCCTCGATCAGGTGTTCGTAGCCGGAGACGAGGCAATCCGGAATGGCGTCCTCCATGGCTTGCGCAGCGGTGGCAATCTGAGCTCCCATACCGGGCCGGTCTCGTAGCAAGCTGCGTGTCCACTCCTCGCGGATGTGGACTGACCACTTCGCGCTATAGAGGTCCGCGTCAGCCAGGCTGAGCAGCACATCGCGCAGCAACGCCGGATACAGGACGTTGGCATCGAGCACTGCTGTGTACTGGTCGCTCCCCGCCACTCACAGCTCCTCGCCCATCTCCTGGGAGAGGTCGTTCAATCGTTTGAGGGCGCCGGCCGATCGCTGCTTCTGCGCGTCCTTGTAGCGCATGAGCTCTTCGAACTCGATGCGACGGTGCCGGTTGATCAGCCGGCACTTCAACCGGCCAGCCTCGATCTCCTTGATCACAAAGGGACGCGATACATTCAAAAGTGCCGCAGCTTGCTGCGTTGTGAGTTCCAACTTCTGGGGGACGAGCATCATCGGCTCGCGCTTGGCCATCTGGCGAAGCACGTCCGCAAAGAAGCGCAGGGCACGCGGAGGCAGCAGCAGCACGGGCGCTTCACCTTTTCCGTCCCCGTCCACTTCGATGGTCACCTTGACGACTTTTGCTTTCGAGTGATCCAAGGCTGCAACCAAGCACGCCGTCGCCGCACCGGCCATTTCCGCTTCCATTTCGCTGGCTGGGTCGAGTATCTGGGTCATGCTGGATCCTTAAGAGCTGGCGTTAGGCCGACGGCTCAAGCGAAATATACGCAAAAAACGCAATATTCGCAACCGACGGAGCAGGAAGGAAGCTGGCACTCTTCGTCAGCTGGCACCTTCATTCAGAGGGTAGATCCGGCAGCCCGAGTCTGGTGGTCATGGGACCCAAAAGGGCCCACTAAGGCATCGCATCAGCATTTCATCAACTGGATGCTTGGCGGCAAGTTGCCCTTTGACGGCCCGAATCCAACACCGGCGCGGTCCGGATAGGGAGGCGCCAAGCCGTCGACGCCTGGTTCGAGCGGGTCCAGAAATGCCTCGAGTTGTCGAACACGCGCATCCGCCTTCGCCATGAGGAACGCTTGCTTGAGCTGCTCGGTCTTCGCATTGGCCCGGCGTTCCGTCGCCGCTCGCACTTCGGCAGCGTGCTGCGCGCGCTTCGAGGCGGCATCACGCTGCTTTCGGAGCTTCCACCTGTAGCGGCACCAGTTCAAGGCACTGCGCCCAATCTCGTCCACCGGTCCTTACAACTTGCCTCCTGGGCGATGCCTGTGAGCAGGCTGCAATGAAGAAAGGAGTGTCAGATAGCATGACCGGTTGCGCCACCCATCCCCCGACAAGCGACGACAGCCACAGCGCTGGCGCGGGGGCTAAGCGCTGGACGACGCCTGCACTGGCGCGGCAGGCAAGCCCCGCGCATGCGCCTTCAGGCAGTCGATGAAATCCATGAGAGTGGCCGAGATGTGTTCGCGGTTCCACACCACGGTGATCGGGCCGAAGCGGATGTGCGAATCAATGGCGATCTTTCTCAGCAGCCCCAGTGAGGCCAGGTGATCCGCCATGGATTCCGCACACACGCCGACATAGTCGCCCTTTTGCAGCAATGCCTGCATCATGGCCAGCGAGGCGGTTTCTGCCTTGGGCACCAGCCACGATGCTTGTTGCTCGATGAGGTAGGCATCCATCTGGATGCGAGTGAGCGTGCCAAGGGGCGGCATCACCCATTGCTCCCGCAGCACATCGGCAAAGCCCGGCGGCTGCTCGCTGTCCCAGTGCTTGCTGCCTTGGCCGATGACGATGCTCACCTGGTCGTCAAAAAGCACGTGATGCGCCAGCTGCGGTTGGTGCGCCCTTGCATCCAGAACGCCGATCACGGCATCCATGGCACGCGTGTCCAGGCCCTTGAGCAGGTCGTCGAACAGCCCGTCGTGAATGGACACGGCTACATCGGCATGGCGCTGCTGGAACGCGGTCACGGCTTCGGGCAGGCCGCCGGCGATGCCTGCCCAGACGCTGCCCACGTTCAGACGCGGCACGCGTCCCGCGGCCACCGCATGCATCTCGCGGCCGGTGCGGGCGATGTCGCCCAGCACGGTGATGGCCAGCCGCTTGAGCAGATGCCCCGCAGGTGTCAGCTGCACCTTGCGCCCGCGCACCATCAGCGGCGTGCCGGCCACGCGCTCAAGCTCGGCCAGCCAGTGCGACATGGCTGATTGCGTCATGTGCAGCCGTGCCGCCGCCTCGGTCAGGGTGCCCGCCTCGTCGAGAACCAAGAATGATTCCAGATGCCGCACCTTGATGCCCCGCGCCCAGGAGAGGCCTTCTGCACGCTCGATCATGAGTAAACCTTCATGACTCCATTTTGCATTTTCACTAGGTGGATGGCAGGGTTGTCATGAAAATTACTTCATCTTTTATGTCAGAGTCTCAGAGGAATCACTGTGTCTAGAGCAATCACGAACGTCTACAAGATCCTGATGGGCGTCGCGGTCGCGGCCGCCACGGCCACCACCGTGTACGCGCAGGCCTCCTACCCCAGCCGGCCAGTGCGCCTGGTCGTATCGCAGGCCCCGGGCGGCAGCAGCGACACGATCGCACGCATGTGGGCCGAACACGCAGGCAAGGCCATCGGCGCGACCATCGTGGTGGAGAACAAGCCCGGCGCGGGCGGCATCATTGCCGCGCAGACGGCGCTGAACGCGCCGGCCGATGGCTACACGCTGCTGCTGGGCAGCGTGTCGCTGATGGTGCTCAACCAGTTCACCTACAAGCCGCTGCCCTACAACCCGGAGAAGGACTTCGTGGGCGTGACCATGCTGACCACGGTCCCTTTCGTGCTGTCGGCCAACCCGGCCACGGGCATCAAGACGCTCAAGGACCTGACGGAAAAAGCCAAGGCGGCGCCGGGCAAGCTGAACTTCGCGTCCGCCGGCCTGGGCAACTCCACCCACCTGGCGGTCGAGCTGGTGAACAATGCCCTGGGCATTTCGATGACCCACATCCCTTACAAGGGCGAGGCCGACGGCATCCTGGCCACCATCGGTGGGCAGACGGAAGTGATGGCACCGGTGTATGGCACGGCGCTGCCCCACATCAAGAACCACAAGCTCAATCCACTGGCCGTGTTGTCGCCGCAGCGCACCCCTGAGCTGCCCGACGTGCCCACGCTTGGCGAGCTGGGCGTGAAAGGCTTCGACAACATGGGCTGGAGCGCCGTGGTGTCACGCGCCGGCACGCCGCCCGAGATCGTGGAAAAGCTCAATAAGGCGACGGCGGCTTTCCACAACAGCCCCGAGGTGCAGGCCAAGCTCAAGAGCATGGGCGTGATTGCCATGTCAGGGCCCTCCGCGCTCGTCATGGAGACGGCGGCGCGCGATGCCAAGGCCTGGGGGCCCACGCTCGGGGCGCTGAACCTCAGCGCCAAGTAACCCGGCGACCGCGCAACACACCTCATGAAAAAAGAAGCAATGGTGGTCTGCCCGCAGCCGGAGGCCGCTGAATCCGGCATCGACATCCTGCGCGCAGGCGGCAACGCGGTGGATGCCGCCGTGGCCACAGCGCTGGCGCAGACCGTGGTCGATCCGCTGATGTGCGGCATCGCAGGTTTTGGCACCGCCGCCGTGTACCTGCCCGGCGCGCAGGTGCACGAGTATTTCGACTTCCACTCCCCCGCACCCCTGGCGGCCAGGGAAGACATGTGGGAGCACCTGCTGGAGGGCGAAACCAAGGACGGTTTTGGTTTCATCCTCAAGGGCCGCGTCAACGACATCGGCCCCCAGTCCATCGGCACGCCGGCCACGCTCAAGGGCTTGGAGGCCATGCACCAGGCGCACGGCCGCCTGCCGTGGCGGCAGGTGGTGGAGCCGGCCATCCGATGGGCGGCGGACGGCTACTTTGTGCGGCCCGGCATGCACGCCTTCTGGATCGACGAGCCCACGATGGGCCGCGTTGGCAACCTGGAGCGCCTTCAGTATTGCGAGGACAGCCGCCAGCTGTACTGCCGCCCCGACGGCCGCCCCAAGCCCATCGGCGCGCCGCTGCGCAACGAGGGCATGGCCGCCGTGCTGCGCCAGATTGCCGAGGAAGGCGCGCGCCCGTTCTACGATGGCGACCTGGCGCACAAGATGGTGGCGCATCTGCAGTCGTTGGGCGCGCTGATCACGGGCGAGGACCTGGCCCGCTATGAGGTGCAGCGCAACGCGCCCTTGGTGGGCCGCTACCGCGACCGCACCATCACGACCAACCAGCCTCCGGGCGGCGGCGCCATGCTGCTGGAGATGCTCAACATCCTCGAACACTTCGATCTGGCGAGCCTGGAGCACAACAGCCCCGCTTACCTGCAAACGGTGTGCGAGGCCATGAAGAAGGCCACGATCGACAAGGACCGCTGCATTGGCGATCCAAAGTTCTTCGACGTGCCGCTGAACCAGTTGCTGTCCAAGGTCATGGCCCGCGACGTGGCCGAGCAAATCCGCACGGGCCATCGCTTCAACGTGGAGCGCGTGAACCCCGGTGCGCCCGTGCCGCGCGACACCACCCACCTGAGCGTGGTGGACGCCGACGGCAACGCCGTCTCCCTGACCCACTCGCTGGCCATGCCCTCGGGCATCATCACCCCCGGGATGGGCTTTCTGTACAACGGCTGCATGGGCGTGTTCGACCCGCGCCCGGGCCGCGCCGGCAGCATCCAGCCGGGCAAGAGCCGCTTCACTTCGTCATGCCCCACCATGACCTTCAAGAACGGCGAACTCGACGTGGTACTCGGCGCCCCCGGTGGTACGCAGATCGCGATGGGCGTGCTGCAGGTGCTGCTCAACGTGATCGACCACGGCATGGAGATGCAGGCTGCCGTGTCGGCGCCGCGCTTCTCGTCCACCAGCAATGCCATCGACGTGTGCAATCGCATTCCGCGTTCCACCACGCGCACACTGGAAGCACAGGGCTATGGCATCGGCCGCAACCCTTACAACTACACCATCGGCTGGGTTCACGGCGTGCAGGTACAGGCCGATGGCCTGCACGGCGGCGCCGACCCGGGCCGCGATGGCGTGGCGTACCGGCTGCGCATGGAGCCTGCTCGCGCTGATCGGCCGGGTCCGAATTGTCGTGGGGCGCTAGACTGATCGTGCCCCTGTATTTCAGGACACGGGCTATTCGCAATGTAGCGTCTGCTCGATCTGAGCATCGCGCTGCTTCGCAGCGCGATGCTGCCTGAACTACCTGGGTGATTTCATCTTCAATGCAGAGTGCGGACGCACCTCATTGAAGTGCTCGAAGGCTGCGGCCATCCGCGCTATCACCGTTCTCGCGTCGGCAAGGTCCATGCGGCTGACGTAGTCGCGCTTGTACGTGTTCACGAAGCTGTCGGCCATGCCGTTACTCTGGGGCTGCACATGGGCGTGTCCGGCAATGACTTGAAGTTCTACGACGGCTTCTGGCATATCCGGATCAATGACCAGTGGCGGCTCGCGTGGCAATGGACCGGCGATGGCCCGGAGAACGGGAAGATTTACGACCCACATTAGCGCGGGTCGGGCGGCGCAAATGCTCGAAACTATTCTTCGCAAGACGCGACAGCCCTCAGGGCAGAAAGGCAAGAAGCCATGTTTAAGAATGGAATGCGTCCGGTTCATCCCGGCGAGATTCTTCGTGAGGACTATCTGGCTCCCCTCAACATGAGCGCCAACGCGCTCGCAAAGGAATTGCACGTTGGCGCGCCGACGGTGAACGAGATCGTTCGTGAGCGCCGTGGCGTGTCCCCGCTCATGGCACTGCGCCTGTCCCGCTACTTCGGCGGTTCGGCGCAGTGGTGGCTCAACATGCAATCCGTCTACGATCTGAAGATCGCGGAGAAGGATGCGGCTAAGCAGATCGAACGTGAGGTGCGCCCGCGCCAACGCGAGCATGCGGTGGCATGACTTCGATCGCATCAGATTGCCACCCCATTCTGAAGATAATGTAGAGAGTAGCCGTCCGCTCCATCAGGATGCCCTGCTATTTCGGGGCATCTGATGGAGGCGCGAAGACAAAACGGGCCTCAGGCTCGCCGTGTTGGATTCCGCTGATCTCTGACCCTTAGGGGGTGCGGATAAAAATTGGACTGGTTTTATGTCGCAAGTCCCAGGCTCACCCGGTTTCGGCGCTGGTAGAGGCAATGGGAAAAGAGAAATTGCTCAGTGAGACGCGTCGATGATGCCGGCCGCTGTCACTGCTCAATGGCGCTTGGCCAAGACGGGCGTCTACGAGAGCGGGTGATGCAGAGGCACCGTGTCGAGTATTGGCGTGCGCAGTCGGGGCGAATGGCCCGGCGGGCGTGACCTCTCAGCCTAGAACCTGTTCACGCATGCGGCAGTTCTTCCAAACCTAACCGCCAGGCTCGAAACTTCAACGCTATTGGGAGAAATTCCCTGGCCCCACACCGACTTTCTCAAAGCGTCGAGCTTCTACTCTCCTGAGCACCGGACGTGTCGCAGAGCGGCACTATGTCAGAAGCGAAGATGTAATTCTGACATCGTGAAATGATGATGGTCACACTTCCCGAATCCATCGTGCTGCACGCCAAGTCCTTGCCTGAGGGAGGCGTGCTATCGCCCAAGGAGTTCCTGCACCTCGGAAGCCGCGCCGCCGTCGACCAAGCCCTGTCTTGGCTCGCCAAGGAAGGCAAGCTGCTGCGCGTCGCGCGCGGAACCTACGTCACTCCGGTGTCGAGCCGTGTTGGAACACGCGCGCCGGCGCCTGAGAAGGTGGTGAACGCGCTGGCGGCCCAAAGCGGCGAGGTCGTGACACTGCACGGCGCTAACGCATCCAACGCGTTGGGATTGACCCGGCAGGTACCAATCCGAGAGGCCTACCTGACCTCGGGACGCACGCGCAAACTCAAGCTCGGACGCTCCGAAGTCATGGTGAAGCATGCCCCGCACTGGATGCTGGCGCTTGGAGCCGGGCCAGCCGGTGCGGCCGTGCGTGCGGTGGCCTGGATGGGACCAGCGCATGCGGGCGAATCGCTGGCCGCTTTGCGCCGCACGCTGCCGCCATCCGAGTGGCGGACGCTGACGTCGGCGCGCGCTACCCTACCGTCCTGGATGACAAGAGCCATCGGCGAAGAGGCACTGCGTGGCTGAGCACTTCGTCGCTCTGAGCAAGGACGATCAGGCCGAAGTCCTGGAACAGGCCCGTGCAAAGACTGGCCGGTGGAATCCAACATGCTGTGGTCTACCTCGTCTTAGAGGCGTTGAACCGCTGGGGCCGACTTGAAAAAGCCCTCAGGAGAGGGCTTGTGTAGTCTGAGGTTGGCTTTCGTATTGCACCAAATTTGCGAGGAGGCCAAGCAACCAAGCAAAATCATCTTTGAGAGCCGCCCCTCTGCCACATCACCGTGACATCCTCGAGCACGGGGTCATTGCGAACATGGATCCCTTGTTGCGCGAGATCGGCAGTCGCACAAGTAAGCCCCGTTCTTTTGTTTGCGTCGCCGAATACGTGACCGCGCGCTATGGCCTCGGCGTATAGGGCAGCAATGCCGAGCACGTTATCGAGCCTTGCGTAGAGTGCGTGATTCTGAATTCGCGAGAGCTGCTGGCACGGCCACTTCGCCGCCACCTGCGTATCCAGCTAAGCCGCCGAATGCCTGGATGATTTCATGGTGGACCGCCAACGAAATCGAAGTCGAGCAAATCAGCGGTCCTTCAGCGCGGCAAGCACGGCGTAATGCTCAGCGATCACCTGTTTGGCGATTTGCGAGATCTCACGCTTTTGCTCAGGCGTCTTAGCCTGCACGGCCACCTTGGGCCGAATCATTACACGGCGCTCGGTGGCGGAGCGCTTCTGCAGCTGTTCGACTGTGAACATCTCTGCTCCTTCCAACGGTCGCGGCTCGATGGAGAGCCGGTCATCCTGGCGGGAGTGCCTTCCCACCTCGGCGATAACTGTAGTTATCACGTGATCCGATTGTGCCGGATACGGTATTCGTGAAGCATTCTGCAGAAGATGGTTGCCCTGCAGAAGCAATGGACTGCGAACAAGTAACATTAAAGACTTACATTTGATGCGCCAACGATGGCCAGCGTTTTTGGTCCGGCAAGAGCCGTCACTCGGAGAGTCGAATGCCCTACTTGTTCTTGTTAAGGCTGCTGCATCTGCAGCTTCCATTGCGGATCACCGATCCTGAGGACTTGCAAGCTATCTCGGTGCTTCTTGCCACCGGCTTGATTGAGGCCGAGATCGAGACATTACATTCAACGCCCCGCTATGCGGCGTCCCGCGCCGCCATGGTGCTTCGAATCACCGAGGCAGGTCATGCCGAGGCGCGCACGATGTGGGATACCCGGACTCACAGTAACGGCAAGGGCTGAGCGGGCCTGATCCCCCTGCTGGGCAGTCAGCGCACGCGACTCATTCGCGCGCCGCCCGCAGGTCGTCCGGCGCCCGCGTCTGCTTTGCCCGGAGGCCCCCGAGCACTAAGTCATTCCAGTCCCGCCTGCGCGATAGATCGAAGACATCATTCGAACTGACCGCGCTGTGCATGGCTCCTACGCCGCGGCGCTCGAAAAGAACGCGCCAACTTCCGCCGTGAAGCACGGCAGCTTACGATGGAGCATGGACGATTCGAACGTTTTCGACGTTTTGGTTGGTTGCGAGACGCACAGTGCCAGATGCCGAACATCGGTCCCGTCTGCTTCTTCTCACTGACGCAACACAGAAGACACAGCGGAGGCAGTGGGTGTGGAGCTACTCGCCTCCGAGCGCATGCAGCGTCTCTTTTTGGTCTCTTGCAATTGGAAATGCATGTCGAGTCGACGTGCCTTGCGAGGAGACGCTGGTACCGGGGGAGCACGGCCAGGCGTGCAGGGTGGGAGTATCCTGTCTTCTTGGGGTGGCGAGAATCGCAGTCTGACCCGAGATGTCAAAATCCCGGCCGGTTGGCAAGCTAGCGCCGCTATCGAAGGCAGCTGCCGGGATCTCAAGGGCCCTCCTCTCCCGAACAGTGGAATCCCGCTGATCGGGGCGTGGAGGCCCAGTTCAATTTACAGCCGCCTAGAAATCAGCCATGGACACCAGCGACCTTCCCGATGACAGCAGGCTGATCGAACTGCAACGTTTCGAGTTGCTCGTTTCTGCAATCCACGACTACGCGATCTACATGCTGGATCCCCAAGGCCATGTAGTGAGCTGGAACGCTGGTGCCGAGCGTTTCAAAGGATACGCGGCTGGCGAAATCGTGGGCCAGCACTTTTCGCGCTTCTACACGCCAGAAGACCGCGCGGCCGGAATTCCTGCGCGCGCCCTGCAAACCGCACAAAAGGAAGGGACCTTCCAGGCCGAAGGCTGGCGACTGCGCAAGGACGGCACTCGCTTCTGGGCGAACGTGGTCATCGACCCCATCTATACCGCCGATCGGCGCCTGCTGGGCTTTGCCAAGATCACCCGCGACGTGGGCGATCGCAAGGCTGCGGAGGAGGCGCTCCGCAAAAGCGAACAAGAGTTCCGGCTGCTCGTGCAGGGAGTGACGGACTATGCGATCTACCTGCTCGATCCAAATGGCCTGATCACCAAGTGGAACGCGGGCGCTCAGCGCATCAAGGGATATGCCGAGGCTGACGTGCTCGGAACGCATTTTTCACGCTTTTATACCCCGGAGGACCAGGCGATTGGGTTGCCCGCTCGAGCACTTGCCACTGCGTCGGCAGAAGGCCGCTTCGAGCAGGAAGGCTGGCGCGTCCGCAAGGACGGAAGCCAGTTCTTCGCCCATGTGATCATCGATCGACTTCATGATGACGACGGAAGGTTTTTTGGCTTCGCCAAAATAACTCGCGACGTTACAGAACGTCGAGAGGCGGCCGAGGTGCTCAAGCGCACGGAAAAGGCGCTGATGCAGGCCCAGAAGATGGAGTCCATCGGCAAGCTCACGGGCGGCGTCGCACACGACTTCAACAATCTGCTGCAAGTCATCGCTGGCAATCTGCAGCTTTTGGCTCGCGACGTGGCAGGACTGGAACGGGCCGAACGGCGTGTTGAGAACGCGCTCGCCGGTGTGCAGCGAGGGGCCAAGTTGGCCGGGCAGCTGCTGGCTTTCGGCCGCAGGCAGACGCTCGAGCCGAAGGTCGTGAATCTCGGTCGCATCGTGCAGGCCATGCATGAGATGTTGCAGCGTGCTCTGGGCGAGGCCGTTCTGCTGGAGACCACCGTCGCCGATGACCTTTGGAGCACTTTCGTCGATGTGGCGCAGGTCGAGAACGCTCTATTGAACTTGGCCATCAACGCGCGCGATGCGATGGAGGGCTCGGGCAAGCTCACGGTGGAGATTGCCAACGCGACCCTCGACGCCGCGTATGCCCGGGAACATGCCGACCTCGCCGCCGGAGACTACGTCATGCTGGCCGTGTCGGACACCGGCGCGGGCATGCCGCCCGATGTCATTGCACAAGCTTTCGATCCGTTCTTTACGACCAAGCCAGAGGGCAAAGGCACCGGTTTGGGGCTTTCCATGGTGTACGGCTTCGTGAAGCAATCAGGCGGCCATGTGAAGATTTACAGCGAGGTGGGTGACGGGACGACCGTCAAGCTCTATCTGCCGCGGTCAAGGAACGCCGAGGAGGAAGTGGCCTCAGCCGACATGGGCCCGGTGGTGGGTGGGACCGAGACGATCTTGGTTGCGGAAGACGACGAGCACGTGCGATCCACTGTGGTGGAGATGCTGCAGCAGCTAGGCTACAAGGTGTTCGCAGCGAGCGATGCCGAGCAGGCACTCGCCATCATCCAAAGCGGTATCAAGATCGACCTCCTCTTCACCGATGTCGTGATGCCAGGTCCCTTGCGCAGCCCAGACCTGGCGCGCAGGGCGCGCGAACTGGTGCCAGGGCTTGCGGTGCTGTTCACATCGGGCTACACCCGGAATGCCATCGTGCACGGCGGACGCCTCGACCCAGGGGTAGAACTGCTCGCCAAGCCGTATGCACGCGAAGATCTCGCCCGCAAGGTCCGGCACACGCTCGCGAATCAGCGCTAGCGGGCGTTAGCTCGTGCCGGCGAGAACGGCGTGACTCCGGTGGTGTAGCAAGGAGAGTCTGCACTTCAATGGTGGTCGACGACGATGACATCACTCGTGCGGCAACTGCAGAGATGCTGGTTGCACTTGGCCATGTGGTGACGCAAGCGTCCAGCGGCGAGCAGGCTCTTGCGGATTTAGAGAGGCACCCAGGTATTCATGTCCTCATGGTGGATGTCGGACTGCCCGGAATGTCGGGTGCGGCGCTCGCAGAAGCCGCTTGCCGACGCCTGCCTGGCCTGAAGGTGGTGTTCGCTACAGGGCAAGATGTCGCCCTTCTCCCCACAACGCTCAATTGCTTGTTAAGCCCTATGACCGGCAGGCCATCGGTGAAGTAATGCGCAGGGTAGCGATGGACGTTGCTCGTGCAACGTAAATGATTCGGGCACGCACCTGCTGGCTTCGAGGATCGGACGCCAGGCCGGTACACGCTGCTGGAGCGCTTCATTACCGGACCGTCCAGTTTCCACAACGCCGGACTGCGACGGCGCATTTCGTCGGTTGGATGGTTCGTCAATACGACCATCCTTCGTGCGAGGCTCGGTCCTTGCAAGTTCGCAGTACCGTCGGGCCCGAGCCCTCGACAAGAAAGAGATCCGCCACGCCAAGCCCAAGGTATCGCCGAGCTTTTCCAGCACCGCGACCGCTTCGCTCGCGATTTCGGTGGCGATCCACACAAGCCGCAGTCCCGTGCCTGCCCCTTGCTATTGACCCGCTTTCGGCAGGTTCAGGCTCTTCACAATGGGGTTCCAGCGTGCGATCTCTGCGTTGAGAAGCCGCTCCATGTCTTCAGGACTTCCACCTTGTGGCTCCATGCCGATGGCACGCGCGCGCTCGACGAAGGCCGGATCCACAATCACCTCGTTGATCGATTTGTTCAGTCGGGCCACCACATCCCTGGGGGTGGCCGCAGGCGCGGACAGGTAGTAGCGCAGCGGCGCCTCGAAGTCGTAGCCGAGCTCCTTGAAGGTCGGCGCTTCGGGTACCTGTGGCAGGCGCCTGGCGTCCATCACCCCGAGCACGCGGAATTTTCCGGACTTGATGTGCGGCAAGGAGCTCGTGATCGAGGTGCCGTACACATCGATGGAATTGCTGAGCATCGCCTGGATGGCGGGTGCGTCGCCGTTGAACGGTATGTGATTGGTGCGAATGCCAAGCGACTTCTCGAACGCCACGGGTGCCAGGTTGCTCAGGATCGCCGCGCCCGGGGAGCCGCGGTTGATGGCGCCCGGGTTCGCGCGGGCGTAGTCCACCATTTCCTTGATGTTCTTGTACGGCAGTTCGGTGCGGCCGACGATGATGGTCGGCTGGTACGCCACCTGCGACACCGCCGTGAAATCCTTCTGCGGATCGTAGGGCAGCTTGTCGAACAGGACGGTATTGGTGCCGAGCATGCCGACGAACGACATGACCAGGGTCTGCCCATCCGGCCGGGCCTTCGCCACGTAGTCGGCGGCGACCACCGCGCTGCCGCCGGGCTTGTTCTCAACGATGGTACGTGCGCCGCGCTTCGTCAGTTCGTCGGCCAGCAGCCGCAGGTAGGCGTCGGTGCCGCCGCCCGCGGCGAAGGGCACCACGATTTTGGTCGGCTGTTGCTGCGCCATGGCGGCACCGACCATCGATGTGATCCCCAGGATTCCGAAGAAGAGTCTGCGGCGGTTCATGGTTGTCTCCTGTTCTTTCCTGTTGGCGCACCTGGCGGGCGGGATGCCAACCCGGGCGCACGAATTATTTCGGGGGCATGTGCCCCGCGGCTTCTCGTGAGGTGCAAACCAACTTTGCACAAGGCTCAGGGATTGCGTGAAACGGTCCTCCTACACTGCTCCAGGCGCGGCTTGCCCGCCTGCCTTCCCACAACCCACAGGGAGTCCCCCAAGACCATGCGAGCAGCAGTCCTCGAAGAATTCGGCCAGCCTTTGGTGATCCAGGACGTGGCGATCGGCGCGCCGGGACCGAACGAAGTTCTCTTGCACACGGCGGCCGTAGGCCTGTGCCACAGCGATCTGCACTACATGCAGGGCATGCGCAAGATCCCGCTCCCCGGCGTGCTCGGCCACGAAGTGGCCGGCGTCGTCGCGGCCGTTGGCAGCGGCGTCAAGGACCTGCAGCCAGGCGACCACGTGGTCGGCGCGCTGTCGGTGTTCTGCGGCACCTGCATGCAGTGCCTGGGCGGCCGGTTCGCTTTGTGCATGGACACGGACGTCAAGCAGCCTCCAGGGAAGGCCCGGCGGTTGTCGCACGCAGGCGACCCCGTCAGCCAGGTGTTCAATCTCTCGGGCTTCGCCGAGCAGATGCTGGTGCACCGCAACGCACTCGTGAGAATCCGCAAGGACATGCCGCTCGATTGCGCGGCGCTGCTGGGCTGCGCGGTCATCACCGGCACTGGCGCGGTGTTCCGCAGCGCCCGGGTGCCAGCCGGTGCATCGGTGGCGGTCGTGGGCTGTGGCGGTGTTGGCCTGGCGGCCGTCAATGGCGCCAGCATCGCCGGTGCCGCGCGGATCATCGCCATCGATAACGTGCCCTCAAAGCTGGAGCTCGCGCGCAGGTTCGGCGCCACCGACACCGTGCTCGCGAGCGAGGGCGACGTCGTTGCGAAGGTCGCCGAGCTCACGCAGGGCGGTGTCGAATTCTCCTTTGAGTGCATTGGGATCGCAGCCACCGTGGAGCAATGCTTCAAGATGCTGCAGCCCGGCGGAACAGCGACTGTCGTCGGCCTTTTCGCACCGGGCGTCAAAGCTTCCATCGAAGGCAGCGACTTCTTCCTGGAAAAAAGGATCCAAGGTTCGGCGCTGGGTTCAGCGCGCATCCGCGAGGACATTCCGCGGCTTGTCGAGCTCTACATGCAGGGCCGGCTGAACCTCGACGACCTGGTGTCGCGTCGTATCCGGCTGCAAGACATCAACGAGGGCTTCGCTGCGATGACGCGCGGCGAGGTCGCCCGCAGCGTGATCGTGTTCGATGGGGTCGGCGCTTGACTGCCGTGCAGCCTTGTCTCCCGTGGGCGATCTCGCTTGAGTGAACGGCGCGGCGGGCGGCGTCGACTGCGCGATCTGCAAGGTCCGGCTGGAAGCCATTGCCAGTGCGGACGCCACCGACAGGCGCGGCCGGCGCCGTCTTTCGACCTGCCTCAGCGCACCATGCAAGGCTTTTTATTGTCGAAAGTCCATCCCGGAATCAGGTATTGCATGGCCTGCGCATCGTTGCGAGCACCGAGCCCGTGCTTCAGGTAAAGCTGGTGCGCCTTTTCGACCTCGTCCATGTCGAGCTCGACGCCCAGCGCGCCGCGTGTCGGCACCTTCACGAAACCGCCTTCGATCTGCAGCGGCGCCTTGGTCAGGTGCTGGCCGTCCTGCCAGATCCAGTGCGTGTCGATAGCCGTGACCTTGCCCGGTGCCGCCGCCGCCACGTGCGTGAACATGGCGAGCGACACGTCGAAGTGGTTGTTCGAATGCGAGCCCCAGGTGAGGCCCCAGGCCTGGCACAGCTGCGCCACGCGCACGGAGCCCTGCATGGTCCAGAAATGCGGATCGGCCAGGGGAATGTCCGCCGACTGCACCGAGAGGCTGTGCCATCTCGCGCCAGTCGGTCGCAACCATGTTGGTGGCGGTCGGCAGGCCCGTGGCACGGCGAAACTCCGCCATGACTCGGCGGCCGGAGAACACGCCTTTGCCTCACTGGACGCAATGTCTCACGTGCCGGTGGTGAGCGTCAAAAACGTGGGGTGCCCCTCAGATATCCGGTCACCAGCCGGGCCCCTTCGTCGATGAGCGCTTGCATCCGGTCTACGGTCAGCTCTTTGGAGTGGTGCAGCACCGCGTTGTGCGTCAATGCCTCGATGGCGGTCACGCATACGAATGATGCGAGTTCGAGATCGTCGACGCCGAGTTGGTCTCGAGTGCCTTCCAGGTAAGCGCTGAAAAGACTGAAGTTCTCTCGGCTGAAGGAATGGATCTTTTCGAGCTTTCCAACGCGCGGAATCTGCTCTGCAAGCACTCTATGCAGTTGCGGATCGATTCGATGCGCCTCCACCGCGACTGAGACGAACCTGTGCACGGCTTCTTCAAGCGGCTCGTTCGAGACCTCCGCCAGCTCGCGGCGGACCTTTTGCATGAGCTGCTGCTGGTGGCGCTCTATCACCGCGGCGACAAGTGCCTCCTTGCTGGGAAAGTATTGATAGAGCGAGCCGATGCTCACGCCCGCAACTTCGGCAATGCGGTTTGTGCTCGCCTTGTCGAAGCCATCCTTCACCAGAATGCGAGCAGTTGCCTCGACGAGGGTATCGACAGTCGCGCGCGACCTCTCCTGGATCGCGATTTTCCTGGGCCTGGTGATCGGTTTTTTTGCCACTTTTCAATGCCGTCAATGCGAGTAGAAAAAGCGAATGATCGCTCATATTCTCGGAAGACACGGAAGCGCGAAGCAAGCATTCTGCATGCGAACCCCGTGAACCATCTCAGGAGATTTGCGAAATGAACGATACATTGCATCGCCTCTTCACCTACAAGGCTTGGGCCAACGACGAGCTATTGGCGGCGCTCTCTGGCCTTGGCGACAACTCACCGGTCACTGCCTTGGCCGTCAAGGCGTTAAGCCACACGTATGTGGTCGACCGCATCTTTGCCGCGCACCTCAGGCGGGCAACTCACGCGTACCCCTCGGCGAACTTGAGCGAGATGCCAAGGCTCGAGGCCCTGGCCGCGGATCTCAAGCAAAGCGACAAGGAATACATCGACTATGTATCGACGCTTGATCTTCCGGAACTGGCGGAAACAATCGATTTCGCGTTCACTGACGGTGCGCCGGGGCGCATGTCTCGCGAGGAAATGCTCATGCACGTCGTCACGCATGGAACGGGACATCGCGGGCAGGTCAGCGCAGTGATGCTGCTCAATTCAATTCCCTCGGCCAGGGATGGCTTCGCAACCTATCTGCATGAGGCGGAAGCCGCGACGAGAAGGCGGTCTACTCGATGATCGACGTCCGGAATCGCCCAGGGCTGCCATTGCTCAGAGAGCCCGCAGCCAACGGCGCGCTTTAAGCCAAGAGGAAACAGACAGCGAAGGCTGCTTCGGAGCAAGACCGATGACCGCTTGGCGCCCCAGGGCTAAACTGCTCGCGCGGTAGCCCGCCGCACAATCTGTGATCTAGCAAATATCGCGCCCTGTCTATGTTGGGAACCGAGGCAATCGGCCTCGTTCTTCGACAGGATCACGATCATGATCCCTTCCCCACCGGCTGTTTCAGCGCTTCGCCAGCGCTTGCCCGCTGCCGACCAAATCTTGCCTGCTGCTTCGCGCCCAAGTCAGCCACCCTCCATCGCGATCAAACCAGAACCGCAGAACTTCGCCGAATCAGTTCGCCAATCAGATCCACCATCAATCTGACACGAGGCGAGCGACGAACGTCGGGGTGCACGACGCACCATATTTCTCGCAGCATGTGTCGGTCTGCGCCTGGAACTTCGATCAGAGCGTCGTCTGTGCGTGCCAGAAACGAAGGAAGCATAGCGAGTCCCATCCCGGCTCGGCAGGCCTGGTGCACCGCTGCGAGATCGTTGCTGCGCAGGACGAAAGGTCGCTCACCGGCGATGCGCGCGAGCAACTGCTGGTGAGGCACTTCGTTTAACGCATCGGCATAGCCGACGAAGCTCCATTCCGACTCGGCCCGTGAGAGCCAGGTCGGTGTCCCGTAAAGGCGAAAGCTCAGTTCGCCCAGCTTGCGTGCGGCCAATCCAGGCTCGTCCGGTCGCATGAAGCGAAGCGATAGATCCGCTTCGCGGCGATGTAGGTTGGCCGTTCGAACCTCCCCGACGAGATCCAGGTCGATGCCCTTCCATCGGTCAGCGATGCCGGCGAGGCGAGGTACAAGGAACTGGCTCACAAACACTGGCGGCGCGGATATGCGGACTGTTCCGTGCATGCTCGTGGCCGATATGGCTGCACGGGTGAATGCCAAAGCTTCGAGCTCGAGACGCTCCGCCGGCGCGACTAGCGCCTCTCCTTCGCTCGTCAATGTCCAGCTCCTCTGAAGCCGGTCGAACAAGCGCACGCCGAGGCTCGCCTCCAGCGCGCCGACACGCCGCGCGACGGTGGAGTGCTCGACCTTCAGTGTTCGCGCAGCGCTGGACAAGCTCCCTTCGCGAGCCACCGCCAGGAAGAAGCGCACGTCGTCCAATGCAGACGAGGCCTGCGCTGAGGGAATATGTTGATCGGGTAATTTGTGCACAGCAGATGCGAAGAAATCTGGAATAGGCATGAGGTCGCCTGGCCCCTAGCATCGCCCCCTTCATTCGCTCACAGGGATCTCGACATGACCTCGGTTTCACACATCATTCCATACGGCCCTCCCCTGTCGCTCGACGTTGCGCGGAAGATTGCCTCCGCCGCAGAGTCCGAAGCGAAGGCGAACGGCTGGCCCATGGTTATTGCCGTCATGGACAGCGGTTCCAACCTGGTCGTCTTGCACAAGATGGATCAAGCCCAGACTGGAAGCGTCACGATTGCGCAGGCAAAGGCGGAGAGCGCCGTGCGGTTCAAGCGCCCGACCAAGGTGTTTGAGGAAGCGCTGACGACAGGTGGCATCAATCTGAGACTACTGGCGACGGACGGTGCATGTCCGCTCGAGGGAGGACTCCCGCTGATGGTGGGGGGCCAGTTGGTTGGAGCGATCGGTGTTTCTGGCATGCAATCGACACAGGACGCGCAGGTCGCCGCCGTCGGCGCCAAGGCGATGGCAGACGCTGGTTGACTCGCCCGGCGCTGAGGGCGTACACCCACCAAAGACGTTGACACGGGAAGCGCTCGCGTCACCGATGCTGCTTCCCGGAGTATGCGGTGCCGCTTAGCGGCATGCCATCGTCAACCGGCCGCAATTGAACATATTCATGTCGGCAGGGCTTATGGGCGAGTCGAGACTCGCCGGCTTCGATACATCAGATGCAGCAGCGCTGCCGCGGCTAATATTGCCCCGATGGTGAACAGGATTTCGTTGCCCACACGAGCCCTTTGTCTGGTTACCGCATCTTGACCGTCCGCCGGCAGGATGGCCAAAACGAATTCTGGCGCAAGGCCCGAAGGCCGGTTCGGGCCGGCTGAAGCCGGTCGCGACACAATCCCGAGCGGGCCCTGAGCAGTCCGTGGAAACTTCGTCAAACGATCACTCGGTCGAAGCTTCATGGTTACGCCGGCAA
This sequence comes from Variovorax paradoxus, assembly GCF_029919115.1. Taxonomy (NCBI): domain Bacteria; kingdom Pseudomonadati; phylum Pseudomonadota; class Betaproteobacteria; order Burkholderiales; family Comamonadaceae; genus Variovorax; species Variovorax paradoxus. The sequence goes on from NZ_CP123990.1 coordinate 4,278,123, forward strand.
ATCCGCCAAGCTACCCGTCGGAGCTCATTCGCAGAGCTTGATCCAGCGTTCGAGCCGGCCCGTTACGCGAGAAGTGTTGAGTCGGCCGGTCGAGCCTTCCATATCTTCGGTGCCTTCGCTCTGGCATAGCAGCACAACCTCTTCACGCGCGTCGCCCGTGCCGAAGAAACCTTCACGATCAAGTTGTTCCATCGCGGCAATGCAAGCCTCGAAGAGGCCTGCGTGCAGCACGTCGAATTCAACGTCGCAAGGCAAGTCGCTGCGATGGCATGGCAGGATCATGCGGTAAGCGATATCGAGGAACTCGCCGCCCTCCGCGTAGGGCCACTCTGCAAAGCACCAGACCTCGCTTTCATCGTCCATGTCGCCCGGGGCGCCCAAAGCGAGATTGCTCGCAGCATGCACGATGGTCATCGCACCGTCATCGCTGCCAAGCGCGAAAAGGCGGATGGTCCCGTCAGGATGGGCCGCCCGGATCGCTTGGAAGGCACGGCGAGCACCTTCGCGAATCTCTGCGGTGAGCAAGGGGAAGTCGATGCGGGCCGGATCGTGTATGCCTTGGCGCATCCGCTTGTAGCCCTGCGCCTCGATCTCGTTGCCGCGCTGCGCAAGGGCATCCTTTGCGGCTTGGGGACTTGCGAACTCGGAGACCATGGAGCGTCCCATGGTCTTCACCTTGCCGTTCGCGGCCCACAGCGAACTGCCGAATTGGCGCAGCTCGTGAAAGTCCGTCGGCGCCTCATTGTCAAACCGGTAGAACAGTGACCAAGTCATCGGCAGGGAACTCCTTCTGGGGCGCAATGTCACCCTCTTGTTGTTGAGGGCTTTTCAAGCGGCTTCTTTCAGCCGAATTTTGCCGGTGCGGCGAAGGACCGGTCGTGGCCGACTGTAGGCCGCGCGCGGACTGTCGCGCCGACAGCAAAAAACGGGCGCTCAGAAGCTGGCATGGCGGACAGCGTTGTTTCCCGGACCGTTTAACGCTAAAACGCAGCGAACTCCCACACATGCTCTTTGCCATGCAGCGCTACAAACTCTTTTAGCCGCTCTAGGTCTGCACGTTGGTCTGGATCCAGACCTTCGTGCTGGCCGCCGAGGACATGATTCAGCGCTTCGGGCGTCACTCGAACGACCACCAAGTCCTCCAGCAATACGGCAGGGTCCCCTTGGTTCCACTTCACCGCGTCGCCACACAGAACCGAGAAATCCAGCGAATTCATTACGTCCATGTCGACCACTGTCAGATCGTCCAGCGCATCTGCTCCTTCTTCACCCAAAGGTTTCAGTCGCTCAGGGTTTTCTTCGTGGATGAATGTGATGCCAATCATGGTTGCTGTGTTCCGCTCGTCGTGTGAAGAGGAAGTATCACTTGGCAGTGTGACGAGGGACCACGCCTGACCACATTGTGCTGGCTCGGCGAATGACCGGTCCTGGCCGCGTGGTGCTTTCTGCGTTGACCGTACAGTTCGTCCACATGAACTTCGCGGGCGCCCCATAGCGGTCATCGAGGCGATGAAGCCAAGCTTCGCGAAGAACCCAGCGGCGCCTTCTGTTCCGGCCCGAAGCACCCAGGTGATGTTCGGTTCCGACCCGACAAGGCGCTCGACGAGTGCCTGCCCGATGCCTCGCCGCCGGTGCGACTCGGCTACCACCACCATGGACACGTACCCGTTGGCAATCCCATCGGTGATCGCGCGAGCGAACCCACGATTTGGTCAGCACCCGAGCCAAGCCGCGCATCATGTCGATGTGCTCAGCTGCAGTGTCCTTGAACCAACTCAGCGCCACCTTCTTTGCATGCGGCTTGGATGAGCGAGTGAAGCTCACGGGCTTGCGGAGATTTTTTCGGAACCAGTCACGAAGCTCGTAGTACCGCTCAACTTCGTGCTCCAGGAGCAATCCTTGTGTCTCGAGTTCTCCGACGGCCTGAAACAAACCTTGCCTTCGTCCGGAATCGATGTCGTTGCTGTGGATTACAAAGCGAATGAACATTTCGATGAACCTGGTGCCCGCGCCGAACGACCGGTCTCGGCCGGAGACCGAAGTGCAATACTAGGCCTCAGCAACAGCCGCGATGGAAATCTTCAGGCCCGGAATTCGTGCAGGCAGCTTCGCTCCCTGCCGCGCAGGCGGATTGGATGGGAACCACCTGAGCCACTCCTCGTTCATGCCCACAAAGTCATCCTCGTCAGCGAGGACGACGGTGAAGCTCACCGCCTTGTCCATGGAGCTACCTGCTTCCTCAAGAATCGCTTGCACGTTGGTCAGGCACTGTCGAGTTTGTTCCTGGATTGTGCTGCCCACTATTGCACCGGTGACGACGTCCGCTGGCGAGGTGCCGGAAACGAAAACGAGGCCAGCGGCTTTGACGGCCTGACTGTATGTCTGCGGTGGCTTGGCAGCCTTCGATGTGAAAACAATATGACGAGCCATTTGTTTCTCCAGCAAAAAGGGGGGGCTCCAATCAGCCGTCGACAACGAGAGACGGCTTCTGGCCGATTGTTGACGCGCTGCGGGTTGGCGTGCACGCACCTTCTTTGTCGAACGTCCAATCGAGGGGATGCGTTGGAGCGGCCCCACGATGTTCGCTCCTGGCCGAAAACAGGCCGAACCGCCGCGACCCTTTCGAAGCGCCGGCAGCGTCAGCGTTTAGCGGGGCACGCCTGTTGGTCGATCATGCCCGGGGCCTCCGGCGCTTCACCTAAGAACGTAGCTCGCCAGCACACTCTGCACCTCGTAGATGCTGAGCTTCTTATTGAATTGCTTCTGAATCGGAGTGGCCGTTCCTGAGATCCAGATCTTGAGCTCAGCGTCGAGATCGAAGGTACCAGCTGTCTCGACGCTGAAGTGCGTGATGCTTTTGTAGGGAATGGAGTGATATTCAATCTTGCTGCCGGTGATGCCTTGCTTGTCCACCAAGACGAAACGCTTGTCGGTAAACACGAGGTAATCGCGGATGAGCTGGTAGGCATGCTCAACCACTTCCCCATTCGCCAAGATCTGGTGGAACTCCTGCTGGATCTTTGCCGGATCGATCTTGGACGCGTTGCCAAGCATCCCATCAAGTAGTCCCATGGCTGCTTCTTTCGAGATTGTTGATGTCCGCTGTCGGAGGTTCAAAGCCCCTACCGCCATCCATTTCGCGGCAAGGCACCTCCAGGTGCCGTTTTACCTTCATGCCTGGAACCGCTCAGCGGAAAGGAACGCTGCGGTACGGGCTGCGGGGGTCGCTCAACAGCATGCGGTTCGTGCGCAACAGGTGTTCTTCGCGCGCGTCTGAATAGCGCCAGACCAGCCCGGCGGCAATGTACGCGGCACTCACCTGCGACCAATCGGCATAGGCCTCGCGCACCTGCGAGTTCAACGCACCCGCGAAACTTGTGAATTCTTCGCGCCCAATGAAGCCGAGCTGCACAGCCCAACGCGACAGGCTCGCCAGCCTCACGGCATCCCATGCGACCAGGTTCGAGATCTGGGGCGGCGAAACGTTGAAATGCTTGCGCAACGCGTTGACCCAGCTCTGGCTGCCCATCGTCAGTTGGCTAAGTTCCGATACCGGCCGCCCGCTGTCCGCCGACAGTGCGCGATAGTCCAGGCTCTTGCGCGCCTTGATCTGGAAGAACGCCGGAAAACACGCCTCCATGACCAGCCGGAGCACGGCCGGCGTGCTTTGGGTCGCTGCATCGATCGCACCGACGGCCTGCCATGTGGAAAGGTAGCTTGAACGCTGCCCCTCGGCGGCGAGCCAGTGGGCCATTTGTTCGAAGCTTTCGCGGTCGTGCACGTTCCAGACTTCCGAGATGCCCTCGCGCAGCGCCTCATCGTCCTTCCCGGTGGCAAGCGCATTCACATGGTCGCCGTTGAACGCCGAGAGAGGCGCGCTCAGCGTGACCAGCCACCGCTCTTCGGCGGTGAGCGATTCTTCGGTGCCGAAGTTGAGCTTTTCGTTGTCGAGCAGCGCGTGCCCGAGGGTGTCCCTGATGCCCATCGATTCCCCTCCAGGTTTTATGACCGTATTGCCCCTGATCGATGCTGGTCGATCCAGCGGCGGAGGCGATCTTAAACCGCGATGGTGGGCGCCTGAACTGTCGCCTTGCTGCACCTCGCGTTGTGCACCTGCTCGACCGCGCAGCGTGCGCCTGCGAAGATTCACCCTTGGCCCAGACCTGAAACAGCACACAGCGCTTGGCGTCTTCGGCCGGTGCTCTGCAGTGCCTGACGAGGCTCGTACCGCACGCTCCCTTGTGAGTGCCTGACAGTGATGACGCATCCATCAGGCCCCTGCGGCCGTCCTGCCGCGCCACCGCCATCCCGCGATCTCCGGCATGTCCTCGCCCTTGGTGGTGACGTAAGCCCGATGCGCCAGCAACTGTTCGCGCAGGTGCTGCTGAACATGCGCCGCGCTGTTCATCAAGCGCGGCACCCGGTCGATCGCATCGGCGGCGAGATGGAAGCGGTCGAGTTGGTTCAGCACGGTCATGTCGAAGGGTGTGGTGGTCGTGCCTTCCTCCTGGTAGCCGTGCACATGAAAGCCCCCGTGGTTGGCCCGCTTGTACGTCAGGCGATGGATCAGCGCCGGATAGCCGTGGAACGCGAAGATCACCGGCTTGTCGGTCGTGAAGATCGAATCGAACACCGCGTCCGGCAGGCCATGCGGATGCGCTGACGGCGACTCCAGTGCCATCAGGTCGACCACGTTCACCACCCGCACCTTGAGCTCGGGCAGGTGCGTTCGCAGCAGGTCGACCGCCGCCATGGTTTCGAGCGTGGGCACGTCGCCGGCGCAGGCCATCACCACATCGGGCGTGACGCCGGCATCGTTGCTGGCCCAGTCCCAGATGCCCAAGCCGACACTGCAGTGCCGCACGGCGGCCTCGATGTCGAGCCACTGCGGCGCGGGTGCCTTGCCGGCGACGATCACGTTCACGTAGTTGCGGCTGCGCAGGCAATGGTCTGCCACCGACAGCAGCGTGTTCGCGTCCGGGGGCAGATAGACCCGCACCACCTCGGCTTTCTTGTTGACCACATGGTCGATGAAGCCCGGGTCCTGGTGGCTGAAGCCGTTGTGGTCCTGCTGCCAGACATGGCTGGTCAAAAGGTAGTTGAGCGACGCGATGGGGCGCCGCCAGCCGATGTGGCGCGTCACCTTCAGCCATTTGGCGTGCTGGTTGAACATCGAATCGATGATGTGGATGAAGGCCTCGTAGCACGAGAAGAAGCCGTGGCGTCCGGTGAGCAGATAGCCTTCGAGCCAACCTTGGCAGAGGTGCTCGCTGAGCACTTCCATCACGCGCCCGTTGGGCGCGACGTGGTCGTCGGTCGGCTCGATGCGTGCCGTCGAAGTCCGGTTGGTCACTTCGAGGAGCGCACCCAGGCGGTTCGACACGGTCTCGTCCGGGCCCATCACCCGGAAGTTCTGCTGTTCGTCGTTGCGCCGCATCACGTCGCGCAGGAAACCGCCGAGCACCCGCGTGGCTTCGCCTTGCGAGGCGCCGGGCGACTCGACCGCCACGGCATGGTCGCGGAAGTCCGGCAGCTGGAGGTCGCGAAGCAGCGCGCCGCCGTTGGCGTGCGGATTGGCGCTCATCCGGCGCTGGCCACGCGGCGCGACGGCGGCGATGTGGGCGTGGAGCCTGCCCTGGGCGTCGAACAGTTCCTCGGGCCGGTAGCTGCGCATCCAGTCTTCGAGCAGGCTGATGTGCGCCGGGTGCTGCGCAAAGCCGGTCAGCGGCACCTGGTGCGCGCGCTGCGTACCTTCGATCGGCGCGCCGTCCACCACCTTCGGACCGGTCCAGCCCTTGGGCGAACGCAGCACGATCATCGGCCACCGGTGCCGGCGGGTGAAGCCGTCTTGGCGCGCTTCGGTCTGGATCGCGCGGATGACGTCGAGCACCGTGTCGAGCGCCAGGGCCATCGCGCGATGCATCGTCTCCGGATCGTCGCCGGAAACGAAATGCGGCTCATGGCCGTAGCCGCGCATCAGCTGGGTGAGTTCCTCGTCGCCGATGCGCGCCAGCACCGTCGGGCCGGCGATCTTGAAGCCGTTGAGGTGCAGGATGGGTAGCACCGCGCCGTCGCGCGCGGGATTGAGAAACTTGTTGGAATGCCAGCTCGCCGCGAGCGCGCCGGTCTCGGCCTCGCCGTCGCCGATCACGCAGCACGCGATGAGCCCCGGGTTGTCGAACACGGCGCCGTAGGCGTGCAGCAGCGAGTAGCCCAGCTCGCCGCCTTCGTGGATCGAGCCCGGCGTTTCAGGCGCGACATGGCTCGGGATGCCACCAGGAAAGGAGAACTGGGTGAAGAGGCGCTGCATGCCGTCCGCGTCGAGGCCGACTTCCGGGTAGACCTCGCTGTAAGTGCCCTCGAGCCAGGTGTTGGCGACGACGCCGGGGCCGCCGTGGCCCGGGCCGGCGACGAAGAGCGCATCGAGGTCGCGCGCGACGATCGCGCGGTTCATGTGGGCGTAGACGAAGTTCAGGCCCGGTGTTGTTCCCCAGTGGCCGAGCAGCCGCGGCTTGATGTGCGCAACTTCCAGTTTGCGTTGGAGCAGCGGGTTGTCCATCAGGTAGATCTGTCCGACCGACAGGTAGTTGGCCGCGCGCCACCAGGCGTCGAGCAGCCTGAAGTCTTCGGGAGGGGCGCGTTCGGGTGGGCGGTTCATGGGCAGGCTCCGGGGGTTGGATGAAGGGAAAGGACTTGGCAGGCCTCGTCAGCGATCACCTGTTCTTCGTCGGTGTGCATGACGAGCATGGCGATCCGAGCGTCTTCGGGCCCGGGCGGCATGTCGAGCCAGGCGAGATGGCGACATACGGCGTCTCGCACAGCCGGCTGGTTCTCGCCGACGCCGGCCGTGAACACGAGCGCATCGAGCCCGCCGAGCGTGGTGGCGATCGCGGCCACTTCGCGCGCGATGCGCAGTGCATACAGCGCGAGCGATTCGTGTGCCTCGGGCACGTCGCTCGCGAGCAGTTCGCGCACGTCGCCCGAGACGCCGGACAGCCCCAAGAGGCCCGAGCGGTGATAGAGCATGTCTTCGACCATGTCGATCGACTGACCGGGCTGCCTGAGCAGATGAATCAGTACGCCGGGGTCGAGCGCGCCGCTGCGCGTGGCCATCTGAATGCCGTCGAGCGTGGAAAAGCCCATGCTGGTCTCGCGGCTCGGACCGTGCAGCAAGCCGCACAAGCTGTGCACCGCTGCCCAGATGCGCGACCACGACGCGACCCGTGGCGATCCCGGGGTGCTGCTGCCGCAGCTGCGACGCGATGCATTGGTACGACAGGCCATGAAAGCCGTAGCGCCTGATGCCCTGGTCGAACAGCGCGCGCGGCAGCGCATAGCGGCGCGACGCAGCGCTCTGGCTTCGGTGGAAGGCCGTGTCGAACGAGGCCGACTGCGGCAGCGCCGGTGCGACGCGCCGCAGCGCATGGATCAGTCGCAGGCTCTGCGGCTGGTGCAGCGGCGCGAGCGACGCCAGTGCCTCGATTGCGGCGAGCGTGCCCTCGGTGATTGCCACAGGGCCGTCGAACGCGTCCCCCCCGTGCACGACGCGGTGGCCGGCCGCGACGAGCCGTGCGCGGGGCGCGGCATCGTTGACCCAATCCAGTGCCTTCGCCATCACGCCAGACAAGGCATCGGGCGACGCATCGAAGGTGCATCGGGCAATGGCGCGTGCCGCGCCGGCGTCGATCGCGAACAGCCCGAGCTTGATCGATGAGGACCCGGGATTGAAGGTCAGCAACACATTGCCTGTCATGGGCCATCATGCACCGCTTCCCCGGTCCGCGGTGTCTTGAATGGTCTCGCTCGCGCAAGCGCCTGCGCAGCGGACACTTTGGCGGGCGGATCGCGCGGCTCGCAGCGCTTCGCAGGCTCGCTTGCCGTCGATGCAGCCCGCGCCGGCACGTGGATGGCGTATTCGGACCCGTCCATCGCCAAGGCGTCCGCAATGGACCGCATCGGGCCCACTGGCCAAGTTCGACCTCTCGCGTGGCGGGTTGATCCGGTGCCAAGCGTTGGAAACACGATCTCGACAGGGGCATTCCGCTGGGCTCGGGCCCACGCTCGGCCGGGGACGCATTCAAGGTTTTGCGAAATCCGATGGCCGCCGACGTGCTTCGCCTGTCCACGAAGCGCCACACTTCGATGATCACGCCACAGAAACAGGCACGCGGCGCGGTTTGGTGATCAACTGCGACTTCCATGGCACACAAGGCCGCAACAACACCTCCCGCCTCTGCGCGCCCACCGCCGTGCACGCGTTCGGTGGCAGCGTCGTGTTCAGCGACACCTTGATGTCGCGCTTACACGTTCAGTCATCCAAGCACGCTCGGCATACGGACGCCCGCCAGCCGTCGCAGGCGCTGGGCCTGTGCTTGCTCTGTGCGCTGCTCTGGTGGCTGTCGGCGGGCAGCGCGCTGGCGGCCGTCAACTGCACTGCGACTATGGACAACGTCGCATTCGGCACGGTCGACTTGGTCGCCGGGGGCTCCCCCTCGCCCGCCAACGCCACGCTGAACTACACCTGCACGAATGACGGGCTGCTCACCGAACAGGCCAGGGTCTGCTTCAACATCGGCGACGGCAACGAAGGGTTGGGAAACTTCAATCCGCGCGTCATGAAGAATCCTGCGGGGAACACCTTGAGCTTTCAGCTCTACCAAGCGACGGGCGGCCTGGTGTGGGGATCGAACGGCAATGCGGTCGCGCCGAACCCCTTTACCGTTGGACTGAGCATCCCGCCTTGGACGCTTTTCGGCGGCGTGGGGCGCGTCTCGGGAAGCACCAACCTGCGCGGGGAACTGGTCGCAGGCCAAAGCACGGTGCCGCCAGCCATCTACCAAGACGATTTTTCGGGTGGGCACACCTCCATCATGGTCACATCGAACGCGTTCGCCATGCCCACCAACTGCAACAACGTACTGCTCTCCAACAGATTCGCTTTCAGGGTCACAGCGACGGTGGCCAAGAGCTGCCTCTTCACGGCCGATCCCCTGAACTTCGGTACGGTATCCGGCCTGCCTGGCGCCGCCGATGTCGACCAGGCGAGCACGATCAGCATCATCTGCACGACGCCGACCGCGTACACGGTCGCCCTGACACCGTCCAATGGCTCGACAACCGGCGCCGGCGCGATGACGCCGACAGGTGGTGTGCCGGGCAACACCGACTCCGTCGCGTACCAGTTGCACCGCAACGCGGCCCGTTCGAGCCCCTGGGGCAGCACCGCCGGCGCGAACACGGTCGCAGGGGCCGGCAACGGATTGGCGCAGGCGCTGACGGTGTACAGCCGTGTCCTCGGCAGCAGCGCCAACGTGCGCCCCGACAGCTACCGGGACGTCGTGACGGTCACTGTCACCTACTGAAGCGCGGGGGCCGGCGGCCGAAGCGGCGATCCGTCCAGACGCCATCGAAGTCATACACCGAACAAACGTCCGCTCCCGACGAGGGGTACGCGTCCCGGGATCACGTGTGCTCTTAGGGCCCGGCGAGCCACCCGCGTGCGATGCGGCATCCACTCGACAAGGGGCCGATGGACGGGTCGCGACGTCCCCTTGTTTGGCGTGGTCCGGGGACCATGCGGAAGCCCACCCCAAGTGCGCGCCCGGCGCGAGGCGCCATCGCAGATTCGAGGCGCCCTTCGGATCATCGCCTGTGCCGTGTGTGCACGTGGGCAGCTTTGCCCGGCTGCGCTCCCGCTGAACGCGCCGGTCGTACCGGGCAGCCTACGAGTAGGTGATCTCATGCGGATGGAATGGAACACCTCGTTCCATTCCCACCAGCTTGACCCTGACGCAATCGCCGCTCATGCCGGTGATGACGCCGCTCACGCCCGCGATTTCGACCAAGCCGCCGCGCCGCGCGGGCACGGAGAACTTCTGCCGAATGCAGGCGAGCGTGTCGTTCTTTTTCAGGGGCATGTGTGTCCTCGTGAGCGAAAAAAACCCAGCGAGCAGCTGGGTGTGAACCTCGGTGCGGTGGCGCACTGAGGTCCCGCAGAGGAAGCGGGAGTACTTAAGTTAGGTCCTCCCCCCGTTTGCAAGCGTCGGACAAGGGCCTGCTTCCGATGACCGCATCGGCTGACACGCGTTGCGAGCCCTTCGGAGGGCCTTTCGTGCGGCCCAACACCGCGATGGGCCGCTTTTTGCGCACCAGGTCACGCTGCGGCCACATCTTTGTCATCGCTGGGCCTTTTGTTAACAAATCCCCGTAGAGTCCGCTTTTTTAACGTTCCGGCACCCAGTTGTGCCCGAACGTTCGCTTCTGCCCTGGCGACTCGCTGCGCAGCGGTGCCATCCAAGGGAGCAGAGTGCGATTCCACAAAATTGATGGAGGCAGGGTCGTGGCCGCGTGCAATTCAGCACAGCCCGACGCCTTGCCTCGCCATCTCGCACAGACGGCGCGAGTCCTATCTCCCCTCGTTTGCATCCTGGCATTCGGCGCCTCAGCGGCGCTGGCCAATCCGGGAGGCATCGCCGCGCCGGCGGCCGCCGATCGCAGCCACGCGTCCTACGACGCCCGGCAACACGACGCGCTGATTGGCGCGCAACGGGCGGGACGCATCACGGCCGCTCGGGCATTCGCGCAATTGAAGGCGTGGCTCGCCATGCCCCTCAGCGACGCCGAACGCCAACGCATGGTTTCCGACGCGGTCGTGCTCGCCGTGGACGCGGGCCAGTTCGCCGATGCGGCGGCCCTCGGTCGCGAGCGATCGCCCGCCAGAGTGAACAGCTACGCCCTGGGGCCATTGGCGGGAGCCGCACGCCGCGCGCAAGACCTTGCGCTGCAAGGCGAGACCGTTGCGGTCTGGCGCGCCCGCCTGCCCGATGCGCGGGATCCGCGGATCCATGAGGGCTTCTGGCGCCTCGACAGCGGGGACACCGCCGAGGCCCGAGCCATCCATCGTGCGCTTGCCGAACCCGCGCCCACGGAAACCGCCGAGCGTGTCGCATTGCTCGAACTGCATGCGGCCATCGCGCGTGCCGAAGGGCACCCGCTGGAGGCGAGCTTGGCATACACCGAGATCGCCGCACTGCAGCCCGCAAGCCGCGATGCGCACCGCGAAGCGGCGTTCCTGCTCGCATCGAATGGCGCGGCGTCGCCCGCTTTCAAGGACGCCGAAGCGGCCGAGCAGGCACGCCCTGGCACTTTCTCTGCGCTGGCGTTGTCGACGGTGCAGCAACAGGCCCTCGCCCAGCAGTTGCGCTGGGCCGTGCGCGAACGCGACGAACTCGTGGGCCCTGCCCGCGTGGCCGCGCTCGACAAGGTGCTCGCACGACAGCAAGGCGCGCTGACCGTGCTGGATGCATCGGCGCTGCGTGCCGAACCGATGGACACCGACGCATGGCGCGCGCTTCGCCTGCGCCTGGAGTCCGATCGCCTGCTGGCACTCGTCGAGCGTGGCCGCCCTGCCGATGCCATCGCGCAGTACGAGATGCTGCGCGCCCGCGGCGCCAGTCTCCCGCCGTACGCGCTCGGCGCGGCGGCGCGCGCATTCGCGGAAGAACGCCGCTCGTCCGAGGCCGTGCCGTTGTTCGAAGCGGCCGTCGCCGCGGGGAACGCGAGCCTGCCGATGCCCGATCCGATCTATCTGGGGCTGGCCTATGCCTACCTCGACACTGGGCGCTTCGAAGAAGCCGACGCGCTGCTGACGCGAATCGAAGCCGCCACGCCGGCGCTGATGCGGCTCGCGCCCGAAGTCGGCCGCCCCAATGACCAGTACACCGACATGAACGGCATGCGCGGCATGCTGCTGCTCTACGGCGACCGGCACGCGCTCGCGCAACAGCGCTTTGCCCTGTTGACCGGCGAAGCGCCCCTCAATTCCGAATTCGCCGCCGGCGCTGCACAGGCCGAACGGTTGCGCGACCATCCCGAAGCGGCGCTCGCACGCTTCGAGGCGCTGGCCGCCGACCACCCGCTGGACATCGGCGCGCGCACCGGCCATGTCGAGGCGCTGCTCGACGCGGGCGAGTTTGCCGAAGCCCGCCGCCGCGCCGCGTCGCTCGAAGCAGACGCGCCGGACACGGCGCAAGTGCGCGAGCTGGGCCGCACACGACGCGCGACCACCGGCTCCCGGCTTGATGTCGATGCCGAGGGCTCGACGGGCGGCGGCGCCATCGCAGATCGCGAATGGCGCATCGACAGCCGGCTCAGCTCGGGCCTGATCGACGACGAATGGCGCGTGTTCTACGACCAGTCGCTCGGGCGCGGGGATACCTCGATCGGCAATGCCCGATGGGCGCGCAGCGGCCTCGGCCTGAACTGGCAGCGGGGCCCCTGGCTGGCGGAAGGTACCGTGCAAGGTTCGAACGCCGGACCCTACCGATCCAGCGCGGCCGGGCGCATCGACTACCGCGCGGCAGACGCATGGCGGCTCTCGGCCACTTTCGATGGCGACAGCAAGGAATTGCCGTGGAAGGCGCGCGTCGCCGGTATCGGCGCCCGCGAGACCGGCGCCACCATCGGCCATGTCGTCAACGAGGCGCGCCGCTTCGATGTGCAATGGCGGCGGCTCGACTTCAGCGACGGCAATCTGCGCAACGCCCTCGATCTCACCTGGCGCGAACGCTGGGTCAGCACACCGCGCTTCCAACTCGAGACGCGACTCGGTGGCGGCACCAGCCACAGCCGCCAGCAGGCGGTGCCGTACTTCAGCCCATCGCGAGACGCCAGCACCGAGCTGACCGTGCGCGCGCAATGGCTCCACTGGAAACGCGACGACCGGCAGTTCTTTCAGGCCGTCGAGGCCAGCGGCGGGCGCTATCACCAAGCCGGCTTCGGGGCCGGTCCGCTCTGGTCCCTGCGCTACGAACACAAATGGCTCCTGGGCCCGAAGCTGACCCTGCGATACGGGCTGGGCATTTCCGGCCATCCCTACGACGGTGTGCGCGAACGACAGCGCAGCGTCTTCATGAACCTTTCGATGCCCCTGCCGTGATGCGAACCCACCTCCTCCCCTTCCTGCGCCTCGCCGCTGCCTGGCTGCTGCTGGGCCTTGCGCTGCCGGGCCAGGCGCAGCCGCTGCCGCTCGCCGACCCCGATGACGGCATGAGCTTTCGCGTGCTCTCCTTTCACGACGTGCGGGCAACGTGCGCGCGAGCTTCGAAAACTCACCCGACGAAACCGCCATCGACGAGCGCACGCTGGCCGAGGTGTTCGCCTGGCTTCAACACAACGACTACCACCCGATCAGCCTGCAGCAGGTGATCGATGCGCGCGCCGACGGCAAACCCCTGCCTTCCAAACCCGTGCTGCTGACCTTCGATGATGGCTACCGCAGCGCCTATACCCAGGTCTTCCCGCTGCTGCAGCGCTTCAAATATCCGGCGCTGCTGGCGTTGGTGACAAGCTGGCTCGAGGTACCGGAGGACGGCAACGTCGCCTACGGCGACAAGCCTGTGCCCCGCAGCGACTTCCTGCGCTGGCGCGAGGCCGCGGAAATGGCGCGCTCCGGCCTGGTCGAGCTCGCGAGCCACAGCGACGCCCTGCACACAGGCGTGCAGGCCAATCCCCAGGGCAGCATGCTGCCGTCGGCGGCCACCCATCGCTACGACCCCGCCACGGCGCGCTATGAGGACGACGCCACCTACGTGCAGCGCATCGAGTCGGACCTCAACCGCAGCCGGGAGATCATCGAGGCGCGCACCGGCGCCAAAGTGCGCGCCATGGTCTGGCCGTATGGCGCCTACAACGCCGCGGCACTGAAGGCCGCCGAACGGGCAGGCATGCCGGTGACCTTCACGCTCGACGACGGGCCGAACGCGCCCTCGGTGCCGTTGTCTCGGATCCGCCGCGCGCTCGCGGCCTACGACAACGAAGCCCCCGATTACGCCCGGCTGCTGCGCAGCCCGGTCGGCGGCGAACTGCGGCCGATCAACCGCGTCATGCACGTGGACCTTGACCATGTCTACGACACCGACCCGGCGCAGCAGGAACGCAATCTTTCGGCATTGATCGACCGCGTGGCGGCCGTGCGGCCGCGCGCCGTGTTCCTGCAGGCCTATGCCGATCCCGACGGCGACGGCGTGGCCGATGCGCTCTACTTTCCGAACCGCCACCTTCCGGTACGCGCCGACCTCTTCGGCCGCGCGGCCTGGCAGTTGCGCAGCCGCGCCGGCGTGAAGGTCTACGCATGGATGCCGGTCATGGCGTTTCGCCTGCCGACATCCCACCCGCTGGCGATGCACACGGTGCGTACCGCGAACGGCAGCGCTCCGCCGGACCGCTACCACCGGCTGTCGCCCTTCGATCCGGCGGTGCGCGCGCTCGTGGGCGACATCTACGAAGACCTGGGACGCCATGCCTTCTTTGAGGGCCTCCTGTTCCATGACGACGCGACGCTCTCGGACGACGAGGACGCGAGCCCCTTCGCGCTCGCGGCCTATGGCCGCTGGGGACTGCCGGCCGATGTGGCCGCCATCCGGGCCGATCCGGCGTTGATGGCGCAATGGACGGACGCAAAGACGCGCCACCTGACGGAATTCACCCAAGAGCTCGCCGCGCGCACGGGGGCCTGGCGGGCGGGCCTCGAAACCGCGCGCAACCTCTATGCGCGGCCGGTGCTCGACCGCGCGGCGGAGCAGTGGTTCGCACAGAGCTACGAGGCTTCGCTCGCGGCCTACGACTACGTGGCCTTGATGGCCATGCCCCGCATGGAGCGCGAGGACGATGCGAACGCCTGGCTTGCGCGCCTGGCGCGCCGAGTGGCCGGCACGCCGCGCGGCCTGGATGGCACCGTCTTCGAGCTACAGGCACGTGACTGGCGCACCGGAAAACCGGTGGCCGACGAAGAACTCTCGCGCCAGTGGGCGCTGCTGCATCGCATGGGCGTGAGGCACCTGGGCTACTACCCGGACGACTTCCTCAACAACCAGCCGTCGCTGGAGGTCGTGCGCCGCGCGATCTCGGTGCGCACCCTGCTGTGGCGCGCACTGCCGATTCCCGCGATATCCCCCGCAGCCACCACTGCGCCTGAGAGCCGCTCGCCATGAACACCTTCCACGCCCTTTCGCAGGCGCTGCCATCGCTGCTGTTCGGCTTCGTCTTCTACTACCCGTTCTTCATGGCGTACGTGTGGATGGCGGGTGGGTTGTCGCACGCCTGGTTCTTCGAGCGCCAGCGAGACGTCGACGCCGATCCGCTGCAGACGCTTCCATCACAACCCCTGGTCACGGTGGTCGTGCCCTGCTTCAACGAGGCGCCGCACCTGCGCGAGGTGATCGAGCAGCTGATGCGTACGCGCTATCCGAACTTCGAGGTGATCGCGGTCAACGACGGCAGCACCGACGGCACGGGCGACCTGCTCGATGCCATGACCGCGGAGTACAGCCGGCTGCGGGTGATTCACAACACGAGCAACCAAGGCAAGGCCGTGGGCCTGAACACCGCCTGCCAACTCGCGCGCGGGGAATACATTCTCGGGATCGACGGCGACGCGCTGGTGGACGCCAACGCCATCGCGTGGATGCTCAAGCCCATGCTGGCGTCCGAGCGCATCGGCGCCGTGACCGGCAATCCGCGCATCCGCACGCGCACCTCGCTGCTCGGACGCATGCAGGTCGGCGAGTTCTCGTCGATCATCGGCCTCATCAAGCGCTCGCAGCAACTGGTGGGCACCTTGTTCACCGTCTCGGGTGTGATCGCGATGTTCCGCCGTCGCGCGGTGATCGACGTCGGCTTCTGGAGTCCCGATGTGATGACCGAGGACATCGACATGAGCTGGAAGCTCCAGCTCGCTGGCTGGCAGCTGCGATTCGAGCCACGCGCGCTGTGCTGGATCCTCATGCCCGAGACGCTGCGCGGGCTCTGGCACCAGCGCGAGCGCTGGGCCCTCGGTGGCATCCAGACCATGCTGCGCTACACCACGCGCATCCTGCGGCCGCGCCACTGGCGCATGTGGCTGATCTACGCCGAGTACATGGTCAGCGTGGCGTGGGCCTATGCCATGGCACTCGTGCTGATCATCGGCGTTCTGCGCCCTCTCCTGCCCGCCGGATCGGCATGGCATTCGGCGCTGCTGCCTCACTGGCAAGGCACCTTGCTTGCGATGACTTGCATCCTGCAGATGCTGCTGAGCCTGTGGATCGACCGTCGTTACGACCGGGACCTGATGCGCTATTTCGTCGGAACGATCTGGTACCCGATCGCCTTCTGGACCATCACGATGGCGGCCACGGTGGTCGCCTTACCTAAGGCTCTGTTGCGCCGCCGCGGCAAACGCGCGGTGTGGACAAGCCCTGACCGAGGAGTTTCCAATGCACCCTGAATCCAACCGACACCCGCAAGCCACCCACACGGACACCAGCTGCGACACCGCTCCGCCCGTGCGGCGCCGCTCCTGGGGCCAGCCCGCCGGAGAAGAACCGATCATCGACGCCGCGCGCATCCCGCTGCGCGCCTTCGGCACCGGCCGCTCGCCCCAGCGAACACTGGCCATGTACCTGTGGCTGCGCGTTCTGCGACCGGCGGTGAACATGGGGATCTGGTTCTGTGCCATCTGGTATGCCTGGCCGTACGTGCTCGGCGCACGCTCGCAACCCGAGGTGCTGCAGCTGCTGGGCCTTTACGCCATCGTCATCGGCGCGATCCTCGCCTCGATGCTGGCCATCGCACCACTGCGGCGGATGCAACACCGGCGTGGTGCACCGCCGGACCAGGAGCATTCGTCGCTGTTCGCCCTGGCGTCGTACATTTCCGTGCCTCCTGCGCGCCTGTCCGCCTGGCAGCGGGCGCGGCAGCTGCTGGTGCAGCACGATCTTCACGGTCAGCTGCATGATGCGCAAGACACGACGCCGGGCCTGCTGGAGCCCGCGCCGCGTCGACCGCGCACCGCGCGCTGATCCGATCCCACAGAGCATGTGGTCCCCGCCGCCGTGCGGCGAAAAACGCGCGCGGCTGCGCAGCACACGTCCCTCGAAAACGAGAAGCCCGGCGATCTGACCCGGCGCTGGCGTCCACCTGCCGGCCCCGGCCGGCGGCCATCTACGGCCCGGACATTCGGCGCGGCTGGCCTACTTCGGTTCCGCGGCCGGAGGCGTCGACCTGCTGTCGCTGGCCTTCCGATCAGGGCGTGTACGGCTGCGTTCGGCGGCGCCTTGGGCAGCCGGCTTTGGATGGCCGCTCGCAGCTCCAGAGCCGTCAGAGCCGCCCCCCGACGGGCTCTGTTGGCGTGCAGCCTCCGGCGTGGCAGCGCTGGTGCCACCGGCCGGGTGCGTCGGAGGCGTGGTCGGGCTCGGCGTCGATGTTGCATCGCCGCCGACGGCAGGATGGGTGGGTGGTGCCCCCGGGGCCGGCGTCTGGGCCGAGGAAGCGAAGGATCCGAGCGCCAGGCAAGCTGCCGCCAGCGCGTGAGTGAGTGCGGTCATGCCGTGTCTCCTTGAAGCGGGTGGCCATTTGGCGCCTGCCCCGGACCCCTGCTGTGCGCGGCGGGCCCCGCTCGTTGTCGGAGGGAACCTACGCGAAAGCGCTGCGTTCGCGATCCAGACACATGCCGTCCCACGGCCAAGTCAGCGGCGTGCCCAGGAATGCGCACCTGTGGCGCGAAGGGGCACATCGCTGGTGTGCCTCAAGGTGACGGGGCCCTGCCGCCAGAGGCTGGCGCGTTCGCACGGCGACAACGCGCAGTGCGCTCAGCCTTGGGCGCTTTGCGCGCAAGCAGCTGCGCAGGAATGCGGCGGGAAGACGCCCCGCTCAGCGGCGGTAGGGATTGTGGGGGCGACGGTCATAGCGGTCAGGGACGCCGTCGCGGTCGCTGTCCCGACGCGCATGACGGTAGTCGGCGCGGCGGTCGTGCCGGTGGTCATAGCGATGGCGTGTCACGTGGCGCGGCGGCGGCGGGGCCACCACGACCACGTGTGGCCGGTAACCGCGGTCTCCAGGATGCGGCTGCGCCTGCGCGGGCGCACTGAGCGCGGACAGCGCCAGCAAGGCTGCAGCACCGAATGCAAGGGAAAGCTTCTTCATTGCAACTCCTTTGAGTCGTATTCAGGAGCTCCGATACTGAGGCCGGACTGTGAAGGACGGGTAAGGCGGCGGCGAAGTTTCGATGAATCCCTGTGGGGAGATTCCCGTATGCATGGCCGTGGTGTCGATCCTCGATGTCGCCGCGCCGTCGATCCGTGCGGGGTTTGCCCTGAGACGCCCGAGGTTCGACGACCGATGTTTCGGGCCGCAGCAAGGCCGGTCCTGACAGCCCACGTGCGGCCGGCGGCTGGCGCTGTGCCACGCCTGCCATGCGCGATGGAGACGCGTGATTTGGCGGTATGCGCGTTCCGGTGAACGGCCATCGCGGACTTCGCCCCGGCGCTGGAGAACAGACGCCTCAGATGTCGATGCCAAGCACAGCCCTGTGCGCGATGGGATGCCACACCTTGCCAGTCCTGCTGGCCTTGGCGAGCCGTTCGAGGAAAGTCCTCGGCAGCTGCCTTCCCGGCGGGTGCGAGCAAAGTATTCCATCCCATGTGGCGTGGGTGAGCACGATGGCAGCGCCATACCCCGCAAGCCTGTCGAACGCCTCAGCAACAAACAGCGGCATACGCGGTTGAGTCACCTCGATCCACACGGTCACATTGAGATCCAGATGGTTGCCCGCGTCGATGGCCGCAGCCAGCAAACCGGCCGCCTTGCCGGTGATGATGGCAGCGGCCGACCCCGACGCGCTGATCGTTATATGCACCACCGGGAAGTTGGGGTTCGACACATCGCTCCAAACAGTGGATTCGGCCGCTTCGCAACATCACATCGCTAGCCATCATCGTCTTCGATGTAGAAGATGGCGAGCTCTTCGGCGCCATTGCATGCCGGACAGCGCTCGTCAGCCCAGGGCGCGTCGCCGGGGCCGACATCCTGTCAAAGGATGCGCACTACCGACGTTTCCCCAAACACGTGTTCGAGCATTCTCCGATAAAGACGCCCGGGTAGGCGATACCAGATGCAAGGGGCCGCCTCGCGCGTTCGCCGCGCAAGACCCGGCACTCGGGGCGCACGCCTACGTCAGAGTTCGCGATTCGGAAACGTACCAAAGAGGCAGTTCGACTTAATGTGATGTCTTCACATACACAATCCGTAAGCCAAAAGGCACCAAAAGCACACCACCTGTGCATACAAGCGCTTTCGGACAAAGGCTCGGCCTTTGGGCTCGGCAAGGCGATCAAAGGGGAAATGAATGCCGCTCTTATTTCTGATGAGGCTTCTTCAGACAGAACTTCCCGTGCGGGTGGTCCAACCCGAGGAGATTCGACATGTCTCGGTGCTCCTTGCCACGGGCCTCATCGTGGCTGAGATCTCGGGGCTCGAGCCCACCGGCTTATACGCCGCACCACGCATGGCGACGGTGATCGCCATTACCGATGAGGGGCGGGCCGAGATCGCGAAGCTTGGAAAGCGGCCCGAACTGGCCAAGACCACGATGCAGTTTTCCAATGGATTGCGGCTGATGTGAGTTCTCAGTCGCCTTGCATCAAGCCCATCGCCACGCCTCCAGGTTTGAAGGTTCAATGGTGCAGTGCAGCTCCTGCCGGTCACTAGGCATCGCCGAGGTCCGGAATACACGGTCGGACGTGACACCCGCGTGTTTTTCGCGCTGGCAAATCAGCCCAGCGACCACCCCGAACGGTGGCAGGCGTCAGCACCACGTCCGGGTGATTACGACTCCGCTTCCCCCGCGCACGCGACCTTCACGGCGGGTCCATCGGTTGGACCATGCGGCGTTCAGTCCCCGCGCCGCCCGGAATGGTTGAAAGCCAGCAGCAAGCCGGCGAGCAACGCGCCGCCTGCCGCGGCGATCAGTACCGCTTTGACCGGTTCGTCCGCGATCCGCTTCACACAGGAGGCCTGCCAATCATCTGCATGCTCCCTGAGGCTCGCCATGGTTTTCCCGGCCTCGTTGACGGCCTCTCGGGCGTAGGCCCTGCCCGTGCTGGCAGCGTCCGAGGCCACGTCTGCCGCGTCCGCCGCGATCCCCCGAACGGTGTCGAAGGCCTCGCCAGCGGTCGCCTTTGCATCCATGGCGCTTGTCCGCAACGCTTGGGCTGCATCCGTGGCGATCGTCTTCGCCTCGCCCGCGAGGCCGCCCGCCGCCGTCGATGCGTCATGTGCGACCTGGCGAGCCTCTTCGGCAAGTTGGGAAGCTGTCTTTGTGTCGTCTGCCATGGCTGCCTTTCAAAAGAGCAAAGCGGTTGTGCAGCAGGTATTGGGGCGAGGTCGTGCGCGCCATCACGTGGGGGCGTATAGGGATCGCGTGTAGGTGATGGCCGCGGAAACACCTATTGCGAGCCAACCGGATGCTGTTGAGCGACGCCCGCAGCCCATACCCAGCGTTCCCTTCACTCGCCAGATGTGGTTGACAGCCCTCGCGAAGCAAGGTCGGATCGTTCGCACGGGAACGTCGGCGCAGTTCGCATCGCTCATCAAGAGCGATCTGGCGCGCTGGAAAAAGGTCGTCGTCGACGCGAAGATCACTGCCTACTGAATCGGGCCACGGCGCGCATCGGAAGCTGCGGCGAAGTTCTGGGTATCGCTCCCGTGCAAACGCGGATCGCGATCTTCGTGGCGAATTCGTTGAATGCTCCGCTGTCGCGTGTTTGCTGCGCTTAAGCCGGCCCTGAAATCGTCATCAACGGAAACGCCAGCTCACGAGAGAACGCAGTTCTCCAGCTCGCGGCTATGCACCACGCCGCCCTTGCGACGTGGCAGCAACGAGAACGCGAACGATCTGCTCCGCGCCAGAGTCGGACCTTGGAGCGCTGGAATGGGATGGTGCCGACGCTAATGCGGAGGGATTGCATCCTTCTGCGTCAGGAAGTCAATCACCGCGCGCACGGCGGGAAGTTGCCCACGCTTGTGCGGTGTCAGGATCGTCGTCATCACGCTACCAGCGGTCCATGCCGGTAACACGCGCACCAACCGTCTCTCCCTGACTGCTTTCGCCGAGATGGCTTCCGGCAGGCAGACAATGCCGAGACCCGCTTCCGCTGCCTTTAACAATGCCACGGATTCATCGGCACAGAACTGCGTCCGAGGCGCAACGTCCACCGCGCGGCCATTCACATCGCTCAAGCGCCAGTGCTTCGTCGTCGCGTTGGTCATCAGTGCGTGGTGATCGCTCAAGGCCTCCGGCGTTGGCGGCTCGCCTCGCATGGCGACATAGGACGGCGCCGCCACCAGCGTCAGCGGCTCCTCATTCATGCGGCGCTGCACCAGGTCGGAATCCGGCAGCGCCGCGAAATGACTGCGGATGGCGAGGTCGAAGCCCTCCTGCACCAGGTCAACGAAGCGGTCGGAGACATGCAACTGGATACGCAGCTTCGGATACTGCCAAGCGAGAATGGGCAAGCGATCCGCGAGGTGAAACTGCGCGGTGGGCACTGACGTGGTGATTCGCACCGTGCCGCTCGGTTCCGCCAGTCGCCGATGCACCACTGCTTCGGCCGCCTCCGCCTCGATCATCACCGCACGGGCGTGGTCGTACACATCGCGTCCCACCTCGGTCAGCGTGAAGTTGCGCGAGCTGCGATGAAGCAACTGCACGCGAAGCGTGGATTCCAAAGCCGCGACACGCTTGCTGATGGTCGATTTTGGGCAGCCGAGACGCCGGGCGGCTGCGGCGAAGCCGCCGCTGTCGACCGCCTGAGCGAAGAAGTGCAAGTCGTTAAGGTTCAGCATCGACGTCTACTCATGTGGACATTGAGTATCAATTTACCCATCTTTTCGATCAAAGTTCACGTTTGTACATTTCAAATCCACCGATAACGGAGAAATGAAATGAAAGCGACCTCTGAACCCATCTTCACCTCTGGCTTCCCGCTCGGCAGCTCGGCAGGGCTCGTCACCGCGTTTGAATGGCTCGGCCAGCCCTACCGCTTGACCCGCGTGGACATGCTGGGCGAGATGCGCACGGAAGCCTACAAACGCCTGAACGGCAGGGTGGAAACCCCTGTGCTGATCACCGACGAAGGCCGCGTGCTCACCGAGACGATCGCGATCGCCTTGTGGCTGGAGGGACGCGATACCGAGCGCCGCATCAGCTTCGAGCCCGGCACACCGCAGGCTGATCGGATGCACCAGTATCTGGCTTTCCTCAACACCGGCTTCACCGGCGCCTTCTATCCCATGTGGGTGGCACTGGAAGCGGCGGACGCCACCGAAGGCGAGAAAGAAACCCTGCGCAAGTTCGGTCGCAGCTTCGTTGCCCTGCGACATGAACAGCTGGAGGCGATGATCGGCGACAGCGACTATCTGCTCGGCAACGAGCCAACGCTGGCGGACGCCGTGTTCGCCGGCGTGGCGCGTTGGGCGGACTTCCACCAGGCGATCGAACCGCGCGACTATCCGCGCATTCGCGCGCTGCGCCAGCGCATCGAAGCCGATCCTGCGTTTCGCTTTGCACTGGCGGTCGAAGACGGCAAGCCGGGTGGCGGCAACGGCGCTATGAAGGGACTTGTTCCGCTCGAAGACGTGCTCCGCAATGCAAGCCGTGCCTTGGCGGCCTGAGACGCTTGAAAAGAGGTCTCGCAAGCCACTCTGCAGGTGACATGCAAGACCATGTTCTATCCTCCGCACAACACCTCGCGAAGCCGACGCCTGGAATCAGCTCATCGCAAAGGTTGCGTCCTGAGTGTCCCCTTCGGGCGTTTTCCAGTTGGGTCTCGGTGTCCCGTTCCAGACCTTCAGCTCGAACGTCCGCCTTCAGGAAAAGCTCGACTTACGCTTTTAGCCCCGAAGCGGCCGGGCCGCGTCGGACCGGCGATCGCCGAGCGGGCTCATGAGTTCGCGCAGGCTCATGGGCGCTTCGAATCGACGCTCGTGAACCTTGCCGAATTCTCGCTACCAGCGTTCGAGGAGCCGGAACATCCGCGGTTTCAGCAATCCATTGGGCCGGCGGCGGCGAACCTCGTCTCATGATCAGTCTCTTCGGGGTGTCGCTGAGGGTTCGATGAAACTTTTCACGGCGGAAAGAAAAGCATTCCGCCATATTGATCCACCGCAACGGTGGAAAACTCGCCGGGATGTTCCTGCATTTGAGCTCTCGGCCTGCCGACAAGAGGCCAAGTTACATCAACCGGAAACCGCGGCTGAATTGCATCGAGGTTCTTACAGGTGCCGCCATCTCGCTCATCTCCGCCAGCTCGGCATGCCCAGCCTGGGTGATACACGTCACTGTGGCCAAGCGAGGCGGGACGTAGGGGGTGAACGAGCTGAGGGTCATGATCTCGGCCTCGATGAGGCCGGTAGCCAATAGCACCGAGACGTGCCGAATCTCTTCTGGCTCGACAACCCGAACCGGGAGTTGCACGTGTTTCAGTCTGTACAAGAACGAAAGCGGCATTAGGGTCTTTCTGTCAGGGGCGGGATTCATAGGCCACGCTAGTCAGAAAAACCGAGCGCCACTGTGCGCCAGCGCACCGTGGCGTCAAAAATAAAGTACCTCGGTTGGTGCGCCACCGTACAGACGCTATGACACTGGCCGCAGAATCATGAAAACTTTGGAAGCGGCTCCCTGCCATGGTCCTGCCTGAGCGTTCGTCTTCGTTGCCAGCGGCTGCCGCGCGCAATGGTCTGCTCGCTGCCATTCCTCCCGAGGTGATGGCCCGGATGGAGCCGTTTCTGGAGCTGGTGACACTGCGTCTCGGGGAGGTGCTCTATGAGTCGGGCGTCGTCCAGGAGCACGTGTATTTCCCGACCGGATGCATCGTCTCGTTGCTGTACGTGCTGGAGAATGGGCAATCTGCCGAGATCGCGGTGGTCGGCTTCGAAGGCATGGTCGGCGTGTCGCTGCTGATGGGTGGAGGTAGCACGCCCAATCGCGCGGTCGTGCAAAGCGCGGGCCAGGCGTTCCGGCTCAGCGCAGCTCACATCAAGGACATGACCCAGCAGGGCGGTCCGCTGCTGCAGCTTTTGCTGCGCTACACGCAGTCGCTGATCACGCAGATGTCGCAAACCGCCGTCTGCAACCGGCACCACTCACTGGAGCAGCAACTGTGTCGCTGGCTGCTCCTGAGTCTGGATCGCCTGCCGGGCAGCGAACTGGTGATGACGCAGGAGCTCATTGCCAACATGCTCGGCGTGCGGCGCGAGGGGGTGACGGAGGCGGCGGGCAAACTGCAACGGCTGAACCTGATCAAGTACGCGCGCGGGCATATCACCGTGCTCGATCGACCCGGGCTCGAACGTCAGGTGTGCGAGTGCTACCAAGTCGTCAAGCGCGAGACGGACCGGCTGCTGCCGCACCGGCCGGTCCCCTGAGTTGGCGCGTTCGCGCACTTTCGGCTGCTGCTGGGTGCGCAGGCGCACATAGCGCAGCAGCTCTGTCGGCCACAATGCGGGCGCCAGCGCGGACCCGCCCGGGCACCTCTGGCTTTTCCTTTTTTCAAGGGCGGTGGCGTGACTTCAGACTCGGCCGCTCCGGCGCTCAATCGATTGCTCGAGGCGCTGCCGCCTGCCGACCGGGCACACCTGCTGGCGCGCTGCGACAGCGTGGAGTTGACTGCGCCGCAGGTCCTGTACGAACCTGGCGACGCCATGCTACACATCCACTTTCCAACGAGCGCATTCGTATCGCTGGTGTCGACGGCCGATGGTCACGACGGCCTGCAGACAGGCATGGTGGGCAGCGAAGGTGCTGTGGGCCACGAGCTGTCGCTGGGCGTGCAGCGTTCCCCGCTGCGCACGCTGGTCCAGGGCTCCGGCCTCGCATGGCGGCTCACTGCGCAGGCGCTCGAGCAGGAACTGCTTGCAAGTCCTCCGCTGAAGCGCGTGCTCCATCGCTACGTGTGCGCGCTGCTTACGGAGTTCGGCCGCTTGGGCCTGTGCCACCAGTTCCACCAGATCGAAGAGCGTCTCGCGCGGTGGCTCCTCACGACACAGGATTGCGCGCACTCGGCGCATCTGGCACTCACGCACGAAGTGCTGGGCCGGATGCTGGGCGTTCGCAGGGTCGGCATCACCAACGCGGCCACGGCACTGCATGCGCGGCACCTGATCGACTACCGCCGCGGCGTCATCACCATCACGGATCGCCCGGGGCTGGAAAACGCCGCATGCGACTGCTATCGCGCCAACCGGCGCAGCTATGCGGAATTGGTCCTCTGACATGTGACGGCAGTCGCACGGCGGCTCTTCGCCGATGCGACCACCGCCGAAACAAGAGATGGCGCCGAGTCGGCTCGAAGCCCGCAAAGACCGGCCCGCGCGCAAAATCCGCAGCCGCAGCCGCAGCCGCAGCCGCAGCAGAGGGCTTGCCTTACGAGGGTCTCTTGAGGCGGGGCGCAGAAGATGCTTCAATGGCAGGCGGCACGGTCGTGGCGCGATGCCCGCCGTGGCGCCACCGGACTTTCTCCTGCGCAACGGCCGACAGCCCGCGCGGCGTGATCCGTAGAACGTACATGGCGTGCAGCATCAGCACTTGGTTGTCGGTTCTCGCCTGCAGGGTCGCCTCGATCAGTCCGCCCTCGACCAGCCGCTTGGCCGCAGCGACATCGGCCGACAGGATCAGGAGCCGTGGCGGCGCCATGCGATCCAAGCGCATCAGCAGCTGGGTGTCCATCGCAAGTCCCTTTGGAGAGATCCCCGGCGCAGGTTTCTCACGATCCGACCGCCTCGGCGATAACCCAGCCTGCGCGGGGGACGGGTCAGCGGCCATGGTGCGTGCTTTCAACTGAAGATCCTGGAGAAAACGGCCGGGCGCTTTTCCCACCACGGCGTGGCTTTCACCTCGATCGACGTATATGACGGCCTGTACTCCAACGGCAGGCCCGGATCCGTGATCACCCGCAGCGCGCCTGCGACGCGCAACGGGTGAGGCATGCTTCCCGCGCGAAGTGCCCCAAAGAGGATGTCGAGATCGCCCGCGCATTCCAGCACCACGTGCCTCAGGCGGGATGCGCCATCGCTCGACACGTCCGCGAGCTCCTCGCTCGCTGCCGCCCGCAACCGGGCGGTGAGTGCCTTCAGGAGTTCGGCCCAGTCGTCGAGTTCGTCGCGGCGAAGGACCAGCGGGATTTCCCCAGACAGCGGCTGGGGTGCGAGATGATGAGGCAATCCAGTGTGTGCAGAGTAGATCATGGGGTCCAAGGAGAGCGCGGCGCCAAGCCAGACTCTTGCTTCTAGTGCCCTGCGCCGACGGCGTCTGTGCGGAGACTCACATAGCACGTCCGATTGCCTGCTGGGTGCGTCAGGAGCGGAGCGCCGACTTGCCTTGCTGGGTCGCCATGCAAGGGCCCTTGCCCGTTGTCGCGGCAGGCGGCTTGCTGCGCGCCCGGTGATCTCGTCTCCCCGCGGCCCCCGCACCTTGCCGTGTGCGCAATGCCGGGATCAGCGACTGTCCGCTCCCATCGTGTTGGCTCGCATCGAATGCTGATCCCAGCCCCGGCTGATGGCCCAGCGAATCGGGCGGAGCGTTCTCACCGAAGACAAGGTCGCGCTTTCCAGGCGCTGCGCTGCGCAGGCCTGCGCGGCAACGCCATTGATTGTTTGACTGCATTCGTTTTCGGAGTAGCCTGACGACAAACACGCGGGAGCATCGACGTGATGCGCCTAACGGGGTTGGCGGAGGCAAGTTCCTATGTCCGCAAACATGTCCCCTGCGGGCGCGATCGGCTCGCGCCCACCGCGAGCAGCATCACCGCTCGCGGTCCTTGGCATGCTCCTGGCCATGCCGATGTGGCCAGCCCCGACCCATGCTGCCGAGCCAATGCCTGCCATGAGCAGTTCCCAGCACCGGTTCCAGGTCATGAGGGTGGTTCTTCCGACCTTCAAGGTGCTCGAGGTCACGCCGATGAAGAGCGGCCACGCATACCGCGTCTGGACCAACATGAAATCGGTGCTCATCGGAGGGCGCGAATACCGCTTCGACAAGATCGGAGAAGCGTCCTTCACAGTGGCCCGCACCAATGCCGAGCGCCATGACAGCCTCGGCCCGGCCTGGCGCGTCCAGATCGATGCGACGCCGTCCACCAGCCGCGGCGCTTTGCCGCAAGGCGCCCTACTGACGGGTGACGCCCACCGCGCGACGAGGGTGACGGTGATTTACTGAGGAGAGGGGGTCGAACGCTCGGACTTTACGCCGTCGCTGTTGAGGCGAAGACGTGACATTGCTTTCCACAGCCGAGCAGGTTCTGGAAACACGACGTCCGCTCAAGAATCGTCGGCACAGGATCGAGCTTGCCCGAGCGCGCCTGTCGACCTCGCGCCGCGCTTCCTCGCCACGTGCGGCCCCATTCGGAACTTGGACGCCCCGGGCCTGTCCATGCGCACGCGCCATGGATGACCCTCGGGGGCGAGTCAATCGTGCACTTTGACCGTATTGCGCCCTGCTTCTTTGGCACGGTAGAGCGCTTCATCCGCGGCTTTCAATAGCTCGAACGGCGTGCTGCCAGGCTGCGGAACCCAGGCCGCCGCGCCGAGGCTGATGGACACGGTACCCAGCACTGCCGCCGCGTGGGGAATGTGCAAATCGATAACGGCCTGCCTTGCCCGCTGCGCAACCTCGAGCGCACCTTCAGCGTCTGTTCCAGGCAATAGCAGAACCATTTCCTCGCCCCCGTAGCGCGCGACGAGATCGGTCGAGCGCAGCACCGCCGTGCGCAGTGCCAGGGCGATCCGCTGCAGGCACTCATCGCCTTCCAGATGGCCGTACAGGTCGTTGTACTTCTTGAATTCGTCGACATCGACCATGACCACCGCCAGCGGCGTCTGGCTTTCCAGTGCCTGTTGGAAGTTGAAGACCAAGCGCGCATCGAAGTAGCGGCGGTTGGCCAGGCCCGTGAGCCCGTCTTCCTGGGCAAGATGCTCCAGGCGTTCATTGGCCTCGGTCAGGGCGTCGCGGGCGCTTCGCAGATTCAGCTCGGCCACCAGTCGTCTGCGCATCGATCGGATCAGGTAGCGTCCTGATACCGCGACGATCAAGCACAAGAGGACCACCCACGTTGTTTGATAGATCGACGCAGACTTCCACTCCTGCAAAGCCTCACCCTTGCCGACAGCTACCGTCACGAAGAGCGGATAGTCGAGGAGGTGCTCGAAGCTGATGATCCGCGTCACGCCGTCGATCGCCGATCTTCCTTCGACGGTGCCCGAGCGCGAAGCCTGGAAGATCTGATGGAACGGCGACTCCTTGTTGCGCCTGTTCATGTCGGCCTCCCGGAAGGGCCGGCGAACCAGGAGTTGGTCCGGCCCGAACAGCGCGATCGCGCCTTGCTCGCCGATCTGGAAGCGATCCAGGACGTTGAGCAGATGCTTGACGCTGAGCGTGACCAGTACGACACCGGCAAAATTTCCGTCCGGGTCGTTGATCCTCCGGGACACCGGGATCACCCATTCGCCCGAAGAGCGGCTCACGATAGGGCCGCTGATCAGCGTGCGTGCGCTCGGGTTGTTTCGATGGTGAATGAAATACTCGCGGTCCGAGTTGTTTTTCGTTCCGGCCGGAGATGCTTCCGAGTAGACCAGCCAGCGGCCTTGCTCGTCATAGATGAAAAGCCCCTTGATGGCCTGGATCTCGGAAGCATGGTTCACCAGGACCGGTTGAAGGCGCTGCAGCGCGTCGGGCGTGATGTCCGTGCGCTCGAGCTCGAAGACAATGCCCGAGATGATGTGCTCGGCCAGGGCCACGGTGCTGTCGATCTGCTGGCTGACCGCGCGCGCCAGGTTGGTATTGGCCCGCGCGATCTGCTCGTTTTCCGCCGTGCGCGCGCGAACGACCAGCCATGCGTTCATCACCAGCAGTGCCACGCACACGAACACGACAAACGAGGTCGTTCCGTAAATGACGCGACTTCTTTGGAGATCCGTTTTTCGGGCGACGGAGCCCGGGTCGGCTACGGGCCGTGGGCCGATGGATGCGGCCTGAGCAGGCTCCTTCGAATCGGGAGAGGAAGCTTTTTTCATCGAAGGTCTGACGCCACAAAGAACATCGAACGCTGGGCTCTACCTCCCCGCGCACGGGCGCGCTGATCATCGCACCACGGCGGGGCTTTGCTCGCGCCTTCGGCTGCCTGCATCGAGCGCAGATCTTCTGCACCAGCATGGCGTGCCTGGAACAGGCGGGCGCAGCCCCAACCACTCCACGTTGCCGCGGTCATTGCGCGTCCTTGTGCGACACGAGGGCGCGTTCAATCAACGCGGGCAGTTCGGTGGGCGGCACGGGCGGGCTGAACAGGTAGCCCTGCATTTCATCGCAGCCATGGGCGCGCAGGAATTCCAGCTGTTCCTCGGTTTCGACGCCTTCGGCGATGACCTTGAGATTGAGCTCATGCCCCAGTGAAATGATGGCCTTGGCGATGGCTTTGTCCTCTTCGTCGCCGGGAATGTCGCGCACGAAGGCGCGGTCGATCTTCATCCTGGCGATCGGAAAGCGCTTGAGCGCACTCAGGCTTGAGTAGCCGGTTCCGAAATCGTCGATCGAGAACTGAACGCCCGTCGCGCGCAAGGCCTGCATCGACTCCAGGGCCTTCTCCAGGTCTTCCATGACCATGCTTTCGGTCAGCTCCAGTTCAAGAAAGCGGGCCTCGAGCCCACTATCCTTGAGCGCCCGCGCGATCTGTTCGATCAAGGTCCGCTCCTTGAACTGCCGGGCGGACACATTGACCGAGACGCTGAAGGCGGGCAACCCGGCCTCCTGCCAGGCCTTGTTCTGGAAGCGGGCCGTGCGCAGCACCCATTCGCCGATGGGAACGATGAGCCGCGCCTCTTCCGCCAGCGGGATGAAGTCCGCCGGCGACACCAAGCCGCGCTTTGGGTGCTGCCACCGGATCAACGCCTCCACGCCGATCACCTGACCCGATCCCATCTCGACCTGAGGCTGATATTCGAGGTGGAACTCGCCGCGTTCGACGGCGTGGCGCAACTCTTCACGCAGGGCGAGCTTTTCCCGGATCGTGCCGCTCATCCCGGCCGCATAGAACTGGAAGTTGTTGCGGCCGGCGGCCTTGGCGCGGTACATCGCGGCATCCGCGTTCATGAGCAAGGCATCGGCGTCCGTCCCGTCCGCAGGATAGACGACCACGCCCAGGCTGCCCGTGAGCTGGACCCCTTGGCCACCGACCTGGACCGGCCGCGCAATCGCCTCCAGCAGTCCTTGCAGCGCCGGCATGATCTCTGTCCCGTCCCCCGGCTGGTCGTACAGAACGATTGCGAATTCGTCGCCGCCCGTCCGCGCGAGCGTGTCGACGCTGCGCAGGCAGCCGCTCAAGCGTTCGGCCATGATCTTCAGCAATTCGTCCCCCGCCCTGTGGCCCAGGCTGTCGTTGATCAATTGAAAGCCATCAAGGTCGATGAACACCAACGTCATCAATCGACCATATTGATCCGCATAGGAAATGGCCTGTCGCAGGCGGTCTTCCAGCAATGCGCGATTCGGAAGACGCGTCAGCGCATCGTGGCTGGTCTGGTGCTTCAAGGTGTCGGCGCTGCTGGCCAAAAGCACATTGGATCTCTCGATGTACTCGGCCATTTGGTTCATGGAGCGCGCAAGGATGCCGAATTCGTCCGGTCGGTTGTCCGCAATGCGCGCGCTGAAGTCTCCCGATGCGACGCGCCGGGAGAAAGCGGCGATCGCGCCGATTGAGGACATGATGCGCCGACAGACAATCGTTGCGACAGCCATGGCCAGAAGCGCGGCCAACAGGACCACGGCCACCGCGGGCCACCGCGCGAGGCGTGCCGCGCCTTCCACTTCGTTTCGCGCCTGAAACTCGTGCTCGGTCGCGGCGGCGTGCAGATGCTCCAGCGCCGATTCGATGGCGACCGCCGCAGTCACATAGGATTGGCGCGGGTGATGCCTGGCGTCTGAGTCGGGCCCCCGGTCATGCATCCCGACGAATGCGAGAAATCCGTCTTCGTACTGCTGCAGCAGAAGCTCCAGCTGTTGAACCTGATGCCGGCTTCGCGGATCGGCCGAGAGCGAGCGTAGGCTCGCGAGGTGTCCTCGCAGGTTGCGCAGATGCGCTTGCATCTTCGACAGGGCGCGCTCGGTTGCCAAGCCCGTTCCCAGGGGGCCGACGGATCGCAGCACGTCGCTTTCGGCAGCCCGTGTCTTGTACATCTCCAACGAGCTTCGCAGACTCAGGTTCGCCATGCTGTTCTCGCTGACCGATGACTTGGCGATGCCGGCTGCGGAGCGCTGCAAGCTGACATAGAACGCCAGGCCCAACGCGACCACCAAGGTGACGACAACGCCGAAACTGAACACAAGCTCGAACTGCAGGCTTCGGCTTTTTCCCGCAGGCGCAATGTCCGTGGACCCAGTGTTCAAAGCGGACCTGCTCCCAGTTTGACCCTGACGCCACCCATCATCGCACTGGCGCATGGCGCAGCCACTGCCTTGCCCGGCTGAGGATCTTTGGTGAGGAAGGCCCGGACTCTGCCGCCTTCGTCGCCTGCGACAACCAGCTCATCTCGCAACGCTGGCGCTGTCACGCCGAGCACGCCCGACCAGCTTCTGTCCTCGCCGGCTCCGTTGAGGTGGTTGCGCTGCCCCCCTGGGCGCCCACATCGATCTTGTCGTCTGCCATATGGTCATGCTCCTTGCGTCCCTTGCGAGGCGGTGCCGCTGCTG
The DNA here is from genome assembly GCF_029919115.1 of Variovorax paradoxus. Taxonomy (NCBI): domain Bacteria; kingdom Pseudomonadati; phylum Pseudomonadota; class Betaproteobacteria; order Burkholderiales; family Comamonadaceae; genus Variovorax; species Variovorax paradoxus. Next base: position 4,309,672 of record NZ_CP123990.1, read on the forward strand.
CGCTGCGGCGCCTGAATCACTTGAACCGGTAAGTCGGCTGCCCCGTGCAGGCCATTGACGCATTTCGCTGACAGCCTCCCGAGAGTGAGCCGCCGCGACGACGTAGAACTTATGGCCGCACTTCGTTACCGAAAAACGGCAGTCGGGGCACCTGCCTTCGCCGGCGCGTCCCCGCCCGCCCCCCGGTTCATGGAAACGCGGCTTGGCGCGGAGCCTGCGCAGCCCGTCGGGAGCCCAATTCGAGAACCCCGAGCAGGGTTCGCAGGGAGCACAGTTCCTCTCTGGACGCTGCGCCGCAGGAACATGCGGGCTGCCATTGCGTTGAGCTGTGGTTGACCTCCAGGTCCAGAGACCACGAGCGACGTGCCCGCTTGGGGTCGGCGCTCTGTCGGCTTCGGGCCTTCGCGAACTTTGGCACTGTTTTGAAATGCCACTGGTCAGGCGCTGTGTCACACTGCACTGCTTTGTACGGAGCGCATCATGTCCCTGCTTGCGGTTCAGGAAGCTATCGCCACGCTCACGAGGGATGGCCGTGATGTGCGAGTCGAAGCGGTCGCAGTGACGTTGTACAACGGCATCGTTCTGAAGGGAATGTTCAAGCATTCTGCCGAGCAGCGCACGGCCTGCGTCACGGGCTCGTCCACAGCCTTGGCGGATGCCAGCACGCATGTCAGCACATTCTTCGATCTTGAAGACGTCGTGAGCTTCACCTATGCGGAGAAGAACCAGCGCATCGAATACTAGATGCGATCGTTCATCCAGGCTGGTGCTCTGGAGGCTACCGAGGAGAGCGCTGAGGTCCGTCGCAGCCATCGCGCCACCGACCGCGTGTTGACCGCTCGCTTGGGTTGTCACCCCCGTTTCGAACGGCGCGGGTGCACAGGCATCCCAGATCTCATGCAACTGGTCCGGGGTTCACGGCCGATGTGACAACTCGGATTTCTCCATCCGATGCTCGGCCGCAAGGAAAAATCGCGCTAACCGAAGTCACCCGCCCCCAACAAAATTGACCCTCGAAGTCACCTCCAATGTCGGCGTCGGGACAAAGTGGCAAATGCATTACAAATGTGCTACGCTTGCGGCCATGAAATCGTGCACCTTACCTGCCGTTCGCGTTGAGCCGGAACTGCGTGCCGAGCTCGAAGCGGTCCTGGGTGAAGAGGAAACCATCAGCACCTTTGTGGCCGATGCCGTGCGCCGAGCAGTTGATTTCCGTCGCGTCCAAACGGACTTCCATGCGCGTGGCGAGGCCGCTTGGCAGGCCTACCTGCGAACCGGTGTTTCACGCCCCGTGGACGAAGTGTTTGACCGCGTCCAGGCCCGCATTGATGCACGACGTCGCGAATTGCAAGGCCCTGGCACGTGACTGAGTTGTTCGGGGTTGAGATGACCCCGCAAGCCGAGGATGACCTTGAACAGTTGTTTGAGTTCCTCGTCGCACGGTCAGAGACCTTGGAGAAACTGGACCATGCTCAGCATGTACTGCACCAGCTTCGCACCAGTATCAAGAAGCGGCTGGCCGAGAATCCTTGGGCGTATAGGAAAGCGAGCGACGGCAGGCGTACAACGCGCCGAGAGTTAATCGTAGGGCTTGGTTCCACAGGCTATGTGGCCCTCTACGAAATCGTTCCAGGGCGGGAAGTCAGGGTGTTGGCAATTCGTCATCAGCGCGAAGAGGACTACCACTGAGTGTTGGGGGGTGCGGATAAAAACTTGGACTGGTTTATGTCGCAAATCCAAGACTCTCTCGATATTCGATGGGGCTGAGAGAGCCAAGGGAGAGCTTGATCCGCTTCTCGTTGTACCAGCGGATGTAGAAATCAACTTCTTTGATGAACTGCTCGATCGTGGTGGCCTTCCAGTCCCGAGGGTAGAACAGTTCCGTTTTCAGCCGCCCGAAGAAGCCTTCGCACGCGGCGTTATCCGGCGAGCACCCCTTGCGAGACATCGAGCGAACCAGCTTCGCGTCACCGATCCTCGATAGCCAACCAGGCCAACGATAGTGGGCACCGCGATCAGAGTGAACGATGGGCCGGGCGTTGCCGTCGGCCACGGTCTCGATGGCCGCATCCAGCATGGTGTTGACCAGCTCAGCATTTGGATGCTCCCCAATGGACCAACTGATGACCAAGCCATCGAAGCAGTCGATGACGGGCGAGAGGTACACCTTGCCGGCCGGGATCTGGAACTCGGTGATGTCGGTCAGCCACTTCTCGTTCGGCGCTGTGAATCGCCCCGGATTTGTGGAGGCTCAACACTCTGAGAGGATTGAGCCATGAAGAAGTCGAACAAGTTCTCACCCGAGGTGCGTGAGCGCGCGGTGAGGATGGTGCAGGAGCACCGTGGGGAGTACCCATCGCTTTGGGCCGCGATCGAATCGATTGCACCGAAGATCGGCTGCGTGCCGCAGACGCTGAACGAATGGGTCAAGCGCGACGAGATCGACAACGGCGTGCGTGAAGGCGTCACGACCAGCGAGGCCCAGCGGATGAAGGAGCTCGAGCGCGAGGTCAAGGAGCTGCGCCGGGCCAATGAGATCCTGAAGCTGGCGAGCGCGTTTTTCGCCCAGGCGGAGCTCGACCGCCGGCTGAAGTCCTGAGGGATTTCATCGACAAGCATCGCGCCACCTTCGGGGTCGAGCCGATCTGCAAGGTCTTGCAGGTCGTCCCGTCGGGTTATCGGCGGTACGCGGCGCTGCTGCGCGAGCCGCACAAGCGCTGCGCCAGGGCGCAGCGCGACGATGCCCTCTTGCCAGAAATACAACGCGTCTGGCAGGCCAACATGCAGGTCTACGGCGCCGACAAGGTCTGGAGGCAACTGGCACGCGAAGGCACCGCGGTGGCGCGTTGCACGGTCGAGCGGCTGATGCGGCGCCTGGGGCTGCGAGGCGTGATGCGAGGCAAGGCAAGGTGGTGAAGACCACGATCAGCGATGCCAGAGCGCCATGCCCGCTGGATCGGGTCAACCGACAGTTCCGGGCGCAGCGCCCGAACCAGCTATGGGTGTCCGATTTCACGTACGTCTCGACCTGGCAGGGCTGGCTGTACGTGGCCTTCGTGATCGATGTGTTCGCCCGGCGCATCGTGGGTTGGCGGGTCAGCAGTTCGATGCGCACGAACTTCGTGCTCGATGCGTTGGAGCAAGCGCTGTACGACCGTCAACCCGAGCGCGACGGCAGCTTGACCTGTCACTCGGATCGCGGCTCGCAATACGTCAGCATCCGCTACACCGAACGACTTAGCGAGGCTGGCATCGAGCCATCAGTGGGCAGCAAAGGCGACTCCTATGACAACGCCCTGGCCGAGACGATCAACGGCCTCTATAAGGCTGAGTTGATCCATCGCCGTGCACCGTGGAAGACCAAGGAGGCGGTGGAATTCGCAATCCTGGAATGGGTGTCCTGGTTCAACCACCATCGCCTGCTCGAACCCATCGGGTACATCCCGCCTGCAGAAGCTGAGGCAAACTATTACCGGCAACTCGCCAGTCAGACCGCCACGATGGCGGCATAACTTAAACCAACCGGCCTACATGAAAGCCGGGGCGATTCAATTCTTGGTTGGGAAACCCAGCTGACGAATAGTCGCTCTGACGCGTTTACCGAGCTTGATGTAGAGCTTGACCGCTCGAACCCTGTCTTCGTACGAATACATGAACTACCTCCTGGTAGTCCAAGTTTTTGTCCGCACCCCCTAGGGTCAGAGATCAGTGGAATCCAACAGCCGGCCGGTACCGCGGCCCGCCCTCCCGATGCGAAGGCGGCCCGACTGGAGGCGCAGCGCCACGGCGAAATGATCGCGAAGGCGCTGCAGCGCTGGCCATCGCGCCGCGGCAGTTTTAGCCTCGGTGGAAGTGAGTAGCGTTCCTGCGAGTTTTGGAGCCCGACATGAAGGTCGTTCCAGTGCACGTACTCGCGTGGAGGTCGTCGAGATCCGGTGCGAGTGCGCAGTCCGCCCCGAGTCGCAGTCCATCCTCCGCCGCCTCGCGGCAACGTGAAATATTCCGCAAAAATGGCTTGCAACCGTAAGTCAGTGGTTGCGCTGGGTGACGCTAGTAGCTACATTTCGCCGACCAAAAATCGGCCGGAGTTTTTGGTTGAGCAAGCGCCGGCACTCGGAGGACCGAATGCCGCTTTCGTTCTTGTACAGGCTGCAGCACGTGCAGCTCCCGATTCGCGTCGTTGAGCCAGAAGAAGTCCGGCGCGTTTCGGTGCTTTTGGCGACGGGTCTGATCGAGGCCGAAATCGTTCCCCTCAAGGTCAATGCACCATACGTCTCGCCACGGCTGGCTACGGTATTCCGCATCACTGAGGAAGGACGTGCCGAGATCGTGAAAATGGGCGACATCCCCAAGCTCGTCGAGACGACGCTTCATTTTGGTCGGGGGCTGAGATTGCTGTGAACGCACGCCCGAGGCGACCTGGTTCGGTGGCGGTACTCGGCCATGAGCAAGTGCCGGCCGTTAGCGCGAGCCGCTCAGTTGACCGGTCTTCCCGGTGCCGCGCTGCGGCGACTTATATCGCTGCACTTTGGCCGAGGATTGCTGAGCTACTCCTTCTGACCTCTCGCAGGTACAGAGACTCCGCCGCAAATGCAAGCTGCATGAGGCTAGCGCTAGCCTGGTGCTCTAAATCAGTAACCAGGGTGCACGTCTCAGGATCCGCCAGCTTACCGGCGAGAGCGCGCTGAACACCAATGGCCGCGGCTCGCGAACGGGCAGCATGTCGCCGGAGATCATCGAGATGCGATAGTCGTTCGTTCATGAGAGAGGACAGGCAAGTTGAGTGCCTAGATCCGCCGGAGCGCGCCACTTCCGAGTGACAGCTGCGATGGGCACTCTTGCTGCAAAAAATGCAGAAGAACTTGCGGCACGTTCAGCTTGAGTGAGTTCTCCACCGTTTCGGTGGATAAGGCAGTGGACAAGCGTGTACGCATCGCCGGCGAGCGCCGCCACATCTACGTGGAGGCGCTACGCCTACAAAAGCGGCACCGCAACGCGACCCATCGTCTCCGTGAAGGCCCGCAAACGAGACGACCGCCGCATGGAGCAAGTCCGCGCGGTCGTCTGCGTATCGCGCACCTGGGTCACAGGCGCTTGGGTCAGGCGCGCGCCGCGCGTGCCTCGTTGCGCAGGTCACGGATCTGATCGTGGTTGCGCTGCGCGGCATACGCCTGCGACTGCACCACCTCGCGCACATCCTGAGGCAGTGGCTGTCGCAAGGCCTTGCGATAGCGCGCGACCGCCGCGTCCTCGCCGCGCTCGCATTCCTCGAGGATGGACAGCTCGCTGTTCGCGCCCACCGTGCCCTTCAGATGCACCCAGCCGCGGTGCAGCGCGCCCGAGGCGGTACCGCCGTCCGCCGGCTCTCCGCCGTAGGAGACCACCAGCTGCGAGAGTTGCGCCGCGGCTTCGCGACACTGCGCGGCGCGCGTGGCGAACAGCTGCTTCAGCTGGGGCGTTTCGACCTCTTCGGCACAGGTGCGAAAGCCCGCCTCGCCGTCGCGCGTGTTCTCGAGCACATCGTTCAACACATCCACCACGTCGTCGTTTGAGAGCGGATCGCCCTCGGGGAACGACGAGTCTTCTTCGCGCATGTAGAGCCGGTCGGCGCGCTCCCACGCTGCATGCGATGCAGGCCGCGCCTGCTCCCAGGCGAGCGACGAAGTGCCACGGCGTGTTTCCCATTCTTGCGCCAGCGACGGCTCAACGGCCGCGAAGTCGTCGTCCACCGTTGCGCGCCGGCTCCAGCCGAGTTCGTAGGCGGGCGCGTAGTGCTCGTAGCTCAGGCCCGGTTCGTAATAAGGCTCGCGCGTGTAGGCGCTTTTCCAGTGGCTATGTTCCGCGGTGGGGTTGATGCGCTCTGCCACGGCCTTGCCGCCCATGCCGCCGGCCACGGCGCCCACGAGCATGCCGGCTACCGCGCCTGCCGGTCCGCCGATGGCACCGACAGCAGCGCCGGCGAGGGCGCCGCCGGTGGCACCCGCGCCCGTGCCGACCGGATGCGAGCCGGGTTCACCGGTGATGGGGTCAAGATTCATGTCGCTGCGCTCGGAGGGGGTCTTGGCTTGTGTCATGGGCATTCCTTGAATGGTGGTTGAGCTCGAGCGAGTGTTGGCCTCGCTTGGCACCCATCATTCGCCGCTTGCGGCGCGGCGAGGTCGGCCACCGGCGCGGCGTGCTGTAGTCCAACCCGTTGGGTGTGGTGACGCGGGCAGTGATGATGCCCCCATACGGCGCCCACATCGTTCCTCGACCTCTCAGCCCGATGCGCCTATAGTGGCCATCGAGCCTCCGAAGCACGAGCTGCTGGCGCGCCCCGCCCCACCGCTTTGTGCCTGACCAGGGAGGCCGTCTATTACCCACCCTGGCATGTCTGCAGACCACGCAGCCAAAGTGCCGGCACCATGCGAGTTCGAGATCAGGTTCGATTGGCACGGCATTGCACTCCCAGCAGGGGCTTGCGTTGGCAGGAATCCCGCAACTCAACTGAACACGGCGATAAGGACGTGAGGCCTGATTGTTGCGGAGTTCACTTCACTGTGAGCGCTCGCCCAGGCGATTGGCAGAGAGAGTGGAGGTGCTTCTTCAGGCCGCAGTGCAGAAGGTCGCCGAGGCGACAGAACCAACGATAGGCCAGATTGAGATGGACTTCCTCGCGCAGCCGGCGCTCAGAGCGGATGCCCAGGCAGTAGCCGATGACCAGCATGCGGATCATGAGTTCGGGATCGATCGAGGGCCAGCCAGTTTGGCTGTAGAACGCAGCCAGATGTTGGCGCAATTCGCTGAGATCGAGGAAACGGTCAACGCCCCGCAGCAGGTGATCGTGTGGGACGTGGTCTTCGAGGTTGAATGCGTAGAACAACTGGTCTTGAACAATGCTCCGACCCATCATGATGCGAACCTCCATCGATGATGAAGGGCATGCAAACTGCGAGTCAGTTCCTAGAATTCAGCGGAGTTTTTCAACACAATCGGCCGTATTCTGCCCTTCGCGTATCGCGCCGACGCGCCCCCCAAGTGGCGTCATGCTCGGCAGCCCGTTCGCCGGTTCAGCGCAGAACGCGCGATGACGTCACTATCAGGCCTTTGCCGGCCGAGTATCCATCGCAGTTGCCTTCATGCTCGAGCGACGCCACGCAGGTCCTCCACCGGCTCCCCTCGGAGAGGCTCATGGACAAACGATGGTGCACCGCTTGCGGCTGTGAATTCCTCCCTCGTGCTCAGGCGCCCCATCAGCGCTACTGTGCTGAACCTGTGTGCCAGCGCGAGCGACGACGGCTTTGGCAGCAAACAAAGCGGCGAAGCGATCCCGACTACCTCCAGAACCAAGCGCAGGCCCAGCGCGCGTGGTCGAAACGAAATTCCGCCTACTGGTCGGCGTATCGGGAGAATCACCCCGAATACGCAGTCCGCAACCGCACAGACCAACGTAGACGCAACGCCAAGCGCTCCACCGCCGGTATTGCAAAGATGGATGCGTCGGGTGTCACGCCGCTCTTCGATGATGGTCTCTACGAACTACGTCCGCTAGAGGGTCTCGGATTTGCAAAGATGGTCGCGTGGACGGTTCAGATCACTGTGCTTGCTCGCCAGCACCTCTGACCGTGCCAAATTTCGTTGATTGCAAAGAGAGGACTTGATCGATCCCTGAGAGCAGGACTGGTACCTTGCCGGTATGCGGGCACCCGGTGTCGCCAGGCGTTCGCAGCGAAGAATTCGCTTGAACGGACTGGATGGGTACTCGCATGGATCAGAACCACATCGGGGTTGACGCGGACACAAGTGCCCCCCTGTTTCGCGCCGCGGAGTACGTTCGGATGTCGACGGAGCATCAGCAGTACTCCACCCTCAATCAGAACGACAAGATCCGCGAATACGCCGCGCACCGCGGCATCGAGATCGTCAGGACCTACGCCGACGAGGGCAAGAGCGGGCTGAGGATCGACGGACGGCTCGCGTTGCAGCGCCTCATTCGTGACGTCCAGGCCGGGACGGCCGACTTCACCATCATCCTCGTCTACGACGTGAGCCGGTGGGGGCGCTTCCAGGATGCCGACGAGAGCGCCTACTACGAATACATCTGCCGCCGTGCCGGCATCCAGGTGGCGTACTGCGCGGAGCAGTTCGAGAACGACGGCTCTCCCGTCTCCACCATCGTCAAGGGCGTCAAACGGGCGATGGCCGGCGAGTACAGCCGCGAACTGTCGACCAAGGTCTTCGCCGGTCAATGCCGCTTGGTGGAGCTCGGCTTCCGGCAAGGCGGCGCGGCTGGGTACGGCCTGCGCCGGATGCTGGTGGACCAATCGGGCGCGGTCAAGACCGAACTCCAGCGCGGCGAGCAGAAGAGTCTCCAGACCGACCGCGTGATTCTCACCCCCGGGCCCGGAGACCAGGTCAAGACAGTTCAGAAAATCTACGAATGGTTCACCGACGAAGGACTGGTCGAATCGGAGATCGCCCGCCGGCTCAACCTGATGCACACCCGTACGGACCTCGACCGCGAGTGGACGCGGGCCACGGTCCACCAAGTGCTGATCAATGAAAAGTACATCGGCAGCAACGTCTACAACCGCGTCTCCTTCAAGCTCAAGAAGCTGCGCGTGGTCAACACGCCGGACATGTGGATCCGCAAGGACGATGCCTTTGAGCCGATCGTCACGCGGGACATCTTCTACACGGCGCAGGGCATCATCCGTGCCCGCGCACGCCGGTATTCCAACGAGGAGCTCATCGAGCGCCTGCTAGGTCTCTATCGGCACCGGGGATTCCTGTCGGGCTTGGTGATCGACGAAGCGGAAGGAATGCCCTCGTCGGCGGTCTATGCGCACCGGTTTGGCAGCCTGATCCGGGCCTACCAGATGGTGGGCTTCACGCCCGGGCGGGACTACCAGTACCTGGAGGTCAACCGGTTCCTCAGGCGCCTTCACCCCAAGATCGTGGTCGAGGCAGAGTCCGAGATGGAGAGCCTGGGCGGCAGACTCTACCGAGATCCGGCGACGGACCTGCTCGACGTCAACCACGAGTTCAGCGTCTCTCTGGCCTTGGCACGTTGCCAGACCGGCGAGAACGGCCGTCGTCGCTGGAAGATCCGCTTCGATACAGGACTGCTTCCCGACATCACTGTCGCCGTCCGGCTGGCGCCGGGCAACGACAAGCCGTTCGACTACTACCTGCTCCCACGGCTTCACTTCGCGCAGCCTCGCCTCAGCCTGGCTGAGCACAATGCGGTGGAGCTGGAGAGCTATCGCTTCGACACCCTGGAGTATCTCTACGGGATGGCCGCCCAGATCCGCCTGCGGAGAGCGGCATGACCGGCAGGCCCGCTGCCGGCGATCTGCGCATGATTCCCATCGATCGCATCGACGTTCTCAACGCGCGGGATCGCAATGAAGAGGTGTTCGCGGAGATCGTGAAGAACATTGGTTCGATCGGCCTGAAGAAACCGATCACGGTCACGCCGCGGCCGGGTAGCGATGGCGCGGAGCGCTATCTCCTGGTCTGCGGCGAAGGACGGATGAAGGCCCTGCGCAAGCTCGGTGAAGTGCGAGTTCCTGCCCTGGTGATACAGATCGACGACGAGGGCGCGTTCATCATGAGCCTTGCAGAGAACATGGCACGCCGCGTCTACCGCCCGCTGGAGCTTCTGGCAGGCATCACCCAGTTGAAGGTCAAGGGCTACTCTGCGAGCTTGATCTCCCAGAAGACGGGACTCACGATCTCGTACGTCACTGACATCCTCACGCTGATCGATCAAGGCGAGGAGCGCCTGCTGGTGGCCGTCGAACGCGGAAAAGTCCCCCTGACGATCGCGATCGAGATTTCCCGGGCGGGGAATAGCGACAAGACAATTCAGGCGGCGCTGCAGGAGGCCTACGAAACGGGACAGTTGCGAGGACGGCAACTCATGGACGCTCGGCGCCTGGTGCAGAGCCGACAGCACCTGGGGCGCTCGGTCGGTCGGCATCCGTCGCCCCAGCCATCCGATGTCACTTCGTCAAGCCTCGTTCGTGCTTATCAGAAAGAGGTCAAGCGCCAGCAATTGATGGTACGCCGCGCGGCCTTTGCGCAGCAGCGGCTTCTCTTTGTCGCCGGCGCCCTGCGGCAGCTTTTTTTCGAAGAGAACTTCGTCACGCTTCTGCGGGCTGAAGGTCTGGATGCGCTGCCAAAGTACCTCGCGGATCGAATCGGGCCTCATGGGAGCCTGGGGTGACGGTCGAACTCGGCTTTCTGCCGAAGCCCATGATGGTTCCGATCGACAACGTCCTGCCATCGCACAAACCGCCGCTTGGCCTGCTGGGAACCAAGAAGTACCGGATGGTCGTGACTTCGATCAGGGAGATCGGCCTTATCGAGCCGCTTGCGGTCAGCGCGGTCGACCGGAAAACCGGCCAGCACGTTCTGCTGGACGGGCACATCCGTCTGCTGGCCCTGAAAGAGCTCGGAAACACGGAGGTGCCGTGTCTGGTGGCAACGGACGACGAGTCATATACCTACAACAACCGGATCAACCGCTTGTCGTCAGTGCAGGAGCACTTCATGATGCGCCGCGCGATTGATCGCGGCATCTCGCCGGAGCGGTTGTCCAAAGCCCTGTGCGTGGACCTGGCCCAGGTCGTCAAAAAGGTGACCCTGCTCGATGGGGTTTGCCCCGAAGCCGTCGACCTGCTCAAAGACCGCCATTTCTCCCCAGAGATCACGGTTGCACTACGCAGAATGAAACCGACCCGTCAGGTCGAGGCGGTGGAGTTGATGATCGCTGCGAACAGCATCACGGTCACATACGCGCGAGCCTTGGAGATGGCCACTGCCACGGAAATGCTGGTTGCCGGAAAGCGCCCGCACAAGGATCGAGGCGTCAGCCGAGAACAGGTCGATCGGATGGAGCGGGAGATGTCTGGTCTGCAGGACCAGTACAGGATGATCGAGCAGGGTTTTGGAGAGGACATGCTCAACCTTGTGCTGGCCAGAGGCTATGTCGCCAAGCTGGTCGACAACAAAGCGGTGTTCCGTTACCTGGAGCGCAACCATGGGGAGGTGCTCGAGCAACTAATGGGTTTGGTGCGCGCAACCTCGACAGATGCTTGAAGTCATCGGTGAGTAAATCGGGGCCACCCAAGGGTGGAGCTGAGGTTCTCGTGCATAACGGCACAGGGGACTAGCCCAGCCCGGGAAAAAGTTGCGATCCCGTATTTGTGCACCTGCATACCCTTCATTCAGGCGTTGCCATCGCTCACGTCGAAGTTCAATCCACAGCCTCTTAAGGCGGCTTGCAGCGATGCGCTTTCCTCAGGAGAGAATCCATCGAAGTAAATCTGCAGCGTCTTGCCGCAGCTAAGAAACAGATCTTTGCCCGGCGCCGCCCAAAGCTGGACACCGTGTCCGACCGCGGCTGTCAGAAAAACGAAGGCCTCCTCAGGAGAGATGAGGCCGATCTCCTCGCCTAGATTGCTCCAGCCCGTGATCTCGGCGCTGCGGGGATGCTCGAACCTCCACCCCAATGCTTGCAGAGCGTCGAGTAGCTGAACGCAACTCGCCGGAGAGAGGCGTGCAATCTCTTTGGTCATGGCCAAATCGTAGCTGCTGCCATCTCACAGAACACGAACGGCGAAATAGGCTTCGTCGGTATCTCCTAAATCGCGGAAGCCCGCCGTCCTGGCCGCGTCGAAGGCCTTGACCCAGCGCTTCGCCAGCATCACCTCGTCTTTGGTGAGATCGCTTTCGCCCGACTCGCTCGCGTTCTGGAACGCGCGCAGCGCCGGCACCACGTCATGGCCCAGTTGCCGGTCGAGCTCACGCCCGAAGCGCTGCTCCGCCACCTTCACCGCATCGGCGGCGGCCGGATGCGGATAGTCGGAGAGCCGCACCAGATAGGCGACGCGAGGTTCCGGTTCCACCTCTTCGAACCGGAACGGCGTGTCGTCGTCGCTGGCCTCCTGCGGCGCGGCGTCGATTTGCGCCGTGGCTATCGGCTGCGGGAAGAAGAGTTCAGCTTGGTCCATGGTCATCTCCTTGAGCAAGTTCGCAAATGCGCTACGCATTTCCACCGAGGCTGGAACTGCCGCGGCGCGATGGCCAGCGCTGCAGCGCCTTGGCGATCATTTCGCCGTGGCGCTGCGCCTCCAGGCGGGCGGCCTTCGCATCGGGCGGGGCGGGCCGCGGCACCGGCCGGCAGAACCAGCGCTGCGGGTAGGTGTCGGCCTTGATGTTCTTGAGCGCCCGCCCACGCGGATTGATCTCGGTGCCTTCGATGAAGAAACCGCCCCGGACCTCAAGCATGTAAGCGCGGTTGAGCAGCGGGATCACATAGCTCTCCTGGTCGTCGGCCAGCAGCATCGCGATCATCAGGCTGCGGCCCGGGCGCGGGTCATGGATGCGCGGCACATAGAGCAGTTCTCCGATGCGGCGCGTGTGCTTCACCGCCTCCTTGGTGGAAAGCTCTTGGCCCTCGAACCGGTATCTAAACACTTCGCAGCACGCCTGTATGAATATACAGTAGTATGGATCATGGAAGACGATATTCCGACCGATCTGTGGATCTACTATTGCGCGCAGCAGCTCAAGCGCCATTGGCGGACGGTTGATCCTGAGCAGCTCGAGGAGTTGGCGACAGATCTGGCATGCGAGGCGCATCTACGCACGCTGTCGCCGCAGGCAGCCGCGCTCAAATGGCTTGAGCCGGTGATGACGCGAGGGGAGGCCAGATAGACGGAACGGCACAATGCGCCGATGCCAAACGTTGCCTCGATTCTCAAAGCCGAGATCTCCCGCGTCGCTCGCAAAGAAGTGCGCGCCGAAATCGAAACACTTAAGAAAGCATCAGTCGCGCATCGCGCATCGCGCATCGCGCGTCGATTGCCGAACTGCGTCGCCAGGTGAGTGCGCTTGAGAAGGAGCTGCGTCGTGTCGTGAAAGGCGCTACGTTCCAGGGTAGGTTCTGACTTAAACGCTGAAGTGGCAGCGGGCACGAAGCGCCGATTCAGTGCGACCAAACTGGGTACACATCGGGCCAAGCTCGGGCTCTCTGCGGCGAGCTACGGTCAACTCGTAGGCGTATCCGGGCAGACGATTTACCACTGGGAACAAGGCAAGGCACGTCTGCGGATAGTGCAGTTCGAAAGCCTTGCGGCAGTAAGGGACCTGGGTGCACGCGAAGTTGGAGAGCGACTAGCCAGACGATAGCGCAGCACCTCGCAAAGAGCTAGACGGCGAGATCTTCGCTTTGTTGGGTACCCAGCGCCTACCCAAAATGGGGCATTGCGCCGCCGCTGGAGAGCGCCTACAGTGCGCCCGAAGCCACGGTAAAGAGTCGAAGGATCACAACTACCTTGCGGGGTAGTATGCCGTGCCGCGGGTCAAGCCACTTGGCCGCCGCTCAACAAGAGCGCATGTTGCGGCCTTCGAAGAACGCAGCCTTGCACCAGCGCCCAGTCGTCGGAATGCAATCTGGCATTTGGAGGGGTCATGAAACGATGTCTCGTTGTCCAGCGCGCGTGGGTCGCATGTGTCCTTTTCAGTTGCCTGTCGGCGACGATCGCTCAGAACGCGACGTCAGTACAGGGCAAATCCGCTGGCAAATCAACGTCTTCCCCGGTCGACAAGGCTTCCAAAAAGGTGGAGTCAACCGGGCAGGGCGCCAAGAAAAATCCTGCACCGTCTGGTACTCAAAAGCCGCTCGCGGCCAGAAAGACGAAGCCCACCTCAACTACTGCAGCAAAGGCTGCCACAGCGATCCTGGCCGCAACAAAGTCTGTGCCAAAAAAGCCGGCCAGGGCCACCAAGTCGGGCAAGGCGAAGATTGCTGTTGCCAGCAAGAAGGCGATGGACGATTCTTCAGTTGATGAGCGGTACTCCTCCTCGCACCTTCAAGCACCCGTCTTGAAAGAGTGCGGAGACTCTCGCCAGCCAACTTTTCTCGAATGCATGAGGGCGCCGCGGATATGGTGGCAACGCAGCCTTGCCGCTGTGGCAACCGGCTTGGACTCGAATGGGAACCGGGTGGGACGCAAGTATTGGTTGGCCATCGCAGGTCCAGCGCCGTTCTTTAATGTAAAGAAGGGCAAGTCAGTTCTTCCGGAAGCTTATGCCAAGCAGGCAAAGCTACTCAACGACATGATCGACGAGGTCATTCGCAATCTTGACGCGGATGTACCGCGGCCGAGTGAGTTGATCGAAGCAGCGATGGAAGAGCCGAAGCCGGATGTCAAGGCAACGATCGACAAAACGAACCGTACGGTCTCGGACAGGGTTTCTTTAATCCTTCATGGAGCGGCGCTGAGATTTCGTTCCAAGCTACAGGTGGCCGATCTCGGAATTTCGGACAACGACTTTGAGTTAGTGATCATCGATCTCCGCTGCGAAGAAGCCAAGAAGTGCGTTTACTTTGCGGACGGACTTGGCGAGAAAGACCGTCGGTTCGACCGTTACGCGAAGCTCAGAACCTGGGCACGATCCAAGAACGCAAACGCCACCGCACTAAGACAGCCGTATCGGCTGGGTTTAGGGCCAACAAATGGTCTTGATCGCATAGAGCTGTTCGCAACGCTTCGTCCGGCAGCTCATGCATGGCCTCCGGAAGTTGATGCGAACAAAGCGGGCGATGAATTTGTAAGACTTGCAAAGCGTCGTCGATCGAAAGAGGAAAGCATCAGCTTCGCTGCGGCTGAAGTCTTGCCCTTGAACGTGAGGTCGCTGCTTGCGGTCGCTGACGTCATCGACACGCCGTCACTGGTTTTTCCGCCGCAGGCGGATGGGAGCAGGAGACCCGCACCATCCGGCATTGCCTTGAGCAACATCTCGGATGAATTTGCGCGCACGCGGTTGCTTGAATGTCAGCGCCTCCGAGGTGCGGCTAGCCCTGAAGAGGTTCAAGCATGTTCCGGATACCTCGTTGATAGCAAGCTCCTCGCTGCTTGCGCGTCAGGTGAACTTTGCATACCTCCACCAGTGCTCGCCATGATCGGCCAGAGGCTTGAGTTGGATCTCTTTTTCATTGCGCCCCGGACTTCGATTGGAAAGCTCGCAGCAGGCAATGCCTTCCCCCGCTACGTTCTTGGCCCTGACAGCACAGCAATGAAAGCCATCGGAGAGTGCTATGCGTCAGACGGCGGAGATACCGTGAAAACAGTCGAGTGCATCAACCGCAAGTCTGCGTCGACAGGCGGACGGAAAACCTTGGATTGCCTGAAAACAGCATCGGACCGCAGTCACGGCGACCGCGCCGTCGAATGCGCGCTCAAAGAGATGAGCCCGCAGCAAGGCATGCAGGCCAAATGCTTTAGTGAGACCAATCGAAATGCCGTGGGCATCTTCGCTTGCATGGACGGCAATGGAATCAATTCTCAAGTCAGTCATGTGCTGCGATGCGGATCTGCCTTTGAGTCCAATCCTTCCGAAAAGAAACTGCGCGAATGCGTTGGGCAAGACGCCGGTTTGGCGAAGAAATGCTACGACAAGCTCGATGGCAAGGATGGATGGATGGATGCGGCCCTGTGTGCCAGCGATGGTGCGAAAGGCGTGCCGAAGGAGCTTCAGACGCTTGCAACCTGCTACAAGAATCCATCTAAACGCAAGTCTGGGCAAATCGGCGAGTGCTTACTCGGAGAGACCGCCAAGACGCTTGGCGGGGACGGCGCCAAGTTTGCTGCCTGCGCCATTGAAAGCAATTATGAATCGCTGGCCACGGCCATTTGCATGGCAGGCAACAATCTCACAAGAGACCAGCGAATTTTTCTCCAATGCGTTGCCGAGTCCGGCGGCGACCCTGTCACATCGTCGACATGCACGGTTGGGCGATTGGCTGTCAAAGAGCTTCAGAACTGCAAGGGCAAGGAGTTCGGCAAAGGAGACTGCTTCGGACCAAACAATGATCTAAGGAAGCTCGCCGCGACGTTGAACTTGCCGATCGGCCCCAACTCCGTTGTTGCGGACATCATTAATCTTCAGTTGCGAGTGCTCGACTTCGTTCCGGTTTCTGAGATTGAAGAAATTTTCACCAACAAGGTTTCAGACATTGTTGCCAAGCAGCTCGACGTAATCGACACCATCCGCAAGGGCGATGTCAGAAACGCGTTCAACAAGCACATCGGGAATCAGATATCCGTGATCAGTGGGGGCCTCGTCAAGATCAAGGTGAAGATTTTTTGAACGGTGGGCGCCTGAAGGAGCGATCAGTCATTATTGTCTCCTTGCCGTGCATGGACTTTGCTGCTTGCTGCTCGGTTACGAGACTATGACATCGGCTGATCTTTTGATGTTCCTACTGAACGGCTTGAAGCCAGCGGAATCAGTCTTCAAAGAGGCTGCGGAACTTAGGGGCGAATAGCAATGAAAGACTCTGAAATTGAACCGGTGGAGCACGAGGGGAATCGCTACCGTTTTGGACCGAATAGCAATCGTTTCTTCGTAGTCACGCCAGCCGCTCAGGGCGCCGTGGTGGCCGGAAAAATTATTTGGGACGTGGTCCTGGGCAAGATCATTTCGGCTATAGCGGAGGAGGTTGGAAAAGGCATCGGTCAAGCACTGATCAAGCGCATGTTCGGCGGTACAGAGGACGATTTTGCGGCGCAGCTTCAGGCAATCACTCAGAAATTGGATACGATTCTCAGAGCGGTGATCGGACTGCAGGACTTCATCATTGCCCATGACATTCAACGGGCACGGGATACCTCGGACGCCAAGATCCAGACGCACATCAAGGCAATGCGAAGCCATCTTCGCGGCGCCGCAGCGCAGGGATCGCTCCAGGGCGACAACCGCATACTGTTTCGCGATCAAGTTACTGCACTCACGAACGACCTTGGAGAACTGGCCAGAAAGCGGGAGGAGGGCATACCCGAAGGTCTCCCCATGTTTGTGCAGGTGCAGGCCGGCCTTGCCATGCTATTTCTCGGGCACCGGATACTAGGCTTGCCAGTTGAGACCTCCCGGAGCTTCCTGAAAGACTACGGTGTCTACTTCGCCGAGTGGGTTGCCATCCTCACTGCCACGGTCAACGCGATGGCTCCCGGCGTTGCTCAGGAGGCTGCCGCTGTCGACGCATTTCCGAAGCGGGGTTGGCTGACCTACGGGAACGCTGCCGGCCTCGGCGAATTTGACTTTGATTTAGGCGGATTGGACGGACCAAACCCTTACTACGCTTGTGTGGCAAATATCCAGGGGGGAGTTAACATGCCGTTCAAGTTGATCGGCATCGACCGAGTGCCACAGACTTCGATGGCGGACTCATTGAATTTGCCGGTGTTCCCCGGGTTCAACCCCGCGTTGCCCGCTCCGGCCCCCTATTGGTGGATAGCCACAGACGGCCCCCGTTTCCGGACATCAGGCGAACAGGCTGCGATCGATCGAGCGAACCACATGGTCTCGCTCTTGAACGAACGTCGGCAGGCCCTTCTCGACCGCCTAGAGGTGATGAGGGGGCTGAAGGAATCGATCGGCAGCATTGAAAGGGGTGAGCGCGATTTGATGCGGTTGACGTAGCGGGCTACACGTAACTGCTCTCCGTTGAGCCGCATCCAAGGACGGCCTCTCATTCCAGTGGCACATTCTTCCGAAACAGATGTTCAGAAAGCCAATTCACAGGGGCGTGAGCCGAGGTGAAGAAGTGCTCGGGACGCAACGTTGTTTCTGTCTAGCTTGGTATCAAGAAGGATTCTGCCAGTCACCATGGTTCGGCCACAGGGTGGCCGTCATCGCTCATCTGCGAACCCAGATGCCTCTACAGCGGCACCCGGTTTCCGGTCGCCGCAACGAGTCATGAACGCAGCACGAATGCATGCATGGTGCGGCGTCGCAGCACTCGACTGAATGGCTGCAAGTGCTTGCTCGGTACCGAGCAGAGCAAGTCCGGACGCATCGGTGCGTCCGCGGTTTATCCACCATTCACTCCGCATCGGACGGTGATTGCGAGAAAAGATCAGTGTCGATGTATGCGTCCGGCCAAGTCATCTTGAACTGAAGAGAAGCGGCGGCAAGGATCGCGTCCACGTAACTTAGGTGGACGCGATGACAAGCGAGAAGACACAGTCCCGGCGACGCTACAGCGCTGCGGCAAAGGCCCAGGTGGTAGCCGAATGCAATGAGCCCGGCGCGTCGGTGGCCAAGGTAGCGATGGCGCACGGCATCAACGCCAACGTCGTGCACCGCTGGCGGCAATTGGCCCGCGAAGGCCAAGTGAGACCCGTCAAGGCTGGCGAGTTCATCGCACTGCCGCTGATGGCGTCACCCGAGGCTGCTGCCTCATCGGCAGACATCCGCGTCGAACTGCGCCGCGGCCCGATCACGATGACCATCACATGGCCGGCCAGTGCCGCAACGGACTTCGCGATTTGGACACGCGAGTTGCTGCGGTGATCCGTGTGGAGGCGGTGTGGCTGGCCTGCGAGCCGCTGGATATGCGCTCTGGCACCGAGTCGGCGTTGGCCCGCGTGGTCAAGGTCTTCGGCGAGGCCAGGCCCCACCACGCCTACCTGTTTGCCAACCGACGGGCCAACCGCATGAAGGTGCTGGTACACGACGGCATCGGTGTGTGGCTGGCAGCGCGGCGGCTGAACAGCGGCCGCTTCGTCTGGCCCAGGGATGGCAGCACGCTGTCGCTGACCCACTCGCAGCTGAACGCCTTGGTGCTCGGACTGCCGTGGCAGCGTGTCGGCGAGGCCGGCGTGATCAAGGTGGTGTGAGCCCGTCCATTGCGGACTGTGCCGATGGTGGCCGGCTGAGCCTGCTGGCACCATCACCGCCGTGATGAACAGCAGCAGCGCCAACGCCCTTGATGCAGCTCCTGATCCGGCGTTCTCGGGCATGAGCTTTGCCGAGGTGTGCGCCTTGGCCAGCCGACTGCAGACCGAGGTACGGCACGCCCAGGCGCTGAACGCCAAGATGGCCCATGAGATGGCCGTGCTCAAGCGGCTGAAGTTCGCCGCCAGCGCCGAACGCTTCAGTCCCGAGCAGCGCAACCTGCTGGAAGAGGCCATCGACGAGGACCTGCAAGCCCTGGAGCGCGAGGTAGGCAAGCTGCAGTCGCCAGCCAAGGCAGCAGGGGAGAAGCAGACCCCGAAGCGGCAGGCGCTGCCGGCCCACCTGCCGCGCTACGACATCCACCACGAACCCGACGACACCACCTGCACCACACCGGGCTGCGGCTGCCAGATGAAGCGCATCGGCCAGGACGTGGCCGAGAAGCTCGACTATGAGCCTGGACGCTTCAGCGTGCAGCGCCATGTGCGCGGCAAGTGGGCCTGTACCCGGTGCCAGACGCTGATCCAGGCACCAGTGCCGGCCTGCGTGATCGACAAAGGCATGGCCACCGCGGGCCTGATGGCGCACGTGGCAGTGGCCAAGTACATCGACCACCAGCCGCTGTACCGCCAAGAGACGAGCCTGGGTCGCGCAGGCTTCGCAGTGCCGCGCTCCACCCAGGCCGAATGGATCGGCGCCATCGGCGTGGAACTGGCGCCGTTGGTGCAGGCCATGCGCGAGGACCTGCTCGGGCACCACGTGCTGCACTCCGACGAGACCCCGGTGGCGATGCTCAAGCCAGGTCATGGCAAGACGCACAGAGCCTACTTGTGGAGCTACTGCACCACGGTCTGGGACAAGGTCAACGCCGTGGTCTTCGACTTCGCCGAGAGCCGTGCCGGGCACAACGCACGGCGCTTCCTGGGCATCGCCGAAGACGGCAGCGGCGGCTGGCGAGGTACGCTGATCTGCGACGACTACGCGGGCTACAAGCAGGTGATGAGCGCTGGCGTGACCGAGGCCGGTTGCCTGGCGCACGCACGGCGCAAGTTCCATGAGCTGTGGGCCAACCACAGCAGCATGCTTGCCGAGGGGGCGCTCAAGCTGTTCGCCAACCTCTACGACATCGAACGCGAGGTCAAGGACCTCGGGCCGGGCGAGCGGCTGCGCGTGCGGCAAGCCAGGTCCAGGCCGGCGGCCGACTTGTTGCACGCCTGGTTGATGGCTAAACGTCAGAAAGTGCCAGATGGCAGTGCAACGGCCAGGGCCATCGACTACAGCCTCAAGCGCTGGGCTGCGCTGACGCGCTTCATCGACGACGCCGACCTTGCCGCAGACAACAACCGCATCGAGAACCTGATCCGCCCCGTCGCGTTGGGCAGGAAGAACTGGCTGTTCGCCGGTAGCCTGCGCGCGGGCCAGCGCGCCGCCGCCATCATGAGCCTGCTGCACACCGCCAGGCTCAATGGCCATGAGCCATCCGCTTACCTCAAGGACGTACTGCAGCGGCTGCCGACCCAGCCAGCATCTGCACTGCGCGATCTGCTGCCGTACCGCTGGACGCCGCTGACCTGAGCTGCGGCATCTCCGGCGTCAAGATGACTTCGCCTGGCGCATACGTCGCAGTAGCCGGCCAGCAAGATCGGGAAGTTGATGCCGCACTACTGAATGGAACCCACGAGCTCAGCCAATAGAGCGGCGCGCCGCAGCCGTTAAGCTTTCGCCCGCGGCTTCATGCGGAAGCTGATGCCCATGCGGTTAATGGCGTTCATCGCGGCGATGGTGAGGGTCAGGTTGACCAAGTCCTTCTCGCCGAACACTGCCAACGCCGCCTCGTAGGCTTCATCGGAAGCGTGTGTTTCGTTGACGCGGGTGACTTCCTCGGACCAGGCGAGGGCCGCTCGCTCTTGCTCCGAGAACAGGTACTCCGCTTCGTGCCACACCGGCACGAGGACTACTTTCTCAACCGACATTCCGCCAGTCATCAGGTCACGGGTATGGATGTCGATGCAGTGGGCACAGCCATTGATCTGCGAGACTCGCAGGAACACCAGATGGATAAGCTGGCTGGGCAAGGACGTGCCAGAGGTGACGAAGTGATGCAGGCCACCGATGGCCTTTGCGCCCTCCGGGGATACTTGGAACCAAACTGCGCGGGTCATGAAACGCTTTCTTCAAGTTGAGACTGGATGCGGCTGCAGGAGCAACCTGGTCCCAAGACGTTTGACGTGATCGCGTTGTGACAGTCGCAGGGGAAAGAAATGTCGCCCCAGGCCTCAGGTTCCTGGTGGCGGCGCGTTTGGCCGGGAGCTCAGGAGACGAGTGGCTTCTCCTTCAACGTTGCCAACTTCACCGGATTCCGCTGGATGCGAACCCGAGAGACCTGGACATTGGTGAACTCAAATGTCTGTACGGAGTCAAGCGCACCATCGATGTAGCGCAGGAGGGACCATTCGCCATTCAGTATGGCCAGCTCAAGTCGCATAGCGTCACCGTGGCGAAGGTGCATCGCGTAGTAAAGCTGAGCGATGCGTTGAGCTCCAAACAAAGGCCCCGTGAAGCTTGGCCTGACGTCGCCAAAGTCGCCCAGCATCTCCGCTTCCTCTGCGAGCAGCCTCTTAATGCCCTCAAGGTGACCGCTCGAAATTGCTTGAACGAGTCGTCGCAACAGTTCCAGCTGAGCCACTGCTGGCATTGGCGGCGCCTTCATGCCCGCTGATTCGCGTGCGTTCTCCAGCCTTCGCTTGGCTCTATGGACAATCTGCCGGGCGGAGGCTTTGCTTCGGCCAATAGCCTCGGCTACTTGCTCGTACTCAGCGTCAAACACCTCACGCAGCAAAAACGCGGCCCGCGCTTCCGGCGACAGGCAGTCCAGAAGTAGCAAGAAGGCGATGGACACATTGTCGGCGGTCTCACACGCTTGCTCAGGCGTGGTCGGCGCCCGTTCCAGTAGCGGCTCCGGGAACCACGGGCCCGCGTACGTCGCTCTCCGCAGTTTGGCCGCCCGAAGACGGTCAATCGCCATCCGCGTGGTCACGGTCACGAGCCAAGCTTCAGCATTCAAGACTTGGGCCTGGGACGATTTCGTCTCCTCATGCCAGCGCAACCATGCGTCCTGCACCAAGTCCTCCGCCTCCTGTACGGACGAAAGCATGCGATAGCCAATAGCCATCAACCTGGGACGCACGTTCGAGAACAGTTCTGTAGACGCGGACGACATGGCGAGCAAGTCTAGTACGAAGGTCAAGCTCCTTGGTGGGCGTGGCCATCTCCTCGGCGCGAGCTAATTTCGGCCATCGGTCTACGACGTAGGGGGTGATGCCATACTTCATCACTACCCTGCTCCTGTAATCAAGTCCACCTAAGTTGGGTGGACGCGATCCTTTCTGCCGTCAGCCCCGGTTTCAAGATGACTTGGCCGGACGGATACGTGTCGATTCCCACTTAGCTGTTGGATTCCAACGATCTGCTCGAGTACAGAGGTAAGCGAGAAAAGTTCAGAGTTAGCTGAGAACCGACAATCAGATTGACGAAGTGCTTTGGACCTAACGCGTGCGGCGCCAGAGACCGCTTGTGTCGGCCTGCCGCAGGTCCGGAGCCCTCGCGCGTTCATTGCCCGGGGCAGATCGTCCTCTCGCACCGGCGCTATTCAGATAATCCTTCTTATCGCAATAGCACTTGCAAGACGCTAAACTCGCTCCATGAAAAGTAGCCTCGGCGCATCAAGGACGGAGCAGGGGCTGCCGGGATTTCCCGCGGCTTCGGCATTGGCTGCCTTGCGTGCCTGGTACGCGGGCATGAGTGCGACCGACGCGGTAGCGCAATATCTGCCGCAGGGAAGCGGAGGAGGGCGTTCCTCCCGTTCCGTGCTGGCCGACGTCCGCCGGCAGTTGGAGGCCCATGCGCGCCATTGCCGGCGTGACGACCTGGGGCAGTTGATCAAGCATCCCGCGGTCGAGCGGCACAAGCGCGCCCGTGCGGTGCTGGCGGCGATGGAAGAGCTGCGTGGGCTCTCGGCCCCGCAGCCGTTGGTGACGGATGCGATCGAACGCTGGCTGCCGACTCGACTGGCCGGCCCTTTATTCGACTACGGACTGCGCACGCTGGCTGACCTGACAGTGCGGGTCCCACGCCGGCGCCGCTGGTGGTCCGTCATTCCCCGGCTTGGCGCCACCGGGGCAGGGCAAATCGAAGCGTTCTTCGCCGCCCACCCATCATTGACAGCCCAAGCGCGCGCGTTGCTGCCGGTCAGACTTCAGCAGGATGTGGTCCCCCTGGAGAGGCTGAGCGTGCCGGGTGACGTTGACGGCTCGCGCGGCGCCTTCCGCGCACCGCCCACAACTTGCATTCTTGCCGCGAGCAACGACTACGAAGCAGTACAGGCCTGGTTGTCGTTGCACGAGTCGGCCGCCACCCAGCGCGCGTACCGCAAGGAAGCCGAGCGGCTGATCCTCTGGGCGATTGTGGAGCGTCGTAAGGCGTTGTCGTCGCTCACGACGGAAGACGCGCTGGCTTACCGCGCATTCTTGCGCCACCCTTCGCCGCGAGGACGCTGGGTAGGCCCCGCAGCTGCGCGCTCCTTATCCGAGTGGCGGCCATTCGCGGGAGATCTCTCGGCGCGCTCGATCGCGTATGCGCTTTCCGTTGCCGGCGCATTGTTTCGCTGGCTGATCCAGCAGCGCTATGTCCTGGCCAATCCTTTCGCCGGAATCAGGGTTCGGGGCGCATCGCCAACAGAATCCTCGGCCCTGACGCGGGTCTTCAGTGAAGGAGAATGGTCGATCGTCCAAGCCGTGGCGGAGGGTCTGGAATGGGTGCACGGCTGGAAACCGGCGGCGGCACAGAGGCTGCGCTTCGTGCTGGACTTTGCGTATGCGACCGGCTTGCGCATTGGCGAATTGGTCAACGCGACGCTCGGCCAGATCGACACGAATGTCCACGGCGATCACTGGCTACGCCTGATGGGCAAAGGCAGCAAGCCGGGCAAGGTTGCGCTGCCGCCACTGGCCCGAGCTGCGCTGGATCGCTATTTGATGCAGCGACAGCTACCCATCACGCCGGCGCGATGGAATCCGAAGACGCCGCTCGTCGGCAGTCTGGACCTGGACAGTGCCGATGGCATCACCGCGACGCGCCTGTGGAGCATCATGCGGCGCTTTTTCCTGCAGGTGGCCGAGGTCATTGGGGCGGAAAGCCCAGCCCTCGCCGAAAAGCTGCGCCGTGCCAGTCCCCACTGGATGCGCCACACCCATGCCACACACGCGCTGGCGCGAGGTGCGGAACTCACGACCGTGCGCGACAACTTGCGCCACGCTTCGATCACGACCACCTCAATCTACCTGCACGGCGATGAGGTCAAGCGGGCTCTCCAGATGAATGCGGCGTTCGCGGCACGAGAGGATTGATCTGCTCGCAGCAGCGATCCTGAGCAGCCTGAGTTGCTCGGAAATGTTTATGAATGGGGGAGGGTGGCAGCTTTTCGCAAGGCACGCAACTCCAGACGGGCGGACTCGCGGATGTCTTCCCGATCAAGCTCGACCGCCTTCTCGTCGAAGCAGGCGTTGAAGTGGCTTTCCAGCCAGACATCACGGGTTTCAAAGCACTCGACGGCATAGTCGAGCCAGCTGTTGTAGCCATTCGGTGGTGGCAACGGTTTCTGGATGGTGAAGAGGAATCTCCTTGGTGATGTGATGTGATACGTCGGCCGGGCCGGGCCGGCCCGGCCCGTACGTTATTCCACAAAATCCACGAAATCAATCCCGAGGCGGCGCACGCTGGTGTTACGTTCGCATGGGGGAGCAGCCCCGCACCGGCCCGAGCTACTTCGGGTTAGCGATCTTGCGCGTTGAATGGACGGCCAGAACCGTGCACACCATCCGATGGCCTGCCAAGCGGGCAGACATCATGGTCAGCAGGTACTGAAGGAGAAATACACCGCAGACCTTCTGGATATCGTTGCGCGGGAAATCCAAGTACCACAACACAGACGCTGCGAGCACCAAAAGGATCAACGAGAGCGAGGCCATGTCGCGATACAGCAGAAACGCCTTATGTGAATCCACGACGGAAACCTCGTGCTTGACCTTCAGGTAGAGGCCATACCATTTGCTGTTTTGCTCTTTCGGGTCGGCCGGGAAGGCACCCACATTTTTCAACAGCTTGGCTTCGTCTATGCGTTCGTCCTTTTTGACAAACGTGGTGAATGCTCTTGAACCTGGCAAGGGATCGCTCCATTTCCAGTACACCAATCTCGCCTTCATGAGCTGAGAAATCGTGTTCGTCAGCAAGAGCGGCACAACCGGCAGCAGGATGCTGCTGATGCTTCGCGCGAGCGCGATGTTGCTTACCGTCGCGTCCCTTACGATGTCAGGGAAGATGACAACGGCGAGCACAACAACGTCGAACGTGACCAGGGTGCAAAGCCAAACAAAGTTCGCTTGTTTGAGGGATTTGCCGCTCCCTTTGTCTTCGGCCATCAGTCTTCCTGCTCGTACGGATAGGTTTCCTGCGGAACGGCCGACCAGCCCTCGCGCGAAATTCCTCGCCCGAAGCACAGATCGCGACCCTCGGTCGCCGCAAAATGAGCGCCGCGGTGCAGCATTGCGCGCTTCACGGACAGTCGAGGGTGGTCTGCATCTTCCTTTGCGGAACTGCAAATGGCAGTCCACGCGGTTTCCTCTGGGAGTGCAGAGAGTCGTGGCCCGTGCAACTGGTCGAGAACTTCCGTAGAAACGTTGTGTCGCCCTCCGTGGTGTGGCACCTGAAAGAGAGTGATGCCCGGCAGCGTCAGGCCGACCGCAGGCGCATAGTCGATGGCTTCTTGCAAACCGTCCCGGCCGGTGTCGCCGGTGAGCAGCACCTTCGTGTTGTTCAGGAACGCGTACTGCACCACGCTCATCTCGTTCTCTGCGCTCGTGCCCTCGGAAGGGAAGTATTCTTCACCCCATGCAGCAGCCTTAAGCTTCGCCGCCGCTGCCTTCACGACATTCCACATGTTTGCCAAAGCACTGTCCATCGTGGACTCGTTCGCCGTTTCGGGTGTCTTATTGGAATCGACAACGCACTTGAGCCAGCGGTCAAAAGTCGGTGCCATCACGTTAAATGGGCCAATCATCTGGCCTTGAAACGGTTCGGCGATCGAGATTCCCTTTTCCAGGGCGATCGTCTCGAGCTCAACAGGAGCCGCGTACACCGAGCGAAGCTTCGAACGCAACCGGTCTGCCGAGGAGTAGGTTGGGAAAGAGGGCAGGAGTTGCTCGGCGTAGTTCCACGGACGATGCATCCAAAGCCTACGAACAGTGCAGTCCTCGAGAACCTTACGCAGGCCGTTTGCATGATCTCGGTCGGGGTGAGTCAACACGACGTTGTCGATGACTGTCGAACCATAGTGCTTTCTGATGTGTTCGACGATCTTCTCGCCAGTCGCGATGTAGCCGCCATCGACGACGTGAATCGCCTGCGGCCCACCGCCGATCGAATAGCGCAAAGCGATGGCGTCACCGCTGGACTTCGTTTCGACTCCCAAAAAGTCGACCTCGAAAAAATCTGCCATGTATCTGTCTCCTCGTTGTAGTTTTCGTTGACTGAGGGCACCTCCCCGCAGCGCGACATCATTGAGCCACAAAATCCGCTGCTTCGACATGATGTGATTGGTCCCAATGTGATTGCACTCACATCCGGTTGCATAGCTTTTAGGAAGAGGGCGTGTGTTCCGTTTTGGCAGAGTTGGCTGCACGAGGATTGGTACCTCAATGCGCGTTACTCGGGATCTCTTCGATAAAGGGGAGTGTTTTAAAGCTTCCCCTGTGGCTACTGACCCACGGAGGAGGCGGTCAACCTCAACCAGTGATCCAATCACTGAAAACCTCGGATCGATGAAAAAGACACACACCATCCGCTCGATCGCTGAACTTGCCAATGTGCCTGAAGGCGATTTGCCGGCCTGCCTGGCAGCATTGCACCGGGGAATTGTCGAAGCCAAGCGGCAGCATGCGGCCGCACTACGCGAAGGATTGGTCCCTGCGGATGCTGCTTTCGAGTTCCAAACGTTCGTCTGGAAGCCGACTGGGTCGCGCGAGCCTTTCTCCGCGCTTTCTGCGACGCTCGGGCCGGAAACGCCGATCAGCGAGTTGCCCGTGCGCCCGAGGGTCCGCTTCGTGCTGCACCAGAAGAACGTCTTCTGCCTCGAAGACCTTTCGGCAACGAGCGAGAACGAGCTTCTTCGAGGCGAAGGCTTGGGCGTAAAGACGGTTGGCCGCTTGAGGGAGCTGTTGCAGGCCATCGGACTGGACTTCTTGCCGAATCCCGACCCACGCGGGCGCGCGTTCGACGAAAGTAGTGCGCTACGGGCGCTTCCAGGCGAAATCCTCGCCGCGACCTTGCGAGGTCTGCCTGACGGCGCCCCGGTCTCCCTGCTCGGATTGCGCGGTCCCACGCTGGGGCGAGCGCACCGCACCGGCTACAAGACAGTTGGCGAACTGCGTGCGACGCCAGCGAGAGACCTGGCGATGCGCTTCGGGCGCTCTGAGCGGCAGGAGATCTACAAGAGGCTCGTTGAAACCGGCCGCACCTTCCAAAACAATCACACGGTATCTGAGCTTTGGCGCATCGGCTTCATCGATCGCGATGACATTCCATTTCCGAAGGACGCTGAGACGCTTCTCGTGGACCTGCAGCCTTGGTTAGGCAGCGCATTCAAGCCGCTGAAGAGGCGCGGCGTGGCAACGCTGGGTGAATTGCGTGCTGCGGCCGCCCGCAACGAACTTGCGGACATCAGTGGAATCGGTGATCGAACGGCCGAGAAGCTCACGGCACTGTTGCTAGAGAACGCTTAGAAGCACAAGCACGTGCACAAGCGTCGGGAGGAAAGAGCCAGCCAGCACAATACGGGCTTTTCGCCGCCCGGGCCCTTGCGGCGGGGCACTCTGCGCCCTGAGGGCGGCCGATCTCCTGAGCCTCCTTTCTTCGCGCAATGCGCCAAGCGGCCAGCGCTATAGTGACCAACAAGACTGCTCAGACCCAGCGAGGCATTCGCGCCCTCCTGCTCGCCCGAATCCAGTTCGGCTTCACGATCTCGTTCCACATCCTGTTTCCGGCACTCACCATCGGCCTGGCGAGCTACCTGGCCGTGCTGGAGGGCCTGTGGCTGCGCACCGGGCGCAAGGTGTACCTGGACCTGTACCAGTTCTGGATCAAGGTGTTTGCCGTGGCCTTCGGCATGGGCGTGGTCTCCGGCCTGGTCATGGCCTACCAGTTCGGCACCAACTGGAGCAACTTCTCGCGCTTTGCCGGCGGCGTGACCGGCCCGCTGCTGGCCTACGAGGTGCTGACCGCCTTCTTCCTGGAAGCCGGGTTCCTCGGCGTGATGCTCTTCGGGCGCGAACGCGTGGGCCCCGCGCTGCACTTCGTCTCCACCCTGGCCGTGGCCGTCGGCACCCTGATCTCCGCCACCTGGATCCTGGCCTCCAACAGCTGGATGCAAACGCCCCAGGGCCACGAGATCATCGACGGGCGCGTGGTGCCCGTCGACTGGCTCCGGGTGATCTTCAACCCCTCGTTCCCCTACCGGCTCGCCCACACCGTGACGGCCGCCTACCTGGCCACCGCGCTGATGGTGGGCGGCGCGGGCGCCTGGCACCTGCTGCGCGGCCACGACAACACGCGCGTGCGCACCATGCTCTCGATGGCCCTGTGGATGCTGCTGGCGGCCGCGCCGCTGCAGGCGGTCATCGGCGACCAGCACGGGCTGAACACGCTCGAACACCAGCCGGCCAAGCTCGCGGCCATCGAAGGCCACTGGGAGCGCACGCCCGAGGGCGAAGGCGTGCCGCTCATTCTTTTCGGGTGGCCCGACATGCAGGCCGAAGTCACCCGCTACGCGCTGGAGATCCCCCGCGCCGGCAGCCTGCTGCTGGCCCACAGCTGGGATGGGCAGATCCCGGCGCTGAAGGACTTCGCGCCCGAAGACCGGCCCAACTCGGCCATCGTGTTCTGGACCTTCCGCGCCATGGTCGGCCTGGGCGTGCTGATGATCGCGCTGGCCTTGTGGGGGCTGTGGCTGCGGCGCGGGCAGCGGCTCTATGCCAGCAAGAACTTCCTGCGCCTTGCGGTGGCGATGTCTCCGGCCGGGCTGGTGGCCATCCTGGCCGGCTGGTACACCACCGAGATCGGCCGCCAGCCGTGGATCGTCTACGGCCTCATGCGCACGGCCGATGCGGTGTCGCCGCAGCATTCGGCGGCGCAGGTGGGCTTCACGCTGGCGCTGTTCGTGGCGGTGTACCTGGTGGTGTTCGGCGCGGGCACGGCCTACGGGCTGCGGCTCATTGTCAAGGGGCCGGCGGGCGACGAGGCCGAACGTCCCGCCTGGGGCGGGCCGGGCGAGACGCGAACGCCGATGCGCCCGCTCTCGGCCGCGCCCGAAGACGACCAGGCGGAGACCGACAGCAGGGCCGATTCAGCGAGCAAGGAGGGCGAGCGCGATGGGCATTGATCTTCCCCTGATCTGGGCCGTGATCATCCTGTTCGGCATCATGATGTACGTGGTGATGGACGGCTTCGACCTGGGCATCGGCATCCTGTTTCCGTTCGTGCCGGCCAAGGAAGACCGCGACGTGCTGATGAACACGGTGGCACCGGTGTGGGACGGCAACGAGACCTGGCTGGTGCTGGGCGGCGCGGGGCTGCTGGCGGCGTTTCCGCTGGCGTATGCGGTGATCCTCAGCGCGTTCTACCTGCCGCTCATCCTGATGCTGGTGGGGCTGGTGTTCCGCGGGGTGGCGTTCGAGTTCCGCTTCAAGGCGCGCGCGGGCAAGCGCCGCTGGTGGGACCATGCCTTCATCGGCGGCTCGGTCACGGCGGCCTTCTTCCAGGGGGTGACGCTGGGGGCGTTCCTGAACGGCCTGCCGGTGGAAGGCGGCAACTACGCCGGCGGGGCGTTCGACTGGATCTCTGCGTTCTCGCTTTTTACCGGCGCGGCGCTGGTGGCGGCCTATGCGCTGCTGGGGGCCACGTGGCTGGTGATGAAGACCGATGGCCGCCTGCAGATGCGCATGCGCAGCCTGGCGCGGCCGCTGGCCTGGCTGATGCTGGCGGTGATCATCGCCATCAGCATCTGGACGCCGCTCGCGCACGAGGCGATTGCCAGGCGCTGGTTCAGTGGTGATCATCGCCATCAGCATCTGGACGCCGCTCGCGCACGAGGCGATTGCCAGGCGCTGGTTCAGTCTGCCGAATGTGCTGTGGTTTGCGCCGGTGCCCACGCTGGTGGCGCTGGTCACGTGGCGGCTGCTGCGGGAGCTGGGCGGCCAGGGACATGCCTCGCCGTTCGTGCTCACGCTGGGGCTCTTGTTCCTGGGCTACACGGGGCTGGGGATCAGCCTGTGGCCGAACGTGATTCCGCCGGACATCAGCATCTGGCAGGCGGCAGGGCCGCCGCAGAGCCTGGGCTTTGCGCTGGTGGGGGCGCTGCTGATCATTCCGGTCATCCTGATGTACACGGCATGGAGCTACTGGGTGTTCAGGGGGAAGGTGAGGCATGGGGATGGGTACCACTGAAGACCGCAAGCCCAAGTGGTTGCGCCGCCTGGCTTGGCTCGGGGGCATCTGGCTGGCGAGCGTCGTTTCGCTCTACCTGCTCGCCCTTGTGCTCCGCTTCTTCATGAACGCGGTTGGCCTCAGCCGCTGAGCCCCCAGCCTCTCGACGGCCCTCAGCGGTGGCTACGCGTGCAGCACCGCGCCCTTGAGCGCTTTATCGACATCTTTTTTCGGCCCCCTCAGGGCCAGGCCCACCAGGTTGGGAGCGTCGGCGGGCTCGGCCAGAAAGGCCGCACGATTCGCCGCGTCGTGTCCCGTCTCGAACATGGCGCTGACGTAGGGCGCGCGCGCAAGGCCTCTCTTGACGGATTGCTCGTAGGCGCGAAGCAATGTTTCGGCAGAGGCCGCAAAGATGAGGATCGGTTGTGCAAGCAGCCGCGCATGAGACCGGCCGGCGGCATCGACATACGGCTCTCCAATGGCATCGGGCGCGCCGGTGGCAATGCCGGTCGCCACAAACGCCGTCACGTTCAGTTTTTGCCATACCGCAAGATCCTCCAGCACGAGAATCGCGACCTTCGTATCGAACACCATCTGCCAGTCCTTGTTTTGCTTCGGTCGCCAGGACTGTCGCAAGATCAGGTCGCCTCGTCTGGAACGTTCGTGCGAAGGTTTGTGCGAGCGCTTGTGCAACAGGCGCGGTACGCGGCCGGCGTAAGGCCGTAGGCGCGGCGAAACCAGCGGCCGAAATGGCTCTGGTCTGCAAAGCCGCAATCGGCGGCAACCAGTGCGGGCGCTTGCCCGCCCCGAAGGCGCCGCCGAGCTTCGGTAAGGCGAAGCTGCACCAGGTAGGCATGGGGCGAGGTTCCGTACGCGGCGCGAAATGCGCGTGCAAGCGTGAAGCGATCGGATGCGCCGGCCGAGCGCGCCAGCGCATCGGCGCCCGGGTCTTCTGCCATGGCCGAATGCAAGAGGTCTCGCGCGCGGTGCGCAACGAGGTTCGCGGGGGCGGCCTCCGGCTCAGCTTCTCCAACGGGCCGTCCCAGATGCGGGCAAAGTGCCGATACCACGTCGTCGAGCGCCGCGTCGCGCGCAAGCCGTTCGCGCGGGCGGCCAAGCAAGTCGCACGCACGGCGGATCGCTGCACCAAGCCGCGGATCGTCATTCAACGTCGCCCGAAAGCCGATGCCGTCGTCTCGAACCCCGCCAAGGCCCGCCTGGAGCCATTCCGCGGGCAGGTAGAGCATCGAGTAACTGAACCCGCTTTCACCGCCGGAGCGTCCGTCATGAAGCTCGCCCGGCTCGATCAGGATGATGCGACCGGCGGTGCTCATGCGCCGCGCGCCTCGGCAAAAGAAGTCCTGAAAACCGCTGTCGGTAACGCCCACGAGCCATTCGTCGTGGCGATGAGGGTCGTACGCATGGCCGACGAAACGCGCCCGCACCGCCTCGACGCCGCTCTGGCTGTCGCGCACGAGGCTTACATGGTTGGAGCGGTGGTTGTTCATTCTGGCAAGCGGGAATGCAAGGTAAATTCTGCCCCATCAAAAAACGAGCGCGGCTGCATCGGCGAGGCTCCCCCTGGATGAACGATCCGCCATGACCGACAGCAAGAACAACGACCCCGATCTCGTCTCCACCCACACGACGGCCGCCACGCATTCCGTTGCGCGCTGGGTGGCACGGCACCATGGCTTCGAGGTACAGCAGTGCCACCTGATCCGCCGCGGCCTGAACGACAACTACGCACTGCGTTCGGCCGACGGAACCCGGTATGTGGCTCGCCTGTACTCGATTCGCCCGCGGGGCGGCTTCAACGTCGATTTCGAAGTCGCGCTGCTGGCGCACCTGGCAGCCAAGGGCGTGGGGGTGGCCGCGCCGGTGGTGGCGGCAGACGGACGCGCGCACATCCAGCTGCAATTTCCTGAAGGGCTGCGTGCATTGGCCCTGTTTCACCACGCAGAGGGCACGACGCCCGACACGCTGGACGAATACGAACTGACCGGCCGCACGTTGGCGAACATCCACGAGGCCGCACGCGACTACGCAGGCCCGCCAAGCCGCTACACGCTCGATGGCCACCATCTTGCCGGCAGAACCCTGGGCTACCTGGAATCGCACCCTGAGGTGGACGCGGCGTTGTTCGACACGTACCGCCGCCTGGTGCACGAGCTTGTCGACGAACTCGCCGCGGCCGAACAAGGGCTGACGCGGGTCGTCTGCCACGGCGATACGCACGGCTTCAACAACCATGTGAACACGGACGAGTCCGGCGCCCGGAGAGCGGTGTTCTTCGATTTCGACGATGCGGGCCCGGGCTTCCTGGCGTACGACCTGAGCGTGCTGCCCTGGTCGTACATGTTCCGCAAGAATTTGAAGGAGCCCGACGATGCGTTGCGCGAGCGCTGGACGCACTACCTGCACGGCTACCGCGCCGGCGGCGGCGAAGTGAGCGAGCGCGATGCGGCAGCGCTGCCGCTTTTCGTCCAACTCAGGCACCTGTGGAACCTTGGCGAGGCGGCCGGGCGGCTGCATCACTGGGGAACGAATTCGGTGCCTTTGGACTGGCTGCGAAAGCAGCTGGAAGTGTTCGAGGCCTGGAAAAGGCTCGACCTGCGCGCCTGAAAGCGCGGGCTCAGGAAGCGCTCAAGCTCTTTCCGTCGCCGGCTGCCTGCTCGAGCGGGAGCCAGAGCGTGAAGCGGGTTCCGGCGCTGCCGGATTCCCAGTTGACAGTGCCGCCGATGGCCATTGCACGCCGCTGCTGGTTGCGCAGTCCCCGGCCTCTTCGATCCAAGGCCTCCTCCACGGCAAACCCTTCTCCGTTGTCTTCGATCATCACCCACACGCCCTGGCCGTCCGTCGCCGTGCTGAAGCGGATGGTGGTGGCCCGGGTGTGGCGCAGCACATTGGCCACGCACTCCTGCATGATGCGCAAGATGTGCAGTGCGCTGCCGGGGTTGAGCCAGGACAGCGCAGGCACTGACTGCACCTCCCAGCGCAGCGCAAGGCCGGCACTCTCGATGCGTGGTGCCAGACGAAAACGCAAGGTCGCCAGCAACAGCAGCAGGTCCGTATCGACGCTTTCCATCGAATCGATGGCCAGCTTCAGGTCGTCCATGCAGCCCTTGAGCACGCCGGAGATCTCGCTGCCGGTCATGGCGCCTTGCTCGACCGAGCGGATGGCACTGATCAACGACGACCCCAGCCCATCGTGCATGTCCTGCATGAGGCGCCGGCGCTCGGCACCGAGCATCGCCTCGTTCTCGATCACGCGCAGCCGCTGATAGCTTTGCTCCAGCTCGGTTTCGCGCGCGTGCAGCCGTTGCGCCAGGCCCTTGTTCAACCGGGCCACTTCGGCGAACGCGCCTGTGTACCGGTGGAACATGATGTACGAGAAGATGAAGAACAGGCTGATGATGGCGTAGGGAGAGGTGTACACGCTCTCCGGGCTCACCAGGTTGTTTTGCAGCAGCCCGTCATACGAGGTGAATGCGACGGCTGCCACCGCCCAGCCGGCCACCAGGCGCCCCTCGGGCAACTTGGCGCGCAATGCCTTGCGCAGGTTCACGGCAAAGATCAAAACCGCAACCGGCAGCACCGCCAGGTTGAGCAGGGGCGTGAACAGATAGAGGCTTGGCACTGCCGCAGACGCATGCGGCAGCGTCGCGACGCTGCAGGCCAGCGCCAGGGCCACCGACAAACGGGTCAGCCAGGCCGAGGGCTGCCGATGCAGGCGCTGCAAGAACAAGTGGATGAGAATGATCAGCCAGAGCAGCGAGACGACGGTGATCCATTCGAACCATTCGTCCGAAATCGGCAGATAGTCGCCGCTCACAAAATAGTGAAGCGTGCGCAGGTAGGCCAGTGCCGAGATGGCAAAGAACAGCAGGTAGAGCAATTCGCGCCTCCTGCCCAGCCACACCGCAAACGCGAATGCGCCGACTGCAAGGAATGCGGCGCTGCCCATGAACGGCAGCTGCACTTGCAGCAATTGGCGAACCTGGTAGCGCCAGCCCAGCGAATCCTGGCCGCCCACCCATACAGTCGAGAAGCCGCTGCCGCTGCTTCGCAGGCGATCGACGCGAATCAGCACCAGCGCGGGCGAAGGCGTGTTGGCTGCCGCATTCAGCGGCACAAGCAGGGGGCGGTTGTAGCCGTTGTGCACGGCGCTGCCTTGCGATTGGTAGAGCAGCACGCCGTCTCCGTACACGGCAATGCGGCCCAAGGTCTTCCAACGCGGAAGGTACAAAAGGAGCGGCTGCGCCGCCGATGGCGCCAGGCCGGCCAGGTCGATGCGATACCAATCGGTGATGGTGTTCAAACCGCCCGACGACGTGGGAACCAGTTCGCGCTCGGCCGTATGCGGCAGGCTGACCTCCTGCCATCCGTCAGCCGGGAGCCCTGCGTCCTCGATGCGTCGCGGCGGGGGTGAATAGCCGGTCCCAGGGATGGACAGCAACTCGGCCCGGGTAATGTGGACGGCGCCATCGGGCTGGGGTGCTGCTGCGTTCGCAACTGCGGGCTGCATGGCGTTTGCACATGGCGTGGTAGCCAGCGGCAAGGCAAGCCACAGCGCGGCGGCCAACCAAACCATCTGCTGACGGTTCTTGCGGTTGGGGGTGGAGTCGCGCTGCATCGGCCGAGTCTATGCGGCCGGCCGCGGCATTGTGTTTTGGGGCGCCAGGGCATGGATAGCAGCGGCGGGTTCTTACCGTTGATGTCTCGATGCACGATCAGGTAGGTTACGCAACACCTTCCACTCTTCTTGGGCCGATTCGGGCTGGGAAGCGTTGAAGGTGCTTCGCACTCAACTCCCGCGCTGACGTCCGGGTATCGGGCAGGAGCCCGTTGACTTCGATGGGCGGTTTTCGAGCGGCGCGTACGGCAGGTATGGGCCCACTTGAGACGTTGGGCTTGCTCCAAACCGGACGGTCACCAACATGAGATGTGGAACTGCTCAGCCGTTTCAGTAGGAGTACGGAGAGACCTGAACAAACGGGTCGACCTGCACCCTAAATCCGTACGGCGCTGGCGCGGTATTGTCAAAGCGGCCTGTAAACAGGTTTGCAGCTGCGAACTCAATAAACCTCCCACGCTTGTCGTTGATGACCCTAGCACCGGGACAGTCCAGCAGGCTCAGGGTGACAACCGGTTGGGATTGCGTAGAACAATAGACGCCGACCGCGACGTCGCCGCTCATCGGCCACACCGTTAGTTCTAGGCGTAGTTCGCGACGATGAACAACATAGTGAAAGGAGACTCCGTACTCCTCTTCGTCTGGAGCTACTCCCAGAAGTTCAAGGAAGTCGACTGGCTCCCACACGAGTTCTGGCATGACAAATCCTGAATCAAAAATTAGCTTGCGCCCTGCGTGGACGCACCTTCAAACGATGCGTCAGTACCTCGTCTCCATGAAGCGTCCTCGACTGCTGGGTCCTCGGAACAAAAGACGCTGATGCATGCATTCCCAGTGACGATAAGCCATTCTCTGCGCGGTTTCGCGTACCCTTGCAATTGAGACTCCTCGTCCAGCCATCCACCTTCTTCCACCTCGAGGACGTGAAAACCGCGCGGGAAGTGCACCGAAGTCCAGTATCGAGCGAGCTCGAGTTCGTCGAGAAGCCGAAATCCCGACGCGTGACGGAAGACGACATCGAGCCCTTGCACGGTGTCACCGACCAAATCGCAACTGAGCCGAATGAACAGGCCGGCGTCGTTGAAGTTCAAGCTGGCGATGTCAGACCCCCAATGGACTGGCTGGCGTTCGCCGAAGGGTTTAGCTCTTAGTTGCATGTCGATTTTAGGGATAGCGTTCCCAGTCCATGTTGCCATCATCACTGGTTCCGCAAAAGGCCCAAGACTCACGCGCGCTGGCCCCAGAAAATGATCCTTCTATTTGTCGAAATATCCTCCACGATTCGTTCTGGTCTTCTTGATCTTGAGGCACGTCGAAGATCTTCAGATGGGCCGAAAGTTCTGGTAGCCAGTCTTCAGCTGAGCCCACCATTCCTCCGATATCTGAAGTATCGAAGTGAACGTAGTCAGAAGAATTTTGACTGAGCATGGACTGAAATGCGTTCAGCCATGCGCGATCCAGCGTAGGGAAGTGGGAGACAAGCCAGCTTTCACGAGAAGCAAGCATTTCTATCGCGTCGAGCCGTCGCTTGACCAGATAGGGCCAGGCCTCTCCGTTCTCGTCTGCGGTGAGAACCGCCAGATCCCTTTGTTCATACATAGCAAGCCAAAAGAGGGGCAGGTGATATCTTGATTGAAGGTACGGCTCGTTGAAATCGGGCAAGGCGCCAGTCGCTGGCGGTAAGGGCGAATCAGTGAAATAGAGGCTGGAGTACGCGGCCATGAATCTGAACTCACGTGTCTTTTGCAAATGGATCTGGGTAGCACCAAATGACTGCTGTTGGCCGCATCCTCCCACATCTGCACCGCCGCCCTCGAGGAACCGAACGTCGAACTAGTCGATGTATCCGGCTTCTTTCAGATAGTGCGCAATCAGGGCATCTAAGTCCTCGTCCGAAACCTCAAACCCACCTCCCAGATTCAACCACCGGCGTATGGCAATAAAGGCGCCTGGACTAATGTTGGGGTACTCAAGGCCGAGTATGTTGTCTAGCGCCCGAGCGTCGAGCGAGTCATCGGCTCCCATCAAAGATTTGAAGAGCGCCGAGGCAGGCCTTCCCAATACAAGAGACTCCAACATTTGCATGAACCTCAAAGAAGGGGCGAAAGGCGCGTGACCACGTCAAAGGCCGTCGTTGGAAGGCAGATGCGGGTGACCGCTTGTGGCCGACTGCAGCCGGTCGTCGCCTCGGCGCTTCGGACCCTGAGCAGTCTTTCCGTTTGCTCCAATCCAGCCATATCATGGCTTCCATGACATATCCCATCGAGGGCGGATGCGGTTGCGCTTACATCCGCTATCGCCTGGCTAAAGCACCGATGATCGTGCATTGCTGTCACTGCCGTTGGTGCCAACGCGAGTCTGGTGCCGCTTTCGCACTCAACGCAATGTATGAGGCCGACGAGGTCGTGAACCTTGCAGGGGACGCCGACGTGGTGAACACACCCTCCGCAAGCGGTTCTGGACAGCAGATCGCCCGGTGCCCAAAGTGCCGTGTTGCGATCTGGAGCCACTACGCAGGTTCCGGTCCGGTAACGAAGTTTGTTCGCGTTGGAACGCTCGACAATCCCGATTTGATGGCGCCAGATGTTCATATATTCACCGGCACGAAGCAGCCCTGGGTCATCATTCCGTCAAACGTGCCAGCCTTCGCCGAGTTCTACGAGCGCGAAGCAGTTTGGTCCGCCGAAGCATTGGCCCGACGCCTGCAGCTCATGCCGCAGATCGAGGCCTACCAGGCGGCGCTGAGATGAACCTCCGCCGGCGCCAGAGGACCGCTCTTGGCCGACCGTTGCCGGTCGCGCCTTGTAGCTTTGAAGCCCGAAGCAGCGGTCGCGACACCCCTGAGCGGTCAATCGCCCGATCACGCAAGCGCCATCGCCTCCACCTCGACCTTGAACCCGAAGTGCAGCGGCCCGGTCGGCACGATGGCCCTGGCCGGGCGCGATGGTCCGGCCCACTGCGCATAGATGCTGTCGAACGCCGGCCAGTTGGCGATGTCGTCGAGGTAGACCCTCACCTGCAGCAGCTTGTCGATGCCTGAGCCCGCGGCCAGCAAGGCGGCCTGCACGTTCGCCAGCGCCTGCGCCGCCTGGACTTCGAACGCCGCATCGGCCAGGCGCTCGCCCTGTGGGGTGATCGGCAGTTGCCCGGCGATGAAGACCAGGCCGCCGCCCACGGCGGCATGGCTGTAGTGGCCGCCCGGCCTGGCCAGGGCGGGCGTTGCGACATGGACCGGGCCCGACCTATTGCGTGGTTCAGCGGCGTTCTCACCAGCCATGGAAGCGCTCCCAGGTTTGCACCGTGCCGTCCGCGGCCAGCGCCTGGTAGGCGGGAAACTGCGCACCGGTCGCGCAGGCATGGTTGGGCAGTATCCGCAACCGGGTTCCGGCCGGGAAGCGCGCCACGATGTCCGGGTCCGCGGCGCCTTCGCGCGACAGAATGCCGTGCTCCTGGTTGGCGGCCGACAGCAGGTAGCCCTCGAT
The DNA here is from genome assembly GCF_029919115.1 of Variovorax paradoxus. Lineage (NCBI taxonomy): Bacteria > Pseudomonadati > Pseudomonadota > Betaproteobacteria > Burkholderiales > Comamonadaceae > Variovorax > Variovorax paradoxus. The sequence goes on from NZ_CP123990.1 coordinate 4,348,054, forward strand.
CGGCGTCCCGTCCACGGTGCAAACCTGGCCATAGCCGTAGTCGCGCTGCTGCTTGCCCGTGCCCCGGTCGCGGCTCATGGCCATCCAGCCGGCATCGACGATGGCCCAGCCCTTGTCGGCCTGGTGCCCGATGACGGTGGTGAGCACGCTCAGCGCGATGTCGTCAACGCTGCAGACGCCCACGTTGCGCATCACCAGGTCGAAGAAGACATAGACCCCGGCGCGCAGTTCGGTCACGCCCTCTAGCGAGGCGGCTTCCAGCGCCGTGGGCGTGGAGCCTACCGACACGATGGGGCACGGCAGGCCCGCGGCGCGCAGGCGCTGCGCAGCCTGTACGCAGCCGGCGCGTTCCTGCTCGGCCAAGGCGGCCAGGGCTTCGGGCGTGTGCAGTTCGTAGCTGGAGCCCGCATGCGTGAGCACGCCGGCCAGGCGCATGCCGCCCCCGTGCAGCGCGCGGCCAACCTCGAGCAGCAGGTCCTCGCCCGGCTTGATGCCGGAGCGGTGGCCGTCGGTGTCGATCTCGATGAGCACCTCGAAGACGTGGCCGTGCGCACGGCCGTATTCGGCGATGGCCCGCGCACCCTCGACGCTGTCGGTCAGGATCTGCAGCGCGCAGCCGCGCTGGCGCAGCTCCAGCGCATGCGCCAGCCGGTGCGGCGCCATGCCGACGGCATAGAGGATGTCGGTCACGCCGCGGGCGAAGAACTGGTCGGCCTCCTTCAGCGTCGATACCGTGATGCCCGCCGCACCTGCGGCAAGTTGGGCCGCGACCACATCGGCGCATTTGCTGGTCTTCACGTGCGGGCGGAAGCGCACGCCCAACGCATTGGCCTGCTGCTGCATGCGCGCGATGTTCCGCTGCATGCGCTGAAGCGACACGATCGCTGCGGGGGTGTCGATCTCGGCAAGATGATTTGGGGGGGGTTTCTGCATGTGTTCTCTCGGATCAGTCCAGGTATTGGCCCTTGGCCTTGAGGGCCGGCACGTCGTCGCGGATGCCGCGCGCGATGAGCGCGGTGACGGCCGCGGGCGTTGCATCGGCGGGTGCGGGCAAGTCGACACCCAGCCCTTCCATCTGCTTGCGAAGCGCCGGATCGGCCACTGCCTGCTGCAGCGCGCCGGTCAGCTTGGCAAGCACGGGCTGCGGGGTGCCGCGCGGGGCGAAGAAGGCATTCCAGGAACGCACGTCCAGGGCATGGCCAGCTTCCGCCGCGGTGGCTGCACGCGGCAGCTGCGCGAGGCGCGTGCCCGACAGCACGGCGACGGCCTTGATGCGCTCACCGGCGATCTGCGGCAGCGCAGTGGTGGTCTGGTCGCACATGAAGTCGGTCTGCCCGCCCATCAGGTCGTTGATTGCCGGCGCAACTCCCTTGTAGGGCACGTGCGTGGCGTTCTGGCCGAGGGAAGACAGCAACAGCACGCAGCCATAGTGCGAAATGGATCCCACGCCCGCGCTTCCGTAGGAGGCCTTGTCCTTGTGCTTCGCCAGCCAGGCGCTGAACTCGCGCAGATCGTTCGCCGGCAGGTCGGCGCGGGCCAGCAGCAGCATCGGTGCCGCGCCCGCGGGCCCGATGGGCGCGAAATCGGCGACGGGGTCATAAGCCAGCTTTTTGTACAGCGCAAGGTTGGCCACGTGCGTGCCGATGCCTCCGAACGAGATGGTGTAGCCATCGGCGGCGGCCTTGGTCGCCTTGGTCAGGCCGATGACGCCGTTCGCGCCACCGAGGTTCTCGATGACGATAGGCTGGCCCAGCGGAGCGGCCATCTTCTGTGCGACAGCGCGGGCCAGTGCATCGCTGGGGCCGCCGGCCGGGAAGGGAACGATCAGGGTGACCGGGCGGTTCGGATACGCCTCTGCGAAGGCGCCGGACACGGCCAGCAAGCCGGCACAAAGGGAAGCAAGGCTGCCGGCCAGGCGAAGGGAGCGGATCATGGGCAGGTCCTGGAGTGGTGGGTTGAATCAGGAAGCGGCCGGTCGGAAGCCGCGCAGCCATGGCAGCGCGTCATTGAGCGTGGGCGACTCGACCTCCGCCGGCGGCGCGCCTTCGGGCCGGGCGAGGCCGACGCGGTTGTGCCAGTACGTCCGCAGGCCCACGCTGGCGGTGCCGAACATGTCGTAGCCTGAACCGGCAACGAAGGCTGCCTCGGCCGGCTGCACGTCCAGGCGCTCCAGGGCGAGCCGGTAGGGCCTCGGATCGGGCTTGTAGAAGCCCGCCTCCTCGGAGGTCACGACCACGTCCCAGTCGATTCCCAGGCGCTCGGCGGCACGCTGGCCCAGGCGCCGCGAGCAGTTGGTCACCACGGCCAGCTTGCAGTGAGGCTGCAGCGCCCGCAGCAGCTCGGTGGCGCCGCTCCATGCGGGCAGCTCGTCCCAATGGTCGTCCAGCGACTGCGGGGCGCTCGCGGGCAACCCCACGGTGGCGGCGGCCTGCCGCACCAGGTCTTCGTAGGGCACGTAGGCGCCGCAGCCATAGGTCAACCGCAGGTATTCGGCGCGCCAGGCACGGCCCATCTGCTCGGAGCCCGCAGCCGCGTTCCAGACGGTCCACGAGTCGAGCAGCGCAGTAAGCAGGTCGAACAGCACGGCCCGGGGATAGCGCCCGGCGTCGGCGGCAATGGGAGTCGAAGTGTTTTGCATGGCGCTCACTGTAGGTGTGCCAAGGCGCTTTCGTGCTTCACTCTTTCGTCATCAATAGTTAAGCTTTGCTGAATGATGCAGATCGAAGACCTTCGCTTGGCTGCCGCGCTGCTGCGCGAGAGCTCGCTCAGTGCGGCTGCGCGCTCGCTCGGTGTCACGCCGCCCGCGCTGTCGATGCGCTTGCGCAAGCTCGAGGCCTCGCTGGGCCTGGTGCTGGCCAACCGCACGTCGCGCAAGCTGCACCTGACCTCGGAAGGCGAACGGTTCGGGCGCGAGGCCTATGAACTCCTGCTGAAGTTCGACGGCCTGCGCGAATCCCTGCAGCGCGACGACCGGCGCCTGAGCGGAACGCTGCGGGTGGCCGCCTCCTTCGGCTATGGCCGCACGCATGTCGCGCCGTGGCTGTCCCGTTTCTCCCGCCTGCATCCGGCCCTGCGGCTGCAACTGGACCTGCGCGAAACTCCGTGGCCCGACAAGCACGATTCCGACGCGGTGGTGCACGTGGGCACGGTGCGCGACTCGTCCTGGGTGGCCCATACGCTCGCTTCCAACGAACGCTGGCTGTGCGCGAGCCCCGGCTACCTGCGCGAGCACGGCACGCCCCGCAACCCGGCGGACCTGGCCTACCACGCCTGCATCTGCATCCGCGAGAACGACGAGGACGTGACGCTGTGGCACATGCGGCCCGCGGGCAGCGGCGCCCGCAAGAGCGAGACGCTGCGCATCAACCCGGCGTTCGTCAGCAACGACGGCAGCGTGGCGCGCCAGTGGGCCGAGGATGGCCTGGGTATCGTGCTTCGTTCCCAATGGGACGCCGCCGAAGCGCTGGCCGCCGGCCGGCTCGAGCGCGTGATGGCCGACTGGGAATTTGGCGCCGCGCCGGTGGTGGTGCTCGTGCCCACGCGCAAGGGCCGCAGCGCGCGGGTGCAGGCGCTGGTCAGTTTCCTGGTGGAGGCGGCGGGTCGATCGGACGGGCGGGGCGCCGGGTCGCAGCCGTGAATCGGCGGGCAGTGAGCGAAGACCAGGCATTTGTCCAGGCACAGCAAGATTACCGCTCCCCCATCCGACAGGGCGCTGCGGCCAACATCCGCGCTGCGCGCAGGAATGCCACCGGGCCGACCCAACTGGCGTTCCAGTTGCCCGCGACCGGCACTTGGCGCTTGTGCGCGATCACCATCTCTCGCTTTGGCACCACGAGGATGTACTGGCCACGTATGCCCCAAGCCATGTACGCACCGTTCAGCGGCGAGCCTTCTGGCTCTTCAAGCAGCCACCACAGATACCCATATCCGAAGCCGCGCCTTGCCGTGTGCGGCGGATGCATCTGTGCAGCGGGCGTGGTCTGGTGCGTCATTTGTTCGACCCAGCCGGCCGGCACGAGTTGCTGGCCGCGCCAATCGCCATGACGCAGCATCAAGTAACCCAGGCGTGCCATGTCACGCGTGGACAGATAGAAGGGGTAAGCCAAGTGCTGCGAGCGCTGCGCATCGCCGCTGCGTGCGTGGCGGGCCAGCTCAAAATCTTCCAGCTGCAGCGGCGCGGCGAGCTCGTCCGCGAAAGCCTGATAGATGTCTCGCCCCGTCAGGCTCGGGCGCTACCGACCAGGAGGCTCCCGGGAAGACCACTGGCGCTGCAGGCGTTGCGCAAGCGCACCCGAAGGGCAGAAGCAGCGTGACGACACATGCGCGGCACAGTAGCCATGCCGGCCCGGAGCAGGCCCGCCTTGCGGGTTTCTTGCCGAAGGATTGGACGAACTGCCGCTCCTGGCCGTGAGGAGGCGTCCTGGTGATCGTCGTCCTCATGCCGCGAGCTCAGCAGTGCTGAACGAATGTCGTGAAGGCGTCCTTCGCCGGGTCATGGAAGACATACACCGCCGCCTCGTCATGAAAGTAGTCGGCGACAGGAATCTGCCCCAGGAAGACCAAAGGGCCAGCATCTCCGATGGGCCACGCTGGAGACTGCAACCAGCGCGGGGGCTGCTTGGCGTACTTGAACAGCTCCAGGATTCTCTGACGCAGCCATGCCTTTCTCTGTTTGGGAGGCAGGCACGGCGCGGCATCGAGCAACGAGGCAATGAACTTGACGTCCGCGTCGAGCCAGCGCGGCTGGGCATCGAGCAGCAGCGCATATTCCGCGGTTGCGGCCGCGGGAATCGCCGCCTTCACTCCGTGCTTCTGAAGCAACGAGACCAATACGTCCTTTGCGCTGAGCACGTCGCCTGGGTCGCTGAGGTTCAGTCCAATCAGGTAGTGGAATAGCGTAATCCCCGTTTGGCAAAATCGGGGAGCGCTCTCCTCCGAGAGCAACGTTTCAATGTCCGGATCGTTGTAGAGCTGTTGCTCGAACTCAGGCACCGGGGTTTTTCCAGAGACGAAGTCGCTCAGCCGTTGCAGGGCTTCAGTTGATGGAGGCATTCTCGAAGGCTTCTAGATTGGCATGCGCCGCAAACGACCGATCCTGGCCGACTGTAGCCGGTCACGGCCTTGGCGCTTGGGGCCCTTGTTCGACGCAGTCTGTCTCCGGCTGCTCCACTAGGCACACTCATACGGTTCGGGCATAGGCCCTACATAGCGCCCACGCGGGCGAATGACTTGCGCCACGCCCAGCTGCTCGAGGCTGTGCGCCAGCAGCCCCACGCTGCGCGCCGTTGCGAACAGGCCGAAGGCCGCATCGGCCGGCAGCCGATGGTGCGCCGCAAGCGCGGCCAGCGCCACGTCGATGTTGGGCTGCAGCCCGGTCAGCTTGGTCACCTTGTCGATAAAGCGCGCGATGACCTTCGGCGGATCGAACAGGGCCAGCAACGCGGCCGCGCGCGGATCGCCGTCGGGATAGAGATGGTGGCCGAACCCGGCGGGGGACAGGCCGTTCGCCAGGTAGTGCGCCAGCACATGGTCTTCCCCCAGCCGCTCCACCTCGCTGAACAGCGCCCGCACGCGCCCCGAGGCATCGCCATGCAAGGGGCCGGAGAGCGTGGTCAATCCCGCCAGCAGGCATGCGGGCAATGATGCGCCGGTCGAAGCGGCAATGCGCGCGGCAAACGCCGAGCTGGTGAGCTCGTGGTCGGCGAGCAGCACCAGCGCGGTTCTCAGCAATTCGGCCACCTTGGCCGGCTGCTTCCAGCCTTTCGCAAAGCGCAGATGCAGCGGTTCGGCGCCTGAAGTGGCGCCGAACGCATGGGCCAGCCGGCCCACGAGGCCTTGCGCCTCGGCATGCAGCACCCGCGTGAGGCGCCCCCCGGTGGAATGGCCTGCGGCCGCCAGGCCTGCCAGCGCCGTAAAGGCTGCGTCGCGGCCCGGCTTTCCGGCGCGCACCGGCGCCGGGCACGAGAAATCGACCGCGCGCCCGGCGTCCCACAACAGCTGGGCCGCATCTTCGAGCGTGGCCGTGCGGGCCAGCGCCACGGCATCGCGCCCCCTGTAGTACGGCCGCCCGCGGGAGAACGAACAAAGCGCCGTCGGAATGCTCGGCTCCGAGCCGAACAGCGTGTTGGCGGCCAGCGTCTCGTGCTTGCGCCCGGCCTGCTTGCGCTTGGCCAACGCAGCCACGTCTTCGGCGCGGTAGAGCCGGCGCCGCGTATCGGCGGGGTCGGGCATGACTTCCAGCTTGCCGCGGCTCACGTACGCGTAGAGCGTCTGGGCCTGCACGCCCAGGCGGTTGCACGCCTCGTTCATCGAAATCCAGGAAGCCATCGCGGTGCCGCTCCGAGTCAATTTATATTGATTATATGTATCAATATTGACTCATATGTCAATCCATTAATAGCATGCGTCCGACGCCTGGCCCTTCCGGCCGACGTGAAACGAACAGCGAAATGAAACCCCAAGTCCTCCAGCTCAATCCGATCCTCATTCCCGCGATCAACGACAAGCTCGCGTCGCTCTATGCCGTGCACAAGCACTTCGAACTGCCAGACCCCCAGGGCTGGCTGCGTCAACATGGCGCATCGATCGATGCGGTGATCACCGGCGGGCACACAGGCATCTCGCGGGCCCTGCTGGAGCAGCTGCCAAGCCTGAAGGTGGTGGCCATCAACGGCGTCGGCACCGACGCGGTCGACCTGGCGTACTGCCGCGAACGCGCGCTGCCCGTCACGGCCACGCTGGGCGCGCTCACGCAAGACGTGGCCGACCTGGCCATCGGGCTGCTCATTGCGGCGTGCCGGAACCTGTGCGCGGGCGACCGTTTTGTGCGCGACGGCCTGTGGGAGCTTCATCCCCAGCCCAGCGCCATTCCGCTCGCGCGGCGCTTCAGCGGCATGCGCGTCGGCATCGTCGGGATGGGCCGCGTGGGCCGCGCCGTGGCCGTACGGGCGGCTGCCTTCGGTTGCGCCATTGCCTACACCGACCTGCGCGCAATGGACGATGTCGTGCACCGTTTTGTGCCGGACCTGTTGGACCTGGCCCGCGAATCCGACGCGCTGGTGCTGTGCGCGGCTGCGGACAGTGCCGAAGGCATTGTCGATGCGGCCGTGCTCGAGGCGCTGGGGCCGCGCGGCTTCCTGGTGAATGTGGCTCGCGGCCGCCTCGTCAACGAAGCCGACCTGACGCAGGCCCTGGCCGAGGGCCGCATCGCGGGTGCGGGCCTTGACGTCTTCGTCGACGAACCACGCGTGCCGCAGGCGCTGCGCCAGTCCGGCCGCACCACGCTGCAGGCGCACCGCGCAAGCGCCACGTGGGAGACCCGCACCGCCATGGGCGAGATGGTGCTGGCGAGCATCGCCCAGGCCCTCTCGGGCGAGCGCCCGGCCATGAGCCTGACCACCTGAGCGCCTGAGCACCTGAGCACTTGCACTCGCGGCAAAGCGACCGCATTCAAAACAAATGAAGGAGACACACCCTTGTTCACTCGACGCCTTGCGATCCCCCTCGCCCTCCCCTTCGCCCTCGCGCTCTGCGCGATGCACCTGCCCGGCTTTGCGCAGACCTTCCCTTCCCGCCCCGTGACGCTCGTGGTTCCGTTCCCGCCGGGCGGCGGCACGGACACCGGCGGCCGAGTCATCGCCGAGCAGTTGGGCCGGCGCTGGAACCAGCCCGTCATTGTCGAGAACAGGGGCGGCGCCGCCGGGCAGATCGGCGCCGACTACGTCGCCAAGGCCAAGCCGGACGGCTACACGCTGCTCCTGGGCAACATCGGCACGCAGGCGATCAATCCTCTGCTGTATGCCAAGCTGCCCTACGACGCCGACAAGGCCTTTGCGCCGGTGTCCCTGGTGGCCGAGCTGCCGCTCGCGATGATGGTGCATCCGTCGGTGCCTGCGAAGACCGCGGCCGAGTTCGTGGCGCTGGCCAAGTCGAAACCGGGCCAGATGAGCTACAGCAGCTCGGGCGCCGGGGGCGCACCGCACCTGGCCGCCGAGATGTTCAAGGACCAGACGGGCTCCTTCATCCTGCATGTGCCCTACCGCGGCGGCGGCCCGGCCATTGCCGACCTGCTCGCAGGCCATGTGCAGCTGTCGTTCATGACCGTGCTGGAGGCCTCCGGCCACATCAAGGCGGGCAAGCTGCGTGCACTGGCCGTGACCGGCGACAAGCGCGTGCCCGCGTTCCCCGACGTTCCCACACTGGCCGAAGGCGCAGCGCCGGGCTTCAACGCGATCTCCTGGATCGGGCTGCTGGCCCCAGCGGGCACGCCACAGGACGTGGTCGACCGCGTTGCGGCCGATGTGCGCGCCGTGCTCGCGGACGAATCGGTCAAGGCACGTTTCATCGGCCTGGGCGGCGTGCCGCGTGCCACCACGCCGCAGGAGTTCGCCAGGCTCATCGGCGACGACAGAAGCCGCTACGCCCAGATCATCCGCAGCCGCAAGATCACCATCGAGTGAACGCGCGAGCCGCCTTTCACAACAAGAGCCCCCCCGATAAGGAGACATTCATGCAGCTCGCTTCCCTGTTCAAGATCCTTGCCGTCTCGGCATCGCTGGCCGCCGTGCCCGCCGTGGCATTGGCACAGGCCGCCTACCCGGCCCGCGCCATCAAGATCATCGTGCCCGCCCCGCCCGGCGGCGCCATCGACACCATTGCCCGCGTGGTCGGCGACAAGCTCGCGGTGTCGATGGGGCAGCCGGTGATCGTCGACAACCGGCCCGGCGCATCCAACAACCTCGGCACCGACGCGCTCGCCAAATCGGCGCCCGACGGCTACACCATCGGCATCGTGGGCGGCAGCCACAACACGAACAAGTTCCTGTTCAAGAACCTCGGCTGGGACCCTGAGAAAAGCTTCGAGCCGATCGTCTACACGCACGAGGTTCCGCTGGTGTTCGCCATTTACCCGCAGCTTCCCGCCAAGACGCTGCCCGAGCTCGTGGCATGGATGAAGGCCCATCCGGACGAGGCCAAGGTCGCCACTTCCGGCCGCGGCAGCGCGCAAGAGATGGCGGCCGAAATGTTCCGCATGGCAAGCGGCTCACCGATGCTGCTGGTCCCCTACAAGGGCTCCTCCGCTGCGCATCCGGACCTGCTGGCCGGACGCACCGCGCTCTTCATCGACACCATCAGCGCCATCCAGCCGCAAGTGAAGGCCGGCAATGTGCGCGCGGTGGCCGTATCGACGCGCAAGCGGACGCAGTCGCTGCCCGACGTGCCGACCGCGGACGAACAGGGATTCAAGGGCTACGACGCCAACACGAACGGCGGGTTCCTGGCGCCCGCGGGCACGCCCAAGGCGATCGTCGAAAAGCTCAATGCCGAAATCAACGCAGCGCTGAAGCTGCCCGATGTTCGAACCAAGCTGCAAGCTGCCGGCATAGAGATCCAGGGCGGAACACCGCAGGAATACGCCGCGGTGATCAAGGCTGACCTGGCCAAGTGGGGCAAGGTGGTCAAGGAGGCGGGCATCCAGCCGGAATGAGCCCGGAGGCGAATGAGCTCCGGCACAACCGGAGCTCATTCGCAGAGCTTGCTCGATCCAGCGTGCGAGCCGCCCCCGGCTACGCGAGAAGTGTCGAGTCGGCCGATCGAGCTCTCAAAAGACCCCGAATACCTTCAACAGGATGATGACGCCAATGGGCACGCCGCATAGCCAAAGGATGATGCTTTTCATGTGACTTTTCCTTGGTGGTGGGTATGCAGCCACCGTAGCCAGCGCCACCTCGGCGGGCGCAGGGAAAAAGCGACCCTTGCGGTAGGAAAATCTCCGCGCCAGTGATCGCCGACAGGGCACTGCGGCTATGTGCCGCGCACGTGCCATCACTCTTGTAGAGCATCGACCAGAAAGTCGACCATCAGCCGCACCTTCGCGCTGAGATGCCGACGGCTCGCATAAATCGCCAGGATGTCGACAGGCGGCATGTGATAACCGGGCATGACCTCCACTAGCCGGCCGGCCTGCACATCTTTGCCAATCACGAAGCTCGGCTGCCAGATGACGCCGGCACCGGCAATCGCCGCGGCGCGGGCGGTCTCGCCATTGTTGGCGCGCAAGGCCCACCGCACCCGCACGGACTCCAGGGTTCCGCCGGGGCCGGCAAACTGCCACTCGTCGGATGTCGCACCGTACGTGTAGCCCAGGCAAAGGTGCCTGGCAAGGTCTGCCGGCACCTGGGGCATGCCGTGGGCCGCAAGGTAGGCGGGCGAGGCGCAGACCAGGTTCGGCGAGCGGCCCAGGCGGCGTGCGATATGGCTGCCCGATGTGGTGCGCGAGATGCGGATGGCCAGGTCGTAGCCCTCTTCGACGATGTCGACCACGCGGTCGATGAGCGCGATGTCGAGCTCGACGTCCGGGTACTTTGCAATGAACTTCGGCCACAACGGCGCCAGCACGAGGCTGCCAAAGCTCAACGGCGCGTTGATGCGCAGGCGCCCCCGAGGCTGCAATGACGCGGTGGTGGCCAGGGCCTCGGTCTCCGCCACTTCTTCAAGAATCGATTTCGCCCGGTCGAAAAGCGCTTCACCGCCTTCGGTGAGCGACAGGCGGCGCGACGTGCGGTTGATGAGCCGCGTGCGCAGATGCGCCTCCAGCTCGTTGATGTAGCGCGTCACGTTGGCCGGCGAGGTGTCCAGCGCGTCGGCCGCCTTGGTGAAACTGCCCCGCGCCACCACGGTGACGAATACCTCGTACGCACGCAACCGGTCCATGAGCGGCAATTCCAATCATTCATGAAAGCTGAATGAGTAAACCACTTTTGGGCTCTTTCTGGAAGTGAAGCTGAACCATAAATTCACTGCATCCCAGAAACCAACAGAGAAGGAAGTTCGCCATGACCGCAACCCGTTTCAACCCCGCCACGCCCTCTGCTCCCAACCGCCGCGACTTGCTTGCCGGCGCAGTCGCCGTCGGCGCCGCCCTGACGTTGGGCGGCGCCGCACACGCGGCACCCGCCGCCGACGCGGTGCCCGGCTTCCGTTCGGGCAGCGCCGAAGTGAACGGCACCCGCATCCACTACCGCATAGGGGGCAGCGGGCCGGTTGTGGTGCTGCTGCATGGCTACGCCGAGACCGGGCACATGTGGAACCCGCTGATGCCGCTCCTGGCAAGGACGCACACGGTGGTCGTGCCCGATCTTCGGGGGGCCGGCAATTCCTCGAAGCCCGAGACGGGCTATGGCAAGAAGAACATGGCTGTGGACATCCACGAGCTTGTGCGCTCGCTCGGCATTCGCAGCGTCAGCATCGTCGGGCACGACATCGGCCTGATGGTGGCCTACGCGTATGCCGCCCAGTTTCCTTCGGAGACCGACAAGGTGGTGCTCATGGACGCCTTCCTCCCCGGGATCGGCGAATGGCAGAACGTGTGGCTCCTGCGCGACCTGTGGCATTTTCATTTCCACGGTGCAACGCCGCTGGCGCTTGTAAAAGGACGCGAGCGCATCTATTTCGAGCACTTCTGGAACGACTTTGCGGCCGACCCCAAGCACTCGGTGCCCGAAGCCGACCGCCAGTTCTACGCCAGGGCCTATGCGCAACCCGGCGGCATGCGTGCAGGGTTTGAATATTTCAAGGCCTTCGAGCAGGATGCGGCCGAGTTCGCCGAACTGGGCAAGACGCCACTGCCCATGCCGATGCTGGTGCTCTCCGGTGAAAAGGCCGGCGGAACCTTTCTGATCGAGCAGGGAAAGATGGTCGCAACCAATGTGCAGGGCGTCATCGTCAAAGGCTCCGGGCACTGGTTGATGGAAGAGGCACCGGAGCAGGTCATTCCGGCATTGGTCAACTTCCTCGGCTGACGGGGAACTGCCCCGAACTCGCTGCCCGCGGGTGGCACGAACAACAGAACTCGGCGAACATGAACGCTGAACCAACCCAGGAGAACCCACATGGACCTGCAACTACACGGAAAGCTCGCGCTGGTGAGCGGAAGCACCGCCGGCATCGGCTACGCAATTGCGCGCACGCTGGCCCAGGAGGGCGCAAGCGTGATCGTGAACGGCAGATCGCAGGCAGCGGTCGACGAGGCGGCGGAGCGCATCCGTTCGGAAACGCAAGGCACGGTGCTCGGCTATGCCGGCGACCTGAGCCGGGCAGATGCCGCCGAGGAAGCCGTGCGTCGTCATCCCGGCATCGGCATCCTGGTGAACAACCTGGGCATCTTCGAGGCGAAGGCTTTCGAAGATATTCCCGATGAAGACTGGCAGCGCTTCTTCGACGTCAACGTGCTGAGCGGCGTTCGCCTCGCACGGCTGGTACTGCCGGAAATGAAGCGCGCCAATTGGGGAAGGATCATCTTCATCTCGAGTGAGAGCGCCGTGCAGATACCGACCGAGATGATCCACTACGGCACGACGAAGACCGCGCAACTGGCGGTGTCGCGCGGCCTTGCCGAATCGCTCGCCGGAACGAACATCACCGTGAACAGCGTGCTTCCGGGTCCAACCAGATCGCGCGGCGTCGGCGACTTCGTGGAAGGCATGGCACGCTCGAGCGACAAGAGCTTCGAGCAGGTAGAGGCAGAGTTCTTCGACCACGTTCGCCCGACCTCGCTCATCAAGCGCTTCGCCTCGCCGCAGGAGGTGGCCTCGCTCGTGGCCTACGTGGCAAGTCCGCTCGCCTCGGCGACGACGGGTGCGGCGCTTCGCGTCGACGGCGGCGTCGTCAAGAGCGCCTTCTGACGAACGCGCGATCCATGGACGGCGCGGGTCCAGAATCCAGTGCCTATGGAACTCCGATCGCTGCGCTACTTCATCGCCGTGCTGGAAGCCGGCAGTCTTTCGCGCGCGGCGGGTGCGCTGTACGTGGCGCAACCCGCGCTCACCGCTCAGATCAAGAAGCTTGAGGAAGAGCTTGGCACGCAGCTCTTCGAGCGTTCGCACGTCGGCGTCACGCCCACGGCGGCAGGGCTGCAGCTGTATCACGACGCGCGCAAGCTGCTGTCCGACGCCAGCGCAATGCGCGAGCGCCTGCAGCGCACGCCCGATGGGCCCGAAGGCTCGGTCACGGTGGCGGTACCGTTCCTGCTCGCCTCGCTGCTGCTCGGGCCGGTGCTGGCGCGGCTCAAGCAAACGCATCCACGCATTCGCGTGTTCGTCATCGACGACCTGAGCCTGATGGTGCGCAAGGCCATGGTCGAGCGTCGCGCGGACATCGGCATTCTGGTGGACAGCGACGAAGTGAACGGGCTCGACGTGCAACCGCTTGCGCGAGAGGCGATGTTCGTCTGCGGCCACGACGCCGACGGCGAGGTTGCAGCCATGACCGTGCAGCCCGCCGCCGGTGCATCGAAGAAGCGCAAGGCGGCTGCGGTGCCCCGGCTCGAGATGCCCTTCGCCCGGGCGGCCGGCCTGCCGTTGGTGCTGCAATCGCGCCGCTTCAGCATTCGCGCGCAGGTCGAGCGCGCCGCATCGGACCTGGGCCTGGAGCTCAACATTGCACACGAGCACGATTCCGCCCGCGTGATCCGTTCGCTCTACCTGGCGGGCGCGGGCTTCACCTTTTCGCCCGCCTGCGCGCTGGGCGATGCGCCAGCGGGCGGCAGGCAGTGGCTGGTGGCGCGCGTGGTGCAGCCCGACCTGACGCGCTCCTACTTTCTTGCGACCCCATCGGCGCGCGAGCCCGACCCCGCGACCCGGGCGGTGATGACCGTGCTGGTCGAAGAGACCCGCCGCATGATCGCATCGGGCCGCTGGGAGGCCGAGTTCCTGCTGGGAGAAAAGTCGGCGCCGGCAGCGCCGGCCAGGCCATAGCGCCGGGCGTTCCGGTCCGGCGGGGCCATCAACGCTTTTGATGGCCGCGCATCAGCAATCGGTATTTGTTGTTGCGCACCTTCCGCTGCCAAAGTCGTCTCCATCCCGTGCCGTGGCGCGGACATACAGCCAGGAGACAACTTGCAAACCACAGCCCCCGGGGTCGCCAACGTCGGCGAGCTCACGTCCCGTGCCGCACGCATTCACGCGAAGCGGCTTGCCGTTACCAGCGCGCAGCGCTCGGTCACCTACCAGGAACTCGATCAGCGCTCCAACCGCCTGGCCAACGCGCTGTGCGGCCTGGGCTTGCAGCGCGGCGACCGCGTGGGCGTGTACCTGCCGAACTGCATCGAAATCGTCGAGCTCGAACTGGCGTGCTACAAGGCCGCGCTGGTGAAGGCGCCCATCAACGCCCGGCTGGCGCCAGTCGAGGTGGCCGAGGTCATCGCGAACAGCGAGGCGACGCTGATCGTCACCACCGCTGAACGCGCCGAGAGCTTTCTGCCGCAGCTCAAGGGCGCGCCGCGCCTGCTGCTGCTCGATGCCGCGGAGGGCTCTCCCGCTTCATACGAAGGCGTGCTCTCTCGCGCCAGCGACCGGTTCACCCCAGCGCGGGTGAGCGCCGACGAGCTTGCGGTGCTGCACTACACCTCGGGCTCCAGCGGCGTGCTCAAGGCCGCAATGCAGACCTTCGGCAACCGGCTCGCGCAACTGCGCAAGTTTTTGATGCGCGCCGACAGTCTGCAGCCCGGCGACCTGCTGGGGCTGGTGGGGCCGATCACGCATGCATCGGGCATGCAACTGGTGCCGGCGCTGTGCAGCGGCGCCACGATCCGGCTTTTCAGCGGCTTCGATCCCGGCCGCTTCATTGCGGAGATGAATCGCGAACGCGTGACCCACACCTTCATGGTGCCGACCATGATCAACATGCTGCTGGCCGAGGTGCAGGGCCGCTACCGCCCATTGCCCGACCTGCGGCGCCTGGGCTACGGCGCCGCGCCGATGGCGCCGGCCCGCATCATGCAGGCCATGGACGTGTTCGGCCCGGTGCTCTCGCAAGGCTATGGCGCAGGGGAAACGACCTCGGGCGTGTGCGGCCTGAGCGTTGAAGACCACCTGTTCGCGAGGGCCGCCATGCCCGAACGGCTGGCGTCGTGCGGACGGCCGTTTCTCGAGTCGCAGGTGGACATCGTGGACGACGAAGGCCAGCCCGTGGCCACCGGCGAGATCGGCGAGATCGTGGTGGGCGGCGCCGATGTCTTTGCGGGCTACTGGCGTGCACCCGAGCTCACGGCCGAAGTGCTGAAGAACGGCCGCTACCACACAGGCGACCTGGCACGCGCGGACGACGACGGCTATATCTACATTGTCGACCGCAAGAAGGACATGGTGATCAGCGGAGGCTTCAACGTGTACCCGTCGGAGGTGGAGGCGGTGCTGTACCAGCACGCAGCGGTCGATGAAGCGTGCGTGTTCAGCGTGCCCGACGACAAGTGGGGCGAGGCCGTGGCCGCGCACATCGTGCTGAAGGCCGGAGCGGCTGCGGATGCTGCGGCGCTCGATGCCTTCTGCGCCGAACGGCTGGCGGGCTTCAAGCGGCCGCGCCGCATCGAGTTTGTCGAGGCGCTGCAGAAGAACGCCAACGGAAAAATCGCGCGCAAGGTCATCCAGCAGCCGTACTGGGCGGGCCACGATCGCCGCGTGAACTAAGGAGCCGCGCAACCATGACAACGCAAGCCATTGAATCCGGGCCCACAAGTGCAGCCACCGCTGCTTCCAGCGTGCGCTCCCCGCTGTTCGACGGGCCTTTCGAAGGTTCGGAACAGGCGGCCGAACTGATTGTGCGCATCGGTGATTTCATCAACGGCGAGTTGGCCGCACTGGTGCGAGAGGAAGGCATCGACCATGAGCACGGCGCCGGCAAGGCGACGTTGCAGCGCGTGTGGCGCCGCTCGCATGAACTGGGCTTCTACGGCATGACGCTGCCCACGAAGATGGGCGGCCTCGGGCTCTCGCTGCTCGACCACGTGCTGATCAAGGAATCGATCTACGCGAGCGGCTCTCCCCTGGCACCGCATGTGTTCGGCGAACTCAGCGGCCCGCCGCGCGTGGGTGCGCTGGCGCGCTACGCCACGCCGATGCAGCTTGCCAATTTCATCGTGCCGGTGGCACAGGCTGAAAAGGCCATCTGCTTCGCGCTCACCGAGGCCGAGGCCGGCTCGGACCCCGGCGCGCTGCAGACGCAGGCACGCCTGGAGGGCGACACCTACGTCATCAACGGGCGCAAGCGCTTCATCTCGGGCTCGCCCTTCGCGGACTACGCGGTGCTGATGGCGTCCACGTCGGACAGCCCCGAACGGCGCGAGATCTCGGCCTTCTTCGTCGACCTGCGGCAGGACGGCGTGGAGGTGAAGGCCGGCTACAAGACCATGGCCGGGCAGTCGACCACCGGCGACATCCTGCTGACCGATTGCCGTGTGCCCGCTGCCAACCTCATTGGCGAGCCGGGCCGCGGATTGGCACTGGCGCTGGGCCGTATTACCGTGAACCGGCTGCTGCATTGCCCCGGCATGGTGGGCCTGGCCACGGTGGCCCTGAAGGACGCCCGTGACTACGCGCGCACGCGCCGCCAGTTCGGCCGGCCCATCGCGCAGTTCCAGGCCATCCAGCATTCGCTGGCCGACATGGCCACGCAACTGGCGGCGGCGCGCGCGCTGATGATCTCGACCGCGCGCCAGCTCGACGCAGGCGGCGACGCGCGGGCCGATGCGTCGATGGCGAAGCTCTTCTGCTCGGAAGCGGCCTTTCGCATTGCCGACGCGGCGGTGCAGATCCATGGCGGGGAAGGCATCGTGCAGGGCCGGCGGGTGGAGTTCCTGTTTCGCATGCTGCGCATGTACCGCGTGCTCACCGGCACCAGCGAGATACAGAAGAACATCATCGCGCGCGAGCTGCTCGGCGAGGCGCCGTAGGCCGGCCCGCACCAATCGCAAAACAGAATGATCCGGAGACAAGCGAAATTGAACAACGAACCTGCCGATCGCATCGACCAATCACGCCGCGCGCTCTGCCGCGCACTGGCTGCATCGCCCCTGCTGCCGCTCGCAAGCATCGCAAAGGCCGCCGACCCATGGCCCAGCCGCCCCATCAAGTGGGTGGTGCCCTACCTGGCCGGCACCGGCCCCGACACCGGCGCGCGCATCCTTGCTGAGGCGGCCAGCCGCTTGCTTGGCCAGCCGGTCATCATCGAAAACAAGGGCGGCGCCGCCGGCAACATTGGCGCGCGCCAGGTGGCCCGTGCCGCCCCCGACGGGTACACCTGGATCTACTCCGCCGCGCCCATGGCGGCCAACGTGCTGATGTACCGCAGCCCCGGCTACGACGTGATGAAGGACTTCCGCCATGTCATGCGGCTCACCACGTCGGACGTGCTGCTGGTGGTCAACCCGGCATCGGGCATCGAGACGCTGCAGGACTTGGTCGCCAAGGCGCGTGCCGCCCCCGGCAAGCTCGACTACGCCTCCGGCGGCGTGGGCACGCCCTCGCACCTTGGCGTGGAGCTGTTCCTGAACGCCGCCGGCGTCAGCGCCACGCATGTGCCGTACAAGGGCGCGTCGGAACTGGTCAACGCGGTGCTGGGCGGGCAGGTGAGCTTTGGCATGCCCATCTTTGCGGTGGCCTTCCCGCAGGTGAAGGCCGGCAAGCTCAAGGCCCTGGGCGTTGCCGGCACCCGGCGCAATGCCAGCCTGCCCGACGTGCCCACGCTGGCCGAGCAAGGCCTGCAGGGCGTGGAGCTGACGTCATGGGGCGGACTCTCGCTGCCCGCGGGCACGCCCGACCCTATTGCGGCGCGTGTCTACGAGGTCTTCAGCCAGATGCTCAAAGACCCCCAGGTGATCGCGTCGTTGACCGAACTGGGCAGCCAGGTTTCGCCTACGACACCCGAGGGTTATCTGCAGGTTATCCGGCATGAAGTCGAGCTGACAGGGCAGATGATGAAGAGCGCCAGGATCTCGCCGCTTTAGAGCCGCGCAATCACTCCACAGTCACGCTCTTCGCAAGATTGCGCGGCTTGTCCACATCGGTCCCTCGCGCGCAGGCCGTGTGGTACGCGAGCAGCTGCAGCGGCACCACGTGGAGCAACGGCGACAGCGCGCCGTAGTGCTCGGGCATGCGAATGACGTGCAGGCCTTCGCTGCCCTTGATCCTGGTGTCGCCGTCGGCCAGCACGTAGAGCACGCCGCCGCGCGCGCGCACTTCCTGCAGGTTGCTCTTGAGCTTTTCGAGCAGGGCGTCGTTCGGCGCCACGGCCACCACGGGCATTTCGCTGGTGACCAGTGCGAGCGGGCCGTGCTTGAGCTCGCCGGCGGCATAGGCCTCGGCGTGGATGTAGGTCACTTCCTTGAGCTTGAGCGCGCCTTCGAGCGCAATCGGATAGTGCAGACCGCGGCCGAGGAAGAGCGCGTTGTCCTTGCGTGCGAAGTCTTCGGCCCAGCCGATGATCTGCGGCTCGAGCGCGAGCACCGACTGCAGCGCGACGGGCAGGTGGCGCATTTCCTTCAGGTAGCGCGCCTCGTCGGCTTCGGTGAGGCGGCCCTTGCTCTGCGCAATGGCGAGCGTCAGCAGGAAAAGCCCGGCCAGCTGCGTGGTGAAGGCCTTGGTCGAGGCCACGCCAATTTCGACCCCGGCGCGCGTGATGTAGGCGAGCTTGCATTCGCGCACCATGGCGCTGGTGGCCACGTTGCAGATGGTGAGCGTCTGCTCCATGCCGAGCGATCGCGCATGCTTGAGCGCGGCGAGCGTGTCGGCGGTTTCGCCCGACTGGCTGATGGTGACGACGAGCGTCTTGGGGTCGGGCACCGAGTCGCGGTAGCGGTATTCGCTCGCAATTTCGACCTGCGTCGATATCTTGGCAATGCCCTCGAGCCAGTACTTGGCGGTGCAGCCGCTGTAGTAGCTGGTACCGCACGCAAGGATGAGGATCTTGTCGATGTCCTTGAACACGCGGTGCGCGCTGGCGCCGGTGGCACCGTCCTGTCCGATGCCGTCGAACAGCTCGGGCACGATGCCGGCCACGCCTTCGAGGGTGTCGCCAATGGCGCGCGGCTGCTCGAAGATTTCTTTCTGCATGTAGTGGCGGTAGGGGCCGAGCTCGGCCGCGCCACTGTGGGCCTGCACGGTGCGCACCTGCCGCTGCACGGGCTTGTGGCTGCGGTCGACGATCCAGTATTTGCCGGGCTGCACATCGACCACGTCGCCTTCTTCGAGATAGACGATCTGGTCGGTGACGCCGGCCAGGGCCATGGCATCGCTTGCAAGAAAGTTTTCGCCGCCTTCCTTGCCCACGCCAAGAATGAGCGGCGAGCCCGCGCGGGCGCCGACCACGCGCTGCGGCTCGTCGCGGCAGATCACGGCAATGGCGTAGGCGCCGTGCAGCTGCAGCACCGCGGCTTTCACGGCTTCGAACAGGTCGCCGTCATACAGGCTGTCGACCAAGTGGGCCACCACCTCGGTATCGGTCTGGCTCTCGAACAGGTAGCCCTTGGCTTCGAGCGCGGCGCGCAGGGCTTCGTGGTTTTCGATGATGCCGTTGTGCACGAGCGCGATGCGGCCGGGGCGCGCGCCTTGCGCATCGGCGCCGGGGCCATGGCTGAAGTGCGGGTGCGCGTTGTGCACCGCCGGTGCGCCGTGCGTGGCCCAGCGGGTGTGGGCAATGCCGGTCAGGCCTTCGACATGGTCTTCGCGCACCTGCGTGACGAGGTCCGCCACGCGCGATGTGGTGCGCGCACGCGTGAGGCCCCCCGCATGAACCGCCACGCCGCAGGAGTCATAACCGCGGTATTCGAGCCTTTGAAGCCCCTGGACCAAGACCGGAACGATGTTGCGATGGGACGCTGCGCCGACGATGCCGCACATGGTGAACTGCCTTTGAATGAATAGGAGACCCGATAGTAGATATCGAACGGGAAAATTTGCATTCAAAATTACATTGAAATTTGAGCATTAATTTCACATCCCCACTGATTCGAATTTTTCTTCCATAATTCACCAATATATGGAATCAATCTCGCTGGATGCAATAGACCTCCGCTTGCTCGACGCGCTCCAGCGCGACGCATCGCAGACCAATCAGCGGCTGGCCGAAGGCGCAGGCATTTCGCCGCCGACCTGCCTGCGGCGCGTTCAACGCCTGCGGCAAGAGGGTCTCATCGAGCGGCAAGTCGCGCTGCTCTCGCCAGACCGCCTGGCAGCGGCGCTGGGCCACGGCCTGCAGGCCGTGGTCGAAATCTCGCTGGACCGGCAAGACGCGGCAGCGCTCGACGCCTTCGAAGCGCGCGTGATCGCCGACGACGCCGTGCAGCAGTGCTGGCGCGTTTCGCCGGGCCCGGACTTCGTGCTGGTGGTGGCCGCCCGCGACATGCCCGGCTACGGCGCACTCGCGCAGCGGCTTTTCAACGCGGACGCGAACGTTCGCAACGTCAAGGCCTTCTTCAGCCTGAAACGCGCGAAGTTCGAGCCCCGGCTGCCGCTGGGCTGAAGCCCTCGTCTTCTCAGGCCTTGGGCTTCTTCTGCGGACGCTTCCAGTTGGGAAAGCTCACCGGCTTGCTCCGCGCCACCGTAAGGGCTCCCGGCTCGGTCGATTTGTTCACGGTGGAGCCGCCCCCGATGGTGCCGCCCGCGCCAATGGTGACCGGAGCCACCAGCACGCAATTGCTGCCCACGTGCACGTCGTCCTCGATGACGGTGCGGTGCTTGTTGGCGCCGTCGTAGTTGGCGGTAATGCTGCCCGCGCCGTAGTTGACGCGCCGGCCCACGGTGGCGTCGCCAAGATAGGCCAGGTGGTTGGCCTTGGCACCCTCGGCCAGGGTCGAGTTCTTGACCTCGACGAAGTTGCCGATGTGCACTTCGGCGCCCAGCTGCGCACCCGGCCGCAGCCGGGCAAAGGGGCCGACGAGCGACCGTTCGCCGACCGTCACGCCCGCCTTTTCGCCTTCGATGTGGGTAAAGGGATGGATCACCGCGCCCGCCTCGATGCGCGCATTGGCAATCACGCAGTTGGCACCGATGCGCACGCCCTCGCCCAGGAACACCGAGCCTTCGAACACGCAGTTGATGTCGATCTCGACATCGGCCTCGCAAGACAGCGTGCCGCGCAGGTCGAAGCGCGCCGGATCGGCAAGCCGCACGCCCTGTGCCATGAGCGCTTCGGCCTGCCGCAGCTGCCAGGCACGCTCGAGGGCCGCCAGCTGCGCGGGGCTGTTGATGCCCGCCACCTGGAGCGCGTCGGTCGTGGATTGCGCGACCACCGGCACACCGTCGGACGCGGCCAGCTTGACGATGTCGACGAGGTAGTACTCGCCCTGGGCATTGCGGTTGTCCAGCCGCGCCAGCCAGCCCTTGAGCAGGCGGGCGGGCACGGCCATCACGCCGCTGTAGATTTCGCGGATTTCGCGCTGCGCCTCGGTCGCGTCCTTGTGCTCGACGATGGCCGTGACTCCGCCGCCCTCCTCCTCGGTGGCGCGGACGATGCGCCCGTAGCCCGTCGGGTCGTCGAATTCGATGGTCAGCAGCGCGAGCCGCTGGCCGGCGCTCGCGGCAATCAGCGCGCGCAGCGTTTCCTCGCCGATGAGCGGCACGTCGCCCGAAAGCACCAGCACCGTGCCGTCCTCGGGCAGGAGCGGAACCGCCTGCTGCACCGCGTGGCCGGTGCCCAGCTGCGGCTCCTGCCGCGCAAACTGCAGGCCGGCGCCGCCCGTGTTGCCGGAAGTCATGGCGGCCTCGACCTCGGCCGCGCCGTGCCCGGTCACCACGACCACATGGCGGGCGCCAATGCGCGCCGCGGTGTCGGTCACATGCGCGAGCAGTGCACGCCCGGCCAAACGATGCAACACTTTGGGCAGCCTGCTCTTCATGCGCGTGCCTTTGCCGGCCGCCATGATGACCACGTCGACCGGTCCCTGGTTGTCTTGCGAAATCTGATTCATGCTTCTTTCTACCCGAATGCGTTGCGCCAAGTTGGCGCGAATTATCGGCGTGCTGCTCGCGGCCGCCGCGCTGGGCGCCTGCAGCACGATCAAGCTGGCCTACAACAACCTGCCCGAGCTGAGCTATTGGTGGCTAGACGCCTACGTTGATTTCGACGGCTCGCAAACGCCGAAGGTGCGCGACGAACTCGCGCAACTGCTGAGCTGGCACCGTCAGAACGAGCTGCCTCGGGTGCTCGGCGTCTTGCAGGAAGCGCAGGCCCTGGCGCCGCGCGACGTGACCGCGGCCCAGGCCTGCCGCATGGCGGACCAGATCCGCGAACGCCTGCTGGCGGTGGCCGAGCACGCGGAACCCGCCGGCACCGAACTGGCGCTGAGCCTGTCCGAGCCGCAGTTGCAGCAGCTGGAGCGCAAGTACGCAAAGAACAACGCCGAATACCGCAAGGAGTGGCTCGACCGCAGCCCCTCGAAAGTGCAAGAGAAGCGCTACGAAAAGTTTCTCGAGCGCCTGGAAGATTTCTATGGCCGGTTGACGCCCGAGCAGCGCGAGCTGGTCCGGCGCCAGGTGGCGCAATCAGTCTTCGATCCGCGCATGGCCGCCGCCGAGCGCCGCCAGCGGCAGCAAGAGGCGCTGGTCCTGCTGCGCGGCTTCAACAGGGCCAAGCCACCGGCGCCCGAGGCGCGAGCGGCCATCCACGCCTATGTGATGCGCATTGCCGATCCGCCGCCGGGGCCGTGGCGCGATCATCAACAGGCACTGCTGCAGGAGGGCTGCCGCAACCTGGCGGCGCTGCACAACGCCACCAGCGCTAGCCAGCGCGAGCAGGCCGTGCGGCGGCTGCAGGCCTACCAGGACGATCTTCGGCAACTCTCGGCCGCGCCCTGAACCTGCTGTGCCACGAGGCACAGCAAGGTCAGATCAGGGGCGTCGGCCGCATGGGGCGTTCGAAATAGTCGCCCAGCGTCTCGAGCGCGTGCGGCTCGAGAATGCGCAGCCAGCCCGCATCGAGCTTGTAGAGCCCCAGGCCCTGCAGCTTGCGCAGCGTCTTGTTGGTGTGCACCAGCGAGAGTCCGAGTGCATCGGCCAGGTGCTGCTGGTTGAACGGAAACTCGACCCAGCCGTCGCGCACCATGCCGACCCGCTCGGCCCGGCGGTACAGGTGCATCAGCAGCATGGCGACTCGTTCGTTCGCGTTGCGGCGGCCGGCGGTCACCAGGTTGTCGTCGACCATCTTTTCCTCGCGTGCGGCAAGCCAGGTGATGTCGTAGCCCAGCTTGGGCTGGGCATGGAACAGCTCCCAGAGCCGTTCGCGCGAGAACGCGCAAAGGGTGGCGTCCGTCACGGCCTCCACGCCGTGCGTCTGGCCGTCGGCAAACTCGTCCTGCAGGCCGATGAAATCGCCCGGCAGCAGAAAACTCAGGATCTGCCGCCGCCCGTCGCTCAGCGTCTTGTAGCGAAACGCCCAGCCCGAATAAAGGGTGAACAGCTGGGCGCTTGGCCGGTGCTCTTCGACGATGGCGCCGCCGGCCGGCACGCGGCGGGCGCCGACCCGGAACGACTCGATGGTCTTTAACTCTTCAGTTGACGCCGGCAAGAAGGCATCGAGCTTGCGCAACGCGCAGTCGTCACAGGGATTGGCTCCCTGGGGCGGCAAGGCGGGAGGTAAATGGTCCTCGAATTTCACGCGTCACTATAGGCTTTTTACCAGTGTCTTTTTACATTTCGGCGTGTGCCGAGGGTCCATACACTTCGCACGTTTTCCGCCCCCGTTCGCATGACAGAAGAAAAGCAGCTTTTCGAAATTTTTTATTGCAGCGTGCTCACGCAAGACATGCCCCCCGCCACGGTCGGCGCCATCGTGACCCAGGCCCGCGCACGCAATGCGCAGCACGAGATCACCGGTCTTCTTGTTTTTGACGGCATGCGCTTCTGCCAGCACCTCGAAGGCCCGCCAGACGCCGTGAAGGCGCTGATGCAGCGCATCGACCAGGACACGAGGCATACCGATGTGCGGGTGGTTTACCAAGGCGCCTTGACCGCCCGCCGCTACACGGGCTTTGGCCTGGGCCTGGCCGAAAGCGAGGGCCCCCACCTCATGGCCGGGGTGCATGCACTGGAGGGCGAGGCCGCGCTCCAGCATTTCCTGGCGCTGCGGTCCAGCTTCGACATCAACGGCTGAAAACGAAAAAGGCGGCCGAAGCCGCCTTTCCGTCCGTGGGAGCTGGCCGGCTCAGGCGGCCGGGTCCCACGAGTAGGTGGCACCGTAGCCATCCCACGCTTCCATGACAATGCGCTGGCCGGCAGCCACGTTCAGCGATTCGCCCGGTGCCAGCACCAGGTCTTCGCTGGGATTGGCCGCCGTGGCGTCGGGCGTGATCCACACCCGGCCCTGCTTGACCCGCAGCACGCTGGACGAACGCGCCTTCAGGCTCATCGCCTCGCCGGGGGCAATTTGCCAGGCGCCACGGCGCACGGCCGGCGGAACGGCGGAAGCGGTGCGAGCGGCGGGCGACAGGGAAGCGAGCGATTGGTTGGTGCAGACGGCTGTGGACATGATGAAACTCCTTGGACTTTGCCGAAGTGCGATGACAGGACGGAGGCAATGGCGCAGTTCGGGAATGAATGATCGTTCGGGGCCTGTTGGCAGTCCAATGAAAACGAAGTAGCCTACTGATTCCGAATCCGCATCAATGGCCCGATGCCCTCCACGCCCCCGTCCATGCAGCACTCCCAAACCCATCTGCGCTCCCGCCCCATTTCTGCCGGGCACTTGCGCGCCTTCGAAGCCGTGGCGCGGCACCTGAACTTTCGGGCGGCCGCCGAAGAAATGGCGCTCACCCAGTCGGCGGTGAGCCGCCAGATCCAGTCGCTGGAAGAAGAAGTGGGCGTGGCGCTGTTCCTGCGCCATACGAGGGCCGTGGAGCTCACGAGCGCCGGGGCGCAGCTGTTGCTGGCGGTGCAGCAATCGCTGCCGCGCATCGATACGGCCGTGCGGCAGATCCGCCAGAGCGCGGGGCGCAAGAGCGTGTCGCTCACCACTTTTGCCTCTTTTGCATCGATGTGGCTCATTCCGCGGCTCGAGGCTTTTCAGCGCGACAACCCCGAGATCGACATCCGCATCGACGCCAGCGACGTCGCCGTAGACCTGGAAGTGGCCGATGTGGACATTGCCCTTCGCTACGGTCCGCGTGAAGCCATGCCGGCCACTGCCGTGCGCCTGTTTGGCGAAACCCTGACGCCCGTGGCGAGCCCCTGGCTATTGAAGAGCAGCCCGCCCATCAAGACACCGGCCGACATTGCCGGCTTTACGCTGATCGAGGCCGGCGATGCGCACCGCACGCACCTCGAATGGCTGACGTGGCGGCGCTGGTTCGAGGTGAACGGACTCGAAAGGGCGCAGCCCAAGCGCTGGCTCTACTTCAACTATGCCTACCAGATGGTTCAAGCCGCCCTTACCGGCCAGGGCGTAACGCTCGCGCGCAGCTCGCTCATTGCCGAAAGCCTGGCCAACGGCGACCTGGTCGAGGTGCTGCCGCAGCACCGCATGGATTCGCCGATGGGCTACTGGCTGATCGCGGGGCCGCGCAATGCGCTGCGGCCGGAAATCAGGGCCTTCTGGGACTGGCTGCAGGCGCAGGCCATCACCACGCGCGAGACCATCGGCGAGGTGCCCGACCCGGACACCGTGGACAACATCGACTGACCGCGCTCAGGAGGTTGGCCAGACGACGCCGTTGTCGTTGAGGATGGCGTCCAGCGGCAGGTCGTGCGCCTCGGGTTCGTATTCGTCGAGAAAGCCGTTGGTAAAGCCCAGCCCCACCGTGAAAGGGCGCGGCTCCAGCGCGGCCAGCGTGCGGTCGTAGAAGCCGCCGCCGTAGCCCAGGCGGTAGCCGCCGGCGCTGTAGCCCACGCAGGGCACGAACAGCAGCGTGGGCACGATGAGCTCGGTGTCCTTGGGCTTGGGAATGCCGTAGGCGTCTTCTTCCATCTGGCAGCCGGGGTACCAGGCGTGAAAGGTCAGCGTCTTGTGCACCTTGTTCATCACCGGCAGGCCGATACGGCGGCGCTGCGGTTCGTCGATGAGCTCGCCGTCTTCCTTCCAGCGGTGCAATGCGGGCAGCGGATCGAATTCGCCCTTGATGGGCCAGTAGGCGCCAATCACGGTGTCGGGCCGCCCGACCAGCCAGATTCGCATGACCCGCTGCAGAAGGTCGGCCCTGGCCAGGCGGTCGGGCATGGCCAGGCGCTGCTCGATCAGTGCTTTTCGCAGCTGATCCTTGAGAAAACTCACGGTCGCCGAGGTGTCGGCATCCTTTGACTTGTCCATAATCCCCCGATGCAGTTCCCAAGCATTTTGGCATCCATGCGCCATCGCCCGCGCGGCGCAACACCCGCACTCGTTTTTTCCGCCGTTCTGGCAGCTGCCGCACTGCTTTCGCAGCAGCCCGCCGCCGCACAGAACAACAGCAACGACGACGTGCTCATCCAGATGAAGCAGGCGTTCCAGCGCGGAGACAAGGCGCGCCTTGCCGCCCTGCTGCCCCAGGCGCGCGGCCACGCGCTCGAACCGTGGGCCGCCTATTGGGAGCTCAAGGCCCGCCTGCAGGAAGCCACGCCGAACGAGGTGCAAGACTTCTTCGCGCGCTACCCCGGCACCTACCAGGAAGACCGCCTTCGCAACGACTGGCTGCTGCTGCTGGGCCAGCGCCGCGACTGGGACGGCTTTTCCGCCGCAATCGCCGGCTTCCGCATGGGCGACGACGCGCAGGTGCGCTGCTATGCGGTGTTGGTCGAAGCCCTGCGCTCCGGCACCGCCACCCAGGCCCAGGCCGACGAAGTACGCCGCAACTGGTTCAGCCAGAAAGAGGCGGACGACGGTTGCCTTACCGCCGCCGACCGCATGGTTGCCGCGCGTCTGATCTCGACCAACGACGTCTGGAAGAAAGCCCGCCTGGCCATGGAAGCCAACCGCCCGCAAGCCGCGCGCGGCGCCGTGACCATCGCGGCGCCCGATGCGCTGCCGCTCTTCGAAGAGCTCAACGCGAGCGCACCCAAGTTCCTGACCGGCCGCGCCTTCGTGGCCGCCAAGTCGCGCAAGGAGCTGGTGGTGCTTGCGCTCATCAAGACTGCCATGGCCGACCCGGAACAGGCCGCTACCCAGCTCGACAGCAAATGGGGGCCCATGCTTTCCGCCGAGGAGCGCAACTGGCTCTGGGGCACCATCGGCCGCCAGTCGGCAAGCAAGCTCTCGCCCATGGCCGGCAGCTACTTCGGCAACGTCACCAAGAACAGCGACCTGTCCGACGACATGCTCGGCTGGCGCGTGCGCGCCGCGCTGCGCAACGGCCAGTGGAAAGAGGTGTTGCCCGCCATCAACGCCATGAGCGAAACCGCCCAGCTCGACCCGACCTGGGTCTACTGGAAAGCGCGCGCGCTCAGCGCCGCGGGCGACGACGAGCGCCGCGCACAGGCTCGGGAGCTCTACCAGAGCATTGCCGGTACGCGCGGCTTCTATGAAATGCTGGCGCTCGAAGAGCTGGGCCAGCGCACCGTCACGCCCACTCGCCCCGCGCCCCTCACGCCTGAAGAGAAAAACGCCGCGCGCAGCAACCCCGCGCTCAGCCGCGCGCTCTACGCCATCGGCATCGGCCTGCGCCCCGAGGGCACGCGCGAATGGAACTACGCCACCAACCTGCACGACAAGGGCGGCATGGACGACCGCGCGCTGCTGGCCGCAGCCGACCTCGCCTGCCAGCGCGAGGTGTGGGACCGCTGCATCAACACCAGCGAGCGCACCAAGGGGGTGATCGACGCGGAGCAGCGCTTCCCCATGCCGTTCCACGACACGGTGCTGCGCAAGAGCCAGGACATCGGGCTCGACCCGGCCTACGTCTATGGGCTGATCCGCCAGGAGAGCCGCTTCATCATGGACGCGCGCTCGGGCGTGGGTGCCTCGGGCCTCATGCAGGTAATGCCTGCCACCGCGCGCTGGACCGCGCGCAAGATCGGCATGAACGACTTCACGCCCGGGCAGATTACCGACCGCGAAACCAACATCACCATCGGCACCAACTACCTGAAGCTGGCGCTCGACGACTTCGACGGCTCCATGGCCCTGGCCGCCGCGGCCTACAACGCCGGCCCCGGCCGGCCGCGCAGCTGGCGCAATGGCCCGGTCATGGAAGCTGCAATCTGGGCCGAGAACGTGCCGTTCAACGAAACGCGCGACTACGTGAAGAAGGTGCTGGCCAACACCACCAACTACGCCGCACTGATCAGCGGCCGCCCCCAGTCGCTGAAAGAGCGCCTGGGCCGGGTGGGCCCGCGCGACGCCTCCGAGCCCGAGCCCAACAAGGACCTCCCCTGAGATGAGTTGGGGCGACCAGGTACTCGACACCGTCGCGGCCGAGTTCTCGGACGTGGGCGACATCGCCCAGCTCGCCCGCATCGTGGTTCGCCTGATGCTGGCGGCGGTCATCGGTTTCCTGCTCGGCTTCGAACGCGAGCAGCAGGGCAAGGCGGCCGGCGTGCGCACCCACATGCTGGTGGCCATCGGATCGGCGCTGTTCGTGCTCATTCCCCAGCAGACGGGCATTGTTCCGGCCGACATGAGCCGGGTGATCCAGGGCCTGGTGGCGGGCGTGGGCTTTCTCTGCGCGGGCACCATCCTCAAGCAGGGCAAGGACGAGCACCAGGTGCAGGGCCTCACCACCGCGGCGGGCCTGTGGATGACGGCCGCCATTGGCATGGCCTGCGGACTCGGCCGCGAAGTGACCGCGGTACTGAGCGCGCTGCTCGCGCTGGCCGTGCTTTCACTGGTGCCGCGCCTGGTCGACCTGATCGAGCGCGTGGTCGGCCCGCCGCGCGGTGAAGACAAGGACGGCAAGGCCGCCCGCGTGATCGCCTCGCCAGAAGACGCGCCGCCGCGCTGAAGAAGCAAAAAGCGCGGTGCGCCGCACGCATCAATTCGCGCGCGCTTCGGCATCAATCGGCAAGCACGGCCGGGCTAGGATTGAAGGTTTCCGTTTCATCTGAACCGCAGGATCACACGATGCGCAAGCTCTACATCGGCAACAAGAACTACTCGTCCTGGTCCATGCGGCCTTGGGTGCTCATGAAGCAGGCCGGCATTCCGTTCGAGGAAGTGAAGGTGCGCTTCGATTCCTTCGAGGCCAACTCTCAGTTCAAGAAAACCATCAGCACGTTGAATCCCGTCGCCAAGGTGCCGGTGCTGGTCGACGGCGACCTGGTGGTATGGGACACGCTGGCCATTGCCGAATACCTGGCCGAGACCTTTCCCGAAAAGCAGCTGTGGCCCCGCGCCTTGGCCGACCGGGCACGCGCGCGCAGCATCTGCGCCGAAATGCACTCGGGCTTCGGCAACCTTCGCACCCTTTGCGGCATGAACATCGAGGCATCCCTGGCGGACGTCGGCGCGCAGTTGCTGAAGGACAACCCCGGCCTGCAAGGCGAGGTCGACCGCATCGCGCAGATGTGGACCGACCTGCTCGACGCCCACGGCGGCCCCATGCTGTTCGGGGAGTTCACCAATGCAGACGCCTACTTTGCGCCCGTCGGCACACGGATCAAGACCTACGGGTTGCCGGTGCCGCCGTCCATTTCGGCCTACATCGAGCGCGTGCAGGCCCTGCCCGGCATCAAGGCATGGATCGACGATGCCTTGGCCGAGAAGGACTTCCTGCGGTTCGAAGAGCCCTACCGCAAGGGCCGCTGAAGCCCTCTTCGGCTTTTTTCAGAAGCGGTAGGTCGCCGACAGGTAGGTCACGATCGGGTTCAGCTTCAGCCTGGCCTCGCTGATTCCGACCGGTACGCCGGTGATGGTCGACGTCGTGAGCTTGGCCTTGGTCTTGAGCGGAATATAGGAAACCGAGAACGACACGCCCCAGTGCTTGTCGATCTGGTAGGCCACGCCGGCGTTGAGCACGGGCGCGAACGAACTGTCGAGCTTGGCCGTGGTCGAGGTGGAGAGCGGCCGCTGGCGCAGTTGGCTGCCAAGGGCGCCCTGGAGCTCGGGCGTCAGCTTCACGTCGCTATACCAGACATACGTCGCACCCAGGCCCACGAAGGGGCGCCAGGCCGAGTTGCCTTCGTTGAAGTAGTACTTGCCGAGAATCGTGGGGCTCCATTGGCGCGCTTCGCCCAATTCGCCCAGGCGGCCCAACGTGCCAGTGCCCTCCAGCTTGAACTTGGGCGGAACGCCGAACACGCCCTCGACGGCCCAGTGGCTGTCGATGAAATAGACAGCGCTCAGGCCCAGGGTGTCCGAATCCTTGACCGATGCGCCCGAACCGACCAGCACGCTCTGCACCGGCGCCGTCAGCGTCAGGGGCTTGCTCGAATCCTGCGGCGAGAAATGGAGCCAACCCGCACCCACCACCCAGTCTCCGGCGTTTTGCGCCCACGCACCGCCGGACGCCAGCGCGCCCACGGCGGCCAGCGCAAACATCGTTTTCTTCATCGTTGATTGCTCCTTTTGGTTTAAAAATCTGCAACGAAGCGGGTTCCGCTGCCAGCACCGCTTCTTTTCAGGCAAACCGGCGAATGAATGCCAGCTTGCAAAGCAATTATCGAACGACCGTTCTATTTTTATCTCTGAGGGGTATCCCTACACTCGGCGCATGAAAACCTATCTTGTCGGCGGTGCGCTGCGCGACCGGCTGCTCGGGCGGCCGGTGTCCGACCATGACTGGCTGGTAGTTGGCGCCACGCCCGAAGAAATGACTGCGCGCGGCTACCTGCCCGTGGGCCGCGACTTTCCGGTGTTTCTGCATCCGCAGACCCGCGAGGAATACGCGCTCGCCCGCACCGAGCGCAAAAGCGCTCCCGGTTACCGCGGCTTCACCGTTCATGCCTCGCCCGACGTCACCCTGGAGCAAGACCTGGCGCGGCGCGACCTCACGGTCAACGCCATTGCAATGCCCGCCGAGCTGGTGGACGCAGAGGGCCGCTTCGACCCCACCCCTGAGAAGCTCGAAGACCCGTTCAACGGCCGGAGCGACCTGCAGCAAAAGCTGCTGCGGCACGTGACCGACGCCTTCCGCGAAGACCCGGTGCGCATCCTGCGGGTGGCACGCTTCGCGGCGCGCTTCGACGATTTTTCGGTCGCGCCCGAAACCATGGCCCTGATGCGCGAGATGGTCCAGGCGGGCGAAACCGATGCGCTGGTGGCCGAGCGCGTCTGGCAGGAGCTGGCTCGCGGCCTGATGGAAACAAGCCCCTCGCGCATGTTCGAAGTGCTGCGGGCCTGCGGCGCGCTGGCCGTGCTGCTGCCCGAGGTCGACAGGCTCTGGGGCGTGCCGCAATCCGCGGAACATCATCCCGAGGTGGACACCGGCGTGCACCTGATGATGGTGGTCGATACCAGCGCCAGGCTGCAGGCGCCGCTGGCAGTGCGCTTTGCCTGCCTGATGCACGACCTTGGCAAAGGCACGACCGAGCCCGGCCTCTTGCCGCGCCACATCGGGCACGAAAAGCGCAGCGCCGAACTGCTGCACGCCGTATGCGACCGCTGGCGCGTGCCGGTCGACATTCGCGAATTGGCCGAGGTGGTGGCGCGCGAGCACGGCAACATCCACGCCAGCGGCGAACTCGATGCACCCGAACTGGTGCGCCTGCTCGAGCGCTGCGATGCGTTCCGCAAGCCCGCGCGCTTTGCCGAGGTGCTGCTGGCTTGCGAGTGCGACTCGCGCGGCCGGCTGGGGTTTGAAGACCAGCCCTATCCGCAGCGCGAGCGGCTGATGGCGGTGCACCGCGCAGCGGCCGGCGTGGCCACCGATGCGGTGGCACGCACGGCACAGCAGTCGGGCGCCACGGGGCCGCAGATCGGCGAGGCGATCCACCGCGCCCGGGTCGAGGCCGTGGCGGCGTTGCCGGGCTGAAGCGGCCCCGCCGCGGGCAACGTCCGACTTTGGCCGACACGAGAATTGCTATGCCCGTGTTATGGTTTTCGGCGATGCCAATGTCCTCCCACGTGCCCTCCGAATTGCCTCCTCCGTTGGGGCGAGATACAGCCCTTTTCCTAGACTTCGACGGCACGCTGGTCGCACTTGCGCCCACTCCCGAGGCTGTCGAAGTGCCTCCCGCGTTGGTGGCACTGCTAGAGAACCTGCGCGACCAGCTCGGCGGCGCGCTGGCGGTGGTGTCGGGCCGCCAGATCGATGCGATCGACCGTTTCCTGGCGCCGCTGCGGCTGCCTGCAGCGGGCGAACACGGCGTGCAGCGGCGCGACTCCAAGGGCCACATGCAGGAGCAGCACGCCCCCGACCTGGTGCCCATTCTCGAGATTGCCAATGAACTGGCGCGCGTGCACGAAGGCCTGCTGGTCGAACGCAAGCACGCGGCCATCGCCCTGCACTACCGGCTCGCGCCGCAGCTGGAGGCCGTGTGCCGCGACGCGATGACGCGCGCCATTGCGGGCCGGCCGCAGCTCGAACTGATGCACGGCAAGTTCGTGTTCGAGGTCAAGCCGGCGGGCATCAACAAGGGCATTGCCATCGAAGCGTTCATGAATGAGCCGCCGTTTGCCGGCCGCAAACCCGTCTTTGCCGGTGACGACACCACCGACGAAAGCGGCTTTGCGGTGGTGCAGCCGCGCGGCGGCATCGGCATCAAGGTGGGCTCGGGGCCCAGCCTGGCGCTGCACCGGCTCGAATCGTCACGCGCGGTTTATGAATGGCTGGTGCAGTTGCGCGATCAACTGGCCGCATCGGAACACAAGAAAGACGATTCCCCGAGGAGCGCCGGATGAGCGAGCTGCAATTGTCCAAGGCACCCGAAGACCGCGCGGGCATTTCCCTTTCCGGCGCTGCCGGGCCCGACGACCGGGCGCCGGTCGATCCGCGCGCCGCGGCATCGGCGGTGCCGCGCGGCTTTGGCCCGCCTGCGGATCCTTCGCTCAACGTTGGCGTGATTGGAAATTGCGCCTACAGCGCGCTCATCGACGCACGGGGGCGCGCCGTGTGGTGCTGCCTGCCGCGCTTCGATGGCGACCCGGTATTCAACGCCCTGTTGCACCCGGGTGAGGACGCAGGCGCCTGGGCCATCGAGATCGAAGACTTCGCTTCCAGCAAGCAGTGGTACGAACCCAATACCGCGGTGCTGCGCACACAGCTGTTCGACAGCGCCGGCCAGGGCATCGAGATCACCGACTTTGCGCCGCGCTTCTACAGCCGCTCGCGCTACTTTCGGCCCCTGATGATGGTGCGCCGCGTGCGTCCGATTGCCGGTGCGCCGCGCATCCGCGTTGCGCTCGATCCGCGCTTCCAGTGGGGAGCATCGGCGCCAGTGGAAGTCACGCGCGGCAGCAACCACCTTCGCTATGTGGGCCCGGACGTTACGCTGCGGCTCAACACCGACGCATCGATTTCGCACATTCTTTCGCGCCAGCCCTTCGTGATCTCGCGCGAATACAACTTCATGTTCGGCGTGGATGAAACGCTGCTCGACGGCATTGCCGATACGGCGCGCAGCTTCGAGCAGGAAACCATTGCCTACTGGCGCACCTGGAGCAAGCGCCTGGCCATTCCGTTCGAATACCAGGACGCGGTGATCCGCGCGGCCATCACGCTCAAGCTATCGCTCTACGAAGACACCGGCGCCATCGTGGCCGCCATGACCACGAGCATTCCGGAGGCGCCGGGCAGCCAGCGCAACTGGGACTACCGCTACTGCTGGCTGCGCGACGCCTTCTTCGTGGTGCGCGCGCTCAACTCGCTGAGCGAAGTCGGCACCATGGAAGACTACCTGCGCTGGCTCGGCAACGTGGTGATCGGCTCGCACGGCGAGCACATCCAGCCGCTCTACGGCATCGGGCTGGAACGCGAACTGCCCGAGTCGATGGTCGAGAACCTTCCCGGCTATCGCGGCATGGGCCCGGTGCGCGTCGGCAACCAGGCGCAAGAGCACTTTCAGCACGACGTCTACGGCAACATCGTGCTGGGCGCCGCGCAGGCGTTTCATGACCACCGGCTGCTCGCACGCGCGGGCGTGGCCGAGTTTCCGCACCTCGAGGCGGTGGGCGAGCAGGCGATCCGGGTCTACGGCACGCCGGACGCCGGCATGTGGGAGCTGCGCACCCGCGCCCGCGTGCACACCAGCTCGGCACTGATGAGCTGGGCCGCCTGCGACCGGCTGGCCAAGATTGCGCGCGCACTCGAACTGCCCGACCGCGCCGCCTACTGGCACGGCCATGCCGCGCGCATGAAGGAAGAAATACTGGCCAAGTCGTGGTGCGAGGAGCGCCAGGCCTTTGCCGAGAGTTTCGGCGGCCACGAACTGGACGCCAGCATCCTGCTGATGGTGGAGGTCGGGCTGATCGACGCGCGCGACCCGCGCTTCATCTCGACCGTCGACGCGATGGAAAAGTCGCTCTGCGACGGCCCCTACATGCGCCGCTACGAGGCGGCCGACGACTTCGGCAAGCCGGAGACTGCTTTCAACATCTGCACCTTCTGGCGCATCGATGCGCTCGCCAAGATCGGCCGCAAGGCCGAAGCCCGCCAGATTTTCGAGACCATGCTGGCGGCGCGCAACCCGCTCGGCCTGCTCTCCGAAGACACGCATCCGGTCACGGGCGAGATGTGGGGCAATTTTCCGCAGACGTATTCGATGGTCGGCATCATCAACGCAGCGGTGCGGCTGTCGGCGCCTTGGGATTCGTGCATATGAGTCGTCTGGTTGTTGTTTCGAATCGCGTGGCGGACCCACGCAAGCCCGCGGCGGGCGGCTTGGCGGTTGCACTCGGCGAAAGCCTGCAGCAAAGCGGCGGCCTCTGGTTCGGCTGGAGCGGCCAGATCGTGGAGGGCGGCCCCACGGGCGAAGGCGAACTGCACATGCAGCATGCCGGCAAGGTCACCCTGGCCACCATCGACCTGAGCCGCGAAGACCACGACAGCTACTACCTGGGCTACAGCAACGACGTGCTGTGGCCGGTGTTCCACAACCGGCTGGACCTGGCTCACTTCGAAGCCGGCTTCATCGGCGGCTACCGGCGCGTGAACCAGCTGTTCGCGCGCAAGCTGATGCCGATGCTCAAGCCCGACGACATCATCTGGATCCACGACTACCACCTGATGCCGCTCGCGGCCGAGTTGCGCGCCATGGGCTGCAAGCAGCGCATCGGCTTCTTCCTGCATATTCCGCTGCCGCCGCAGATCATCATTGCGGCCGTTCCGCAGCACGAGTGGCTCATGCGCTCGCTGTTCTCGTACGACCTGATCGGCTTCCAGGCGCAGCAGGACGTGCAGCATTTCGAGCACTACGTGCGCAACGAGGCGCATGGCGAATACCTGGGCAACGACATGTACCGGGCCTACGGGCAAACGGTGCGCTGCAGCGCGTTTCCGATCGGCATCGACGTCGACGAGTTCGCGGCGCTCACGCATGCCAAGGAGTCGCGCGACATGTTCGAGACCATGAAACGCGAGTATTCGCAGCGCCGCCTTCTGCTGGGCATCGACCGGCTGGACTATTCCAAGGGCATTCCGCAACGCGTGCGCGCTTTCCGCGAGCTGCTTGCCAACTATCCCGAGAACCGCCGCAGCGCCACGCTGATCCAGATCGCTTCGCCCACGCGCGAAACGGTCGATGCGTATGGCGACATCCGCCGCGAACTCGAGTCGCTGTGCGGCGCCATCAACGGCGACTACGGCGAGCTCGACTGGATGCCCGTACGCTACATCCACCGCATGGTGGCCCGCAAGCGCGTGCCGGGGCTCTGCCGCGCGGCGGCGGTGGGGCTGGTAACACCACTGCGCGACGGCATGAACCTGGTCGCCAAGGAATACATTGCGGCGCAAGACCCGGCCGACCCCGGCGTGCTGGTGCTCTCGCGCTTTGCCGGTGCGGCCGAGCAGCTGAAGGAAGCGCTGCTGGTGAACCCCTACGACACGCACGGCACCGCCGAGACCGTGCAGCAGGCGCTTCAGATGCCGCTCGAGGAGCGGCGCGAGCGGCACCAGAAGCTGCTGTCGCGCATTCGCGAGCAGGACATCCACTGGTGGCGGCGCAGCTTTCTCGACGCGTTGCGCGAGGCCGCGAGCCAGCGGTAGAAAGAGAACGGCTGGCTAGGTTCCGGTGAGGAGCCTCACCAGCCGCATCACCGGCCGCGTTTCCACAGGCCGGGAGGCCGGCGCATCAGCCACCTGTTGCGGAGCGTGCACGCGCAGCCGCACCGGCGTGAGCGCCGACAGTTCGATCCACCCGCCGCGCTCCAGTCGATGCACGTCGCCATCGTTCAGCACCGTCTTCACCGTAAACACCGTGTCGCCGAACCACGAGGGCGGCGAGACGAGCTGTGCGCAGCCCTCCAGCATTTCGAGCCAGCTGGCAGGGTCGAGCGAGGTGCGCAAGGCCTGCCCCGGGTGCAGCGTGACGGTATCGGGCAGTCGGTCGAGGGTGAGGGGGGACATGGCGTGGCTTCCGGAGTTGGTGGGGTCATCGTAGGAATTAACCCGCCCGGAAAACAGGCACACGCCAAGGCGATTCGCACCGGAACAGCGGTTGCCGCCGCGCATCTGTTATGGTCGTTTTCCTTCGCATCTGCATCTGTTTTCAGATGCCCGATAGGGGGAGCATCAACGCCATGGATTCGCTACCGCTCTACCGCCAGTTCGCAGCACACTACGTGGACGCCATCCACACCGGCTCGCTCAAGCAGGGGGACAAGCTGCCTTCGCTGCGCAGCCTCATGCGCCTGCACGGCATCAGCCTTTCGACCGCGCTGCAGCTGTGCCGCACGATGGAGAGCGACGGATGGGTCGAGGCGCGCGATCGCTCGGGCTACTTCGTGCGCCGGCCCAAGCGGCTGGCCATTGCGCCCATGGAGGAGCCCGCGGCCGGCGTGCCGCCCGATCCGGCGCAGTACGTGGGCATTCACGCCAAGGTTTCCGACTTCGTCGCGCGCCGCCGGCAGATTCCCGAAAAGCTCAATCTCTCGATTGCGCGCGGCGCCCCCGAGCTGTACCCCGCCGAGGCGCTGCGCAATGCAATGACGCGCATGCTGCGCCAGCAACCGGAGCTGCTGACGGTGGCGGCGCAGCTGAAGGGGCAGCGCCAGTTCCGTGAAGTGCTCGCCCAGCGCAGCCTGCGCGTGGGCATGGCGATCTCGCCAGAAGACATCCTGGTGACCAACGGCTGCATCGAGGCGCTGAACCTCGCATTGCGTGCGGTAGCGCAGCCGGGCGACACGGTGGCAGTGGAGTCACCCACCTTCTATGGCCTGCTGCAGGTGCTCGAGAGCCTGGGCATGCGCGCGCTCGAAATCCCGACCAGCCCGCAAACCGGCATTTCAATCGAGGCGCTGGAGCTCGCAATCAGCACCTACGACAACATCAAGGCGGTGGTGGTGGTGCCGCACCTGCAGAACCCGCTGGGCAGCGTGATGCCCGATGCCCACAAGGCACGGCTTGCGCAGCTGTGCGAGCGGCACGCCATTCCGCTGATCGAAGACGACACCTACAGCGAACTCGTCGACGCCCCGACGCCGCCGCGCGCGCTCAAGTCCTGGGACACCAGCGGCAACGTGATCCATTGCGCCTCGCTGCACAAGATCCTGGCGCCCGGCCTTCGGCTGGGCTGGATCACGGCGGGGCGCTGGCAGGCGCGGGTCGAAATGCTCAAGTTTGCGCAAACGCGCAACAACGAGGGGCTTTCGCAAAGCGCGGCCGGCCTGTTCATGGGGACCGGCGCCTACGACCGCCACCTGCGGCACCTGCGCACTTGCCTGAAGGCGCAGCGCGAGCAGACCGCCGATGCAATTGCCAGCTACTTTCCCGCGGGCACCCGCATCAACCTGCCGCCCGGCGGGCTGCAGCTGTGGGTCGAGCTGCCGGAGCGCCTTTCGTCATCGCGGGTTTTCGACGCGGCGCTGGCCGAACGGATCGTGGTGGCGCCCGGCACGCTGTTCTCGAACTCGTCGCGGTTCGACCACTATTTGCGCATCAATTGCGGCTGGCCCTATGGCGAAGCGGTCGATGCCGGGCTGCGCCGCCTGGGGCAGATCATCGAAACGCTGGGCCGCGGCGCCAGTGCGGCGCCGGTACAACCGGCGCCCCGGTTATCGCCAACTCGCGCGTGGCCGGCCGAGGCACGCCGGCCTCAGTCGAGCAGTGCCAGCGCAGCGTAATCGCCAACCTTCTCGCCAAGCCCCGCGGGCACCAGCATCACGCCGCGCGTGAGCGGCGGCAGCTTGCCGTCGACCTGTGCCTGCAGGCGCGGCAGCAGAAAGTCGCGGTGATGCCAGAACACGCTGCCGCCCAGGCTGATGCGCTGCAGATCGAGCGTGGCCACCAGGTTGTAGAGCATGCGGCCGATGACTCGGCACAGCGCATCGACGATGCCGATGGCATGCGGCTCGCCCGCGGAAGCGGCAGCGAACAGGTCGGGCGCAGGCTGCCCGAAACGGCGCGCAATGGAGTTGCCCGCCACCAGCGCCTCCACGTCGCCAAGATTGCCGCAGCCGCAAAGCGCGCCGCTTGCGTCGTCGACCACGAAGCTGTGGCCCGCATGGCCGGCGTTGCCGTTCTTGCCACGCAGGGGGCGGCCGTCGACGCACAGGCCCACGCCCACGCCGGTGCTCCAGGTGACGTAGGCGCAATGGTCCAGGCCCTGCAGCGCGCCCCAGTGGCGCTCGGCCTCCAGAGCGGCCACGGCGTCGTTCTCGACCCGCACGCTGCCGAAGCGCCGGGCGAGCGGCGCCTCGATGAGCGCGGTCATCCAGTTGTTGGGCAAGCCGCGCGCCGGGCCGGCAATGCCGCCGCAGATATTGGGCGTGGCCAGTTCCACCATGCCCTCGCGCAACTCGAAAGGCCCCGCCGATGACACGCCAACGCGGTCGATGGCGGCGGGGGCGATGCCCTGCTCGACGCAAATCTCTTCGATCATCCGGATGATCTGCACGGCCACGGCATCGTTGTCGCCGGTCTTGGCCGTCGGTTCGCTGCGGCGGCCGATCAGCGGCGCGTCGCTCGATGCGGAAAGGCTCACGGCCACCTTCGTGCCGCCGATGTCTACGCAGGCTCTCATCGCGTGGTTCTTCTCTTTCTTTTCGGTTTCTGGTTCATCGATGGCGCTAGATGAAGCGCGCCACCAGCGCCGCGATCATGCTGAGCACCAGCGTGCTGGAGATGGGCAACTGCCACTCGCGGCCGAAAGCGCGGAACTCGAAGTCGCCTGGCAACCGCCCGAAGCCGAACCGGCGCAGCCAGGCCGTGAGGCCGCTCATGAGCACCAGGGCAAGGACGACGACGATCAGCCAGCGGATCATGCAGGCAGTCTAGGCCGCAAGGGCGGCCATGGCTTGTCGGTGAAGTTCGGGCGTTGCGGCCGCGATGACCCTGCCGTCGGACTCCAGCCCGAGCGGCCGGCCCTTCCAGTCGGTGATGACGCCGCCCGCCGCCTCGATCACGCCCGCGGGGCCCAGGTAGTCGTAGGGCTGCAGCCCGGTTTCCACGACCAGGTCTATCGTGCCGCCCGCCAGTTGGGCATAGCCGTAGCAGTCGCCACCAAAACGCCGCATTGCACATTGGCGGCTGAGCCGGTCGAAGGCCTGCCAGTCGGCGGGTGCAAAGATGTCGGGCGAGGTGGTGACGATGCGCGCCTTGGCCACCTCGGTGCAGCCGCTCGCGTGCACGGGTTGGCCGTCGCGCGTGGCGCCCTTGCCGGCCCGGCCGATCCAGCGCTCTTTGAGCACCGGCATGTCGATCATGCCGAGCGCCACGCGGCCGCCTTGCAGCACGCCGATCAGCGTGCCCCAGAGCGGCGAACCGGTAATGAAGCTGCGCGTGCCGTCGATCGGATCGAGCACCCAGACGCGCTCTGCGTCGAGCCGCTCAAGGCCGTGCTCTTCGCCATAGATACCGTCCGCCGGCGCACGGGTGCCGAGAATCTCGCGCATGGCCGTTTCGGCGGCGCGGTCTGCAAGCGTGACGGGGCTTTCGTCCGCCTTGGTGATGATGTCGAGCGGCGTGCGGAAATAGCGCATCGACTGCGCGGCGGCCGCATCGGCCAGCGCATCGGCAATCGACAGGAGATCGGGGGGCGGAGAGCTCATGAGGGAAGTGACGGGGAAGTGACGCGTGCCAAAACTGCGATTAGACCCGAGCCGAGCCGGGTTTGACACGCCAGGGGTCGGCGCTCTAGCATGGTCCGCAACCACCCGCCTTGACCACCGGACCACTGAATGGCCCCAATTCGATTCTTGCGCGCCGCACTGCTGGCGCTTCTGCTCGGCTCATTGGCCGTGCTGGCCCAGGCCGCCCCTTCCGCGTCGGAGCAGAAGCTCATCGACACGCTGATCCAGCGCGTCTCGCAGATGAAGACCGTCACCTTCATGCGCAACGGCAAGGAGCACGATGCCGACGACGCCGCCAAGCACATGCAGGCCAAGTTCGATCACTTCAAAGACGAGATCGCCACGGCGGAAGACTTCATCGACCGATGCGCCTCCCGCTCAGAAATGACGGGCAAGGCCTACCAGGTCAAGATGCCGAATGGCTCGCTGAAGGACGCCAAGGAGTTCCTGAATGCCGAGCTGCGCACGCTGCGCAAGGGCAGCGCGAAGCCCGGCGCCGGCTGAATCGTCCGATCAGCGCTGCTGGCCCCAGCGCCGCACCGTCAGGCGCTCCAGCGTCTTGAAGCCCAGGCTTTCCACCAACAGGCCGATCAGCACCACCATCGCCAGGCCGGCGAACACGCGGTCGGTGTAGAGCTCGTTGCGGTTCTGAAAGATGTACCAGCCAAGGCCGCCCTTGCCCGACGAGGCGCCGAACACCAGCTCGGCCGCGATCAGCGTGCGCCAGGCAAAGGCCCAGCCGATCTTCAGCCCCGACAGGATCGACGGCAGCGCGGCCGGCACCAGGATCTGCAGCACGTATCGCAAGCCCTTGAGCCCGTAGTTGCGCCCCGCCATCCGCAGTGTTTCGGGCACGCCCTGGAAGCCCGCATAGGTGTTGAGCGCCAGCGGCCACAGCACCGAATGGATCAGCACGAACACCAGGCTGCCGCGCCCCAGGCCAAACCACAGCAAGGCGAGCGGCAGCAGCGCAATGGCGGGCAGCGGATTGAACATCGAAGTCAGCGTGTCCAGCAGGTCGCGCCCGATCTGCGTCGACACCGCGAGCGTGGTGAGCGCGAAGGCCAGCAGCACGCCAGCCAGGTAGCCCTGCAGCAGCACCGCCAGCGAGATGCGCACCTTCTCTATGAGTTCGCCGCTCGCCAGCCCCTCGGCCAACGCGAGGGCCGTGGCGCTGAAGGTAGGCAGCAGCAGGTCGTTGTCCTGCCATCGGGCCGCAAGCTCCCAGAGCACCGCGATGACGATCAGGATCAGGCCCTTGCGAAAGCCGGCCTGGGCCCAGATGCGCGTCGGCAGCGGCAGGGTCCGCTCGACCGGCACCTCGGTGAAGGGCTCGAGCGTGCGCTCGTACTCGGGGCGGATGGGCGGAACGAGTGCGCTCATGCTGCAGCCTCTTCGTGCTCTTGCCCTTGCTCATGCTCTTCTTCGAACAGCATGTCGTGAATGCGCTGCGCCGTGCCCTGGAACTCGGCCCCGCCCAGGCTGGCCAGCGAGAAGCCGTGGCTGTTCAATTCGGCACGCATGCGGCCCGGGTGCGGCGACAGCAGTGCCACGCGGTTGCCAACCACCAGCGCCTCCTCGATGGAATGCGTGACGAAAAGCAGCGTGAAGCGCACCTCGTCCCACAGCTCGAGCAGCTCCTGCTGCATCTTGCGGCGCGTGAGTGCATCCAGCGCGGCAAAAGGCTCGTCCATCAACAGCACGCGCGGCTGCATCGCCAGCGCACGCGCAATGGCCACACGCTGCTTCATGCCGCCCGACAGCTGGTGCGGATGCACGTCGGCGAACTTGGCAAGGCCCACCTTGTCGAGGTAATGCAGCGCGCGTTCGGCCGCTTCCTTCTTGCCGAGGGTGCGCGAGGCGAGCAGCGGGAACATCACGTTCTGCTGAACGGTCTTCCACGGTGGCAGCTGGTCGAACTCCTGGAATACGACGATACGGTCGGGGCCCGGCTGCGCCACGCGCCGGCCGTCGAGGCGGATTTCGCCTTCGACGGGCTGGATGAACCCGCCGACGGCCTTCAGCAGAGTGGACTTGCCGCAACCCGAGGGGCCGAGCAGCACGAAACGGTCGGCGGCGTGCACGTCGAAGCTCACGCGGTGGGTGGCGCGCACCATGCGCTCGGGCGTGCGGTATTCGAGGCTGACGCCGTCGACCTGAAGGAGCGGCGCGATGTCTTGCCTCTCGTCTTCCTCCCTCCCCTCCCGGGGGAGGGCTGGGGTGGGGGCAAGCAGCGTTGGCGTCGCAATCGCTCTGCCCGCCCCCATCCCCGCCTTCCCCCAAAGGGGAAAGGAGTCAAAGCCGGATCGCGCCTTCGCCGTGCTCATTCAATTCCCCGAAGCGTTCTGTGCATCGTCGAAGAAATAGTCCTTCACCGAAGC
This sequence comes from Variovorax paradoxus, assembly GCF_029919115.1. NCBI lineage: Bacteria > Pseudomonadati > Pseudomonadota > Betaproteobacteria > Burkholderiales > Comamonadaceae > Variovorax > Variovorax paradoxus. The sequence goes on from NZ_CP123990.1 coordinate 4,390,266, forward strand.
CGGCTTGTTCTTGATCGCGCCCACGCGGTGCATGAACTCCGCCAGCGCATAGGTGTTCTGCGGCGTGGTCTTGAACTGCACCTCGGGGTTCTTGATGATCTTCAGCAGCAGCTCGCGGTCGATCTTCGCGTTGCCCACCTTCAGGTAGATGTCCGCCGCTTTCTCCGGATTGGCCGTGACGAACTTCGCCGCCTCGTCGAGCGCGTCGACAAACGCCTTGTAGGTCTTCGGGTTCTCGCTACGGAATTTTTCGGTGGCATAAAGCACCGTGGCCGAGGCCGGCCCGCCAAGCACCTGGTACGAGTTGAGCACGATGTGCGCGTTCGGATTGCCCGCGAGCTCCTGGTCCTGGAACGGCGGGTTGCCGAAGTGCGCCGTGATCTCGGTGCCGCCCTTGATGATGGCCGCCGCAGCATCGGGATGCGGCACCGCCACGCTGATCTTGTCGAGCCGGTTGAACTCCTTGTCGCCCCAGAGCTTGGCCGATGCGAACTGCAGCACCCGCGACTGCACCGAGACGCCCACCGCCGGCAGGGCGATGCGGTCCTTGTCGGTGAAGTCTGCAATGGTCTTCACGTTCGGGTTGTTGCTCACCAGGTAGTACGGAAAGTTGCCCAGCGATGCCACGCCCTTCACGTTCTGCTTGCCCTTGGTGCGGTCCCACAGCGTGAGCAGCGGGCCCACGCCGGCACTCGCGATCTCGATGTTGCCCGAGAGCAGCGCGTCATTCACCGCCGAGCCGCCCGAAAGCTTGATCCACTCCACCTTGGCATCGACACCGGCCGCCTTGGCGTGCTTCTCGATGAGCTTCTGTTCCTGCGCGACATTGAGCAGCAGGTAGACGATGCCGAATTGCTCGGCGATGCGGATCTGGCCCTCGGCATGCGCGGCAAGACTGCCTGCGAGGAGGCCGAAGCCGGTGACGAGCGCGGCGGCCTTGCGTGTGAATCGGTTCATTGAAATGAGTCCAGGAGAAGATCAGAAAGGCGTGTCGCCGACGATGGTGGTGCGGTTGAGGCGCCGTCGCAGATGGTCGGGCGTGCCCGCCGCAAGGTGCATCAGCGAGCGGTTGTCCCAGAACACCAGATCGTGCGGCGCCCATTGGTGGCGATACACGAACTCGGGCTTCACGCTGTGCGCGAACAACTCGGCCAGCAGTGCGTCGCTTTCTTCCTGCGGGAGGCCGACGATGCGTGTCGTGAAATGCTCGCTGACGAACAGCGCTTTGCGGCCCGTTTCCGGGTGCGTGCGCACCACCGGCTGCACCGCGGGGGCGACCTGGTCGATCTGCGCCTGCGAGAGCTTGGGGCGCCACGGGTTCTTGGCGCGCAACTCTTCGTACTTGGCGAGATAGCTGTGCTCGGCCTTGAGCGGCAGGATGCGCTGCTGCAGCTCGGGGTCGAGCGCTTCCCAAGCGAGATGCTGATCGGCAAAGAGCGTGTCGCCACCTTCGCTCGGCAGCTCTTGCGCATGCAGCAGGGAGCCTAGGCTCGGCTGGGGCTTGTACGAGATGTCCGAGTGCCAGTAGACGCCCGCATCGCCCAGGCCGATGGGTTCGCCGTTTTCCTTGATGTTGGAAACGATCAGGATCTCGGGGTGGTTCTTCAGGTGGAACTGGTGCAGCACGTGGATTTCGAGTGGGCCGAAGCGACGGCTGAAATCGATGTGCTCTTGCGGGGTGATCCGCTGGCGGCGGAAGACCAGCACGTGGTGGTCGAGGTGCGCTTGGTGGATGCGCTTGAAGTCTTCAGCGCTGATGGGCTTGGAGATGTCGAGGCCGATGATTTCGGCGCCTACGGGGGCGTTGAAGGGGCGGACTTCGAAGTGCTGCCGGGTGGGATCGGGCTTGGAGCTCATCCCGCCAATGTAGGTTTGGGGGATGCTTTCTCAAACGAACTCTTTGTTGGTAGCTTATTTTTGAGTTGAGTTTGTTTGCCTCCCATCGATGGTGATCCGATGGCGGCGGCGCAAGTGGTTGTACATGCCGGCTGCAACGAGGGGTTTGGCCCGGACCACCAAGGTCGTGCGGCGACCCTACTGATGACGGTATACAAACCCGGGCTTCGCGCTGTGCGCGAACAGTTCGGCCACCAACAGGCTACTCGTGCTGCGGCAAGCGAACGATCACGGTGTGAAATGCTCGCTAACGAACAGCGCTTTGCGGTCTGGCCTTGTACGCACTTTCCCAAGCGAGGTGCTGGTCGGCAAAGATTTCCAGCTTACGACTTAGCCCGTCGGATTCGCTATCCGGCGGCACATCCGCTACCTAATGATGCGTCGGGGAATGTCCGCCCGTGGCCATCCAGCCCGGATTGCCTTATGCACAAAAACCTTCTAACTTGAGCTCAAGGAATAGCTTCTCAGTTTTTTATTCGAATTAAAATAAAGCGACAGGGATTTTCTCTTGGCACCGGATGCAGTATTGATGTCATCGAGTTTTGACAAATAAGGGATGCCCGCCAAACCGGCAATAGCATTTTTCTGACTATTTCTCCCTCCTCCGTAATTCCAATACGCAGATCCGTCGTTGGAGTCTTTTACATAGTCGGGGTTGCCGAACAATCTCTTGACGTCATCGGTCGTAGTCACTCCAGTTTTCAAAGACTGGCTCAGCGATTGAGTTGTCGCATTTTCTATGGACGAGTTCCCTCCCACCGTACCGCAGGCCGTCAACAGAACAAAAGAAAACCCGAGTCCACACATGATCATTCTTTTCACAAAGTCTCCCGATAAGTATTGCAATTGGGACGCGCTTGCATAAGAGCTTAGTTTTTAAAGGGCAGCACATCAAGTGCCAAGAGTCATCACTTGGCACGAGAAATTTACAAATTTCAGAAATCTTTTAAATTGTGGCGACATGCGTGATGGAAATCACGCGTGCAATAAATGGCCCGCTTTTGTCGATTTCAAAGGTGCCATTTCCACGACAGGGCGTAGCGCCGGCAGGCGAGTCACGTTCTTTCGCCAAAGAGAGTGACGAAAGAAAGGCGACCCCTACTGTCTGCGTCCCCTGCGCTTCGCTACGGGCAACCTGCGGTGCTCGACTCCGGCGGGGGTCCGCAGAACTCGCTTCGCTCAAACAGCTGCGGCGGCTTGGTGGCCGAGCGAAGCAAAGGCCCGTTCGGTTTCCAAGCCCCTCTGTATGCGCCGAGGAGCGCAGATGGAGGCGGGATCAGGGCCGCAGCTGTTTGAGCGAAGCGAGTTCAGATGGAGGCGGGATCAGGGCTCGCAGCTGTCTGAGCGAAGCGAGTTCTGCGAGACCCCGCGAAACCCGAGCACCGCAGGTCGCAGACAGTGGGGTCGCCTTTTCTTTGCTTACTTTCTTTTGGCGAAGCAAAAGAAAGTGAGTCGCCCGCCGGGGCGATACCCGGCCTCGGAAAGCAAGCCCCCGTCAGCGTCCATACGGGAGCCAGCCAATGACCGAAACACCTAAGACAAACAAGCCGGCAGAAGACGACCGCACCCAGGTCATGTCACGACCCGCCCAGCAAACAGACACCTCAGTCACGGTAATCACCGCCAGCCCCACAAGCCTGTCCAACATCCCCGTCACAAGCCCAGCCACAGAAGCCAACGAAGCCGGACTCCTCCCCGTAGGCAGCCGCCTCGCAGAATTCGAAATCACCCGGGTCGTAGGCCAGGGCGGCTTCGGCGTGGTCTACGAGGCCTGGGACCACGCCCTGGAACGCGTTGTCGCCATCAAGGAATACCTGCCGACCTCCCTGTCGACAAGGCAGCAGGACGGAACAGTCGTCCCCCTGTCGGAGCGCCACAGGGAAACCTTCGACCTCGGCATGCGCAGCTTCATCAACGAAGCCCGCCTGCTCGCGCAGTTCGACCATCCCTCGCTGCTGAAGGTCTACCGTTTCTGGCAGGAGCGCGGCACCACCTACATGGTCATGCCGTTCTACCGCGGCGACACGCTGCGCCAGTCGCTGGGTTCCATTCCGGCGGGCGTGGACGAGGCTTGGCTCATCCGCATCATGGACGGCGTGACGCAGGCGCTGGGTGTGATGCACGGCGCCAACTGCTACCACCGAGACATCGCGCCCGACAACATCATCCTGCTCGAAGGCTCGGGCCGGCCGGTGGTGCTCGACTTCGGTGCCGCGCGCCGCGTGATCACCGACAAGACGCAGGCGATCACCGTCATCCTCAAGCCCGGCTACGCACCCATCGAGCAGTACGCCGAAATGCCCGACATGTCGCAGGGCGCGTGGACCGATGTCTATGCGCTTGCGGCAGTGATGCACGTGGCCGTTTGCGGGCGCGCGCCGCCGCCTTCGGTGGCGCGGCTCTTGTCCGACAGCTATGTGCCGCTTGCGGGCAACGAAATCCTTCGCCAGCGCTACAGCTTGCGGCTGTTGCAGGCCATCGATGCAGGCCTGGGCGTGCGGCCCGAAGCGCGGCCGCAGTCGATGGCCGAGTTTCGAGCGGCGCTCGACCTGGAGGTGGGCCACAGCATTGCGCCGGTGCCGCGTACCAACCCGCCTGTGACTCCCGGCTCACGCAAGGCCGGCAGCAACGCCGACGCACCGACGGTCATCGGCCGCGGCAAGCCGCCCGTGCAGGGCACGGACGAAAGCAGCGCCGGCAAGAAAAGCAAGGCCGTGCCCGCCATCGCGTCGTTGGCAGTGGCTGCCATCGTGGCCGGCGGCGGTTGGTGGTGGTACCAGGGGCGCACGCCGGGTGTGGAGGGCGACGGCAGCGGCAGCAAGCAGGCCATCGTGGCGCCACCCCCGCCGCCCGAAACCCGCGTGACCGCGACACCGCCCCCACCGCCGCCGCCTCCTCCTCCTCCGGCACCGCGCACGCCGCTCGACTCGCTGCAGTCGCTCGCCGCAGGTGCGGCCCCGGGCTTCGATGTGGCGGCGGTGCCGAAGAAGCCAGAGGTTGCGATCGGCAAGGACAGGCTCGCCTTCGAGGTGCGCAGCAAACGCGATGGTTTTGTCTACGTGTTCCTGCTGTCCAGCGGCGGAGAGATGTTCTTGCTGTTTCCGAACCTGCTCGACAAGCACAACAAGATCGCCGCCGGAAGCCCGCTTTCGCTGCCGCGCGCTTCGTGGCCCATGGATGCCGGCGGCCCGGCCGGCACCAACCAGTTCGCGGTGCTCGTGAGCGAGCGCGAGCGCGACTTCAGCGCATCGGGCATCCAGAACGACGGCGTGTTTCCGCAGTTCCCGTTGCCCGTGCTGGCTGCGCTCGAAGCCACGCGCGGCACGGGGCCGTCGCCTTTGCTGGGCAAGCCGGTGTGTACGCCCAACACCCCATGCAACGACGTCTACGGCGTCGCGAATTTCAAAATCGTCGAGAAGTAATCGTCTGTAGAGCGTTGGCCCCGAGGGGCCGTCTTTCCGGACAAGGAGGCTTTCATGAACACCCGGTCGCCGATTTTCTTTTTTCCCGCCCTTCGCTGGGTTGCCGTTGCCACGGCTGTATTCGCAGCAGGTTGCGTCAATACACCACCTGCATCGTCCACCGATGCGAACGCGGGCCCGGCGGGTTCAGCTCCAACGGCAAGCGGAGCGCCAGGGGCGACGGCAACGCGCCCAGCCCCTGTCGGCGCGAGCGTGGCCGGCCAGGCGCGCACCTTCTCCACGCAACTGGCCACCTACACCTCGGTCAGCTTCGATGCCGTGCCCGGCTGGGCCCGAGACGATTTCTCCGACAGTTGGCCCGCGTTTCTGGGAAGCTGCAAGGTGCTCACCGGCCGCGGCGCCGAGTGGAAGGACGTGTGTGCGCGCGCCCTCAGGGTCGACAGCAAGAGCAGCACGGCCATTCGCGCGTTCTTCGAGCAGGAGTTCTCGGCCTACCAGATCCGCGACGACGACCGCAAGCCCGACGGCGTGGTCACCGGCTACTTCGAGCCCGAGATCCCGGGCAGCCGCCAATACGCGGCGCCCTTCATCTACCCGGTGTACGGCCAGCCCGAAGACATGCTGTTTGCCGATGCGCGCAAGCTGCCGGCCGGCAACGGCACGGTGGCGGCGCGGGTCGAAGGGCGCAACGTGGTGGTGCAGACCGGGCTCAGCACGCGCGACATGGGCGCGCCGGGCCTCTTTGCGCTCGACCTCTCGGCCATTACGCGCGACACGCTCGACCGCAAGGTGCGCCTGCGCATCGAGGGCAAGCAGCTGCTGCCGTACTACACGCGCGAAGAAATCGAGACCAAGGGCGCACCCAACGCCAAGGTGCTCGCCTTCGTGAGCAGCGCCACCGCGCTCTACGAAATGCAGATCCAGGGCTCGGGCCGCATCAAGCTGGCCAACGGCGACATCATTCGCGTGGCCTATGCAGAGCAGAACGGCCAGCCCTTCCGCCCCACGCTGGCACAGGCGCCCAACGGCAAGCCCCGCAGCCCGGTGAAGGTGCGCGGCTCGTCCATCGAGCTGGACCTGGACGACGGCGATGACGACGAAGACGCCGGCGGCACATCGACCAACACCATTCGCACGCGCGGCTTCACGTTGGCGCGGCCCACCGCCAGCGGCGCGGTCGTGGTGCCGGGGCGGCGCACGGCCGGGCCGGTCGTCGGCTCGGGCATCAAGGACCCGAGCTACGTGTTCTTCAAGGAATCGGCGTCGCCCGCGGGTGGGCCTGTGGGGGCCTTCGGCGTGCCGTTGTCGGCCGGCCGTTCGATTGCCGTAGACCCGCGCAGCACGCCGCTCGGCTACCCCGTGTTCGTTTCCACCCGCGCGCCCGGCACCGGTGCGCCGATGCAGCGTCTGACCATTGCGCAGGACACCGGCGGTGCGATCCGCGGCGCGGTGCGGGCCGACTATTTCTTCGGCAACGGCCAGCAGGCCGCGACCAACGCGCGCCGCATGAAGGAGCGCGGCCAGCTCTGGATCTTGCTGCCGCGCGGCCTGGCCGTGGCGTCGGCGGCGGTGTCTTCGGCGATCCGCACGCGCGGCGGTCCGGCAGGCGCAGGCTTGCCGCAATGCCTGGTGCCGACCGAAGGCGTGTGCGTGGACGACTAGCCCGGCTGCCTTCCGAATCCTTGCCGCCTCATGCAAGAAACGCTGTCGTCCGCGGAAAGCGTTGAACTCGTCCGCCTCTGGCGGCGCCGGCAGACGCTGTCTTCGAACGACATGGGCACCATGTACCGCATCGTGGGCGATGCGCTCGTGGCCTGCAATCCGCCGGAACTCCAGGTGCTCGGCGAAGGCCGGCAGGAGCTGGTGGCGCAGTTCATCTACGTGAAGGTGCTGCGGCTCGATGCCGACCCCGACGAGGCCGACGAGCGCGCGAGCCACAGCGCACCCTCCAGCGCGTTTGCGCTGTGCGCCTATTTCAGGCGCTACCTGATCGACTGCACGCGCGCGAGCTCGTTCCGCCGCAAGCTTTCCATCGGCGACCAGGTGACCGAGGCGCAGCTTGAAGACGCGATCGGCGGCGGCGATGAGCACGAGGGCTGCCTTGCGGAGCACGGCCTGAGTGCCGCCGCGGTGCAGCTGGCCGCGCGCGCATTCATTGCTGAACTGCCCGAGCCCGAGCGCATCTTGCTGTGCGAAGGCTTCGGCAAGGAGGCCGAGGGCGGCCTCTCGGGCATTGCCTCGCGCCATGCCATTGCCTCGTACCACTACCGTGCGGGCCGGCTGGGCCTGGTGCACAAGCGCGAAGGGCTCACGGCCGACTACGCCAAGACCCGCCTGGGCGGCTGGATCCAGCAGACCCTGGGCATTGCCATAGAGCCCGACAACATGGCCGCGATCCTGCAGGTTTTCAAAATCCTCGGTGCTGAAGCGTCTTATGCCTGAAGACAGAGCCATTCAGGAACAGACCGCCATGAACACCGAACTCTGGCCCCCTCTCAGCGTGATCCGAAGTGCGTTCCAGGCCGGGGGCGCCACGCCTGCGGCCCCGGACGCCGCGGGCCACGAGTCCGTCGTGGCCATGCCGGGCACGGCACCCGGCAGCGGCGCCTCCGACGAACCGCCGCGCGCCGTGCTCGACCTGTTGCTGCCCCTGACCGAATTGGCCCGGCGCCGCGAGGCCGTGGCCCAGCGTGCCTTCACGGCGCGATGGGCGCCGGGCCGCCTTGTGAGCGTGGTGCACGAAGGGCGGCTGCTCGGCGTGCTGCTCGACCGCTGCATCCACGACGACCTGTGGCAAGGCTGGATGGCCGCGGGCGAGGCGGACTGGGCCAGCGCGCACGACGTGCTGCTGGAGCCCGACGACGAACCCTTCGAGCCCGCCTTCGGATTGATCCAGGCCTGGAACGTGCTCACGCTCGAACCCAGCCCGCAGCTTTGCGCGCGCGTGCTCGGCGAAGTCTCGGCCACGCGGCTCGCCGCGATCCGCGCAGTGCACGACGAGTGGAGCGCGCAGGCGCCGCTGGCCATTGCGCCGGAGCCCGGGCACATCGCATTGCGCACCGTGGGCGACGTGTTCTCGGTGCTCTGCGGAACGCCGCTGGGCGCCCAAGACCCGCGCGCCGACTACCAGGCGCTCTACCGCGACGCAGCATCGCAGCTGAGCAGCGCATCCGCCGCGGCGGGCGCGGCGCGCGCCATTCCGCAGCTGAAGCCCTCGGCCGGCCGGTGGGGCAGCATCAGCCGCTGGTTCACCGCCGATGGCTGGATGCGCCCCGCCTTCGCGGTGCTGGCGCTGGTGGTCGTGGTGGAGAACGTGAGCCTCTTCGGCCAGCGCACCGAAGAAGGCGACGATGTGCGGTTCCGCTCCGCACCGCCCGCCGCCGCCGTTGCACCTGCCGATCTGGTGGTGCGCTGGAAGCCCGAGGCGCGCGTCGAAGACACCACCCGACTGCTGCAATCGATCTCGGCCGAAGTGGTCGGCGGCCCAGGTGTCGACGGGCGCTGGCGTCTGCGCGTGGCCGACCCTGTGCAGGGCTTGGCCGCATTGGCGGCATCGCCCCTGGTTGCATCGGCCGGCCCGGCACCGGAGCGGCCATGACCATTGCGGCGCGCCTGATGCTGTTGCTGGTGTTGTTTGCCACGGGCGGCAACGCGGCGGCAGTGCAGCGCGCGCTGCTCGTGGGGGTGTCGGAACTGGTGAACCAGCCGCAGGTCCTGTGGCTGCAGGCGCCGCGCAACGATGTGATGCTGATGCGCCAGACCCTGATGAAGCAAGGCTTTGCGCCGGCCGACATCACGATGCTGGCCGACGGCGTGGCAGGCGCTGCGCTGCCCGAGGCGCAGCGCATCAACGAAGCCTTGGCCAGGCTGCTCGAACAGTCGCGCGCGGGCGACTTCGTGATGCTCTATTTTTCGGGCCACGGCACGCGGCTGCGCGACAGCACCAAGCGTTACCAGGAGCCGGACGGCCTGGCGGAAAACTTTCTGGCGCGCGACGCCCGCGGCACCGATTCATCCGGCGGCAGCTTGCCGGGCGGCTTGCGCGATGTCGACTTCGACCGCTGGATACGCGCTTTCCTGGGCAAGAACGTGTTCGTCTGGTCGGTGTTCGACACCTGCTCCGCCGCATCGATGACGCGCAGCGCCGCACAGCCGGTGGAAGACGTCGGCCCCGCGGACGACGAAGTGCGCTTTCGCGGCGTACGCGCCGGCCAGCTGGCCGCAAGCGGGCAGCCCGCGCTGGCACAGCCAGCGGCACCACCGCCGCCCGAGCCCGCCGGCGTGCCCCGTGCGCGCTATGTGGCTTTCTTCGCATCGGAGAGCCACCAGGTCACGCCCGAGCTGCGCCTGCCGCGCAAGGCGCGCAATGCGCGCAATGCGCAGCCCCAGGGCCTGCTCACCTGGGCCGTGGCCGAGGCCCTGCAACAGAAGCCCGCAACCTGGCGCGATCTTTTCAACGGCGTGCTCGACCTGTATCCGCCGGTGATCGAAGAGCTCGAATCGCGCTTTCCCGCGCGCGAGCTGCCGTCGCCAGTGGCCGAGGGCAACCTCGACCTGCCGATCTTCTCCAACGCCGCAGCGCCCCTGTCGACCCGACCGGTGTGGCGTGCCGAACGCGCGGGCGGCAGCCTCACGCTGAAGGTGGGCCTGCTCGATGGACTGGAGCCAGGGCAAGAGGTTCGCATCGTTGCCACGCTGGCTGACGGCCTCCAGCGCACGGCGCAGGGCAGGCTGGTGCAGGCCGACCTCGGCAGTGCGCGGCTGGCTGTTCCCGCCGCGCTGGGCGAGTTGGCGCAGGCCACCTCATGGAGCGTGACGCCGGTGGCGGAGCCGGCCTCTGCGGCGTTGCGGGTGCGCAGCGATTCCGCGCTGCCCGGCGGTATCAGCCTCGACTACCCCGCATCCATTCGCGCCGCGGCCGATGCGCAGGCCGATGTGCGCTGGGTCGATCTGGGCGCGGCGGGCGGGCGGCTCGAAGTGCTGTCTCCCGCGCTCGCAGCCGCTGCGCAAGCGGGTGCGGCGCCGGCCGGCGCCGTGGTGCGCGATGCGGCGGAGGCCCGTGTGCGGCTGCAGGCGCTGGCGCAACTCAAGTGGATGTCGCGCCTTGCCGAGCTGGCAAAGGAGGGGCGGCTCGACGGATTCGACGCGGTGCTCGAAGTGCGCGACGAGAGCCGCGTGCTGCGCAGCGCGGAGGTACGCGACACCGCAGGCGGCACCTTGGTGCTCAGGCAGGGTGAGCGCGCCGAGCTCATCGTGCGCAACGGCAGCGGCCACTCGATCGACCTTGTGGTGGTGGGCATCGATGCGCAGGGGATCTTGCGGGCCGTCTATCCCGAAGACCTTGGCGAGGCCAATCGCTTCGAGCGCGGCACGCGCGAGGCGCCTGCCTCCAAGCGCTTTGCGCTGCCCTGGCTCAAGCCCGGCCGTGCCGCCAGGCTGCTGGTGCTGGCCACGCCGGCGCAGGCCCGCAGCGCGCCCCGGCTGTTTGGCGCCGGCATGGCCGAAACCGCGACAAACGCCGGGGCAAACACCGCGGAGTTGCGCGTGCGCGGGCAGCTCACGCCCGAGCGCGACCGCCAGGTGTACGGCGCCATCCTGCGCTGGACGAACGCGGCCACGCCCTGACCTCATTCATTCGCACGCACACCCACTACCGAATCACATTACCGAGAAGGAGAAGCAAATGTCCATGACTTCCAACGGAGTCCCCGATCCCGACGACGCGCTGCGCATGCTCGACCTGGCGCTGGGAGCGGCAAGCGGCTGCGACCTCGTGATGATGATCGAGAACGCGGGCAGCCCCATCGAGGGCGAGCTGGCGCGCCAGTTCGAAGACGGCAAGCCGCGCATGGAAATTGCCGGCTACTTTTGCGGCGGTCACCAGCACACGCAGTCCGGCCGCGCCGCCGCGGCGCGCACCTTGTCCAACTTCATCGTGGTGCGCCGCACCGATGCGGCCACGGCCTCCATCGCGAGCATGTTGCGGGTCAATGCAGAAGCCGGCAAGGTGATCGTCGGCATCTACAAGTCGGGCGGCGACCTCAAGTCGACCGAGGCCCAGCCCATGCTGGAGTTCACCATGGAGAAGGTGCGCGTGACCAGCCACATGATGCTCACCAACAGCGTGCTGGGCGCACCCACCGAGATCATCAGCTTCGCGTTCAGGCGCTTCACCATCAGATCGGCGCCGCAAAAGAACACCGGCGCCCGCGGCGCGGTGCGCGAGTGCGTCTTCGAGTCCGCCGAGTGACCGCAACCAAACGGGGCACCACACCATGACCGCATCCGAACTGCTGAAGGCTGCCGATCCGGCCGCCGCCCTCAAGGCGTTGAGCGACGAAGTGCGCGCGAAGCCGTCCGACAGCAAGCACCGCGTCTTCATGGCGCAGCTGCTCTGCGTGCTTGGGCAGTGGGAGCGCGCACTCAACCAGCTCACCGTGGCCGCCGAACTCGACGCGCTGGCAGTGCCCATGAAGCAGGTGTACGGCGAAGCCGTGCGCTGCGAAGGCCTGCGCGCCGAAGTGTTTGCGGGCAAGCGAACGCCCATGGTGTTCGGCCAGCCCGACGAATGGCTTGCGCTGCTCATCGAATCGCTGCTGCGCCAGGGGAGCGGCGACCACGCCATGGCCGAAGACCTGCGCCAGCGCGCCTTCGATGCGGCACCCGCCATCGGCGGCACCATCGACGGTGCGCCCTTCGAATGGCTGGCCGATGCCGACATGCGCCTGGGGCCGGTGCTCGAGGCCTTCGTCAATGGCAAGTACTACTGGATTCCCTATGCCCGGCTTGCCCACATCAAGATCGAGCCGCCCGAAGACCTGCGCGATTGCGTGTGGATGCCCGCGCACCTCGAATTCGAGAACGGCGGCGAGACGCTCGCGCTGATTCCCACGCGCTACGAAGGCAGCGAGAAAAGCGAGGACGGCGAACTGCAGCTTGCGCGCAAGACCGAATGGCGCGAGCTGCGGCCCGAGGTGTGGGTGGGCACCGGCCAGCGCGTGCTGGGCAGCGACGCCGGCGAGTACGCGCTGATGGATGTGCGAGAAATCCTGTTCACGCCTTCCGCCGCAACGGCCACTGCGGAGGCCGCCACGCCGTCGGAGGACGGGGCCGATGGCTGAACTCACCGCGCAGGAGCGGCTGCAGCCTTCGCTGCTCGACCGCCTCGTCGATCACGCGCCCAACGAAAAGCGCGAGAGCGACGACAAGCGCACGCTCACCAAGCAGGCGCTGCGCCAGGCCGTGCTGCGCGACCTTGGCTGGCTCTTCAACGCCACCGGCTACGGCCTCGAGATGGACGACAAGCGCTATCCCAACGCGGCGCGTTCCGTCATCAATTACGGATTGCCTATGCTGTCTGGCCAGTACACCTCGTCGGTGCAGCGTGTCAGCATGGAGCAGGCTCTGAAGAACGCAATCCTGCAGTTCGAGCCACGCATCTTGTCCCGCACTCTCGAAGTTGAACTCGTCATGGAAGGCTCGGCATTGGACTCCCACAACAGCATCGGTCTGCAGATTCGCGGCATGCTGTGGGCGCAGCCCGTGCCGCTCGAGTTCCTGATGCGCAGCCGCGTCGATCTGGAAGAAGGCCGCATAGAGATCGTGGACATGGCGCAATCCCAGAGGTAAGTCCGCCATGGACCCCAGGTTGCTGAGCCTGTATGAACAGGAACTGCGCTACTTTCGCGAGAGCTCGTCGGAGTTTGCGCGCGCCTTTCCGAAGATTGCGCACCGCCTGGGCATCGAAGGCCAGGAAGTTGCAGACCCGTACGTCGAGCGGCTGATCGAGGCCACCGCATTCCTTTCGGCACGCGTGGGGCTCAAGCTCGATGCCGAGTACCCGCGCTTCACCGGCCACCTGCTCGACATCGTCTACCCGCACTTCCTGGCGCCCACGCCGGCCATGGCGGTTGTGTCGGTGGTGCCCGACGCCGACGACGCCAAGCTTGCAACGGGCCCGACGCTTGCGCGCGGCAGCGGGCTGCGTGCACGGCAGGCGGTGGGGCAGAACACGCATTGCGAATTTCGAACGGCGGCCACGCTGCGCGTCTGGCCCGTTGAAATCCTTCGGGCCCAATACTTCACCTACGCGCCGGACTTGCCGCTCAATGCGCATCCGCAATCGCGCGCGATCCGCGGCGGCCTGCGCATTTCGCTGCGCGCGACGGCCGGATTGAACTTCAGCCAGATTGCCATGGACGAACTGCTGCTGCACTTCAGCGGCGCCGAAGACGTTGCATGGCAGTTGCACGAATGTGCGCTCGGCCAGCCGGTGGGTGTGCTGGTGCGGCCGATGGCGGCCGGCGGCGCAATGCAGGGTGCGATGAAGACGCTGCCCGGCAGCGCGATCAAGGCGGTGGGCTTCGAAGAAGACGAAGCGTTGCTGCCGGTCACGGCCACGGGCTTCTCGGGCTTCAGGCTGCTGCAGGAATACTTTGCGTTTCCGCAGCGCTTCCAGTTCGCGCGCATCGGCGGCCTGCAGCCGCTGCTCGCGGACATGGCCGTGACGGAGGTCGAGGTTGTGCTGCTGTTCTCGCGAGGCGATGCCGCGCTCGAAAAGCTGGTGAGCGCGGACAACGTGCAGCTGCACTGCGTGCCCGTGGTCAACCTCTTCAGCAAGCGGCTCGATCGCGTGCCGGTGTCGGAGGGCGTGAGCCAGTTCCACCTGGTACCCGACCGCACGCGCCCGCAAGACTTTGAAGTGCACACCGTGACCGAAGTCACCGGCCACGGCGCACCCGGCGGCGCAGAGGCCGCCACCGAGCAGTCGTTTCGGCCGTTCTACTCGGCGTTTCATGGCAGCCGCCACGCGCACCCGGCCTACTACACGACCACGCGCGAGCCGCGCATGCTCTCGGTGCGGCAGCGCACCGAAGGGCACCGCAGCAGCCACATCGGTTCCGAGGTCTACATGCAGATCGTCGATCCGCAGCAGGCGCCGTATTCGACCGCGCTGCGCCAGCTGGCGGTGACGGCGCTGTGCACCAACCGCGACCTGCCGCTGTTGATGCCGCTGGGCCGCGACAACGACTTCGATTGCATCGACTCCTTTCCGGCGCAGCGCGTTCGCATGGTGCGCGGGCCTTCGCGCCCGGTGTCGCCGGTGGTGAGCCAGGGGCTCGGCTGGCGCGTGGTGGACCACCTGGCGCTCAACTACCTGTCGATCTCGGACAGCACACCCGAGCAGGGCGCCGCCGCATTGCGCGAAACCCTGATGCTCTACGCCGTGCATGCGGACGAAATGCGCCAAGGCCAGGTGCGCGGCCTGCTGTCGGTCAAGAGCAAGCCGGTGGCGCGCAGGTTGCCGCTTCCGGGACCCATCGCTTTCGGGCGCGGGCTCGAAGTAACGCTCGAGGTCGACAAGGACGCGTTCCACGGCCACAGCGCTTTTCTTTTTGGCGCGGTCATGGCGCACTACCTGGCGCGCCATGTAGAGGTGAACCACTTCGTCGAGGCCGTGCTCCGCATTTCGGGCAAGGGCGAAATCATGCGCTGGAGGCCGCTGTGCGGAACACGCCAGATTCTGTAGCGGTGCGGGTCGACAACGCGCTGCGCGAATGGTCGGCCGAGCCGTGGGCTTTCGATTACTTCGCGGTGCTGCGGCGGCTGGAGTCGATTGCCGGCACCACGCCGCGCTGGGGCCGTGCGCTGCTGCCCAATGCAGAGCCGGTGCGCGTGGGACAAGAGCCTTCGCTTTCCTTTGCGCCCGCGAGCTTCAGCCGCTTCGAGGCGGCCACCGCTTATTCGCCGCCGCGGCTGCGCCAGCACTTCTTCAGCTACATCGGTCCCAACGGTCCGCTGCCCGTGCACCTGAGCGACTTCATTCGCGAGCGCAGCATCAACCATGGCGATCCCACGTGGCTCGCCTTTCTCGACAGCTTTTCGCATCGCTTCTCGCTGCACTTCTACCGGGCCTGGGCGCAGTCGCGGCCGGCCGTGGCGCTCGACCGGCCGGGCGAAGACAGGTTCAGGCTGCAGGTTGGGGCGCTGGTCGGCATCGGCACGCCGGGGCGCATCGGCCGCGACGAGGTGCACGACGACGCGCGCCTGCATTTTTCGGGTCGGCTCGCACGGCGCGTGCACAACGCCGAAGGTGTGGAGGCGGTGCTGTGCAGCTACTTCGGCGTGCCGTTCAGGCTGGAGCGCTGGGTCGGCCACTGGATGAGCCTGCCCACCGGCGAGCTCACGCGGCTCGGCCAGGGCGAGACCTCGCGCTCGATGGGCATGGGCGCCATGCTCGGCACCCGCGCCTGGGACCGGCAGCACCGCGTGCGCCTGCACGTGGGCCCGCTCACGCTCGAGCAGTACCGCATGTTTCTTCCCATCGGCGACGCGCAGCCCGTGCTGCAACGCTGGATGCAGCAGCTGCTCGGCGACGAGCTCGAGTGGGACGCGCAGCTTGCATTGCAAGGCGCACAGGTGCCGCCCACGCGCCTTGGCCAGGCAAAAGGCAACGCGCCGCGCCTTGGATGGATCGCGTGGCTCGGGCAAAGGCCACGCCCCCGCGATGCGGCCGACGTGCGCATTGCGAGCCAGCCGGCCGGTGCAGGCCGGCGATCGGCCGAGCTACCACTTCAATAAACCCAGCTTCATTCGTCTTGAAGAGATACGGAGTCCTCCATGAGTGAAATCAGCCGCACCGCCCTTTTCGGCAAGCTCAACTCGCTGGCCTACAAAGCCATCGAGGGCGCCACCGTGTTCTGCAAGATGCGCGGCAATCCCTATGTGGAACTGGAGCACTGGTTTGCGCAGCTGCTGCAGGCGCAAGACTCCGACCTGCACCGCGTGATCCAGCACTACGGGCTCGACGTGTCGGTGATTGCGAAGGACATGACGGCCGCGCTCGACCGCCTGCCGCGCGGCGCCACCGCCATCAGCGACTTTTCGCCGCACATCGAAAACGCCATCGAGCGCGCCTGGACTTACGCCACGCTGCAGTTCGGCGAGGCGCAGGTGCGCACCGGCTACATCCTGGTGGGCATGCTCAAGACGCAGAGCCTGCGCAACCCGCTCTTCGGTTTGTCGAAGCAGTTCGAGAAGATCAAGGTCGAAGACCTGGCCGACAACTTCGTGAAGATCTGCGACCCTTCGCCCGAATCGCAGATGCGCGCGCAGGACGGAACCGGCATGGGCAGCGGCGCGCCGGGCGAAGACTCCGGCGCCATGGCCCCGGCGGCCATGGGCAAGGGCGATGCGCTGAAGAAATTTGCCGTCGACCTGACCGAGAAAGCCAAGAAGGGCGAGATGGACCCGGTGACCGGGCGCGACGAAGAGATCCGCCAGATCGTCGACATCCTGATGCGGCGCCGCCAGAACAACCCGCTGCTCACCGGCGAGGCCGGCGTCGGCAAGACGGCCGTGGTCGAGGGTTTTGCGCAGCGCCTTGCGCGCGGCGACGTGCCGCCGCAGCTGAAAGACGTGAAGCTGCTCACGCTCGACATCGGCCTGCTGCAGGCCGGCGCCAGCATGAAGGGCGAATTCGAGCAGCGCCTGCGCCAGGTGATCGACGAAGTGCAGAGCTCGCCGACGCCCATCATTCTTTTCATCGACGAGATCCACACGCTGGTGGGCGCCGGCGGCGCGGCCGGCACGGGCGACGCGGCCAACCTGCTGAAGCCTGCGTTGGCGCGCGGCAACTTGCGCACGATTGGCGCGACCACCTGGGCCGAGTACAAGAAATACATCGAGAAAGACCCGGCCCTTACGCGGCGCTTCCAGGTGGTGCAGGTGCCCGAGCCCGACGAGGTGAAGGCCATCCTCATGCTGCGCGGCGTGGCCAGCGTGCTCGAAAAGCATCACCGCGTGCAGCTGCTCGACGAGGCCATCGAGGCCGCCGTGAAGCTGTCGCACCGCTACATTCCCGCACGCCAGCTGCCAGACAAGGCCGTGAGCCTGCTGGACACCGCCTGCGCCCGCGTGGCCGTGTCGCAGCACGCCACGCCGCCTGAAGTGGAAGATTGCATGCGCCGCATCGAAGGGCTCACGGTCGAGCAGGAGATCATCGGCCGCGAGGAGGCGATCGGCATCGACGTGACCAAGCGCGCGGCGCAGGTCACGGCGCTGCTGGCCGAATCGAAGGTGCAGCTCGATGCGCTGAATGCGCGCTGGCAGGAAGAAAAAGGGTTGGTCGACCGGCTGCTGGAATTGCGCAGCAAATTGCGGGCGGGGAACAAGCCGGTGGATGCGGTACCTGCAGACGGCGAGGCCAACGCCGCTGTGCCCCCACCCCAGCCCTCCCCCGGCGGGGGAGGGAGCGGAGACCGGGCTGCGCTGCTTGAAGAGCTGCATGCGCTACAGGCGAAGATCCATGCGGTGCAGGGCGAGTCGCCGCTGATTCTTCCTTCGGTCGACGAGCAGGCCGTGGCCTCGGTGGTGGCGGACTGGACCGGCATTCCCGTCGGCCGCATGGTCAAGAACGAAGTCGAGGCGGTGCTCAAGCTTGCGGACACGCTCAACCAGCGCGTCATCGGCCAGAAGCACGGCCTGGAAATGATTGCACGCCGCATCCAGACATCGCGCGCGCGGCTCGACAACCCGCAGAAACCCATCGGCGTCTTCATGCTGTGCGGCACCTCGGGCGTGGGCAAGACCGAGACCGCGCTGGCACTGGCCGAGGCGCTCTACGGCGGCGAGCAGAACATCATCACCATCAACATGAGCGAGTTCCAGGAGGCGCACACCGTCTCCACGCTCAAGGGCGCACCGCCCGGCTACGTGGGCTACGGCGAAGGCGGCATCCTGACCGAGGCCGTGCGCCGCAGGCCCTACAGCGTGGTGCTGCTCGACGAGGTGGAAAAGGCCCACCCCGACGTGCACGAGATCTTCTTCCAGGTGTTCGACAAGGGCTGGATGGAAGACGGCGAGGGCCGCATGATCGATTTCAAGAACACGATCATCCTGCTCACCACCAATGCCGGCAGCGAGCTGGTGATGAGCATGTGCCGCGACCCCGAGCTGCTGCCCGATTCCAACGCGCTGGCCGATGCGCTCAAGGCGCCGCTCATGAAGGTGTTTCCGCCCGCGCTGCTGGGCCGCATCGTCACTATTCCCTACTACCCGCTGTCGCCGGACATGATGAAGAAGATCGTGCGGCTGCAGCTGGGCCGCATCAAGAAGCGCGTCGAGACCAACCACGGCGTGCCCTTCGAGTACAGCGAGGCGGTGGTCGAGCAGGTGGTTGCACGCTGCCAGGACCCGGAGTCCGGCGGCCGGGTGATCGACGCGATCCTGACCAACACCGTGCTGCCGACGATCTCGGTCGAGTACCTGCAACGCCTGGCCTCGGGCGGCGAGATCCGCCGCGTGGCGCTGGACGTGAAGGACGCCGATTTCACCTACGCCTTCGACTAGCGCCTTGCACGCCCGACGCCACGCCTGAAGAGAACAACACATGTCGCATGATTTCCGCATCGAGAGCGAATCGCCCGCCAAGGACGAGCTCATGTTCTGGGCCATTGCAGGGCACGAGGCCCTGGCAAGGGCCTCGACCTACGAGCTCACGGTGCTTTCGGAGAACGCCTTCGTCGACGCCAAGGACATCCTGGGCCATGCCTTCGATGTGGTGATCGAGTTCTCGGACGCGGACGGCGGCAAGCACGAGCGGCATTGCCAGGGGCATGCGGTGCGCTTTACCCGCGGGCGGCAGGTGGGGCGCTACTTTCGCTACCAGATACGGCTGCGTTCATGGTTCTGGCTGCTCACCAAGCGGGCCAACTCGCGCATCCTGCAGGACAAGCCGGTGCTCGGCATCCTGGACGCGGTGTTCGAGGACAGCCCGATCAAGCGCTTCAAGAAGACGCGCACCGACAACGTGGTGGGCACGCACCCGGCCCGGCGCTATTGCGTGCAGTTCCAGGAGAGCGACTACAACTACCTGTCGCGCCTGCTGGAGGCCGAAGGCATCTACTACTGGTTCGATGCGCACGATGCGCCGGGCACCATGCACTTGTCGGACGCGAGCGGCATTGCCCACGAGAAGCTCGCGGTGGAGGCCAAGCTGCGCTTTGCATCGCCCGATGTGAGCGAGGCGCGCTTCAACGAGATCAGCGAATGGATCGACGTGCGCCGCTTCGACAGCGGCAAGTACGCCTCGCGCGACGTCGACTACAAGGCAATCAAGAAGCCGCTGAGCGTGGAAGTGGACGTGCAGGAAAAGCACGAGCTCTCCGACCTCGAAGTGTTCGAATACCCTGGCAACTATTTCACCGGCGAAGAGGTGGACGCGGCGGTGAAGGTGCACCTGGAAGAATTCGACGGCCGCCGCGAGCGCCACTGGGGCCTTACCCCGTGGCCCGATGTGGCGGCCGGCCGCAGCTTCGACTTCGAGGGCGACCGCGGCGGCCTGCGCGACGGCGAGTACGTCATTGGCGGCTGCGTGTTCGTGGCCAGCCATCGGGGCTATGAAGGCGCCGATGAAGACGGCGAATCGCAATCGGCCGCGGCGCTGCTGGCCGAAGCCATTCTGGACGACGCGGTGAATGCCGACGTGCTGACCGCCTTCACCGAGGTGATCGAGCGGCATCCGTCGCTGCGCACCGGCGCGCGGGGCGCGAGCGCCTTCCTGATTACCGCGCTGCCGGTCGAGCGCACCTTCCGTCCGCCGCCGCTGACGCCGCGTGTGACGATGCCCGGCCCGCAGAGCGCCATCGTCTGCGGCCCCGAAGGCGAAGAGCTCCACGTGGAC
Organism: Variovorax paradoxus; assembly: GCF_029919115.1. Taxonomy (NCBI): domain Bacteria; kingdom Pseudomonadati; phylum Pseudomonadota; class Betaproteobacteria; order Burkholderiales; family Comamonadaceae; genus Variovorax; species Variovorax paradoxus. Next base: position 4,410,267 of record NZ_CP123990.1, read on the forward strand.
GAGGGCCGCGTGATGGTGCATTTTCACTGGGACCGCTACAACGACGGCGACGGCAAGGCCACGTGCTGGATACGCTGCTCGCAACCCTGGGCCGGCAAGGGCTGGGGCGGCTACTTCACGCCGCGCATCGGGCAAGAGGTGATCGTCGAGTTCATGAACGGCGACCCGGACCGGCCCATCATCACGGGCCGCGTCTACAACGACGACCAGCCCATTCCGTACAAGTCGCCCACGCAGAGCGGCTTCAAGACGCGCTCCACGCCGGGCGGCGGGCCCGCCAACTACAACGAGATCATGTTCGAGGACAAGAAGGGGCACGAGCTCCTGAACATCCACGCCGAAAAGAACATGGCCACCACGGTGGAGAACGACGACTCGGGCCACGTGATGCGCGACCAGAGCCTGACCGTCGACCGCCACCGCACGATCATGGTGAAGGGCAAGGAAGAACACACGGTCATGAAGACGCAGATGAACCATGTGGTTCTGGCGCAGACCAACAAGTTCGACGCGGACACCTTCACCACCACGCTGGGCAACCAGACCGTCGGCACCAAGGGCAAGCAGGACACGGTGGTGAACGGCCCCGTCACCTCGCACACCAACAGCACCTACACCCTTAGCACCGTGGGCGCGTTCTCTCAGACCTCGGCCTCGATGACGGTCAATTCCGTGGGCGCGGTGGCGCTGACCTCGGGCGCGAACATCGCAATAAGTTCGGTGGGCGAGCTGAAGCTGGCCACCAACGCAGACCGCGTCGATGCGAGCGTCGGCGCGCACAGCATCTTCGCCAATTCGATCAAGGCGGTGTCCAACTCGAACCTCGAGATGTTCGCCGTTGGCAACATCAACGCCACCTCGAACGGCTCCAACACCACTGTGCTGGGCCCTAACTCCAGCGGCTACATCGGCGTCAACAGCGAAGCCAACATGGGCATGGCCCGCTCGACCTTCATGGGGCTGTCGATCGACACGATGATGGGCCTGAGCATGGCTTCGTGCCTGGCGCTGCAAATGGAGACGGCGGCGGCGCTCAAGCTCGGCTTTGCGGGGGTGGACCTGAGCATTTCGCCTGTCGACGTGGAGCAGCGGGCAGCCAAGGTCATCATGCCCGGCGGCGGTGCGGGCGCGGGAGCCGGGGGGGCATTTGCCATGGGCGCGTCCATCGGCGCTGCAATCGGCGCCGTCGCATATTCGATTGCGGCTGCGTACACCGACATCAAGGCCACCAACCAGCAGTACACGGATGCGGCCGCTGCGCTGCAGGAAGCCGCGACGCAGGCCAAAGCCCTCGGGCTGCACGGCATGGCGTCGCGCCTGGCCACTGCCAAGGGCATTGCCGAAGCCCGCAGGGACAACGGCTGGGCCAACCCCGACAACATTCGCCTGCATTCGGCACCGGCCGACAAGGCCGCGCAATACACGGACGACAAGCGGCTGGGCGCGCCGCCCGATGCCGTTGTGGGCGATGGATCGAAGATTGCCGCAGGCTCGTCGAAGATGCCCACCGAAGCGCCCCAGCCGGCCGCCTCCAAGGGGCTGCCCACGCCGCCGGCGTCTGCCGATTGAGCGCCGCTCCGCACAGCCGCGCGCACGACACCACCCGTTCTTCATGCAGATACTCAAGCCCCATGTCGCCGCGTTGAGCTTTCGGCCGATCGAGTACCGGTCCAAGGCCGGGCTGTGCGTGAGCACCATGCTCTTCGCACCGATGTCGCCGGAAGGCGGCGGCCTGCTGCGCGAGCAATCGATGTGGAACTGCATCTCCGAACTCATGGCGATGCCGCTGGTCGACGAAGGCATTGCCAAGCTCACGCCCGAATACCTGGTGGTCGGCCGCGTGCATGCGGGCGAAGCCGGTTCGCGCGGGGCTGTTGCGCGCGTGCGGCTCGGCAATGCCGGCAAGGCCGTCATGGCCTTTTCGCCGCGCTACTGGGACGGCGCGCGCGTGGTGCAGTCGGAGGTCTATCAGCCGGTGCCGCTCGACTGGGCCAATGCATACGGCGGCCCGACGGTGGCCGAGAACCCGCTGGGCATGGGCGCCGCAGCGGCAGGCGGCGTGCATTGGCTGCCGCCGCTGGAGTTGCCGAGCTCGCGCATCACCGCACCTGGCGACGTGGTGCAGCCCGCAGGTTTTGGCGCGCTCGATGTGATGCATCCGCAGCGTGCCGCACTGCGCGGCACCTACGACGAGAACTACCTCAAGCAGCATGCGCCGGGTTTTCCGCCCGACGTGGACTGGCGCCACTTCAACATGGCGCCGAAAGACCAGTGGCTGGACGCACCCCTGCGCGGCGACGAGGCCTTTGCACTCGAGCACCTGCACCCCACCAAGCCGCTGCTGCAAGGCAACCTGCCGGGTCTGCGGGCCCGCGTGTTCGCCAACTACCGGTTGCCGCCGGAGCAGGTGGCACCGGGCGGCGATTCGCACAAATTCAAGGAAGTGCCGATGCGGCTCACCACCGTTTGGTTCTTTCCTGAAGTGGAGCGCATGCTGCTCATCTGGCATGGCCTGGCCGAGGTGGCGGAGTACGACGGCAGCGACATCGATCATTTGATGACTGCCGTCGAGCGTCTGGGCCAGCCGCGCGGCGACGCCCACTATGCCGGCGTGCTGGCCCGGCGCACAGACCCGGTGCAAGGAGGCATCGAGAGCCTGAACGATGCCGACCTGGTGCCCGACGACATCGACACCGCCGACCCCGACTTCGAAAAGGCGTCCGAGATCTACAAGATGGAGGGCCTCCAGGCCGATGCGCAGTTCCGCCGCGCAGAGATCGACGTGGCCCTTGCGCGCGAGAAGGCCGTGGCCTTTGGCAAAGACCCGGACGCGCTGGGCCTGAAGCCGCCGGTGCGCGAGAAGCCGCCGACCCTGGCCGAGCTGCCCGCCTACGTCAAGGCCAGCCAGAAGGAGGCGGAGGCGCAGCAGCTCGCGGTCGCGCAAGACATGCTGGACCAGCTCGAAAAGCTGCTCGCGTTGAGCGGTGAAGACAGAAAGCGCATGGCCGAACTGGCGCACCGCGGCCCGCCGCTCTACACCGCCGAGAAGCACCTCGCCGAGCTCAAGGCCCAGTTCGGCAAGCTGCCGATGCCCGAGGCGCAGCTGTTGCAGAAGCTGCGCGACCGCCAGGGCGCGGAGCGGCTGGGCTATTTGCAGTCGGCCCACATGCAGCCACCGGCTTTTGCGCTGAAAGGAGAAGAGGGCGCCAAGCGCCGGCAAGAGGTGCAATGGCTGGCCGGGCAAGGCCACCGCACGCTGCCGTGGATCGATCTCACCGGCGTCGACCTGTCGGGCCTCGACCTGCACGGCTTCGATTTTTCGGGTGCGTGGCTGGAGAGCGCGAACCTTCGCAAGGCCAACATATCGGGCTGCAAGTTTGCCGGCGCGGTGCTCGCGCATGCCGACATGCAGGGCTGCATGGCCATAGAGGCCGATTTCACCGGCGCCAACCTGGGCCGCGCGCGCCTTGCCGGCGCGGTGTTCGACCGCTCCAACCTCGGCGGCGCCATGCTCATGCACACGGCGCTTGCCGGCACGCAGATGCGGCGCACCCACCTTGCCGGCGCCAACCTGCTCGAAACCGAATGGGGCGTTGCCGACTGGAGCGGCGCGCAACTGGCGGGCAACGTGTTCTACAAGCGCGTGCTGCAGGGCCTCGACCTGCGCGAGGCCGACCTCCGCGGCGCCAACTTCATTGAATGCGACCTGCGCGGTGTCGATCTTTCAGGCGCATTGCTGCAGTCGGCCACCTTCGTCACCTGCCAGCTGCAGGGCGCACGCATGGTTGCCGCGCGTGCCAAGGGCGTGGTGTTCGTGAAGAACACCGTGCTCGACCGCGTGGATGCGAGCGGCGCCGATCTTTCGAACGCGAACCTCGGCGAATGCAGTGCCATCGGCATGCGCGCGCCCAAGGCGCTGTTCGACGGCGCCAACCTGGGCATGGCCGACCTGCAAGGTGCCGACCTGCGGCTGGCATCCGCCAAGGGCGCGCTCTTTCGCAAGACGCGCTTCAGCCGTGCGCGGCTGGCCGGTGCCAATTTTCATGATGCCGTCTTCAGCTACGCCAACCTGATCGGTGCGGACCTGCGGCGCGCCAATCTCTTCGGCACCGACCTCACGCGGGTGGCACTGAGCGGCGACACGCAGTTCGACGGCGCATTGCTCACGCGCAGCCGCACATGGCCGCGCCTGAACGCAGAACAGCAGGCCATTGCCGCGGCGCGAGATGCGGCCGGCAATTCCGAAGGAGGTGCGGCATGAGGGTGAGCGCCGAGCTTCTTTCGCTGGGCGCCGGCCTGGGAGAAACCTTCGAAGGGCAGGACTTCAGCGGCGGCCACTACGCCAAGACTTTTCTGGGGGGCGGTATCTTCACGCAGTGCCGCTGGAGCGGCGCGGACCTGCGCGAAGCCGACGTTCGCGAGGCGGTGTTCGACCAGTGCGACATGGGCGGCGCGCTGTTTGCGGGCGCCAACCTGCGCCATGCGGTGTTCAACCGCTGCAAGCTCGACCACGCGGATTTTCGCGGCGCCAACCTGCACACCGCCACCTTCAACGAGTGCGACCTGACGCATGCGCAGTTCGGCAAGGCGTCGATGGCCATGGCCAGGTTTCATGCCAGCGCGCTCGACCACGCCGGCATGCAGGGTGCGAACCTCGAATCGACGGTGTTCTCGCAATCGAAACTCCTCGACGTCAACGCCGACCACTCGCAGTGGACGCACACGGTGGTGACCGGTTGCGACCTGAGCCTCATGACCTGGGTGGGCGCGCCGATGACGCGCGTGGTCTTTTCGAAGCTCAGCCTGCAGAACATGCGCTTCGACGGCGGCAACTACGAGTCGTGCCAGTTTGCCGATGCAGACCTGAGCGGCAGCAGCTTTGCAGGCGCGAAGCTGCGGCAATGCAACTTTCAGGGCAGCACCCTCAACGGCTGCGACTTCAGCAACGCACAGGCGCCGCAAGCCATCTTCTGCGCCACCAAGGGGGAAGGCGCGCGCTTTACCAAGGCGCAGTTGCGCCAGTCGCTTTTTACCGAGGCCGTGCTGCCGGGCGCCCACTTCGGCGCTGCGCAGCTGCACCAGTGCCACTTTGCGCAGGCCAAGCTGGCGCGCGCGGTTTTCTCGGGTGCCGATTGCACCTATGCCGATTTCCGGCATGCCGACCTTGAGGGCGCAGATCTGCGCGAAGCCGAGTTGTTTCGCGCCGTCTTCCACCGCTCGCAGCTGAAGGACGCGCAAGCCACCGACCGGAGCCGCGCGCTCGGCACCGATCCTGAGCTGGCGCGCGCCGAACAGTGGGCTGCCGCCTGAAGCACCGCGCGACGAACGCCATTCACCCATGAGGCCATCCATGACCGCCACCGTTACCGAACGCCGCACCAGGGCTCCACACAAGCACGGCAAGCCGAGCAAGCAACCCGACGCGCCCGCTGCCGCGCAAGCCGGCTGGCATCGCGCCGTCGTGCTTGCCGTGCCCGGCGCAGGACAACTTCGCCTGCGTATCGATCGCGAAGGCGCTCACGAGGTCGGCGCGCGCCAGGCTTTCAGTTGCGTGGTGGCGGTGCAGGTCGGCGACGTCGTCGCGGCCTTCCTCGACGACCAGCGCCAGTGCTGGGTGATGGCGGTGCTGGAGCGCAGCGGCGCACAGGACGTGGTGCTGCAAAGCCAGGGCAAGCTCGAACTGAGCGCGCCCACCGTCAGCGCCAACGCGCGAGAGCTTCTGCAGCTGGCCGCGCCTCAGGTGCGCCTGAGTTGCGAGCAGGCCGACGCAATGGGCGAGCGCCTCAACCTGGTGGGCGGCACGGTCAAGGCGATTGGCGCCGCGCTGTCGACGCTGTTCGACCGGGTGCACCACCACAGCAAGCAATACATGCGCAGTACCGAGGGCCTGGACCGCACCCAGGCCGGACACATGGAGCTGCAGGCGCGCCAGCTGCTGCAGATCCATGGCGAGCACACGCTGGTGGAAGGCGAGCAGCTGGTCAAGGCGCGCGGCGCGCAGATCCACTTCGGCTGAAGGGAATCGTCATGTTTGCCAACTGCCAGATGATGGGCACCGACATGGGCTTTCCGGATGTGTGCCTGACGCCTACGCCGGCGGGCCCGGTGCCCATTCCGTATCCCAACATCGCGATGGGGCCGATGGCCATTCCGAACTGCCCGACGATTCTTTTCATGTGCATGCCCGCGCACAACCTGGCAACCACCATTCCCATGACCAACGGGGACAACACGGGCGTGAACATGGGCGTGGCCTCGGGCACCGTCATGGGTCCGTCGCGGCACGTGACCGGTGCGTTCACCGTGCTGCTCAACGGCATGCCGGCCACGCGCATGACCAGCGTGTCGCTGCAAAACAGCACCAACTGCCCCGGAGTGCGGCTCGTGCCGAGCCAGGCGCTGGTGCTTCTGCTGTCGCCTTAGGCGCAGAGCCCGCCGGAACAACGGCGGCGAGGTTCAGGAGGGAGGGAGAATGTAAAAAGGGATGGGAAGCATGACCGATCACACGTTCAGCATCCAGGGCGACTCGCCCATCGTCGACAAGCTTCTGTTCTGGCGCATCGTGGGCCACGAGGTGCTGGCGCGCCCCTCGGCCTATGAGCTCACCGTGCTCACCGACAACGAAAGCATCGAGCCCGCGGACGTGCTGGGCCGCTCTTTCGACGTGGCGATCGAGTTTGCCGATGCCGATGGCGGCGCCCACAAACGGCATTGCCAGGGGCATGCGGTGCGCTTCACGCGCGTGGGGCGCAGCGGGCGCTTCGTCGAATACCGCATCAGCCTGCGCTCCTGGTTCTGGCTGCTGAGCAAGCGCGTCAACGCCCGCATCCTGCAGAACAAGCCGGTGCTGGAAGTGATCGACGCCGTGCTGGACGACAGCCCCGTCGGGAGCCTGAAGAAGATCAAGTCGGGCGGCGTGGTCGGCCCGCATGCGCCCCACGGCTACTGCGTGCAATACCGCGAGAGCGACTACCAGTTCCTGTCGCGCGTCCTGGAAGAAGAAGGCATCTACTACTGGTTCGACGCGCACGACGCGCCCGGCACGCTGCACCTGTCGGACACCAGCACGCTGGCCCACGAGAAGCTGCCCGTTGCCGACACGCTGCACCATGTGGAGCGCGACGCATCGGAAGGGCGCTTCAACGAGATCACGCGGTGGATCAGCTCGCGGCAGTTCGAGTCGGGCAAGTTCGCATCGCGCGACCGCGACTTCAAGGTCATCAGCAAGCAGCTGTTCGCGGACAAGGGAGACCCCGACACGCATGAGCTGTCCGACCTGGAGGTGTTCGAGTTTCCGGGCGGCTACGCCTCCGGCGACGACACCGACAACCTGGCCCAACTGCGGCTGGATGAACTCATAGGCCGCCGGCAGCGCCACTGGGCACTGACCGGCTGGCCCGACGTGACGGCCGGACGCAGCTTTGCCTTCAAGGGAGACCCCGAAGGCAAGCACGACGGCGACTACCTGATTGCAGCCTGCACCTTCGTTGCAAGCCACCCAGGCTACGAAGGCGCAGACATTTCGGAGAGCCCGCGCCCGATCGACGCCGTGCTGCACGATGCGCTGGCCGACGACCCCGTCAACACAGGGCTGCACGAAGTGGTGGCCGACCTGATTTCCGAGACACCCGCCTTGCGCAGCGGCCAGCGCGCGAGCAGCAGCTTTCTGCTGACGCTGGTTCCGCTGAACACCCCGTGGCGACCGCCGCGCCTCACGCCGCGCGTCACCATGCCGGGGCCGCAGAGCGCCATCGTCACGGGCCGCAGCGGCGAGCAGATATGGACCGAGGAGCACGGCCGCGTGAAGGTGCAGTTCCACTGGGACCGCTACGGCAAGAACGACGAGAACAGCTCATGCTGGGTGCGCGTGTCGCATCCATGGGCCGGCAAGGGCTGGGGCGCGGTGAGCATTCCGCGCATCGGCCAGGAGGTGGTGGTCGACTTTCTGGACGGCGACCCCGACCAGCCCATCATCGTCGGGCGCTTCTACAACGGCGAATCGATGGCGCCCTTCGGCCTGCCCGCCGGCGCCGTGGTGAGCGGCATCAAGTCGAACACGCACAAGGGCAAGGGCTACAACGAACTGTCGATGGACGACACCGCGGGCAAGGAGAAGGTGACCATCCACGGCCAGTACGACATGAACACCACGGTGGAGCATGACCAGACCACCACCGTGCACAACAACCGCACCGACGCGGTCGATGTCGACGACACGGAAACCGTGGGCAGCAACCAGAAGCAGAGCATCGGCGCCAACCAGAGCATTTCAGTCGGTTCGAACCGCGAAGAGAAGGTGGGCGGCACCGAGACCATCACCATTGGCGGCCACCGCACCGAAACCGTGAACGGCGGCGAAACCGTGACGGTCAACGGCGGGCGCAGCCACACCGTGAACGGCGTGCAGACCACCACCATTTCGGTGGCCGAGATGCATACGGTCGGGGCCGGGCGCATGCACAGCGTGGGCGCGGGGGAGGCCATTACCGTGGGCGGTGTGCAGGCTGTGACGGTGGGCGGCGCGCAGATCGTGAGCGTGGGCGGCCTGCAGAAGGTGAGCGTGGGTGCGTTGCAGTCCATCACCGTCGGTGGGCCGCACAAGCTCTCGGCGGCGGTGATCTCCGAAACGTCGAAGGGGCCGATCAAGATCAAGGCGGGCGCCATCTGCATGGTCGAGGCACCCACCATCATGCTCAAGGCCGGCGGCAGCAAGATCGTCATGAACGCCAGCGGCATCACCATCAAGGGCGCCAAGATCACCATCAAGGCCGACGGCAGCGCGTCGTTCAAGGCCGGGGGGTCGATCAAGATCAAGGGCTCCAACCTGGGGGAGGACTGAGCCGTGGAAGACCACACCGATCTCCAGAGCGCGCGCAGCGTGCTGCACAGCGTGGCCGCATGGTCGAGGCTGTCGGGCCAGGGCGTGGCGCTGGCGGCCTTTGCCGGCTTCGATGCAGAGGGGCGCTTTCTTGTCACGCTGGGCGAAGGCATGGCGCCGGTGCAGGCGCTGTCGACCGTCGGCCTCGCGCCCGGCGATGCCGGCGCGGCCGTTGTCGTGGCCTTCGAACAGGGCGAGGTGCGGCACCCCGTCGTCGTCGGCCGCGTGCAGCCGCCGCATGCCAAGGCACCGCCGGCGGCCGAAGCTGCGCAGGTGCAGGCCAGCGTGGACGGCGAGCGCGTGCTGCTGCAGGCGCGCGAGCGCGTCGAGCTGCGCTGCGGCGACGCAAGCATCGTGCTCACGCGCGCGGGCAAGGTGCTGATCAACGGCAACTACGTGCTCTCGCGTTCGCGCGGCGCCAACCGCGTCAAAGGTGCCTACGTGGGCATCAACTGAAAGGCATGCGCCATGTGGCAGCTGGACAACCGCACGCCCTACGCCGCCGAACGCACGTGGGTGCGCGACCGCGACGGTGCGGAGATCTGGCTCGTGGCGGTGAAATGCAGCTTCGACATTTCGCCCGAAGGCGAGACCAGCGTCGCGCCCGAGCAGCCGCCTGTTGCGCAGGCGCCCGTCTTTATCGACCCGGCCTCGCCCCAGCCGAGCCTGCTCTACGAGATGGACCTGGTGCGCACCAAGCAGACGACCGACGTGCTGCTGATCGGCCATGCGCATTCGCCCGGCGGCGTGCCCGTGACGCAACTCGACGTGGGCTTGCGTGTAGGCCCCATCGCCAAGCGCCTGCGCGTGACCGGCGACCGCGTGTGGCTCGGCGGCGCGCCGTCGGAGCCCGAGCCCTTCAGCACCATGCCGCTGGTGTGGGAGCGCGCATACGGTGGCATCGACCCATGGACACGCGATGCGCCGCTGCCGCAGTTCGACGTGCGCAACCCCGTGGGCACCGGCTATGTGGCGGAGGCCGCACATGCGGAAGGCGTGCGGCTGCCGAACATCGAGTACCCCGACCAATGCGTGCGCTCGTGCAGCGACCGGCCCGAGCCCGCGGGGTTCGGGCCGCAGTGCAACCACTGGCAGCCGCGCGCGGGGTTTGCGGGAACTTACGACGAAGCGTGGCAGCGCGACAGGTCGCCGTTGCTGCCGACGGACTTCGACGACCGGCACTACCAGTGCGCGCCTGCGGACCAGCAGGCGCCGCAGTTCTTGCGCGGGGGGGAGCCGGTGGTGCTGATCAACGTGTGGCCGCGTGCAGAGGTGCTGCGCTTCAACTTGCCGAGGGTGATCCTGGGTCTTGAAAGCTCTTTCCTCGATGGGAGCCGGAGGCCGCATGAGCGCCCCAAGTTGCACACCGTGCTCGCCGAGCCCGATCTGTCCCGTGTTTCGCTGGTATGGCACAGCGCCCTGCCATGCCATTCATCGGTCAATAAGCTGCAGAAAACGCGCATTGTCGAAAAGAGACTGGTGCAACTCGGCGCCGATGGTCGGGAAGAGGTGGTCCGAGATGCATATTGCGACTGAATGGTGGCCTGTGATGCAACATACAGCGAGGCTTCTGGCATGAGCCGAGTCGATTCGCCGCTGTACTTTTCGGCCTTTGGCGCGAGTACGCCCGTCGGACGCGATATGTGGGCGAGCGCCGCCGCAGCGCGTGCAGGGGTCTGCGGGTTCAGTGAACATCCGTACATGGTGGATACGGCCGGCGAGCCAATGCGGATCGCGGCTGCGCCCTGGGTCGACATCGAGATCGAAGGAGTGGAGCGTTATGCCGAGCTTCTGCTGCCCGCAATCGACGAGGCGATGGCTGGGTGGCGTGGCGTGCCCGCTCGCATCGGCGTCGCGTTGGCATTGCCGCCTCCGCGTCCTGGCCGGGCAGCGTCGCTGGCTGGCGATCTGCTGACGCGCATGGCGCACCGGTATCCGGGTCGCTTCGGTCCCGCGCGAGTGTTCGAGGCCGGCCACGCCGGCGGATATCTCGCACTGGATGCAGCCGCCAAGGACTGCGACGCCGGGTTGATCGATGCGTGCATGGTTTGCGCCGTCGATTCGTATCTGGATCCGGAGACGCTGGACTGGATCGAGGCATGCGACCAGCTGCATGGCGCCGGACCGCAGAACAACGCATGGGGTTTCGTTCCGGGAGAAGCGGCAGGCGTGGTGTTGGTCAGCGGCGGCGGGTTCTTGCAACGTCACGGCCTCACGCCCATGGCCGCCATCGATGCCGTTGGTATTGGCCGGGAAGGCAAGGTGCCAGGTACTGATGATCCGATCACGGGCGAAGGGCTTTCTCAAGCGTTCAGGGCGGCGCTCGACGAGCTCGCGAGCGGGGTCTGCATCGACAACGTGGTGTGCGACATGAACGGCGAGGCCTGGCGCGCTGATGAATACGGGTTCGCCGTGCTGCGCGCCGGCAATCGTCTTCGCGCCGCCACCGACTTTGTTGCGCCGGCCGATTGCTGGGGCGACGTGGGCGCGGCGGGCTTGCCGCTGCACATGGCACTGGCAGCCATCGCTCACCTCAAGCACTACGGCAGAGGGGCGATGTCGATGGTTTGGGGCAGTTCCGCCTCAGGGGAACGCGGCGCGGCAGTGTTGCACGCGCAGCCCTGGCGTGCGCCTGAAAGCGAAGGCTGAACCATGCCTGTCAGTATCCAAGTCAATGGAACGACGCTGTCGCTGGTGCACAAGTTCAGCACCGGCCTCACCACCGCCACCATCCCCGACGTGTGCAAGACGCCGAGCCCGGGTGGGCCCGTGCCGGTGCCATATCCCAACATCGCGAACTCGATCACCCTCTCCAACGGCACAAGCACCGTCAAGGGGGACAAGGCGATGGCCGCAAACAAAGGGTCGAAGTTCGCGCTGTCCAACGGGGACAACGCCGGCGTGGCGGGCGGGGTGAAGTCGAGCACCTTCATGAAGGAGGCGACATGGATCCTCTACTCTTTCGACGTCAAGATGGACGGAAAGAACGCCAGCCGGCTGGGCGACAAGATGTTCCACAACTCGGAAAATGCAGCCAACCTCTCGGGCTGCATCAATCCGCCGATCGCCGTGCCGGACTTCGAGAAGATACTCAAGGATTGCATGGACAAAGCCTCCGACGATTGGGAAAGCGCCAACGGTCCGACGGACTACAAGAAGTTCTGCGCATCTTCGAGCCGGCGGCAGGCGCGCGGCGAGAAGATCGGGCAGGACGCCTCCGACTGCGTGGCCGCCGCAATGGCAGCGCAAGGCCGTTCGAACGAGGTGGCCCTCGACCAGTCGTTCCGCAACGTGCGCGGGGGAGGGGCGGGGGCCGTCCAGGCGGTTGGCGCGCCGGGGCAAGTGGTGGCCAACACGGTGCGGCCCGACGTCGTTTTGCATGCGCCTGGTCCGCTGTCGGCGGTTTCTGCGGCCCGTGCCGTCTACGATTTCAAGGCGCCGTGTCCACCCGGATCCAACAGCCCGAGTTGGTCGGGCAACCAGGGGGCCGACTACCTGGCAACTTTTCGCGTCGTGGCGAAACTGGTGTCGCCGCACAACGCGCTGATTGCGGGCAGTGCTAGTACAGCGTTGCGTGTGGCGGCGCAACTGCTCAAGATCCGGTTGCCCTTCCGCTGAGGCCATGAAGCCATGACAGCCTACGATTACATCGCCATCGACCTCACCGATGGGAACGCCAACGTGCTGTTGCGCAACGGCATCGTGGCCACTTTTTTTCTGAGCAATGCGCATGCGGACCACGCCGCTCTCGTGAAGTCGGCGATGCAGGCCTTTGCGGCACGCTTCATGTCCGGCGGCCTGGTCTGCTACCCGGACGACGATATTTTCGGCGAGGCGAAGATCGAGGACGTCGATGCGTTGCTCGAGGCACGTGTCGTGCATCCCGCACAGCCTCCCAAGTTCGCCCTGCTCGACAGCGCGCTGCACGCGCCGCGCTTCTCGGCCGCTTACTGCGGCATGGACCGCGAACATCTTGCGCAACTCGATTGGCCGCACGCGGTGTGCGGACTGCGTTTCACCTTCTCGCTGGAGGCCATGGACGAAAACGGCTTGTGCGACATATGCGACTTTGCCGTTCGGTGTGCGCGCGTCTTGCCTATCGCCAGCGGCTACGTGGCGCCGGCCTTCATCTGGCGGGAAGGTATCGACGAGAACGTGGCGATGAATGCGGTCGCCCGCCTGTGCCGTCGCTATCGCTGCCTGGACATTCCGGCGCTGCTGGTCGATTGCTTCGAAACCGGTGTGGGCGCGAAAGGCGCATATTGGTGCAATTTCCTGGGGCCGGCGGCCATAGCCCTCGCCGGAGGCGAGGTGCGACTGCTGGCAGCCCTGGCCGATACCGATGCGCGCGTCGAGCATCTCGATGGCGAGCGCCTTCAGGTGACACTGGGCTCGCTGCCGATCTCCGGCGACGTGAATCGCCGCCAGGACCTGACTTTGTACCAGTCGGTTTTCAGCCTGTTGAACGCCGCGATCTATCCGCGAACCGTGCCGTACATGGGCTTCGACGAAGAATCGATGCAGGCGTGGACAGGTCGCTTTGCCGGAGACGCATCGTGAACGTGGTGTCCGACCGGCCACTGGCGCATGTGCTGGCCGAGCATGCCGACGAAGCCTCCTTCCTCTGGCTGCAGCGCGCCAGCGCGGTTCACGCGCCCAACTATTCGCCCCAGCAGTTTGCCGACCTCGACGAACGGCTTGCCGCCCACATCGACGGCTTGCGCGTTGCCGGCGAAGAAGGCTGGCAGCACGCACTCGCGTTGACCGACAACGAAGGCCCCGAAGACTTCTTCGTCGCCGCTGTGCTCGCCATCGAAGCAGTCGATAGCCGCTTCGACGACCTGGTCGAGCGCGCCAAGGACCTGCCCGAAGTCGTGCCCGGCTTGATGTCCGCCATCGGCTGGGTCGAGCCGGAGCAGCTCGGCGGGCGTGTCAAGGCGTTGCTCGAAGACGCCTCGCCGCTCGCGAAAAAGCTCGGCGTGGCGGCCTGTGCGCTGCACCGGCGCGATCCGGGAGCGTTGCTCGGGCAACTGCTTGTGGATGCGCCGGACAGCGTGCGAATCCGCGCGCTGCGAGCGGCCGGCGAGCTGGGCCGCGCCGACCTGTTGCCTCAGGCCCTGTCGCTGCTCGGCGAGCCCAAGCCCGAACTGCGCTTCTGGGCCGCATGGGCGGCGGTGCTGCTCGGCGACCGGGCGCAGGCGCTCGATGCGCTCGCGGCCTTTGCGCTGAAGAGCGGGCCGCGCCAGCCGCGTGCCTTCCAGCTGGCGCTGCAGGCCGTGGAGGTCGTATCGGGACACGACCTCCTGCTCGAGAGCGGCACCCTGCCCGAAGTGCAGCGCTTGCGCATCATCGGTTCGGGCTTCATCGGCGATGCGCGCTATGTGCCTTGGCTCATTGAGCAGATGACGCAGCCGGCCGTCGCGCGCATTGCGGCCGAAGCGTTCGTCACCATCACGGGCGTGGATTTCAACCTGGAGCAGATGGAAACCATGCCGCCCGATGGTTTCGAGGACGGGCCCACCGACGACCCCGACGACGAGAACGTCGAGCTCCCCGAAGACATTGCCTTGCCCTGGCCCGACGTCGACAAGGTTCGCGCCTGGTGGGCCAAGAATGGTCCGAGCTTCGCACCCGGCGTGCGGCTCTTCATGGGGCAACCGGTCTCGCTCGACGGTTGCACGAAGGTGCTGCGCGAAGGCTTCCAGCGGCAGCGCGTGGCGTCTGCGCTGCACCTGTGCCTGCTGGAGCCGCGCGCGCCGTTGTTTGCCACCAGCGCGCCTGCGTGGCGGCAGCGGCGCTGGCTCGACAGCGTGGCCTGAAGCGCCACTGCAACAAAGGCATACCTCTTAAGGCGAGATTGCCAAGCGGCCCCCCGGAATGAATACTCCTTCTGAGTTTTTGGGCTCGTGCTTGCGCGAGCCATGTTCGGGCGCAGCCCCGGGGGCCGATTCATGATTCATATCGCTGTCATCACCCGGCAAGGCGCCCCGGCGGGGCAGGCCATTGCCGCCGATTTCGGCCCCAACGGGGGCACCATCGGCCGTGCGGACACCAACACGCTGGTGCTCGACGACCCCGACCGCACGGTGTCGCGCGTGCATGCGCAGGTGCTGTGCCGCGACGGCCAGTATTTCGTGATCGACAGGGGCAGCAATCCGATGCAGTGCAACGGCGTGCCGCTGGGCTCGGGCAAGGAAGCACCGCTCACCGACGGAACGCAGCTGGTGGTGGGCAGCTTCGAGCTTCGCGTGCGCGCGCTGGCCGGCGCGGCCGCGCCTTCGCTGGCGGTGCCGAACACGGTGATGAAAGCTCCCGTAGCGGCATCCGTGGCATCAACGTCGAGCGACGATCCTTTTGCCGACTTGCTGGCGGGCCTTGCGCCGCCGGCAGCACCGGCACCCGCGGCCAAGGCATCGCCCTCGGCTTCGCCGGCGGCTGCCGATTCGCTGTTGTTCGCCGATCCGATGCAAGACGGCTCGCGCAATGCGCAGGCTGCGCAGATCGATCCGTTCGCCAACCTGCTGGGGCCCACGCCTTCTTCGCCGGCACCTGCGGGCGGGCTTGGTGCGCTCGACGATTTTTCCGATCTTGGCGCACCGCCCGCGGGCGGCAAGGCGGCCGGCATCGACGAGCTGTTCGGCGGCATGGGAGGCGGTGGCGGCATCGGCGGCGATCCGCTCGCGCTTTCTCCGCTGGCGGATCCGCTCCTGCAACCCAACACGGCTTCCGATGCCGATCCGCTGGCGGCGCTGCAGCGTGCGGCGCCTGCCTCGCCGGTACCGCGTGCCGATCACCTGCCCATCGACCAGTTCGGCTTTACGCCGCCCCGGGCAATCGAAGCGCCGCGGCCCAAGCCGGAGCTGCCGCAGTTCGACGACATCACGGGCCAGCCGATCCGTATCAGCGGGCCCGAGGTTTCGCTGCTCGACGATCCGATCGAACCGCTGGTGCCGCCTTTGCCGGCCTCACCGCAAGTTGCCCGGGCGCAACCCGCGCCGGCACCGGTCGCCAAAGCCGCGGCGCCCGCCGTGCAGCGCAGCGCCTCCGACGACGAACTGCTCGCGGCCTTCCTGCGCGGCCTGGCCAGCACCCACCAGCCGCCGGAGATGCTCACGCCCGGCCTCATGGAGCGCATCGGCACCATTCTTCGCAGTGCCACCGAAGGCACTCTGCAGCTGCTCCTCACGCGCCAGGAGTTCAAGCGCGAGGTGCGGGCAGAGGTGACGATGATCGCCTCTCAGGCCAACAACCCGCTCAAGTTCTCGCCCACGGTGGAGGTGGCGCTTGCGCACCTGCTGGGGCCCGGCGTGCGCGGCTTCATGCCGCCGGAGGCCGCAATGCGCGATGCCTTCAATGACCTGCGCGCGCACCAGTTCGGCGTGATGGTGGGCATGCGCGCGGCGCTGGCGCACGTCATTGCGCGGTTCGAGCCCGACGAGCTCGAGAAGAAGATCAGCGCCAAGTCGGCGCTGGACGCACTCTTCAGCGCCAACCGCAAGGCCAAGCTCTGGGACCAGTTCGTGGCGCTCTACGGCGGCATTGCGAGCGAGGCCGAGGACGATTTCCACAACCTCTTCGGCAAGGCCTTTTTGGAGGCCTACGAAGAACAGATGGCGCGCCTGAAGTCCGACGCGCCGTCCGGCAGCTAGCCGAACCCCCGATACAAAGCAAAAGGCACCGCGCTTGGAAATCGAAATTGTCACGCTGTCCCGCCAGGGCGGCCGCAACTACAACGAAGACGTGCACGGCCACTGGCACGACGAGCGCTACGTCGCCTGCCTGGTGGCCGACGGTGCGGGCGGCCACGGCGGCGGCGACGTGGCCGCAGCCACTGCGCGCAGCAGCATGCTGGGCGGCTTTTCGGCCGCACCCGGCCTGGACGAAGCCACCCTGCGTGCGCTCGTCGAGCAGGCCAACCTGGACGTGGTCGCGCGCCAGTCCGAAGGCGGCAAGCTGGCCGGCATGCGCTCTACGGTGGTGTTTGCCGCCATCGACCTGGAGACGCAGGCGCTCGCCTGGGTGCACAGCGGCGACAGCCGGGCCTATCTGTTTCGCGGCGGCGCCGTGGTGGCGCGCACCACCGATCACAGCCTGGTGCAGCAGATGGTGGCCGGCGGCATGCTCGACGAGGAGGGCGCGCGCCTGCATCCGCAGCGCAACATGCTGCTGTCGGCGCTCGGCTCGGTGGAAGAGGCGCCCGACATCACCGTGTCCGACCGCATGCGCCTGGTGGCCGGCGACGTGCTGCTGCTGTGCAGCGACGGCGTGTGGGAGCCGCTCGGCGACGAATGCCTGGTAGACACGCTGCACGCATCGCGCACCCCCAGCCAGTGGACCGAACTTCTCGATGCGCAGATCAGGGCGCACGCCAAGCCGGGGCATGACAACTACACGGCGCTCACGCTGTGGGTGATCGATGAAGACGCCGACGCGACGCGGCTCATGGAGCCGGGGCCGGACTCGCCCGTGGGCGAATAGCGCCGGCCCGGGGCGGCCGCTGTCAGAACGAAGGCCAGCCGCCCGGCGGCATCACCAGCGAGGAGCCGCGCGGAGCAACCAGCGTGGGCACGATGTCGTCGTGCGGCGAGAAAAGCGAGAACACTTCCTTGACGTTGTGAGGCTTCACAACGATGCCCTGGAAATCGGAGTTCCCGTTCACGGTCTGGAACACGCCGTTGACCGGTTCGCTCACAACGATCAGGTGGTGGGCCAAGGTGCCGAAAAGCCCGCATACGTCGCCCGGGCGCGGCGCAATCACCTGCAGCTTCTTGGTCTTCGGGTCCAGCTGGCCGGAGCGCGCCACGTCGATGCGGCCCGCCTCGCCGGAGATGTTGAACTTGACGGTACCCGTCGGGTTCCACATGACGTTGAGCCCGACGCGGCGCCACACCCAGGTGGTGAAGATGCCGCACCAGTCGGTACCGCCCGTGGTGGTGCCCTTGTCGTTGGGCATGCCGTCGTTCGGATCGCCGAGCGCCTTGGGAACCTTGTGCTGCTTGCCCCACACGCCGCGAAAGTTGCGCGGAATGGTCCAGTTGGGAGTTGGCGTGGTCGCGTCGTCGAAGAACGATTGCAGGTTGCGCCAGCCGCGCCGCACCTGCGCGAGCGAGGCGGCGCCTTCGGGCAGCGGAAGCCGGGTTTCGCTGAACTGGTCGGACACGCTGCCCACCATCGAATGCGCCATGGCCACGATGGCTGCGCGCACGGGGCTCATGCCCGCAATCACGGGCACTGCGCCCGGCGTGATGCCCAGGGTCTTCAGCAATTGCTCGATGGCCTTGAGCGTGGCGCCCATGGGGTCGATGCGGCCGTCGACCACCGGCACGGCCGCAGTCTTCTGGAACTGGCGGATCGCGCCGATGGTGAACGGCCCGCACAGGCCGTCGCATTCCAGGAGCGGCATCGGGCCGCCGCGCGGCCCGGGAACCAGGTTGAGCAGGTCCTGGATGCACCTGACGTCCTGCTGGAGGTTGGCGCCCCCGAAGCCGACTGAGCGGGCAATGGAGAGCACCATCTTTTCCTCAGCGGGTTTCGGTGCTGCGCGTGTCCCAGCCGAACTTGATGTCGCCGCCCATGCTGCCGTCGGGCTTTTGCGGCTTGTAGGCAAACTCGATGTCGCCGTACGAGATGGACACGTTCTCGTGCACGTCGCCGCCTTGCGATGCGCTGATGTTCACGTCGGAGATGTACACCTCCTTCAGCTTGACGGTCATGAAGGTCTGCTGGCCTTCGCCCGACTTGGCCATGGTGAGCGTGGCGGTGTCGAAGTGCTTGCCGTTGGCGCAGAACTTGGCCAGCGTGGGCGAGGCGCTGTCGTATTTCTTCGAGCAGCTGAGCATGCCCGGCGTGCCCTTGCCGACGGCCGAGCCGCCGCCCACGGTGCACGACGCGTTGTGCACGCCCCAGTTCCAGTTGAACAGCGGGATCTCGTCCTTGTGGTCCTTGTGGGCGGATTCGCCCTTCACGCCGTCCAGCTTCAAATGGCAATCGATGCTCATGTCGGTTCTCCTTGGTGGCCAGTTTGATGAGATGGCCGGGTTGATGAAAATCTGCTTCGAGGCGGGGCCTCGGTCCATGTCGGCCGGTGTTGCGGTGAGGCTCCTGGCCGGCTGCTTCTAGAACGAAAAAGGGGCGCGGGTTTCAAAGAAGCCGGCGCAGGTCTTTTCAAAAAAAATGGCCTTACTTCGCGCCCTTGCCGGACGGCAGCTTGGACACCAGCCGCAGCGACACGGTGAGGCCTTCGAGCTGGTAGTGCGGGCGCAGGAAGAACTTGGAGGTGTAGTAGCCGGGGTTGCCCTCGACCTCTTCCACCACCACCTCGGCGGCCGCCAGCGGCTTTTGGGCCTTGGTGGTTTCGGACGAGTTGACGGGGTCGCCGTCGACGTAGTTCATGATCCACTTGTTGAGCCAGCGCTGCATTTCCTCGCGCTCCTTGAAGCTGCCGATCTTGTCGCGCACGATGCACTTCAGGTAGTGCGCAAAGCGGTTGCAGGCAAAGAGGTAGGGCAGGCGCGCGGCCAGGTTGGCGTTGGCCGTGGCGTCGGGGTCGTCGTATTCGGCCGGCTTGTGCAGCGACTGCGCGCCGATGAAGGCCGCAAAGTCGGAGTTCTTGCGGTGGATGAGCGAGAGCAGCCCGGCCTTGGAAAGCTCGGCTTCGCGCCGGTCGCTGATCGCGATCTCGGTGGGGCACTTCTGGTCCACGCCGCCGTCGTCGCTCGGGAAGGTGTGCAGCGGCAGGTTTTCCACCGCCCCGCCCGACTCGATGCCGCGAATGCGCGAACCCCAGCCGTAGAGCTTGTAGGAGCGGTTGATGTTGGTCGCCATTGCATAGGCGGCGTTGGCCCACGAATACTTGCTGTGGTCGGCGCCGGCCACGTCCTCCTCGAAGTCGAACTCCTCCACCGGGTTGGTGTTGGCGCCGTAGGGCGTGCGTGCCAGGAAGCGCGGCATGCACAGGCCCAGGTACTTGGAGTCGTCCGATTCGCGCAGCGAGCGCCAGGCGGCGTATTCGGGCGTCTGGAAGATCTTGGTGAGGTCGCGCGGATTGGCAAGCTCTTGCCACGACTCCATCTGCATCAGGTTGGAGCTGGCGCCGGTAATGAAGGGCGCATGCGCCGAGGCGGCGATCTTGGCCATTTCGCCGAGCAGCTCGACGTCTGGCGGGCTCTGGTCGAAGTGGTAGTCGCCCACCAGCGCGCCGAAGGGCTCGCCGCCGAACTGGCCGTATTCCTGCTCGTAGACCTTCTTGAACATCGGGCTCTGGTCCCAGGCCGCGCCCTTGAACTTCTTGAGCGTCTTGCTCAGGTCCTTCTTGGAGATGTCCATCACACGGATCTTCAGGTGCTCGTCCGACTCGGTGTTGTTCACCATGTAGTGCAGGCCGCGCCAGGCGCTTTCGAGCTTCTGGAAGTCTTCGTTGTGCAGGATCGCGTTGACCTGGTCGGTGAGCTTCTTGTCGATGGCCGCGATCATGGCCTGGATCGACTTGGTCACGTCCTTGCCGATGATGGCGCTGTTGCTCAGCGCCTGCTGCGCCAGCGTGAGCACGGCGGCTTCGACGGCACTCTTGGCCTCGTCGCTGCGGGGCTTGAATTCCTTCTGCAGGAGCGAAGAAAAGTCGCTCCCTTCGTAGGCAACGTCCTTGAGTGCGCTCTGCTGTTCGAGTGCTTCTGCCATGGTGTTTCTCCTCGTGGTCCGGTAGGTGTTCAGGCGGCCGGCGTGGCGCCGTCCTCGGGCTTCTTGCTCGCGGCAAGCGTCGCCAGCAGGGCCGGGTCTTCCAGCACCTTGGCCAGCAGGTCTTCAGCGCCGCCCTTGCCGTCCATGTAGGTGACCAGGTTCGACAGCTGGGTGCGTGCTTCGAGCAGCTTGTTGAGCGCATCGACCTTGCGCGCCACCGCGGCGGGAGAAAAGTCGTCCATGCTCTCGAAGGTGATGTCGACCTTCAGGTCGCCTTCGCCGGTCAGCGTGTTGGGCACCGCGAAGGCGGCGCGCGGCTTCATGGCCTTCATGCGCGAGTCGAAGTTGTCGGTGTCGATCTCCAGGAACTTGCGGTCGCCCACGGGTGCGAGCGGATCGGCCGGCTTGCCCGACAGGTCGGCCAGCACGCCCATCACGAAGGGCAGCTGCACCTTCTTCTCAGCGCCATACAGCTCCACGTCGTACTCGATCTGGACCCGGGGCGCCCGGTTTCTGGCGATGAATTTCTGACTGCTCTTGGCCATGGGAATGCTCCTTGCGGGTGTGAATGTGGCGGGTCGATGGAAAAGGAAGAAAGCAAAAAGAGAGAAACGAAGCGGCTTATTCGGACGGGCGCTTGCCTGTCACGGTCTCGATGGTGTCCATGGCGTTAGGCGCGAGGTTGGCCATGATTTCGAGGAAGCTCACGCCAATGAGCTTCTTTGCGCGGTCAATCAAGAGCGGCGCCGGGTTGCCGGGCTCCGCCTGTTCGAGATAGCGGATCACGCGGTCCAGCATTTGCACGGCGTCCTGCCGGCTCTGGATTTCGCCGCGCGCCGCAGCGGGACGCGGTGCATCGCCCGCTGCTTGCGAAGCGGGTGCGGCCTCGGCGGCATCGCCGGCGTCCGCTTCTGCGGGGGCGCCCACTGCAACGCCGCAGGCCTTCTGCAGCATGCGTGCAATGCCGCGCAGCGCACCAAGGTCCACGGCATCGGCGCGGCCGGTGCGTTCGGTCAGCAGGGCCTGCAGCTGCTCCACCAGGCGGGTTGCGCCCATGGCGGCCTGCAAGAGCTCGGGGTGCGAAGCCTGCACCGCGGCAAGGCCGCCCTGGATCTGCGCCATCGAATAGGTAGGTTCGCCGCCCACCGCGGTGAGGGTGTTGCTTGCAATGGCAATGTCGCGCACGCGGATCGGACCGACACCCGGGGCCATGCCCACCTGCGCGTCGTACAGGTCGCGCAGCACCATGTTCTCGTCCCACAGCGGTGCAAGCGCATTGAGGCGCATGGTGGGGTCGTTGTCGTCGTCGGCATCGAGCGTTGGATGTATGCCGTCCCAGAAGCTGTCGAAGAGGCCGATCAGCAATTGGAGGCCCGCAACGAAACCCGGCACGCCCTGCATCCGCGTGGAAGCGCGCAGCAGCAGCACGGCGGCACGCACGTCTTTGCTGCGGCGGAGGATGGCGTCGGCCTGCTCGGCCACGTCGCGCCACTCCGGCTCCACCGCCGGAATGACGGTGTCGCCGAACTGCTGCTCGGGCTTGCGCTCCGAAGAAGCGGCCAGCGCGGTAAAGGCGGCGTCGTACTCCAGATCGTCACCGCACGGCGATGCCTCGCCGATGGGCGTGAGCAGGGCTTCGACAAGTTCGTTGGTCAGCATGTTGCCTGTTCGAGTTGGCTGGTGATAATCAAAGATGCAGCAGAACCGGTCAATGCAACGAAGGGAATAGCATGCGCACGCTGGGTACACACCATTCGTCCTATGGACGCTCTCCTGCTGCGGTCTCGCGGCGCCTTGCACTGGCCTCGGGCCTTGTGTTGACCGGCATGCTGGTTGCGGGCTGCGCACCCAAGCCCGTGGTCACCACGGTGTCGATCACGCTGGTTGCGGGTGCCGATGCCAACCCCGATGCGCGCGGCCGCGCTTCGCCGCTCACGGTGCGCGTGTATGCACTCAAGTCGCCAGGCCCTTTCGAAGGTGCCGACTTCTTCTCGCTGTTCGAGAAAGACCAGGCCACGCTCGGCGCCGAACTGGTGCAGCGCGAAGAAATGCTGCTGAGGCCCGGCGAGACCCGCAAGCTCGATCTCACCCTGCCGCCCGATGCCAAGGCCATTGGCGTGATGGCGGCCTTCCGCGACCTGGACCGCGCACGCTGGCGCGAAGTGAGCCCTGTGCAGACAGGCAAGGCCCAGGCCATGACGGTGACCTTCGGCGCCCGCCAGATCCGCGTCGAGAGCAAGTAGGCCGAAGCGGCTGTTCACTGCAGGCTCGCGTTCGAGTGGCGGCCTGGCCGCACGAGCGGTTGATCGGCGGGCAGGAAGCGCCCGAACAAGTCTGCAGTGAAGGCGCCGCCAGCCGCATCGGATGCGGCGGCCGTGAAGTAGAGGCCGCGCCACCGAAGCCCGCGCGAACCGCGGCCATGGCCTTCGAACAAGGCATCGGCAACCTGGCGCAGCCCGGGTTGCAGCGCCCGCAAGGCCTCGATGAACTCATGGATTGCGAGCCGGCGCGATGCACCCGGCTGTTCTCGCAGCAGCGCCATGCGAAGCGCATGCAGCCGCTCTGCGATGGGGTCGAACAGGGCGTCGAGCCGCGCGGAGGCTGGGCCGTTCGCGGCAAAGGGCTCTGCGAGCCGATGGCCGATAGCTTGCGCGAGCACTTCGGGCGGTAGTGCGCCGCGCAGCGTGGCATAGCCCGCGAGCTGTTCAAGGCCAGTCACGGCAAGGTAGACCGGCAACTGCAGACGCAGGGTGTCGCCGGCCTCGTCGAGCAACCGCCGCACTCTTGCCGCGAGCGGTTTCGCGCTTTCGCCGTCGGCATGCAGCAGTTCGCTTGCCGCAACGCACACCACCAATCCGTTGAGCGGCAAGCGCTCGCGCCGCTCGGCCAGTGCCATGAGCGCCTGCAGCCAAAGGCCGCGCGTGTGGGGCTCGGTGGCCTTTTCGCTCACGGCGACCGGATGGAGTTCGATGGCGGCCATCGAGCCCGTGAGCCACCAGCGCCAGTACGGTTCTCCGAACGGCTCGCCGCCTGGCGGCGCAAGCCGTTCGGCACCTGCTGCCGCCAGCAGTCCAGGCAGGTTGGCCGCCGCGTCGCCCAGAACGAGAAACCACGGCACCGGCGCGTCGCGCTGCCACGGCGGCTGGCGCAGGGCCTGCCGGGCCCGCGACATGGCTTCGCGCATGGTGGGCACCGCGGCTTCGTCGGCCTCTGCGGTCCAGGGGCCGAGTGCATCGATGCGCCGCTGCAGCGCACGGCGGCGCGCACCGCGGCCCGCATCGCGAACGGTGGCGTACAAGAGCGCAAAGCCGACGAGGCACAACGCGAGCAAGAACCAGAAGAGATGCAGCGGCGAAAGAACAGCGGTCATGGCGATGGCCCGGCAGTTCTTTTTCAGCGCGCGACCGTTTCGAGAAACACGAAGTCGGCGATCAGCCGTTCGCTTCCCTTGCCGGCCACAAGCGCTTCGCGCAGCCGCAGCAGGTAGGCCGATGCAAGCTCGTAGGGCGGCCGGTCTGCAAGGGCGCTGAGCGGCATTGGCGACGAAACCACCGTGATCAGGACGCGGCCGAACGGCGGTCCCACGAGCCAGCTCGACGGAATGTCGGGGCCGAGCTCGAGTTTTTCGCCCCCCCGCAGCCGTGTGGCCGACTGGCCGGCGTTCAGGTGCATGACCGAACCATCGGCGGTGTAGTAGTCGATCCACAGGTAGCTGTCGTGGGTGGGCGCGGACACCTGCACACGCACGTTGTCGCCCTCGCGAAGCTCGTCGTTGCTGGCGCTGGGAACGTCCATTGCCAGGCCCTGCGTCTTTTCGCGGTTGCGCAGCTGGTAGGGCTTGAGAATCGCAAACACCTCGCAGTGCGGCCAGCGGCGCAGCTCGACGTCGAAGGTGGGCGTTCCGGCGCCGGGTATGGCGGCCACCTCGCGCTCGACCCGATCCAGGTCTTCGGGCAGCGAGACGAAACCGCTCACGCGCAGGTTGCCGTCCTTGCCGCCGGTGGCGGCAAGGTCGGCGCACGCATAGGCTTGCAGCTGCTGTTCGACGCGGCCGGCCAGCTCGGGCTCGGCGGTGGGCGGACCGGCGAGCCAGTGCCACCACAAAAGGTAGAGCAGAGGCAGCAACAGGGTCAGCGACGCCGTGGCGCGCAGCATGGCCCGGTCGCGGCGCCGTGCATCGTGCGGGCCCGGCGGGTCGGCCACGCGGTAGGGCTGCGGCGTGATGCGGTCTTGCACAAGGCTTGCCAGCGTCAGCGGCTGGAGCCGCAACTGCCGGCTGTGCAGTTCCTTCAGCTTGCCGAGCTCGCCCTGGTCGCCGCTCTCGAAGTAATACTGCCCCTTGAAGCCGTGCACCAGCGCATGCCAGTAGACCTCGCGCACTTCGTCGTCCTCTGGGGTGAGCGCCGAAAGGTGGTGAAAGAACTCGCTGGCGGCGTTGTTCGAATTGAAGAGCTGCACCTGGAGCGGCGCCACGGCGCTCTGGGCGCCGGGGTGGCGCGCCAGGATCTCGTCGATCCAGGCCACCATGGCAAAGGCGGCCGATTCGACCTGCGCCGCCGGGGCGCCCGCTGCACTGGCGGCGGTACGCGCCGCATCGAGCAGGCGGCGGGCCTGTTGCTGTGCAGCATCATGCGAAAGCGTGGTGTGGCCGCCGGCGATCGATGCCGCAACAGACGCATCAAGGGCGAGGCCGAATGAAACGAATGCCGAAAAACTGTCGAGCAGGCGGGCCATGTGCCGTGCCCGCTCACTGCGCTTGCATGGTGAAGGATGCCTTGCACCGGCGTCTGCAGCAATGGCGCATGCCTATGTCCCCGGTTCCTTCGAGTGGGCGTTCATTCTTCCAAACGAGGCGCGGCGGGCGCCATATCGCTTGGGGTCTATGCCGTTCGGGGGTCAACGCGGTATTGCTGCGCGGGGCAATCGCCGGTATCTTCGGCTTCCGCTGAATTCAATGCACGCTGGGACACTGGGACATGCCATGAAAATCCTGATCGCCGACGACCACCGGCTCGTCATCGAGGCGGTCAAAGCCAAGTTGTCGGAGCTGGAGCCCGGCATCGAGTTCGTCCTGGCCATGAGCGTCGACGAACTGCTTGCCGGGGCAACCGACGAGCTCGATTTGGCCCTGATCGATCTCAACATGCCTGGCGCGGACGGCCAGGCCCACATCGACGAAATCCGCCGCAGGCATCCGGCTGTGCCGGTGATCGTGCTTTCCGGCTACGAAGACCCCGCCATCATGCGCAGCGCGCTCGAGCGGGGGGTGCTCGGCTTCATTCCCAAGGCCTATTCGCCGGAAGTGATGTTGTCCGCCGTGCGGCTGGTGCTGGCAGGCGGCGTGTATGTTCCGCCGATGATGCTGACGGCGCTGCCGCCCGGCATCGTGGCCGGCGTGGCGCCCACGCAGAACGGCGACGCGCGCTCTGGCGGCGCATCGTCCGCAACGCTGGAGCACCTGCGCAGCGTGCTCACCGAGCGCCAGGTCGAGGTGCTGCAGCTGCTGTCGCAAGGCAAGCCGAACAAGCTCATCGGCCGCAGCCTGGGTATCAGCGAAGGCACGGTCAAGATTCACCTTGCCGCAATCTTCAGGGCACTGAACGTGCGCAACCGCACCGAGGCGGTGGTGGCCGCGCAGGCCCTGACAGAAGCGCAAGCCTGAGGCTTGCCAGTCTGCCTTCCTTCTTTCCTGAGAACGTTCAGGAGCAGCTGAGCTTCATTGCCTCGATCCGTCCGCCGAAGCCCAGCTTGCGCATCAGGCCGCCTTCACGGCTGTTGGCCGGAAAATTGACGGTGCGGTCCCTGAACATTGCGTGTTCATACACCTGCAGCGTTGCGCGCGGGCCGACGCTCACGCTGTCGATGTCGCGCTTCAACTGCCTTGCAGTGCCCCGGTCCATGCTCTGGACCTCGGCGGGGCCCACCAGCGTGAGCATGTCGCCCTGGAAGTTGCGCCCCGTGTAGAACTGCGCCCAGCAGCCCGAAGCGAGGGCGGGGTCTTCGATGCGCACCGGCACCAGCAGGATGGTCGGGTCGGGCTTGTTCTCGGCGGAAGCGGTGGACCTTGGCGCCGAGGTGTTGGTATTGGCGCAGGCGCCGAGCGCAACGACGCCGGCAATCATCAGGTAGCGGAGGTTCTTCATGTTCTGCATGGATGGAGTTCCCAGGTGGGGTGGAGAGCGAAAAGCGCGAGGCTACCTACCCCGGCCGGCCGGCGCGTAGGAGCAGGCCCCAAGCTCCCGTCGCCCTGTCTTGTCTCCGAGCCGCCACGGGGTACCCACCCACAGGCGCAATCTTCGCGAATGACTGCGGCCCGTATGCGCGCCTTTCCTACGCACAGGCGGGCCGTGGCTGCCCAGTCTGAACGAAAGGGTCATAGACCACTGGCCCATCTTGTTCATCAACGTTTTTTTCATGAAGTGAAGGAAGCCATGGCCACGAGCAGCATTCTGGGAGGCGACCACGTACCGGCCGAACCGAAGGGAACCGACGTCGACAGCCTCGGCCCCAGCGACACGAGCGACAGCGGAAGCGATGTGCGAACCTCGCGCGAGCGCTCTGCCATTCCTGAAGATGCCGCCGAGGGAGCCATTCCGGTGGCGCATGAAAGCAGCAGCGACGCCGAAGGCACCGGCGAGCGTGCATCGGCCGATGCGCCGCCCGTCGAGCCCGACGCGGACATCTTGCCGGACCGCGTGGGCATCGTGCCTGGGAGCGCGGCCGATGCGGCTGCATCCGGCGGCCTGGAGGACGTGGCCATGCCGGACGAGCTGGCCGATGAGGCAGGCGAGCCGGAAGATGAAGACGACCAAGACAGTCTCGCCTGAACCCGGGCCGTTCGCCGGACACCGCCATGACCATGCATCGCCAACTCGATTGCGCGCTCCAGGGGCTCCAGCAGCTCGCCTATGCACGCATTGCGCGTGAGTTTGCCCGCGCCTGGCATGCGCGGGCAGAAGAATCGGAAGAGGCCGAAGCGGTCATCGGCGAGGCACATCGCCGGGTGCTGCACTGCGAGCAGGCGTTGGCAGAACTGCGCTTCGTGATCGAAGACCCGCGGCAGATTGCCGAGATCAAGGTTGCGCGCGCGCTCTACCTTCGCATGCTGCTGGAGAGCGCCCCCACGCGGCTGCAATCGTGGAGCGATTGCGAAAGCCTCGACCAAATGCCGAAGTCGCACCTGTTCGAATGGATTTCCTACGACTTCGAGCAGCTCGAGCTGGCCGAACTCGAAGGCTCCATGACCGAAGAGGAAGCTGCCTGGTACACACAGGCCATCGACACCGAGCCCAGAGTGCGCGATTGAGCAAGACGGGGATTCAGCCCCGCCCGAGCACGATCGCGCCGTCTGCGATGTAGCGGTCGAATTCGATCTTCGGTATGGCCGCAGTCAGCGACTGGCCGCCCTCGGTCCAGGTGAGAACGACGCTGTCGTCCGCCATCAGGACCTGGCAGTTTCCTTCCGGAATCTTCAGTTGCGGCCCGTCGCCCGCCCGAAATTCGACAGGGCCTGCGATACGGGCATCGATCTGCGTGGTGGATGTCATGGCTGGTTCGCTGTTCATCTATTGCGGCGCGGGCTGCGCATGGCGCTTGTTGCTGCCGCGCTGCTCCTTCGACGGGTCGCCATCGCGCGTGGGTGCAATGCCACCGGGGTTGCCGCTCGATGGCGGGCGCGAGGTTTGCGTGCGCGCGCTGGCGGGCCCCTTGTCGGCGCCCAGCTTGCCTTGGTCGATGTCGCCGCGGGGCTGGTCTGCCGGGCGCGCGCCCTGAGGCTCGGCCGAGTCGCTGATGGGTGGCGGGCGCGTTCCCTTGGGGTTGCCGGTGGGCTGCGCGGCCACTGCTGCTGCGGCAAGCAGCAATGTGGCAGCGAAGCCGTACATCGTGAAAAGGCGCAGATCGAAGCGCCTTGCGTCGCTGTCGCTGCGGCTGTCTTTCTGGTTGGCCATGAATGAATTCCTCGAAAGCTGAAGGTTTCTTTCTCTCGCGCAACGAGATGCGGTTCTTGTAGGCGAGCGCACCGTCCTTGCGCCGGTTGCGTGCCTGCCTGGCCGATTGCCGCGTGCTTGCGCCGCAAACGCGACGCTTTCCTACGCACGGGCGCCCCGGCACGGGGCACGGTGAAGTTTTCGAAAGGCAGAAAGGACACCGTGTGACCACACGAACGACCAAAGCCCGACCCGCCACGCCGGACGCCGAGGCCGATTGGGGCGCTTCGGCTGCATACAGCAAGCCGACACCCGCGGAGAAAAGCATGAAGCGCGAGGCCAGGACGCCGGCGGAAAACGGCGATCCCGTCGAGCCCGACAACGGCCCTGCAGTCACGGGCCGGCGCAAGCCGCCGACGCCGGGCGATGCAGGCGTGGGCGAAACCGACAACCACGGCAGCTCGCCCTACAGCCAACCGGGCCGGCCCGAAAAACCGTTTCGCGAGGAATGAACCGAGGCGGCATCGACGCCCCGAAGAACCCCTACAGGCGGCGTCGGGCGAAGCCGACATGGATCCCGATCCGCGCGAACACCATCTGTCCTGGGACCAGCGCAATGCGGCCGCCTCCGGGCACGCATGCGCTGCAATTTTCAACCCGCCTCTTCATGAGGCCAACGAAGGAGTCATTCCATGGCCAACTACACGAACACTGCCGAAACCGCGAACAGCGAAGACGTCGTCGAAGTTCTGAACGATCTGCTCGAAAACACACGGGACGGTGAATACGGTTTCCGCGCCTGCGCGGAGGAAGTGGAGTCTCCGCAGCTCAAGCAGGTGTTCCAGAATCGCTCGGCGGAATGCGCCAAGGCGGCAGCCGAGCTGGTTCAACTGGTCAGGCGTTTCGGCGGCTCGCCCGACGATGGCGGCACCGTGAGCGGCGCCATGCATCGCGGCTGGGTGCATGTGAAGGGCTCGGTGGGCGCAAACAGCGCACTCTCGATGCTGGAGGAGTGCGAGCGTGGTGAAGACGCGGCGGTGGCGCGATATCGCAAGGCGCTGAAGAATGACCTGCCCGCCGACGTGCGCGCAATCATCCAGCAGCAGGCCGACGGCGCCCAACGCAACCACGACCAGATCAAGCAGTTGCGCGACCAGATGCGCGCCAGCAAGTAAGCAAGCGAAGTAGGGCGCCTGCGCCGGGCTTTTTCAGAAGCGCCAGAGCAGGTCGGCCTTCAGGCTGTTGTTCCGGGTGCCGTCACCGCGTTGCCCGGCATAGGACAACCCGAGCGTCAATGCGGGCTGCAGCTTTACTTCCACGCCGGCCTCCGCCACGAGCGCGTTTTGCGCGAGAGGCACACCGGCTGCCGTGAATGCGGGGCCGGCGGCAAAGGCCATTCTTGCCGTCGGAGTCACGTCGCCGAAAGCGCGTTGCCAACCCAGCATGCCGCGTGCAGCCACTTGCACTCCGCCTACTTCGAAGCTGCTGCCTGCACGCAGGCCCAGGGTCGAGTAGGTGTTGCTCGAGTTTTCGCTCTGGCCCAGCAGTGCTGCTGCGCCGCCGCATTCCGCAAAGTGGCCATTGCGCAGGCGCACGTGCGCCAGCCCGATGAACGGCTCCAGATCGACGCTCCCGGCCCGCAGTTGCCAGCCCAGTTCGCCGAAGGCCTGCGCCGTGTCGGCGTGATAGTCGGCACGCGTGGCATCGGCAAAACCTGTGAATGCGACGCTGCGTTGCGTTTCGATGTCGTGGCGCGCATAGCCAAGGCCGGTGCGCAGCGCGAGTGCGCCCCAGCGGGTTCCGCCGTACAGGCCCAGGTGGTAGCTGTCGACGGAAGCGCTCGCGTTTCGTTCGGCGGTCTGGGTGCGGTTGCGGCTTGCACCGCCCATCAGGCCCACGCGCCAGTCGCCGGCGCGGCGATCGGCCCCCACGAGCACGCCGCTCGCGCTGCGTTTTGCACGGGCCGCGTTGCCATCGCCGTCAGCGTGGCCGTTGCTGTCGTACGCGCGGACCCACACACCGTCGCCAGCCTCGTTTTCGCGAACGCGCAGGCCGCTGGCTGCAGAGGCCGAGCCGCCGGCCTGCTGCAGCCGCGCAAGGCCCGCATCGCGCAGGAAGCGGCTGTCTTCGGTAAGGCTGGAACGCAGCGTTGCGTGGATTTCACCCGAGAGGCTGTCGAACGCGCTGCGTGCGGTGATCGCATCGGCTTTCAGCACTGCGCCGTATACGGGGCCCGCGCCCAGCTGCTCGACGGCCTGCCCGACGCTGCGCTGGTTGGCGGATATGCCGACCTGCGGAAAGCTGACATCGTTGCGCTCGAGCATGAGCGTGACCTGCTGCGCGTCGTAGCTCAGCGACGGTGTCAGGAAGGCGAAGTTCGACGACAGCGCGCCGAAGGTGCCGAGGATGCCGCCCTCGGCGCGCAAGATGGTGTAGCGGGTCACCGGTGCCCAGTTGCCGTTGGCCGCGAGCACCGTGGCGGACGCGCCGCCCAGCGTGGCGCTGCCCGTTACGTCGATACGGTCGCTGTGCCCTGCAGCATCGAGCTCGACCTGGTAGGCCGACCCGGGCTGGAACACCAGGTCGCCGTTGACGCGCAGGGTGCCGATGGAGTTGCCCGGCGCCGCGGTTGCGCCGGCAGCCAGCGTGGTGCTGCCCACATGGCCGGTGCCCTTGAGCATTGCGCCGCTGCCGATGACCATCTGCCCACCGAGCGTTCCGTTGACCGAGAACGCACCGCCGTCGATGTTGAATGTGCCGGTATAGGCTGAACCGTCGCCGGTGTAAGTCACCAGGCCCGCGCCGGTCTTTCTTGCACTGCCGTTGCCGGAGAGCGCATTGCTGAACACGGCGTCCGACGCCTCGTCGATCACCAGCGCGCCACGGTTCACGATTGCGCCGCTGCCGAAGCTGCGGGTACTGCCGACGAGCGTGCCCGCTTCGATGGTGGTGCCGCCGCCATAGGTGTTGGCGGCCGAAAGGCGCAGCGTGCCCGCGCCGGTCTTCGTCAGGCTGCCGCTGCCGGAAACGTTGTTGGCGAACACCGCGTCGCTGGCCTGGTCGATCGCCAATGCCGCCTGGTTGGCGATGGCGCCGCTGCCAAAGCTGTTTGCACCGCCGACCAGCGTGCCGGCCTCGATGGTGGTGCCGCCCGCATAGGTGTGCGAGCCTGTCAGTGTCAAGGTGCCGCTGCCCGCCTTGCGGAGCGATCCGTTGCCGCTCAGTGTTCCGGCAAAGCTGCCTGCCGCGTCCTGCACAAAGGCGACCGTGGAGTTGTTGGCGACGATGTCGCCGCGCAGGCTGGTGGTGGTGCCCTGCAGGGTGCCGCCGCTTACCAGGGTGCCGCCGGTGTAGCTGTTGGCGCCGCTCAGCACCAGGGTGCCCGCGTCGGTCTTCTCCAGCCGCGCAGCGCCGGTGAGGCTGTTGGCAATGGTGGCGGTGTAGCCGGCGCTCGCTGCGCTGCCGTCGCCCACGCGGACGATGGCGTGCGCGCCGCTCAGCGCGATTGCATCGCCCTCGAGCCGGTAGCCGTCGCTCGCGAACTGCATGCCGGTGACGGCGATCGGGCCCTGGGCATCGCTCACCGTGACAGTACCGGGTGCGGCCTGGAAGATGGCGAACCCGGGCGTGGGCGTGATGCTGGCGTTGAGGCTGCCGCCGGCCGTGGTCCAGTTGGCGGAGGTGGCCGTCCAGGTGCCGCTGCCGCCGTTGACCACGTTGTTGTTGGCGGTGCCTGCCGCATCGCCGTCCCAGAAGACCAGGGGCTGGCCGGCAACGTTCACGAGGTTGACTTGTCCGGCAACGGCGGTCTGCAGGCCCAGCACGCCGTTTGCAGGCGCGCTGCCAATGTCGAGCCCGTGGTCGGTCAGGGGGCCGGTGTAATCGAACAGCCGGTACACGCCCGCGCCGAAGCCGCCGATGTCGTGCACATTGAGCGTGCCGTCCAGCGTCAGAGCACTGGTCTTGAACAGGCTGGCCGCGGCGGGCGCGCCCAGCGTCACGTCCACGGTTGCACCGCTGTCGAGGGTGAGCGCACCCATGGTCAGCGTAGAGCCCGCAATGCCGCTCAGCGTGCCGCCCGAAGCCACGTTGACCGCGCCCGAAATGGCGCCGGTGCCCGTAAGCGCGGCGCCGTTGCCCACCTGCACCGCATTTGTGGTGACTTCGTGCGCCACGCGCAGCGTGCCTGCATCGACGGCGACCGTGCCAGCCGTAAGCGCCTGGGTGGTGGAGGCCGTGCCATTGACATTGAGCGTAAGCCCCTTGGTCACGGTGACCGCGCCGAGCGTCAGGTCGCGGCTGTTGCGTACCCGGGCAGTTGTGCCGATGAGGGATACAGCACCCTGAAAGTCGTTGCCGGCCTCTGAAAGCGTGATCGCACCCGCACCGGCATTGATCGAGGCATTGCCTGCGACGGTGATCGAACCTGCCTGGCCGACGTCGCTTCCATTGCTGACGGCCGTCAGCTTGCCGTTGACGACGCCGCTGCCCAGGCTCAATGCGCCCTTGCTCGTGACGGTGAGATCCCCTGTGGCCACTGTTCCGAGTGCCAGCGCGTTGCTGTCGCTGATCTGCGTGAAACCTCCGCTCAAGAAGACGGTGCCGCCGAAGTCGTTGCCCGCATTGATCAGCGCGATCGGGGAGCTGGAACTGTCGAAGATGCTTTGGCCGTTGACTGCGAGCGCGTCGCTTTGGGTGATTGCACCGGCGGTGCGCGCATTCAGGCCGCCGGACACCGCGCCCTGCAAGCTGAGTGCACCGCTGCTGGTCAGGGCCACGTTGGCGGCATTGACCGTGACCGCACCGCCGAAAGTGTTTGCGGCGTTCGTGAGCGTCAGGTCATGGCCGCTCATCTCGAATTTGCTGGTGCCACCGACCGACAGCGTGCCTGTCTGGGTCAGCGGGACCGCATTGTGCAGGTCCAGATTGCCCGACACGTCCAGCGTGCTCAGCACGTCGATCTCGTTTTTGCCGCTTGAAAAGGTCGCGTCGCCGGAAATGACACCCCTCAACGTGCCGGCAGTGTATGTACCGCTTTGCGCGACGTTGCTGTCGACATCGAAGCTGACGGTGCCGTTCCTTGCATTGACACTCCCGCCGCCCGAGACGGCAAGTTGATCGGCCCCGCGGGCGACGAAAGAGACCGACCCGGAATTGCCGTTGGCGGACGCGACATCGATGACGCCGTCGTTTGTGATGAGAGCGTTGTACATGCCGGGTTCCGCATGTGCCTTCAGGCTGATGCGTCCGCCCGGCGCGTACAGCGTGCCGGTGTTTTTAACGGCCTCGTAGCTGAGTTGCGATTGCAATGCGCCGGTTGCGATAACGCTGAACCCGTTTCCTTCCGGGAGGAGCATGGCCTTGTCGGCGGCCATGAGTTCGATGCTGTATGGGGCGACGATCGTACCGCTGTTGTAAACGCCGGCGCCCAGCAGGCCTACCGAGCCGGAAGACGCATTGATGAAGCCGTGGTTCGCAACCATTCCCGACGATCCGCTGGCCTTTTCCAGCGTATAGCCGCCGCCCATGAAATTGCTGGGCGTCATGATCAGTGAGGTGGCCAACAGCCCGCCGACATCGACACTCGCCGTACCGGTAAAGAAGAGCCCCATCCGGTTCTGCAGAAAAACCTGGCCGTTGGATGTCAACATACCCCCGAGCTGGCTTGCAGTGGTCGAGTTGATGTTGTTGAGTACGGTTGCTTGAGGGCTCAACTGGCTGAAGATGATCTCGGAGTCAGGGTTTGGTCCCAGATCGAAGGTTCCCCAATCGATTGCCATCCGGCTCGTCGTCGCATCGACCAACACCATCGTTGCGTCCAGCGGATCGATTGTTCCGCTGCCTCCCGTGATGACGCCGCCCCCTGGCACCTGCGCGCTCGCGGCTTGCGCCAGCGCCAAGCCCACAGCTGCGACCAGCGGGCGCAGGGGCCATGCCATTCGGCTTCGGCTTCG
Organism: Variovorax paradoxus; assembly: GCF_029919115.1. Classification (NCBI taxonomy): domain Bacteria; kingdom Pseudomonadati; phylum Pseudomonadota; class Betaproteobacteria; order Burkholderiales; family Comamonadaceae; genus Variovorax; species Variovorax paradoxus. The sequence continues at coordinate 4,444,703 of NZ_CP123990.1, forward strand.
GCTTGCATCGCCGAACGAGGCTGTTCTTTGGCGCCCGTGCGCTGTTTCACTGACGGCCTGCCACATGCCTGTGCAGCAGTTGAAGACGATGCGGTAGATCCGGTTCATCGGCGGGTTCCTCTCCAGCAGGCGCGCGAGTGCCTCATGAGGCTGCGCGTAGGTTGAACTGTTGCCCCGCTGATCAGGGGGGGCGGTGTCCAGCCAGAGCAGAACGCCCGTTGGGTGAACGGCCGATATGTTACCTTTTATGAACTGTGCAACTTTATGCTTCTGAATGGGCGCAATCGCCAAACGCCGAAGACGCGGAATGCCCCGGCGGCTCGCTAAAGTGAGGGCCGGTTTTTTCAGCTCTGGTTATTCGTCTTGAACTCTATTGGCTTCGACCTCACTCGCTTCGACGCCGCCATCGTCGATCTCGATGGCACCATGGTCGACACGCTCGGCGACTTTGCGGTGTCGCTCAACCACATGCTCGGCGACCTTTCGTTGCCGCCGGTGCCGCCGGCCGCCATCGAGAAAATGGTGGGCAAGGGATCGGAGCACCTGATTCTTTCAGCGCTCGCGCATGTCATGGCTTCTGGCGGCGAAGCGGCTTCGGCTGCCGGCGCGAACGCTCTGCACGAGCGGGCGCAGGCTCTTTTCGACCGCGCCTGGGAGCGCTATCAGCACCATTACCTGGCCATCAACGGACAACACTCGGCGGTGTACCCCGGCGTGGCCGAGGGCCTGCGGGCATTGCGGGCGCGGGGCCTGCGCCTGGCGTGCCTCACCAACAAGCCCACCTCGTTCGCCACGCCGTTGCTGGCTGCAAAAGGGCTAGATGGATTCTTCGAATTCGCGTTCGGCGGCGATGCCTTCGCGCGCAAGAAGCCCGACCCGCTGCCGCTGCTGAAGACCTGCGAGGCGCTGGGCACCGAGCCTGCGCGCACGCTGATGATCGGCGACTCGAGCAACGACGCCAGGGCCGCGCGTGCCGCCGGATGCCCGGTGGTGCTGGTGACCTACGGGTACAACCACGGCGAACCGGTGCGCGGCGTGGACGCCGACGGTTTCGTGGATTCGCTGGCCGAGCTGGGCCGCGCGGCGGTCTGAAAAGCGCGCGCGGCGCGTGCTGGCTTGCTTGCTTGCCGGGCTACTGCTTTCCGAGCAGCGCGTCCTTCAGTTTCCAGTCGGCCGGTACGGGGCCGAGCCAGATGCGCAGCAGCGCATTGAAAAACGCCTGTTCCTTGATCGGATCGGGCTGAGGCACGCCGCGCACGGTAATTAGCGTGCCGGTACCCGGCAGCCAGTCGATGGTGAAGGTGTCGCCGGCCTTGAGTTGCTTTTGGTCCGCGAACATCTGGCCCATGCGCAGCAGGCCCGGAATGAGGTTGACCATTTCGGTCTTGGGCGAGTTTTCTTCCACGCCCTTGGTAAAGAGCTTGCCGAGTTCATTGGCCTCGATGTCGCGCAGCATGGTGATGGCAACGCGCTTGGGGCCTGGCGCCGCCAGCGCCTCTTCGGGCGTGGAGACTTTCTTTCCAACGTAGAAGCCGGCGGTGTACACCTTGAACACCGCCTTGTAGCGCACGCCCGCGCCGTTGAGCTGCAAGGTGCTGCCGCGCAGGTCGAGGGTGTCGTTCAATTTGACGCCGGCTACGTCTACCTGTGCGGCCGATGCACCAAGCGCGGTTGCCGCAACGCAGGCCAGCACGGCAAGGCGGGAGAACAGGGGCGGGACCGAAAGAAAAGGCACGTGGATCTCCTCGATTTGCGAACGATCGTTCGAATGTATCTTTTCGTTTTACTCCCGCCCCTCGGGGGAACCCTGAAGGCCAGAGCTGCACGCGGCGGCGTTTTCGTGGGCTAAACTCCATGCTCCATGTTCGTTCATCACATCATTCAAACAGGTCAAGGCAGCCGGGGAGCCTGGCCCTGGCGTAGCCATACATCGCTGACTGTTTGATTGCACGGCGCACGCCGTGCGCCCGCGGTACCGGATCGCTGCAGACGCCGGACCACCCGTGAATGACCTTGCCGCCGGCCAAGAAGCGCCGCGAGGCAATTGGAGAACGAATCCGTGATCACCGAACTTGAATTCAAGAGCCTCAGCGCCCAGGGCTACAACCGTATTCCGCTGATGGCCGAGGCTTTTGCAGACCTCGAAACGCCTCTTTCGCTCTATCTCAAGCTGGCCCACTCCCAGGGCGGCGGCAAGCACAGCTTCCTGCTCGAATCCGTGGTGGGCGGCGAGCGCTTCGGTCGCTACAGCTTCATCGGCCTGCCTGCACGCACGCTGCTGCGCGCCAGCGGTTTCGGCGCCGATGCCGTGACGGAGGTGGTCACCGATGGGCAGGTCGTCGAAACCGCCGCGGGCAATCCTCTCGATTTCATTGCCGAATACCAGAAGCGCTTCAAGGTGGCGTTGCGTCCGGGGCTTCCGCGTTTTTGCGGCGGCCTTGCGGGCTACTTTGGCTACGACACGGTGCGCCATATCGAGCGCAAGCTTGAAAAAAGCTGCCCGCCCGATGCGCTGGGCTGCCCCGACATCCTGCTGCTGCAATGCGAGGAACTGGCCGTCATCGACAACCTCTCGGGCAAGCTGTATTTGATCGTCTATGCCGATCCGAAGCAGCCCGAGGCCTATGCGACAGGCAAGCGCCGCCTGCGCGAGCTGAAGGAAAAGCTCAAGTACTCGGTGAGCGCGCCCATCGTCAAGCCGACGCAGCCGCATCCGCCTGAGCGCAGCTTTGCCAAGGCCGACTACCTTGCGGCCGTGGAGCGGGCCAAGGACATGATTGCCGCCGGCGACTTCATGCAGGTGCAGGTGGGCCAGCGCATCAGCAAGCGCTACACCGAATCGCCGCTGTCGCTGTACCGCGCGCTGCGCTCGCTCAATCCATCGCCGTACATGTATTACTACCACCTGGGCGATTTCCACGTGGTGGGCGCTTCGCCCGAGATCCTGGTGCGCCAGGAGAACACGGGCGAGGGCGAGCAGAAGATCACCATCCGCCCGCTGGCCGGCACACGCCCGCGCGGCGCTTCGCTGGAGCTCGACAAGGCCGCCGAGGAAGAACTCATCAACGACCCGAAGGAGCGCGCCGAGCACGTGATGCTGATCGACCTTGCGCGCAACGACATCGGCCGCATCGCCAAGACCGGCACCGTGAAGGTGACCGAGGCTTTCGCGGTGGAGCGCTACAGCCACGTGATGCACATCGTGAGCAACGTCGAAGGCACGCTGAACGACGGCATGACCGCCATCGACGTGCTCAGGGCCACGTTCCCGGCCGGCACGCTGACCGGCGCGCCCAAGGTGCATGCAATGGAACTCATCGACCAGCTGGAGCCCACCAAGCGCGGCCTCTATGGCGGCGCCTGCGGCTACATCAGCTATGCGGGCGACATGGACGTGGCCATTGCCATTCGCACCGGGATCGTGAAAGACCAGATGCTGCACGTGCAGGCCGCGGCTGGCGTGGTGGCGGATTCCGTGCCCGAGCTGGAGTGGAAAGAAACAGAAGCCAAGGCGCGCGCATTGCTGCGTGCCGCCGAACTGGTCGAGGAGGGGCTGGAATGAGCAACGTGCCTGATATTCAAAACGACTTTTCGCACGAGATCATCGGCGCCGCGGTCGAGGTGCAGCGCGTGCTCGGCACCGGCCTGAACGAGGACGCCTACGCCGCCGCGCTGGCCATCGAACTCGCCGAGCGCGAGATCGGCTTTGCGCAGGGCGTGGCGCTTTCGGCCAGCTACAAGGGCCGCTCGCTGGGCGAGGTGTACCGCGCGGGCTTCGTGGTGGAGCAGTCGGTCATCGTCGAGCTTAAGGCGGTCGATGTGCTGACCGACCTGCACCGCGCGCAGGTGCTTGCCGCGCTGCGTCTCTCGGGCCTCAAGCTGGGCCTTCTGATCAACTTCAACGTGTTCCCCGTGGTCAAGGGCGTGCACCGGATTGTGAGCAAGCCATGAAACTGCTGATGATCGACAACTACGATTCGTTCACCTACAACATCGTCCAGTATTTTGGCGAGCTGGGTGCGGATGTTCAGGTGCACCGCAACGACGAGATCACCGTTGCACAAATCGGCGAACTCATCGCTTCGGGCGTGACCCGGCTGGTGGTGTCGCCGGGGCCTTGCTCGCCGGCAGAGGCGGGCGTGTCGGTGGCGGCCATCGAGGCCTTTGCGGGCAAGCTGCCGATTCTGGGCGTGTGCCTCGGCCACCAAGCCATTGGCGCGGCCTTTGGCGGCAAGATCATTCGTGCGCAGCAACTGATGCACGGCAAGACCAGCGAGATCACGACCACGCAAGAGGGCGTGTTCGCGGGGCTGCCCGAGAAGTTCATCGTCAACCGGTACCACTCGCTTTCAATCGAGCGCGAAAGCTGCCCGAAGGAATTGGCGATTACCGCATGGACCGACGACTGCGAGATCATGGGCGTGCGGCACACCGGCTTTGCGCATGACGTGCGCATCGAAGGCGTGCAGTTCCACCCTGAATCGATCCTCACCGAGCACGGCCACGCCATGCTCAAGAACTTTTTGGACTGACCGCCATGACCGACCGCTCCTCCATCGTCGACCTGCGCAGCGACACCGTCACACAACCCACCCCGGCGATGCGCGAGGCCATGATGGCGGCGCCGCTCGGCGACGACGTTTTCGGCACCGATCCGAGCGTGAATGCGCTGCAGGAAAAGATCGCCGCGCTGCTGGGCTTCGAAGCGGCGCTCTTCGTTCCGACCGGCACCCAAAGCAACCTGTGCGCCATTCTTTCGCACTGCGGGCGTGGTGACGAGTACATCGTCGGCCAGCAGGCGCACTGCTATCGGTGGGAGGGCGGCGGCGCCGCGGTGTTCGGCAGCGTGCAGCCGCAGCCGCTCGACCATGCGCCCGATGGCACGTTGCCGCTGGCGCAGATCGAATCGGCCATCAAGCCCGACGACGCACATTTCGCGCGCACGAAGTTGCTGGCGCTGGAAAACACGCTGGGCGGCAAGCTGCTGCCCTTCGACTATGTGCAAGCCGCGACGGAACTTGCGAAGACCAAGGGATTGCAGCGCCACCTTGACGGCGCGCGGCTCTTCAATGCGGCAACGGCGCAGGCTGCGCTGAACAAGCGCAGCGATGTCCGGGCCGAGGCCCGGCGAATCGCACAGTGCTTCGACAGCGTATCGGTCTGCTTCAGCAAGGGCCTGGGTGCGCCGGTCGGTTCGGCGCTGGTGGGGTCGCGCGAGTTCATCGCGCGGGCGCACCGCATTCGCAAGATGGCAGGCGGCGGCATGCGGCAGGCGGGGCTGCTCGCCGCGGCGGCATCGCACGCGCTCGACCACCATGTCGATCGCCTTGCCGAGGACCATGCGCTGGCGCAGCGCCTGGCACAGGGGCTTGAAGGCATCGATGGCTTGAAGGTCGAGGCGCCGCACACCAACATCGTGTTTGCCGACCTCACCGGCGCGGCGCAAGCGCGTTCGGCGGAGCTGATCGCGAGCCTCAACAGCCAGGGCATCCTGGCAACGGGGTTGTATCGCCTTCGCCTCGTGACGCACCTCGATGTGGACGAAGCGGGTGTCGATCGCGCCGTGGCCGCGATCCGCGCCTTCTTCAAAGCCTGACGCCAGCGAGGACGCGATGCCCGATCTTCCCCATCTGCTCGCCTTCATCGCCGCCGGCTGGCTGCTGAACCTCACGCCAGGGCCGGATGTGCTCTACATCGTGACCAATTCGCTGCGCTCGGGCGTGCGCGCCGGCATCGTGGGCGGGTTCGGCGTTCTCACCGGCTGCTTCGTCCATATCTTCGCGGCGGCCATCGGCGTCGGCACGCTGCTGGCCACCTCGGCGGCGGCCTTTGCCGTGCTCAAGTACGTGGGAGCGGCATACCTGCTGTACCTGGGCGTACGCATGGTGCTGTCGCGCGCCAAGCCGCCTGCCGATATGCAAGCGGCTGCCGCGGGCTCCGCCGAGCGCGGGCTCAAGGACATCTTTCTGGGCGGCTTCTGGACCAATGTGCTGAACCCCAAGGTGGCCTTGTTCTTCCTCGCGTTCGTGCCGCAGTTCATCGCACCCGACGCCGACAACAAGAGCCTCTACTTCGTCATGCTGGGCGTTCTGTTCAATCTGAACTCCATTCCCATCGTCGTGGGATGGGCCGCATTCGCGGGCTGGATGGCGCGCAGAAGCGCGGTGCAAAAAGGCATGCACTGGCTCGATCGCGCGGCCGGCGTGCTGTTCATCGGCTTCGGCCTCAAGCTTGCATTCACGGACGCGCCGGCCGGCCGCGTCGGCCCCTGAAAACACCGAGGAGACTTTCATGATCACCCCCCAGGAAGCGCTGCAGCGCACCATCGAGCACCGCGAGGTGTTCCACGACGAAATGCTGCACATCGTGCGGCTCATCATGAGCGGCGAGTGCTCGCCGGTGATGATGGCGGCGCTGATTACCGGCCTGCGCGTCAAGAAGGAGACCATCGGCGAGATCACCGCCGCGGCGCAGGTGATGCGGGAGGTGTCCACCAAGGTACCGGTGAAGGACACCAGGCACCTGGTCGACATCGTCGGCACCGGCGGCGACGGCTCGCACACCTTCAACATTTCGACGTGCTCGATGTTCGTGGCGGCGGCCGCGGGCGCCAAGGTGAGCAAGCATGGCGGGCGCAGCGTGTCGAGCAAGTCGGGCAGCGCCGACGTGCTCGAATCGCTGGGCGTCAACATCAACCTGCAGCCGGAGCAGATTGCGCGCTCCATCGAAGAGGTGGGCATCGGCTTCATGTTCGCGCCCAACCATCATCCGGCCATGAAGAACGTGGCGCCGGTGCGCAAGGAGCTCGGCATCAAGACGATCTTCAACATCCTGGGGCCGCTGACCAACCCGGCGGGCGCACCGAACATCCTGATGGGTGTGTTCCACCCCGACCTGGTGGGCATTCAGGTGCGCGCGCTGCAGCGGCTTGGCACCGAGCACGCGCTGGTGGTGTACGGCCGCGACGGCATGGACGAGATTTCGCTCGGCGCCGCCACCATGGTCGGCGAACTCAAGGACGGCGAGATTCGCGAGTACGAACTGCACCCTGAAGACTTCGGCTTTGCCATGTCGAGCAACCGCACGCTGCGCGTGGAAACGCCCGAGCAGTCGAAGGCCATGCTGCTGGGGGTGCTCGACAATCACGCCGGGCCGGCGCTCGACATCGTGCTGCTGAATGCAGGCGCGGCGTTGTATGCCGCGAACGTGGCCGATTCGATGGCTGCCGGCATCGAGCGCGCGCGCGAGGCCGTGGCCTCCGGCGCGGCACGGGCCAAGCTGGCCGAACTGGTCAAGGCCTCAACAACGGTTTGAACAACCGCTAAAGACGAAAACAGAACATGTCCGACATCCTCGACAAGATCATTGCGGTCAAGCGGCAGGAAATTGCTGCGGCGCAGAAGAAGAGCCCGCTCGAAGCCGTGCGGTTCGACGCCGAAAGCCGCGTGCTGACGCGTGATTTCGAAGGTGCCCTGCGTGCCAAGATCGCCGCCGGCCACGCCGCGGTGATTGCCGAGGTCAAGAAGGCGAGCCCGAGCAAGGGCGTGCTGCGCGAAGACTTCATTCCGGCCGACATCGCGCAGAGCTATGCGGAGGGTGACGGCGAAATCAGCGCCGCCTGTCTTTCGGTGCTGACCGACAGGCAGTTTTTCCAGGGCGGCGTCGACTATCTCAAGCAGGCGCGCGCCTCGTGCGACCTGCCTGTGCTGCGCAAGGATTTCATCGTCGACCCCTACCAGGTGTACGAATCGCGTGCGATGGGCGCCGACGCCATTCTCTTGATTGCAGCCTGCCTCGACGACGCGCAAATGAAAGACTACGAAGCCATTGCTCGCGGCCTGGGCATGGCGGTGCTGGTCGAAGTGCACGATGCGGCCGAACTCGACCGCGCGCTCAAGCTCAAGACGCCGCTCATCGGTGTGAACAACCGCAACCTGCGCAACTTCGAGGTGTCGATCCAGGCCACCATCGACCTGCTGCCGCGGTTGCCGGCCGATCGGCTGGCAGTAACGGAATCAGGCATTGCCACGCGTGAAGACGTGACCACCCTGCGTGCGGCCGGCGTTCATGCCTTTCTGGTCGGCGAAGCATTCATGCGCGCCAAGGAGCCGGGCGAGGCGCTCGCCGCATTGTTCAAATGAGCCGGCCCGATCAGTTGTCGAGCAGCAACCCTGCCGACTGGCCGGTGGCGCCGGGTTGGCGGCCGCTGGTCGATGCTTTCTTCGGCGGCATCGTCGGGCAGAAGCTGCTGGGCTTTCTGCGTGAGCGCCTGGATGCCGGGGCCGTGATATTCCCGCCCCAACCCCTTCGGGCGCTGGAGCTGACCCCGCCCGAAGAAGTGCGCGTGGTCATCCTGGGCCAGGACCCGTACCACGGGCGCGGCCAGGCGGAGGGACTGGCTTTTTCGGTGGCGTCCGGCGTGGCGCTGCCGCCGTCGCTGCGCAACATCTTCAAGGAGCTTCAGCGCGACCTTGGAACGCCTCCGCCGCCGTTTCCGAGCCCGGGCGGCAGCCTGGTGAACTGGGCAACCCATGGGGTGCTGCTGCTCAACACCTGCCTCACGGTGGAAGAGGGGCAGCCGGCCAGCCACTCGGGGCGCGGTTGGGAGGTGCTGACCGATGCAGTCATCCGGCATGTATCCGACGGTGCAAAACCTGTTGTTTTTATGCTGTGGGGCTCGCATGCGCAAAGCAAGCGCGCGTTGATCGACATCAACCGCCACAAGGTGCTGATGTCGAACCACCCCTCGCCGCTTTCGGCGATGCGCCCGCCGGTGCCTTTCATCGGCTGCGGGCATTTCGGCGAAGCGCGTGCCTGGCGGGAGGCGCACCAGCAGGGTGATTGATTTCGCGGATAATTCCCGCCAGTTCGCCTCGTGCAGTTCCTGCGTCTTATTGGTGCTGGAGGTTCTGTGAAGTCACAAAACCGTGCTATATTTCGAGGTTCGCCGGAGAGGTGGCCGAGTGGTTAATGGCAGCAGACTGTAAATCTGCCCTCTTACGAGTACGCTGGTTCGAATCCAGCCCTCTCCACCAGCGATGAATTTGGTTTCTAAGAGCGATTGGATCTAGCGCTTTGGGTGCCTTTGAGTGCCCCCGATGCGGGAGTAGTTCAATGGTAGAACCCCAGCCTTCCAAGCTGATGACGCGGGTTCGATTCCCGTCTCCCGCTCCAGAGACCCGGTTCGGCGCCGGAAGCGATTGGTTAGACAAAGCCCTTTTGGCTCAGTGGTAGAGCACTCCCTTGGTAAGGGAGAGGTCGCGGGTCCGATTCCCGCAAAGGGCACCAGTTTTTGGGGGTTGCAACGGCAGCTTTGCAACCCATCTGCATACGTTGAAATCGTTTTTTTCGGAGTCGAAAAATGGCAAAAGGTAAATTCACCCGCACCAAGCCGCACGTGAACGTGGGCACGATCGGTCACGTTGACCACGGCAAGACCACGCTGACGGCTGCGATCGCGACGGTGCTGTCGGCCAAGTTCGGCGGCGAAGCCAAGGCCTACGACCAGATCGACGCGGCGCCCGAAGAAAAGGCCCGCGGCATCACCATCAACACCGCCCACGTCGAGTACGAAACGGCCAACCGCCACTACGCACACGTCGACTGCCCCGGCCACGCCGACTACGTCAAGAACATGATCACCGGTGCCGCCCAGATGGACGGCGCCATTCTCGTGTGCTCGGCCGCTGACGGCCCGATGCCCCAGACCCGCGAGCACATCCTGCTGGCGCGCCAAGTGGGTGTGGGCTACATCATCGTCTTCCTGAACAAGTGCGACATGGTCGACGACGCCGAACTGCTCGAGCTCGTCGAAATGGAAGTGCGCGAACTCCTGGACAAGTACGAATTCCCGGGCGACGACACCCCCATCATCCATGGCTCGGCCAAGCTCGCCCTGGAAGGCGACAAGGGCAAGCTCGGTGAAGAAGCCATCATGAAGCTGGCCGAAGCGCTGGACACCTACATCCCGACGCCCGAGCGCGCCGTGGACGGCACCTTCCTGATGCCCGTCGAAGACGTGTTCTCGATCTCCGGCCGCGGCACCGTCGTGACCGGCGCCGTCGAGCGCGGCGTGATCAAGGTCGGCGAGGAAATCGAGATCGTCGGCATCCGCCCGACTGTCAAGACCACCTGCACCGGTGTGGAAATGTTCCGCAAGCTGCTGGACCAGGGCCAGGCTGGCGACAACGTCGGCGTGCTGCTGCGCGGCACCAAGCGCGAAGAAGTCGAGCGCGGCCAAGTGCTGTGCAAGCCCGGCTCGATCAAGCCGCACACGCACTTCACCGCCGAGGTGTACGTGCTGTCCAAGGACGAAGGTGGCCGTCACACGCCGTTCTTCAACAACTACCGTCCGCAGTTCTACTTCCGCACGACGGACGTGACCGGCGCGATCGAGCTGCCCAAGGACAAGGAAATGGTCATGCCTGGCGACAACGTCAGCATCACCGTGAAGCTGATCAACCCGATCGCGATGGAAGAAGGCCTGCGCTTCGCCATCCGTGAAGGCGGCCGCACCGTGGGTTCGGGCGTCGTGGCAAAGATCCTCGACATCTAAGCCGAGCGCAAAGAGTACCGGAGGGGTATAGCTCAATTGGCAGAGCGTCGGTCTCCAAAACCGAAGGTTGTAGGTTCGATTCCTACTGCCCCTGCCACCTAGGTGGCACCCCGAAAAAAGCCCATCGCAACCCGATGGGCTTCGGCGTCTCAAGAAGACGCATTGAATTGAAGGCCGGAAGGCCGCAGGAAATCAGCCAAACATGGCCACTTCTCAAATCGAAACCGTGAGCACGGGTGCCGACAAGGCCAAATTGGCTGTGTCGGTGCTGCTGGCAGTGGGCGCCATCGTGGCGTTCTACCTGCTCGCGCGCCAGGGCTCGCTGGTGCAATGGGCTGCGCTGCTGGTCGGCTTGGCCGCGGCTGTGGGCGCGTTCGGCAGTTCGGAGAATGGCCGCCAGTTGTGGGCTTTTGGCCGCGACTCGTGGCGCGAGGTCAAGAAGGTCGTCTGGCCGGCCCGCAAGGAAGCAATGCAGATGACGGCTTACGTGTTTGCCTTCGTGGCAATCATGTCCGTTTTCCTCTGGCTCACCGACAAGACGCTCGAATGGGTGTTTTTCGACCTCATTCTGGGCTGGAGAAAATAAATGACTGACGACGCTGTTGAAACCACGCCGAGCAGCCCGGAAGAGGAAAACACCTCCGTGCTGGCTCCCGCCGCCAACCCTGATTTGCGTTGGTACGTGGTGCATGCCTATTCGGGCATGGAAAAGGCCGTCGAACGCAACATCACCGAGCGCATCAACCGCGCCGGCATGCAAGACAAGTTCGGCCGCATCCTGGTTCCGACCGAAGAAGTGGTCGAAATCAAGAACGGCCAGAAGCGCACCACCGAGCGCCGCTTCTTCCCGGGCTACGTGCTGGTCGAAATGATCATGGACGACGAGAGCTGGCACCTGGTGAAGCACACCAACAAGGTGACGGGTTTCGTGGGCGGCGCCAAGAACCGTCCGGCCCCGATCTCGCAAAAAGAGGTCGAGGACATCGTCAGCCAGATGCAGCAGGGCACCGAGAAGCCGCGCCACAAGGTCGAGTTCACCGTGGGTGAGTTCGTGCGCGTCAAGGAAGGCCCGTTCACCGACTTCAACGGTACCGTCGAAGACGTGAACTACGAAAAGAGCAAGGTCAGCGTGTCGGTCATGATTTTCGGCCGCGCGACGCCTGTGGAGCTCGAATTCGGCCAGGTCGAGAAGACCTGAGTCCCCGGTCTTCGGACCGGAACCATTTTCGGCTGCGCGTTGTCCGACTCGGCGCGCGGCCTTGATCGAAGAGTCGTTTAACCCCGGGGAGCCGAGGCGAGAGCCAAGGCGATATCACCCGCAAGGAGCAAAACATGGCGAAAAAAATCGTCGGCTTCGTCAAGCTGCAAGTGCCAGCTGGTAAGGCCAACCCATCACCACCCATCGGTCCCGCACTGGGCCAGCGTGGTTTGAACATCATGGAGTTCTGCAAGGCGTTCAATGCGCAAACGCAGAGCTACGAGCCGGGTCTGGCGCTGCCGGTGGTCATCACCGCGTTCGCCGACAAGAGCTTCACCTTCATCATCAAGTCGCCCCCGGCTGGCGTGCTGATCAAGAAGGCGATCAAGCTGGACAAGGGTTCGGCCCGTCCGCACACCGACAAGGTTGGCAAGATCACGCGCGCTCAGCTCGAAGAAATCGCCAAGACCAAGATGAAGGACCTGACGGCCGCCGACATGGACGCCGCGGTTCGCACCATCGCCGGTACTGCCCGTTCGATGGGCGTGAATGTGGAGGGCGTGTAAATGTCCAAGATCACCAAGAAGCAAAAAGCGCTCGCAGGCAAGGTCGACAGCAACAAGCTGTACCCGCTGGCTGACGCCATCGGCCTCGTGAAGGAAGCCGCCACCGCCAAGTTCGACGAATCGATCGACGTGGCCGTGCAGCTCGGCATCGACGCGAAGAAGTCTGACCAGGTCGTGCGTGGCGCCGTCGTGCTGCCCAACGGCACCGGCAAGACCAAGCGCGTGGCCGTGTTCGCCCAAGGCGCCAAGGCTGACGAAGCCAAGGCCGCCGGCGCCGACATCGTCGGCATGGACGACCTCGCTGCAATGGTCAAGGCTGGCGACATGCCTTTCGACGTCGTGATTGCCGCCCCCGACGCCATGCGCGTGGTCGGTACGCTCGGCCAGATCCTCGGCCCGCGCGGCCTGATGCCCAACCCCAAGGTTGGCACCGTGACGCCGGACGTCGCCACGGCCGTGAAGAACGCCAAGGCTGGTCAGGTCCAGTTCCGCGTCGACAAGGCCGGTATCGTGCACGGCACGATCGGCCGCCGTTCGTTCGACACCGACAAGCTGCAGGGCAACCTCGCTGCGCTGATCGACGCTCTGGTCAAGGCCAAGCCGGCGACCAGCAAGGGCGTGTACCTGCGCAAGGTGGCTGTTTCGTCGACCATGGGTCTGGGTGTCCGCGTGGACACGCAAACCATCTCGGCGAGCTAAAGAGATTTGCCCGGCTCTGAAAAGAGCAGGGCGAATGTGGTGGGTCGCGGCGGCTTCGGTTGCCGCGAGCCATCCAAGACCGCTGGTGTGCAGGGCGCTGCACTTAATCGCCGGATCGATCCTTCCGGTATCCAGCGCAGATGGCGACCCCACTGCAAGGAATTTGTTTTTTGTTCCGAAACAGTTGGTCGCTGCATGAAGCGCGATCCGAGGCCCCGGCCGAAGGTCGCATTAAAAGGAGTAGACCTTGAGTCTGAATCGCAGTGAGAAAGAAGCGGTCATCAGTGATGTGACCAGCCTCGCCGCTAAAGCTCAAACGCTCGTGATGGCGGAATACCGTGGCATCACCGTTGCCGATATGACCAAACTGCGCACCGAAGCTCGCAGCAAGGGTGTGACTCTCAGCGTGTTGAAGAACACGCTGGCACGCCGTGCTGTTGCTGGTAGCGCATTCGAAGTCGTCGGTGACCAGATGACCGGTCCGCTGATCTACGGCTTTTCCGAAGACGCAGTGGCCGCCGCCAAGGTGGTGGCCGACTTCGCGAAGACCAACGACAAGTTGGTGATTCGCGGCGGCGCGTTTGGCGGCAAGGTCCTGGACGTCGAGGGCGTGAAGCAACTGGCCAACATCCCTTCCAAGGAAGTGCTGTTGTCGCAATTGCTGGGCTTGATGCAATCCCCGATCTCTCGTACCGCCCGCGTGCTCGCGGCGCTGGCCGAGAAGCGCGGTGGTGGCGAAGCTGCACCCGCCGATGCACCGGCAGAAGCGCAGGCCGCTTGAGCCTTGCGTTTGAAATATTCAACCCAATTGTTAGGAAACAAAAATGGCATTCGATAAAGACGCATTTCTGACCGCGCTCGACAGCATGACGGTCCTGGAACTCAACGACCTGGTGAAAGCCATCGAAGAGAAGTTCGGCGTGAGCGCCGCTGCAATGGCTGCCCCCGCCGGCGCTGGTGGTGGTGCTACCGCCGCTGCTGCCGAAGAGCAGACCGAGTTCAACGTCATGCTGATGGATGCAGGCGCGAACAAGGTTTCGGCCATCAAGGCAGTGCGCGAAATCACCGGCCTGGGCCTCAAGGAAGCCAAGGACCTGGTGGAAGCCGCTCCCAAGGCAGTCAAGGAAGGCCTGTCGAAGGCTGACGCTGAAGCCGCCAAGAAGAAGCTGGAAGAAGCTGGCGCCAAGGTGGAACTGAAGTAATTCAGACCCCCTAGAGGGCTGGAGGTGCCTGAAAAAGGCCCTCCAGCCTTTGCCGCTTTCAGAGCGCACCCAAAAGACGCCGTCTTCATGCGTTTTTTGAGTGTCTTCTGACCCCGACTGCAGAAGACCCCTTGGTTCGGGCGATGTGCAACGCATCGCTGTCCGCCAACGGCTGGTAGTGGCCAGCCGCCAAGCAGTAGTGCCTCGGCATTGCTGACAAGTCGCTGAAGATCTCAAGCTCCGGAGCTCTCATGGCCCAATCGTCCGCGTACAGTTACACCGAACGCAAGCGCATCCGAAAAAGTTTCGGTAACCGCGACAGCGTCGTCGAAATCCCCTACCTGCTGCAGATGCAGAAAGACGCGTACACCGCGTTCCTGCAAGCCGGCATTCCACCCAAGCAACGCACCGTCGAAGGCCTGCAGGCCGCGTTCGATGCTGCCTTCCCGATCGTCTCGCACAACGGTTTTGTCGAGATGAAGTTCCTCGAGTACAACCTCGCGAAGCCGGCTTTCGACGTGCGCGAATGCCAGACCCGCGGCCTGACCTTCGCCTCGGCCGTGCGCGCCAAGGTTCAGCTCATCATCTATGACCGCGAGTCGTCGACGTCGCAGTCGAAGGTGGTCAAGGAAGTGAAGGAACAAGAGGTCTACATGGGCGAAGTGCCGCTCATGACCGAAAAGGGTTCGTTCATCATCAACGGTACCGAGCGCGTGATCGTCTCGCAGCTGCACCGTTCGCCCGGCGTGTTCTTCGAACACGACAAGGGCAAGACGCACAGCTCGGGCAAGCTGCTGTTCTCGGCACGCGTGATTCCCTACCGCGGCTCGTGGCTCGACTTCGAGTTCGACCCGAAGGACATGCTGTACTTCCGCGTCGACCGTCGCCGCAAGATGCCGGTCACGATTCTGCTGAAGGCCATCGGCCTGAACCCGGAATCGATCCTCGCGAACTTCTTCGTGAACGACAACTTCCGCCTGATGGACAGCGGTGCGCAGATGGAATTCGTTCCCGAGCGCCTGCGCGGCGAAGTCGCGCGCTTCGACATCACCGACAAGTCGGGCAAGGTCGTGGTCGCCAAGGACAAGCGCGTGACCGCACGCCACACGCGTGAACTCGAGCAGTCGGGTACCACGCACATCAGCGTGCCGGAAGACTTCCTGGTCGGCCGCGTCATCGCGCGCAACATCGTCGACGCCGACTCCGGCGAAATCCTGGCCAAGGCCAACGACGAATTGACCGAAGCGCTGCTGAAGAAGCTGCGCACGGCCGGCGTGCAAGACATCCAGGTGATCTACACCAACGAACTCGACCAGGGCGCGTACATCTCGCAAACCCTGCGCATCGACGAAACGGTGGACGAGTTTGCCGCCCGCGTGGCCATCTACCGCATGATGCGCCCCGGCGAGCCGCCGACGGAAGACGCCGTGCAGGCCCTGTTCCAGCGCCTGTTCTACAACCCGGACACGTACGACCTGTCGCGCGTCGGCCGCATGAAGTTCAACGCCAAGGTCGGCCGCGACGAATCGACCGGCCCAATGGTGCTGACCAACGAAGACATCCTGGCCGTGGTCAAGATCCTCGTTGACCTGCGCAACGGCAACGGCGAAGTCGACGACATCGACCACCTGGGCAACCGCCGCGTGCGTTGCGTCGGCGAACTGGCCGAAAACCAGTACCGCACCGGCCTCGCCCGTATCGAGAAGGCTGTGAAGGAACGTCTGGGCCAGGCCGAGCAAGAGCCGCTGATGCCGCACGACCTGATCAACAGCAAGCCGATCTCGGCCGCGCTGAAGGAATTCTTCGGTGCCTCGCAGCTGTCGCAGTTCATGGACCAGACGAACCCGCTGTCCGAAATCACCCACAAGCGCCGCGTGTCGGCCCTTGGCCCGGGTGGTCTGACGCGCGAACGTGCAGGCTTCGAAGTGCGCGACGTGCACGTGACCCATTACGGCCGCGTGTGCCCGATCGAAACGCCTGAAGGCCCGAACATCGGCCTGATCAACTCGCTGGCCCTGTATGCCCGCCTGAACGAATACGGCTTCATCGAGACGCCGTACCGCCGCGTGGTCGACAGCAAGGTCACGATGGACATCGACTACCTGTCGGCCATCGAAGAAGGCAAGTACGTCATCGCCCAGGCCAATGCGGTGCTGGACAAGGACGGCAAGCTGACCGGCGACCTGGTCTCCGCGCGTGAAGCCGGCGAATCGATCCTGGTGGGGGCGGAGCGCGTCCAGTACATGGACGTGTCGCCCGCACAGATCGTGTCGGTGGCCGCCTCGCTCGTGCCGTTCCTCGAGCACGACGATGCGAACCGCGCGCTCATGGGCGCCAACATGCAGCGCCAGGCCGTGCCTGTGCTGCGTCCTGAAAAGCCGATCGTCGGTACCGGTATCGAGCGCGTTTCCGCGGTCGACTCGGGCACGGTGGTCACGGCCACCCGCGGCGGTATCGTCGATTACGTCGACGCGACCCGCATCGTGGTGCGCGTGAACGACGCCGAAGCGGCAGCCGGTGAAGTCGGTGTGGACATCTACAACCTGATCAAGTATCAGCGTTCGAACCAGAACACCAACATCCACCAGCGTCCGATCGTCAAGCGCGGCGACAAGATCGCCAAGGGCGACGTGGTGGCCGACGGCGCATCGACCGACCTCGGCGAACTGGCCCTCGGCCAGAACATGCTGATCGCGTTCATGCCGTGGAACGGCTACAACTTCGAAGACTCGATCCTGATCTCGGAACGCGTCGTCGCGGAAGACCGCTACACCTCGATCCACATCGAGGAACTGGTGGTGATGGCTCGCGACACCAAGCTGGGTGCCGAAGAAATCACGCGCGACATTCCGAACCTGGCCGAGCAGCAGCTCAACCGCCTCGACGAATCCGGCATCATCTATGTCGGTGCCGAAGTGCAGCCGGGCGACACGCTGGTGGGCAAGGTCACGCCGAAGGGCGAGACCACGCTCACGCCTGAAGAGAAGCTGCTTCGCGCCATCTTCGGCGAGAAGGCCTCCGACGTGAAGGACACCTCGCTGCGCGTGGACCAGGGCTCGCAAGGCACTGTGATCGATGTGCAGGTGTTCACCCGCGAAGGCATCACGCGCGACAAGCGCGCCCAGCAGATCATCGATGACGAGCTCAAGCGCTTCCGCCTCGACCTGAACGACCAGCTTCGCATCGTCGAAGCCGACGCGTTCGACCGTATCGAGAAGATCCTGACCGGCAAGGTCGCCAACGGCGGCCCGAACAAGCTGGCCAAGGGCACCAAGCTCGACAAGGCCTACCTGTCGTCGGTCGAGAAGTTCCACTGGTTCGACATCCGCCCGGCGGACGACGAAGTGGCAACGCAGCTCGAGTCGATCAAGAACTCGCTGGAGCAGACGCGCCACAGCTTCGACCTCGCGTTCGAAGAAAAGCGCAAGAAGCTCACGCAGGGCGACGAGCTGCCCGCGGGCGTGCTCAAGATGGTCAAGGTCTACCTGGCCGTCAAGCGCCGCCTGCAACCCGGCGACAAGATGGCCGGCCGCCACGGCAACAAGGGTGTGGTGTCGAAGATCGTTCCGGTCGAAGACATGCCCCACATGGCCGACGGCACGCCGTGCGACATCTGCCTGAATCCGCTGGGCGTGCCTTCGCGGATGAACGTGGGCCAGGTGCTCGAAGTGCACCTGGGCTGGGCCGGCAAGGGCATCGGCCAGCGCATCGGCGACCTGCTGCAGCAAGAGGCCAAGGTGGCCGAGCTGCGCAAGTTCATGGAGCAGCTGTACAACGGCTCGGGCCGCAAGGAAGACCTCAGCAAGCTGAGCGACACCGACGTGCTCGAAATGGCAGCCAACCTGCAGAGCGGCGCCACCTTTGCAACGCCGGTGTTCGACGGCGCCTCGGAAGAAGAAATCCGCGGCATGCTGAAGCTCGCCTACCCGGACGACATCGCCAAGCTCAAGGGCCTGACCGACACCCGTACCCAGGCGTACCTGTTCGACGGCCGCACCGGCGACCAGTTCGAGCGTCCCGTCACCGTCGGCTACATGCACTTCCTGAAGCTGCATCACCTGGTGGACGACAAGATGCACGCCCGTTCGACCGGCCCGTACTCGCTCGTCACTCAGCAACCGCTGGGCGGCAAGGCGCAATTCGGCGGCCAGCGTTTCGGTGAAATGGAAGTGTGGGCGCTGGAAGCTTACGGCGCCGCCTACGTCCTGCAGGAAATGCTGACCGTGAAGTCCGACGACGTGCAAGGCCGTACCAAGGTGTACGAAAGCATCGTCAAGGGCGAACACACGATCGAAGCCGGCATGCCGGAATCGTTCAACGTGCTGGTCAAGGAAATCCGTTCGCTGGGTCTCGACATCGAGCTCGAGCGTTCGTAATCAGAAGAGGAAAGAGTCACATGAAATCGCTACTCGACCTGTTCAAGCAGTTCACACCCGATGAGCATTTCGATGCCATCAAGATCGGCATGGCTTCGCCCGAGAAGATCCGTTCGTGGTCTTTCGGCGAGGTGAAGAAGCCGGAGACGATCAACTACCGCACGTTCAAGCCCGAGCGCGACGGTCTCTTCTGCGCCAAGATCTTCGGCCCCATCAAGGACTACGAGTGCCTGTGCGGCAAGTACAAGCGCCTGAAGCACCGCGGCGTGATCTGCGAGAAGTGCGGCGTTGAAGTCACGCAGACCAAGGTGCGCCGCGAGCGCATGGGCCACATCGACCTGGCGGCGCCCTGCGCGCACATCTGGTTCCTGAAGTCGCTGCCGTCGCGTCTGGGCCTTGTGCTCGACATGACCCTGCGCGACATCGAACGCGTGCTGTACTTCGAAGCCTACGTGATCACCGACCCCGGCATGACCCCGCTGAAGAAGTTCGGCATCATGTCCGAGGACGACTATGACGCGAAGCGCAAGGAATACGGCGACGAGTTCGTCGCCAAGATGGGCGCCGAAGGCATCAAGGACCTGCTCGAGGGCATCGAACTCGACAGCGAGATCGAACGCCTGCGCGGCGACCTGACCGGCTCGGAAGTCAAGGTCAAGAAGAACTCCAAGCGCCTGAAGGTGCTCGAGGCCTTCCGCAAGTCGGGCATCAAGCCCGAGTGGATGGTGCTCGACGTGCTGCCCGTGCTGCCGCCGGACCTGCGTCCGCTGGTGCCGCTGGACGGCGGCCGCTTTGCGACCTCCGACCTGAACGACCTGTATCGCCGCGTCATCAACCGCAACTCGCGCCTGCGCCGCCTTCTGGAGCTCAAGGCTCCGGAAATCATCGCGCGCAACGAAAAGCGGATGCTGCAAGAAGCGGTCGACTCGCTGCTGGACAACGGCCGCCGCGGCAAGGCCATGACGGGCGCCAACAAGCGCGCGCTCAAGTCGCTCGCCGACATGATCAAGGGCAAGAGCGGCCGCTTCCGCCAGAATCTGCTGGGCAAGCGCGTCGACTACTCGGGCCGTTCGGTCATCGTGGTGGGCCCGACGCTCAAGCTGCACCAGTGCGGCCTGCCCAAGCTGATGGCGCTCGAGCTGTTCAAGCCTTTCATCTTCTCGCGCCTCGAAGCCATGGGCATCGCGACCACGATCAAGGCTGCCAAGAAGGAAGTCGAATCCGGCACGCCGGTGGTCTGGGACATCCTGGAAGAAGTGATCAAGGAACACCCGGTCATGCTGAACCGTGCGCCTACGCTGCACCGTTTGGGCATCCAGGCGTTCGAGCCGATCCTGATCGAAGGCAAGGCGATCCAGCTGCACCCGCTGGTTTGCGCGGCGTTCAACGCCGACTTCGACGGCGACCAGATGGCCGTTCACGTGCCGCTGTCGGTGGAAGCGCAAATGGAAGCCCGCACGCTGATGCTGGCCTCCAACAACGTGCTGTTCCCGGCTTCGGGCGAACCGTCGATCGTTCCTTCGCAGGACGTGGTGCTGGGTCTGTACTACACCACCCGCGACCGCATCAACGGCAAGGGCGAGGGCCTGATCTTCTCCGACATCGGTGAAGTGCAGCGCGCGCTCGACGCCAATGAAGTCGAGCTGACCGCCAAGGTTGCCGTGCGCATCACGGAGTACACCAAGGACAAGGAAACGGGTGAATTCACTCCTTCCACGTCGCTGGTGGACACCACCGTGGGCCGTGCACTGCTTTCCGAGATCCTGCCGAAGGGCCTGCCGTTCTCGAACATCAACAAGGCGCTGAAGAAGAAGGAAATCTCCAAGCTCATCAACGTCTCGTTCCGCAAGTGCGGCCTGAAAGAGACCGTCGTGTTCGCCGACAAGCTGCTGCAAAACGGCTTCCGCCTGGCAACCAAGGCCGGTATCTCGATCGCGATCGACGACATGCTGGTGCCTGCTGAAAAGCACGGCATCATCGAGCGTTCCGCCAAGGAAGTGAAAGAGATCGAGCAGCAGTACGTCTCGGGTCTGGTGACCTCCGGCGAGCGCTACAACAAGGTGGTGGACATCTGGGGCAAGGCCGGCGACGAAGTGTCGAAGGTCATGATGTCCAAGCTGTCCAAGCAGAAGGTCATCGACCGCCACGGCAAGGAAGTGGAGCAGGAGTCCTTCAACTCCATCTACATGATGGCCGACTCCGGCGCCCGCGGTTCCGCAGCGCAGATTCGCCAGGTGGCCGGTATGCGTGGCCTGATGGCCAAGCCGGACGGCTCGATCATCGAGACGCCCATTACCGCGAACTTCCGCGAAGGCTTGAACGTGCTGGAGTACTTCATCTCCACCCACGGTGCCCGTAAGGGTCTGGCCGACACGGCACTGAAGACCGCGAACTCGGGTTACCTGACCCGTCGTCTGGTCGATGTGACGCAAGACCTGGTGGTGACCGAGCAGGACTGCGGCACGCATGGCGGCTACCTGATGCGCGCCATCGTCGAAGGCGGTGAAGTCATCGAGTCGCTGCGCGACCGTATCCTCGGCCGCTCGGCTGCGGACGACGTGCTGCACCCGGAAAACCGTTCGGTGCTGCTCAAGGCCGGCGAGATGTTCGACGAAGACAACATCGAACTCCTCGAAGCCGAGGGTGTCGACGAAGTCAAGGTCCGCACCGCGCTGACCTGCGAAACCCGCTTCGGCATCTGCGCGACCTGCTATGGCCGCGACCTGGGCCGCGGCGGCCTGATCAACATCGGCGAAGCCGTCGGTGTGATCGCGGCGCAGTCGATCGGCGAACCCGGCACGCAGCTCACGATGCGTACGTTCCACATCGGTGGTGCGGCGTCGCGTGCGGCAGTGGCCTCGAGCGTCGAAGCCAAGTCCAACGGCACGATCGGCTTCAACGCCACGATGCGCTACGTGACCAACAGCAAGAACGAGCTGGTGGTGATTGCACGTTCGGGCGAGATCGTCATTCATGACGAACACGGCCGCGAGCGCGAGCGCCACAAGGTGCCGTACGGCGCGACCCTGGCCGTCAAGGCCGACCAGCAGATCAAGGCCGGCCACGTGCTTGCCAACTGGGATCCGCTGACGCGCCCGATCATCACCGAGTTCGCCGGCAAGACGCAGTTCGAAAACGTCGAGGAAGGCCTCACGGTTGCGAAGCAGGTGGACGAAGTGACCGGCCTGTCGACCCTGGTCGTGATCGACCCCAAGCGCCGCGGCGCTGCCAAGGTCGTTCGCCCGCAGGTGAAGCTCATCGACGCCTCCGGCGCCGAAGTGAAGATCCCGGGTACCGACCACTCGGTGACGATCGGCTTCCCGATCGGCGCCCTGGTGCAGGTGCGTGACGGCCAGGACGTGGGCCCCGGCGAAGTGCTGGCGCGCATTCCGGTCGAAGGCCAGAAGACGCGCGACATTACCGGCGGTCTGCCGCGTGTTGCCGAGCTCTTCGAAGCCCGCTCGCCGAAGGACAAGGGCATGCTGGCCGAAATGACCGGTACCGTGTCGTTCGGCAAGGAGACCAAGGGCAAGATCCGCCTGCAGATCACCGATCCGGAAGGCACGGTCTGGGAAGACCTCGTGCCGAAGGAAAAGAACATCCTGGTGCACGAAGGCCAGGTGGTGAACAAGGGCGAAAGCGTGGTCGACGGTCCGGCGGACCCGCAGGACATCCTGCGCCTGCTGGGTTCGGAAGAACTCGCGCGCTACATCGTGGACGAAGTGCAGGACGTGTACCGCTTGCAAGGTGTGAAGATCAACGACAAGCACATCGAGGTGATCGTTCGCCAGATGCTGCGCCGCGTCGTGGTCGACAACATCGGCGACACGAGCTACATCTCGGGCGAACAGGTCGAACGCAGCGAAATGCTCAACACCAACGACGCCCTGCGCGCCGAAGGCAAGATCCCCGCGACGTTCACCAACCTGCTGCTGGGTATCACGAAGGCATCGCTCTCGACCGACTCGTTCATCTCTGCCGCTTCGTTCCAGGAAACGACGCGCGTGCTGACCGAAGCCGCGATCATGGGCAAGCGCGACGAACTGCGCGGCCTGAAGGAAAACGTCATCGTCGGCCGCCTGATTCCTGCGGGCACCGGCATGGCTTACCACCAGGCGCGCAAGGTCAAGGACCAGATGGACGAGGCCGAGCGCCGCGCCATCGCCGAATCGGAAGCTGCAGAGCTGGCCGGTTCGACCAGCGATGTCGACAGCACGGCCGACGCCAGCGAAGGCGCCGCGTCCGAATAAGCGGCTAGCATCACCGGTCATGACCGGTATCCGACGCCCCCCGACCGATTCCGGTTGGGGGGCGTTTTTCTTTCAGCTTTCTCTTTCTCTTTCCATGAGGCGTTTTTGTCGATGAGCGCTTTGCCCGATTCGCTGGCCGGCTGGATCGTCACCGCGGTGCTGTTGTTCTGGTTCGTGGGCGCATACAACCGGCTGGTGCGCTTGCGCGCAGCCGTGCTCCAGGCCTACGCCACCCTCGATGCCGCGTTGCGAAAGCAGCTCGACTTCGTCCAGGCCAGCATCACGGCCACCCCGCCGCAGAAGGATGCGCCCGCTGGCAACCTCCATTCGGCGGCGGTGGCGCCGCTGCAGGCCGCCACCACCCAGCTTGCCTCGGTGCTCGGCGCAACCCGGCTGCGTCCGCTCGACCCGGGTGCCATGGCCGCACTGGCAACGGCGCTGCAGGTGCTGATCAACGCCTGGCAGCGGCAGCATCCGGATGCCGTCACCGTCTTCGATGCGGACGGCACGCTCTCGCGCCCCGCGCCGCTGCTTTCGTCTGTGGCCGGCGCAGGTGCCGGTGCCGACGCCGCCTTGCCCGCTGCGTTCGAACCCATGGCCTGGCCCGAACCCTCCGCCTCGGCTGAAATTGCGCGCAGCCAGTTCAATGTGGCTGTCAGCCACTACAACGCCGCGATCGTCCAGTTTCCGGCGCTGCTGGTGGCATGGTTGGTGCGTTTGCGTCCCGCCGCGCCCCTGCTTTGAGGCCGTGCACTCAAGGCTGTATCTTTTTTCTTAATCCTGAGCGGCGCTGTGCGTCATGCCAGCCCGTTACCATCGCCCCAACTTGCCAGAACTATCTTCCGACCACGCAGGCGGCACCGCCCCGCATCTGCAACCCCCGCTGTGGCGCCAACTGCAATTGACTGCGGCGGCGCTCGCGTCGATTCGCGCCGGCAGTTCGGGCACCGCCGCATTCGAATCCGTCGAGCCCGCCATGCGCCCCGGCGTGCAGGCACTCGGCTTTCAGGTGCTGCGCTGGCTTGGCCGCGCCGAAGCCCTGCGCCGCCATCTTGCCAAGCGCACGCCGCCGCCGCTGCCCGATGCACTGCTGTGCACCGCGCTGGCGCTGGCGTGGGACGCGCAGCACGCGCCGTACGAACCCTTCACCCTGGTCGACCAGGCTGTGGAGGCCGCCAAGCGCAACCCCGCCACGCGCGCGCAGGCGAGCTTCATCAATGCCTGCCTGCGCCGCTTCCTGCGTGAGCGCGACGAGCTCGTGGCCGCAACCGACCATGAACCCGTCGCCCAATGGAACCATCCGCGCTGGTGGATCGAACGGCTCAAGCGCGACCATCCCCGCGATTGGCAGCGCGTGCTTGCCGCGGACAACGCACACGCGCCCATGACGCTGCGCGTCAATGTTCAAAAGACCACCGTTCCCGCCTATCAGCTGGCACTCGAGGCAATCGGCCTGGAATCCATCCGCGTGGGGGCTTCCGGCCTGCAACTGGCGCGTGCCCGGCCGGTGCTGCAACTGCCCGGCTTTGCCGACGGCGATTGCTCGGTGCAGGATGCCGCCGCGCAAATGGCAGCACCGCTGCTGCTCGAAGGATTGCTTTCCGAGGGCGGCACCGCGCCCCTGCGAGTGCTCGACGCCTGCGCCGCTCCGGGCGGCAAGACCGCCCATCTGCTCGAAGTGGCTGGCCCCGGCGCCATCGACGTGACAGCGCTGGAGGTCGACCCGGTTCGCAGCCGCCGCATCGACGAAACCCTGAACCGGCTAGGACTGACCGCTAAAGTAGTAGTGGCCGATGCCGCACGCCCGTCCGCATGGTGGGACGGCACGCCCTTCGACGCCATCCTGCTCGATGCGCCCTGCACGGCTTCGGGCATTGTGCGGCGCCACCCCGACGTGCGATGGCTGCGCCGCGAGAGCGACACGGCCCAGCTCGCGGTGCAGCAGGCGGCGCTGCTGGCGGCGCTCTGGCCCTTGGTCCGGCCCGGCGGCCGGCTGCTCTATTGCACCTGTTCGGTGTTCCGCGAAGAGGGCTCGCAACAAATCGATGCGTTTCTTGCGCACAACACCAACGCCCGATTGAAGGCATCGCCGGGTCATTTGCTCCCCCAAAGCAGGGCGAATGCCCACGCCGTCCCGGACAATCCCTCAGGTGATCACGACGGCTTCTTCTACGCCCTGCTTGAAAAACGTCCCCGCTAGACCTTGGGGCCGGCGCGGCTCGGCGCTCTTCGCCGCACTGCTGCTGGCCATGATGATGTTGGTGGGCTCGCTGCCCATGGCCGCGGCCGCGCAGGGGCGCAACGGCCCTTCGGTCACCCAGATGCGCCTCGAGCAGGCCGACGATGGCGTCTATCTCACCGCGGCGGTGCAGTTCGAACTGCCGTCGCTGGTCGAAGAAGTGCTCGACAAGGGCATTGCCATCTACTTCGTCGCCGAAGCCGAGGTTTTCCAGGAGCGCTGGTACTGGACCGACCGCAAGGTCGCCCAGGTCACGCGTCACATGCGGCTGGCCTACCAGCCCCTCACACGCCGCTGGCGGCTCAACGTGTCGCCGGTGCCCATTACTGGCACCGCGGGGTTCGGCGTCTCGCTGAACCAGAACTTCGACAGCCTTGCCGATGCGATGGACGCGGTCAAGCGAGTGGGACGGCTGCGGCTGGGCGACGCCGCCGACATCGGCGACGAGGCGCAGCACCAGGTCGTGTTCCGCTTCCGGCTCGACACCTCGCAGCTGCCGCGTCCGTTCCAGATCGGCGTGGTCGGGCAGGCCGACTGGAACATTGTGGTCGAGCGCAGCGCCAAGCTGCCGCTGGAGAAGCAGCGGTGAGCACCAAACCGCGCAGCGGCGCAGCGGCCACACCTGCCGCCCGCCGCTCGCGCGCGGTGCGTTGGGCCGTGGGCGTGGGCGCCGCGCTGGTCACGGCCATCGGCCTGGTGCTGATGTTTCTGCTGGCGCAAGCCACCAACAACCGCGCGCTGTACGAACGCTATTACGTGCGGCTCTTCGGCATCAACGTGGTGGTGGCCGTGCTGCTGGTGCTGGTCATCGGCTGGGTCGCGTTTCGGTTGCTGCGCCGGCTGCGGCAGGGCAAGTTCGGCAGCCGCCTGCTCATCAAGCTGGCCGCCATTTTTGCGTTGGTGGGCGTGGTGCCGGGCGCGCTCGTCTATGTGGTGTCTTACCAGTTTGTGGCGCGTTCGATCGAAAGCTGGTTCGACGTCAAAGTCGAGGGCGCGCTCGATGCCGGCCTCAACCTGGGCCGTGCCACGCTCGATTCGCTTTCGGACGACCTGGCTGCCAAGACCCGCGCCGCCAGCGCCCAGCTTGCACAAGTGCCCGATGCGAGCGCGGGCCTTGCGCTCGAGCGCATTCGCGATCAGTTGCAGGCCAGCGATGTGGTGCTCTGGACGGGCACCGGGCAACTCATTGCGGGGGCGGGCACCTCGCGCTTTCAGCTGAACCCCGAGCGGCCGACCATCCAGCAACTGCGGCAGGTGCGCGCGGACCGTGCCATCGCCCACATCGAGGGCCTGGACGAAACCGCGGCGCCGGGCGCCAGCCTGCCTCCGGCCACCGTGCGCGCCATTGCCATGGTGCAGCGCCCCGGCTTCGACTTCGACACCGCGCCGCGCTTTCTGCAGGTGACCCAGCCGCTGCCGCCCGCCGTCGTGGCCAATGCGCTTGCCGTCCAAGAGGCCAACCGCGAGTACCAGGAGCGCGCCCTGGCCCGCGAGGGCCTGCGGCGCATGTACATCGGCACCCTCACGCTCAGCCTGTTCCTGGCCGTGTTCGGCGCCGTGCTGCTCGCGGTGCTGTTCGGCAACCAGTTGGCGCGGCCCCTGCTCGTGCTGGCGGAGGGCGTTCGCCAGGTGGCCGCCGGCGACCTGCGGCCGACCGCCGTGCTGCAAGGCAAGGACGAGCTTGGCGGCCTGACCCGTTCCTTCGCCGTCATGACCCAGCAGTTGGCCGATGCCCGCGGCGCCGTCGAAAAAACCATGGGCCAGCTCGACGCCGCCCGTGCCAACCTGCAGACCATTCTGGACAACCTGACCTCGGGCGTGATCGTGCTCGACGCCAAGGGCACCATCTTGTCCACCAACCCCGGCGCCACCCGCGTGCTGCGCGCGCCGCTGGCCGCCTACGAAGGGCAGCCGCTTGCACAGGTGCCCGGCCTGGCAGACTTTGGCAACAGCGTGCAACAGCAGTTCGACGAGTTCCAGGTCGAGCGGCTGCAGCACGGGCTCGACCACTGGCAGCATGCCTTCGAGCTGCATGCCACCGGCAACGACCTGCCGCAGCAGGGCAGCGCCATCAACATCGTCGCGCGCGGGGCCGAGCTGCCCGGGGCCGCGCGGCTGCTGGTGTTCGACGACATCTCCGAAATCGTCTCGGCCCAGCGTGCACAGGCCTGGGGCGAGGTCGCGCGCCGCCTGGCGCACGAAATCAAGAACCCGCTCACGCCCATCCAGCTCTCCGCCGAGCGGCTGGAGATGAAGCTTTCCGGCAAGGTCGCGCCGCCCGAGCAGGCCGTGCTCGTCAAGTCGGTCAAGACCATCGTCGACCAGGTCGATGCAATGAAGCGGCTGGTCAATGAGTTCCGCGACTACGCCCGCCTGCCCGCGGCCGACCTCAAGCCCGTCGACCTCAACGCGCTGCTGGCCGACGTGCTCCAGCTCTACAGCGCCGAGAACGCGCCCATTGCGCTGCGCTCCGAACTGGACGAGCGCTGCCCGCCCATCCGCGGCGATGCGCAGCAGATCCGCCAGGTCATTCACAACCTGCTGCAAAACGCGCAAGACGCCGCCGAGGCCGCCGCCAGCAGCACCGGCAGGGCGGGCGAGGTCGTCATTCGCACCCGCCTGGGCGATTCGGGCCAGCGCGTGCGCCTGACCGTGCAAGACAGCGGCCCCGGCTTTGCCGAGAACATTCTCAAGCGCGCCTTCGAACCCTACGTCACCACGAAAACAAAAGGTACCGGTTTGGGGCTGGCCGTGGTCAAGAAGATCGCAGACGAGCACGGCGCCCGAATCGAGCTTTCCAACCGCGTTGTCGATGGGGCTGTAGCGGGGGCGCAAGTCTCGCTATCATTCGCGCTGGCAGGCGAGTCGCAAACAGCGGTCGCTCACACCGAAGATTCGAAGTCTTCCGCCGCCTGAGCGCGAAAGAAATCCATTGCGCTCAGTCGATGGATCGGCTGGCGGACCATACACACCATTGCAGATACCGGCGCATACAACAAGCAGCACTCATGGCAAACATTCTCGTGGTCGATGACGAGCTGGGCATTAGGGACCTGCTCTTCGAAATTCTCAATGACGAAGGCCACAACGTGGAGCTGGCGGAAAACGCCGCCGAAGCACGCGCAGCCCGGCAACGCGCACGGCCCGACCTTGTGCTGCTCGACATCTGGATGCCCGACACCGACGGCGTCACGCTGCTCAAGGAATGGTCGACCGCCGGCCTCCTGAGCATGCCCGTCATCATGATGAGCGGCCACGCCACCATCGACACCGCCGTGGACGCCACGCGCATCGGCGCCTTTGCATTCCTCGAGAAGCCCATCACCATGCAAAAGCTGCTCAAGGCAGTGGAGCAGGGTCTTGCCCGCGAAAGCGCCCGGCGCGCCGCCGCCGGCGTTGTGCCGCCGGCAACCGGCGTGAACCCGGCAGCAGCCATCACCACCACCGGCGACAGCCTGCTGCTCGCTTCGCTGGCTTCAGTGCCCGTGCCCGATGCAGGCCCGCAGTCGACCCAGAGCTTCGACCTGGACCGGCCGCTGCGCGATGCGCGCGACGGTTTCGAGAAGGCCTACTTCGAGTTTCACCTCGCCATGGAGAACGGCTCCATGACCCGCGTCGCCGAGAAGACCGGCCTGGAACGCACCCATCTTTATCGCAAGCTCAAACAACTTGGCGTCGATCTTTCGAGAGGGCGCAGAAGCGCTGTATAATTTAAGGCTGCACACCAAGGCCCGGTAGCTCAGTTGGTAGAGCAGCGGATTGAAAATCCGCGTGTCGGTGGTTCGATTCCGCCCCAGGCCACCATTCATCACTTTGACAGTTCGTCCGCCAAAGTTAAAAAGCCCTAAGTAAATCAATTGCTTAGGGCTTTTTTCATTCAATCGAGGCCCAGCCCCGGCTGCCAAACAGGGCGTCCGGTCAGCCCAGCAAGTCGATTGCAGCCTGAACGATGGGCCGCGCCCACTGCGGCGTTGCCGCGAGCGCGGCCAGATCATCGGGCTGCGGAAAAATCGGCTCGCCCGAACTCAGCTCAAGCACCAGCACCGGATCTGCAATCTCTTCTCCGGGCGGCGCTTCCGCGCTGTTGTCGAAGACCTGGAGCCGTGTGAGCTTTGGCAGCAGCTGAATCAGGTTGGCGCGCGATGCGATCCAGCGCTCGCGAATCTTGGCTTCGGGAATGCTGTGGCCTCCGCGCGCCACCCTCGCGCGGACGCGGGCTATGTGCTGCTCGGGCGAAGAAAGACCGCAATAGATCATGACCACATCATGGCTCGACGCGGCGCGGGCGAGCAGTGCGGGAATGGTGTTTGCGCCCAGCGTGGTTTCGAACGCGTAGTTGGCGCCTTGCGCAATGGCCGCCTCCAGCCGCTCGCGGCCCAGGTTCCATGCGCGGGCGTTCGCTTCTTCGGATGTCAGCCCGAGCTGCGCGATGAGTTCGCGCGCGAACGTGTCGGGGTTGAACCAGGCGAGCCCGTGTTCGGCGAGCAGGGCGCCGCCCACCGAGCTTTTGCCCGCTCCGTTGACTCCGGCTAGCACCAGGATGAACGGGCGCGCTGCTGCTGCCGCTGGCGCCATCAGAACGTGTCGCCTGCCTTGGGAGGTCGCGCGAGCTTGCCCTTGGCCGCGAACAGGCTGTTCAGGTTCGCCGCGGCATCGGGCTGCTGCAGCGCGCCAAGGCGTGCGTCGAAGCGGCGGCCGAGGTCGTCGAGCACCGACTGTTCACGCGCCTTGAGTGCCTGCGCGTCTTCCACCAACTGGTTGTAGGTGGCTGCGGTCAGGAGCACCATCTCCACGGTCGAGTGGTTGGTTACCGCCACGCTGCCCGACTGCTGCACCTGGCGAACCACGTCGCCCCACCGGTTCTTGACGTGGGATGCGTTCTGGCGAGGCAGGTCGTTGAGGCTGGGCAGTACGGCGGCCATGATGTGCTCCTTTGTTGCCATTATGGCAAAAATAGCAAAATTGGACAGAATGCCGGTACGGGGCGTGATCGCCAGCCATGCGTAGCCCAACGAGCCAGAGTTTTTCTATTCACGAACCTTCGATCAAGGCCGCGCGTACCGATTCGATCGTGGTCACGGCGGTATCGATGCCGCGCTGCAGTTCGGCGTTCAGCAACCGCAAGAGCGCGCCCAGCTCGCTGCGGGTCACATGCACCTCTTCCGGGTCGTTCACGCGCTGCGGAGCGATGAGCCTTTCGAGACACGCGTACGCGCGCTGCACGTCGTGAATGGTGTCGATTTCGTCGGATGCCCGCAGCGTGAGTGCTTCGGCGCTGTCTTGCAGTGGGCGCAAGCGCGCTGCAGGCGCGGCAATAGTGGCGATTCCAGATGACGCGGAGGGCGAGGGGGATTGCGCGGGCGCGCGAGCATA
The DNA here is from genome assembly GCF_029919115.1 of Variovorax paradoxus. Lineage (NCBI taxonomy): Bacteria > Pseudomonadati > Pseudomonadota > Betaproteobacteria > Burkholderiales > Comamonadaceae > Variovorax > Variovorax paradoxus. Next base: position 4,475,161 of record NZ_CP123990.1, read on the forward strand.
TCTCGCCATCAATGGCCTCCAAGAGCTTCGGTTTGAAAAAACCGCCGCTCCCGAGACCAATCGAGGGCGGCGACTCGACGGGTTGGTCTACCGGGAAGCTCTTGCGAGAACCGGCCGGGCTTGCGCCCGCCCATCGAGCCGCCAAAACTGGAGGCACGAACGACAAAGCCGCAAATCCTGCGGGGAAACTGCGGCTTTCGTCGCAGAGCTTCAACGGGAGACCAAGCCCGATCACGCCCTTTTTCGACGTGACGAACCCAGTATAGCGAGGGGCCTTTCCGCACTCATCCCACGCAGGACCACCACGCAGCCCATGGAGCCATGAAGCTTCGTATGCGGAGTCTCCGGGTTTCTCCCTAGCTTCCGCCCCTCAAGTTCCGGCCCTCATCTGCCGATATGCCTGGATAGGAGGCCTCCGCGTCGGTGGCCGTCACGGAAGAGCACATGCGCAATTGGAAGATCGGTGCCCAGCTGGGCATGGCGTTCGGGATCGTGTTGCTGTTGATGGCGACGGGGCTTGTCATCGGCCTCGCATGTCTTGGCGACGTCGCTGCGGGCAGCGGCGTTGCACCTGAACTCGCACGGCGTATCGAGTCGGCTCGCAGCCTGATGATGGGCTTCGGGTTGGCCGCGCTGCTGGCGGGCGTGGGCGGCAGCATCTGGCTTTCGCGCAGCATCATGCAACCGCTTGGCGAGGCCATTTTCATTGCGGAAACCGTGGCCTCGGGCGACCTCAGCAAAGAATTCGAGACCGAGCGCGGCGGCGATTTTGGTCGCCTGCTGCGCGGCATGGGCGAGATGGAAGACACGCTGACCGACGTGGTGACGCGCATCAAGGCGTCGACCGATTCGATCGTGGTGGCATCGGGGCAGATCACCGCGGGCAATCACGATCTGTCTTCGCGCACCGAGCAGCAGGCGAGCTCGCTCGAAGAAACGGCCGCGTCGATGGAAGAGCTCACCAGCACCGTCAAGCAGAACGCAGACAACGCACGGCAAGCCAACCAGCTCGCGCTTTCGGCCTCCGAGGTTGCAGTCAAGGGCGGCAGCGTGGTGGGGCAGGTGGTCGACACCATGGCATCGATCAATGCGTCGTCCAAGAAGATCGTCGACATCATCGGCGTGATCGACGGCATTGCGTTCCAGACCAACATCCTCGCTCTCAATGCGGCTGTCGAAGCGGCGCGTGCGGGTGAACAGGGCCGGGGCTTTGCGGTTGTGGCCTCCGAGGTGCGCAGCCTTGCGCAGCGCTCGGCCGCAGCGGCCAAGGAAATCAAGGGCCTCATCGACGACTCGGTAGGCAAGGTCGACGTGGGCAGTGCACTGGTGAGTGAAGCCGGAAAGACGATGGAAGAGATCGTGAGCGGCGTGAAGCGCGTGACGGACATCATCGGCGAGATCACCGCGGCCAGTCACGAGCAGGCGCAGGGCATCGAGCAGGTCAACCAGGCCATCGCACAGATGGACCAGGTCACGCAGCAGAACGCGGCGCTGGTCGAAGAGGCTGCAGCCGCGGCCCAATCGTTGCAAGAGCAGGCAGGCAACCTGTCGCAGGTGGTGGCTACTTTCAAGCTCGACGATGAGGACGAAAAGCCTGCAGTGGCGCCTCCGGTGGTTGAAGCCCGGCCTCTCGCGCGAGCGGTTCCCCTGGCTCAGTTGGCCCGCCGCGCCATTGCCATTCCGCAGGGCAAGCCCTCCGCGTAATGCGCCGCGGCGCCACTCTTCTTTTCAAGTTGCAACGCTCCACTGCGCCTACGCGAATGTGGGCATCACCCTACAGAAGAACACCGGCAAGAAATTAAGGTGACCGATGGCGAGCTCGACAGGTGTCGAGCCCTCGCACAAAGGAAACCGAATGACTGTCGAGATGTTCCGAATGCCGGCGGTTGCCGGCGCGTGCGGAACACACCCTCCAACGATCTCTTCTGCAGGGGTGTAGCTGGTGGATTCCGCATCCAGACCCGCGGAGCGCCGCGCGCTTCGCATTCCGCTGCGTTCTTCTTCCGTATCGCTCGATGCAGACCTGAGCCTGCCCGCGTCGTGCAGCGGAATCGTGCTGTTCGCGCATGGCAGCGGCAGCAGCCGCCTGAGCCCGCGCAACCGCCAGGTTGCCGAAAACCTCAACGCGGCAAAGCTGGCCACTTTGCTCGTCGACCTGCTGACGCCCGACGAAGAAGCCGAGGACGATCGCACGCGCGAACTGCGCTTCGATATTGCGATGCTGGCCGACCGGCTGGTGGGCCTGACCGATTGGCTGCTCAGCAATGAGCAAACCGCCGGCTTGAGAATCGGCTACTTCGGTGCGAGTACCGGTGCCGGTGCCGCGCTGGCGGCGGCGGCGCAGCGGTCCGACGCAGTCGATGCGGTCGTCTCTCGCGGCGGCCGGCCAGACCTGGCAGGCGCGGCGCTGGAGCGCGTGCGTGCGCCCACGCTGCTGATCGTCGGCGGCAACGACGGTCCGGTGATCGACATGAACTGGCGGGCCATGGCGGCGATGCATTGCGAGAAGCGCCTCACCATCGTGCCGGGCGCAACGCACTTGTTCGAAGAGCCCGACGCGCTTGGCGCAGTTTCCACATTGGCCCGCGACTGGTTCAAAAGCCATCTCAACCAACCCAGGAGCAATGCGAAATGAGCAGCAAGTCACCGGGGCACCAAAAATGGCCCGACCACAAGGTGCGCGAAGAACCGGTTCAACAGGCAATGGAGGTCGAGGTCGCAGGCACCATCGTCGCCACTTCGAGCAACGTCATCAAGGTTGTCGAAGACAAATCCCCGGTGCGCTATTACTTTCCGCGCGCCGACGTCCGCATGGAAAAGCTGAAGCGCTCGCAGACGACCACCGAATGCCCGTTCAAGGGGCACGCGAGCTACTACAGCCTGAACCTGGGCGAGCGGCAACTCGACGACGCGGTGTGGACGTACGAAGACCCGTACCAGGAGCACCTGGCGCTGAAAGAGTACATGGCGTTCTATGACGACAAGTACCCGGAGATCCACGTTCGTGCGAAGGGTTGACGAACAGCACCGCGCCCACATGCCGCAACATTTGCCGCACAACTCACAATGGCGCCGAACGCGCCCGAAGACCGCATCAGCGGTTGTTGTTCAACACCACGAGCTTCGAAAGGCCGAACAGGTTGACCGGATCGGCGCTCAGCACCTGCCAGTCGTGCGTGAGTATCTGTTCGTCGTACTTGAAGTCGGAGCGAAACCCCACGTGCTCGGCCGCCGAGCGAACGGCGCGCTCCAGGAGCCACCACAGCTTGCTGCCGCTGAAATGATTCAGCACCACAATGTTTCCGCCCGGCTTGCACACGCGCCGTATCTCGCGCACGAGCTCGGCCGGTCGGGGCGTTACCGAGAGCACATAGGGCACGGTCACGCAGTCGAAAGTGCCATCGGCAAAACGCATGCGCTCGGCGTTCATGTGTTCGATGGCAATGTTGTGCTGTGGCAGGTGGGCCGCGCGCTCGCGCGCGCGTTCGAGCATATCGTGCGAAAGATCGATGCCCACGATCTTGCATTCGGCCGGATACCCGGCCAGCGCCAGCCCCGTGCCAACACCCACTTCGAGCAGCGATGCCGGCTGCAGCGTGCGAACAACCTGCGCCATGCGTTTGCGCCCGGGCTCCAGCACCTGGCCGAACAAGGTGTCGTACAGCGGCGCGAGCCGGTCATAGGTGCGTGCAACGCCAGCCTCGGACACCGGTGCTTGGGGTTGCGTGCGGTCGTTGGTGCGCGTCGCGCCATGGTCACCGGGGCGGGCTCTGCTTTCCGTCATCGTTTGTGTTCCAGGGTCGGGCGGAGGGCCGCCGGGTTGGGCATTGGGAGTACACGGCAAGCCGGGTGCCTGGTGCGTGCGGAGGGCTTCGAGTGCATGCGGGTTGCCTCAGCGTCACGGGGCGCCGCTTATCACGGCAAGAGAAACTCACTGCATGCCGAGGATTTATCGACGACCCAGAATATCAACAAACACGAGCCGCCTGCTTCATCTCCCCGTTCTCGCAAGGGCCACGAAGGCCACATGTACGCAAACACTTGCACATGCTTTCAATTCGAAGGAACGAAGACGTGAATCTTTTCCTTGCTACCCACCTCGCCCGGTACGCATTCAATACGACGAAGGGCCCCCGCAGATGAACGAGAGATTCGAGGCGCTCGCCGACACAACCTTGCTGGGCCTGCCGGCGCGCGACGTGGCGCTGGCAATTGCAGCCGCTCTTGCGGCCTATCTCGCCATGCGGCTGGTGCTGCGCTATGTGATCGGCCGCACGCGCCAGCTTGCACAGCGCACGAGCAATCATGTCGACGACATGGTGGTCGACGTGCTTGGCAGTACCAACCGCGTGTTCCTGCTGCTTGCCGCATTGCTCGTCGGCGTGGGCATGCTCGACCTGTCCGAACGCTGGAACCAGCGCGTCGAGCAACTGTGGTTCATTGCGCTTGCGTTGCAAATCGGACTCTGGTTCACCAAGGCCATCAGCCTTGGGCTCCGCCGCTACGAGGAGCGCCATAGCTCGTCCGGCATGACGCAGGTCAGTGCGTCGGCGGTGCTCCTGTCGTGGTCGCTTCGCACATTGCTTTGGGCCGTGGTGCTCCTGGCGGTGTTGTCCAACCTGGGCGTCAATATCACTGCGTTCGTGGCCAGCCTCGGCGTCGGCGGCATTGCCATCGCCCTGGCGGTGCAGAACATTCTTGGCGACCTGTTCGCATCGCTTTCGATTGCAGTCGACAAACCCTTCGAAGTGGGCGACGCCATCGGCATTGGCGACCTGTCTGGCACGGTGCAGCATATCGGCCTGAAGACCACGCGCTTGCGCAGCCTCACCGGCGAGCAGATCGTCATCAGCAACACCGACCTGCTCAAGCAGGTGGTGAAGAACTATCGCCGCATGGACGAGCGCCGCATTGCGTTCAAGTTTGGCATGAGCTACCGCAGCGACCCGGAAAAGCTGGAGGCTGTTCCCGGCATCGTGAAGCGGCTGATCGAGTCGCGGCCCAAGCTGCGGTTGGATCGCGTGCACTTCCAGGCCTTCGGCGAAAGCTCGCTCGATTTCGAAGTGGTCTACTTTGTGACGACGCCGGACTATGGCCTCTACATGGACGAGCAGCAGCGCCTCAACCTGCAGATGATGCGGGAGTTCGACGCCCTGGGACTGGAGTTCGCACTACCGGCGCGCAGCGTGTACGTCACGTCCGACGGCGGCAATTCCGCTGAGGCCGGGCAACGGGGTCCCCGCATCGACGATGCTCCTCAAGCCCCGCGCGCCGCCAAGCACTAGAGCCTGTGGCTACGGGCCGTCTTCCGATGCGCCGGGAGCCTCACCAAGCTGACGGGCCGCGCAAGCCAGCAGATCGGCCGGGTGCAGCATTGCGGCGCGCGCCTTTCGGGCGGTGTCGTACTGATACAGCGCCGCGCGCAGCCTCGGCTCTGTCATGAGCGCTTGCCACACAGCAGCCAGAGAGTCGGGCGGTGGCGCCTGAGCGCCCGCAAGAAGCCGGTGCGCAAATTCGAGGCTCGCGGGCTCGGCCATCAGCACGGCCTTGCTTGCCGCACTCAACATGGGCGGGCGCGCTTCAGGGGCTGCCGAGCAGCAATAGATCACGTGCGGCGGCAATGAATCGCCATCGGGCAAGAGCCTTCGCAGCGATGCGCCATGAATGCGCGCGGGGCCGTCCGCGGATGCAAAGGCATAGGTCTCTTCGGCGCTTGCCTCGGCCAGCCGGCGCAAGCCGCGCAGCAGACGCGAGAAGTCGGCCGTTGCAGCAGCGGGAGAAGCCTTGATCTCCGCGAGAAGAACAAGCTCGGCGGCCTCGCCCGCAGGGCCGCAAACAATGGCTGCGTCCCATTCTTCTTTCGCCTTGTTCGCTTCGCCCGGAAAAGCAGGCGGGTTCCGAAGGCTGCGCACCACGCGATAGCTGGCCCTGCCCTTGTTGTGCCGGTTCAGCAGATCCGCGATCTTGGCGAGCGCACGGGTGCTTGTTTCTTCGGCCGCTTCGCCCCGGCGCGCCGACGCACGACCCTTCAGGAGAGCAGCGTCGCTGCCGGCCGCCGGGCCCTGCCTTTCACCAAGCGCCTGGTACCGCTGCACGGCCTCCAGGTGCAGCAACTCGTTGCCGCGCGCCAAGCGGTCGAGCGAAGGGTTGGACAGAATTGCTCGCAGCGCCGGTTGAAAACTTTTCAGTTCAAGGAGTTTCCGGTCGAGCAAATTCGCGATGGCCGGCGCGAGCTCTTCCCACAAGTCCCCTGCCGCCAGGTCGTGCAGCTGCGCCAGCGCATCGCGCACCTCGCCCCCCGGCATGCGGCGCAACTTGCCCGGATGGGCAATGGCATTTATCGCGGCCCTGACCGCGCGCTGATCGGCTTCGCGCTGCCGCCACAGCTGTGCGTGCTCGTTGACCGCCGCATCCTGCGCCTGCATCACCAGCGCCTGGAAGGCCGGGTCCCCGCCTTCGGGCACCAGGGCCTTCTGGATCAGGCGTGCCAGCGCTTGGGTAAACAACAACCGCACCTCAACCGGCGGCGGCATACCGCGCTCTTCACTCGAGATGCGGGCGGCCTCGATTGCAAAGGCCAGCGCCGCATCGGTGCCGCTTGCCGTCGCCGCTTCGGCATCGGCGGGCAAAGGCGGCATGCGGTACCTGCGCGGTGCGTTGCGCAGGGTGGTCAGAAGAAGGGTATCGGGGTACTGCAATTCAGTCCAGGTTGAAGCGCGTCAAGGTGGAGCATCGCACGCCAGGCCCAGGCATGCGGATTGCCATGGTTCCGGCATGATGAAGAACACAGAACAGTGGCACCGCAAGCTCGATGAGCGGGCGGCCGAACTCGAGTCGGAGCTGAGGACCGCCAAGGCCGATGAAGCCGAGGCGCCCACCCGAACGCCGCACGTGCAAGTGCCGGACACGGTCGATGCCGCCGAAGAGCGGCTGCGCGGCGCGCTGCGAAATGCGGAAATGGACCGTGACGTTTCCGAGCTGCGGGACATCGAGGCTGCGCGGGAGCGCCTGCGCACCGGTGAATTCGGAACCTGTGTGGATTGCGGGACGGAGATTCCGGTGGAAAGGCTCGACGCACTGCCCGCATCCGCCCGCTGCGTCGAATGCCAGCAACTGTACGAGCGCACGCACCCGATCGAGATCCGCCTGCCACCGGCGCTTTGAACCGAAGGCTGCGCCGCCACCGCCCGCTCAATGGAGGCAAGGCGAAAGCACCCAGGCTGCAAACCATTGCGATGCCACCACGAGCGTGAAGAGCGCACCCACCCCGGTTGCCGCAGCGGCCATGAAGCGCCGCCGCGCGGCAGGCACTGCGGCGTCGCTGTCCAGGCTGTGCTCACTGCGAGGCATTGAGCCAAGGCGATGCCATTCGTGCGCCGACAGCAGCGTCGGCACAAGGCAGCCCAACAATGCCGCCACGCTCAGTGCGTGCAACAGCAACACGTTCTGCAGGTCGCATGCGCCGGGAACGGCGGCATACGCCAGCGTCTGGTAGAGCAGCGCAAAGGCGGGAACCACCAACAGCGCAAGCCATGTCTTGGAGCCCCTGAAAATTGCCATGGACAGGCCTCATTGAAGGCGTGGCACACCATAGACGACCGCATAGATCGGAAGCCAGGAAAACACCACGAAGTACCAGTACAGCGCGTTCTCGCTCACGTCTGCAAACCGCTGGCCTTCCATCGGACCGGTGAAGAGCAGCACCCCCAGCACCGCGGTGTCGTAGGTGTCTGTGAGCAGGTGAACCGTGTGCAGGCCAAGCAGCATCCACACGATGGAACCGTAGGCATTGCTGTCCCAGCGGGTATGCAGGGCGCCAAACTCGAAGCCGCGCACCACCAGGAAGGCCACCGAGAACGCAAGGCCTGTCATCAGCCAACGGCGTGTCCGCAACAGGTCGCACGCTTCGGCTGCCCGCTTGGCCTTGTGGTTCGGCCAGGTGCTGGCCAGCAGGATGAGCGTATTGACGGTGCCCCACAGCAGCTGCGGCGGGGGCGCTCCAATCGGCCATGCGTCGGACTGGCTGCGCAGGTACAGGTAAGAGCCGATGGCAAGCGCGAAGAGGGTTCCCTCGATCGCGATCAGCCCGAAGGTTCCCCACCACATCAGGCTGCGGTGGCCGAAGGCATAGCTCGGCAGGCCCGAGACGTCGAGTTCGCGCCGGGTCATTGCCATGGCTTGCGCTCCAGGCTCAGGTGCACCGAGGTTTCTGCACGCTGGGGCCAGAACCACGCCGTGAGGGCAATGGCAATTGGAATGCTGCCCCACACAACCGCCCAGGGCGTGAAGATCGAACCGATGAAGAGCGCTGTCACGGCCACCGCGCTCACAAACGGCCAGATGGTGGGATCGGGAAAATTCACGCGCAGATCGGGCCGGGCGTCGAGCACCGTGGTGGCGAGCAGTTCGCGCGTATCGGCCGCCAGCCCGCCCACATGCGTGAAGGCGGGCCGCGCGCCGTCGGCCTCCGTACGCGGAGGCTCCCACAGCGGCTCGCGGCCATGCACCACAGGTATCGCATGAAAGTTGCACGGCGGCGGCGGAGACTCGGTAGCCCATTCGAGCGTGCCCGCGCCCCACGGGTTGGCACCCGCGGGCGCGCCGTGCCGCAGGCTGCGCACCGCATTGACGATGAAGAGCAGCACGGCCGCGGCAATGGTCAACGCGCCAATGGTCGCAACCATGTTCATGGTGTCCCAGCCAAGCCCCGCCTGGTAGGTGTAGACGCGGCGCGGCATGCCCTTCAGGCCGAGCAGGTGCATCGGAAAGAAGGCCACGTTGAAGCCGGTGAAGAAGAGCCAGAAGTTCCAGCGCCCGAGGCGCTCGCTCATGAGCCGCCCCGTGATCTTGGGGTACCAGTAGTAGAAGGCGCCGAACAGCGGAAACACCGCGCCGCCTATCAGCACGTAATGCAGGTGCGCCACCACAAAGTAGCTGTCGTGCACCTGCAGGTCCAGCGGCACCGAGGCCAGCATGATGCCGGTCATGCCGCCCAGCACAAGAATGAAGAAGAAACCCAGCACGAAGAGAAGCGGTGTCTTGAAGTCGAGCTTGCCGCTCCATAGCGTGGCAAGCCAGCAGAAAATCTGCACCGCCGATGGAATGGCGATCAGCATGCTCGCTGCGGTGAAAAAGCTCTTGCCGAGTTCGGGCAGGTTGACCGCGAACATGTGGTGCACCCACAGCCCGAAGGCCAGGAAGGCGGTGGCAATGAGCGACAGCACCATGGCCGTGTAGCCGAAGATCGGCCGCCGCGCAAAGGTGGGGATGATGGCCGAGAGAAACCCGAGCCCGGGCAAGAAGATGAGGTACACCTCCGGGTGGCCGAAAAACCAGAACAGGTGCTGCCACAGCACCACGTCGCCGCCTTCGGCCGGGTTGAAGAAGTGCGAGCCGACCAGCCGGTCCATGATGAGCATGGTGCTTGCCAGCATGACCGAGGGCATGGCAAACAGCACCATGAAGGCCGTGACCAGCATGGCCCACACAAACAGCGGAATGCGGTTGAGCGTCATGCCCGGTGCGCGCAGCTTGAACACCGTGGTGATCACCACAATGGCCTCGAGCAGCGCCGAAAGTTCGGTGAAGGTGATCATCTGGGCCCAGAAGTCCGCGCGCTTGCCGGGCGAATAGTCCGGCCCCGCCAGCGGCACATACGAGAACCAGCCCACGTCGGGCCCGGCACCGAGCACAAAGACCACGTAGAGCATCACGCCGCCAAACAGGAAGATCCAGTAGGCGAAGGCGTTCAGCCGCGGAAACGCGATGCTGCGCGTGCCCAGCATCAGCGGCACGAGGTATACGGCCACGGCCTGCATCACCGGCACGGCAAAGAGAAACATCATTGTCGAGCCGTGCATCGTGAACAGCTGGTTGTAGAGATCGGGCCCCACCAGCTTTGAACCGGGGCGCGCGAGCTGCAGCCGCATGACCAGCGCAAGCAGCCCGCCCGCCAGGAAAAAGAAGAAGGTGGTGGCGATGAAGCGGCGCGCAATCGACTTGTGGTTGACCGCGGCGAGCCAGCCGAGCAGCCCCGGCGGATCGCTCCAGGTGGCGTCCAGCGCGGCGGCTTCGCGCGAGCCCGGGCCGGGGCCGTCTTTCAGGCGCGAAGCGGGGGCGTCGCCGGGCGGGTTCATGGCGTGCGCGTTTTGCATGTGGTGCAACTCAACGCAGGGTTTGCAAATAGCCGACCAGCGCGTCCATTTCTTCGGGCGCGAGCTTGGTGGCCGGCATGTAGGTGCCGGGTTTCGTCTGCTGCGGGTCGGCGATCCAGCGCTTCAGGTCTTCGGGGGTGTTGGGTAGCGCACCCGCTGCCAGGGTGCCGCGGCTGGCCACGTGGGTCAGGTTGGGGCCGCGCACGGCCTGGGCCGCGGTGCCATCGATGGCGTGGCACATGGCGCAGCTCGAGCGCATGAATATCTCGCGGCCGCGCACCGGCTGCTCGCTCGTGGGCTCGCTTGCCGTGCGGCGCTGTGCGGCCGCCCATGCTGCGTAGCGCTCCGGCGGATCGGCCACCACGAAGAAGGCCATCAGCGCGTGCTGCGATCCGCAGAACTCCGCGCATTGCCCGCGATAGATGCCGTCGCGGTCGGCGCGAAAGTGCATGGTGGCGGTGCGGCCCGGAAGCAGGTCCTTCTTGCCTGCAAGGCTCGGCAGCCAGAAGCTGTGAATCACGTCGTCTGCCTTGAGCGTCACGATCACGGGGCGGCCCGTCGGCACGTGGATTTCGTTGGCGGTCACAAAGCTGTCGGCCACGTTGGGCTCCACGTAGCGCACTTCCCACCACCATTGATGGGCCGTCACATCGAGCCGCAGCGCACCTTCGGTGGAAAGCCTTGCAAGCGCGCGGTCGGTGAAGATGCTGGCCGCAATGAGTGCGAGCAGCAGCAATGTGGAGGCGGCCACGGCGGCAATCACGCTGCGCCGCTTGCCGGGCTCGGGCCGCATCAGTGCGGACAGGTCTGGCGAGCTCTGTGCATTGGCGCGCGGCGCACGCAGCAGCGCAAGAAGCAAGGCCGCCAGCACGGCCGCGAAGACCACCGTGCACACTGCCAGTGTCAGCAGCCACAGCTCGCGCACATGCGCGGCCTGCGGGCCGAAGGGGGCGAGCACGTCGTGCAGCGCTTGCATCATTTGGCTCCCGGCCGGGCGGGTTCGCGGTCGCGCGCCGCTTCCGGCTCGTTGGCTTGCAGGCTGTCGGCGCGGCCCGGCGCAACGTCCTTTCGCAACTGCCCGCTCATGGAGCGCACATACGCGGTGAGCTGCCACACCTGGTCTTCGCTCAGGTGCCCGCCGAAAGAAGGCATGCCATTGGGCCGCCCCTGCATGATGGTGCTGAAGATCTGCGCCGGCTCGCTGCCATAGCGCCACTGATCGTCCATGAGTGCAGGCCCCATGCCGCCGCCACCCTGCGCGTGGCAGCCGCCGCAGTTGTACCAGCGGTACAGCCGCTTGCCCTGTGCCACGTTGTAGGCGTTGCCTTCGTAGCCTTCGCCGTTGCCTGCCGGCATGCGCACCGGATCGTCGCGCGTTTCGGCGGGTTGCAGGGTGCTGGTTCTCGGTGTCTCCGGGCGCGGACTCGAGCGGTTGTCGGGCGGGGTTTGAAAGCGGCGCATCTCGCGCTCGCAGGCACACAGCGCCAGCGCCGCAAAGAGCGCGAGCGCCGCGATGCGCAAGGCCGATCCAGCCGTTGCCATCATGGCTTCTCCACACTGGCAAGCGGCAGGCGCGGCACCGCATAGGCATCCAGGATGCTGCCGATGTCGGCAGCACGCCGTGCCAGAAAATCGTCGAGGCGCGCTTTCATGGCGCGGTCGCCCTTGCGCACGCCCATTGCAATCGAAAAGCTGAAGGGCAGGTCCGGGTCGGCCGGTGCGGCTGCCTGCGTGATATGCAGCGCAGGCACTGCGCGGGCTGCAAAGTAGCCTGCCTGCGGCCCCCAGACCACCGCGGCGTCGAGTTCGCCGCGAGCCACGGCGTCCACCATGCGCTGGGCAGGCGGCCCGTCGCCGAACACGGTAAAGCCGACCACGTTGCGCACCGCCTCGTGCCGCGCGAGCACATGTCCGGGCGGTGTGGCGGCCAGGTCGTTGCCGACCAGCTTCACGCCGATGCGCAGCGATGGCAGGCGGGCGTCGTCGAAGGAACGCAGGGCACCGCTTCTTGCCGCGCCGGTTTCGTTCTGGACGAACACATAGCTCGAGCGGTAGTAGGCCTTGGTGGTCAGCACGCGTTCGTCGCCCGCGGGCACGCCGATGATCAAGTCGCAACCGTCGGCGCCGAGGGTCTTGCGCACGAAGCCGCGCCGGTCGGGCAGCCACTGGTAATGCAGCGGCAACTGCAGGTCGTCGGCCAGGAGGCGCGCAATCCGGTTTTCGAATCCGCTCTGGTCCTCGCGCGAGTAGGGCAGGTTGTCGGGCTCGGCGCAAACGCGCAGCGCCGCCGGCTGCACGGCGCCGGCCTTCTCTTGCGCGCGGGCAAGAGGCATTGCGCCGAGCAGCATGAGCAGGGCCGTGAATGCGGCGCGAGAGAAATCAATCGGGCAGCTTGAAGACATACAGCTTGCCGCCTTTGCGCGTTGCCGCGGACAGGTCTTTCATTGCGTTGGCAAAGCCCAGTGCCGCTGTGCCGTCGCGTGCGTCCAGGTCGCCCGCCACCACGGCGCCGGCCCAGCCGCCAACGCCCGACAACACGGCCACGTATTGCTTGCCGTCGGGTCCGCGGTAGGACACGGGTTGCCCGATGATTCCGGACTCGGTCTTGTACTGCCACAGCAGGGCGCCGGTTCGCGCATCGAGTGCCTTGAACCAGCCGTCCATCGTGCCGTAGAACACCACGTCGCCCGCGGTCGCGAGTGCGCCGCTCCAGACCGGGAAGTTTTCGTCCTTCGACCATGCAGCCTTGCCGGCAACCGGGTCCCACGCGGTGAACCGGCCGCGATGGCCGCCGGGCCCGGAGTACATGCGCGTCTCGGCGCCCACGTAGGGTGTGCCCGCGATATAGCTCACCTGGTAGGGCTGGCTGTCCTGGCACAGGTTCTGGTGCGGGATGTAGACGAGCCGCGTGCGCGGCGACCAGGCCGAAGGCTGCCAGTCCTTGGCGCCGGGCGAGGCAGGGCAGATCCCGCGCACGATCCGGCCCACCTTCGGCTCCTTGGCGGGGTCGTAGCGCAGGCGCCCCGTCTTCAGGTCCACGCCGAAAGAGGTGGTCACCTCCACGAAAGGCTGGGCGGACAGCACCTCGCCGCTGGTGCGGTCCATCAGGTACACGTGGCCGTTGCGATCGGGGTGGACCAGCACCTTGCGCGGCTTGCCGCCTATCTCCGCATCCATCAGGATGTTTTCGTTCACGCCGTCGTAGTCGTGCAGGTCGTGCGGGCTGAACTGGTAGAACCAGACCGCCTCGCCGGTGTCGGGCCGGCGTGCGAAGAGCCCTGCGGTCCAGCGGTTGTCGCCGGGTCGCTGCTCGGGGTTCCACGGGCCCGGATTGCCGGTGCCGTAGTAGATGAGGTCCAGCTCGGGGTCGTACGAGATCCAGCCCCACGCATTGCCGCCGCCGATCTTCCAGGCCTCGGGCGGCCACGAGCTCACGCCCAGGTCCTTGCCACGGTCTTGCGCATAGAAGGGCTTGAACTGCGCGCCTATCAGCACGTCGCGGTCCGGCCCCGTGCTCCACGCGCGCCACACGGTCTTGCCGGTGGCCGCATCCAGGGCGACGAGCCAGCCCCGCACGCCGAATTCGCCGCCGCTGTTGCCCACCAGCACCTTGCCCTTGACCACCAGCGGCGCCATCGTCATGGTTTCGCCAAGGCGGATGTCGCCGAGCTTCACGCGCCACAGTTCGGCGCCGCTCGCCGCATCGACTGCAATCGTCTGGTTGTCGAGCGTGTTGAAGAACACGCGCCCGTCGGCATAGGCTGCGCCGCGGTTCACCTGGTCGCAGCACGCAACGCCTTGCGAGCCTGCGTCGGGCCGGGGCTCGAACTTCCACTTGAGCGGCGCGCCCGGCTTGGCGAGGTCGAGCGCAAACAGCACGTTGGGGTAGGGGCCGACGATGTACATGGTGCCGCCCACCACCAGCGGCGCTGCTTCATGTCCGCGCACCACGCCGGTGGAGAAGGTGAACGCCGGCTGCAGCCTGGCAACGTTGGCGCTCGTGATTTCTGCGAGTGGGCCGAAGCGCGTGCTCGCGTGGTCTCGCGCAGGCATCGTCCATTCGCCCTCGCCGGGTGGCGGCGCATCCGCCGGAGCGGCGGGCTGTGCAAGCGCGAACGCGCCCGGCAAAAGGCTGCCTGCCAAGAGGCTTGCCCATCGCACGCTTCGCTTCTGTGTGTGGTTATGGCTTCGCATCGATTGCCGGTCCGACATGGGGGCCCCAGCAACATAGCAAGGCAAGGCCCGCAGGCTGTAGGGCGGCAAGCCGACAGGCTATCGGCAGCTATTGATGAGCGGGACGCGTCAGGCGCGCGCCGGCTCGCCCCGCAGCAGCCGTGCAGCCGCCGCAAGCGCCACCGCCAGGTAGGCAAGGCCCGCGGGTACCCACATGATCAGCCCGCCGAGCCGCTGGTCTTCGAGCAGGTCGAAGCCCAGCGCGGGCGTGCCCGCTGCATAGATGGGGTACCAGGGCACGGTCGAAAACGTCAGCAGCGCGCCAAGGGCTCCGGTATGCACCATGGTCGTGAAGAGATACAGCATCGAGCCGCCGTGGCCCGCGCGCGAAGCACCGCCCAGCGGCGGCCACCAGAACAGCAGCGCGGTGACAAGAAAGCTTGTGTGCTGCAGGCTGTGCACACCCGGGCTGCGCAGCGCCGCCTCGAAGAGCGGCGGCAAGTGCCAGGCCCACAGCGCAATGCCGTGCAGGGCCCAGGCAACCGGCGCATGGGTCAGCACGCTCCAGGTTCCGGCCACCGCGGGCAGGTGCACGAGGCGGCTCGTCCGCGAACGCCACCTATCCGGCAGCGCCCAGGTCCACACAGCGAGCGGTTGGCCCATGACCAGCAGCGGCGCGGCCACGATCATGAGCACCTCGTGCTGGACCATGTGGGCAGAAAAAAGAAAGCCGCCAAGTGCGTCGAGCGGCGACACGAGCGCCAGCACCAGCGCAAGCCAGCCGGTGCCGAAAGAAGCGGCGCGCGCCTTGCCGACTCCGCGGCCCGCACCGGCCTTGCGCCACAGCCGCAGCAGGCCGGCCACATACAGCGCAAGGCTGATGGCCAGGCAGGCGAGAACCCATGGCTCGAGGCTCCATCCGATCGCGGGTGCGGCCGATGTCGCTTCGGGCGAATGCGCACTTGCAATGGGCACATTCAAAAGCAGAAGCAGCGGCGCGGCGCACGACGATCGCGCGCTCGCGCGCTTTCCGTTTGCAGGCGACGGCACCGTTGTTCGCATCTGCGTAGTCTGGGCCAAATTCGCAGGTGCTGCTTTGTTTCCCAGCCGCGCCGTGCCGCAAAAAAAGCGGCGTCCCGCAAAGGACGCCGCCTCATGCTTCAGGAAGCGCGATGCGAACTCATCAATAGTCCATGCCGCCCGGGGGCATGGCGGGTGCCTTTTCCACGGGCTTGGGCAGCTCCGCCACGGTGGCGTCTGTCGTGAGGATCAGGCCCGCGATCGATGCCGCGTTCTGCAGCGCGGTGCGCGTGACCTTGTTGGGGTCGACCACGCCGATCTGCACCAGGTCGCCGTACTCGCCGGTCGACGCGTCGTAGCCGTAGTTGCCCTTGCCCTCGAGCACCTTGGAGACGACCACCGACGGTTCCAAGCCCGCGTTGGACACGATGGCACGCAGCGGCGCCTCGAGCGCGCGCAGCGCGATGCGAATGCCCGCGTCCTGGTCGGCGTTGGCGCCTTTGAGTGCGGCAACGGCCGCCCGCGCGCGCAGCAGCGCCACGCCGCCGCCGGGCACGATGCCTTCCTCGACGGCGGCCCGCGTGGCGTGCAGCGCATCGTCGACGCGGTCTTTCTTCTCCTTCATCTCGACCTCGGTCGCGGCACCCACGCGAATCACCGCCACGCCGCCCGCGAGCTTGGCCACGCGCTCCTGCAGCTTCTCGCGGTCGTAGTCGCTGGTCGCCTGCTCGATCTGCGCCTGGATCGACTTCACGCGCGCATCGATGCGCGCCTGGTCGCCCGCGCCGTCGATGATGATGGTGTTTTCCTTCTGCACCTCGATGCGCTTGGCGCGGCCCAGGTCTTCGAGCGTTGCCTTGTCGAGCTGCTTGCCGGTTTCTTCGGAAATCACCGTGGCGCCGGTGAGCACCGCAATGTCTTCGAGCATCGCCTTGCGGCGGTCGCCGAAGCCCGGCGCCTTGACGGCCGCCACCTTCAGCACCCCGCGCATGGAGTTGACCACCAGCGTGGCAAGCGCTTCGCCCTCGACCTCTTCGGCCACGATCAGGAGCGGCTTGCCCGCCTTTGCCGCGGCTTCGAGCACGGGCAGCAGTTCGCGGATGTTCGAGATTTTCTTGTCGTGCAGCAGCACCAGTGGATCATCGAGGTGCGCGACCTGCTTCTCGGGGTCGTTGATGAAATAGGGGCTCAGGTAGCCGCGGTCGAACTGCATGCCCTCGACCACGTCCAGCTCGTTCTCGAGCGACTTTCCGTCTTCCACCGTGATCACGCCTTCCTTGCCGACCTTGTCCATTGCGTCGGCAATGATCTTGCCGATGGCTTCGTCGGAGTTGGCCGAAAGCGCGGCCACCTGCGCGATTTCCTTGCCGGTGGAGATGGGCTTGGAGAGCTTGCGCAGCTCTTCGAGCACCGCGGCGGTGGCCTTGTCGATGCCGCGCTTCAGGTCCATCGGGTTCATGCCCGAGGCCACGTGCTTCATGCCCTCTTGCACGATGGCCTGCGCGAGCACGGTGGCGGTGGTGGTGCCGTCACCCGCCACGTCGGCCGTCTTGGAGGCCACCTGCTTCACGATCTGCGCGCCCATGTTCTCGAACTTGTCGGCAAGCTCGATCTCCTTGGCCACCGACACGCCGTCTTTCGTGATGGTGGGAGCGCCGAAGCTGCGTTCGAGCAGCACGTTGCGTCCCTTGGGCCCGAGCGTGACTTTCACCGCATCGGCAAGGATGTTGACGCCCGCGACGATGCGCTGGCGGGCGTTGTCGTGGAACCTGACCTCTTTGGCAGTCATTTTGTCATCACTCCTTTCACAACGGGTTTCCGGACACCATCAGGCGACGCGCTTCAGGCCGCCGCGTTCGCTGGTGTCGACAACCGCGAGCACGTCGTCCTCGCGCATCACCAGCAGTTCCTCGTCTTCGACCTTGACCGTCTGCCCCGCGTACTTGGCAAAGAGCACCTGGTCGCCCGCCTTCAGGTGCAAGGGGCGCAGGGTGCCGTCCGCAAGCAGCTTCCCTTGGCCCACCGAGAGCACCTCGCCCTGTTCGGGCTTCTCCGCGGCCGAGTCGGGAATCACGATGCCGGAAGCCGTCTTGCGCTGCTGTTCGATTCGCTTGACGATCACCCGGTCGTACAGAGGATGAAGTTTCATGTTCAATCTCCTAAGCGATACAGGTCATCAAAAAAGTTGAACCGGCGCCGAGAAACGCCGGCGCGCGAGAGCTATGGGCTGGCCGCAAAGGCTTCAAGAGGTTGCGCCGCAAATTTTTTTGTGACGATGTTTTTCAGCCGCCGTTCCGCAGGATGCGATCGGCGCGGCCCAGCCGGTATACGGTGCGGCGCGCAGCGTGGCCGCCATGCAGGGGCTGGGGCATGACGGGGCAGGGCAGGGGGCGGCCGCCGCTCTCGTCGAGCGTGTCGTCGCCGTCGTCTTGCACTTCGGCCCAGATGCCGCGCTTGCGCGGCCTGAAGAGCCAGCGCAGGTAGCCGCGGTGGGCGGCAAGCCGCATCAGCTCTTCGCGATCGGGCGCGTCGGCCATGAGGTGCGCGCTATCGCTTTCGTCGTCTTCGTAGTAGCCGAAAGCGCGGCGGCCGTCGCTCACTTCGGTTGCGGGCGCACCAAGCCGCCACCATGCCGGCCGCTCCAGCCGCTCGACGTCCCAGGCGCCGAGCTGCCATGCGGCCTCGAGCAGCGACTGCTCGAGCGCATCGAATGCATCGAGCACGCCCTGGGGCAGGTCGAACTGCGCCATCGACTGCGGCACCGGCCGCGCCGGCAATTCGAGGCCCGGCAGCCGCAGCGGCGTCTGCCGGAAGAAGCCGTGCCAGTGCAGCGACAGCAACGCAGGCGCTTCTTCGCGGGCCACGGCAGTCACGGTGACCGCATAGAGCGGCAAGCGCATCGCGTCGGACTGGTCGGCAACGGTTTCGAGAATGTTCATCAAGAGACCTCCAATGCAACGAAAAAAATCTAGAACAAGCCGGCGTGGGCTGCAAGCGGCAAACGCCGCAGCCGCGCTTTTGAATGCTCTTGAAAATAAAACCAGGCGGCTCAAAATGGCGGCTCGGAAGCCACGCGCCTCCGTTTTCTTCGCTCTCATTCCTTGTTCATTCATTTCCTTGCGAGGAGACTGTCTTGACGATGAAGATCGCGCAGATCGCCCCCCTCTATGAAGCCGTTCCGCCGCGGCTTTACGGCGGCACCGAACGGGTTGTCGCTCACCTGGCCAATGCGCTGGTCGACCAGGGCCACGAGGTCACCCTGTTCGCTTCGGCCGATACCCAGACACGGGCCGAGCTCGCTCCCATGCGCGCGCAGGCCCTGCGCCTGGACCCCGCGCCGCTCAAGTCGGACCTGGCCAGCCACCTGAGCATGCTTCACGAAGTGAGGCGGCGGGCGCACCAGTTCGACGTGCTGCATTTCCACGTCGACCTGATGCACTTTCCGTTCTTCGACGACATGGCCGGGCGCACGCTCACCACGCTGCATGGCCGGCTCGACATTGCAGACTTGCCGGGTGCGTACATGCGCTGGAACCGGTATCCACTGGTCTCCATCTCGCGCCACCAGCGCAGGCCCATGCCCTTTGCCAACTGGTTTGCAACCATTCCCCACGGGCTCGACGAAACGCCTTACGCATTCCAGCCCAAGCCTGACGGATACCTGGCCTTTCTTGGGCGCATCTCTCCGGAAAAACGGCCCGACCGCGCTATCGAGATCGCAAGGAAGGCCGGGCTCCCGCTCAAGATTGCGGCCAAGGTCGATGCAGCGGATGCGAGTTACTTTGCGCAAAAGATCAAGCCCATGCTCGACGACCCGTTGGTCGAATACATCGGCGAGATCGGCGATGCGGACAAGGCGAGGTTTCTTGGCGGTGCACGGGCGCTGCTCTTTCCTATCGACTGGCCGGAGCCCTTTGGCCTCGTGATGATCGAGGCCATGGCTTGCGGCACGCCGGTGATCGGATGGCGCTGCGGCTCGGTGCCCGAAGTGATAGAGCATGGCGTGAGCGGGCTCATCGTCGAAGACGAGTCGCAGGCGGTGGAGGCAGTGCACGCCATTGGCAAGCTCGACCGTCACCGCGTGCGCCAGGCGTTCGAAAGCAGGTTCTCCGCGCACGCGATGGCCAGTGCCTATGTGGAGCAATACAAGCGGCTGATCGGTGGCGGGGTGCTGCCGCCGCAAGATCATGTCTATCACGAGGTGGCCTGAGCGATGAGCGTCGAAGCGCCTGCTGTCGAACAAGCCGAGCCGGCAACCGAGCGCGCGGTGCAGCACGCGTTCGTGCTCAAGGAGGGCGACACTTATTTTGTGATGGACGGCCACGGCGACGTGGGCGGCGGCGTGGACGGTCTCTTTCATGACGACACGCGCATGCTGTCGGCATTCGTGCTGCGGCTCGACGGCGCACGGCCGTCGCTGTTGTCCAGCGGGGTCAGCCAGGACAACGTCTTCTTCACCGCCAATCTCACCAACCGGCCCTTGCCGGTGCTCGGATCGACATCGATGCCGCAGGGCGTGATTCATCTGGAGCGCAAGCGCTTTCTGTGGAACGCGCGGCTGTTCGAGCGCATCCGGCTCGTCAACTACAGCGACCAGCCCGCGCAGGCGCCGCTCGCGTTGCAGTTCGGCGCGGACTTTCGGGACATGTTCGAAGTGCGCGGCCAGCAGCGCGCGCGGCGTGGCGACATCGGCGCACCGGAGGTGGGCGCGCAAGGCGTGGTGCTGCGCTACCAGGGGCTCGACTCGGTCACGCGGCTCGCGTGCATCGATTTTTCGCAAGCGCCGCAGCGCCTTGATGCAGGTACCGCAGAATTCACCGTGCCTCTTGCGGCGCATGGCGAGTGGACGCTGTACATGGAGGTGGGCACGGAACCCGGGGTGCCCGATGCAGTGCGGTTCCGAGAAGCCGGCGTGCTAGCGCGGTGGCGCATGCGCGCACGCCAGCGCCGCGGTTCGCGCCTGCAGGCGTCGGGGCGCTTGTTCCAGGCGTGGCTCGACCGCTCGCGCGCCGACCTTGCGCTGCTCACCACCGACCTGCCCACGGGGCCGTATCCGTATGCGGGCATTCCATGGTTCTCCACGCCCTTCGGCCGGGACGCCATCGTGACGGCTTTCCAGACGCTGTGGATCGATCCGAGGCTCGCGCAGGGCGTGCTCGAATTTCTTGCGGCGCGGCAGGCGCACCAGACCTCGAGCTTTCGCGATGCCGAGCCCGGGAAAATCATGCACGAGACCCGCAAGGGCGAAATGGCCGCGGTAGACGAGCTGCCCTTCGGCCAGTACTACGGCGGGGTCGACACCACGCCGCTTTTCGTGGCCTTGGCAGGTGCCTATGCGCGGCGCACCGCCGACCGCGCCACCATCGCGCACATCTGGCCCGCGCTGTGCGCCGCTTGCGAGTGGATGGAGCGCAACATGGCACGCCACCCGCACGGCCTGCTGGCCTACCAGCGCGGTGAAGCGAGCGGCCTTGCCAACCAGGGGTGGAAAGACAGCCACGACTCGATCTTCCACGCCGACGGCCGCACGCCCGAAGGGCCGATTGCACTTGTAGAGGTGCAGGGCTATGTCTATGCGGCTTTCCTAGCGATGGCCTCGATGGCGGAGTGGCAGGGCGACTCCGGCGCCAGCCGTTGGCGGCAACGTGCGGAGGCCATGCGCGAAGCGGTCGAAAGCCGCTTCTGGCTCGAAGACCTGAAGTTCTACGCGCTTGCCATCGACGGCGCCAACCAGCCGTGCCGCGTGCGTTCCTCCAATGCGGGGCATCTGCTCTTCACGGGCCTGCCGGTCGAAGAGCGGGCTCTGTCGGTTGGCCATCAGTTGCTGTCGTCCGCATTCGCATCGGGCTGGGGCATTCGCACCTTGCCAACGGAGGCTGTGCGCTTCAACCCGATGTCGTATCACAACGGCTCGGTGTGGCCGCACGATGTGGCGTTGTGCGCGGCGGGGCTTGCGCACTACGGCGAGCGAGACGGCGTGGTGCGCATCCTGGACAACCTGTTCGAGACGGCCTCGCACTTCGGCATGCGCCTGCCCGAACTCTTCTGCGGATTCGACCGCCAGCCCGGCCAGTCACCCGTTGCCTACCCCGTGGCATGCCTGCCGCAGGCGTGGGCGGCGGGGTCTGTGTTCATGCTGCTGCAGGCTTGCCTGGGCCTGCATGTGGACGGCATCCAGCGCGAGGTGAGGATCGTGCAACCGCACCTGCCGGCGGACATCGACCAGCTGCATGTGCAGGGGCTGCATGTTGGGAGTGCGCGGGTGGACCTGCACTTCCAGCGCCTGGAAGAGCGCATCGTGGTGGTCGCGCAATCGGCGCCCGGAACGCCCAGGGTCGACGTGAACCTGCAGCTCTAGCGGCGCGGCGCGCAGCGTGACATTTCTGAACACGCCGCGCCGCGCGCGTGACACGGATTGTCATGTGCGAGAAGTTTTGCGGGCAATCGGGCCGCCGTGCGAAGCGATCCGCCTGCACGGCGAGTAGGAAAGGGTTCAATCGCGGATTGGGCATGCATGTTGCGGTAGCAAGGTTTAACAAAACCTCAATACAACATGCATCAACCGGCCAGCGAAGACAACAACCTCCCCGACAACACCCTCGACAACTCCCTGGACCGCCGCATGTTCTGCATGGGCGCGATGAGTCTCGCCGCCCTCGGAACCGCCGCTTGCGGCGGAGGAGGAGGCGGCAGCGGAGCGGGCAGCGTCGGCCTGCTTGGCGGTGCGACGCAGGGCACCGCTGGTGCGGCACCCGGGTCCGCAACGGGCTCCGGCTCCGAAGACGTGCCGGCGCCAGCACCCTCGCCCGCGCGAGCGAAGCCGTTCGTTCACCCCGGCCTGCTGCACACCGAGGCCGACTTCGAGCGCATGCGTCTCAAGGTCGCGGCCAACGCACAGCCCTGGCTCGCCGGATGGAATGCGCTCACATCCAACGGCCGCTCGCAGCTCGGTGCCACGCCGCGGCCGCTGGCCACCGTGATTCGGGGGGACGTCCCGGGCCAGAACTTCGCGCAGTTCTACATCGACGTCGCGCGCGCCTATCAGTTGGCGCTGCGCTGGAAGGTTTCGCAGGACACGCGCTATGCCGACTTGGCGATCAGGTTCCTCAACGAGTGGTCGTCCACGTTGACGGCGATCGAGGGCAACGCCGACCGCTTTCTTGCGGCTGGCATCTACGGCCAGCAGTTCGCGAATGCGGCCGAGATCATGCGCACCTATCCGGGCTGGGCCGCAAGTGACTTCGCGCGTTTCCAGAACATGATGCTGACGGTGTTCTATCCGCTCAACCACAGCTTTCTTGTCAACCACAACGACTCGGAGATCACCAACTACTGGGCCAACTGGGACCAGTGCACGATTGGCGCCATCCTGGCCATCGGCGTGCTGTGCGACCGGCGCGACATCTACGACGAGGCCATCGACTACTACCGCAACGGTGCGGGCAACGGGGCCGGCCTGCAAGCGGTCTATCACGTGCATGCTGGCTATCTGGGCCAATGGCAGGAAAGCGGCCGCGACCAGGGCCACTGCACATTGGGCATCGGGCTTGCGGGCGCGTTCTGCGAAATGGCATGGAACCAGGGCGACGACATCTACGGCTATGAGAACAACCGCTTCCTGGCCGGTGCCGAGTACGTCGCCAAGTCCAATCTGCGCGACGGCGCGGGCAATTTCTACACCGTGCCCTTCATCACCAACGTGAACCGGCAGGGAACGCAGTCGGTGCTGGCGACGGGTGGGCAGGGGCATCGGCGCGGCATCTGGGAGAGCGTGTACAACCATTATGCAAACCGCCTCGGCATTGCCACGCCCTACACCGCGCTGCAGGCCGAGCAGATGCGCCCGGAAACGGACGGCAGCAACGGCGACCAGCTCGGCTTCGGAACCCTGACCTTCACGCGCGATCCGCTCACGGCGCTCGTGCGGCCGAGCGGGCTCACTGCGCGGGTGCGCGCATCGCAAGTGGAGTTGTCGTGGTGGGGCAGCACCGGTGCGCTGAGCTACGCGGTCAGGCGCGCCTCCACCGCGGGCGGGCCCTACAGCACCACCGTGGCTTCAGGCATTACCGACACGCTGACCTTCACGGACGCCACGGGCGTCGCGGGAGAGGTGTACTACTACGCCGTGGTTGCCGTGAACGCAGGCGGAGAGAGCGAGCCATCCGCCGAAGCCCGGGCCGCCCTCAAGCCCGAGCTGCTGATGCACCTCAGGTTCGACGAAGCGCAAGGAAACTCCGCCGCCGATGCGACAGGCCGGTTCGCCGCCAGCGAACTTGCCGGTGGCGCGGCCTGGACTGCGGGCCGCAACGCAGCAGGGGCGATCGCCCTGGGTGGCACGGGCGCCCACATCAACCTGCCCGCGGGGCTGGTGAAGGACACGGCCGACTTCTCGATCGCATGTTGGGTGTACGTGGACAGCCTCTCGACGTGGTCGCGCGTCTTCGACTTCGGCTCCGGCACGCGCCGCTACATGATGCTCACGCCGCGCAGCAATGCCGGCACCGTGCGCTACGCGATCTCCAGGGTTCACGGCTACAACGAGCAGGTGATCGAAGGCACATCGCCATTGCCGACCGGGCGCTGGGTGCATGTGGCGGTGACCTTGGCCGGCACGCTCGGCACGCTGTATGTCGACGGCGCGGCGGTGGGCGGCAACGCGCAGATGACGCTGGCGCCCTTCGACCTGGGAGAGACCACGCAGAACTTTCTCGGGCGCTCCCAGTATCCGAACGATCCGGCGCTGCGCGCCCAACTGGACGATTTCCGCGTCTATCAGGGCGCGCTGGGCGCCGCGGAAATCGCGGCGCTGCTCTAGCCCCCGGCTTTGAAGCCGGGCGCCTGGCTCATTTCCGAAGGCTTGTAGATCTTGTGCTGCGCGGTGGGCCCGCCGGCGTCTGCCACCACCAGCAGGCGCCAGAGCGGCTCGCGTGCGGAGCAGGCGTTTTCTTCGGGCGTGAGGTGGAAGTTGGGCGTTGCGGTGGAGGTGCCCTTCACGGTCACCCTGAGCAGGGTTGCGCCTTTCGCATTCGACACCTCGATGTCGTAGCCCAGCTTCTGGCTGGTCACGTCCTCGGCGTTGTAGCCGTAGCCCTTGAAGTGGCCCATGACATACGCCATGGCGGCAGCCTGGACCTCTTCTGCCGAAGCCGGCTTGGCCGCCTCGGGCTCCGCTTCCACAGCCGCGGGAACGCCGCCTCGCGCCTTGGCGGCCTGCATGTCGGCTTCATCGGGAACCCAGCCGCGCGGGCCGCGCACCAGCACCGCCAGCAGCTGCTCGGGCTCCCAGCTTGCAACGTGCCATTCGGAGTCGTCGCGCACGCGCGTGGACACCTTCGCGTTCTTGTTGCTCTCCAGTTCGGCAATGGCGATGCGGTTGGTCTGCACGACGGCCCGGAAGCCCTGGCCCGCATCGAAGGTGCGCTTCAGCAATGCGAGGCGATCCTTGGCACGCTGTACCTGGTTGGGCGTTCGCGCGCCGCCGCCCGGGCGATGCTGCGTATCGAGCGATTCGAGATAGAACCAGCGCCCGCTCGCGCCGACGTTCACGTACTCCGCCCAGATGGTGGCAATGACGTTGTCGCCCGTTGCCATCCAGGCGTACTCGAACGGCTTGTCGCGCGCGTCGAACACGCCCATCTTGGCGACGATTTCGACCGGACTGAGCCGTGGTCCTGACAGTCGCATCTCGTCGATGACGGCGAGTACACGGGGGTCGACTTCCTTGTCCATTCAGCGGGCTTCTGGCGAGTTTGGGGGGTGGGAGTATGCCGCATCATCCCCGCCGCACAAGTCAGCCTGTGTTACCGCGCGCCCGAATGCCGCCGGACAGGCGCTGGGCCAGCTTCTGCTCGCGAAAGGCCTCGGTCACAAAATCGACAAACGCGCGCGTCTTGCCCGGCAGCAGCTTCTGGCTGGCAAAGTACAGCGAGAGCGGCCCAAGGTCGCAATGCCAGTCGGGCAACAGCCGCTCCAACGCGCCGCTGTGCAGGTGGGGCGCGGCATGCGGCACGGCGATCAGGCCGACGCCCAGGCCCAGCAGTGTTGCGCGGCAGAGCGCATCGGGGTCGTTCACCATCATCACCGGCTTTTGCGTGGCCGCCATCTCGCGCCCCGCGGCGTTGCGCATGACCGGTGTGCGCAAGCGGCCATGCAGCGGCGATCGCATGGACACGGCTGCGAGTTCCGCAAGCCCGGCCGGGTCTTTAGGGCGGCGCTTGCCGCGCAGGAAATCCGGCGCCGCCGCCGCAATCAGGTGGATGCGCCCGAGTTCGCGTGCCACCATGCCGGGCGGCAACTCGAAACCCCCGCCGACAGCCGCATCGAAGCCGCCGGCAATCAGGTCGAGCGGACGGTTGTCGAAGAACCAGTCCGGAACGACGGCCGGATACTTTTCGAGAAAAGCGGGCATCAGCGGCAACAGGTAGTCCATGCCGAAGCCGGGCGCCGCGCTCAGCTTGAGCACCCCGGCCGGCTGGCCGGCATTCACGGTGATGTCGGCGATCGCGCCCTGGATGCTGTCGAGCCCGCCTTGCACCGACTGCAGGAAGCGTTCACCCGCCTCGCTCAACGTAAGGCCGCGCGTGCTGCGCTGGAAGAGGCGCACGCCAAGGTTGCGCTCCAGCTGGGCCACGTTGCGGCTGACTGCCGCCGGCGTGAGCGCCAGCCGGCGCGCAGCCGACGAGAAGCTGCCCGTCTCGGCGCTGCGCACGAAGGATTCGAGGTTGGCGAGGGTTTCCATTCACCTCATTTCAACAAATGCTTGAAAGTAATTCAAGCCAGTCGCGACTATTGCTATAGGAGGTGAATGCCTAAAGTTGAGCCCAGCAAGACGATCTTGCGTACTTCAGCAAAAGGAAAAGCAAATGAAAATCTCCATCATCGGCGCCGGCGAAATCGGCTCCGCCATCGCTCGCCAGCTAGCACGCAACGGCATCGACGCTTCCATTGCCAACAGCCGCGGTCCGCAAACGCTGCAGCCGTTGGTCGACGAGCTGGGTCCCCGCATCAAGGCCGTCGAACTCAAGGAAGCGGCCCAGGCCGACCTGGTATTTCTCGCGGTCAACTGGAACCGCCTGCCCGACGCGCTGAAAGACCTCGGGCCATGGAACGGCCGCATCCTCGTCGATGCGAACAATGCCGTTCGGGTGCCGTCGTTCGAGCCCTTCGACCTGGGCGGCCGCGCGTCCAGCGAAGTGGTGGCCGAACTGGCGCCGGGCGCTCGCGTGGTCAAGGCCTTCAACCACCTGGCAGCGGCCGCGCTCGAGGCCGACCCGAAGGTGGCCGGCGGCCGCCGCGTGCTGTTTCTGTCTGGCGAAGACGCCGATGCGAAGAAGACGGTGAGCGAATTGATCGCCCGCCTGGGCTTCACCCCCATCGACCTGGGCGGCGTGAACGAAGGCCGCATCGTGCAGTTCCCAGGCGGCCCGATGGCAATCTTGAACCTGGTGAATCTGGACTGAGGCGAGCCGCCGAGGCAGCCGCGGCGCGCTACACCGCGCCGTGCGCCTCCACGTAGAGTGCGTAGAGCGAATGGCTGCTCGTCATGTACAGGCGGTTGCGCTTGGGCCCGCCAAATTCGAGATTTGCGCACCGCTCCGGAAGGCGGATGAAGCCGATGGGCTTGCCTTGCGGGTTGAAGATCTTCACGCCGTCCATCTCTTCGGACTTGCCAAGCGGCAAGTGCGCCTTCATGCCGCCGCCCACATCGGAGGGCTCCGGCGAGAAGGCGCCGCTGAAGCCCCAGCCGCACCAGAGGTTGCCGTCCCGGTCGACCCTGAAGCCGTCGAGCGCGCCCGGGCCGTCGGCATCCACCAGCTTTGTCTTGTTCGACACGCTGGTGCCGTCGGCTGAAACGTCGTAGCTCCAGATGCTGCGGTTGGGCGTGCCTTTCCACTCGACCACGTAGAGTTTTTTCTCGTCCGGCGAAAACGCGAGGCCGTTCGGGTTGACCAGGTCGGTGATGACTGCGGTGAGCTTGCCGTCCTTGGCAATGCGGTAGACATTGGTGGTCGCCTGTTCAGGCGTTGCCCTCGAACCTTCCCACTCCCCGTTGATTCCGAAGGTCGGGTCGGTGAACCACACCGTGTCGTCCGACCTGACCACCACGTCGTTGGGCGCGTTGAGCTTCTTGCCTTCGTAGCTGTCGGCCAGCACCGTCATGCGGCCGTCCTTCTCGGTGCGTACCACGCGGCGCGTGACGGAGTGCTCGCAGGTCACAAGCCGGCCCTGGCGGTCGCGCGTGTTGCCGTTGGCGTAATTGGCGTTCTGCTTGTGCACGGTCAACTTGCCGGTCTTTTCGTCGAACTTCATGAGCCGGTTGTTCGGAATGTCGCTGCACAACAGGTAGCCGCCTTCCGGAAAGTACACCGGCCCCTCCGCCCAACGCATGCCGGTGCCAAGCTGCTCGACCGTGCTGCTGTAGATGCGGTACTTGGCAAAACTCGGGTCCAGTATCAACACCGAGGGGTCCGGGTAGCGCTGGTTGGGCTTGAAGTCGAAAGACTGCGCGCCGGCCAGGCCGGCGAAGGCTGCGAGTCCCGAGCCCGCGGCAGCCTTGAGGAAGCGGCGGCGCGGTTGGAGGGGTCCGTTCTGCATCTGCAAATCTCCTTTTGTCTTTGTGAAAGCGGCAAGCCCGCAACTGCGCCAACGAGGCAACGGCTGCAATGGGCAGTGGCCGGCGCTCATCTTACGGACGCGCCTGTTGCGGCGATCGGGTTGTGACGTTAAGGTGAGCCGCATGGACGCCCTCCTGCTCGCCCGAATCCAGTTCGGCTTCACGATCTCGTTCCACATCCTGTTTCCGGCACTCACACGGGGCTGGGGATCAGCCTGTGGCCGAACGTGATTCCGCCGGACATCAGCATCTGGCAGGCGGCGGGGCCGCCGCAGAGCCTGGGCTTTGCGCTGGTGGGGGCGCTGCTGATCATTCCGGTCATCCTGATGTTCATCCTGATGTACACGGCATGGAGCTACTGGGTGTTCAGGGGGAAGGTGAGGCATGGGGATGGGTATCACTGACCCCGGCCCCGCCGGCCGCGGCAAATGGCTGCGCCGCTTCGGATGGCTGCTCGCCATCTGGCTGTCCAGCGTCGGCACCCTCTTCGCGGTGGCGCTGGTCTTTCGCTGGCTGATGCGCGCGGTCGGCCTCGCTGCGCCGTGAGACCGGCCGCAGGCTAGTGCTGCTGCGCGGGGGCTGCAGGTGCGGCCCGCCGGCGAATTTCGCTCTGAAGTGCACGCTGCCCCGCCGCCAGCGCGGCTTCGTAGGTGTCCGCCGGATCGAAGGCGTCGCGAAGCACCTTGGGGTTCGCTCCGTCCGTATCCGTTTCAAGCAGGCGCCAGACATAGGAGCCGAGGGCTGGCTCCTCGATGATGAGTTCGATGGGTTGTGTCATGGCCTCAACTTGCACAAGCCGGGGGCGGATGTCTGTAGGTCGAATTCGAATGCTGCGGGCTTTGCGTCCGATTCGACTTTTCAAGCGGACTTCTTTTCGTCGCTCGCCGTCCGGAGCCGCAACGCATTGGAAATAACCGACGCCGAACTCAGGCTCATCGCCAGTGCCGCGATCATCGGCGACAGCAGCCAGCCGGTGAACGGAAACAGCACGCCGGCCGCCAGGGGCACGCCCAGCGCGTTGTAGATGAACGCGAAGCCCAGGTTCTGCTTCATGTTGGCGATGGTCTTTTCGGAGACGATGCGCGCCTGCGCGATGCCCCGCAGATCGCCCTTCACCAGCGTGACCTGCGCGCTGTTCATTGCAACGTCGGTGCCGGTGCCCATGGCCACGCCGACGTCGGCCTTGGCGAGCGCGGGCGCATCGTTGATGCCATCTCCCGCCATGGCGACGATGCGGCCTTCGCGCTGCAGCTTTTCGACCAGCGCCAGCTTGTCGGCCGGCTTGACTTCTCCATGCACCTCGTCAATGCCCAGCCTTGCGGCAACGGCGCGCGCTGTCGTCAGCCCGTCGCCCGTTGCCATGATCACGCGCATGCCCGATTCCTTGAGCGCCGCCAGCGCCTCCATGGTGGTGGCCTTGACGGGATCGGACACGGCGAGCAGGCCCGCCGGCTGCCCGTCGGCCGCAAGGAACATGACGCTGGCACCTTCGGCGCGCAGGGCCTCGGCCTGCGGCTTGAGCGCGTCGACGGGCACGCGCAACTGGTCCATCAGCGCGGTGTTGCCCAGCGCCAGCTTCTTGCCGCCCACGATGCCGCTCACGCCGATGCCGCTGCTCGACTCGAACTCATCCGCCGCGGTCAACGCCAGGCCGCGTTCGCGCGCCGCCGCGACGATGGCGTGCGCCAGCGGATGCTCGCTCCCCTGGTCGAGGCTGGCCGCAAGGCGCAGCACGTCGTCTTCGGTAAAACCGGGCTGGGCCACTGCGCGTTCGAAGCGCGGCTTGCCTTCGGTCAGCGTGCCTGTCTTGTCGACGATGAGCGCATCCACCTTGCGAAAGTTCTCTATAGCGGCCGCATCGCGGAAAAGCACGCCCTGCGTGGCGGCCTTGCCGGTGGCCACCATGATCGACATGGGTGTGGCAAGACCCAACGCACAGGGGCAGGCAATGATGAGTACCGCCACCGCATTGATGAGCCCGTGGGTCCAGCTGGGCGCCGGCCCGAAGAACCCCCACGCAAAGAAGGTCAGCAGCGCAATGCCGATGACGACCATGACGAAGTAGCCCGCCACGTGGTCGGCCATGCGCTGCATCGGCGCCCTGGAGCGCTGGGCCTGCGCCACCATTTGCACGATGCTCGCGAGCACGGTTTGCGAGCCGACTTTTTCCGACTGCATGACAAGGGCGCCGTTGGTGTTGAGCGTGGCGCCGATGAGCTTGTCTCCAACGCGCTTGGTCACCGGCAGCGGCTCGCCCGTGAGCATGGACTCGTCGACCGCGCTTGCGCCCTCGACCACCACGCCGTCCACCGGCACCTTTTCGCCGGGCCGCACGCGCAGCTTGTCGCCGACATGCACATGCGCAATGGGAACGTCTTCTTCAGTGCCGTCGGCACCGATGCGCCGAGCCGTCTTGGGCGCAAGGCCCAGCAGCGACTTGATGGCCGCGGAAGTTTGCGAGCGCGCCTTGAGCTCGAGAATCTGGCCGAGCAGGGTGAGCGAAATGATCACTGCCGCGGCCTCGAAGTAAACCGCCACGCGGCCCATCGACATGAACGAATCGGGAAAGGCACGGGGCGCTACGGTGGCCACCACGCTGTAGACGAAGGCGGCGGCAGTGCCCAGGCCGATGAGCGTCCACATGTTCGGGCTGCGGTTGGCTACCGACTGCACCGCGCGCTCGAAGAAGGGCCATCCTGCCCACAGCACGATCGGCACCGAAAGGGCCAGCTCGATCCAGCTCTGCGTTGCCATCTCGAACCACTGCAGCCTGTGGCCCGCCATTGCGAGCACGGCGACCGCAATGGTGAGCGGCAGTGTCCAGAGAAACCGGCGCTTGAAGTCGTGCAGCTCGGGATCCTCTTTTTCCTCTGCGTCGAGGCTCGGCATTTCGGGTTCCAGCGTCATGCCGCACTTGGGGCAATTGCCGGGATGGTCCTGCCGTACTTCCGGATGCATGGGGCAGGTGTAGATCGTCGGCGATCCGTCCGCCGCGCCGGGTTCGACGGCATTCACCGGCACAGGGTGGCCGCCGTGATGGTGGTGCTGATGATGGTGGTGGTCGTGTCCTGGGTTGGAACGCATGTCGTTCATTCGAATTCTCCAGCGGGAACCATGGGGCCGCCCGTGTCGCGGGGGCGCAGGCAGGCGAGGTTTGAGGGTCAGCCCCCGGTCAGGTAGGCGTCCAGACAATCGCGCCGGCTTCGGCGGCTAGCCTGCTTGCGCAGTGGTCGCAGGTCATCGGCCGAATCGCGAACTCTTGCATGGCAACTCCTTGATTGTTGAAAGCGGAGTTCAGTTTCAGGGTTGACATCGTGGCAAGGTCAAGCCTGTTCTGCATGCCCTTCTCTGGAGGGGTTGCGGCTCCTCTTACAACTTTTTTCCTCTGGAATCCTTGGCATGTCCCCAGTTTCTCGCTGTCTCCTGAGCGTTGCGCTACTCGCGGCTTCAACGGTCCACGCCCAGGCGCTGGATTACGACCATCAGGAAAGCTGGAAGGCGGTTCACGACAGTGCCCAATCGCCGATCGATATTCCCACTGGTGAAGCCAAGGCCGGCGATGCGCTCGAGCCGCAGGGCATTCGCCTGAGCAACGCTCGCGCGGCGCTCGACGTCGTCGATAACGGTCATGCGGTGGAGGTCGAGGCGAAAGGGCCTGACGCGATGATCCGCGGCAGGCACTTCAAGCTGCTGCAGTTCCACTTTCATGCCGAGAGCGAGCACACGGTGGACGGCAAGCACTTTCCGCTCGAAGGCCACTTCGTCTTCCGTGCCGCGGACGGCCGCCTGGCCGTGGTGGGCGTGATGTACC
This sequence comes from Variovorax paradoxus, assembly GCF_029919115.1. Classification (NCBI taxonomy): domain Bacteria; kingdom Pseudomonadati; phylum Pseudomonadota; class Betaproteobacteria; order Burkholderiales; family Comamonadaceae; genus Variovorax; species Variovorax paradoxus. Next base: position 4,506,932 of record NZ_CP123990.1, read on the forward strand.
GCGAAGGCCCGGCCAATCCGCTGGCGGCCAAGGTGCTGGCAGCGCTCGAGAAGGAAGGGCATGGCGAGCTGTCCAAGGCCGACATCTCCGTTCTCCTGCCCAAGGACAAGGCCTACTACCACTACCTGGGCTCGCTCACCACGCCGCCGCTGACTGAAAACGTCGAGTGGTATTTGCTGCAGGCACCGGTGTCGCTGTCTCCGGCGCAAATTTCGCAGTTCCGCGCGCGCTATGCCCACAACAACCGGAAGCTGCAGGAGCTCAACGGGCGTCCGTTGGTACGCTTTCCCTCGGTGACGCTGACTTCCAATCGCGCAGCCCCCGCCAGCCGCTGAACGCCAAGCCAAAAAAGAGCCCCCGGTTCTTCGCAGAGCCGGGGGCTTTTTTTTTAGTTTTGGCGCGGCCTTCTCAAACGGCGGAAACCGCTGGCCGCGCCGCAGCCGCAGGAGCGCCGCCATGCGTTCCCGGCGGTGCGGTGACGATGGATGTGAGCGCAGGTTCCGCCATGCGCAAAGCCGCAAGATCGGGGCGCGGGCGGCGCAGTTGCGCATCGGCGGCAAATGCCATTTCCATGGCATGCGCCGCGCCCAGCACCTGGTGGTCGGCCCGGAAGCCGCCGACGATCTGCAGTCCAAACGGCATGCCCGCATAGTCGACGCCGCAGGGCAGCGAAAGCGCGGGATGCGTCGTCAGCGTGACGACATAGGTCAGCGCCAGCCAACGGTAGTAGTTGGCCTGCTTCTCGCCGTTGATGGTGTCCGCATACATCTGCGTCCACGGGAAGGGCGACACCGGCGTGGTGGGCGACAGGATCAGGTCGTAGCCGGCAAAGGTCGCCTGGAACCGCTTGATGAGCCGCGTCTGCTCGGCCTGCGCCCAGGCGCTGTCGAGCAGGCTCATCTGCGCGCCCATCTCGTAGTTGGCGCGCGAGTTCGGCCCCAGGCTGGCCGGGTCGCGCTGGTAGGCCGCATGCATGCCGGCCACGAAGGCTTCGGCGCGCAGCACGTCGAAGCAGCGGTGCGCCTCGCCCAGGTCCAGCGTCACCTGGTCGCAAGACTTGAACAGGTGCCGCATGGCGCCGATCTTCCGGCGCATGGTGGCGCGGATGTCGTCGTCCACCGCGCAAACGCCGAAGTCTTCGGTCCATGCCACGCGCAGCCTGCTCAGGTCGACGTCGATCGGCTTCTGAAAAGACAGCGGATCGAGCGGGTAGCTCAGCGGGTCGCCGGCGTGCATGCCGGCGGAGGCCGCCATTTGCAGGCAGGCGTCTTCCACCGTGCGGCCCATCGGGCCCACGACGGAAATCGGCGTCCAGCCCAGCAGCTTTCGCACGCTCGGCACAATGCCCGGCGAAGGCCGGAACCCGACCACGCCGCACTTGGCGGCCGGGATCCGCAGAGAGCCGCCGGTGTCGGAGCCGGTGCACACGGGCAGCATGTCGCACGCCAGGGCCGCAGCCGAGCCGCCGGAGGAGCCCCCCGCATTCAGGTTGGGGTCGAACGGGTTGCCGGTGGCGCCCCACACCTCGTTGCGCGAGTTGGCGCCCGCGCCCATCTCCGGCACGTTGGTCTTGCCTGCGACGATGGCGCCGGCCTTTCGGAGGCGCGCGACCAGCTCGATGTCTTCGTCGGGCACGTGGTCGCGGAAGATGGCGGAACCCCAGGTGGTGAGCAGGCCTTCGGTCGGCTCCAGGTCTTTCACGCCCAGCGGCAGGCCATGCAGCAGGCCGAGCGCATCGCCGCGCATCACGGCGGCTTCAGCAGCCTTGGCTTCGGTTCGCGCACGGTCGAAGCAGGTGGCGGTCACGGCATTGACGAATGGGTTCACCCGTTCGATCTGCGCAATGCAAGCCTCCATAAGCTCCACTGGCGAGACGGCCTTGCTGCCGATGAGCCGGCGCAGTTCGACGGCGGATTGTTCGATCAATTTGGCGTCCTTCAATCAGCGGTGATGTTGGCGCGGGCCGCAACGGCGCGCATCAGCGGCAGTTCCTTGTTGATCAGCTCGCTCACGGCGGCGCCGTTGCTGAAGGCCGGCTCCAGGCCCTGCGCAGTCAGCTTGGCGCGGGTGTCGGCGTCGGCAACGGTGGCGGCAAGCGCCTTTTCGAGCTTGGCCTTCACGTCGGCAGGCAGGCCCTTGGGTGCGGACACGACCAGCCACGAGTCCATGTTGATGTCCGGGTAGCCGCTCTCGGCCATGGTGGGCACATCGGGCAGCAGGGTGGAGCGCTTGGACGTGGTCACCGCAATGGCCTTGATCTTGCCGCTCTTGAGCTGGGGAATGGCGGCACTCACGGTGTCGATGCTGAACGGAACCTGGCCGCCCATCAGGTCGGTCATGGCCGGGGCGCTGCCCTTGTAAGGCACATGCGTCATCTTCAGGCCGGCGGCGCTCAAGATGGTTTCTCCGGCGAACTGCGACGTGGTGCCGGTGCCGTACGAGGCATACGAGTACTTGCCGGGCGATGCCTTCACGTAGTCGACGAACTGCTTCACCGTTTTTACCGGCACCTCGCTGTTGGCCAGCAGGATGAGGCCGACGCGCCCGACCAGGCCAATCTGGTCGAAGCCCTTCACCGGGTCGTATGGAAGATTCGAACGGATGGCCGGGTTCACGGTGAAGGTGGTGCCCGAGCTCACCAGCAGCGTGTAGCCGTCCGGCGCCGCCTTGGAGACATAGCTCGCCCCGATCACCGTGCCGGCACCCGCGCGGTTCTCGATGACCACGGGCTGGCCGAGCTCCTTGCCCAGGCGCTGGGCGATCACGCGGCCGTTCACGTCCGTGGCCCCGCCCGGAGGAAAGGGGATCACAAGCGTGACGGGACGCGACGGAAACGCGGTCTCCGCGGCGGCTGCCATCGAGGCAAGGCCGAGGCAGGACATCAGCAGCAGGCTGGCCAATGCGGGGAGGCGTTTCATGAAGTGCTCCTGAGGGACGGGTGGGAGGGGCGGACGGCGAATGCAATTGCATCCTAGGAGCCGGAGCCTGCTGCCACAAGCGCAATGTTTAGAATTGTGGATTGCCGTTTCGGCAATCGACACGGCCGTTTGCCGCCCTTGCAACGGAGAATTCCATGGCACTTCACGCGCTGCAGGAGACCGCCGTGCGGTACTTCCTGGAGGTGGTGCGAACCGGTTCCGTGAAAGAGGCCGCGCTCAAGCTCAACGTGGCCCCATCGGCCGTGAGCCGGCAGGTGGCACGCCTGGAGCGCGAGCTCGACACCTTGCTGTTCGACCGCCACGCACGCGGCATGGTCCCCAATGCCGCCGGCGAGTTGCTGGCGGCGCATGCCAAGCGCATGCAGCAGGACATCGAGCGGGTGGCAACCGACATCCAGGGCTTGCGCGGCCTGCGCAGCGGCCGCGTGCGCGTGGTGAGCACGGAGGGCTTTGCCTTCGACTTTCTTCCGACGCTGATCGCGCGCTTTCGCAGCAAGCACGAAGGCATCCGCTTTCACCTGGAGGTCTGCCCGCCGCATGACGTACCCGCGCGCATACGCGACGGCGAGGCGGACATCGGCATTACGCTGAGTTCGGTGCCCGAGCCGGGCATCAGGATCGAGCTGCGCCACCCCAGCCCCATCCTCGCGGTGATGGCCAACGACCACCCACTGGCGGCGCAGCGGCAGCTGTCGCTGCGCCAGGTGGTGGCCTATCCGCTGGGGCTGCCGCCGCAGGACAGCTCGATCAGACAACTGCTGGACACCAGCTGCAGCAGGCAGGGGCTGCACTACGTGCAGGCCATGTCGAGCAACCATGCGAACGCGCTCGTGAGCTTTGCGGCCGCAGGGGGCGGCAGCATCGCGTTCTACGGGGAGCTGTCGATCCGCACCCAGCTCAAGTCGAAGGCGCTGGTCGCCATTGCGCTGAAGGACCGCGAAATGAACGAGCGCCACCTCGAAGTGGAGACGCTGGCGGGCCGGTCGCTGCCCGACGCAGGCAAGGCATTCGTGCAATTCCTGACGGATGCCATCAAGGCGAGCGCCTGAAGGCGAAGAAACCGGTTCCCGCGTGCGCTACACTCCGCGCCGCTTGCAGTGGCCTCAGCTGCTGCGCCGTCATAGGCAACATGACGAGAACAATCCAAAGGAAATTTTCAAGTGAACCGTATCGAACTGGTCGAAAAGATCGCCGCCGCCCATAACGTGAGCAAGGCAGAAGCCGCCCGTATCCTGGAAACCGTCACGGGTTCCATCGTCGCCGCAGTGAAGAAGGGCGACCCCGTCCAGCTCATCGGCTTCGGCACCTTCAAGCAAGTGGCTCGCGCCGCGCGCACCGGCTTCAACCCGCAAGCCGGCGCCAAGATCAAGATCGCCGCACAGAAGGTGCCCAAGTTCGTGCCGGGCGCCGCATTCAAGGCCGCCATCGACCCCAAGGCTGCAAAGCGCAAGGCCGACAAGGCAGCCGCCAAGCCCGTCGCCAAGAAGGCAGCACCGGCCAAGAAGGCCGCCGCTCCCGCCAAGAAGGCCGCCAAGAAGTAAGACTTCGGCGAGCATGGCTTGTGGCCGCAAGGCTGCCGGCAAGAAAAACGGTCCTTCGGGGCCGTTTTTTTATTGCCCGCACGTCGCGCGAACCTCAGGCCAGCGTGCCCAGCCTCGCAAGAATGAGGTCGTACAGCGTCTGGGCGGCCACCGAGAGGCTTCCTTCGCGCCGCTGAACCAGGTAGATGGTTCGGGTGAGGCCTTGCAGCGGCAAGGGCCGCGTCACCAGCGTGTCGCGCCGGAAGTGAAACAGCGTGAGCTCCGGCACCACGCTGATGCCGATGCCGGCCTCGACCAGCCCCGTGACCGTGGCCAGGTGCTCCACCTCGAACACCGCATTGAGACGCAACGGATGCAGCGCCGCGTCGAGCGACTGGCGCACGCTGCTGTTGCGCGCCATCTGTATGAAGGGCCAGGGCGCGAGCTGCTTGGCAGTCAGCCTGGGTACGTCGGCCAGCGGATGGTCCTTGCGGCAAACCAGGTGAAAGCGGTCTTCGCAGAGCTTGCGGCCGCGCAGGTCGCCGGCTGCGGCTGCGTCGGCGCCTGTGGCTGCCAGCGCAAAGTCGGCCTGGTGGCCGCGCAACTGGGCAATGCACGCATCGGACAGCGCATCGTGCAGTTCCACCGTGATGCCTGGCCAGGTTTGCATGAACTCGGCAAGGATGGCCGGTAGCCAGCCGGCGGCGAGCGAAGGCAGCGCCGCCACGCTCACGCGGCCTTTGCGGCGTTCCGTGTGGTCGGCAAGATCGCCGATTGCGTCCTGCATGTCGTCGAGCAGGCGCCGAGCCGAGGGTTCGAACAGCCGGCCTTCGGCCGTGAGCTGCACGCTGCGCGTGTCCCGGTCGAAAAGGCGGGTGCCGAGCGTTTCTTCCAGCGTGCGGATCAGCGCGCTGAATGCGGGTTGCGACAAATGACAGGTCTGCGCCGCGCGCGTAAAGTTGCGCTGCTCGGCCAGCGCCGTGAAGGCGCGCAACTGGCGGCTGGAAAGGTCGGGCGCGGACATCGATCTGGAATTTGGATAAAACGGCCCCGGCTCCGGGGTTTGCGGATGGTATCTCTGTGCCTTGCGCGCAACGGGTCCGCCTGACTTTCCAGTCTGCGAATGATGGGAAACACGCGATTCTGTAAAAAACTTCTTACAGGAAGCACAATCGGCATCATGATCCGGGGCATGAAGACCGGCGAAGCAGCATCAGCCTGGCGACCTGCCCTCTGGGTTCGTGTCGCCGCTCTTGCTTTGGCTTTCGCGGCAACGCACAGCGCAGCACAGCAATCCACGCCAACGCGGCTTCGCGTCGTGGGCGGACTGGCCGGCCTGAACCAGTACGCGCTGCACGAGGAGCGCTTCTGGGGCAAAGACCTGGCCCGCCTGAGCGGCGGCAAATACAGCGCGAGCATCGTTCCCTTCAATCAGGCCGGTGTGCCCGGGCAAGAAATGCTCAATCTCATGAGATTGGGCGTCATTCCGTTCGGCACGGCCTTGCTGAGCCAGATCAGCAACGAATACCCCGAAATCGGCACGCCAGACATCGCAGGCCTCAACCCCGACATGCCCGCCATGCGGCGCGTGATCGGCGCATTCCGGCCTTACCTCGAAAAAACGCTGCGCGAGCGCCACGGCGTCGAGCTGCTGGCGGTGTATGTGTATCCGGCCCAGGTAATCTTCTGCAAGCAGCCCATGAAGCAGCTTTCCGATCTCTCTGGCCGGCGCGTTCGTGTCTCGGGCGCCACCCAGGCCGACTTCGTGCGGGCACTTGGCGGCGTGCCGGTGTTCACCGAGTTTGCCGAGGTCATGGCAAACATGAGCTCGGCCAACACCGAATGCGCCATCACCGGTGCGATGTCCGGCAACACGCTCGGCCTGCACAAGATCACCACCTCGCTCTATACGTTGCCCATCAATTGGGGCGTTGCGGTATTCGGCGCCAACACCGACGCATGGAACGCGCTCCCGGCAGAACTGAAAACCTTGCTGAAAAGCGAGCTCCCCAAGTTGGAGGCCGCGGTCTGGGAAGAGTCGGAGCGCGACACCGGCAACGGCATTGCATGCAACACGGGTGCGGCTACATGCGTAAAGGGCACCAAGGGCGCCATGGTCGAGGCACGCCCTTCCGCCAATGACGAACGCCGCAGGCGCGAAATATTCGCCGCGAGCGTGCTGCCCCGCTGGGTGCAGCGATGCGGATCCGTGTGTGCGGAGGTCTGGGATCAGACTGTCGGCCCGGTCGTGGGCATCAAGGCTCCCGTCGGGCAGTGAACAAGCTGCTGCCCCGCCGCATCACCGCCTTTATCTACGGCGTGGCGGCGCTGTTCCTGGCGGCTGTTCTCGCCATTGCCGCATTCACGATGTGGCAGACCTACGAAAAGGCGATCTCCGACGACGAGAGCCAGGCCATGCGCTTCGTCGTTACCTCGGAAGCCGCGCTGAACCGCAGCCTGCTGGCCGTCGACATGCTGCTGGCGGGCATGGGCCAGTTTTTGCGCAACGCCAGCGTGGACAGCGTTGCCGCCGACATGGCCAAGCCCGACACCGCGCAGCTCATCGAGACTGTTGTCCGCCAGAGCCTGCTGGTCCGGTATGTTGCGCTGCTGGATTCCGACGGCACGCTGATCGCGTCTTCCGACCGCCGCGGCGCGAAGCTGGCGCTGCAGCTGCCGCAGGGATTCCTGAAAGAAATCCTGAGCCGGCCGGGCTCCATGCTGTCGGTGAGCGCGCCCACTGTCAGCCAGGCGACCTCGCAGCAGGTGCTTTATTTTGGGCGCGTGCTCCGGCTTGCGGACGGCGGAAAGATCGTGGCGGTGGCCGAAGTGCAGGTTTCCATGCTCACCACGATCCTTGCGCAGGGGGCGAACATCAAGGGGCTCGAGGTCACCCTGGAGCGCGAGTCGGGAACCCTGCTGGCCAGCACGCCGCCGCGCGACGACCTTGCCGGCCGGTCCGTCGGCCCGGCCTTGATGGACCAGGCCAGCGACGGGCGCCCGCACCGCATGAACGCGCGGCTCAGCGGCCTGCCCGCCATCGTGGTCGCCCGGCCCACGCTGCACAGGAACCTGCTGATCGTCGCCGGAATTCCGCTCGAGTTCACCCTGGAGGACTGGCGCAGCGAGCGCAACTCCATCCTCGGCGTGACGCTGGCTTTCGCGCTGCTGATTCTGTCGGTCAGCTATTTCGCCCGCGCGCAGCTGTCGCGGCAGTGGCGCGCGCGTGCCGACCTGGTCCGCTCCAAGGCCACGCTGGACCAGGCACTCGAATCCATGGCGGACGGCTTCGTGCTGCTCGATCCCGATGGCCGCGTGATCACCTGGAACCGCCGATTCGTCGATTACTTTCCCTGGGCAGAAAAGCTGCTTGCCCCCCAGGCGCCGTTCCAGCCGATCGATGAACAGAATTCCCGCGGCCTGAATGCGCACAGCGAGCAGGAACTCGTCCTGCCGGGCGGGCAGGTGATTGTTGCGGTGAAGAGCCCGACGCCGGACGGCGGCCTGGTGTGCATCTACCGCGACATCACCGAGAAGAAGCGCCACATCTCCGACATTCTCGAAGGCAAGGCGCAACTGCAGGCCACGCTGGACGCACTGCCCGACGTGCTTCTGGAGGCCGGCATCGACGGCCGCTGCTACCGCTTCCATTCACCGCGCAGGCCCAAGTCTTCGATCAAGGTGCGCGAGCCGGTCGGCAAGATGATGTCCGATCTCTTGCCCGCCAACGCCGCGGCAGAAGTCATGGTCGCGTTGCGCGATGCGTTCGAGTTCGGTTTTTCTTCTGGAAGGCAATTCGAGACCCGGGTTCTCAAGGGCGTCGTCTGGTTCGAGATTTCCGTTTCCCGCAAACTGGTGGGCGAGGGCGCCGACGCGCGATTCATCGTCATCTTGCGGGACATCACCGAAAGCAAGCTGGCTGCCCGCGAGATCGAGCATCTTGCTTTCTACGACAACCTGACGGGCCTGCCCAACCGGCAGCTGCTGCTGCACCGGCTGCAGGCCGCCGTCGACTCGAACCTTCGCCGCACGCGCCACGGGGCGCTGCTGTTCCTGGACTTGGACGACTTCAAGACGCTCAACGATGCGCTCGGGCACGCCACGGGCGACGCATTGCTCAAGCAGGTTGCCGGCCGGCTCCAAGGCAGCCTGAGCGAAGGCGGCACGGTTGCGCGGCTCGGCGGCGACGAGTTTGTGGTGCTGCTCGAAAACCTCAGCGAAGACCCCGCCGTTGCGGCAATGCAGACCAACGCGACCGGCGAAGCCATTCTTGCGGAGCTGGGCGAATCGTTCCAGCTGGAAGACCACGAATACCACAGCACGTGCAGCATTGGCGCCGTGGTCTTCAGCGCGGCGCACCAGTCTCTGGAAGACCTGCTCAAGCAGGCTGACATTGCCATGTACTACGCCAAGTCGGCCGGCGGCAACGCACTGCGCTTTTTCGAAACCGCGATGCAGACCGCGATCACGGCCCGCGCAACGCTGGAAAGCGAACTGCACGCGGCTCTCGCCGGCAACCAGTTCGTCTTGCACTACCAGAGCCAGGTCACGTCCGACGGCCATGTTGCCGGCGCGGAAGTGCTGATCCGCTGGCACCATCCGGAGCGTGGCATGGTGCCGCCCGGCGGCTTCATCGAGCTGGCGGAAGAAACCGGGCTGATCGTGCCCATCGGCATGTGGGTGCTCGAGACGGCCTGCGTCCAGCTGGAGCGCTGGAGCCACGACCCGAGGCGGCGGCACCTGCAGCTGGCTGTCAACGTCAGCGCGCGCCAGTTCCGCACCGCCGACTTCGCCGAGCGGGTTCGCGATGTGCTGCGCAGAACCGGCGCAGACCCGACGAAGCTGAAGCTCGAGCTCACCGAAAGCCTGCTGCAGGACAAGATGACCGAAACCGTCAGCAAGATGCAGCTGCTCGCGTCGATGGGCATCCGTTTTTCGATGGACGACTTCGGTACCGGCTATTCGTCGCTTTCGTACATGACGCAATTGCCGCTCGACCAGATCAAGGTCGACAAGTTCTTCGTGCAAAGCATCGGCACCGATCCGAAGGTCGAGCTGATCATCCAGGCCATCATCGGCATGGCCCGCAACCTCGAACTCGAAATCGTGGCGGAGGGCGTTGAAACTCAGCAGCAGTTCGAGTTTCTGCAAATGCACGGAACGATGCTGTGCCAGGGCTACCTGTTCAGCAGGCCAGTGCCGCTCGAAGAGTTCGAAGCGCAGCTGGATGTTGCCATGGCGGACTGAGCGCCCGCCACGCCACGCCGGAGTCCACATACGATGCGTCTCCAGATTCCCGACCTGACGCGTTTCAGCCTGCGAGCCCGCCTTTCGGCGGGTGTGGTGGCCATCGTTTTCCTGACGACGGCGGGCATTGCCGGCGTTGCGCTCTACTTCATCAAGCGCAACATGCAGGCGACCATCGCCGAGGAGCAGTTCGAGCGGATCTCGGCCATTGCCGATGCGGTGGACGAGAAGTTCCTGAGCCGCCGCACCTTGCTCAAGACCTTCGGCGACAGCGTCGAGAGCCACGATTTCACAGGCGCGGAAAGGCTGCAGGACCTTGTCATGCAGCACAAGTCGCTCAAGGAGGCGTTCGACAACCTGGCTTTCATCGACGCGCAAGGCGAGATCGTGGCCAACATGAACGGTGCGCAGCAGATCGGCAAGATCAACGTCAGGGACCGCGACTACTTCCAGGGAACCATCTCGGCCAAGGCGGGGGTGGTCTCCCAGCCTTTCAGGAACCGCATCAGCGGGCTCGCGCAAGTTGCCATGACCGAGCCCGTGCTCGACCGGGATGGCAAGGTTGCCTATGTCATTGCAGCGTTCATCACGCTGAGCGAACAGAACTTTCTCGGCGAGCTTGCCAGCGTGAGATTCGGCAAGAGCGGGTACATGTTCATCGTGAACACCGCTGGAATCATCGTCGACCATCCCGACAAGTCCCGGCTTCTGCAGCACATCGATGCCGACGGCATACCCAATCCTGCCGTCGATCGCGCCATTGCAGGCCTGGACGGTGCAGCCGAAGGGGTGAACCGCAGGGGCGTGCATGCCCTCTATGCCTTCAAGCACCTGCAGCAGACCAACTGGGTGCTGGGTGCGATGTATCCGCGCCAGGAAGCCTTTGCCAGGACGGAGCAGATCGAGCGCTTCGCGTGGACGGGCGCACTCTTGCTGACGCTCTTGGCCGGGGGGCTCACCTTTGCAACGGTTCGCTCGCAGCTCGCGCCGTTGTCGCGCCTGCGCGAACACATGCAGGTGTCGCGTGCCAACTCGGGCTATACGCCCCTGGAGGAGGAGCCTGGCTACGACGAAGTGGGCGATCTTTCGTACACCTTCAACTCGCTCATGCGGGAGCGCCGGGCGGCCCAGCAGAGCTTGCAGGCGAGCGAAAGATTCTTGCGCGACGTCACCGACAACCTGCCGGCCGTGGTCGCCTACTTCGACAGCAAGCAGCGCTGCCTGTTCGCGAACAAGCCGGGGCTGCGGATGCGCGGCAGGACGCAGGCGGACATCGGCCGCATGACCATGCAGGAATCGCTGCCCGATGCGGTCTACCGGCAACTTGCGCCGCAGGTTGCCAAGGCGCTCGAAGGAACGCCGACACGCACCGAGGGCACCTACGAGCGCAAGGGCAAGGAGGGCTTCTTCGAATGCCACCTGCTGCCCGACATGCGCGACGAAGGCGTGGTGGGCTACTACGTCATGACCTTCGACATCACCGAGCGCAAGCAGGCCGAGATGCGAAGCGCCAGCAGCGAGCGGCGCCTTCGCGGCCTCACCGACAACGTGCCGGCGCTGCTGACCGAACTCGATCTTGAAGAGCGCGTGGTTTTTTGCAACGGCAGGTACCGCACATGGCTCGGCATCGAGCCGGCTTCGATGATGAACCGGCACATCCGGGAGACCATCGGCGAGGCGAACTACGAGGTGCGCAAGCCGCTCCTGGCGCGCGCCTTCGCGGGCGAGGTGCTGTCGTTCGAACAGACGGCCGAGCTGCTGATCGGCGAGCGCACCCTGCAGACGACTTACCTGCCGCACAGGAACGCCGAGGGCGCCGTGGTCGGGCTGTACGTGGTTGCGCACGACGTGACGGACCTCAAGCAGAAGCAGCGGCAACTGGACACCCTTGCGCGGGAAGATGCGCTCACGGGCCTGCCGAACCGCCGTTCGTTCGAAGAGCATGTGCGCGAGGCCATGGCCAGGTCGCGGCGCTCGGGCAAGCCGGTGTGCCTGCTGTTCCTGGACATCGACTACTTCAAGTCGATCAACGATTCGCTTGGCCATGCCGCGGGTGACGCGGTGCTCAGGGAGTTCGGCCGCCGGCTCAAGGAGAGCGTGCGCGAGACGGACATGGCGGCGCGCTACGCCGGCGACGAGTTCGTGATTCTTCTTGAAAACGTCGGCGGTGCCTCCGAAGCAGGCATGGTCGCGCAAAAGGTGCTTGCCGCCATGCGGCCGGCATTCCACCTGTCCAGCCGCACCTTGCAGGCCACTGCCAGCATCGGCGTGGCAATGTCGCAGGGCGACGAGGATTTTTCGTCCTTGTTCATGCGCGCCGATGCCGCCCTCTACGCCGCCAAGAAAGAGGGCAAGAACCGGTTCATGATGGCTGCGCCCGGGAACGGGGCTCCGGACAGTGACAGTGCCCCATGGCCGCGCCAGGAGCCGTCGAGCGCCTGAGGGCGGCTCGCGCGATCTGGCGGATCTGGCGGAATCTGGGTCTTGTCCTACGCGGAAAGTACCTGCCTCTGTCCTAAATTGGCGGCACCTGCCGCACAAGCAGGAACCGCATGCCGTTGCGCAGATGCACGGCCACTGGAGGAAAAAGAGCAATGGCAGATCACGGCGGTGGGAGTGCACCTCTGAATCAACGCACTCTGACCGACGCCGACTACCGGCAGATGGTCGAAACGGTCTCGGACTATTCCATCATCCTGCTGGATCCGGGCGGCATCGTCATCAGCTGGAATGACGGGGCACGAAAGCTCAAGGGGTACGACGCACCGGAGGCGATGGGGCGGCACTTTTCCCTTTTCTACCCGAGCGAGCTGCTGGAGCAGGGCCAGCCCGAACTCGCGCTCGAAGCGGCGCGCAAGACCGGCCGCATGGAAGAAGAAGGCTGGCGCCTGCGAAAAGACGGCACGCGCTTTTGGGCCAGCGTGGTCATCACGCGGATGACCGCCCCGGGCGGAGAGGTGCGCGGCTTCTCGATGATCACGAGAGACCTCAGCGAGCGCCGCCGCCAGGACGAGATGCTGCGCATGAGCGAAGAGCGCTTCCGGCTGCTGGTCGAGGGCGTGAAGGACTATGCGATCTTCATGCTCGACCCAGGCGGCCACATCGTGAGCTGGAACCTCGGCGCGCAAAAGAACAAGGGCTACGAGGCCTCGGAGATCATCGGGCAGCACTTCTCGGTGTTCTATCCGCCCGAGGTTGCCGCAATCGGCTGGCCCGAGCAGGAGCTGCGCAACGCGCTGCGCGATGGGCGGTTCGAGGACGAAGGCTGGCGCATACGCAAGGACGGCAGCCGCTTCTGGGCCAGCGTGGTCATCACCGCGCTGCACGACGCCACCGGTCGCCACCGCGGCTTTGCCAAGGTGACGCGCGACCTGACGGAGCGGCGCCGCGTGACCGCGCTGGAAGACGAGGGACGCCGGGTCACCAACTTTCTTGCGATGCTCGGGCACGAACTGCGCAATCCGCTGGCGCCGATTTCGAATGCGCTCGAACTGCTCAAGCGCGAGAAGACGGAATCGGCGGTCATTGCCCACGGGCGCGACATCATCGGCCGGCAGCTCAGGCAGATGACCAGGCTGGTGGACGACCTGCTCGACGTGGGCCGCATCACCAGCGGCAAGATCCACCTGGAGAGCAAGCCGGTGCGCTTGCGCGACGCCATTGCAGAGGCCGCCGAGGCAGTCCGGCCGCTGATCGACAGCAAGTCGCAGGCCTTGCATCTGCACTGCGGGCAGGACGACCCGTGGATCTCGGGCGACCGCGCACGCATCATCCAGATCGTCAGCAACCTGATTCACAACGCCGCAAAGTTCACCCACAACGGCGGCAACATCCATGTCTCGCTCTCGCAGGTCGGCGAAGATGCCGACATCAGCGTGCGCGACGACGGGCCCGGCATACCGCCGAAAGACCTGCAGCGGATTTTCGACCTGTTCGTGCAGGGCGAGCAGAACATGGCAAGGACGCAGGGTGGCCTGGGGCTGGGGCTCAGCCTGGTGCAGCAACTGACGGCCCTGCACGAGGGCCGGGTGAGCGCATTCAGCACCGGAAGGGCGGGGGAAGGCAGCGAGTTCGTGGTGCAGTTCCGCACCACCCAGCCGCCGGTGACCACGCTCGAGGCGCAGCCGCGGCCCGTGGGCGAGCAGTGCGTGCTGGTGGTGGACGACAACGTGGACGCGGCCGAAACCATGGCGCTGCTGCTGGATGCGCTGGGCTACAAGGCCAGCGTTGCGCACGGCGGCCTGTCAGCCATCGAGGCGGTGAAGGCGCAAGACCCGGACGTGGTGCTGCTGGACATCGGCCTGCCGGACCTCAGCGGGTATGAAGTTGCCAAGCGCCTGCGGGCCGAAATGATCAACCCGCCGCCGCTGATTGCCATTACCGGCTACGGCCAGGCCAGCGACCGGGAAACCAGCCTCGAGGCGGGCTTTCGCGCCCACCTGACAAAGCCCGTGGACATCGACAAGCTGACCGCGCTGCTCGAACAACTGCTCGAAACGTCGCGGTCCTAGGCCGGGTGCGGCGGCTCCACGGGCAGCGCCCGCTTGTGGGCGCTCTTGCGGTGCGTTGAAAGAATGATCTCGCGCGCCGCGGGGGATACCGGCTTGCCCTCGAGGAAGTCGTCGATCTGCTCGTAGCTGACGCCGAACGCGTCTTCGTCGGGCTTTTGCGGCACCAGCGATTCGAGGTCGGCGGTGGGCACTTTGAACACCAGCGCATCGGGTGCGCCCAGTTGCTGCGCGAGCGCACGCACGCGGCGCTTGTTGAGGCCGGTGAGCGGCGTCACGTCGGCCGCGCCGTCGCCGAATTTGGTGAAGAAGCCCATCAGGGCCTCGGCCGCATGGTCGGTGCCGATGACGATGCCGTCGTGCGCGCCGGCCACTGCGAACTGCGCAATCATGCGTTGGCGTGCCTTGATGTTGCCGAGCACGAAGTCTTCATGCGCCGCATCGCGGAACACAAGATCGCCGCCTTTCAATGCCGCGAGCATGCCGTCTGCGGCGGGCCGGATGTCGACGGTCAGGGTGCGGTCGGGCTTGATCACCGTGAGCGAGCGTTGCGCCTCGGCTTCGTCCTTCTGCACGCCGTAGGGCAGGCGCATGGCAATGAACGTGGCGTCGCGTCCTTCGGCGCGCAGCCGCTCCACCGCGCGTTGCGCAAGGCAGCCGGCAACCAGCGAATCGACACCGCCGCTGATGCCCAGCACCAATGTCTTCAAGCCCGTGGTGCGCAGGTAGCCGGCCAGAAAGTCGATGCGCCGCTCGACCTCTTGTGCGGCATCGAACACCGGCGCCACATGCAGCGCGGCAATGATCTCGCGCTGCACGGCGTCGACGGGGGCAAGTTCACCAGCATTCATGGACGGCCTTTCTGCATTCATTCATTCATTGGAGCGGGATTAGAAATCGACCAGGCTGAGACCGATGCTCAGCACGGTGCGCTTCCGGTTGTAGTCCACCAGCGTATCGCCATAGCCGTGGAACAGTTGCGTGTGGAAGCGCAGGTTGCTGGTGGTCGGATCGCCGATGGCCTTCAGCCACTCGAGCCGGATCGAACCGCGCCCGCTGTCGCGCAGGTTGTTGCGCACCGTGAGGCCCAGGCTGTTGTCGCGGTTGAAGTTCCAGCGGCCGGTAACTTCGGCACGGCCGATGTAGCTGGAAATGTCGGGGTTGTCGTCCTTGGCCACGTCTTCCGACAGCCGCTGCCAGACGCGCCCGGTAATGCTGAAGCGGTCGTCCAGCTCGGCCCCGCCCATCAGGTACACGCGGTTCCAGCTGCGCGACAACGGCAGGCTCTGGCCGTTCGACTGGTGCACCAGGCCCACGCCCGCATAGCGCCAGCGCCAGCCGCCGGGCAGCTTGAAGTCCAGCGGATAGACATACATCAGCTCGGGCTCATGGTCGGTGGTGCGGAACGGCCGCGAGATCGAGCCGTTGAACAGCTGCCAGGTCGACTGCTGCGAATACGCGAACCAGAGCGAGTCTTTCTTGATCGGGTCGTTCTGCGTGAGCAGGCCCTGCGCGATCTTGGTACGCACCGAGAGGCCGATGCGCATTTCATTCGCCTGGTAGTTCACGGGAGAGGCGGTGTGGCCTTCGGCGGGCGAGGTGGGCGTGTCCGGCTTGCTGGTGGCGGCCGAGGCCGACACATTCAATGGCCGGTAGCCGCGGAACACGAAGGTGCCGCAGTCGCTGCCGTTCTCCAGCTCCCAGAAGCGCGAGAGCGCCGAATACTGCCGGTCGCGGCAGCCCTCGCTGGTGGCGACCGACACCACGCGGGTGGCCGGAATGGAGCCATCCACCGGCGGTGCGGGCTGCGTGCTTGCCAGCACCGGCGGCGCGGCCGGCACCGACACCGAGGGCAGTGTCTGCTGCTGCGCCCAGCGGTCGAAGCAGGCCAGCCGGGCTTCGTTGTTGTTGCCCAGTGCGGCGCACTGCTGCCAGGTCAGTTGGGCATCAGCCAGCGGGCTGGAGGGCTTTTCCACCGCTTGTGCGCTGGCCAGAGACGACGCAAAGAGGCCGGGCGCCAGCAGGCTCGCGGCAAGAGTGGTTCGTAGGTGGATTGCGTTCATTTCTCTGCGGTCCTTTCCGTCTTTTTCAGAGTGAAGGGATGTGTGGTTTCGTCGGCGGCGTTGCGCCAGGTGCCCCTGAACTCGTGCCCGCAGGAGTCCGGCTGCAGCGTGCCCGACCACACGCCGCTGATGCTGCGCCCGTCGAGCGATTCGTCGATGGCGAGCTCGCCCTCGTCATCGACATCGCCCGCCAGCTGCGCGACCGATGGGCTTGCCGAGGGAGCACCCGCCGCACGCGTGATGGTGCCGCGCACGCCCACGTATTCGGGGTGCTTGCCGAGCACCACGGTGGCCGTGCCCGGAAGGCCGTCGAAGCGCGCCTGCCAGCTGCCGTACAGCGCTTCCACCGGCAAGTCCCGCGCGGTGGCGGGGCATCCGGGCGGTGCCGGGTTTGGGCCCCCAGGGCCAGCGCATGCGGTGCAGAGCGCGGCGAGCGACAGCGATAGAACCCGCGCCTTCATGACGCGGAGGCTGCGGCCGCTGCAGCCGCCGCACTGTCCTGGGCCTTGCGCGCGAACTCGGCTCGCAGCGCCTTGAGCTTCTCGCGGGGGTCTTCGCGGGTGGTGGCCTTGTCCAGGCCCATTTCGGCGATGAATCGGCTCGGCACGCAAGGCACCATTTCGCGGCCCTGCTTGCGCTTCTTGGTCCAGCTCACCGCCAGGCTGCGCTGCGCGCGCGTGATGCCCACGTACATCAGGCGGCGCTCTTCCTGCAGCCGCTGCAGCGTTTCGTCGCTCACCTTGAGTTGGCGGCCGTTGTCGTCCTCGAGCTTGAATGGCAGCAGCCCCTCCGTCACGCCGATCAGCATCACGTGCGGCCACTCGAGGCCCTTGGAGGCATGCAGCGTCGAAAGCGTGACCACGTTCTGGTCCTGCTCGCGCTCGCTGATGGTCGAGAGCAGCGAAATGGTCTGCGCCACTTCGAGCAGGCTCTTGCGCTCGCTCTCGATGTTGTTGTCGGCGCCCGAGGCGTCGTCGAGGGTGCCGCCGGCACGCTGCGACATCCAGTCGACGAACTCCAGCACGTTGGTCCAGCGCGCGGCCGCGGCCTGTTCGCTGTCCTCGCCGTCGTAGAGGTGCTTCTCGTAGTCGATCTCCTTCAGCCAGTCGAGCATGAAGGTGCGCGAATCTTCGGCGCCCATGGTGCGGCGCGCGCGGTATTCCAGGTCGTTGATGTAGCGGCCGAACTCGTGGATGCCCTCCAGCGTGCGCTTGGGCATCACGCTCGGCAGCGAGGGGCTGAACAGCGCTTCGAACAGGCTGAGCTTGTACTGGCTCGCAAAGGTGCCGAGGCTCGCGAGCGTGGTGTGGCCGATGCCGCGCTTGGGCGTGGTGATCGCGCGCAGGAACGCCGGGTCGTCGTCGTTGTTGACCCACAGGCGAAACCAGCCGCACAGGTCCTTGATTTCGGCGCGGTCGAAAAAGCTCTGGCCGCCCGATACCTTGTAGGGAATCTGCGCCTTGCGCAGCGCCTGCTCGAACACGCGCGCCTGGTGGTTGGCGCGGTAAAGAATGGCGAAGTCGCGAAATTCCTTGTACTGCTTGCCCTGCGCCGTGGCGTCGCCCGCGCGCAGGCTGATGATGCGCGCCACCGCGCGCTCGGCCTCGTGCGCCTCGGAGTCGGCATCGACAATGCGCACCGGCTCGCCTTCGCCCAGCTCCGAGAACAGCGTCTTCGGGAACAGCTTGGGGTTGGGGCCGATCACGTTGTTGGCCGCCCGCAGAATGGCGCTGGTGGAGCGGTAGTTCTGCTCCAGCTTGATGACCTTCAGGTTGGGGTAGTCGACCGGCAGCTTGCGCAGGTTGTCCAGCGTGGCGCCGCGCCAGCCGTAGATCGACTGGTCGTCGTCGCCCACAGCGGTAAAGCGCCCGCGCTCGCCGGCCAGCGCCTTCAGCACTTCATACTGGGTGGCGTTGGTGTCCTGGTATTCGTCCACCAGGATGTGGCCCAGCGTGTTTTGCCACTTGCTGCGCACCTCCTCGTAGTCGCGCAGCAGCTTGAGCGGCATGCCGATGAGGTCGTCGAAATCGACGCTCTGGTAGGCCGTGAGCCGCTCTTCATAGCGCGCCATGATGCGTGCGGTGATGCGCTCGTTGTCGTCCACCGCGGCGGCCTCGGCCTGTGCGGCGTTCAGGCCCATGTTCTTCCACTTGCTGATGGTCCACTGCCAGATGCGCGCGGTGGCGGTGTCGGTGGTGCCGCCCGCGTCCTTCAGGATCTTGGTGACGTCGTCGCTGTCCAGAATGCTGAAGGCCGGCTTCAGGCCCAGCACGGCGCCGTCTTCGCGCATCATGCGCACGCCCAGTGCGTGAAAGGTGCAGATCACCACATGCTTCGCATCGCGCCCGATCAACCCCTTGGCGCGCTCGCGCATTTCGCTCGCGGCCTTGTTGGTGAAGGTGATGGCCGCAATGCGCTTGGGCTCCAGGCCGGCCTGGATCAGCCGGCCGATCTTGTGCGTGATGACGCGCGTCTTGCCCGAGCCCGCACCCGCGAGCACGAGGCAGGGGCCATGCAGGTAATTGACAGCTTCTTGTTGCGCGAGATTGAGACCGGAAGACATGAGGAGTGGGAACGGAAGGCCGCGAGCGAACGGGCAGGCGCAAAGCGGGCAATGATACGGGGCGCAGCTCTCGCGCAACCCCGCCGAAGTTCACGATGCGGGATGCAACGACAATCACACCGTGCTGCCCGTATTTCTCGTTACCTTTCCTTTCTTCGCGTTGATTGCTGCAGGCTATGGCGCTGCGCGGTCGCGCGTCCTTCCACTGGACGCGATTCCCGGCCTCAACACCTTTGTGCTTTACTTCGCGCTGCCCTGCATGCTGCTGCGCTTTGGCGCCGATACGCCCATTGGGCAGTTGCTCGACGGCAGCGTTGCACTGGTGTGGGGCCTGTGCGCGCTGGCTGTGGTGGCGGGCACCGTCGCTTTCACCCGCAACCAGCGCATCGGCTGGAACGACGGTGCCTTCGGCGCGTTGGTGGCGGCGTTTCCGAACACCGGCTTCATGGGCGTGCCGCTATTGGTGGCGCTGCTGGGCGCGCAGGCTGCGGGGCCGATGATCATCACCATTGCGTTCGACCTGGTGGTGACTTCGTCGCTGTGCATTGCCCTCTCGCGGCTCGATGGCGCGGGCGGCGCGGGTGGCGCGAGCGCCGGTGCAGGGCATCACGGCCCGCGGCAGGCGGCTCGGCAGGCGCTGCGCGGCGTACTGGTCAACCCAATGCCGTGGTCCATTCTGCTGGGTGTGCTGTTGTCCGCCGCGCGCTGGCGCCTGCCCGGGCCGGTGGAGCGCACCGTGGCCATGCTGGCCGATGCCGCTTCGCCGGTGGCGCTCTTCACCATTGGCGCGGTGCTGGCCCGGTCGGCACTGCTCGCCCGCGAGCACGCCGCAAGCGCTGAGGTTGCCGCTGCAATGGGCGTCAAGTCGGCGCTTGCGCGCAGGGCGCCGCTGGCCGACGTGCTGCCCGTGGTGGGCATCAAGCTGCTGGTGCATCCCGCGCTGGTGTGGATAGTGGGGCAGGGCGCCATTGCGCTCGGGCTGCCGCTTTCTTCTTCGGCGCTGATGGTGATCGTGCTGGTGGCTGCGCTTCCGAGCGCCAGCAACGTGGCCATGCTGGCCGAGCGCTTTGGCGCCGATAACGGCCGCATCGCCCGCATCATCTTGTGGACGACGGTGGCGACGTTCTTCAGCTTTCCGTGGGCGGTGGGCCTGCTGCGCTGAGCCGGCGCGCTGCAATGCGCTTTCGTTGAATCAGGGCGTCAGCACGCCGAGCTTGAACGGATCGGCGTCTGAAAGGCGCTCGCACTTGGTGAAGTCGCGGCCCTGGGTGCCATCGCAATAGAAGGCGTTGTAGATGCGGCCGAACAGCGTCGGGCTGGCCGTGAAGAGCACCCCGTGGTCGGGTTGCCAGTTGTCCTTGACCGGGCCGGTGCCGAGCTCCGCGGTGCCGGCTGCGCCGGGCGAAGTCACGGCAGGAGTGGTGCTGGAGGGCGAAAATTCGGCCAGCGTCTTGTGGACTTCTCCGCCGCGCCAGCGCATTGCCAGTTCGGACGCGGAAGGCCTGGCGGCCACGGGCAGCAGTACGCCGTTCACCTGGAAGCCGTCGCCGAAGCGATGCGTCCTGCCGGCAAGAAAAGCGTAGGCGCAGGCGGCCATGCACTGGCCACGAACTTCGGTTTCGACGTTGCTCGAACGGATCGCATCGGCAAAGGCGCCGGCCGCTTCGGCGGTGCCGCCGAACGAATCCTCGAACACGACGGTGCGCACCGTGCCTTTGTCGAGGTACTCGGTAAAGGTCTTGATTGCCGTGCCGTCGAGCATGCCCGAAACCACAAGCTGGCTGCCCTTCAGTTCGAGTTCGGCCGCGGAGCATGCGAGGCATGCGAAAAAAAGAGCCAGACCGAGAGATGAAGGCAGTTTCACGGCAACCCCAGGCGAGCAGCGTTCTTGCTTGACGCGCGAACCGGAGCGGTCCCGCGCTGTGACAGCTTGAATAGCAGGCGGGCATGCAGTCAACCGTTTTTGCAGATTATTTCTGATTCACTTGTAGGCCATAAGCCATAGCTATCGTTATCACTACAGATGAGTGCTTGTGTTTTCAAAACACTGCTAAAGTGTTTGCAAATCAAAGTACGTATGGGGGCACTATGGCAATACTTGTTCGTATTCTGCTGTGGCTGGCCTGGGTCGCCAGCGTGGGCTGGTTGTGGCATGCCGACACTCTCGGCACCGCCACGTCGCTTGCGCTTGGCGCCTTGAGCCTCGTGGTGTTCGCATGGCCCGGAAGCATCGCCCGGCGGCGCAGCAGCGAGCTGCGCTACGTCGACATGGGCAAGGAGCCGGCGGGCCTGCACCACTGACGACAGGGGCTGGCCTCGGTACGAGGCCGCCTCAGATGCTGTGCGGGTCGACGTCGACCAGCCAGCGGATCACGCCCTTGCCTTCAGGCGTGCGGCGCAACGCGTGCAGCAGCGGCTGCCAGGCTGCGAGCAGGCGCTGCAGTGCGGCGCGCGACGGGCTTTCGATCAGCATCTGAGCCCGCTCCACATTGGCCACGCGCTGAATGGCCAGCGGCACCGCGGGGTAGCGCAGCACGCGGTCGGCGCCTTCGAGTGCATCGGCCGCCACACTTGCCGCATTCAGGAACGCCTGGGCCGCCTCTTGCGAGCGCGCATCGGCGCGCAGCAATGCCTGGAATGCAAACGGCGGCATGCCGGCCGCGGCGCGCTCTTCGAGCTGCTGCCGCGCGAAAGCGGCGTAGTCGTGCCTTCGCAGCGCGGCAAAGAGCGGATGCTGCGCATGGTGCGTCTGGATCCACATCTCGGCCGTGGCGCCTTGCGCTGCCAGGTACGCGGCATCGCGCCCCGCGCGCCCGGCCGATTGCATCAGCAGGCTGAACAGCCGCTCGGGGGCGCGAAAGTCGCTGGAGAACAGCGCGCCGTCGGGGTTCACGGCGGCCACCAGCGTGATGCGCCTGAAGTCGTGCCCCTTGGCGATCATCTGCGTGCCGACCAGCACATCGACCTCGCCCGAATGCACGGACGCGAGCTGCGATTCGAGCGCACCCTGCTTCTTGGTGCTGTCGGCGTCGATGCGCGCAATGCGCACCGCGTTGCCGTCGGGCCGCTTCACGCTGGCGAACAGCTCGGCCAGGTGCTCTTCGAGCCGCTCGGTGCCGCGTCCCACGGGCGCGATGTCGGGGTTGCCGCAAGCCGGGCACGCGCGCGGCACGCGCTCGGTAAAGCCGCAGTGGTGGCAGCGCAGCGTGCGGTCGATCTTGTGGAACACGCGGTAGGCGCTGCAGTGCGGGCATTCGCTCTTCCAGCCGCAATCGGCGCAGGCCAGCACCGGCGCATAGCCGCGCCGGTTGAGAAACACCATGCTCTGTTCGCCGCGCGCAATGCGCTGGCCGATGGCGTCGAGCAGCGCGGCCGAGAGCACGGTCTTGGGCGGCTGCAGGTTCATGTCGACCAGCCGCACTGCGGGCAGTTCACCTGCGCCAATGCGTGACGGCATGGCAAGCCGCACGTAGCGGCCGCCAGGATCTTCGCCCTCGGCGGGGCGGCTCTGGTGCCAGCTTTCGAGCGAGGGCGTGGCCGAGCCGAGGATGACTTTCGCGCTCTCGCGCTGGCCGCGCCACACGGCGAGGTCGCGCGCCGAATACCGTGCGCCTTCCTGCTGCTTGTAGCTGGGGTCGTGCTCTTCGTCGACGACGATGAGCTTGAGCCCCGGCATCGACGCGAACACCGCCATGCGCGTGCCCAGCACAATGCGCGCGGCGCCGCTGTGCGCCGCAAGCCAGCTTGCGAGCCGCTGCGGATTGGTCATGCCGCTGTGCAGCGACACCACGGCGTCGTCCCCGAAACGCGCCTTGAAGCGCGCTTCGAGCTGCGGCGTGAGGTTGATCTCGGGCACCATCACCAGCGCCTGCGCGCCGGCATCGCGCGCAAGCAGGTCGGCCACGCAGCGCAGGTACACCTCGGTCTTGCCGCTGCCGGTGCTGCCGACCAGCAGGAAGGTGCCTGTTTCGGCCTCGATGCGCGCGAGGGCTGCGGTCTGCTCCGGGCTGAGCGCGATCAGGTTGGCTGCCTCGGCCGTCTCGGCCACTGGGCCGGTGGTGGTCTTGCGCTTGAGGCGGCGCGCCAGTTGCGTGCCGGTCAGGTCGCGCAGTTGCGGCGGCAAGGCTGCAAGCGCGATTTCACCGATCGAGCGCTGGTAATAGCGTGCGGCAAAGGCCACGAGGTCTCGCCAGGCTTCGCCCAGGGGCGCGAGCGCATCGAGCGCCGCGCCCACCGGCTTGAGGGCCATGTCCGGCTCGGCGCCCTGCAGCGAGGTGGGGTCGTTCCACACCACGCCCAGCACTTCGCGCCGGCCCAGCGGCACCCGAACCAGCGTGCCGGGCGCAAGCGGCGCCGCGCTGGCGTAGCTCAGCAGGTCGCCAAGCGCCGCATGCGCGGGGGTTTGCACGGCGATGTCGAGCCGCCAGGCCATTGCGGCGGGCGTGCTAGCCGGCGCCGCCGCCGTTTCCGGGTCTGGGCTGATGGCGGTGGAAATGGGCGTCTCGGTTGGCAATGTTTGTTAATGCGACTTTGAGCAAAATCACTTAAGTCGTTGATTTTCCAGTGCTTTGAAGCTCATCCAGAGATTCTGTGGATAACTTTGTTGACAACAGGGCTCGACACGCTGCGGAGCCTTGAAAATCAAGCGTCTGACTGGATTGCCCTCAAAAAAAGCAAAGTTCAAATCCTATATAAATCAACTACTTACGAGCGCTACTTGTTTAGGAGCAAAGAGGGGCCCGCCTCAGATAATCTTGCGCAGTGCAGCACGTGTTTTGTGCATAAGTCGGGCCTCCTACACCGTTTTTACGCTTGACAAACGGCCGTGAACTGCTTTTCGGCGAAAACTGGTTCACCGTCGCGGCAGGCCCGGCGTGTAACAGTTTCAACTGCGCAAGGAGCGGGATTGCACATGCACCGCCTGCACCAGCGCTGCCACGTGGTCGGGCGGCGTAAATTGGCTGATGCCGTGGCCCAGGTTGAAGATGTGGGTCGGCCCCTTGGCCGAGCCGGCGTGCGGCTTGCCGAAAGCCTGGAGCACTTTGGCCACCTCGGCCTCGATTTGCTGGGGGGGCGCGAACAGCACGTTGGGGTCGATGTTGCCCTGCAGTGCCTTGGCCTTGCCGTCGCTGCCTTCGCCGACCAGGCGGCGCGCGGCCGCAAGGTTCACGGTCCAGTCGACGCCGAGCACTTCGCAGTCGAGCTCGCGCATGGCTTCGAGCCACAGGCCGCCACCCTTGGTGAACACGATGCGCGGCACGGGCTGGCCGTCGGCACCGTTGCGCTTCAGGCCGGCCAGTACGCGTGCGGTGTAGGCCAGGCTGAATTCTTGAAAGGCGCCGTCGGCGAGCACGCCGCCCCAGCTGTCGAACACCATCACGGCCTGGGCGCCGGCGTCGATCTGCGCATTGAGGTAGGTGGCCACCGAGTCGGCATTGACCGCGAGCAGGCGGTGCATGAGGTCGGGGCGGCTGTAGAGCATGCTCTTCACGAGCCGGTAGTCGCTGGAGCCCGCGCCCTCGACCATATAGCACGCCAGGGTCCAGGGGCTGCCCGAAAAGCCGATGAGGGGCACGCGGCCGTCGAGGGCCTTGCGGATCGACGCCACGGCATCGAACACGTAGCGCAGCTTGGCCATGTCCGGCACTTCGAGCGCGGCAACGGCGGCCTCGTCGCGCACGGGTCGTGCAAAGCGCGGGCCTTCGCCGGCCTCGAACGAAAGGCCAAGGCCCATGGCGTCGGGCACGGTGAGGATGTCGGAGAAAAGAATGGCGGCATCGAGCGCATAGCGTTCGAGCGGCTGCAGGGTGACTTCAGTGGCGTAGTCCGTGTTGGTCGCCAGCCCCATGAAGCTGCCGGCCTTGGCGCGGGTGGCCACGTACTCGGGCAGGTAGCGCCCGGCCTGGCGCATGAGCCAGACGGGGGTGTGGTCGGTAGCCTGGCGCCAGCAGGCCCGCAGGAAAGTGTCGTTTTGCAATGGGGCGAAAGGCATTTCCCGATTGTCGCAGGGGGAGGGGCTGTTGTTCTTGGCGCCGCTGTTCAGGGCGGGTGCACAGGCCACCGGGTACTCCCCTCCGCGAATGTCCCCCGGCCTTCGGCCTCCTCCTTTATTTCGCTGCGCGGAGCACCCGATGCCCTGTGCACTTGGGCAAGCTGCTCCTGGGTCAGAAATCAGACCACCGGCACCCGCACCGAATCCACAGGATTCACCTGTCGCCGATACAGCAGCAACGTGGCGACCAGCCCGCAGACGGCCGCTGCGGTCATCCACAAACCCGGCGCGCCTTTGTCGCCCGTCATCTCGATCAAGCCGGTGGCAATGGCCGGCGTGAAGCCGCCGAACAGCGCCGTGGCCAGGCTGTAGGCCAGCGAGAAGCCGGCGGTGCGCACGTTGACCGGCATCACTTCGGTGAGGGCCACCACCATCGCGCCGTTGTAGCTCGCGTAGAGGAACGAGAGCCACAGCTCCACTTCGAGCATGCGCGCGAAGCTCGGCGCGCCCACCAGCCACTTGAGCGACGGGTACGCGGTGAGGATGGTCAGCGCCGTGAACAGGATCAACAGCGGCTTGCGTCCCACGCGGTCGGAAAGCGCGCCCATGATCGGCAGCCAGATGAAGTTGGAAATGGCTACGCAGAGCGTGACGATGAGCGCATCGGTCGTGCTCAGGTGCAGCACCGACTTGCCGAAGGTTGGCGTGTAGACCGTGATCAGGTAGAACGACACGGTCGTCATCGACACCAGCATCATTCCGGCGACCACCAGGCCCCAGTTGGCCATCATCGACTGGAAGATTTCGCGCGCATCGGGGCGGTGCTTGCGCGCCATGAACTCCTCGGTCTCTTGCAGCGAGCGGCGAATGATGAACAGCACCGGCACGATCAGGCAGCCGACAAAGAACGGAATGCGCCAATAGAAGTCGCCGATCTCCTGCGAAGTGAAGGTCACGTTCAGCCAATAGCCGAGCGCCGCCGCCACGACGATGGCGACTTGCTGGCTGGCCGACTGCCAGCTCACGTAAAAGCCCTTGCGTCCCGGCGTGGCCATCTCGGACAGGTAGACCGAGACACCGCCCAATTCCACGCCGGCCGAGAAGCCCTGCAGCAGCCGGCCGACCAGCACCAGCAGCGGCGCCGCGAAGCCGATGGTGGCGTAGGCCGGCACGCAGGCGATGAGCAGCGTGCCCAGCGCCATCAGCGCGAGCGTGACGATCAGGCCCTTGCGGCGGCCGACGCGGTCGACATACGCGCCCAGAAAAATTGCGCCCAGCGGCCGCATCAGGAACCCGGCGCCGAAGGTCATGAAGGTCAGCATCAGCGAGGCGAATTCGTCGCCGGCCGGGAAGAAGGCCTTGGAGATCTGCGTGGCGTAGAAGCCGAACAGGAAGAAGTCGAACATCTCCATGAAATTGCCGCCCGTCACACGCAGGACGGTGGCGAATTTTGAAGAAGAGGAAGAGGACGTCGAAGCAGCAGAGGCTGCGGTGCCTGAAGAAGCGCGGGCGGCCGAGCCCGGTTGCGCGGCGGTGTGCGCGGTATTCATTTCGTTGTCCCCTTGGGCGAAGTAGTTCGCCCGAGGGTAGGCCGGGGTTCCCGACCGCCGCCTGACCACCGCGGTCAGGTACCTGTCATTGCCGGCCGGCTTTTACTTCAGGTCTTGTATTTGACCGAGCAGCCGTAGGGCCGCGTGGAGGCAGCCGAGATCGGCTTGCCGCCGAAGGCTTCGCCGAGCGCCTGGTTGACGTAGTTGGTCGCGCTCTTGATGTCGTCGGGCCGGGCTGAGGCGATGCTGTCGATGCCGCCCGCGTACACCAGCATGCCCTTGGGATCGATGATGAAGATGTGCGGCGTGGTGCGCGCGCCGTAGGCTTGGCCGATGACGCCGTCTTCGTCCATCAGCACCGCGGTGGGCGACGCCTTTTGCGACTTCATCCATGCGTCGAGCGCGGCGGGCTGCAGGTAGTCGCTGGCTGCGCGCTCGGTGGAGTTGACCGACAGCCACACCACGCCCTGGGCCGTGGCTGACTTTTGCGTGGCCGGCATGTTGCCGCTGTTGTAGTGCTTGCGCACGAAGGGGCAGCCCGGGTTGGTCCACTCGAGCACCACGAACTTGCCGGCAAAGTCGGAGAGCTTGTGCTTGGCGCCGCTGGTGTCCACTGCAACGAAGTCAGGCGCCTGTTGGCCCACGGCGGGCGCTGCGAAGGCGTTATTGCCCATCAAAAAGCTGGCGCCGAGCGCCACGGCCGCCGCCACGACGGCGCGGCGCGAGGCACGGGAGAGGGCGGCGCGGGCGTGGCGCGCGGCACGAATGGAACGCGAGTCGGACGATGGCGAAAGTGACATGGCCAGCTTGAACTCCAGAATAAAAAAACAAACAACGGCGACAGCTTAGGCCGCTTTTCTCAAGTGCATGTGACAACCCATGTCACGCCGGGGGTCAAAGCGCCGAGAGCGCTGCGCGAACCTCGTCCTTGCCCAGAATTTCGGTCAGCACGACCGGCGCCTTGCCAGGCGCCTGCAGCACGTAGAGCGGCACGCCGCTGCGCCCGAGCGAAGTCAGGGCGGCGGTAATGGCGGGGTCGCGGCGCGTCCAGTCGGCGCGCAGCATCGCGACCTTCTTGCTGTCGAAATCGGCCAGCACTTCGGCGTCGGCCAACGTGGCCTTCTTGTTGTACTGGCAGGTCACGCACCATGCGGCGGTGAAGTCGATGAACACCGGCTGCCCTGCGCCCGTGAGCTCGGCCACGCGTTCGGCCGACCACGGCTGCCAGCGCTGGCCGGCGCCCGATGCGAGCCTGGCCGGCTCCACCGTCTGCAGCACGTTGCGGCCAATGGCCGCGGTGAGCACCGCGGTAAAGGCGACCAGCACCGTGGCAATGACCAGCCGCGTGCGGCCGCGCAGCGTCAGCGCCCAGACGATGGCGGCCATGCACACCAGCAGCGCGAGCAGCGTGCCCGCGCCGTCGATGCCGCTTTGCTGCCCCAGCACCCAGACCAGCCACGCCACGGTTGCGAACATCGGGAACGCCAGCAGCCGGCGCAGCGTGTTCATCCACGGGCCGGGCTTGGGCAGCAGCCGGGCAATGGCCGGAACGAAGCCCGCCACCAGGTAGGGCAGCGCCAACCCGAGGCCCAGCGCCGCGAACAACAGCAGGGCCTGCGCGGCGGGGAGGCCGATGGCAAAGCCGAGCGAAACGCCCATGAACGGCGCGGTGCAGGGCGAAGCGATCACCACCGCCAGCACGCCCGAGAGAAAGTCATTGGCAATCGGATGCTTGGCCTGGGCGGAGCACACCGACAACGGTGCCGCGCGGCCAAATTCGAAAAGCCCCACCAGGTTGAGACCTATGAGCGTGAACAGCGCAGCCAGCGCAGCCACCACGGCCGGCGATTGCAGCTGGAAGCCCCAGCCGAGCTGGGCGCCCGCCGCGCGCAGGGCCAGCATGGCGCCGCCCAGCGCGAGGAACGAGAGCATTACGCCCCCCGTGTAGGCCAAGCCCGCCGTGCGGTGGGCGCTGCGGTTGCCCGCCTGCCGCGCGAAGCCCAGTACCTTGATGGCCAGGATGGGGAACACGCAGGGCATGAGGTTGAGCAGCAGGCCGCCGAGCACGGCGCCCAGCAGCGCGACGATGAAGGTGCCGGCGGGCTGGGCCGGCAGGTCCGCGGGCGGCGCGGCGGCAGCCGCATTCGCCGCATTGGCGGCAAGCGCGGCCTGCAGCGCGGGCGAAACCTCGGCGCGCGGCGCGGCGGTCGGCCAGGTGCCGCTCACCGGCGCCTCGGTCCGCCAGGCCACCGGCTGGCCCGGCTGCCTGTCCGCCTCGGCCAGCGTCACCACCAGCGGCAAGGTCGTGGGGCTCGCGCTGCGCTGGTCGGCCAGCGGCAAGGTGGCGGTCCAGGTGCCGCCTTGCCAGCTTTGCGTCCAGTCCTTGCCCGAGACCGCGGCGGTGCGGATCAGCTCGGGCGTTTCGGGGAAGAACCCGAGGGCCTTGCCCTGGACGGCGGCGGGCAGGCCGTCGAGCCGCACCTGCAGGTTGTTGCCGCTGACTTCCACGGTGCCCGGCTTGTCGAGCGGCTGCGGCTGCGCGGCCTGGGCCGCGTCGAACTCGGTCTTGTGCAGCGCGGTCGATCCCTGCAGCGGCAGCGCGAGCGTGAACTCGCCTTCTTCGGGAATGCATTCCTTGCGGCACACCAGCCAGGTGGCCTTCAGCCGAACGTCGAGGCCCGAGGCACCCGTGCCCAGCGCCAGCGGCGGCTTGAAATTGCTCGACACCTCGAGCGGCACCGGCAGCAGCACCGTGCCCTCGTAGCCGTAGTTGGCCAGGTTGCCGATCGGGATCTTCTTGGGCACGGGCCAGGCGATCTCTCCGGCGGCAACGCCCGCCGGCAGGGTCCAGTTCAGCTCCGTCGGCAAGCCGGAATCGCCGGCGTTCTTCCAGTAGGTGTGCCACTCGGGCTGGTGGGTGATCTGCAGCCCGACCCAGACCGGTGCGCCGGGCGACACGCCGTTGGGCGCATGCGCAACCAGTTCGGCGCGCACATGAGGGGTGGTGACGGCAGCGCCTGGCCTGGAGGCCAATTGCGCCGCGGCCGGCATGCAGGCTGCGGCGGTTGCTACCAGAAACGTAGCTAAAAATTGGAAGCGGGAGAGGATCATGCCGATCAGTCGGAGCGGGCGGGCGGAGCGAAGTTCCGGGCGTTAGGGGCGTTATCGGGCGCGATGGGCGCTCAAGCGGCCCAGCCCAGCACCACACGGCGGCTGTTGGCGCTCTTTTTCTCGATCTTGGTGACCATCACCGCGCCAATCTCCGCAGTGTTTGCAACATGCGTGCCGCCGCAGGGCTGAAAGTCGATCTGCGCGTCGCCTTCGCCGCCGATGCGGATGGTGCGCACCGTGCCCGTGCCGCGCGGCGGCTGCACGCTCATGCTCTTCACCAGCGCGGGGTTGGCATCGAGCTCTTCGTCGGTGATGGCGCCCACGGTCAGCGGATGGGCCGCTTCCACCAGCCGGGCGAGGCCGGCGGTCAGCGCTTCCTTGTCGAGCGGGTCGGTCATGTGGAAGTCGATGCGCGCGTAGTCGGGCGTGATCGAGCAGCCGTTCACCGGCACCGGCACCAAGTGGCACAGCAGATGGCTCGCGGTATGAAAGCGCATCAGCCGGTGGCGGCGCTCCCAGTCGAGGCGTGCCGTCACGGTGTCGCCCGGCTTCAGCCCGGCCAGCAGTTCGGCCTGCCCGGGCGCCGGCACATGAACGAATTCGCTCGTCGGCTGGCCGTCTTCATCCTTGGCCTTGCGGGTGTCGGCAATGACCACTTCGCGGCCGTCCGCCAGCGCCAGCACGCCCGTATCGCCGGCCTGTCCGCCGCCGAGCGGGTAGAACACGGTGCGGTCCAGCACGATGCCGGAGTCGTCGATGCGCAGGATGCGGGCTTCGCAGGCGCGCAGGTACGCGTCGGCGCGGAACAGGTCGTCGGTCATGCGGCGATGGTAGCGGCGATGCGTGAATGAGGTGCGCCCACGCCAAAAAGCGCCCATGGCCGACAGTCCATGCAGGTGCCGACCGCATGATTTGCGGGGATGCGGCCCGCTTGCCGCAACAACCAAGGAGAGCGAATGAAGGTCCCTCGCACCGCCGTTTCCTCGCTGGCCTCCATGGCCACTGTCACTGCCGCCGCGGCCGCCGTGCTGGCGCTGGCCGGCTGCGGCGAAGCCGCCAAGATCGCGCCCGAAGCCACGACCGGACCCCGCCCGCAGTTGGCCGAGCCCAACAAGACGCTGGTTCCCACCGTGAACGTGGCCACCGCGGTCGGCTGGGCCGACGCTGCGGCTCCCAAGCCCGCCAGCGGCTTGCGCGTGCAGGCGCTGGCGCGCGGGCTCGACCATCCGCGCTGGGTGTACACCCTGCCCAACGGCGACGTGCTGGTGGCCGAGAGCAATAAGCCGCCCAAGCCCGAGGGCAGCACCGACGGCGGCAGCGGCCCGGTGGCCAAGGTCCGCAAATGGGTCATGGACAAGGTCATGAGCCGCGCCGGTGCCGGCGTGCCTAGCCCCAACCGCATCACGCTGCTGCGCGACGCCGACGGCGACGGCACGGCCGAAGTGAAGCAGGTGTTCCTGTCGAACCTGAGTTCGCCGTTCGGCATGGCACTGGTGGGCAGCGAGCTTTTCATCGCCAATGCCGATGCGCTCGTCAAGGTGCCCTACGCCGAGGGCCAGACCTCGGCCAACGCCGCGCCCACGGTGGTAACGCCGCTGCCCGCCGGCATCAACCACCACTGGACCAAGAACGTGATCGCCAACGCCGAGGGCACCAAGCTCTACGTGACAGTCGGCTCCAACAGCAACATCGGCGAGAACGGGCTCGCGGCCGAAGAAGGGCGCGCCGCCATCTGGGAAGTGGACGTGAAAAGCGGCGAGAAGCGACTGTTCGCAAGCGGTCTGCGCAACCCCAACGGCCTGGCCTGGCACCCCGAAACCAAAGCGCTCTGGACCGTGGTCAACGAGCGCGACGAGATCGGCAGCGACCTGGTGCCCGACTACCTGACCTCGGTAAAGGACGGTGCCTTCTACGGCTGGCCCTGGAGCTACTACGGCGGCCACGTGGATGCGCGCGTGACGCCGCCGAACCCCCAAATGGTCGCCAAGGCCGTCGCACCCGACTATGCGCTGGGCTCGCATGTGGCACCGCTCGGCCTCGTCTTTTCGGACGGCAGGGGCATGCCGCCGCAATTTGCAAGCGGCGCTTTCGTCGGCGAGCACGGCTCGTGGAACCGCAAGCCGAAGTCGGGCTACAAGGTGGTGTTCGTGCCCTTCACCGGCGGCAAGCCGAGCGGGCCTCCGGTCGATGTGCTGACCGGTTTTCTCTCGGCCGACGAAAAGGCGCAGGGCCGGCCTGTGGGCGTGGCACTCGACAAGAGCGGCGCGCTGCTGGTGGCCGACGACGTGGGCAACGTGGTCTGGCGCGTGTCGGCTGCAAAGTAGCTGCGCGGGCGGAGTTCGCGCTCACCGGCGTTGTTGCGTGGCGCGGCTGATGCGGTAGAGCCGGTGCCGGCGCAGCGGGTGCCCCTCGGGCACGGCAGGGTGGTCGAAGGCGCCTGCCTCGTCCTCATGCATGCCGATGCGTTCCATCACGGCGGCCGACCGAAGGTTGCCGACGGCCGTGAACGCCACGATCTCGTCGAAGCCGAGCCGTTCGAAACCGACCTGCAGCGCGCCGCGCGCAGCCTCGCTCGCGAGCCCCTGGCCCCACCACTTTCTGCCGAAGCGCCAGCCGATCTCCACGCACGGTGAGAAGGGCAGCGCGGCCAGCGGCACGTTCAGGCCCGTGAAGCCGGCGAATTCGCCCGAGTCCTTGTGCTCGACGGCCCACAAGCCCCAGCCGTTCTCGTCGATGCGCGCCTTCAGGCGTTCGGCCATTGCATCGCTGTCGGCCCGCGTGGGAAGCGGCAGGAGAAATGCCATGACTTCCGCGTCGGCCGCGAGCGCGGCAAAGGGCGCGAGATCGCTCTCGCGCCACTGCCGCAGGCGAAGCCGCGGGGTTTCGAACTCGATCGGGGGCTGGGTGATGCTTTCGGCCATGCGGCCGATTGTGCTCAGAACCCCGCGAGCACCACCTTGCCCTGCGCGGTGCCGCTTTCGATCAGCGCATGCGCCTTGCGGAGGTTGGCCGCGTTGATGGTGCCGAAGCTCGCGTTTGCCGTGGTGCGGATGCGGCCCGCGTCGACCAATGCTGCCACTTCGGCCAGCAGCGCGCCTTGCTCGGCGATATCGGGCGTTTCGAAGCGCGAGCGCGCAAACATCATTTCCCAGTGCAGCGAAATGCACTTGGTCTTGAGCGGCATCGCGTCGAGCGCCGGCAAGTCGTCGATCACCGCCAGTTGGCCCTGGGGCTTGAGGCTTTCGATGATCTGCGCGTAGTGCTGGCCGGTCTGCGTGAGGCTTGCAACCATTTCGACCTCGCCGATACCCGCCGCCTTGAGCTCGGCCGCGAGCGGCTTCGAATGATCGATGACCGCGTGCGCGCCCAGCGCCAGGCACCACGCCCGCGTCTCGGCGCGCGAAGCCGTGGCCACCACACGCAGTTGCGTGAGCTGGCGCGCGAGCTGGATCAGGATCGAACCGACGCCGCCGGCGCCGCCGGTAACCAGCAGCGTCTGCCCCGCGCCGCCGCCCTTCGGCACCTTGAGGCGGTCGAACAGCAGTTCGTACGCGGTGATGGTGGTCAGCGGCAGTGCCGCGGCCTGCGCATCGTCGAGGCTCTTGGGCGCAAGGGCCGCAATGCGTTCGTCGACCGCATGCAGTTCCGCATTGGTTCCGGACCGGACGATGGAGCCGGCGTAGTACACCCGGTCGCCGACCTTGAAGTTCTTCACCCCGGTGCCAATGGCCTCGACCGTGCCTACGGCGTCCCAGCCCAGCACCTTGGCCTGGCCGGCTTCGGGCGCCATGTTCTTGCGCACCTTGGTGTCGACCGGATTGACCGAGACGGCCTTGACGCGCACCAGCAGGTCGCGCGGGCCGACCTCGGGCGTGGGCAATTCGATGTCCTGCAGCGACTCGGGGTGGTCGATGGGAAGGGACTGGTAGTAACCGATGGCTTTCATGTCGAAGGACCTTTCTTGAACGATGGCTCGACTGTAGGATGGCAAATGAAATTTGATAAGAATGCCCGTTGAAGCAACACCTTCAAATGAAAATTGAAAATCTCTCGGACTTGCAAGTGCTGGTTCAGACCGCCCGCGGCGGTACCCTTACGGCCGCCGCGCATGCGCTGGGCATGACGCCCGCTGCCGCGAGCGCGACGCTCAAGCGGCTGGAAACACAGCTGGGCGCGCGGCTGTTCGAGCGATCGACCCGCGCCATGCGCCTGACGTCGCAAGGCCAGACGCTGCTCGACTACGCCGTTCGCGCTTTCGAGCTGCTGGACGAAGGCGAATCGCTGGTCACGGCCGACCGCGGCGAGTTGGTCGGCACCTTGCGCGTGGCGGCTCCTTCGGACCTCACGCGCAGCACGCTGCTGCCCTGGTTCGACGAGTTCCTGGCGCTGCATCCGGGCGTGCAGCTGTCGCTTTCGGTCGGCGACCGGCTGCTCGATGTGACTCGCGACGAGGTCGACGTGGCGCTGCGCTACGGGGCGCTGGCCGATTCACGCCTTGTGGCACGGCCCTTTGCGCTGACCAGCCCGCTGCTCACCGCATCGCCCGGCTACCTGCGCCGCCATGCCGCGCCCAAGACGCCGCAAGACCTGGTGCACCACAACTGCCTCACCTTCGACCGCGGCGGGCGCCGCCACCGCACCTGGCGTTTTGCACAGAACGGCCAATGGACTGAGGTGCGGGTGAAGGGCGACCGCAGCGTGGACGACGCATCGCTCGCGCGCGAGTGGGCCGTGGCGGGGCGGGGCATCGTGCTGAAGTCGGCACTCGATGTGCGGGACGACCTGCGCAAGGGCACGCTGGTGCGCCTGCTGCCCGAGTGGGACACCGAGCCCTATCCGCTGCACGCACTGCTGCCGAGCGGGCGCTTTGTGCCGGCGCGCGTGCGGGCGCTGGTGGATTTTCTGGCTGCCAAGTTCGACGCGCTGGCGCCGATGCCCGGCTAGATCATCGGCGTGACGGCGCCGTCCATCGCCACGATGGCGCCGGTGATGTAGCTCGCCTTCGGCGATGCGAGAAACACCACGGCGTTCGCAATTTCTTCGGGCGCCGCAATGCGGCCGAGCGGCAGCCTTGCCTTGGCGCGCTGCAGCGCTTCATCGCTGCCGATGCCTTGCAGCTTTGCATCTGCCTTCAGGCCTTCCTGCAGCCGCTCGGTCAGCGTGAGGCCGGGGTTCACCGCATTCACCCGAACGCCTTTGGCCGCATAGGCCGACGCCATGCCGGCACTCACCAGCATGAGCGCTGCGTTGGCCGCGCCGCCCGCCATGTGGACGGGGCTCGCCACCTTGCCGCCCTGGCCGATCACGTTGACGATGGCGCCCTGGCCGCGCTGGCCCATGCGCTTGACCACCGGATCGATCATGTGGATGTAGGTGAAATACTTGGCGTCCATGGCGTCATGCCAGGCGGCGGCGTTCAACTCGTCGGGCGGCGTACGGCGCGCGGCGCCCGCGGAATTCACCAGCACGTCGACCGGGCCAAAAGCCTGCTCGGCGGCATCGAGCGCGGCCACGGCGCCAGCCGGGTCCTTGAGGTCGGCGGCATGTACCGACACCCGGCCTTCGGCTTCTGCAAACGCCTCGACAAGCGTCTTGCGTCCTTGCTCCAGGTTCTTCAGGTCGCGCGAGACCAGGCTCACGCGCGCGCCCTCGCGCAAGAAACCGAGCGCGCAGGCCAGGCCAATGCCCTTGCTGCCGCCGGTAATGAGAACGTGCCGGTCCTGGAGCTGGAGATCCATGTGAGAGTCCTTGACTTGAATCGTGAATAGAAAGAAAGAACGCCGCGCGGCGCGGGGTCGCGTGGATTGAATCACCGCTCTAAGATCGGCGGATGAACGCATCCTCGGTATCCCTGCCCCGCTACTGGTCTCAACTGACAACGCGCGACTTTGCCGCGCTCGATGTGGCAGCCACCGTGGCGGTGCTGCCGCTCGGCGCGACCGAACAGCACGGCCCGCACCTGCCGCTGGGCGTGGACACCGTGCTGGCCGGCGGCATCGTGGCCGCGTCGCTGCCGCTGCTGCCGGCCGATCTTCCGGTGCTGTTCTTGCCGACGCAGCAGATCGGCCTGAGCCCCGAGCACGCGCGCTTTGCGGGCACGCTCACGCTGTCGGCCGAAACAGTGATCCGCATGTGGAAGGAAATCGGCGCCGGCGTGGCGCGGGCCGGCGTGAAGAAGCTGGTGCTGTTCAACGCACACGGCGGGCACGTGGGTGCAATGGACATCGTGGCGCGCGAGCTGCGCGCGGAGCACGGCCTCATCGTCTACAGCGTGAGTTGGTTCAACCTTCCGCTGGGCGATGCGGGCGCGCAGTTCGGCGCCGGCGAGCACCGCTTTGGCGTGCATGCGGGCGATATCGAAACATCGATGATGCTGGCGCTTGCGCCGCAGCAGGTGCGCATGGCCGAGGCGAAGAACTTCCGCTCCACCTCCGAGCAGCGCGCAGCGGACTACGCCATCCTCGGCAACGGCAAGAGCGCGAAGCTCGGCTGGGCCATGGAGGACTACAACCCGCAAGGCGCGGCGGGCAATGCGGCCGCGGCGACTGCTGCGCGTGGGCAGGCTGTTGTCGATGCGGCTGCGGAGCAGTTGGCGTTGTTGTTGGCTGAGGTGTCTCGGCTGCCGTTGGATACGGCCAAGACTGGGCCGCTGCCTTAGTCATTGGTTCGCTTGCTTGGCTGCCTTATTCAGGGCGGCGCACCCGCCGACGGGGTACCTTTCTCCGCGAATGTCCCCCGGCCTGCGGGCTTCCGCCCCTCCTCCTTTGTTTCGCTGCGCAAGGCACCCCGCCAGCGGGTGCGTTGTAAAGAGCGGTCGTTGATCAGCGGTACACCAGCAGCGTGCCCAAGTGCACAGGGCATCGGGTGCTCCCCGCAGCGAAATAAAGGAGGAGGGGCGCAGCCCAAAGGAGGAGGGGCGCAGCCCCGGGGGACATTCGCGGAGGGGAGTACCCGGTGGCCTTTGCACTCGCCCTGAACAGCAGCGCCCCAAACGGCAGCGCGAAGAACGCAAGAACCTCTAGGTCCGCACGCCACCCCGCCCTAGCACCCCCGCGAACATCTCCGAATCGACATTGCCGCCGCTCACGCAAATGCCGACCGTCTTGCCACGCCAGCGCTCCTGCTGCTGCAACGCCCCCGCGAGCGCCGCCGCGCCCGCGCCCTCGGCGACGTTGTGCGTGTCGCTGAAGAGAATGCGCATGGCCTCGGCAACCTCGTCGTCGGTAACGGTGATCACGTCGTCGGCCTCGCGCAGGATCACCTCCACCGACTCGGGCACCGGCGTGCGGCAGGCCATGCCGTCGGCAAGCCGTGTGCTGGCGGGCGATTCGATGGGCCGCCCCGCGCGGAACGAGTCGCGGTAGGCCGTGGCATGGGCCGACACCACGCCGATGAGCCTGGTCGACACGCCGCAATGGGCCCGCGCCGCAGCCGCTGCGGCAAAGCCGGAACCAAGGCCGATCGGCACGAAGAGCACGTCGGGCGGAGCGCTCTCCAGTGCGCTGAAGAATTCGACATACGCCGTCGACACGCCTCGCACCAGCTCGCGGTGGAACGATGGGACCCGATGCATGCCGTCTCGCTCGGCGAGCATGGCGGCATGCTCCGCCGCCTCCTGAAAGTCTTCGCCATGCTCGACCAGCTGTACGCCCAGCGCGCGCATTGCGGCGTTCTTTTCGAGCGAGTTGCCGTGCGGCACCACGATGGTGGCCGCGAGCCCGTGGCGCCGCGCCGCAAAGCCGACCGACTGGCCGTGATTTCCGCGCGTGGCACTGATGGCATGGCGCACGGCGGGTTGCTCGCGCGCCAGGGTCTCGAAGTAGGTCAGCCCGCCGCGAATCTTGAATGCCCCGGCCGGCGTGTGGTTTTCGTGCTTGGCCCACACCGCGGCGCCGAGACGTTGCGCGAGCAGCGGCCACGCGTACTGCGGGGTGGGCGGCATGGCGGCGGCGACGGTGCGCTGCGCGGATTCGATTTCTTCGCGGGTGAATCTCACGAGCGGCCTTTACTTGCGTTCGGTCAGCGCGACCCGCACCGCCAGCGCCGCCAGCACGCTGCCCATGATGTAGCGCTGCGCGCGCAGCCAGCCGGCACTTTGCGACAGCACGGCCGTGATGCTCGCGGCGCCGAAGATGGTGACGGTGTTGACCGCGGCGCTGCTGGCGATTTGCGCGGCGCCCAGCTGAATGCTCTGCAGCAGCACCGAGCCGCGCTCGGGGTGGATGAACTGCGGAAAGAACGAAAGGTAGAACATCGCCACCTTCGGGTTCAGCAGGTTGGTGATGAAGCCCATGCGGAACAACTTGCCCGGCCGGTCGGCTGGCAGCGCGCGTGCCGCGAAGGGCGCATCGCCGCCGGGCTTGACCGCCTGCCACGCAAGCCACAGCAGATAAGCCGCGCCGGCAAGGCGAATGGCGTCGAACGCGAGCGGCACGGCCAGCAGCAGTGCGGTGAGCCCGAGTGCGGCGGCAAACAGGTGCACCAGAAAGGCCGTCAGCACGCCGCCGAGCGAGATGAGCCCCGCGCGGCGACCCTGGATGAGCGTGCGCGACACGCAATAGATCATGTTCGGCCCGGGCGTGAGCGCGAGCAATACGGCGGCGAGCGCGAACCAGGCGATTTCGGTCAGGGTCAGCATGACGGTCAGAGTCCTTCGGATTGAAGCGTGACGGGGCCGCGCGGCGTGTCGAGCACGGCCACGAGATTGGGAGCACCGGGCTGCACGGCCATGTCGGCCATGCCGATGGTGGACAGCGCCGCGGCCAGGTCGGCCGCGCGCGGGTGCGTGGCCTGCAGCGATTGCAGTGCAAGGCCGGAGGCCGGCATGGCATCGGTCGGATGCACCGGGCCCCATTGGATCAGCGTGGGCAGCGCGCCGTAGAAGAGCCGCTGGCCGTCGTCGCGCACCGTGATCTGCCACTCGAGCCGGCCGGCGGGCGTGTCGCGCGAGGCTTCGAGCAGGTGGCCGCGATCGATGTGGGCGCGCTCGTCGTGCGCCAGCGCCTGCAGCGTCGCCTGCGCATTGGGCACCCGCGCAACGAAGTGAACCAGCCGCGGCCCGCGCCGCACCAAGCCTGCCTGCAGCACCGCATCGTCAAGGTCGAACCAGCGGCGCGTGCCGGGGCGCGAAGGCCTCTTGCCGGGTTCGATGGCAATGATTTCCAGGTACGCCTGCGGGAAGGCGTCGCTCGCGATGTTCAGCAGCCGGTTGTGCGTGCCCATCAGCGGGTGCGCGCCGCCGGGGCCCGGCGTCACGCCCAGGGTGGCTTCGCACCACGCCACGCCTTCGGCCAGCGAGGCGGCGGCGATCACCAGGTGGTCGAGTTGTGCGGCCATGGTGCCTTGCCCCCTACAACGTGACCTGGCCGTCGATGCAGGTCACGGCGTCGCCGCCGACCCACACCATGCCGTCGCTGTCGCGCTCGATGTACACGCGCCCGGCGCGGCCAAGGCACTGGCCCTGCGCAGCCACATAGCGCGCGGGCATGTGGCCGTCGGCAATCAGCCATTCGGCAAGGCCGGCGTTGAGGCTGCCGGTGACGGGATCTTCCTCGACGCCGATGGGCGCTGCGAACGCGCGCACCTCCAGGTCGATCTTCTGCCCGCCGCCTTCCGCGGCCTGAGCCTTGCCGCCGAAGGCGCGCGCCTCACGGTTCGAACGGCCGATGAGCATCGACGAACCCTCTGCCCCGGGCACACCCGCCACGCCGGCCTTGACACCCAGTTCCTTGAGCATTCGATGGTCGGGCACGAGCCGCAGCACGGTGTCCGCATCACTGAGCAGCAGGCCGAACCAGACCGGGCCGTTGTCCAGCACCTGGGCCGCGACGATCTGCTGCGCCTTCAAGCCCAGCGCGCCGGCCACCTTGGCCAACAGCGTGGGGCTGGGCGCACTGCGCTTGAGCGGCGGAGCCGAGAAAGCCAGGCGCTCGCCTTCCAGGCGCAGCGGCACCAAGCCCGCCGCGCACTGCTGCACGACGCGGCCCGCCGCCTTGGGCTTGCCGCCGGCCTGCAGCCAGGCATGGCAGCTGCCGATGGTCGGGTGGCCCGCGAAAGGCAGCTCGCCGCCCGGCGTGAAGATGCGCACGCGGTAGTCGGCCGTGGGCTCGGTCGGCGGCAGCAGGAAGGTGGTTTCCGACAGGTTGGTCCACTGCGCGAAGCGCTGCATGGCGGCGTCGTCCAGACCGGAGCCGTCGAGCACCACGGCAAGCGGATTGCCGAGGTAGGGCGTTGCGGTGAAGACGTCGACTTGTTTGAACGGGCGGGGTTTCATGGGTGTCATTCGAGCGGGAGATCGAGCACGCCGCGCGTGCCCGGACGGGAGAGGAGTTCGCCGTACCAGCGTTCGAGGTTCGGCCAGCTGGGGCGCTGGTATTCGGCCGGCGGCAGGCCGAACCAGCGGTGCGCTTCGCAGCCGATGGGAATGTCGGCCATGGTGAAGCGGTCGCCCGCCATGAAGGGCTGGCGTGCAAGGTGCGCGTCGAGCATCGCGAACAGGGCTTCGCTCGCGCGCACCGACGCTGCGATGAGCGCGGGTTCGCGCTCGGCCGGCACTGTACGCACCCATTGCACGAAGGCGTCGCGGCTGGCGCGGTTGAGCGTGGTCTGCTGCCAGTCCATCCAGCGTTCGGCGTCGAAGCGCGCCGCCAGTTCACTTGGGTAGAACTTGCCGTGCGAATGCTTGGCGCACAGGTAGCGCACGATCACGTTCGATTCCCAGAGCGTGACGCGCTCGCTGCCTTCGCCGTCGTCGATGGTGGGCACCATCGCGTTCGGGTTGAGAGCCAGGTATTCGGGCGTTTGCACCACGCCGAAACGGCCGCCGGCTTCGGTGCGTTGAAAGTCGAGCCCGAGTTCTTGCGCGCACCAGACGACTTTGCGCACGTTGATCGAACTGATGCGGCCCCAGATGTTGAGCATGGTGTTCAGCTTCCTTGAGCAGGTGTGGCGGACAGGGCAGAAGGCATGGAAGGACGGTCGAGCAGCAGCAGGCGAATTGCCAGGCCGACCATCACCAGCGCCAGCAGGCCGCGCTGGAATCTTTCAGCCCCCGGGCGGCGCTGCAGCCAGCGGCCTACTTGCCCGCTGCATGCGCCGAGCAGCGTGTTGAATGCGAGCGCGGCAGCCGAGAGCATGACGCCGAGCTGCACCAGTTGCAAGGGCACGCTGCCGCGCGCCGGGTCGACGAATTGCGGCAGGAACACCATGAAGAACAGCAGTGCCTTCGGATTGACCAGGTTGTTGAAAAAGGCCATGCGCACGATGCGTCCGAAGGCGGAGGGCTGCGCGCGTGTGCCGCCGGGCAATCCGCCGTTGCTGCTGCGCAGCGATTGCATTGCCAGCCACAGCAGGTACAGCGCGCCTGCATAGCGCAGCAGGTCGAAGGAAGGAGGCCATGCCGCCACCAGCGCGGTGACGCCGGTGGCGGCAAAAAGCGTGTGCACCAGGTCGGCCGACGAAATGCCGAGCGCCGCCGCAAACCCGCCGCGCGGCCCGTGCGCCACGCCGTGCGAGAGCACGAAGGCCATGTTCGGCCCGGGCGACAGGAACAGCGCGAGAACGGCGAGGAGGAATAGCGCGAGCGTGGCGAAGCTGATCATGGTGTGAACGGCAATGCGTCTTCAGGCTGTCGCGGTTGCCGCAACCTGCGGGAGGTACGGCTCGATGTTGCGCATGGCCCGTGCCACGTAGTCGTCCTTCTCGCCCACCGGCGCGACATAGTGCAACGCACTCTTCGCAGCCTCGACGCCTTCGCTGCGCGCGATGAGCCATGCCGCGAGGTAGGGCGCCGACAGGCATCCGCCGGCGGTGGCCACATTGCCGCTCGCGAAGAAAGGCTGGTTGAGCACCTCGACGCCGGCCTCCTGCACCCACGGCTTGGTCGTGAGGTCGGTGCATGCGGGCACCGCACCCAGCAGGCCCAGCTTGGCGAGCAGCAGGGTGCCCGAGCATTGCGCGCCGATCAGCTGCCGCTTGGCGTCGAGGCGGCGCAGCACGCTCATGATGGCGGGATCGGCCGCGATCTCTCGCGTGCGGATGCCGCTGCCGACGAGCACCGCCTCGGCCTCGGTGGCGGCTTCGAGCGTGGAGCTCGCATGCACGGTCACGCCGTTCATCGAGGTGACCGTGGCGCTGGGCGCGGACAGCGTCACGCGCCAGCCCGGCTTCTTGATGCGGTTGAGCACCCCGAGCGCCACCAGCGAATCGAGTTCGTTGAAGCCGTCGAAGGTCAGTATGGCAATGTGCATGGTGGTGCCTCTGTGTATGGCGTGTATGGCGGCTCAGACGGGTTCGGGCGCGAGCTTGCGTTCGGCCAGCAGCGCCAGTTCTTCGCGCAGTGCCGCTGCCAGCGCAGCGATGGCGACGTCGATCTCTTCGACGCTGGCCGTGACGAACGACAGGCGCAGCGTGCGCGGATCGCCCTGGCCCGCGTAGAACGGCGCGCCCGGAACGAAGGCAACGTTGCGCTCCACCGCCTTGGGCAGCAGCGCCACGGTGTCGATGCCCTCGGGCATGCGCGCCCACAGGAACATGCCGCCCTTGGGTGCGTTGAACTTCACGTCCAGGCCGGCCATCTCGCGCGTGAGCGCGGCGATCATCGCGTCGCGCTGGCGCTTGTAGAGCGCGCGGATGGTGGGCACGTGGCTGTCGAGGAAGTTGTCTTTCATCACCGCCGAAACCATGCGTTGCGTGAAGATGGGCGTGTGCAGGTCGACCGCCTGCTTGGCCTGCAGCAGCTTGGGATAGACGGCCTTTGGCGCGACCAGAAAGCCCAGGCGCAAGCCGGGTGCCAGCACCTTCGAGAACGAGCCCAGGTAGATGCAGCCTTCGGGGTTGCGCGCGGTCAGCGGCAGCGGCGGCGCTTCGTCGAACCACAGTTCGCCGTAGGGGTTGTCCTCGACGATCGGCAGGCCCGCAGCGGCAGCCGCGGCCGAGACCGCCGCGCGGCGCTCTTCGGTCATGGTGCGGCCGGTGGGGTTCTGGAAATTGGGCAGCAGGTAGATGAAGCGCGCATCCTTTGCCTTGGCCACCAGGTCTTCGACGATCACGCCGTCGTCGTCGCTTGCCACGCTCACGGGCTCAGGCTCCATCGGACCGAAGGCCTGCAGCGCGCCAAGGTAGGTGGGCGTTTCGACCAGCACCTTGCTGCCCGGGTCGAGCAGCACCTTGGCGACAAGATCCAGGCCCTGCTGCGAACCGGTGGTGATGAGCACCTGCGCAGGGTCGACGTTCCACGGCAGCATGTCGGCCACGGCCTGGCGCAGCGGCGCATAGCCTTCGCTCGCGGCGTATTGCAGGGCTGCCTGGCCGTCCTTGTGCAGCAGCTCGGCGCAGGCGTCGGCAAAGGCCTGGATAGGGAAGGTCTTGGGCGAGGGCAGGCCGCCGGCCAGGCTGATGATGCCGGGGCGCTCGGTGACCTTGAGGATTTCGCGCAGCACCGACGGGTTCATCTTGGCGGCGCGGGCGGCGAGTTTCCAGTTCATGATTCTTCTTTCAGGCGGGTGAGGTGAGGGGCGAATTTTCAGGATTGTTCGGCGCGCGCTGAACGCGGCGAAACGGCAGGAGCGGCCTGCGATTGCGAAAGGCGCTTGCCGAGCACCACGGTGCAGACCACTGCGGCGGCAAAACCGAGGGTCACGACATCGAGCGGCTCGCCCAGCAACGGAATGGAGGCAAGTATCGACAGAAAAGGCTGCAGCAGCTGGGTCTGGCTCACACGCAGTGCGCCGCCCATTGCAAGCCCGCGGTACCAGGCGAAGAAGCCGATCCACATCGAGAACACGCCGACATAGACGAAGCCCGCCCAAGCGGTGGTGGCGATGGGTTCCTGCGGCCACAGGAGCAACGTGGCCGGCAACGTGACAGGCAGCGCCATCACGCACACCCAGCAGATCACGCGCTCCGCGCCGAGCGACGGCGTGACCTGCGCGCCGTAGATGTAGCCGAACGAAGCCGCGATGACCGCGCCGACCAGCAGCAGATCGGCCCATTCGAAACCGAATCCGTGTCCGCTCTGGCTCGCTCGCAACACGGAGAACAGCACCACCAGCACGCTGCCTGCAACGGCACAGAGCCAGAAGCCGAGCCGTGCGCGCTGGTGCAGCACCAGGGCTGCGACCGCGGCGGTCACCAGCGGCAGCAGCGCGGTGACCACGGCCGCATGGCTGGCCGTGACCACGCGCAAGGCATAGCCCAGCAGCAGCGGATAGCCGATCACATTGCCGAGCACCGCCATGCCGAGCGGCTTCCACTGGTGCGGCGCGGGCCGGGGCGATCGCGTGGCGAGCAGGAAGATGGTCGAGAGAACACCGGCCAATGCGGCGCGGCCCAGCGTGACGAACCACGGCGAAAGCTGCGGCGCGTCTTGCGTGCCGGTGGCCAGCCGCGTCATCGGCAGGGTGACGGCGAAAAGCGCCACGCCGATCACGCCCAGCCACATGCCCAGGGTTTCGTCCTTGATCGTGAGCCGGCCGGTCATACGCTCAGCATCCACCAGGCCGTGAGCACCAGCACCAGCCCCATCGCGCGGTTGAACCACAGCAGGCGCTTGCCCTTGGAGAGCCATTCGCGCAGCAGCGCGCCGACCAGTGCATAAGTGAAGTTGCTGATGAAGGCGTAGACCAGCATCACCGGCGCGACGATGGCGAAGCGGCCGAGCTGGTCGGGTTGCCCTGCAATCCAGCCGGCGACCAGCGTGAGGGCGAGCAGCCAGGCCTTGATGTTGACGAACTGCAGCATCACGCCCTGCCCAAAGCCGATATCGAGATTGGCGCCGTCTGCACGACCGAGCGTTCCGCTGCCGCTCAGCTTGTAGGCGAGCCACAGCAGGTAACCCACGCCGAGCGCCTTGATGGCCAGGCGCAGCGACGGCACTGCCACCACCAGCGCGCCGATACCGGCCGCGCACAGCACCAGCAGCAGCGTCCAGCCCACGGGAACCGCCACGACAAAACGCATGGCGCGCGGCAGGCCGCCGTTTGCGGCCAAGGCGGTGGAGAGCGTGGTGTTGGGGCCGGGCGAGAAGCTCATCGCCGTGGCCAGCACCAGCAGCGCGGTGAATTCTTGCCAGTTCATTGCATACACTCTAAACTTTGAGACCATTACAGTTCCAATACAGTTGATCAAACATATTTGAAAACTGTATTGGCCTGCCACTCGACACAGAAGCGCAAGGCCGATGCTGACACGAACCTCCACCCAGTCGCTCACAGGGCAATTGGCCGA
The DNA here is from genome assembly GCF_029919115.1 of Variovorax paradoxus. Lineage (NCBI taxonomy): Bacteria > Pseudomonadati > Pseudomonadota > Betaproteobacteria > Burkholderiales > Comamonadaceae > Variovorax > Variovorax paradoxus. The sequence continues at coordinate 4,551,650 of NZ_CP123990.1, forward strand.
CCGGCTGGCAGAGCGCATTCGCACCCGGCTGCTGCCGCCCGGCGCGCGCCTGCCCTCGGTGCGCGAATGCGCGCGCCAGCAGGGCGTGAGCCCCTATACGGTGGTGGCCGCCTACGACCAGCTGCTGGCACAGGGCCTGGTCGAGGCGCGCCGGCAGCGCGGCTTCTATGTGCGCGATGCGGCGCCCGCGCCGGAGGGGCGCCCGGCCAATGCGGCGCCCATGGTCGCGCAGATGATGGCGTCGCGTGTACCGGCCGATGCGAGTTCGCTCATCCGCAGCATGTTCCACAGGCCAAGCGACAAGCCGCAGCCGGGCATGGGCGTGTTTCCGCCGGACTGGATGTCGTCGACCTTCATGCCGACCGCGGTGCGCCGCATGACCAATACAGCCGCGCTGCAGGAGCTCTCGCTCCAGTACGGCGAACCCTCGGGCGATGCCGCCTTGCGGCGCAGCCTGTCGAACAAGCTCGTGGGCATCAACGTGCCGGCGGCGCCCGACCAGATCGTGACGACCGTCGGCGCTACCCATGCGCTGGACATCGTGAGCCGCACGCTGCTGCGCGCGGGCGATCCGGTCATGGTGGAAGAGCCCGGGTGGGCGCTCGAATTCGCACGGCTCGAGGCGCTGGGGATGCGCATCTTGCCGGTGCCGCGCCGCGCCGACGGACCCGACCTGGAAGTGATGGCGCAGTACTGCGCGCTGCACAGCCCAAAACTGTTCGTGAGTGTGAGCGTGCTGCATAACCCGACCGGCTACAGCCTGACGCCGGGCAGCGCGCACCGTGTGCTGAAGCTGGCCAACGAGCACGACTTCCACATCGTCGAGGACGACACCTACAGCCATCTCGCGCCCGAGCACGCCACGCGGCTCAGCGCGCTCGACGGGCTGCAGCGCACCATCTACGTGAGCGGGTTCGCAAAGATCCTTGCGCCCAACTGGCGTATCGGCTTTCTGGCCGCATCGCCCGAGTTGAAGGAGCGATTGCTCGAAACCAAGCTGCTGGCCACGCTGACCACGCCCACGCTGTTCGAGCGGGCGCTGTCATGGTGCATCGACCAGGGGCAATTGCGCCGGCATGCCGATCGCATACGCATCCGGCTCGACGGTGCGCGCAGCCGTGCGGTCAAGCTGGCCATGGCGCACGGCTGCACCTTCGCCTCGGAACCTGCGGGGCTGTTCGGCTGGGTCGATACCGGCGTGGACACCGACGCGCTCACCCAGCGCATGCTCGACCAGGGCTACCTGCTCGCGCCGGGCTCGCTCTTTCATGCGCGACGGCCGCCGAGCACGATGATGCGCATCAACTTCGCGACCTCGCAGGACGCCGCTTTCTGGAAGGTGTTCAGCAAGGTCCGTGCGGAGCTGTGACAGCTCCGGGCAGGTAAACGCGAGGGCCTCAGGCCCAAATCGCCGGTGCGTTGGAGTAAGCTGGCATCACAAGAAAACCCAACCCGGAGACCCCTGCATGAGCAACGCCAGCCAGCCTTTTGACTTCAGTCAATTTGTCCCCGGATTCGACTTTCTGAAGAATCTCGCAGGCGGTGCCGCCGCCGGATCGGGCGCTGCCACGAGCGCCGTGCCCGGTTTGCCGAGCCTTGCCAGCTGGGTAGCGCCCACGCTCAGCGTGGAAGAGGTCGACAAGCGCATCCAGGAGCTCAAGACAGTGCAATATTGGCTCGAGCAGAACGGCCATGCGCTCAAGGCGACCATCCAGGCGCTCGAGGTGCAAAAGATGACACTTTCGACCTTGCGCGGCATGAACGTGCGGATGGAAGATATCGCGAGCGCGTTCACCAAGCAGGCGGCTCCGGCTGCGCCGGTTGCTGCCCCGCCGGCGGAGCCTGAGCCACAAGTCGAGGCGGAGGAGGAAACGCCGGCACCCGCCAAAAAAGCCCGCAGCAAGCCGGCCTCGGCTGCTTCCGCATCGGGCGGCGACGGTGGCGTGATCGATCCGATGCAATGGTGGGGTTCGCTGACCGAGCAGTTCCAGCAGATCGCCACATCGGCCCTGCACGACGCGGCCCAGATCAAGGTGCCGGCGCCGGCCGCCGCTCCCGCCGCGTCAAAACCGGCAGCAAGGAAGGCGACAACAGCAACTGCCGCCAAAAAGAAGGCGCCGACCGCCGCGCGAAAGCGAACGACCGGACGGCGCTGACGTCATACGTACACACATCTTGAAGAGAACGGGTTGGCACGCATCATGAATTTGTTTCCCTCCGGTCACGCCACCCATCCGCAATGGCGCATGGCGGCCGGCCTTGTGCTGGCCCAGTTGCGCGCCCAGATGGCGCTGCCCGACTACGCCTCGGCGCCGACGCTCGGGCTGCTCTACATCACCGACCACTACGCGTCGGACGCGCAAGACATCCTCGACCACCTGAGCGCCGAGCTTCCGGAGGTGACCGACTGGTCCGGCACCGTCGGCATCGGTGTGTCGGCCAACAATGCCGAATACTTCGACGAGCCCGGCCTGAGCCTGATGCTCTGCGCGCTGCCGAGCGATCAGTACCGCGTGTTCTCCGGCGTTGCGCCGCTGGGCAACTCCGAAATGAGCGGTTTCGAGGCGCATACGGCGCTCGTGCACGCGGACCCCGCCACCCCCGACCTCACCGAACTGATCGGCGAGATGGCGGGCCGCACCGACACCGGCTATCTGTTCGGCGGCCTCTCGTCGGGCCGTGCGGGCGCCTTGCAGTTTGCAGTCGGCGGCAACGGAAACATCCGCGGCCACGGCGCCGCGGGCGGCGTGTTCTCGGGAGGTTTGTCTGGCGTGGTGTTCGGCGAGGGCGTGCGGCTGGTGTCGCGCGTCACGCAAGGCTGCCAGCCGCTGCGCTCCGGCGGGGGGCGCGAGCGCGAGATCACCGAAGCCGACGGCAACCTGCTGCTCAAGCTCGATGGTGAGCCCGCGCTCGACGTGCTGCTGGCTGACCTGCAGGTGTCGCTGGAGCGCCCGCAAGAAGCCATCGATGCCGTGCGCGCCACCCTGGTGGGCCTGGCCGATGCGGGCAGCGACGGCATTCGCCGCACCGGCGACCTCGGTGCCGACGTGCTGGTGCGCCACATCATCGGCCTGGACCCCACGCGGCGCGGCATCGCCATTGCCGACGTGGCCGAGGCCGGCATGCGCCTGACCTTCTGTCGGCGCAATGCCCAGGCCGCTCGCGCCGACCTGATGCGCATCTGCGCGGAAATCCGCGAAGAGCTGGAGCCTGAAGAGCAGACCCTGGCCACCGCGCGCGCCGTGGCGGCCGGGGAGGCCGAAGCAGCGCCGCACCCGGCGCGCCGCATCGCCGGCGCCGTGTACGTGAGTTGCTCAGGACGCGGCGGGCCGCACTTCGGCGCACCGGGCGCCGAGCTGCAGATCGTGCGGCACGCCCTGGGCGACGTGCCGCTGGTGGGGTTCTTTGCTGCGGGTGAAATTGCGCGGCATCACCTGTATGGGTATACGGGTGTTTTGACGGTGTTTACCGGCAACGACTGACCCGCCGCCCCGGCCTGATCAGGCCGGCTGGAGCACGCGCGCTGCCGGTGCAGGCATCCCGGCAAACGCGAAATCGACTTCGGGTGCGAGCCCGCTCACGATCCGCGCCACCGACTTGCCCGAGCCGCATGCATGCGTCCAGCCGAGAGTGCCGTGCCCAGTGTTCAGGTACAGGTTGGGCAGCTTCGTTTTGCCGATCAACGGCACGTTGCTCGGCGTCGCGGGGCGCAGGCCGGTCCAGAACTGCGCCTGGGTGGTGTCGCCTGCGCCGGGGAAGAGTTGTTCAACGCGCCGTACGATCGCTTCGCAGCGCACGCGGTTCAAGTCGCGGTCGTAGCCGTTGAGCTCGGCCGTTCCGGCAATGCGCAGGCGGTCGCCAGATGCCGATGTATAGCGCGAGAACACCAGCTTGAATTCATCGTCGGTCAGCGAAACCTGGTGCGCCTTTGTCGCGTCTTTTACAGGCAGCGTGACCGAATAGCCTTTGGCCGGATAGATCGGCAGGCGAATACCCAGCGGTGCGGCATACAGGGGGCTCAACGAACCCATCGCGAGCACGAAGGCATCGCCCCGAATGCGCTGGAAGCGGCCTTCGCTGTCGGTGGCTTCCACGTGGTCGATGCTGCCGCCCGCTTCGCGCAGCGCGGTCACCGTGTGGCTCATGAGGAACTTCACGCCGGCCGCTGCCGCTAGCCGTGCCATTTCGCGTGCGAAGAGGTTGGCGTCGCCGGATTCGTCTTCTGCCGTGTAAGTGGCGCCGGCCAATTGCGGACGGATGTGGGCCAGGGCGGGCTCGATCTTCACTGCCTCATCCGCGGAGATGACTTGCCGTTCGCAGCCGAGTGCGCGCATCTGCTCGGCGGGCGCAAGAGCGCTGTCGAACTCTTTCTGCGTGGTATAGAAGTGCAGGATGCCTTGCGTGCGCTGGTCGTAGGCGATGCCGGTGTCGCGCCGCAATTGCTGCAGCACTTCGCGGCTGTAGGTGCCCAGGCGCACGATCTGCTCGATGTTGTGCTTCGTGCGGCCGGGGGTGCATTCGCGCAGGAACTGCAAGCCCCAGAGCCATTGGCGCATGTCCGCGCGAATGCGAAAGAGCAGCGGGGCGTCTTCCTTGCCGAGCCACTGCAGCACCTTGAGCGGTGCGCTCGGATTTGCCCAGGGTTCGGCATGGCTGACGGAGATCTGCCCGCCATTGGCAAAACTGGTCTCGGCGGCGGGGGTGGCCTGCCGGTCGACAACGGTCACTTCGTGGCCGAGTTGCTGGAGGTAGTAAGCCGAGGTAACACCGAGCAAGCCGGCGCCAAGAACGATCACGCGCATTTCAAATACCTTTGAGGTTGAAGCGCTTGAACTGCGGGCGAGGTTTGCTATTGAATAAATAGCAAGCAACCGGACGACCGCCGTCCAAGTTGCCGCTCCCCCTGTCCTCGGTACCTGAGAGATTCACCCGCTGCGCCCGCAACGGGTTTGCTCCTTCGGTGCATCACGCGGGGTGATGGCTCTCCAGACGGCGTGTCAGTTGGTGCAGTACAGGCCCCTTGCCGAAATTTCGAGAACTTCGTCGGGCCGACCTGAGCGTTTATGGGAGTTTGCGCCTTCGGTAGGGCAACCGGGGTTGCCCGCTCTCCTGCAGTGGGCTGATTGTAGGCGGGGCTTGCGAACGCGCCAACCATTGATCCGGCCCGGCGGAGGGCCAATGGGATAATCGCCCGTTCATTCGCCAGAGGGCGATCGTTCGACAACAACAGGGGACTTCATGATCCTGGTAACCGGCGGCGCAGGCTTCATTGGCGCCAATTTCGTACTCGACTGGATCGCGCAGAGCGATGAGCCCGTCGTCAACCTCGACAAGCTGACCTATGCCGGCAATCTCGAGACGCTTGCATCGCTCAAGGGCAACCCGAGCCACATCTTCGTGCAGGGCGACATCGGCGACAGCGCCCTGGTCGATCGCATTCTGGCCGAGCACAAGCCACGTGCCGTCGTGAACTTTGCCGCGGAGTCGCACGTCGACCGCTCCATTCACGGCCCCGAAGACTTCGTGCAGACCAACGTGCTTGGTACCTTTCGCCTGCTCGAATCGGTGCGCGGCTACTGGAGCGCGCTGCCGGCCGAGCAAAAGGATGCCTTCCGCTTTCTGCATGTGTCGACCGACGAGGTCTACGGCTCGCTCTCCAAGACCGACCCTGCATTTACCGAAGAGAACAAATACGAGCCCAACAGCCCTTACTCGGCCAGCAAGGCCGCGAGCGACCATCTCGTGCGCGCCTGGCACCACACCTACGGCCTGCCGGTGGTCACCACCAACTGCTCCAACAACTACGGGCCGTTCCACTTTCCCGAGAAGCTCATCCCCCTGATGATCGTCAACGCGCTGGTCGGCAAGCCCCTGCCGGTTTACGGCGATGGCATGCAGGTGCGCGACTGGCTCTACGTGAAGGACCATTGCAGCGCCATCCGCCGCGTGCTCGAGGCCGGCAAGCTGGGCGAGACATACAACGTCGGCGGCTGGAACGAGAAGCCCAACATCGAGATCGTGAACACCGTGTGTGCGCTGCTCGACGAACTGCGCCCGCGCGCAGACGGCAAGCCCTACAAGGAACAGATCAGCTACGTCACCGATCGCCCCGGCCACGACCGGCGCTACGCCATCGACGCACGCAAGCTGGAGCGTGAGCTGGGCTGGAAGCCCGCCGAAACCTTCGACACCGGCATCCGCAAGACCGTCGAGTGGTACCTCGCCAATGGCGAATGGGTGCGCAACGTGCAAAGCGGTGCGTACCGCGAATGGGTCGAAAAGCAATACGACACGACAAAGGCGACCGCATGAAGTTGCTGCTGCTGGGCAAGGGCGGACAGGTCGGCTGGGAGCTGCAGCGCAGCCTTGCGCCGTTGGGCGAACTGGTGGCGCTCGATTTCGACAGCACCGATTTCAACGCCGACTTCAGCCGTCCGGAGCAGCTTGCCGAGACCGTGCTCAAGGTTCGGCCTGACGTGATCGTCAATGCGGCCGCACACACGGCCGTCGACAAGGCCGAGAGCGAGCCCGACTTTGCGCGCAAGCTCAACGCCACCTCGCCCGGCGTGGTGGCCGAAGCCGCCGGGCAGATCGGCGCGCTCATGGTGCATTACTCGACCGACTACGTGTTCGACGGCAGCGGCAGCAAGCCCTGGCAGGAAGACGACGCCACCGGACCCCTCAGCGTGTATGGCCGCACAAAACTCGAGGGTGAGCAACTGGTGGCTGCGCACTGTGCCAAGCACCTGATCTTTCGCACCAGCTGGGTGTTTGCTGCGCGCGGCGGCAACTTCGCAAAGACCATGCTGCGGCTTGCCAAGGAGCGCGACAAGCTGACCGTCATCGACGATCAGTTCGGTGCGCCGACAGGTGCCGAGCTGCTCGCGGACATAACCGCGCATGCGATTCGCGCCACCTTCCAGGACCCTTCCAAGGCGGGCCTGTATCACGCGGTGGCCGGTGGGGAGACCACCTGGTGCGGCTATGCGCGCTTCGTTCTCGAGATAGCGCAACAGGCCGGCGTCGAGCTCAAGGCTGGGCCCGATGCTGTCGAAGCTGTGCCGACCAGCGCGTTTCCGACGTCAGCGAAACGGCCACACAACTCGCGCCTCGACACCGCCAAACTGCAGACCATTTTTGGTCTACGCCTGCCGCCCTGGCAGGAAGGCGTTGCGCGCATGCTGCGCGAGACGCTCTGAAGAGTAAATTCACACGAGAAGAAACGCATGACCACAACGCAACGCAAAGGCATCATTCTCGCCGGGGGCTCGGGCACCCGGCTGCACCCCGCAACGCTGGCGATAAGCAAACAGCTGCTACCGGTGTATGACAAGCCGATGATTTATTACCCGCTCAGCACGTTGATGCTGGGTGGCATGCGCGACATCCTGATCATTAGCACGCCGCAGGACACGCCGCGGTTCCAGCAACTGCTGGGCGATGGCAGCCAGTGGGGCATGAACCTGCAGTACGCGGTGCAGCCGAGTCCGGATGGACTTGCGCAGGCGTTCATCATCGGGGACAAGTTCGTAGGTAACAACCCCAGCGCGCTGGTTCTGGGGGACAACATCTTCTACGGGCATGACCTCGTGCATCTGCTCGCCGATGCCGACGCGAAGCAGTCGGGTGCGACGGTATTCGCGTACCACGTGCAAGACCCCGAGCGCTACGGCGTGGTGGCGTTCGATGCCAAGGGCAAGGCCAGCAGCATCGAAGAAAAGCCGTTGAAGCCGAAGAGCAGCTATGCGGTGACGGGCTTGTATTTTTACGATAACCAGGTCGTTGACATCGCCAAGGCAGTGAAGCCCAGCGCGCGCGGCGAGCTGGAAATCACCGCTGTCAACCAGGCGTATCTCGGCCTCGATCAGTTGAGCGTGCAGATCATGCAGCGCGGGTACGCGTGGCTGGATACCGGCACGCACGAGAGCTTGCTGGAGGCGGGGCAGTTCATTGCAACTCTGGAGCACCGGCAAGGACTGAAGATTGCCTGCCCGGAGGAGATCGCGTGGCGCAACAGATTCATTACGACCGAGCAACTCCAAAAGCTCGCCGGGCCGCTGGAGAAGAGTGGCTACGGCAGGTATCTGAAGCACTTGCTGAATGACGAGGTACGCTCATGAAGGTCACGCCGACCTTGATCCCTGATGTCCTCGTCATCGAGCCGAAGGTGTTCGGCGATGCAAGAGGCTTCTTCATGGAGAGCTTCAATAGCAAGGCCTTCGATGAGGCTGTAGGCCGGCACGTGGAGTTTGCTCAAGATAACCATTCGCGATCGGCGAAGGGCGTCCTTCGAGGGCTGCACTACCAGGTGCAGCAAACGCAGGGAAAGCTGGTGCGCGTGGCGCGCGGTGCGGTGTTCGATGTGGCCGTGGACATCCGCAAGTCGTCACCGACCTTCGGGCGGTGGGTCGGCATTGAGCTCACGGAGGACAACCACAAGCAATTGTGGGTCCCTGAAGGCTTGGCGCACGGCTTCCTTGTCCTGAGCGAGTCGGCGGATTTCTTGTACAAGGCCACGGACTACTATGCGCCCGCGCACGAGCGCGCCATCCGCTGGGATGACCCGAAACTTGGCATCGAGTGGCCGGAAACGGGTGTCCTACCGCAGTTGTCCGGCAAGGACTTGCAAGCCTCGACGATGGACAATGCGGAGTTCTTTCCGTGAAGGCTCGAGCGATTTCGAAACAGCATTTGCCGGCCGGAAGGTCTTAGTGACGGGACGTACGGGTTTGACTGGCGGACGGTGTGCCTCTGGCGGCATTCGCTTGAACCATTGTGTGTTGCGGGGCGTGTTCACCGTCGTCGCAAAATGGCGACATCCGAGACGGCATGCGCACCAGGATCAATGGACAGAACGTCGGCTCGAAATGGGGCGGCGACGGGCGTTTTGAACGCTTCGGCGCCCAGGGCTGTTGGCAAGCGGCCGCAACTAGCTGATCCTGACTTCACGGTCGACCGGAACTTCTTTGGTCTTTCCGTGCGTACGGACTGGGTTGCGCTCGAACTAGTTTGAGAAGTACTCCGGGAAATCATCAGAGCGAGAAATGAATTGAAGAAGATCGCCATCGTCCAGTCCAACTACATACCCTGGAAGGGGTACTTCGACCTGATCGCGGCTGTCGATGAGTTCGTGCTGTACGACGACATGCAATACACCCGGCGTGATTGGCGTAATCGCAATCAGATCAAGACGCCGCAAGGTGTCCAATGGCTCACGGTTCCGGTCGTAGTCAAAGGCAAGTACACGCAAAAGATCAAGGACACCGAGATCGACGGCACCGACTGGGCGACGCTTCACTGGAAGGCTTTCGAACAGAACTACCGGCGTGCAGCGCATTTCGAAGAGATTGCGCGGTGGCTCGCGCCGTACTATCTTTCCACCCCGTTCCCGGTGCATCTGTCTGCGCTGAATCGCGGCTTGATTGAAGCGGTCTGCGCCTATCTCGGCATCACCACCCGGATCACCAGTTCATCCGACTATGTGTTGAGCGAGGGCAAGACTGAACGCCTCGCGGACATCTGCGTGCAGGCTGGCGCCGACGAATACTTTTCGGGTCCGGCCGCGAAGGACTACATGGACGAGTCGGTCTTCACGAAGCGGGGGGTTGGCCTGCATTGGTTCGATTATTCGTCTTATCATGAGTATCCGCAGTTGTGGGGCGAATTCACGCACGGGGTAACCGTGCTGGACCTTCTGTTCAACTGCGGCCGGGAAGCACCGGGCTTCATGAGGTATGTAGGCAAATGAAGCTGTCCATCGTCGCGACGCTCTACCAGTCGCAGCCATACATAGTTGAGTTCCACCGCCGCGCCAGTGCTGCGGCGCGCTCACTCGTGGGCGAGGACTACGAGATCATCCTCGTCAACGACGGTTCTCCCGATCGGAGTCTCGACGTCGCAGTGCAGCTTACGGCCCAGGATCCGCATCTTGTGGTCGTCGACCTGTCGCGCAACTTCGGGCATCACAAGGCCATGATGACGGGGCTTGGGGAGGCCCGCGGAGACCACGTCCTCCTTATCGATAGCGACCTTGAGGAGGAGCCGGAGTGGCTTCAGCCCTTCTGGCGGCAAATGAACGAGGACGCGAGCGACGTTGTCTACGGAGTACAGGCGGCGCGCAAGGGCGGCGGCTTCGAACGGCTGACGGGCGCGGTCTTCTACAAGCTGTTCCGGCTGCTCACCGGCATTGCGCAACCCGACAATATCGTCACCGCACGCCTGATGACGCGCCGCTACGTCGATGCCCTTCTGCTGCACCGCGAACGCGAACTAAACATTGGCGGCCTCTGGATCATCACGGGCTTTCGGCAAACGCATCGGGTGGTGAAGAAGCATTCCTCGAGTCCGACCACTTATTCGCTATCGAGAAAAGTCAGTCACCTCGTAAATGCGGTGACGTCGTTCAGCAGCTTGCCACTGGTCTTCACCTTCTATTCGGGACTGCTGATTTCAGTGACCGCGCTGTTCTATATCCTGTATCTGGTGTCGCGCTACTTCTCGGCCTCGTCTCCGCCCGACGGCTACACATCCATCGTGGCATCGATCTGGTTCTTCTCGGGGCTGATCATTTCCTTCATCGGCGTGCAGGGTATCTACATTGCGAAGATCTTTTCCGAGGTCAAGCAGCGCCCCTATACGATTCTTCGAAAGATCCATACATCCAATTCTGACCGGGAGACCATTCGATGAGCGCCCAAGATAGCGAGAGTGCCAAGCTGACGAGCTCACCCGTTGCTGAGCCCCGAGAGACGGCGCTACTGTCTGAGGTCGCGACCTACTATTCCGACAAGCTCGCGCAGCACGGACAAAGCCCGCGCGGGGTGGACTGGAATGGCCCGGAAGGGCAGACGCTGCGCTTCCAGGAGCTTTGCCGCGTGATCGACGGCAGCCGGCCTTATTCGCTGACCGACCTGGGTTGCGGCTATGGCGCCCTCCACGACCATCTGGCTGCCAAGGGGCACGACTTCAGCTACCTTGGCGTGGACGTTTCGGAATCCATGATCCAGGCGGCGCGCGAGCGTTTGCGGAACCGGGCGAAGGTGCGGCTGCTGCAGGCTGGCTCACCCGACGAGGTGAGCGACTACGGAATCGCCAGCGGCATCTTCAATGTCAGGCTGGGACGCACTGATGCCGAATGGCGGGCGTACCTGGAGCAGACACTCGATCAACTCGACCGCGGCAGTCGGATAGGCTTCGCCTTCAATTGCCTCACCTCCTATTCGGATACAGATCGGATGCGGGCTGACCTCTACTACGCCGATCCCTGCCAGTTCTTCGATCTGTGCAAGCGGCGCTATGCAAAGAATGTCGCGCTGCTTCACGACTATGGGCTCTACGAATTCACCATTCTCGTCAGGAAGCAGCCATGACCCGACGTCTCGTCATCTTTGGTACCGGCGACATCGCGCAGCTGGCGCACTATTACTTCGGCAAGGATCCGCGATTCGAGATAGTGGCATTCACCGTCGATGCGGCCTACGTGCGCGAGCCCAGCTTCTGCGGGCTGCCAGTGATCCCGTTCGAAGAGGTCGCAGGTCGCTACCCACCGGACGAGTACGAGATGTTCGTGGCCTTGAGCTACGCCAAGCTCAATGCGGTGCGCAAGGACAAGTACCTGGAAACCAAGGCTAAGGGCTACCGCATCGCCAGCTATGTGAGCCGGCAGGCGACCGTTCTCAACGACGATCACATCGGCGAGAACTGCTTCATTCTCGAGGACAACACCATCCAGCCGTTCGCCAGGATCGGCAACAACGTCACCCTATGGAGCGGCAATCACATCGGGCACCATTCGATCATTAGTGATCATTGCTTTCTGGCGTCGCACATCGTGGTGTCGGGCGGCGTGGTCGTCGGCGAGCAATGCTTTGTGGGCGTCAACGCAACATTGCGTGACCACATCACGATCGGCGAACGCTGCGTGATCGGCGCGGGTGCGCTGATGCTCGCGGACGCTGAAGCACACGGGGTGTATATCGGAGCTGCCACCGAGCGCTCGCGGGTGCCGAGCAACAGGTTGCGAAGCCTATGAAGGGCTCCTGGAGAAAGCTGGGTGCGCTCTTCTGTCCAGCCGGTGAAAACCGTCATCCCAAGCTCTTGACCCATGCCGCAAATCCGCTACCGGTGCAGTTGAAGGGCGATGTCTATCGCGTCTTCTTCAGCGGGCGGGATGCACGCAATCGTTCTTCGGTGGGTGCCGTTGACATCGATCTGGTCGCGCGCCAGGTGCTGTACGAGCACCCAGAGCCTCTGTTCGAACACGGTCCCGAAGGCAGTTTCTATGCAGACGGCGTGAGCATCGGCAACTGCTACGAAACAGCTGCCGGCCACTTCATGCTGTTCATGGGGTGGCGCAATCCCGCCGATGCGCATTGGCATGGAGAAATCGGTCGACTTCGCGTGCACGAGGACCTCGGCTTGTCGCTGGATGGAACCGGCGGCGCGTTTATGCCGTTGGACGCCGAAGATCCGATCAGCCTTTCCTATCCGTGGGTAGAGGGCAGTGCGTCCTCCGGTTTCCGGATGTGGTACGGATCGACCGTGGCCTGGGATGCCGGCAACGGCGAAATGAGCCACCTCATCCGCCAAGCCTCGTCGCAAGATGGCGAGAACTGGCGCAAGCATGGGTCGGCCGTGCCTCATCGCGTGGGTCTGGCGCAGGCCTTCTCAAGGCCGACGGTGATCCAAGATGCGGACGGGCATCACATGTGGTTCTCCTACCGCAGCGGGAGCGGCCAGAGCTACCGAATCGGGTACGCGGCCAGTGCGGATGGCCTCGAGTGGCAACTTGCGCTCGAGGATGCGGGAATCGATGTGTCGACCGGCGGCTGGGATTCGGAAATGATCGAATACCCTTTCGTCCTCGACCACAGTGGCCGGCGCTACATGCTCTACAACGGAAACGGCTACGGCAGGACCGGCTTCGGCCTCGCGGTTTTCGAGCATGCCTGAGGCCACCATGCCGGCGCCGCGACGCTCTCTAGCCGCGCAACTCCTGAGCTATGCAATCGTCGGCTTGGCCAGCAATCTCGCGGGCTATCTGGTCTATCTGCTCATCACGCACCTGGGCCTGGGCCCCAAGATCACGATGACGGTGTTGTACGCCGTCGGGGCCGGTATCGGCTTCTGGGGCAACCGCAACCTGACCTTCGCGCATCAGGAGAGTGGGCTGGCGGTCGGTGTCCGGTACCTTCTGGCACATGGCTGCGGGTACCTGATCAACTTCGCACTGCTGTATTTGCTGGTTGACCGATGGGGCTGGGCACATCAGATCGCGCAGGGCCTCGCAATCTTCGTCGTGGCGGGCTTCCTGTTCGTCTCCTTCAAGTTTTTTGTTTTTCCCGGCGTTAACCGGAGCGGAGCCCAGACGCCGTGAGACGCTGCCTGCATTGCAACTCTACCTTCGAAGGCGGTACGCCGCATTGTCCGGCGTGCGGCGACGACCCGGCGCGGATCGACGGATTTGTGGCCTTCGCCCCTAATTTCGCCCGCGATGGCGGCGGCTTCAAGGCGAACTACTATGACGACTTGGCCCGGCTGGAAGGCGAGAACTTCTGGTTTCGCGCCCGAAACGCCCTGATCCTCTGGGCGCTGCACAAATATCAACCCGGCTTCCGGTCGATGCTCGAGATCGGATGCGGAACCGCCTATGTGCTGTCGGGTGTGGCGCAGGCTTTTCCCGATGCCCGTCTGGTCGGGAGCGAAATCTTCGTGGCGGGACTGGGCTTTGCGGCAAAGCGTCTGCCTTCAGCCGAATTCGTGCAGATGGATGCGCGTGCCATCCCCTTCCGGGAAGAGTTCGACGTGGTGGGCGCCTTCGACGTCATCGAGCACATCGAGGAGGATGAGCGTGTCCTGGCGCAGGCGCATGCGGCGCTTAAGCCCGGGGGATGCATCGTGCTCACCGTGCCGCAACACCCGTGGCTGTGGAGTGCGTCCGACGAATACGCCTGCCATGTGCGCCGCTATCGCGCGGCGGAACTCCATCGCAAGGTGCGGGAAGCAGGCTTCGAGTTGCTGCGCAGCACGTCATTCGTGACTGCGCTGATGCCGGCCCTGGTCGTATCGAGGCTGCGGACTCGGAAGACGGCCTTGGAGGCCTTCGATCCGCTGGCCGAATTCGCCATTCCTCGCAGCATCAACGCGCTGTTGGAGCGGATTCTTTCTTGGGAGCGGGCCTCGATTCGCGCGGGCCTGAGCTTTCCTGTGGGAGGATCAAGGCTTGTTGTCGCAAAAAAGATCTGACGTCTCCTTCGCCCTATCCCTATGAAAAGCGATCGCATTCCTTTCAACTGGCCCCATATGACGGGCAAGGAGCTCTACTACATCGCTGAGGCGCACTTCAACGGCCGCCTCGCTGGAGACGGGCCCTACACCGCGCGCTGCCACCGCTTGCTCGAGGAGCGCTGCGGCAGTCACAAAGCGTTGCTCACGCATTCCTGCACCGCAGCCCTCGAGATGTGCGCGCTGCTGATGGACATTCAGCCTGGCGACGAAATCATCATGCCCTCGTACACCTTTGTGTCGACCGCCAACGCCTTCGTGCTGCGCGGTGGGGTTCCGGTGTTCGTCGACATCCGGGCCGACACGTTGAACATCGACGAGAAGTTGATCGAAGCCGCGATCACGCCGCGCACGCGGGGCATCGCGGTGGTGCACTATGCAGGCGTCGCCTGCGAGATGGACGCCATCATGGACATCGCCGCACGTCATGGACTGCAGGTGATCGAGGACGCCGCGCAGGGCGTGATGGCCCGCTACAAGGGGCGAGCGCTGGGAAGCATCGGCCAGCTCGGGGCGCTGAGCTTTCATGAGACCAAGAACGTGATTTCCGGCGAAGGCGGCGCGCTGCTGATCAACGATCCCGCGCTGGCGCTGCGCGCCGAGATCATCCGCGAGAAGGGCACTGACCGCAGTCGCTTCTTTCGCGGCGAAGTTGACAAGTACACCTGGCAGGACGTTGGCTCGTCCTTCCTTCCCGGCGAACTGGTCGCTGCATTCCTGTGGGCGCAACTGGAAGATGCCGAGCGCATCACACAGGTGCGCCTCGACGCCTGGAACCGCTATCACGATCTGTTGCATCCATTGGAGACCCAAAGTGCACTGAGGCGGCCCACGATCCCCGCGGGTTGTGAGCACAACGCACACATGTACTACGTGTTGCTGGCGCCGGGCATCGATCGCCAGCAGGTGCTCGATGCCCTGAAGCGGGCCGAGGTCTCCTCGGTGTTCCACTATGTTCCGCTTCATTCCTCGCCCGCGGGCCGGCGCTTCGGCCGGGCGCATGGCGATCTCGTGGTCACCGATCGCGAGTCGGAGCGCCTGATTCGCCTGCCCCTCTGGGTAGGTCTGACGAAGGAAAAGCAGGATCGGGTTGTCGACGTGCTCGTCGAGGCTCTCTCGGCGCAATCCTGATTGCGCGGTGCGCATGAATGCGCCATCGTGAGGCTGCGCGGGACAAGCGCGGCATTCCCAATCCAGGCGGGCTGCCGCCCGGTATGGCGGCGCCATAGCAAGGACCGTGCCCTACTTTGCCTATGTTAAAGTGGAAAGTTCGATTTCGCCTCAGCTTCCCAGGGACAATACAAAATGCAAGAGACGTTCAACAACAAAACCCTCCTGATCACCGGCGGGACCGGCTCTTTCGGGAACGCCGTGATCAATCGCTTCCTGTCCACCGACATCGGCGAGATACGTATCTTCAGTCGAGATGAAAAGAAGCAGGACGACATGCGCAAGCGTTACAACAACGCCAAGCTCAAGTTCTACATTGGCGACGTGCGTGACGGTCGCAGTCTCGTGTCGGCCATGCGCGGCGTGGACTATGTGTTTCATGCGGCAGCGCTCAAACAGGTGCCGTCCTGCGAGTTCTATCCAATGCAGGCCGTGCGCACCAACGTTCTTGGCGCCGAGAACGTGCTCGAACACGCAGTAGAGGCTGGAGTCAAGCGCGTGGTCTGCCTGAGCACCGACAAAGCTGTGTACCCTATCAACGCCATGGGCATCAGCAAGGCCATGATGGAGAAGGTGATGGTCGCAGCCAGCCGCAACCTGGAAGGCATGGGCACGGTCATCTGCGGCACGCGGTATGGCAACGTGATGGCATCGCGCGGTTCGGTCATTCCGCTCTTTGTGCAGCAGGTGCTGGATGGCAGCCCGATCACCATCACCGACCCCGACATGACCCGCTTCATGATGACCCTGCCAGATGCGGTCGATCTGGTGCTGTATGCCTTCAAGCATGGCAGCAACGGAGACATCTTCGTGCAGAAGTCGCCGGCCGCGACGATGGAGACCCTCGCCAAGGCCATCCTCGAACTGATGGATCGCAAGGATCATCCGGTCGGCATCATCGGCTCGCGCCACGGCGAGAAGCTTTACGAATCCTTGCTGAGCAAAGAAGAGCGTGCCTGCTCCGAGGACCTGGGTGACTACTTCCGCGTGCCGCCGGACGGCCGCGACCTGAACTATGCCAAGTTCGTCGAAGAGGGCGAGAGCCGCATCACCCGCGCACTGCATGGCGAGGAATACAACTCCCACAACACCACCCGCCTGGATGTGGAAGGCATGAAGAAGCTGCTGCTCAAGCTCGATTTCATGCAGAAGGTGACGCGCGGCGAGCCCGCGGTCCTGGAGGGTTAGGCGGTGAAGGTCCTGGTGACCGGCGCCGGCGGCTTCATCGGCAAGAACCTTCGCCAAGCCTTGGCGGAGCGTCGGGATGTCGAGTTCGTGGCCTTCGACCGCAACAACGACGTGTCGCAGTTGCCCGCGCTGTTGGAAGGGGTGGACTTCGTCTTCCATCTTGCTGGCGTGAACCGGCCTCAGGACCCGAAGGAATTCACTACGGGTAACCGCGACCTGACCCGGGCTCTGTGCGACGCGATCGGCCGGCAGATCGATGCGGGCGGCAAAAAGGTGCGATTGGTCCTGACCTCGTCAGTCCACGCCGCACAGGACAATCCTTACGGGGAGAGCAAGCTTGGAGCCGAGCACGCGGTTTTCGCGGCCGCCGCTAGCCACGGTTTTGCGGCGCAGGTCTTCCGTTTGCCCAACGTGTTCGGAAAATGGTGCCGCCCCAATTACAACTCGGCCGTCGCCACGTTCTGCCACAACATTGCGCGCGGGCTGCCCATCGAAGTGCGCGATCCGGCGGCGCCGCTCACGCTGGTGTACATCGACGACCTGGTGGCGCGCTTCATCCAGCTGCTCGATGGCGCTGATGCCGCCGTGGATGCCGCGGGCTTCTCGACTGTAACACCCCAGTACACAACCACCGTCGGCGAAGTGGCCGACCTCATCCGGCGATTCCGCAAGAGCAGGGAGACGCTGGTGACGGAGCGCGTGGGCACCGGCCTCGTGCGAGCCCTGTATAGCACCTACGTCAGCGCGCTGCCGGTGGAGGAATTCAAGTACACCGTGCCCAGCCACGGCGATCCGCGCGGCGTGTTCGTCGAGATGCTGCGCACGCCGGACAGCGGCCAGTTCTCTTACTTCACTGCGCATCCCGGCATCACGCGCGGCGGCCACTACCATCACAGCAAGACCGAGAAGTTTCTGGTCATCAAGGGCCGTGCGCGCTTCAAGTTCCGCCAGATCCAGACCCACGAAACGTACGAGCTGGTCACGAGCGGCGACAAGGCCGAGATTGTCGAGACCGTTCCGGGCTGGACCCACGACATCACCAACGTTGGCGATGACGAGATGGTCGTCATGCTCTGGGCCAACGAGCTGTTCGATCGCAACCTGCCCGATACCTTCGCCTGCCCGGTGTGATTCCCATGAAGAAACTGAAAGTCATGTCCGTGGTCGGAACCCGACCCGAAATCATTCGCCTGTCGCGGGTGTTTGCTGCGCTCGACGCGCATTGCGAGCACGTGCTGGTGCACACGGGGCAAAACTACGATTACGAGCTGAACCAAGTCTTCTTCGACGACCTGAAGATCCGCAAGCCCGACTACTTCTTGAACAGCGCGGCCAACAGCACTGGAGCGGCCCATACCATCGGCAACCTCATCATCGAAGTCGATAGGGTGCTCGCCGAGGTCCAGCCTGAAGCAATGCTCGTGCTGGGGGACACCAACAGTTGCTTGTCCGTAATCCCTGCGAAGCGGCGCAAGATTCCCATCTTTCACATGGAAGCCGGCAACCGCTGCTTCGACCTGCGGGTGCCCGAAGAGATCAACCGCCGGATCGTCGACCACACCTCGGACATCAACCTCACGTACAGCACGATCGCGCGCGACTATCTGCTGCGAGAGGGCCTGCCGCCGGACCAAGTCATCAAGACCGGCAGTCCCATGTACGAGGTGCTACACCACTACCTGCCGCAGATCGACGCCTCCGACGTGCTCCAGCGCCTGTCGTTGACGGCAGATTCGTACTTCGTGGTCAGCGCGCATCGCGAGGAGAACATCGAATCCGATCGTTCCTTCGGCAAGCTGGTTGCCACTCTCAACGCGGTGGCCGAAGACCATGGCTTGCCGGTCATCGTCTCTACCCATCCGCGTACGCAGAAGCGCGTGG
The DNA here is from genome assembly GCF_029919115.1 of Variovorax paradoxus. Classification (NCBI taxonomy): domain Bacteria; kingdom Pseudomonadati; phylum Pseudomonadota; class Betaproteobacteria; order Burkholderiales; family Comamonadaceae; genus Variovorax; species Variovorax paradoxus. The sequence goes on from NZ_CP123990.1 coordinate 4,570,172, forward strand.
ATGCGCAGTCAGTCGCCTTCCACTCCCAGGTGCGGCTGCTCAAGCCGTTGGGCTTCCATGACTACGTGAAGCTGCAGAAGTCGGCGCGCGCAGTGCTTTCGGACAGCGGCACCATCAACGAGGAATCGTCGATCCTCAACTTCCCCGCACTCAATCTGCGTGAGGCGCATGAGCGCCCCGAGGGGATGGAAGAGGCGGCCGTGATGATGGTTGGGCTGGAGCCTGAGCGCGTGCGCCAGGGCTTGGAGATCCTTGCATCGCAGTCACGCGGCGACAAGCGCAGCCTGCGCTTGGTGGCTGACTACAGCATGCCGAACGTGTCGGACAAGGTCCTGCGGATCATCCACAGCTATGTCGACTACGTGAATCGCGTGGTCTGGAAGAAGTACTGAGAAGAAGAGACCGCGTTCCTATGTCGCTTCGCCGATTTCAGGAACAAGAACGGTCCCATGCATCACCTGGTGAGGCCGGCCGGGTGCGTCCACCGGTGTTCCAGCGTGAGCCGTGACTCGCGGCACTGTAATGCCAATGTCCCCCATCCAGCCTCTCCGAGGGTGCGTTCCATGAAGTTCAAGTCGTCGATCGATTCCCTCAAGCCCTGGCTCTACCGCCAAATCGAAGACCTGGATCTTCGCGGGGAGAGGGGCTTCCTTTATACCGCGCACGCATCGTCCAGACTCGGCAATCTGGATCGTGCCATCGATCGTCTGGAACAAGGCTTGCTCGCGCATCCCGCGTCAGCAGCGCTGCTGGATGCCTATATTCGCAAGTGCTTGGCGCGACAGAGTCTCGCGCGGGCGATTCGCTTCCTGTCCTCTGTCTACGGCACGTCGGACAAAGCCGGGGAGTTGCTCATGGGCGCCTGCTCGACGCCCGAGGCGCAGATCGAACTGATCCGCAGCTTTCTGAGGAGCGGGGTCGACGTCTCGCAACATGGGCTGTCGACGCTGATGGGCAGGGTGAAAAACCTGGAAGTGCTGTGGGCGCTTGGAGATGAACTTCTGCAGGCCAGGCAGCGGGAGGCCGCAAACGAAATTTATCGACATCTGGCAAAGCGGCCCGCCGAGACGGCAACGGAGTTCATGTTTGTGGCGCTCTCCGAATATCGCCTTCAGAATGTCGAATCTGCACTGGCGTTGTTCGAAGCTGGCCTTCGACAGCATCCCGACGCCCAAGCCTTGCGATTGAACTTCGCGCGAGTCAGCTTGGAAGCTGGTCGCGTCGATCGATTGGTGGCAAGTGTGTCGCCCGAGGCGGCGAGTGAGAAGCACGCTCACGAAGCGCTGTTCCAGAAGTTCCCGGATTCTTTCATCCAGGTGAGTCTGATCGCCTACCTCTTGACAGGGGAGGGCCGCTCGTTCGCCATCGACCACCTTGAGACCGCGCGAAAGGAACTCGGACCTTCGCAAGCGCTTTGGCAGTTGGGGGATGTGCTGCTGCAGAACCAACTGCCCCAAGAGGCTCGCTCAATCTATCGCGAGTTGTCGAGCCGGCCGACATTGACACCCGAAGATTACTTTTATTCAGCACTCGCCCTTGACCGGCTGGGGGACCAGCAGGCGGCGATCGAACGGTTGGAAGCGGGACTTGAGCGTTTTCCGCAGTCCGATCGCTTGCTTGAACAACTTACCCGGATCAGCGCTGACACTGGACAGATGGAAAGAATGATTCGATTCATCGGTGCCGACGGAAAGGATCAGGAGCAAGTCTGCAGGCTGCTTTTCGAACGCTTCCAGGATACGCCCATCGAGGTGCCGCTGATCGACTACTGTCTCAGGCATGAATTGCTGGGACTTGCAGACCGCAGGCTGGAGTTCATCAAGACCCATTCGACCGATCCGATAACGCTCTGGGGCGTGGCCGAACTGTATTCGCGCCTGGCGCGCCGCAACGATGCGGCGGAAATCTATCAGCAGCTCTCGGAGCGAGAGCCGAACACCCCCGAAGACTGCTATTACGCCGCGTTAGGCCTGTTGAGGCTCGAGAAACTGGCGCAGTGTCTGGATCTGCTCGAGGCCGGGCAGACGAAATACGGCTGTCTGAATGAGCTTCTGACCCTGTACCTTCAGCTTTGCTCGCGAGTTCTGGACTACCCGCGATACACCCGATTTCTGCAGGAGCCGAAGAACGGGATAGGTGCGCAGCCATTGCCCCTCCTGGACTTCTACAAGGCTGCGAGCCGCATGGCGCCGGTCGACTTCATGCTCAACCTCAAGAGCCTGGAAGTCGAACTCGACCCTCAGATATTCACCCTACTGCGGCAGGATATGCTCGCGTATCTGCGCGATCAGCCGCTACCCATCGAAGTGGCGCGGGTGGTGGCCTTCTTCTGCAGATATCTCGATACCGATCCCGAGATTGATGCCGAGATCTTCGCGGCATTGCTCGATAACCCGGCAGCCGACTACGACGAAGCCGAGAGGCATTCGCTGAAGATTCTCCATGACCTCACTTTGCCCATGATTCCGCACTATGCGGCCGATCCGGAGCAGGTCATACGCGCATTCATCAGTGCTGCCCGGGAGTTGTCGGCGAAACCCAGGGCCTTAATGACCGACCCGATCTCGGACGTCACGGCCAACTGGACGCCTTGGCAGCTGATCTTCTGCCATGCTGCTCCCAGGCTCTATGCCGAGGCAATGTCGGCCTTCGAATCGGTGGCCTTTTCAACCTGGCCTCGGCTCGACCATGTCGCGCCGCATGTGCAGGCGGCAACCAAGCCGGTCGAGGGCATGAAGCGCAAGCTCAGGATCGGCTTCAACGTGCATGACTCCATGCCGATGATGTCCGGGCTGTTGCCTCGTTTGGACCACTCCCTCTTCGAAACTGTGTACCTGCGCCCGGGAAAGCCAGGCCAATCGACAGCCTCGAAGGGCTGGTGCGAGCGTGCGGGCGCCGTCGTCGAGTATTCGGACATCGACGTCTATAGCGCGATCGAAACGATCTCCAATGAGCGTCTCGACATCATCATTTCCGGACCTGCGATGGCGGCCACTTTCTATCCGATGATGGCTCGATTGGCGCCGCTGCAGATGATCCTGCTGGAGCCCAACTGGACCGATGGGCTCAAGAATTCGGACTACTACATTTCATGGGGACTCGCTGAGCCGAAGAAGCCCGCCGAGTTCTATGCCTCCTCCGTCGCCTACTTTCAACATCCACCCTACTGGATCGAGAAGCCGGCGCCGCAGCAGTTGCAGCCAATCTCCGAGGATGAAAAAACCGAGGTTCGGCGCAGGCTGTTGAAATGCGGCTCCGACGTCCGGGTGTATCTCTGCGCCAATACGCCGCCCAAGGTCCATCCCGAAATGGATCACATCTTTCTCGATCTGCTCGAGCGCGACAAGGAAGGGGTCCTCGTCTTCCTTCGCGCCGAGTACAAGAACCTGAAGCTTCGGTTGCAGCGCAAGCTGGGGGCTCATTCCGAGCGGGTTGTGTTCCTTCCTGGTTTGCCGAAGGACGATGCACACCGGCTGCTTCGCGCCGTGGACTGTTGCCTGGACTCTTTCCCGCTCTGCGGCATGTCTTCCAGCTTCGATGGAGCCATGCTGGGCGTGCCAATCGTGACGCTGCCTTCCGGCATTCCGTTCGGGGAATGGACGTCGGCCATCTATCAGTACATAGGCGTGCAGGGATTGACGGCGAGCAGTCGTGAAGAGTACGTGAGCATCGCGGTGGCGCTCGCCAATGATCCGGCGTGGCGACAGCGGCTGAGCGCCGAGCTCCGCGAGAAGTCTTCGCGCTTCGTTGAAAGCACCGACAGCAGCGCGGAGTTTCAGGAGTTCCTGCTCCGCGCCTGGGAGCGAAAGGTCGCCGGCGAGCCTGCGGCGAACTGGATAGACGGTCGCTGGCAATAATGCGGCCAGCTTGTATCTCCGGACTCGACGCCAGGCCTGCTTTCTGACCTTGCCTCCCGTTTGCCATTAATGAAAGCCCTGCAAAAACCAGTCGCCACAGTCATGTGGGCGTCGGTGCTTTTGGTGGCGTCGATGGCATTGCTGGTGCCGCTGTATTCGGACGAGATCGCCATGCAGATGGCGCGATCGCGCTTCTTCGTCGAAGGCGGCCACCTTCTCAATCTGCTACCGCAGTGCCGGGATCTTTCACTGTCGGTTCCGCTCTCGTGGTACCCCGGCGCCGCCGTGAATGCGGTGCTGTACGCTGGTGCTGGCGAACTCGGCCTTCGGTTTCGAGGTATCGCGCTGTACCTGGTGTGGCTGTCGATCCTCTGGACATGGGCAGGGCGTCATCCGCAGACCTTGTTGCCGCGACTCAGCTTTCAAACGTTCGTGCTATCGCTGAACCTGCTGGGCGTGGTGCCACTCGTCCTGATTCTCGCGCGTTCCGAGCAGTTGATGGTTATCGCACTGGCCGCCTATTGCCTGATGCCGCTGCATGGGGCCGTCACTCGTCATGACCATTTGGCCATGCGGTGGTTCAAGGCCGTGATGTTCCTGATTCTCAGCTCTGTATTTCTGCTGGCCCATCCGAAAGCCTTGTTCTTCGCGCCGGTCATTCTGGTGTCCTGCGCGCTGGTTTTTCGAAAAGGTGGTTGGCCGTGGATGGCTATGTTGCCGATCGTCGGTTTCATGATCCTTCAGACCTTCCAGCATGCGCAGACCATTGGTCAATGCGCGAATGCGCCAGTGGTCTCGCAAATGCTTGCGCAGCAGACGCTGGATTTCAGGCTGCTTTTTTCCCAGCCGATGAACTTCGTCGAGTCGGCTTTGCGCAATTTGGTCTTAGCGCCCGGTGCCGTGCTGGATCGTGTGCCTGTCACGACCAGTTTTCAGTCGAATTGGCTACCATCGATCGATGCGCCGGAATTCGCTCCTGTGCTTCTGGGCTTCGGCAAGATCCTGAAAGCCAGTCTCGCGGCCGGAGGTGTGTTCCTGGTCGCCTTCGTGCTGGTTCGCGCAGCCTCCGACCTTAAGCGGCGGGAGTTAAGCGCGGAAAGCCTCCTGGGCCTGGCCTTGCTGATGTCGTTGCTCGTGCATGCAAGCATCTACAGCGTTTCCATCTGGCACTTCTACACGCCGGGACTGATCGTTCCCGCACTGATCCTGCTGTTGATGCTGGCGGTTCGAGGCAGCGTTGTCACTGCGCCATGGATGAGGGCCGGCGCGACAGCTGTGGCCTGCTACGGATGGGGTTTGGCGCTCGTCAGCACGGCAGCGCTGGCAGGTCTGATCGCACCGGAGCTGGTTCGCCTCGCAAAAGCCGACGGCTACGTTATCTCGGGCCAACCGCTCTCCACCCCGGTCTTTCTCAGCGCAGACCGCCGCTCAGATTTGCGGGCCCTGGCCGCGCAGTGCGGCATTCACGACGGCGATCCGCGGCTGGTGGTCGATGGCTCCGGCTACTTCGCGTTCCCGCGCGGCCGGCAGCCCATCAACGTGCTCTATGTGTCGAGCTATGCCTTCGGCGCCGACATCGGCAGACAGCTTCCAGCCTTCCTGAAGAAGATCGACAGCAGTGGTGTCATAGCGCGTTGCGAGTACCTGCCGGCTGATCTGATCGGGAAGGCGGCGGCGGCCGGCTCGATGTGTTGTCTGTCCAAGGCGCAGTTGCTGCAGGAATAAGGAGCCCAGTTATTGGTGCCCGCTGATGAAGTTCTTTTGGATGTGGCTCTAGCTCGAATTTCAAGTGGCATCAATGCTGTGCCGGACTCACACGGACCTCGATACTGGTCAGACGCGCGGAGAGCCCGTAGTAATCTTTGTCGACGGCGGAATTCAACTCAAGAACGTTCGTGCCATGGCGCAGCAAACCCTTTGGAATGGAAGCCGAGAAATTGCTGGCGGTGGCCCAGCGAATTGGCAGCTCATCTCCGTTGACGAGCACTCGCATGCTTTCTCGGATAGAGGCGTTCCGAACGAGGTCGAATGTTCCCGCCACCTCGTAGAGCTGATCGCTTGGGTTGATGTTGAAGATCAGGCTGGATTTTTCCTGTGATTTCCACGCAGCGGCATCATGGTGCAGATAACCTTGGCTCCATTCGGCCTCGCGCCAGCCACTGCCCTGGGTCGGTTGCTCCAGACTCCACCACTTGCCAAAATCCCATCGATAGGTCGATTCGCCCTCAGCCGACCTAAACAGGTTCAATGCCGCTAAAGGTCGATCTGGCTTCAGAATGTTGCGATACCTCCTTGCAGAGGGTGTGTCGGCTGTCTCCAGCAGCCTTCGATAGGGGGCGAGCCCACTGTCGGGAGCGACGTTGCCATTCAGGTCAATCGAAATTTGTAGTAATTGCGATTTAGGTTTTACGATGTCCGAGGCGGCGGGGGCCGGCATCTTTGCAATCATCTCTGCGGGCCTGAAGGTCCAGGCCTGGGAATCTTCGATGCAACGGCCCGTGCGGGCAATCGAATCGAGCTTTTGCCAATCTCCGGTAGGCATCAGGCAAATATAGGGTGATTCAACTGACTTGCCATAGAGGTAGGTCAAGGCAAAGTCGAGGTTGTCGCGCAGCATCCAGCTGTGCGATAGCCGGCCCGAATGATCGAGGATTAAAAGCGTCTTGCCGGTTTGAGTGCTCGGATCAAAATTCTCAACGATTGCGCGCAAAATCTTGCGCTGATCTTCTGATAGGGCCACGTAGTGGTGGAACTGATAGAGCTGAGAAGCGGCTCCGGTGGTCAGAAGAAGCGCGACAGACGCACACGCCAACATTTTTGAGAATTTGGCAAGCGACATCACGAGGGCTGTCACTATCAGTGCAGCACCTAACGTCGAGAAGAGAAACGTTCTTTGAGAAATGAGGACGTGGGAAGCAGAGAATAGATACGGCACATAGCCCAACACCAGCAGCAGCGCGCCCACAACGGCCATGCGCATCTGCGAGAACACCGCGCGGAACTTACTTGCGAAGACGACGCTGTGCCCTGATCTCTCTTGTTCCGAAGCTGGAAAGAACAGGATGCATCCTGAAGAGATTAAGCCGAAAGCGAACAAATAGAGGTAGCTTCGGAATTCGCGTGCAGCCATGCCCCAAGCATCAAACCATCCACCGACCAAAGCGCGAGCGATGCCGACGTCGAAGAGCTTCGGCAGCGCCTGGTACAGCACCGTAAAGGGCGAGTTGCGGTTCGTGATGGTTTGCTGGTAGGAGTCTCCACCGGATGCCGACGCTACGACGACGTAGAGCACGTACAGAACCGCAGAGGCGATCCAGCCCAATGCCGGCCACAGATTGCGCCGCAGCTCGCGCAGCGTTGCGGCAGTCCCTTCTCGGCACCAGAGCACGAAAAGCGGTAGCCCGATGATCATCAGCGCCACCTCGTACATCATTTGTGCCGCGAGCATGCTTGCACAGCCCAGTGCAATAAGGACTCTGCGAGCCCATCCGGCTTCTTGGTACTGGGTGCGAACGAGCACGGCGGCGCCGAGAAGCAGCAGCGACAGCGACAGATTAATGTGCTGGCTGCGAAACGACAACTGCATTGTGTCGGCCGGGTACAGCAAGACCAGCACCCCGAAGAACACGCCCCAACGCGGTGAGCGCGTTGCAATAGCTGCGAGGTATGAAGCCGCGCCCCCTTTCAAGACCAGCGTGGCCATCAATATCCAGTTCCAAGAGTCGAACGAGTCGCGATCCAGCAGATAGGCAACCGCGTGCGGGAACACCGTGAGGGGCCGGAGTCTGTGCGCTTCCAGCATCGTTTGGGACTTCACGAACAGCACCGGTCCTGTGTTCGTGAAAAGCCCCAGCACTCCCCATTCCTCGAGCAGGCCGTGCAGGCTGAAGCCGAATGGCAGCCAAAGCATCAGTACAACGACAACCGATGGCAATGCGAAAGCGGGCCAGGTTCTTCTCACGTATTTCATCAAGAGCGAAAATTGGGTCGGGCCGGCTTTAACGAAACAGCCACCGACTCGCGGCGAACGTCAGCGGAATGGTGATGGCGATGCTTGCGATCGGCGCGAAGGTCGGATGCAGATTTAGCGCGTTGACCCACACATAAATGATCAGGGCACCCACCAGGTACTGCACCAGATAGACAAGCGGCAACATTGCGGCTTTCTTCTCGCTGCGTGGCGCGCCGAAGACAAAGATTCTGTTCAGCACATAAGCAAGTGCGATCCCGGCCACGAATGCGAATGCATAGCTAAGCCAGTATGGCAATACCTGCAGCAGAGCCAGGTACAGCAGGTAGGTGCCGAGCGTGTTCAAACCGCCTGAAACCAGGAATCGGACGAATGGCGATCCGATTTGCCGCGCGGGCATTGGCGACGGCGTCAGGATTGGCCGGCTCCGCCGACCTTCAGGCGCAAAAATTCACCATGATCGCGAATGTAGTCGGCGTTGTCGTAGTAGTCGGACGCGAACACCAGCAGCACCGCATCCGCTGAATAGCGGTACTGGATACCCCAAGTCATGGGTGGTAGGTAGACACCAATTGACGGTGAGTCAAGCTTGAATTCCTCTCGCCGCTTGCCGTCGTCGGCGACGACGCTGACCTTGCCTTTTACGGCGATCAGAAACTGATGGCAGGTGCGGTGCGCATGCTCGCCTCGCGTTTCCGCCGTCGGTACGTCGTAGACGAGGAAATAGCGAAGCGGCTTGAAGGGAATATCACGCTCGAATTCGCCCACCGACAAGCTGCCGCGCATGTCTGGCACTGCGCGCAATGTGTGTAGTGTCACGCCTTCGATCGATGTGGTGCTGGTACCTACCGATTTCGAATTGCCATGCTCGGCGGGCGAGTGCGTATTCGCGTGCGCGTCGACGTATCCGGTAATGCGCGCTGGGTTGCCGACCACGATGGCATTGGGTGGCACAGACCGCGTAACGACCGAGCCTGCACCGATCATTGCGTTGCGGCCTACGGTAATGCCGGGCAGTATCGTGGCGTTGGCGCCGATCGACGCACCGGCCTGAATGAGCGTTTTGCCGAAGGCCTCGGGATACTGACGACTGCGGGGAAACAAGTCATTCGTGAAGGTCGCATTCGGGCCGATGAATACATCGTCCTCGATGACTACGCCGTCCCACAACTGCACACCACATTTGACCGTAACGCGGTCTCCAACGACTACGTCGTTCTCGACAAAAACGTTGTCGCAAATATTGCAATCGCTTCCGATTCGCGCATTCGGCAGCACGTGCGCAAATGCCCACACTCGGGTGCCGCTACCGATTTGGGTGCTCTCGCAGAGAGCGTTCGGATGTGCAAAGTAGTCCATGGCTAAGCCGCTTTGTCGAATTCGTGGATGCGCATCGCTACTGTGTGCGGACGGCCCTTTGTGTTCTCGTAGATCCGCCAGGCATAAGAACCCACGATGCCTAGGCCGAAGAGGTTTACAGCGCCCAGGAAGACGATGGTCAGCATCGTCATGGCATAGCCGGGAACGGAGATGAAGCCTGTCAGTCTGCCAATCATGACGACGATACCCAGCAATCCTGCGAGCGCCGCGGTGGTCCCGCCCACGCGCACCAATAGGCGGATCGGCAAGTCGGTGAACGAGAACACACTGTCCATCAGATAGTTGATCTTTTTACGGAGCGTCCACGCAGACTTGCCATGTTGGCGAGTCTGGCGAACATAGTGAATAAGCTTGCGTCGAAAGCCGAGCCAGAAGAGTTGCGCAATCAGCGAGCTGTGGCGCTCATCGAGTTGCAGCAGCGAATCTCTGAAGACCCGGTTACAGCCGAACACGTCCACGCCGCCGGGTGGAACATCGGGTACCACATATTTTCTGTAAAGCGCCCAAAAGAGCTGGGCTGGCAGGCGGCTCAGCAAGGGATCTTCGCGGCCGCTGCGCGTGCCGACCACGACGTCGACTGGCTCGCCACGTAGCGCGCGGTCCATTTGGAGCACTAATTCTGGTGGCTCCTGGAGGTCGGCCGCCATCACCGCATAGCGTTCACTCTCGCACAGTTCGAGCCCCGCGCGGATGGCGGAGAACGAGCCGAAGTTGCGCGATAGGAGCATCAGCCTGGAAGGGAAGGGCTGCGAGGGTAGTGCATCTCGCAGCAATTCATAGCAACGGTCCGGACTGCCGTCGATGACAAACACTGCTTGCATTTGTCCGTCCAGCTGTCTATGCAGCATCGCCACGGCGCGCAGCAAGTCCGGTATGGAACCTTCATTCCGGTAGACCGGGATCACGAGCGTCAGCACGGCGCGACCTCAGCGTTGGAAGTATGAGCGGACGGCGCGAATGACTTCGTCCACCTCTTGCGCAGATAGGCCCGGGAAGCAAGGGAGCGAAACGAGCAAATCGCAGGTCCGCTCGGTTTGCGTGAGCGAAATGGTCGTGCTTGTCAGATCGTAGGCCGTCTGGCGATGGTCGGGCAGCGGGTAATGAACGTCGGTTCCGACATGGTGCGATCGCAGATGCGCGCGGAAATCCTCACGCGACTCGACCCGGACTACATAGAGATGCGCAACGTAGTCTTCACCGGTCGACGGCGGAAGCACCAGCGGCAGATCGGCAAATGCAGCGTTGTACCTGGTCGCGATATCTCGCCTCATCGAATTCCATCCGTCCAGCTTCGGGAGCTTTTCGCGGAGCACAGCAGCCTGCATTTCATCGAGGCGACTGTTGCGACCGTTAGGTGTGGCGACGTGATACTTGGTCGACCAACCATACTGCCGCAAGGTTCGCACCGTGGCTGCAAGTTTCGCGTCATTGCAGACAATGCCGCCGCCGTCGCCAAGCGCGCCGAGGTTTTTGGTTGGATAGAAGCTAAAACAGCCGATGTCGCCGATGCTTCCTGCGCGGCGCGGGCCGCGCATGGCCCCATGTGCCTGTGCGCAGTCTTCGATGACGGCCGCGCCTGCCGCATGACACAGCTTCGCGAGCTCTTCAATCTCCGCCAGCTGGCCATACAGATGCGTCACGATCACGGCTTTGGGCCGCCGCGTGAGCGCCTCGGATAGCGAGCGTGCTGACATATTCAACGATGCCTCGTCGACGTCGACATACAGGGGCGTCGCGCCAATGGCAAGAATAGCGGTGCTGCTGTAGAAACCGGCGTTGGCCACGCATGCGACCTTGTCGCCGGCGGACACGCCCAGCGCGCGCAAGGCCAACTCCAGCGCATCGGTGCCATTGGCTAGCGAAACGCACTCATTGACGCCGTTGTAATCGGCAAATTCGCGCTCGAACGCTGTGACTTCGCTGCCGAGGACGTACCAGTTGCTATCGACGACACGTTGAACAACGGACGCCAGGTCCAAACCCGCATTGGCCGCGGCGGCAGAGAACAACGGAATCATTTTTTCACCTTCATCACTAGAACAGGGCTGCGTCCCCGGATTAAACGGCAGCTTGGCCATGCCCTTGAAATAGCTGAAGCGCATCCGCGATTTCGTCGGACATCATCAGGGCTGGTGATGCGCCCCATCGGTGAAGCGTTGAGACCAACGTGCCGACCATCGAAAGGACCGGCTGTGCGGCTGCTGCGTTGACCGATAGGTTCGCCAGCTCGCGGGCATAGTTGGGTGCGCTGAATGTGCGCTCGGCCCAGACTTGTCCACGATGCGCCATCGCCTGGCGTGTCGCTGCATTGCCGCAGAGTTCTTCCAGTACTTCGGTCAACTCCGCGACTTCATTGAATGGAGAAATCTTTCTCACGCAGTCATCAGGCAATTCACTGTAAAAAGCTGCGTCCATCACGATTACTGCCTTGCCATACAGCAGTCCCTCGATCGTCGTCGCTGATGCGGCCTCCAAGCTCGGCCAGCGCAAGCAGCAGGCGATATCCGCCTCGTTCATCGCCTGCTGTAGCGCGGCATCGTCGGCTTCACCCGAAATGACGAGGTGAACACCCAGATCGCGTGCGAGTCTGCTAAGGCTTTGTTCGACCTGCGGGCCGATCAGTCCGCACAGTCTGTAGGAAACCGTATCTCTGAGCAATGCGCTCGATCCGATGGCACGAATGACCGAGTCGACCCGCTTGTTGGGGTTGACGTGGCCGACCGTGAGAATATTGACGCGACTCTTTTGCGGAGGCGGCGATGCAGCTAGGCTCATGGCACTTGTGCAGGAGGGCGCGTCGTAGGGAAGTGGAACAACGCGCAATGGGCCCGCGCATGATTGCGCAACGCGCGCCATGCCCCAATGGCTGTGCGACACCACAGCTAGGGCCATCGAGCAGATCCATTCCGTCATCGGACAGGACTGGGTCGCCATTTCAATGAAGCTCTCGGCAGTGTTGGCCTTGTAAAACGTCTCGGCAAGCTCTTCGCCATACCAGTCCGCGAGAATCGCTTCGGCTTCTGCGCGGCGTCCTTCGGCCCACTCGGAGAAGAGGTGGGTGACCATGAAGTCGTGGAGGCAAACGATCCCTGGGTGCGTGGCGAGCCAATGCAGTCCGCCGCAATGGAAGCTGTAGTTGTTGCCGATCTGGTAGATGAGTGCATCCGCACTGCTAATGGCTGCCTCGACCGCGACGGTTTGCGTCCAGTCGATCAACTCGGTATCGCAGGCATGCGCGGGCTTGTCCAATCGCTGCTCATGCTCGGTACGCACAACCACGACCGAATCACCTTGTGCCATCAGCGCGCGAACGATCAGAACCGTGACTCGGCCAATCGCCGAGTTGGTCGCCATGGGGCTGAAGAAGACGAACTTCATGTCAGGAGCGCCTGGACCGTGGCAGGCCAAGTGATGCGGTATTGAACCCAGAGAGCCTTGGCAGCGGCGCCCATTTCGCGCGTGCGTTTCGCATTTGCGTAGACATTGCTCATCGCATCGGCCAGCGCCTTCGCGTCTGGCTCGGCCACCCAGCCGGTCTTGTCGTTCTTTGCGAGGCCGAGCACACCGCCGCTGTCAGTGGTGCTGATCAGGGGTTTTTTCGCCGTTGCGGCTTCCATGGCCACGTAGCTAAACGACTCTTCATCGAAGGGCAGCGACGCGACCGCCGAGGCGCCGTTGATGTAGGCGGCGTATTCGCTGCGCGCGAGGAATCTCAGGTCCAACCGCACGCGGTCCTGCAGGCCTAGTCGTTCAGTCACGCGGCGAAGTTTTTCGGCATCGGCCGGCGAGTCCGGCGGGCCGGCGATGACAAGGCGCACAGTGCCAGGGCAGAGCGCGAGTGCCTCCAGCAGCAGATGCTGCCGTTTTGCATCGTTCACCCTTCCACCCGCAAAGATGTAGCCCTCATCGCGGCCACCCGTGAAAATCTCGGGATCGTTGATAGGCGCGCGCAGCACCTCCGATGAGAAGCCGTTGTAGTGCTTGAGCCGTTTTTGCGTGACATCCGAAATAGCGAAGATGCGCCGTGCATCGCGAAAGCATTCGTCGTCCGCGTTCTTGATCACGCGGCGAATATCGGCGCCGAGTTCTCCGGGTGGCAAATTCGATTGCTGCGCATCGTAGAGGTCGTAGGCCTGACGGTACTGGTGAACCAGCCACAAGGTCTTGCGCGCGTGAGGGATCAGGTAGGCGGGAAACTTCAGTGCAATTACATGGTCGACGTTCTGCAACTCGAAAGCGCGGGCCATCAACATTTGCGATGGGATGCGCATCGCCGGTTCCCATTGAAATGGAATTCGAAGTACTTCGACCTCGTGGCCGGCCAAGGCCACGTTTCGCTTCAGGTGTTCGGCCATGGCTTCGGCACCGCCGGAGACGAAGGGCGCCATGTTGTTGACGATGAGAACCCTCATGCCAAGAGCCTTTGCAGGACGTGAGCCCAATCGATCTTCAGTTCGCCGATGCGCGCGTTGGCGTTGAGCCCCATGCGTCGAGATGCTTCCTTGTCCGTGTAGAGGCGGTCCATGGCCAGCGCGACGGCCTCGGGCTGCGGTTCGGTAATCAGTCCGTTTATGTCGTTCAACACGAACTCGAGCGGGCCACCGGAATCCGTGGTGGTCAGGATCGGCTTGGCCGCGTGCGCAGCCTCCAGCGTCGGATACCCGTAGGAGTCCTCGTCCACAGGCACATAGGCGGCCGCCAGGCAGTCCGCCAGGTGATCAATCTTTTCTTCCTGGCTGATCCAACGGTGATCCAGTGCGATCCGGTCCGCGACGCCGGCTTCCTCAGCCGCACGTGCCAGCGCGCCGACATAGTCCGAATCCGACGCCGCGCCGCAAAGACGCAGCCGAACCGGCGTGCGGCAATACTTCAGACTCTCGACTAGCAGGTGCTGTCGCTTGTGGTGTTCGATTCGGCAGATGCATACGATCTCATCGTTCATCGTGCGGTGGTGAAAACGCTCTGCGCCCAGCACTGGCGGATAGAGCGGTTCGCTATCGATGTCGTTGTAGCGTCGAAGTCTGTCTGAGACCACCTGGGAGTTCGAGAACACCTTCTTCGCTTCGCGTAGCGCCGCGGTGTCTGCAGTGCGCAGCGCATCGCGAATGCCCCGATGCGCTGAATCTGCGGGAAAGCCTCTGTATTCGCTGTCCCATAAATCGTAGAACGGACGCAGATGGTGAATAAACCAGATGATTTTGTGCGGGTGCCGAATCAGGTGCGATTGCGGCCTGAAGCAAATGATCCGGTCGGCGGCTGCAAGGTCCACAAAGCGGAACGCCGCCATCTGCTTAAACAGCAGTTCGGGGGCGTCCACCTCGGGAAGATAAACGCGCTCTACCTCATGCCCTGCACCCAGCAGCGCGAGCTCGAGCCATTCGACGATGTTCCGGTAACCGCCATTCACGAACGGAACAAACGAAGAACAGAGCGCGATTTTCATCGTCCGAGCGCGCCCGTAATAGCTGCAGCAACGCGAGCGATGTCGTCGCGGGACAGGTATTGGTGGGTCGGCAAGTTCAGTCCGCGCTGCGCCCACTCGTCGGCCACGGGGTAGGCCGTGTCTTCCTTGTAGGGAGGCAACACGTGCATGGGATAGAACACCGGACGGGTCTCGATGCCGGCTTCGTCGAGCGCGTGCATGAGTGCGTCGCGCTGAACTCCATCGCCGCTGCGCAGGAACACGGTGTACATCCAATAGACGTGGTGCATGCCTGCCTGTGTTGTCGGTAAGACGAGCAAGTCTTTCAGCGGGCTTAGCGCCTCGTCGTACATTCTTGCGAGTTCCTGGCGTTCCTTCAGAGAAGCGTCGACGGTTTCCATTTGCGCCAAGCCGATCGCGGCCTGGATGTTAGTCATGCGGTAGTTGTAGCCGATTACCGGGAACCAGTAGCGGCGCTTTGGATCGACGCCTTGGCCGCGATACAGCCGCAACTTGGCTGCGAGCGCGTCGTCGTTCGTGGTGACCATGCCGCCTTCACCGGTTGTCACGATCTTGTTGCCGAAGAAGCTGAAAGTCGCGCATTCGCCGATGCTGCCGACGCGCTTGCCGTTCACTTCGGCGCCGTGCGCCTCTGCCGCGTCCTCCAGGACCCAGAGGCCGTGCTTCTTCGCAATAGCTGCGAGTGGGTCCATGTCGGCGGGGTGGCCGTAAAGGTGCACTGGAATGATGCCGCGCGTGCGCGGCGTGATCATCTTTTCGACCTGTTTTGGGTCGATATTCATCGTGTGGGCACAGACATCGACCAGCACGGGAACGGCGCCGCAATAACGCACGGCGTTAGCCGTTGCGATGTAGGTCACCGTCGGAATGATGACCTCGTCCCCGGGCTGCAGGTCAAGAGCTACGAGTGCAAGGTGCAATGCCGTCGTGCCGTTGTTGGCGGCGACCGCGTGCTTGACTCCGCAGAACGCGGCGAAGGCCTCCTCGAACGCACCGATGTATTTGCCGTTGGAGGAAATCCAATTGGTGTCGAGGCAATCGAGGACATATTTGCGCTCGTTGCCTTCGAGTTTGGGATGAGCAACGGAGATGCGATTCATTTATCCTTGTCCTTTTTCTGAAGATTTTTAGCCGGTATGCCGGCGATTCTGGATTGGTCGGGGATGTCCGAAATGATGACCGAGCCGGCACCTGCCACGACGTCGGCACCGATGGACACGCCGGGAATCAACTTACAGCCAATCCCTAGGAACACGCGAGGGCCGAGCGTGACATTGCCCGCGAGACCGCAGTGCGGGGCAACGTGGGCGGCTTCGCCGATCCGGCCATCGTGATCGATACTGGCCGACGTATTGACGATGACGAGGTCACCGATGCAAGTGTCTGCATTGACGACGGCGCCTGCCATGATCGCAATGCCGCAACCGAGCCGAGCCGTAGGCGAAACCGCTGCCGTCGGACTGATGGCATTGACCAGTTCATAGCCCAGGCCTTTTGCCAAGGCGCCGAGGCGCTGGCGAAGCGCATTTGAGCCGACGGCAATAAACGCCGAGGCATAGCCAGCGCGACGAAGCTCCTCCAAGTGCGCATCGCCCTGAAGTACAGACACGCCAAGGCAACTGCTTTCGCTGCCCTCTGCACCGATGCAGAAAGCCACGGGCTTATTCATGGCTCGCAACAACTCGATGCAGACCTTGGCGTGTCCGCCGGCTCCGACGATGACGACGCCCAAAGTCATCGTTCGCCTCGCGCCCGCGCCCACGCAGGAGAATCCGGTCGAGCAAAAAGCAGGCTGACCGCTTTCGTCTGCTCCACCGTGGGGCTGGCGCCTTCGTGCAATGTGCCGGAGGCGGAATCGATCCCGGCGTACTGAAAGCCGCGATCAGTGAAGAAACCGAGCAATTTATTGCTTGAGTCACCCGTCTCACTTGGCTGGCGTGCGCCTAATTCGACGACTACAGCAATATTCCGGTTGAATGCGATGGATCGAGACGCACCTTCGAGCACATGCAGTCCGGCGTTGCTCGAATCAATCACGATGAGGTCGGCGCGACCGTTGTCGCCAAGGATGTCGTCGATCCGCAGTGGACCGCGTATGGACGCGTGTGTCGCAGACAGCGGCGCGAACGCCACAACACGTCCTTGCCCGTTTAGTGCAAGGTGTGCTGCCAGCGCATTTGCTCCCACGCCAGCCCCGACATTCACAAAGGTGTCACCTGGAACCAGTAACTTCTGCATCAGCTGCTGCACGCCAGCAAGCTGTTCGCCAGATTGCGTTCGCAAGGCTTCCAACGCGGGGGAGGTTGCCCTCTGAGAGGATTTGAACGCTTTGAGGAGGGTGGCAGTGTGCGTCGCCAGCAAGCGCTCCGTCGACTGGCGCTGCAGGCGCGCGTGGTGTTCGAGTTCCTTGACCGTTCGCAGATGAGCCTGTTGGATCTCCTGCTGGAGAACAACGGTGAAGTACGCACGGAGCCTGAAGGCGATGGGGCGAGCAAAGGGTTTCACCGCGCGATAGCAAAGGCGCGCAATCCGTCTGATCGCAGCTTTGACTTTTCTTCGCAGTGGTATGGCGATCAATGGTAGTTCGAGCTGGGGCCCGGCCGCACTCAGCCCCTGCCGCCCCTTGAGAGCAGTCGTCTTGGTTGAGGAAGACAGCGCGACACGTATGTCCACCCCGGGTCGCGCTGTCTTTTGTGTTGAATCCATCTAAGGGGCTTCCGCTAAAAAGGCAGGCCACGGTCCGAAGCCATGGACGCCCTGTCGTGATAAAGAAGCCGAGACGTAGAAATGGCCGACCGAGGTCTGTGCCTCCGTCGGTGCTCTAGAAAGAATGCCCTTCAGCATTCCGGCGAAGATCGGCCTCTACCATCATGCTGCAGAGCTGTTCCAGCGTTGTCTTTGGCTCCCAACCCAGCTTTTCTTTCGCGCGGGCTGGATTTCCGATCAGCAAGTCCACTTCCGCAGGTCTGTGAAACTTTGGATTTACGCGAACTAGCGTCTTGCCTGTCTTGATGTCGATACCAACTTCGTTCTGTTCCGAGCCTTCGAAGCGCAGCTCATACCCGGCAGCCTTGAAGGCCATATCGACAAACTCCCGGACTGTTTCAGTGCGATTGGTCGCCAACACGAAGCTATCGGGCTCGGGTGCCTGCAGCATGAGCCACATGCCTTCAACGTATTCCTTGGCAAAGCCCCAATCTCGCTTGGCGCCCAAATTGCCCAATTCGAGCACGTCGAGTTTGCCGAGCTTGATCTTGGCGACCGAATCGGTGATCTTGCGAGTGACGAATTCCCGGCCACGCAGGGGACTCTCGTGATTGAACAAAATACCGCTACACCCAAAGATGCCGTAGCTTTCGCGATAGTTGATGGTCATCCAATGCGCGAACAGCTTGGCGACGCCGTAGGGGCTGCGTGGATAGAACGGCGTTTCCTCGACCTGCGGGATTGCTTGTACCTTGCCGAACATCTCGGATGTTGATGCTTGGTAGAAGCGGATTTTGGGGTTGGTCAAACGGATCGCTTCGAGCAGGTGCAACGCGCCCATACCCGTGATTTGAGCGGTCGCATCGGGCTGGTTGAAGCTCACGCCCACGAAACTCTGTGCGGCGAGGTTGTAGACCTCGTCTGGAGCGGCTTCCTTCATCAGGGTTAGCGAGCTTCCGAGATCGGTAAGGTCGTACTCGATGAGGTGAAGATCGGGATTGTTCTGGATGCCCAACTCTTCAATGCGCCAAAAGTTCACCGAGCTCGTCCGCCGGTAAGTCCCGTAGACCACGTATCCCTTGGTAAGCAGTAGTTCTGCTAGATATGCGCCATCTTGACCGGTGATGCCGGTGACTACTGCACGTTTTTTCATGGAAACTCTCCGATACAAATGACGGTGATGCATTTGCAGTCACCAAACCCCTGGATTTTGCCCTAAAGCAACAGGCGTCCTCGAGCCGTACTTGCTGGCGCATGAGACTTAAAATCACGCGGACCCTCGAAGGTTGAGTGCGGACGGGCTGTCGAAGCAACTGCATCTGGAACATGCGTATCGACATCGCATCGCCGATATCGCCGTTGTGACGCCGCCGCAACTGTGCACTCAAAAAAAAAGTAGACCCACATGCTGATTTTTCCGCGGCCTTTTAAGAAGAACGAAGATCCCTCTCGCCGGGCACACAGTCGGTCGATGCCCTGTCTCCATCCGCTTTTGCGCGCGTCTTCCGACTAAGGGGCTGCATGGACGACCAACATCAAAAGCCACGCCTCGCACTTGACGCGCATGTGCTGGCCGAAGACGTAAAGACGGGTGTCTACAGGGTCTGCGACGAATTATTTCGAAGGCTGTATGCATCGCGCCGCTTCGAAACATATCTTTTCGTAAGAGACGGATATGCGCCGAGGATCCGAACATACCTGTCCGCGACGAAGATGGAAGCACGTGGTTATCAAAACCGCGCCACCCCGTCTGCGGATGCAGAGATCTTCCTTTCGCCGTTCACTGTTGCCCCCGTCGAGTGGCTGGCCGACAAGAATGTGCTCCACGCCCACATTGTCCATGATCTGATCGCCGTCTACCGACCCGAATATTTCGATGCCGAGACGGCAAAGAGCGTGGCAAGCATTTTTGCGAGCTTTGATGAGCGAACGCTTATTTTCGCGGTATCGGAGCACACGAAAAGAGATCTGCTCGAGTATCGACCCGATCTAAAGGCAGAACAGGTCACAGTGATGCCGCTTGCGGCTGGCGACCGGTTCCACCCATGTCGAGACAGCGCTGAGCGCGCGGCGGTGCGACAACGGTATGGCATTCCCCCAGGCGTGCGATATGTGCTCAGTCTCGCAACACTGGAGATCCGAAAAAATCTCGATCAGGTCGTCAATGCATTCGTCCAGTTGCTGGCGCGGGATCCATCCAGCGACATGCATCTGGTTCTGGCGGGAATGTCCGGCTGGAAGCTCGACAAACTCAACCAGGCTCTGGATGCTGCCGGCGGGTCGCGCGACCGGATCATCCTGACTGGGTTCGTCGACGATGCCGATCTATCTGCGCTCTATAGCGATGCCTTGTGTTTCGTATATCTTTCCCGCTACGAGGGGTTCGGTCTACCTCCCTTGGAAGCCATGGCCTGCGGTACGCCGGTGATATGTTCCAACGCGTCCTCCTTGCCCGAAGTCGTCGGCGATGCGGGTGTCGTGCTCGACGCTGATGACGTCGACGGAGTGGTAGAGGCAATCCGGCGAATCGCTGCCTCGGCGTCATACAGGGACATGCTGGCCTCAAAGGGACTTGAGCACGCGGCCTTGTTCAGTTGGGATCGAAGTGCTGGCATCGTTCTCGATGCGGTTGCTGCGGCGTATGCGCGGCATGCAGGGGCGTTTTTGCCGCAGGCTCCTGTGCCGGTGTCCGCTGGATCAACCAGTGAGAAAAAGGGCAGAAGGTATCTCAGAAGGGCGTTCAAGGGGTTGTGGTGGCTCGCAACCCCTTGGAGCATGCCCAAACGTATTTCATTCATGCGTGACCGAGCGCTGGCAGACGCGCGTGCCGCCGAGATGACGCTACTGGTCGAGCAGGAGCGGGCTCGCATCTCGTTGCGGCAGCGAGGCGCCAAGGTCGAGCCGCCCGAGCCACTCGATTTGTTCGACAACGATGCCGTTTCGCGCGCCGCCGGCCTTGCCTTGAGCGAGATTCTTTGGACGCCGATCAAGCCCGAAGAAGTGACGGATCGATGGTCTGCGGCACGATTCCTGATCGACTCCTGGCGTTCGCAGAAGGGCATTTGTGCGCAGTTCCCAAGGGGCTTGGAGGTAGCCGAATTGGGGTTGAGCCAGGACGCTTTGCGCCATGTGGAGGAGGCATTGAAGGCGGGCATTTCCGATCGGGCCCGCCAGGCATTTTTGGTCAACGAGACGCTAAATGCTGTGTTGCCGTACGGCTTGACGCCTGCGGGTATCAGGACTCTTTTTTCCTGGTTCATGCGAGGCGGTGCTCGCGGTGCAGGCCTGCGACTGGAAGAGGTTTGGTGGCTTTTCCTGGAGGCACAGGGCGACCCCGGGCGCGAGCTGATGCTGGCGCACTCTTTTTCGAGGACGTGGCAGCAACGCCACCCCGCCGGGTTGACAGTGTTTGGCAGAGTCAACTTCGCGCGATGGATCGTCGAAGAATACGGCGTCGAGGGACGGTGGACCGATCCTTCTTCGTGGCCGAAGTGGGGAACGCCGGCTTTGCAAATTCTCGCGGGCTATTGGGCAAGTCAGGAGTGGCGAGCGAAGTGGCCAAACGCTTTGAACGAGGAGGCGAGCGCTCGAGCATTGCTGGCATGGTTGGCCACTGAGGAGTCGGGGCTTTCGAAGGATGTATGCGATTGGTGTGCGCGACTCGATCAGGGAGCGATTGCGGTGCAACTAACAACAGCCGGCGTCAACGTCATTGGGCACTTTTGCTACCCGTCGGGGCTGAGGGTGTCGGCCGAATCGTTGGTGGAGGCTGCAAAGGCCGTGGGAGTTCAGGTATCTCTTCGCGACCTGAAAACCGAGGCTAACGACGATCCTCACCACGTCGACTTCCGTGGCATGGAAGTTCACGATGTAACCATAATCCATGCGCAGCCCGAACCGTTCTTCGGTGTGGCTTATGAGCGGTCGCAGGTCATCGAACGCAACCCTCGTACATATCGAATTGCGTACTGGTACTGGGAATTCGATTCCATTCCCGCCTCTTGGGCCGAGCACGCGCAAGCGGTGGATGAAGTATGGGCTGCAACAGAATTTGTCGCGCGTGGGTTGCGCGAGCGCCTTGACATCCCGGTGCGCACGCTGTTCCCAGGTATTAAGCTGGCCTCGTACGAAAAGCGGGGTCGAGCATATTTCGGCTTGCCCGAAGCGCCCTACACCTTCCTTTTCACCTTCCACATGATGAGCGTGATGGAGCGGAAAAACCCCCTGGGGTTAATACGCGCCTTCAGGGACGCTTTCGGCAACAGCGATTCGGTACGGCTGGTTTTGAAGACTTCTTTTGGGCACAAGCATCCCAAGCAATTTCAGCAGTTGCGCAAAGCCGCCAAGGGCGCCAATATCACCTTGATCGACCAAGTCTATAGCCCTGACGAGGTTTTGTCCCTGATGGACGCTTGCGATGCGTACGTCTCATTGCATCGGAGCGAGGGTTTGGGCTTGACGATGGCCGAGGCCATGCTGATGGGTAAGCCAGTCATTGCAACCCGCTTCTCTGGAAATGTCGACTTCATGGATGACGACAACAGCCTTCTCGTTCCATACGAGTTAGTCAAGGTGGGCAAGCCCATCCCTCCCTACGATGCTGACCTCGAATGGGCCGAGCCCTCAATTGAACATGCGGCAATGCTCATGCGGCGTGTCTTCGAGGACCAGGATTGGGCTCGCGAGGTAGGAGCCCGCGCCAAGGCAAGCGCGGAGGCGCACCTCTCGCTCGAGACGGCAGGTCGGCGGATGGCTGCGCGCATCGAAGAGATCCGGGCCCTGCGAAAGGCGGGCGACTGAAGAATGTGAATCCGCCCGACCTATTGTTCGACCACGCGCCCGTGCTCAAGGTGGATCACACGATTGCATTCTTTTGCGATCAGGTCTGGTGAGTGGGACGCGAGCACCAAAATGCCCGATTTCGACACTACATCGCGCATCCGTTGCTCGGCCTTCTCCGTGAACTCTGCATCGCCTACAGACAGCCACTCATCCATGAGCAAGATGTCTGCCTGCACGCTTGTTGAGATCGAGAACGCCAGCCGCATCATCATGCCCGTCGAATAGGTACGCACCGGCATGTTGACGTATTCGCCCAGTCCGCTGAATTCGCAGATCTCAGGCGTGAGTTGGTCAACTTGCTTCTTGCTCATGCCCATCACGAGTCCGCGCAGCATGATGTTTTCTATGCCCGTGGCGTCCATCTCGATGCCGAGCGAGGGGTCGATCAGGCTGGCAACCGTGCCCTGTCGGGTAAATTCTCCCGAGGACGGTTCGTACACGCCGGCAAGCGTACGCAGCAGCGTTGACTTGCCTGCGCCATTATGTCCCACCAAGCCGAGCCGGTCTCCGCTTTTGAGCTCAAGATTGATGCCGCTAAGCGCCTGAACGACGGTGACACCTGTTTCCTTGCCAAAGCGGCCGCCAGTCACGGAGGCCGCAAGAGTTTTCTTGAGGGAGTTGGCGCCGGCGCCGTAGATGGGAAAGTTAACGGCGACGTTTTTAAGTGAAATAAATGCCATGGATCAGAGCCAATAGACCACGCGGCGGCGGTACTTGGAGAACAGCAGAACGGCCACGACGAGGCACAGCGCCGTCCAGAACAGGATGCCGATCCAGCTGTGAATGTGCGCGACGCCGCCCATCAGCGGCGTGCGAAGAAGGTCGAGCATTTGCGCAAAAGGATTCCACAGCACGTACTTTGCGCGCCCCGGCAGGCTCTCGGGCAGCCAGAATACCGGCGTCAAAAACATCAGCATCTGCATGACACTGGTGACGATTTGCGTGACATCACGATAACGCGTGCACACCAGGCCGAGTAGAAGCCCGAGCGCGTGTGCGTTGATGATGAGGATGACAAATGCCGGCAGCACAAGCAGCACCGACCAGGACAGCGAAATGCCGGCCCAGATCGCCACCGGAATGTAGAGCACGATCTGATGGGCAAACTGGATCAGGTTGCGCGCCAGGCTGCGCCAGACGAACAGGCTGATTGGAAAATATCCCTGCTTGAGATAGTTGGAAGATCCTACGAACGCATTACACGCGTCCGTCACGATGCTGGAGAAAAAAGCCCAGAAGATGATGCCCAACGCAAGATGTGGAAAGAACCTCGAAAGTTCGGTGCCGAAGAGCGAACTGTACAGCGGCCCCATGCCCGCAATCATCACGCCCATGCTCAGTGTGAGCCACATGGGCCCCAGCATCGAGCGCCGGTAGCGCAGCACGATGTCGAACCAGGCGAGAGTCCACCAGATGTCGGTGCGACGGGTGCCCTGCCACCAGTCGGACCAGGCGCTGCGGTGGAGATTGGAATGAACTTGACTCATGTACGCCCGTAAGTGTCTGCAAGGCGGACGATATCGTCTTCGCCGAGGTATCCGCCGCATTGGACTTCGATGAGCACCAGCTCTTCGTCCCCGATATTGGTGAGGCGGTGTTTTTCCTTCAAGGGAATGTAGCGGTACTGGCCGGGAAGCGTCTCGTACTCGGTTTCTCCGATTTGCACGATGCCGCGACCCTGGACCATCACCCAGTGCTCTGCGCGCTGGTGATGATATTGCAGGGACAACGCTTCGCCGGGTTTGACCGTGATTCGCTTGACCTTGTAGCCTTCTTCTTCTTTGAGCGAGGCGTACGTCCCCCATGGCCGATGCACCACCGGCGGCAGGTGCACGGTATCGTGCTTGCGGGCCTTGAGCGCGTCGACGACTTTCTTCACTTTTTGTGCGCTGTCCTTGTGAAGCACGAGGAGCGCGTCAGGCGTATCGACAATCACGAGGTCATGAACGCCGACAGTGGCGACGACCTTCGGGCCATAGCTTTCCACCTGTACGTGCGTGCCGGTCGTGTCGAGAGCCACGACGTCGTCAGGAAATGTGTTGCCGCTGGCGTCGGCTATCAGCGCATTGGACACCGCGGGCCAAGATCCCACGTCGCTCCAGCTGAATTTTGCCGGCACCACATGGACATTCGAGGCGCGCTCCAGCACCGCGTAGTCGATGCTGATGTCCGGCTGCAAGCCAAAGGCGTGCAGATCGAAGTTGACGGAGGTGTCGGAGGTCTTGGCCGTGTCGAGTGCGTGCCTTGCCGCCCTGATCACGTCGGGTGCGTGGGTCTCGAGCGCCGCAATGATGGTGTCTGCCGTGAACGCGAACATGCCGCTGTTCCAGTAGTACCGCCCGGTGGCCAGGTACTTTTGTGCGGTCTCGAGGTCGGGTTTCTCGACGAAACGCTTGACCCCCTGGCTTTCGCGGGACACGTGCTCGACTTCGATGTAGCCAAAGCCCGTATCAGGGCTCGTCGGGCTCACCCCGAATACCACGAGCTTGCCTTCTTGCGCCAGGCGGAAGGCTTCCGTGGCGCTGGCCACGAAAGCATGCACATCGGGAACCAGGTGGTCCGCGGAAAGGACGAGCATCACCGTGTCGCCGCTGAACTGGCGCGCACATTGAAGTGCCGCCAGTGCAATGGCCGGGCCGGTGTTGCGCCCCTTGGGCTCGAGGAGAAACGTCGCGGCCGGCGGGTCGCTCATCTGGCCGAGAACGTCCTTCGTGAGGAACAGATGGTCCTTGTTGGTCACGACCATCAGGTCGCCGGTTCCGCATGCCTGTCCGCGCTCGACGGCCTGCTGAAGCAGTGTGGAATCGCCGATCTTCATGAATGGCTTGGGAAAAGCCTGGCGGGAAGCAGGCCAGAGCCTGGAGCCGGCGCCTCCCGAGAGCACCACTGAGAGTAGTCTCATTGTTTTCCTTTAGCTTTTTAACAAGGCAATTTTACGGGCAGCCCCTCGGCGGCACTTCGCGGGGGGGGCGGCGGCCGCAGGCTCCTCCTTTGTTGGCGCCGGTTGCGAAGATAATCCCAGCCGCAAAGCCAGACGATGCGGTGTTCGGGCACCGCTCGGTCTATTTCAGGCATTTCCTCACAAGCTCCGCTTTATCCCTCTCGGCGGGTGCGCAATCTCTATGAAATCTGTCTATCGATTCATCCTCGGCTTGGCCGGACTTTGGCAGGGCCCCGGAATGATGGGGCGCGTGCAGCGGGCATGGCGAATGTTCAAGAAGTCGGGTTGGCCGGGCATCCGCTGGGAACTCGGCCGGCGCATTGGCGGCTACAACGACTATTCGAAATGGGTGCGGCGCTACGACACGCTCACCCCCGAACTGCACGAAAAGATTGCGCAACGCGTAGCGGCAATGAAAAACCCGCCGCTGATCTCCGTGTTGATGCCCACCTACAACCCCAACCCGGCATGGCTGCGCGAAGCCGTCGAGTCGGTGCGTGGGCAGATCTACCCTCACTGGGAACTGTGCATTGCCGACGACGCGTCGCCATCGGCCGAGGTGCGCGAGATTCTCAAGTCATACAGCGAGACGGACCCGCGCATCAAGGTGGTGTTCCGTCCAAAAAACGGCCATATCTCGGCCGCTTCGAACAGCGCGCTGGAACTGGCTGCGGGCCCCTGGGTGGCGCTCATGGACCATGACGATTTGCTGCCTGCGCATGCGCTGTTCTGGGTGGCCGATTGCATTGTCGAGCACCCCGGCGTGCAGCTGATCTATTCGGACGAGGACAAGGTCGACGAAGCCGGTCATCGCTTCGGGCCTTATTTCAAATCCGACTGGAACGTCGATCTCTTTCGGTCGCAGAACATGTTCAGCCACCTCGGCGTGCTGTCCACCGGGCTCATGCGTTCGGTCGGCGGGTTTCGGGTGGGGCTCGAGGGCTCCCAGGACTGGGACCTGGTGCTGCGTTGCATGGAACGCGTGGAGCCGGGGCAGATTCAACACATTCCGCGCGTGCTCTATCACTGGCGCGTGCATGCCGAAAGCACGGCCCGCTCGATGACGGCCAAGCCCTATGCGGCCATTGCGGGCGAGCGGGCGCTCAACGAGCATTTCGTACGCACCGGCGTGCGCGCCACTGCCGAACATCTCGATTTTGGTTACCGGGTGCATTACGCCTTGCCTGATGTCTTACCGTTGGTTTCGGTGATCATCCCCACGCGCAATGCGTTGCAGCTGACTCGCCAGTGCATCGACTCCATCTTGCAGAAGACGAGTTATTCGCGCTATGAAATCATCATCGTCGACAACGGCTCCGACGATCCCGCCGCGCTGGCCTGGTTCAAGAGTGTTGCCGCGGACAACCCCAACATTCGCGTGCTGCGCGACGACCGGGACTTCAACTATTCGGCGCTCAACAACGGTGCGGCTGCCATCGCGCAAGGCGACGTGCTAGCGCTGGTCAACAACGACATCGAAGTCATTTCGCCCGATTGGCTGAGCGAAATGGTGAGCCTTGCGCTGCAGCCCGGCGTCGGTGCTGTGGGCGCGCGGCTCTGGTATCCCGGCAAGACCCTCCAGCACGGCGGCGTGATCCTGGGCGTGGGAGGCATCGCTGCGCATTCGCATCGCGGCATGCCGGCAGGAAGAGAGGGTTATGCAGGGCGCGCGGCGCTTATCCAGTCGCTCTCGGCCGTCACCGCCGCTTGCCTGGTGATCCAGAAAAGCCACTACCTGAAGGTTGGCGGCCTTGACGAGGTGCATCTCAAGGAGTCGTTCAACGACATCGATTTTTGCCTGCGGCTGCGCGAGGCGGGACTGCGCAACGTCTGGACGCCCTATGCGGAGCTGTTTCACCACGAGTCCGCGACCCGGTCCAAGAATGTGTCGCAGAAGAGAAAAGAGCAGTTCGAGGAAGAGGCTGCCTACATGCAGCAACGATGGGGCGAGCTGTTGAAGAATGACCCCGCCTACAGCCCGAACCTGATGCTCGCGCGCGAAGACTTCAGCTACGCCTGGCCGCCGCGCCTGGCGCCGGTCTGAAGATGCTGGATATTTCGGTCGCGCTTTGCACGCGCAACGGCGCGCGCTATGTGGCGGCGCAAGTGCGAAGCATCTGCACGCAGGACAGGCTTCCGCGCCAGATTGTGCTTTCGGACGATGGCTCGACGGACGAGACCATCGCCACCGCGCGCAGCACCCTGGCAGATTGCGGCGTCGCCGATCGCATCGAACTGGTCGTTTTCCAGAATTCCCCGGCACTGGGTGTCACCCGCAATTTCGAACAGGCCGTGCGGGCGTGCACCCATGAGCTCATTGCGCTGTGCGACCAGGACGACGTGTGGCACGCAGGCCGGCTGGCTCGCATGGCTGCGCGCTTCGAAGCAGAGCCCGAGTTGCTGCTGCTGCACACCGATGCCCGCCTGGTCGATGCCGAACTCGCACCGCTCGGCACTTCGCTTTTTCATGCGCTCGAAGTGCGCCCGGCTGAACTGGCGGCCATTGCAAATGGCAATGCCTTCGGCGTATTGCTGCGGCGCAACCTGGTGACCGGTGCCACGACCCTGCTTCGCAAGGATTTGCTCGCATCCGCGCTGCCGTTCCCGGAAGGCTGGGTGCACGATGAATGGCTCGGCGCCGTGGCCGCGGCCACCGGTCGCGTCGACGTGCTGGCGGAGCCGCTCATCGACTACCGGCAGCATGCAAGCAACCAGATCGGCGCGCGCCGGCCGACCCTTTCCGAAAAGATCGGCAAGGCCTTCGTCGAGCGCGGCGACAAGCACTGGGCCCGGCTGCGCAGGGCGGAGGCGCTTCTTGACCGATTGAGCGCCCTCGGCGCGAAGGTGCAACCGAAGTACGTCAAGGCCCAGCGCGCCAAGGTGGCGCACCAGCGCTTCAGGGCCGAATTGCCGCGCTCGAGGCTTGCGCGCCTCGGTCCGGTGATGCTGGAGGCCGCGCGCGGGCGTTATGACCAATTCGGCCGCGGCTGGCACGCGGTGGCGCAGGACCTGCTCGAGCGCGGGTAGTCGGTCGCCGGCACACTGGGCCGGGCTTAGCGAGTGCTCGCCTTCAGCCGCCTGTATCGCCAGAACGCACCCGAAGTCCACACCTTCAGCAAGCTGGTCACGTGCCAGTAAAGGTGCTTCTTGCTGCTGCGGCTGGCGCGCTGGGCCTCGTGGCGCGCCAGCAGGTCTTCTCCCACCTGCAGTTTCCAGCCCGCGAGTTGGGTCCGGGCGCAGATGTCGAAGTCTTCGCCGTACATGAAAAAGCGCTCGTCGAAGCCGCCGATCTGGCGGTAGGCATCGCTGCGAAAGAGCATGAACAGGCCCGGAATCCAGGCCGGCACCGCCGGGCGCGCATAGCCTGGCCTCCGACGGGTCACGATCTCGAGCGGTGTGATGATCTCGCGGTGCTGCTCGGGGCTGCTCTTGCCCGGCTCCAGGATGCGCGGCGTCAGCAGGCCGGCGTCAGGGGCAGCCTGTGCAATCAGCGGCGCCAGCACGTCGCCGTCGAAGCGGATGTCGGGGTTGAGCACCAGGAACCAAGGCGTATCGCAATGCTGGAACGCCTGGTTGTGGTTGGCGCCAAAGCCCTTGGGGCTGGCGTTTTCGATGCGCTCGACCGGAAAGCCCGATTCCTGGCCCGCCAGCACGCCGTCGGGCTCGGGAATGTTCAGCGTGAGCACTACCTTCGCAACCGACCCGCCGCTGAAGTGGCCGAGTTGCTCGAGCAGCGGCTTGATCAGCGCGAGCTGACCGTGGCTGACGATCGAAACGGTGATGGGGGGAAGGGTGGGGGAGGGCGCTGGCATGGTCTAATTTCGCTCGGGAATTCTAGAGTTCCCCAACACCCACACATGATTGCTCTGATCGTCATCAGTTTTTTTGCCTCTGCCTTTGCGGTGCAGCTGTTCATGCGCCGGGCGCGCAGGCATGCGCGGCTCTATGGCACGGACATGCCCCAGCGCTTCCACAAGGGCCATGTGCCGCGCCTCGGCGGCGCCGGCATCATGTTTGGAATGGGCGTGGCGTGGCTGGCGGCTGGCATCACCGGAACGGATCCGTTCAACGTGTCCTGGCCGGTCAAGGCGTCGATGCTCACGCTGCTGTGCATTGCGCCGGCCGTCATCGCCGGCATCGTGGAGGACGTGACGCAGAACGTCAGGGTGCGCTACCGGCTGGGGCTCACCATCGGCTCCGCCTTGCTGGCGTGCTGGCTGCTCGGGCTCAGCCTGTCGCGCACCGGCATCGAGACGGTCGACGGCTGGCTGGCGCTGGTTCCCTACGGCGCCGTGGTCTTCGCGGCACTTGCCATCGGCGGGCTGCCGCATGCCTTCAACATCATCGACGGCTACAACGGGCTCGCCGGCACCGTGGCGGTGCTGGTCTGCCTTGCCATTTCGCATGTGGCGCTGCAGGTGGGCGACCGCCAGCTTGCGGCGATGATGGTCTGCCTGGTGGGCGCCACCGTCGGCTTTTTGATCTGGAACTACCCGCGCGGCAAGATTTTTGCGGGCGACGGAGGGGCCTATGTGTGGGGCATGGTGATTGCCGTGGCCTGCGTCACGCTGGTTCAGCGGCATCGCGTGGTCTCGCCATGGTTTCCCATGCTGCTGCTGATCTACCCCGTCTGGGAGACGCTGTTTTCGATCTATCGGAAGCTCGCGCGAGGCCAGTCGCCCGGCACGGCGGACGCGCTGCATTTTCACCAGCTCATTTTTCGCCGCATTGTGCGGGTGGCCTTTGCAGACGACGAGGCTCGCCAATTGCTCGCCCGCAACAACCGGACATCTCCCTACCTGTGGATGTTTGCGGCGCTGTCGGTCGTGCCGGCCGTGCTGTTCTGGAACAACACCGTCGTGCTGATGCTCTTTTGCCTGCTGTTCGTCGCGACCTACGTCGGCGCGTACCTGATGATCGTGCGATTCAAGGTGCCGCGCTGGCTGCGTCCATGATGGCGCCCGGGACAGCCCGCTTGTTGCGACAATTTCATCTATCCACCGTTCTCACCGTTTTGGAGCCTGCCCGCCCATGACCGACCCCGTCCTGAACATTCCCCCGCGCGACAAGGCCGAGATCCTGGCCCAGGCGCTGCCGTACATCCGCAAGTTCCACGGCAAGACCATCGTCATCAAATACGGCGGCAATGCCATGACCGACCCGGCCCTGCAGGCCGACTTTGCCGAAGACGTGGTGCTGCTCAAGCTGGTCGGGATGAACCCGGTGGTGGTGCACGGCGGCGGCCCGCAGATCGAGGCGGCGCTCAACCGCCTGGGCAAGAAGGGCAGCTTCATCCAGGGCATGCGCGTGACCGATGCCGAGACCATGGAAGTGGTCGAATGGGTGCTGGCCGGCGAGGTTCAGCAGGACATCGTGGGCCTGATCAACCAGGCCGGGGGCAAGGCCGTGGGCCTGACCGGCCGCGACGGCGGCATGATCCGGGCGCAAAAGCTCAAGATGGCCGACCGCACCGACCCCAACCTGCACCACGACGTGGGCCAGGTCGGCGACATCGTCTCCATCGATCCCAGCGTGGTCAAGGCGTTGCAGGACGACGCCTTCATTCCGGTGGTCAGCCCCATCGGGTTCGGCGAGGAGAACGAGAGCTACAACATCAATGCCGACGTGGTCGCCGGCAAGCTCGCCACCGTGCTCAAGGCCGAGAAGCTCATGCTTCTGACCAACACGCCCGGCGTGCTCGACAAGGACGGCAAGCTGCTCACCAACCTGAGCGCGCGCGAAATCGACGACCTGTTTGCGGACGGCACCATCTCGGGCGGCATGCTGCCCAAGATCGAAGGCGCGCTCGATGCCGCCAAGAGCGGCGTGAACGCGGTGCACATCATCGACGGACGCGTGCCGCACGCCATGCTGCTCGAAATCCTGACCGACCAGGCCTACGGCACGATGATTCGCGCGCGCTGAGCCATCCGCTGCGGGTCTGGCTCAGCCCTCGTACCCGTTCGGATTGCCCTGCTGCCAGCGCCAGCTGTCCGCGCACATCTGGTCGAGGCCGCGATGCGCGCGCCACCCCAGCGTGGCCTGCGCGAGCGAAGGGTCGCCCCAATACGCAGGCACATCGCCGGCCCGGCGCGGGCCAATGTCGCAAGGAATCGTTCGCCCGCTCGCGCGCTCGAACGCATGCACAACCTCCAGCACTGAAGCGCCGCGGCCGGTGCCGAGGTTCAGCGTGACCAGGCCTGGATTGGCCTCCGCATGCCGCAGGGCTGCCACGTGTCCCTCGGCCAGGTCCATCACGTGCACATAGTCGCGCACACCGGTGCCGTCGGGCGTGGGGTAGTCGTTGCCGTGGATGACCAGCTTGTCTCGCTGCCCCACGGCCACCTGGCACACGAAGGGCATCAGGTTGTTCGGTTTTCCTTGCGGGTGTTCTCCGATGAGCCCGCTTTCATGTGCGCCGACA
Organism: Variovorax paradoxus; assembly: GCF_029919115.1. NCBI lineage: Bacteria > Pseudomonadati > Pseudomonadota > Betaproteobacteria > Burkholderiales > Comamonadaceae > Variovorax > Variovorax paradoxus. Next base: position 4,601,735 of record NZ_CP123990.1, read on the forward strand.
GGGTTGAAGTAGCGCAGCAGTGCAATGCGCCAAGCCGGTTCGGCGCGGTGCAAATCGGTGAACGCTTCTTCGACCATGTGCTTCGAACGGCCATAGGGGCTGGCGGGCCTGCAAGGTGCGTCTTCCGGAATGGGTGAATGGTCGGGTTCGCCGTACACCGTGGCGGACGACGAAAAAATCAGGGTCCGCACGCCTGCCTGCCGCATGGCCGAGGCAAGCACGAAGCTTCCGTGCACGTTGTTGTCGTAGTAGGCGAGCGGGTCGGCCACCGAGTCGCCGACCGCCTTGAGACCGGCAAAGTGGATCACGGCCGAGAATCGTTCGCTGCCCAGCACGTGGTCGAGCAGGGCCCTGTCGCGCACGTCGCCTTCGATCAGCCGGGGCGCGCTGCCCGTGATCTGGCGCAAGCGTTCCAGCACCCGCACGTCGCTGTTGCCCAGGTTGTCCAGGATCACCGGCACATAGCCGGCCGCGGCCAGCGCCACGCACGTGTGGCTGCCAATGAATCCAGCCCCACCGGTCACCAGTACGCTGTTGGCCATGAAAAACTCTTTACTTTGTAAGGTAGGTTGATTCTGTACGAGCTTTCCCGCCCCGTTTGCGCGCGCTCACTGCGCGACCCTGTGCGAGAATCAATTGATTACATCTTTGCACGCGCTCCCATGCAGAACGAAGAGACAAGCTATCCCGGCGTAGAAACTCCCACAGAGGCGCTGGCAGCCGCCGCCCCCGTGCGAAAGCGCCCCAAGCCCGGGGAGAGGCGCGTGCAGATTTTGCAGGCACTGGCCGCCATGCTGGAACAGCCCGGCTCCGAGCGGGTAACCACCGCGGCACTGGCCGCCCGGCTGGACGTGAGCGAGGCCGCGCTTTACCGCCACTTCGCAAGCAAGGCCCAGATGTTCGAAGGCCTCATCGATTTCATCGAGCAGAGCGTCTTCACACTGGTCAACCAGATTCTCGAGCGCGAAGGTGCCACCGGCGCGCAGCAGGCCGCAAGAATCCTCACGCTGCTGGTCCAGTTTGCCGAGCGCAACCCAGGCATGACGCGCGTCATGGTGGGTGATGCGCTGGTGTTCGAAAACGAGCGGCTCCAGCAGCGCATGAACCAGTTCTTCGACAAGATCGAAGCCACGCTGCGCCAGGTGTTGCGCGGCACCGCCGCCGCCGATGGCTCTGCAACCCCCACGGTGGACGCCCAGGTGCGCGCCGCCGCTCTCACGGCCTTCGTGGTCGGACAGCTGCAGCGCTTCACGCGCTCGGGTTTCCGCCGCGCGCCTTCGGAACACCTCGAAGCCACGATCGCGCTGATCGTCTGAGCCGCGGCGCGGGCGACTCCGGGCCTCTCTGGGGTACCCACGGCAACAGCCAGGCAGGGTTTGCCGCTCGACTTGCGCAATGCCCGGGCGTACGATCAGCGCCCCCTTGCCGCTGATGAGTCGCGGCGACAAGCCGAGTTCGTGAAGCTTCTGAACGGAGGTTCGTATGAGCTATCACCTGGAAGGTCGCCTGCTTGAAGTTTGCAACTGCAATGTGCTGTGTCCCTGCTGGATCGGCGAGGACCCCGACAACGGCACCTGCGACACCATCGTCGCGTGGCGCATCGACAAGGGAACCATCGACGGCATCGATGTCGGCGGCAACACCATCGCGGCCGTGGCGCATGTGCCCGGAAACATCCTCCAGGGCAACTGGACGGCGGCCATCTTCGTCGACGACAACGCTTCCAAGGAGCAGGAAGAAGCGCTGCTCAAGGTCTACACCGGGCAAGCGGGCGGGCCGATTGCCGACCTGGCCAAGCTCATCGGCGAGGTCGTGTCGGTGGAGCGGGCGCCCATTCGCTTTACTGTGAGCGAAGGCAAGGGCGAGCTGGAGATCGGCACCGACTACTACGCCGAGCTGGAGCCCTACCGCGGCGCCACCGGCGGGCAGACCACGCTTTCCGACACCGTGTTTTCCACCGTGCCGGGCGCCCCGGTGTTCGTCGGCAAGGCGCCCACCTACCGGTCGAAGAACCCCGCCCTGGGCATCGACCTGAACCTGAAGAACCACAACGCGTTGCAAAGCACTTTCGTGTTCGACTCATGAGCGCCGTGCTGCCGCGCAGCGCCGTCCGGCACCGCCGCGTGTTCGTGCCGGTTCTTGTCGCGCTGGTCACGCTGGCATGGGTGGCGTTGTGGGCCTGGGCGCGCAGCCCTTACGGACGCTATCTCGAACACGGCGACTGGACCGCCTCGGGCCCGGCCGCCTTCCTATGCCAGGTCGTTCCCGCAGGCGATGTGGTCGTGCCTGCCGTGCTTTATGCCGCGGCGTGGATCCTCATGACAGCGGCCATGATGCTGCCGACCACGCTGCCGCTGTTCAACGCCTTCGACCGCCTGACCGCCGGGCGGCCCGACCATGCACGCCTGCTCGCATTGCTGGGGCTCGGCTACATGGCGGTGTGGGGCGCCTTCGGCTTGCTGGCGCATGGGCTGCACAGCGCGGTGCTGGCGCTGCTGGCCAGCGCGCCGACGCTGGCCTGGCATGGCTGGGTCCTCGGTGCCGCGACCATTGCGCTGGCCGGCGCCTTCCAGTTCAGCCGCCTGAAGCACCAGTGCCTCGAAAAGTGCCGCACGCCTTTGAGCTTTGTCATCGAGCACTGGCGCGGCCACGGGAAAGCGCGCCATGCGTTTGCGTTGGGCACCCACCATGGCCTCTTCTGCGTCGGCTGCTGCTGGGCGCTCATGCTGCTGATGTTCGCGCTCGGCACCGGCAGCCTTGGCTGGATGCTGCTGCTGGCAGCGGTCATGGCATTGGAGAAGAACGTTTCGTGGGGCCGCCGGCTGAGCGCGCCGCTCGGGTTCGCGCTGCTGGGATGGGCCGTTTACGTGGTGGCGAGCCATGTCTGAAGCCGTTTCAGAGCTGCGCCGCGGCCCTTCCACCCTGCGGACCATTGTGCTGACGGCGGTGGCCATGCTCGCGTTCGCGGCCAATTCGCTGTTGTGCAGGCTCGCGCTGCAGCGGCAAGGCATCGATCCGGCAAGCTTCGGCAGCATCCGGCTTGTTTCCGGTGCAATCACCCTCGCGCTCGTGGTGCAGCTGAGGGCGCGGCCGCACTCGGCCCGTCGCGCCGACTGGCTGGCCGCCGCCATGCTGTTTGCCTATGTCGCTTTCTTTTCCTTTGCTTACCTCACCCTCTCCGCAGGCACGGGAGCGCTGATCTTGTTTGGGGCGGTGCAGCTCACGATGCTGGGCGCGGGCCTGGGTTCCGGCGAGCGCTTCGGGGCCGTTGCATGGCTCGGTTTTGTGCTGGCGGCAGGCGGGCTCGTCTACCTGGTGTTGCCTGGCGTCGCCGCGCCACCGCTCCTCGGTGCGGTGCTGATGGCCGTTGCCGGCGTCGCATGGGGCGTGTATTCGCTTAGGGGCCGTGGCGTGGCTGATCCGCTGGCCGCCACGTCGCGCAACTTCTTGCGGGCCGTGCCGCTGGCCTTGGTGCTCAGCGTCATCTTTGTGGCACGCGCCCATGCGGACGCGACGGGCATTGCCCTGGCCGTGGCCTCCGGCGCGTTGACCTCGGGCATCGGCTATGTCGTCTGGTATGCGGCGCTGGCCCGTCTTTCTGCCATGCAGGCGGCCACCGTTCAGCTGTCGGTGCCGCTCCTGGCTGCGTTCGGCGGGGTGCTGCTGCTGTCGGAAGCGATCACGCCGCGGCTGGCCGCCGCATCGGTGGCCATCCTGGGCGGCATTGCCATTGTGCTGAGCCAGAAGTCCCGCAACGCACGGCGCTAGCTGGCAGCAGGAGCGCAGGCGCTTCTACGCGATTGCCACGCCCACCTTCGAGCCGGCCGCGACGATTTCTCCCCAGGTCGCATCGTCCAGCCAGATGCCGCTGCGCTCGCGCGCCACGCGTGCGGCGCGCTCGGGTTCGCCGGCGATCTGCACCTGGTCGAAGCCCGCGCCCGGTGGGCTCTGGCGCAGCCAGTCGACGAAGGCCGTCGCTTCCCGCGCGAAGCTTTCCTGCGTTCCCAGCTTCGTGGGATCGATCAGGATCGTCAGCATGCCGTTGAGCACCGTGCGCGCGGTGTCGGCAGGGCGGTGCCACGTGCCGCCGCCGGTGAGTGCGCCGCCCAGCAGCTCGCAAGCCATGGCCATGCCGTAGCCCTTGTGCTCGCCGAAGGTCATGAGCGCGCCGAACAGCCCATTCGATTGCGGCACCACCACCACGCCCGGGTCGTTGGTCGGCGCGCCGCGCTCGTCGATCAGGTAGCCGTCGGGCACCTTCTCGCCCTTGTTGTGCGCAACGCGCATCTTTCCCTGTGCCACGCGGCTGGTCGCAAAGTCGAGCAGAAAGGGTTCGGCCCCCGCCAGCGGAATGCCGATGCAGCAAGGGTTGGTGCCAAAGCGTCCGTCGCCGCCGCCCCATGGCGCCACAACAGGCCGCGACAGCACATTGACGAAGTGCATCGACACCAGGCCTTCGGCCGTCGCCATTTCGGCGAAGTGCCCGATGCGGCCCAGGTGGTGCGCGTTCGCGAGCGTGAAGATGCAGCTGCCCTGCTGCTTTGCACGTGCAATGCCGACCTCCATCGCCTGCACGCCCACGACCTGCCCGTAGCCATGCTGGCCGTCGAGCGCAAGCAGGGTGCCGATGTCTGCGTTGATCTTGACCGATGCATTGGGCACCAGGCCGCCTTCGGCCACTGCGTCGACGTAGCGGGGCAGCATGCCCACGCCGTGCGAGTCATGGCCGCTCAGGTTGGCGAGCACCAGGTTGGCTGCCACCTGTGCGGCTTCGGCCGGCGTGCTGCCGGCGGCTTCGAGGATGCGGGCGCAGTGCGAGCGGAGATAAGAGGCTGGAAGTGTTTGAGGCATAGGTTCCTTACATCACGGCGCCGACTTGCCACGGCACGAATTCGTTTTGGCCGTAGCCATGCTTTTCACTTTTCGACGGTTCGCCGGACGCGGTGGCCAGCACCAATTCGAAGATGCGCTGGCCCATCTCCTGGATCGAACTGCTGCCATCCACGATCTCGCCGCAGTTGATGTCCATGTCCTCTTCCTGCCGCTGCCACAGTGCCGAGTTGGTCGCGAGCTTGAGCGAAGGAGAGGGCGCGCAGCCATAGGCCGAGCCGCGCCCCGTCGTGAAGCAGATGATGTTCGCGCCGCCCGCCACCTGCCCCGTGGCGCTCACCGGGTCGTAGCCCGGCGTGTCCATGTAGACGAAGCCGTGCGCCGTTACGGGCTCTGCGTATTCGTACACCGCCTCGAGGTTGCTGGTGCCGCCCTTGGCCACCGCGCCGAGCGACTTTTCGAGAATCGTCGTGAGGCCGCCGGCCTTGTTGCCCGGCGAGGGGTTGTTGTTCATCTCGCCCTGGTTGATCTCGGTGTAGTGCTCCCACCACTTGATGCGGTCCACCAGCTTCTGGCCCACCTCGCGCCGCACCGCCCGCCGCGTGAGCAGGTGCTCGGCGCCATAGACTTCGGGCGTTTCGCTCAAGATGGCCGTGCCGCCATGCGCCACCAGCAGGTCGACCGCCGCACCCAGCGCCGGGTTGGCGCTGATGCCCGAGTAGCCGTCGGAGCCGCCGCATTGCAGGCCGATGGTGATGTGCGCCGCACTGCAAGGCTCGCGCTTTACCGCATTGGCGCGCGGCAGCATCTCGTTGATGAGTGCAATGCCTTTCTCGACCGTCTTGCGCGTGCCGCCCGTGTCCTGGATGTTGAAGGTGCGAAAGTTCTCGCCCTCTGCCAGGTGGCCCGTTGCCAGCCAGGCGTTGATCTGGTTCGCCTCGCAGCCCAGGCCCACCACCAGCACGCCCGCAAAGTTCGGGTGCGTGGCATAGCCCGTGAGCGTGCGCTCCAGGATCTGCATGCCCATGCCCTGCGTGTCCATGCCGCAGCCCGTGCCGTGCGTGAGCGCCACCACGCCGTCGACGTTCGGGTAGTCCGCCAGCGCAGCCGGATTGGTCTTGCGCGAAAAGTGGTCGGCTATGGCGCGCGCCGCCGTGGCCGAACAGTTCACGCTCGTGAGCACGCCGATGTAGTTGCGCGTGGCCACGCGGCCGTCCGCCCGCTTGATGCCCATGAATGTGGCCTCGCGCTTGGCGGGCGCCGGCTTCACGTCGGCGCCGAAGGCGTAGTCACGCTCGAAGTCGCCCTTGTCGGGCCCCATGTCGAGGTTGTGCGTGTGCACGTGCTCGCCGGCCGCGATCGGCTTGCTCGCAAAACCGATGATCTGGTTGTAGCGGCGCACCGGCTCACCCGCGGCAATGGCGTGCGTCGCTACCTTGTGGCCGGCGGGAATGAGGCCGCGCACGGCAAAGTCTTCGACCTTGGCGCCGCCGACCAGCTGGCTGCGCGCGATCACGACATCGTCGGCCGGATGGAGACGAATAAACGGGGTCATGGATGCCATGGATGAATCTCCTGGGGAACACCGCGGAACCGGCTTTGCCGGGCCGCTGGTGTTGCCCCCTGCAAGGGGGTTGGCGAAGCGACACGAAGTGCGCGAAGACTGGGGGTGTGCAACATTTCTTAGAAGAACATTTTGGGCAACCACAGTACCAATGAAGGCACATAGGTAATCACGACCAATGCCAGCAGCAGCGGAATGAGCCACGGCAGGATGGCCATCGTCGTGCGCTCGAAGCTCAGCCCCGCCACGCGCGCCAGCACGAACAGCACCATGCCCATCGGCGGATGCAGCAGGCCGATCATCAGGTTCAGCACCATCACCAGGCCGAAGTGAATCGGGTCGACACCCAGCTGCGTGGCAATCGGCAGCAGGATGGGTACCAGAATGGTGATGGCGGCGGTGGGCTCCAGGAAGCAGCCAACGAACAGCATCAGCAGGTTGGCCAGCAGCAGGAACACCCAGGCTTCCTTGGTGAAGCCGAGCACCCAGCTGGCGATGTCGGTGGTCACGCCGGTTGCGGTGAGCATCCAGCCAAAGATGGAAGCAGCCGCCACGATGAACAGCACGGTCGACGTGGTCTCGATGGTGTCGAGGCACACCTTGACAAACATCTTCCACGAGAGCGTCTTGTACCAGGCAAAGCCGAGAATCATGGCCCACACGCAGGCGGCAATCGCGCCTTCAGTCGGGGTGAAGAGGCCCGTGCTCATGCCGCCGATCAGCAGCACCGGCGTCATGATAGGCAGCAGCGCCTCGAACTTGAAGATCTTGTCGAGCACGAAGAGCGATGCCAAGCCTGCAAACACCGTGAGCTGCGGCGGCGTGCCCAGCTTTGCCACCAGCAGCCAGATCAGAAGCGGCCAGGCGATCACCACGGCCAGTTCGCACATGGCCTTGAAGAAACGCGTGCTCGAAAACTTGACGTCGCCGCCCCAGCCGTTGCGGTGGGCAAAGTAGGCGACCGTCAGCATCATCAAGATGGCCAGCAGCGCGCCGGGCAAGATGCCCGCAAGGAACAGCGCCCCCACCGACACATTGGCCATCATCCCGTAGATCACGAACGGAAGGCTCGGCGGAATGATCGGACCCAGCGTGGCCGAGGCGGCAGTCACGCCTACGGCAAACTCGGTCGAATAGCCGTGCTCCTTCATGGCCTTGATCTCGATGGTGCCCAGGCCGGCCGCATCGGCAATGGCCGTGCCGCTCATGCCCGCGAAGATCACCGAACCAAGCACGTTCACATGGCCGAGGCCCCCCTTGAGCCAACCCACCAGCGCCAGCGCGAAGTTGTAGATGCGGGTGGTAATGCCCGCGTTGTTCATCAGGTTGCCGGCCAGGATGAAGAAAGGCACCGCCAGCAGCGGGAAGCTGTCGATCCCGCTCACCATGCGGTGGATGACCACGAACGGCGGCAGGCTGCCGCTCACCAGGATGTAGGCCAGCGACGCGCCGGCCATGGCCACGGCCACCGGAATGCCGCCCGCCATGAAGATCAGGAAAAATATTTTGAGCATGCAGTGTTCTCGTCGGGCTCAGTGGTCGGCCAGGGTGGATTCGGGGCGTTCGAGCACGCTGTAGCCGCGCTTCCAGTGAATGCGCGCCACCTGGACCGAACGCCAGGTCATCGCGATGAAGCCGAACAGGCACAGCGCGTAGACGATGTTCATCGGCGCATCGACGATGGTCATGCGCGTGTTGTTGCCGATCTTCAGCATCATTTGCACCGTCATGATCACGGCCGCAACGAAGAAGGCGGTGCGCAGCACATCGACCGCGCGCGACACCCATCGGCCCATCGCAGCAGGCATGTGGCGATAGAAAAAGTCGACCTGGATCTGGTTGTTCTTCGCGACCCCCACGGCCGCGCCGATGAAGACCACGGCAATCAGCATGTAGCGCGCCACTTCTTCGGTCCACGCGGCCGAGTCGTTCATCACGTAGCGCGTGACGAACTGGTAGAACACCGTGAGTCCGAGCAGCCAGAAGATCGCAAGCGAGATCCAGCCTTCGGTGATGGTGGAGGAAAGGTCGACGGCCTCGTCTTCCGCATGGAAGTGGCCCTCGTCGTCAATGATTTTTTGTTCGGTCATGCCAAGTCTCGTGAAAGGGTGCGGGCCCATTCCAGGAACACCGCGGAACCGGCTTTGCCGGGCCGCTGGTGTTGCCCCCTGCAAGGGGGTGGGCGAAGCGACACGAAGTGCGCGCAGACTGGGGGTTTACTTGATTGCCGTGATGCGGTCGTAGTCCTGCTGGCGATAGCCGTGGTCCGTGGGCTTGGTGTTCTTCAGCACGGCTTCGCGGAACGCGGCCTTGTCCACCGTGATCACGTTGTTGCCCTTCTTCTTGAACTCTTCGACCAGGCGGGCTTCCGAAGCAATGATGTCGCGGCCTGTCTTTTCAGCGGCTTCCTGCATCACTTCGGTGAAGATCTTCTTCTCGTCTGCCGAGAGCTTGCCCCACAGCTGGCCGGAGGTCACCGTCAACAGCGAGTCGACGATGTGGCCCGTGAGCGAGATGTTCTTCTGCACCTCGAAGAACTTCTTGGCCTCGATGGTCGGCAGCGGGTTTTCCTGCGCATCGACCGTGTTGTTCTGCAGCGCCAGGTAAACCTCTGCAAAGGCAATGGGCGTGGCATTGGCGCCCAGCGCCTTGGGGAATGCCAGGTACGCGGGTGCATCGGGCACGCGGATCTTCAGGCCCTTCATGTCCTCCGGCTTGGTCACCGGCTTGGCTGCGCTCGACGTCACGTGGCGCGCGCCGTAGTAGTTGAGCGCCGTGATGTGGTTGCCGCTCTTTTCGTCATAGCCCTTGGCAAGCTCCTGGAACACGTCGCTCTTGGCGTACTTCAGCAGATGCTCCGCGTCGCGGAAGATGAACGGAAAGTAGGTAACGGCCAGCGGCTTGTACGTGTTGCCTGCAAAGCTCGCGCCCGTCAGCACAATGTCGACCGTGCCGAGCGTCATGCCCTGGTTGATGTCCGCTTCCTTGCCAAGGCTCGATGCGGGAAACACCTGGATGTCGTACTTGCCGTTGGTGCGCTTCTTGATCTCTTCGGCCGCCCACACGGAATACTTGTGGAACGGCTCCGAGGTTTCGTACACGTGGGCCCACTTGAGCTTGGTCTGCGCACCGGCCATGCCGGCGGTGCCCAGCGCGGTGGCTGCCAGGGCGCAGGCGGCGACGGCTTTCAGGGTGTTGCGTTTGCTGCTGTTCATCGGGTTGTCTCCGTTTTAGTGGCTGAAAGAAAAATGCTGCTGGCGATTCAGGAAGTTTTTGCGCGGCGCCAGCTCGCGCTGAATCTCTGGTGCGAGTTGTCCATGTGGATGTGCATTGCGGCGCGCGCGCCCTCGGCGTCGTGCGCGGCCACTGCGTCGCGGATGGCCTCGTGCTCGGCAATGGCAGAGCGCCAGGAGGGCACCGTCTCGAAGTAGCCGCCCAGGCGCGTAAAGATGGGCCCATTGCGCGAATCCCAGAAGCTCTGCACCGTTTCCACCAGCACGGCATTGCCGCTGGCCGAGACGATGGCCACGTGGAACGCGCGGTCGCCGTCCAGCGGCAGCACGTCGCGGTCGGCAAGTTCGCGCATCAGCTCGATCGCGCGGCTCATGGCGTCGATGTCCTTGCGCTTGCCGACGGTGGCCGCAATGGCTGCCGTTTCGCCCTCGATCACCCGGCGCGCGCGAATCAACTCCAGCGGCCCCCATTCGGTGGGCGCCACAGGCTTGCTTGCGCGGTGCGACCGGTCGAGCACATACACGCCCGAGCCGGTTCGAACCTCGACCCAGCCCTCGACCTCGAGCGCGATCAGCGCCTCGCGCACCGAAGGCCGGCTCACGCCGAGCTGCTTGGCCAGGTCGCGTTCGGCAGGCAGCCGTGCGCCGACCGCGAATTCGCCCTGGCCGATCAGCCCGCGGAGCTGGTCGGCAATCTGGCGGTACAAGCGCTGGGGTTCGACGGTCTGTAGCGGCACGGATGGTTGTTAAGGGTTGTCCTGAATTGGACAAGTGGTAAGGCCAATTCAGAATACGATCCGCACCGCGCCATTGCCATCAGGCCAAACCCTGAACGGCCGGTTCCCATCTTTCAAGGAGACATGCATGAGACTCAAGGGCAAGACCGTGCTCGTGACGGCGGCCGGACAAGGCATTGGCCACGCGAGCGTGCTCGCCATGGCCGCCGAAGGGGCACAGGTCTGGGCGACCGACGTGAACGAGAAACTGCTCGAACGCTACGCCGGCGTGGCCAACGTCCGTACGGCCAGGCTCGACGTGCTCGACAAGGAAGCCATCGGCGCCTTCTTCAAGAGTCTTCCCGCGCTCGACGTTCTGTTCAACTGCGCGGGCGTGGTGCACAACGGCACCGCGCTCGAGGCCTCCGACAAGGACCTGGAGTTCGCGTTCAACCTGAATGTGCGCGCGCAGTTCTGGACCATCCAGGCAGCGCTGCCCGGCATGCTGGCCGCGGGGCGCGGCAGCATCATCAACATGGCAAGCGTGTGCTCGAGCATGAAGGGGCTGCCCAACCGGTTCGTCTATGGCACCACCAAGGCGGCGGTGCTCGGGCTTACCAAGAGCGTGGCGGCCGACTTTGTGGCGCGCGGCATCCGCTGCAACGCCGTGTGCCCAGGCACCGTCGACACACCCTCGCTCGGCGAGCGCATCAACGCCAACGAAGACCCGGATGCCGCGCGCAAGGCCTTCATTGCGCGGCAGCCCATGGGGCGGCTCGCGCAAGCCGAAGAAATCGCTCCTGTGGTCGTCTTCCTGGCCAGCGACGAATCGGTTTTTGCAACAGGCCAGGCCTTCACGGTAGACGGCGGCATCACCATATGAACCAGCTCGACTTCGCCGGGCGCCATGCCGTGGTGACCGGCGGCGCGGCGGGGCTGGGCTACGGCATTGCCGAGCGGCTGATCGCATCGGGCGGCAGCGTCACCCTGTGGGACCGCGACGAGGCCGCGGCAGGCAAGGCCGCTGCTGCATTGGGGCCGAAGGCCTTTGCGGTCAAGGTCGATGTGGCGCAGCAGCCTTCGGTTGTGGCAGCCGTTGCGCAAACGCTGGCGCATTCGCAGCGCATCGACGCGCTGGTCAACAGCGCGGGCATCACCGGCCCCAACACCAAGCTCTGGGACTACCCGGCGGACGACTGGCGGCAGGTGATGGACGTCAACATCAACGGCGTCTTCCTGTGCTGCCGCGAAGTGGTGGCGCAAATGCGCAAGCAGGGCTACGGCCGCATCGTCAACATTGCCTCCGTGGCAGGCAAGGAGGGCAACCCCAACGCCAGCGCCTACAGTGCGAGCAAGGCTGCCGTGATTGCGCTCACCAAGTCGCTGGGCAAGGAACTGGCCGACACCGGCATTCGCGTCAATTGCGTAACGCCCGCTGCAGTAAAGACCGCCATCTTCGACCAGATGACACCGGAGCACATCGCATTCATGCTCTCGAAAATTCCGATGGGCCGCTTCGGCACGGTGCAAGAGGTGGCCGCGATGGTCGGCTGGCTTTGCACCGAAGATTGCTCGTTTTCCACCGGCGCCGTGTTCGATCTCTCCGGTGGCCGATCCACTTACTAGTCAGACAACCGTCTCCCCCCAAGATCCCCCAAGAAAGGACAACATGAAACTCGTTCGCTATGGCAACCCCGGCAAGGAAAAGCCCGGTCTCATCGATGACGAAGGCCGCTTGCGCGACCTGAGCGCGGTGGTCAAGGACATCGGGCCCGAGCAACTCGGCGATGCCGCGATTGCCAAGCTGCGCAAGCAGAAGATCGACAAGCTGCCGCTGGTCAAGGGCAAGCCCCGCTTCGGCAGCCCCGTGGCCAACGTCGGCAAGTTCATTGCCATTGGCCTCAACTACGCCGACCATGCGGCCGAGTCGGGCCTGCCGATTCCTGCCGAGCCGGTGGTCTTCATGAAGGCGACCAGCTGCATCCAGGGCCCGAACGATCCGGTCATGCTGCCCAAGAACTCGGTCAAGAGCGACTGGGAAGTGGAGCTTGGCGTGGTCATCGGCACGCGCGCGCGCTATGTCTCGCAAAAGGACGCGCTCAACTTCGTGGCGGGCTACTGCACCATCAACGACGTGAGCGAGCGCGAGTTCCAGATCGAGCGCGGCGGCACCTGGGACAAGGGCAAGGGCTGCGACACCTTCGGCCCCATCGGCCCTTGGCTGGTAACGCGCGACGAAGTGCCCAACCCGCAAAAGCTGTCGATGTGGCTCGACCTCAACGGCAAGCGCATGCAGACCGGCAGCACCAAGACCATGATCTTCAGCATTGCCAAGATCGTGAGCTACCTGAGCCAGTTCATGACGCTCCTGCCCGGCGACGTCATCACCACCGGCACGCCGCCCGGCGTTGGCCTTGGCATGAAGCCGCCGCTGTACCTGAAGAAGGGCGACGTGATGACGCTGGGCATCGAAGGGCTCGGCGAGCAGCGCCAGGAAGTGATTCCGTTCAAGCTATAAGCGGCAAGCGAACAGCCACAAACGGCGCGGCGGGCAATTCCCGGCGCGCCGTTTCTCTTTGTGAAGTCGCCGTTTTAAATGTCCCATTGACAGAACATTGAAACTGCAAAAACATCAAAGGCATGTCGCAAATGCCTTTGCCGAAGTACCACCAGATCTATCTGGTCCTGCGTGAGCAGTTGCACGAAGGGCGTTTTGCGGAGGGGCTGCCCGGTGAACTCGCGCTCATGGCGCAGTTCGGCGTGGCGCGCGTCACGGTGCGCCGCGCGCTCGAACAGCTCTCCTCCGAAGGGCTGATCGCACGCAACCCCGGCCGCCGCACGCGCGCACTGCCGCCGCCAGGGGCGGGCGACCCTTCCGGCACCACGAGCCTTGAGCGCGCCAACCTGCGCGGCCTGCTCGAGAACCTCGTCACCATGGGCCTGCACACCTCCGTGAAGGTGATCGAGGTGGCGACGATCACGGCCTCCACCCAGGTGGCCGAGGCGCTGCAGCTGCAGCTGGGCGATGCCGTGCAAAAGGCGGTGCGCGTGCGCTCCACCAAGGAGGGGCCGCTCTCCCACATCACCACCTACGTGCCCGACACCATCGCGCGCCGCTTCGGCCGCCGCGAGCTGTCGAAGAAGCCGATCCTCGTGCTGCTGGAGGAGTCGGGCGTGAAGGTGGGCCGCGCTCACCAGACGATCTCGGCGCGCCTGGCAGACAACGTGCTTGCGCAGCACTTGGACGTGTCGGTCGGCTCGGCCCTGCTCGCGGTGCGCCGCCTCATCTACGACGAAGACGAGCGGCCCGTGCAGTGGCTGCACGGCCTCTACCGCCCCGACCGCTACACCTACGAGATGCAGCTCTCCCGCGTGGGCAGCATCGACGCGAAGGTGTGGGTCAGCAAAGACGTGTCAGCCAAGTTCAACTGAAGAGAAAAAGGAAAGCCCACCATGCAGAACCGCCGCAGTTTCGTGTCGCAGTCCGCCGCCCTGGCAACTGCCGTTGCCTTCCCGCTCGTGGCCGGCGCGCAGCCCAAGGCCGTCAAGGTCGGCGTGCTGCATCCGGTCACCGGTGCGCTCGCCTATTCGGGCCAGCAGTGCCGCCTGGGTGCGCTCATGGCCATCGAGGACATCAACGCAGCGGGCGGCATCAAGTCGCTCGGCGGCGCAAAGCTCGAGGCCCTGCTCGGCGATGCGCAGTCGCAGCCGCAGGCGGGCGCTGCCGAGGTCGAGAAGATGAACGAGGCAGGCGTCTCGGCCATTGTGGGTGCGTATGCCTCGGCCATCTGCCTGGCAACCACGCAGGCTGCGGCCAAGTACAACCTGCCGCACGTGGTGGACGTGGGCGTGGCCGACCAGATCGTGGAGCGCGGCCTGAAGAACACCTTCCGCTTCGGCCCGGGCTACAAGAAGTCGACCGAGGTGGCCATGGCCAACCTGCTGGTGCTCAACAAGGCCGCTGGCAACCCCGCCAAGACGGTGATGATCATCCACGAAGAGTCGCTCTTCGGCGCAGGCACCGCGCAGCTGCTCTCGCGCGAGCTGCCGGGCTACGGCTTCGAGGTGAAGGAGGTGGTCAAGCACGCCAACCCCACGCGCGACTTCAACAACATCGTGCTGCGCATGAAGTCGATCAACCCCGACATCGTGATTCCGGCCAACTACTACAACGAGTACGCGCTGCTCGTGCGCACCATGCAGCAGCAGAAGGTGGTGCCCAAGGCGATCTTCTCGGTGCTGGGCGGCGCGGCGTCGAGCTACAAGTTCGTGAAGGAGTTTCCGGATGCGGCCAACGGCATCATCGACTGCAACCACTGGTTCAACCCCAAGGACAAGCGCGCGCAGGACCTGCGCAAGCGCGTGGAGGCCAAGGGCCAGTTCTTCAGCTACGAGGTCTTCATGACCTACGCGTCGATGTGGCTGCTGGCCGATGCGCTGGAGCGCGCCAAGTCCGCAGAGCGCGCGGCTATCGTCGATGCGCTGGAGAAGAGCACCTTCTCGAACCACTTCATGCCCTACGGCCCGACCAAGTTCGTCAACGGCCAGAACGAGGGCGCGCAACCGCTCATGACGCAGGTGGTGAAGAACGACATCAAGGTCATCATTCCGCGCGACTACCGCGAAGTGGACCCGGTGTTCCCGCTGCGCACGGCCTGAAGCGGAAGGCGGGATGTTCGATTTCGGCATTCTTTTCCCGTCGGTCCTGAACGGGCTGACGACGGGCGCGGTGTACGCACTGATCGCGCTGGGGCTCACGCTGATCTACGGCGTCCTGCACATCATCAACTTCGCGCATGGCGCCAGCCTCATGCTGGCGCTGTACGCGGTGTACTTTCTGAAGGAGCGGCTGGGAATCGATCCCTACCTTGCGCTGCCCATCGTCGTGACCGGCATGTTCGCGCTCGGCTATGCGCTGCAGCGCGTGGTCATCAACCGCGCGGGCCACGGCAAGGACGAGAACATCCTGCTCGCAACGCTGGGCATCGCCATCGTCATGGAGAACCTCGCGCTGCTGTTCTTCAAGTCGGACACGCGCAACATCGACACCGCCTATTCGCTCAGCACCGTTGCCATCGGCCCCGCGATGATCGCGGTGCCCAAGCTCGTGGCCTTCGCGGGCGCGCTCGTGGTCTCGGGCATCCTGTTCTGGATCATGGGGCGCACCGATCTCGGCCGTGCCATCCGGGCGGTTGCCAAGGAGAAGGAGGGCGCCAAGCTCATGGGCATCGACGTGGACCATGTCTACGCAATGAGCTTCGGCATCGGCTTGGCGTGCCTGGGCGCGGCGGCGTGCTTCCTGTTGCCGGCGTACTACGTCAATCCGCAGGTGGGCGGCGGCTTCGTGCTCGTGGCCTTCACCATCGTGGTGCTCGGCGGCATGGGCAGCTTCGTGGGCGCGCTGGTCGGCGGCTTCCTTGTCGGCATCGTCGAATCGCTTGGTGGTCTCTACCTTGGCGAGTCGCTTGGGCAGATCGGCATCTTTGCGATCTTCATCGGCGTGGTGCTGTTCCGGCCGCAGGGCATGTTCGGGGCCAAGGCATGAAAGGCGCACACAGGCAACTCGCGGGCATCGCGCTTTTTGCGGTGCTGGTCGGCTGCGTGCCACTCGTCACAAAGTCGGGCGTCGCGCTCAACTTCGTGATGATGGCGCTCTACGCCACGCTCATCGCACAGGCCTGGAACATCCTGGGCGGCTTCGGCGGGCAGTTCTCGTTCGGGCACGCCCTGTTCTTCGGCACCGGGGCCTACATCCAGGCCATCGCGCAACTGCAAGGCGGCATCAACGCCTGGATCGCGCTGCCGCTGGCCATCATCGGCGGTGCGCTTGTCGGGCTCTTCGTCGGCGCGCTCAGCTTCCGCTATGGCCTCAAGGGGTCTTACTTCGCGCTCGTCACGCTGGCCTTCGCGGAAGTGTTCCGCATCCTCGCGCTGTCGGTTAACTTCACGGGCGGCGGCGTGGGCCTGATGGTGCCGCTGCGCGAATCGGTGGCCAACCTGCAGTTCTCGTCGCGCGCGGGTTACCTGTGGGTCGTGCTGGCAATGGTCGTCGCGGCGCTGCTGGTCACCTGGTGGCTGCGCAACGGACGCTTCGGCGCCTACCTGCAAGCGGTGCGCGACAACGAAGATGCGGCCCGCGCCGTCGGCGTCGACCCGTTCCGCGTGAAGCTCGGGGCCATCGGCCTTTCGGCGGCGTTCATGGGCGCCGCGGGCGCGTTCTACGTGCAGGTGTTCCAGTACATCGACGCGGGCATTGCCTACGGCCCGGCCGTGTCGATCGAGGCGCTGGTCGCGGCCATCGTCGGCGGCATGGGAACGATGTGGGGGCCGGTGCTCGGCGCGGTCGTGCTCCATGTGCTGTCGGACCTCACGCGCAACCTCTTCGGCGAACTGCCCGGCATCAACATGGTGATTTACGGCACGGTGCTTGTGCTGATCGTCATCTTCGTGCCGCGCGGCATCGCGGGCATCGGGCTGTCGGTGCGGCAGCTCTGGCAGTCGAAAGGAGACCGCCATGACTGACGCCCTGCTGGCCATCGACGGCCTTTCGCGCTCTTTCGGCGGCCTGAAGGCCGTGCAGAACGTGAGCCTCTCGGTGCGCGAGGGCAGCCTCAGCGCGCTGATCGGACCGAACGGCGCGGGCAAGACCACGCTGTTCGCGCTGATGTCCGGCTTCCTGAAGCCCGACACCGGCACCGTGCGCTTCGCGGGCGAGGACATCACCGGCCGCGAGCCGCACCGCAATGCCGCGTTGGGCATGACCCGCACCTTCCAGATCGTGAAGCCCTTTGCGGCGCAGACGGTGCGCGAGAACATCGCCGTGGGTGCGCACCTGCATGTGCGCGGCCGCGCCGAGGCGCTGCAGAACGCCGAGGCCGTCGCGCTGCGCGTGGGCCTTGCGCCGCAGCTCGATAAGCCCGCATCGGACCTCACCGTGGCCGGCCGCAAGCGCCTCGAACTGGCCCGCGCGCTTGCCACGAAGCCGCGCCTTCTGCTGCTGGACGAAGTGCTCGCCGGCCTCAACCCCCAGGAGATTGCCGAGATGATGCCGGTGGTGCGCGGCATTGCCGACAGCGGCGTCACGGTGCTGATGATCGAGCACGTCATGCAGGCCGTGATGAACCTCGCCGAGCACGTGTGGGTGCTCGCGCAGGGCCAGCTCATTGCCGAGGGCAGCCCGGCGCAAGTGACCTCCGACGACAAGGTCGTCGAAGCCTATCTGGGCCATGGCACCGCGGCGCGGTTGCGCAAGGCCGCATCGGGAGTTGAGGCATGAGCGCGCTTTTGGAGATTCAAGGCCTGCGCGGCGGGTACGGCCGCGTCGAGGTGCTGCGCGGCGTCGACCTGCAGGTAAATGCCGGCGAGATGGTCGCGCTGCTCGGCAGCAACGGCGCGGGCAAGTCCACGCTCAACAAGATGGTCTGCGGCCTGTGCCCCGCCTGGGGCGGCACGGTGCGCTTCGACGGCAAGGACCTGAGCGGGGCGCACTACCGCGACGTGGTCAAGGCCGGCCTCATCCAGGTGCCTGAGGGCCGCAAGGTGTTTCCCAACCTGAGCGTGCTGGAGAACCTGGAACTCGGCTCCTTCACCCGCGCTCGCGAGCGGCGCGCGGCCAACGTGGAGAAGATGTTCCACATCTTCCCGCGGCTGCGCGAGCGCATGGCGCAGCACGCCGGCACGATGAGCGGCGGCGAGCAGCAGATGCTGGCCATCGCACGCGGGCTCATGGCCGAGCCGGTGTTGCTGATCCTGGACGAACCTTCGCTCGGGCTTTCGCCGCTCCTGGTCGAAGAGATGTTCTCGCTGATCCGCGAGCTGCGCGACGGCGGCCTTGCGGTGATGCTGGTCGAACAGAACGTGGGTCAGTCGCTCGAAATTGCCGACCGCGCCTACGTGCTGGAGAACGGCAGCGTGCGCTTCTCGGGCCTGCCCGGCGAATTGCTTGGCAGCGACGAACTGCGGCGTGCCTACCTGGGGCTCTAAGCCCGAATAAAACACCCCCGATTTCCTCGGAGACACAACACATGAAAAGACGCGACATCCTCCTCTCGTCGCTGGCCGCGGCATGGGCCGGCGGCGCCTTTGCGCAGATCGGCAATGCGCCGGTACGCATCCTCGTGGGCGCGCCCGCGGGCGGCTCGACCGACACGCTTGCGCGCTCGCTCGCCGTGAGCATGGGGCCGGCACTCGGCCGAACGGTCATCGTCGAGAACCGGCCCGGCGCGGGCGGCAACATCGCCGCCGATGCTGTGGCCAAGGCCGCGCCGGACGGCAACACGCTGCTCATGAGCTTCACCAGCCACGCGATCAACGCCACGCTCTACCCGACGCTTCCCTTCGACCCGGTGAAGGACTTCACTGCGCTCACCTGCGTGGCCACTTCGCCCTCGATCCTCGTGGCACACCCGTCGGTGCCCGCCAAGGACGTGCGCGAGCTCATCGCGCTCGCCAAGGCCAAGCCGGGGCAGCTGAACTTCGCGATCGGCGCGGTGGGCTCGTCGCTCCACATGGCAGGCGAGGCCTTCAAGATGCAGTCAGGCGTGGACATCGTGAACATTCCCTACAAGGGCACCTCGCCCGCGGTGCAGGACGTGCTCGCGGGCCAGGTGCAGCTGATGTTCGCGGCCGTGGGCAACGTCAAGGCGCACATCCAGGCCGGCAAGCTCAAGGCGCTGGGCGTCACCACGGCCAAGCGGCTGCCGGCCTTTCCCAGCGTGCCGGCGATTGCCGAGGCACTGCCGGGCTATGAGTCGAGCGCATGGTTCGGGCTCTTCGGGCCGGCCCACATGCCTGCCGAGCGGGTCAGGCAGATCGGCGATGCCGCGCGCAACGCGCTGCAGCAGGCCGACATGCGACAGCGCCTGGAAACCGAAGGCGCGATTCCCGTCGGCAACTCGACCGAGCAGTTCTCCGTCTTCGTGCAGAGCGAAATCACGCGCTGGGCCCAGGTGGTCAAGTTCTCGGGAGCCAAGCCGGAATGACGTCGACGGCTCCAACCCGCGCGCCGGCCCAGACGCTGGCGCAGAAGCTCATCGCACGCGCGAGCGGACGCGAGCGGGTGTCGGTGGGCGAGATCGTCACCTGCGGCGTCGACCTGGCGATGTTCCACGACTCATCGGGCCCGCGGCGCCTCCAACCCATGCTCGAGGAGCTGGGCGCGCAGATCTGGGACCGCTCGCGCGTGGTGCTGGTCATGGACCACTACGTGCCTGAGCGCGACGACGACTCGCGCCGCATCGTGCGCATTGCGCGCGACTGGGCGCGCGACCAGCAGCTGCCGCATGTGTACGACAGCCAGGGCATCTGCCACGTGGTGGTGCCGCAGCACGGCCACATCCGCCCCGGCATGCTGTGCGTGGGCGGCGATTCGCACTCGCCCACCGGAGGCGCGTTCGGTGCCTACATGTTCGGCATCGGCAGCACCGAGATGCTGGGCGTGATGGTGACCGGCGAGATCTGGCTGCGCGTGCCCGAGACCATCCGCATGTGGTGGGACGGCGCACTGCCCGCCGGCGTGACCGCCAAGGACATGATGCTGCACATGATCGGCCGCTTCGGCATGAACGGCGGGCGCTACCAGGCGGTCGAGTTCGCGGGGCCGGCGGTTACCGCGCTGTCGATGCAGGAGCGCATGACGCTCTCGAACATGAGCGCCGAGCTGGGGGCGCAGGCCGGATTGATTGCGCCCGATGCGACCACAGCCAAGTTTCTGGCTGGCGCCGGCGCGCCGGCTGTCGACATGGCGCCGTGGTTTACCGACGAAGATGCCGCACTCACCGACCATCGCTTCGATGCCTCCACGCTCGAGCCCTACGTGGCCGCGCCGCACAGCCCGGCCAATGCGCACGGCGTGAGCCGTTACGCGGGAACGCCGGTCGATGTGGCCTACATCGGCGCCTGCACCGGCGCCAAGCTCGACGACCTGCGCGCCGCCGCGCAGGTGCTGCGCGGGCACAAGGTCGCGAGCGGCATTCGCCTGATCGTGGCGCCCGCGAGCATTCGCGACCAGGAACAGGCGCGTGAAGAGGGCGTGCTGCAGGTGTTGATGGATGCGGGCGCCGAGCTGTTCCCCACCGCGTGCGGCGCTTGCTCCGGCTACGGCGACCCGATGGGCGACGACGTCACCGTCATCTCCACCACCGCGCGCAACTTCAAGGGCCGCATGGGCTCGCCGACCGCGCAGGTCTACCTGGGCTCACCCTACACGGTGGCGGCGGCCGCATTGCGCGGCTTCGTGACCGACCCGCGCGAGGTGCTCGCATGAAAGACCAGGCCCTGCACCGGGTGTGGCGCCTGGGCGCCGACATCGACACCGACGCGCTCGCGCCCGGCCACGCGATGAAGCACGGCATCGACATCATCGCCAAGCATTGCCTGGAGGCCATCCGCCCCGATTTCGCGAGCCAGGTGCAACCGGGCGACGTGATCGTGGCCGGCCCCAACTTCGGCATCGGCTCCTCGCGCGAGCAGGCCGCGGCCGTGCTCGTGCAACTGGGCGTTGCGGCGGTGATCGCACCGTCATACAGCGGGCTCTACTTTCGCAATGCGTTCAATGTCGGCCTGCTGCTGTTGACCTGTGCCGAAGCCGAATCGCTGGTCGATGGAGAACGCGTCGCGCTCGACATCGCGGCTCCCACGGTCGTTTCGTCCCGGGGTACGCGGCTGGCATGCGAGCCCGTGCCGGATTTCCTCATGGACATGGTCCGCGCCGGCGGACTGATGAATCAATTGCGCCAGCGCGCCGGCGCCACGCTTATCCAGAAAGCAAGCAATGCCTGAACCTTCTTCCCCCACGGGCACCCTCGACCCGGTCACGCTCGCCGTGCTGCGCGGCCGCCTCGAGCAGGTGGCCGACGAGATGGACGCCACGCTCTACCGCAGCGCGTTCAACCCCATCATTGCCGAGGCGCACGACGCCTGCCACGGCCTGTACGACGCGGCAAGCGGCGACACGCTGGTGCAGGGCAAGTCGGGCCTGCCGGTGTTCGTGGGCGCCATGGCCTTTGCGGTGCGCGCCACCGTGAAGGCGGCCGAGCCGCGCGGAGGGATGAAGGACGGCGACATCTGGATCAGCAACGACGCGTACGACGGCGGCACGCACGCCAACGACTTCAAGCTGGTCAAGCCGTTCTTTCGCAACGGCAAGCTCTACTGCCACATGGCCTCGGCCGCGCACTGGCACGACGTGGGCGGCGCGGTGCCCGGCAACTACAACCCGGCGGCCACCGAGTGCTGGCAGGAGGCGGTGCAGATTCCGCCCGTGCGCATCGTGCGCGGCGGCGTGCTCGATGCCGACGTGCTCGCTATATTGCAGGCCAACACGCGCCTGCCCGACAGCCTCTGGGGCGACCTGAACGGCCAGCTCGCGGCGCTCGAGCTCGGCGAGAAGCGCCTGCACGGCCTGCTGGACGAATACGGCGACGACCTGGTGCTGAACGCGCTGGGCGAGCTGCGCGGCCGAGCGCTGCGCCTCATGCGCTCGCACATCGCTTCGCTGCCCGACGGGCGCTACAGCTTCGAGGACGTGCTGGACAACGACGGCATCACCAACGAGCCGCTCACCATCGCGCTCGACATGACGGTTGCCGGCGACCGGCTGCTGCTCGACTTCTCGCGCACCTCGCCGCAATGCGCGGGGCCGGTGAACATCTCGCGCGCCACCGCGGTGGCCGCCTGCTACGTCGCGCTGAAGCACCTGTTCCCCGATGTGCCCGCCAATGCCGGCGTGCTCGACGCGGTGGACTTCGACATTCCCGACAAGCTGGTGATCAGCTGCGAGCGCCCGCGCCCGGTCGGTGGCTACACCGAAACCATCCTGCGCATGATCGACGTGATCTTCAGCGCCGCGGCGCAGGCCGACCCGACGCGCGCGGTGGCGCAGGCCTACGGCACGATCAACGCGCTGTCGATAGCCGGCCACCGCAGCGACAAGGGGCGCGAAGGCCAGCGCTGGGTCATGTTCAGCTTCTTCGGCGGCGGCCATGGCGGCCACTCGGGCGGCGACGGGCTCTCGCACGGCAACGCGCCAATCTCCACCGCGACGATTCCGCCGCTCGAGATTCTCGAAGCCGCGTACCCGGTGCGCTTTACCGAATGGTCGCTGCGTGCCGATTCGGGCGGCGACGGCCGGCACCGCGGCGGCCTTGGCGCCGTGTACGAAATTGAACTGCTGGAGAAAGACGCCGAGGTGTTCGTCTTCGGCGAGCGCGGCACCTCGCCGCCCAAGGGCATTGCCGGCGGAGGCGAGGGTGCGGTCAACAGGTTCAGCTACGAGAACGCCGGCGAGTGGCACACGCCGCCCATGGTCTCGAAGATGCGCGGCATCCAGCTTGCGCGCGGCGAGCGCGTGCGGCTCGAAACGCCGGGCGGTGGCGGCTGGGGCCATGCGGCCGGGCGGACCGCGCCCGAGCGCCAGGCCGACAGCGCGATGGGCTATGTGACCACCGGCACCCAAGCCGGAGCCAATGCCGGCAGCAGCGACAAGAAAGCGTCCGAATGACTTCCACCGGTAAATCCCTTGTCGTCGGCGTCGATGTCGGCGGCACCTTCACCGACCTCTTCGTGCTCGACGAGGCCAACGGCACGGCGCGCATCGTGAAGGTGCCCTCCACGCGCGGCGAGGAAGCGCGCGGCTTCATGAACGGCGTGGCGCGCGTGGCCGATTCGGCCGCGGCCATTGCAACCATCGTGCACGGCACCACGGTCGGCACCAATGCGCTGCTCGAACGCAAGGTGGCGCGCACCGGCATCATCACCACGCGCGGTTTTCGCGACGTGCTGGAGATGCGCCGCCGCGACCGCCCCGAGACCTGGGGCCTTCGCGGCAGCTTCACGCCCGTGGTGCCGCGCGACCTGCGCCGCGAGGTGGACGAGCGCGTGCTGGCCGACGGCACGCTGCACACCGCGGTCGATCTCGAACAGGTGCGTGCCCAGGCGCGTTCGCTGCTCGAGGCCGGCTGCGAAGCCGTGTGCGTGTTCTTCATCAACACCTACGCCAACCCCGAGAACGAGCGCCTTGCCGTCGCGGCAGTGCGCGAGCTGTGGCCCAACCCGCACGTCACTTCGGCCTGCGAAGTGCTGCCCGAGATCCGCGAGTTCGAGCGCTGCTCGACCGCCACGCTCAACGCGGCGCTGCAGCCGGTGGTGGGCAGCTACCTGGAGCGGCTCGAGTCCGACCTGCGCAGCCAAGGCTTCGCGGGTGAATTGCTGGTGGTGCAGAGCAACGGCGGCGTGATGTCGCGCCAGACCGCAAGCGACCTGCCGGTGCGCACGGCCCTGTCGGGCCCCGCGGCCGGCGTGATTGCCTGCGCGGCCATTGCGCGCGCGGCGGGCTTTCCGAACGCGATCACCGGCGACATGGGCGGCACCTCGTTCGATGTGTCGCTGGTCGCAAACGGCGAGGCCGCGCTGGCCGCGCAGACCGCCATCGAGTTCGGCATGGTGATCCGCTCGCCGATGATCCAGATCGAGACCATCGGCGCAGGCGGCGGCTCCATCGCTTCGGTCGATGCGAGCGGCATGCTGCAGGTGGGGCCCGAGTCGGCCGGCAGCGTGCCGGGGCCGGCATGCTACGGACGCGGCAACATGCGTCCGACCGTGACGGATGCGAACGTGCTGCTCGGGCGCATCGCGGCGGACCGGCCGCTGGGCGGTGGTTTGCTCGCGGCGCTGGATGCGGAGAAGTCGCGCCAGGCCATCGAGGAACACGTCGCACGGCCGCTGGGCCTGGATGTGCATGCCGCGGCCGAAGCGGTTCTCACGGTGGCCAATGCGCGCATGGCGGGTGCCATCCGTCTTGTTTCCATCGAACGCGGCCACGACCCGCGCCGCTTCGCCTACATGCCCTTCGGCGGCGGCGGCGCGCTGCATGTGTGCGCCATGATGCGCGAGGTGGGCGTGGCAACGGGCATTGTGCCGCGCTACCCCGGCGTGACCTCGGCACTGGGCTGCGTGATGGCGGACATGCGCCACGACGCGGTGCAGACGCTCAACAAGCCGCTGACCGAACTCGACGTGGGCGATGTGCAGCGCCGCATCGACGAACTGGCGGCAAGCTGCCAGCAACGCCTCGACTCCTCGGGCGTGCGCTTCGACGAAGTGCGCGAGGTGATCGCGCTCGACATGCTCTACGCAGGCCAGACGCACACGCTGCCCGTGGTGCTCGCCGATGCGGGCAAGGCGCCGCTCACGGCGGCATCGATCCGCGCCGCATTCGAGGCCAGCTACACCGCCGCATTCGGCCGTGTGCTCGAAGGCATCCCTGTGCGCGTGATGAACCTGCGCTATGCGCGCATCGGCGTGCGGCCCAAGTTCGACCTGAAGGTGCTCGCGCCCGAAAGGGAGGGCAGCACCGCGCCGCTGGGCACCCAGCGCGTGTTCCACCACGGCCAGTGGCACGAGGCCGTGCGCTATGCGCGGCTCGACCTGCCGGTGGCCGCGCGCATCGAAGGGCCTGCAATCCTCGAACAGGCCGACACCACCGTGTGGCTCGAACCCGGCTTCAACGCCGAGGTCGATGCGCACGGCAACCTGCTGGTGAGGCTGTCATGAGCGAAACGGCGAAACCCATTGCGTCGAAGACGGCGCTGGTCATCATCGACCTGCAGAACGACTTTCTGGATGCCAAGGGCGCCTATTCGCGCGGCGGCGACACCAACCCGCCGGCTCTGCTTTTGCCGGCGCGCGTGGCCGCAGTGGCGCGTGCGCTCAAGGCGGTGGGCGGCCTTGTCGTCGCGAGCCAGTTCACGCTGTGGCCCGATGCCAACGGCGAACCGATGGTCTCGCCGCACCTGAAGGCGCTGCGCCCGTACCTGAAGAAGGGCGACTTCGCACCCGGCAGCTGGGGCCAGGCGAATGTCGATGCGCTGGCCGGGCTCATCGACGTCACGGTGAGCAAGGTCGCGTACTCGGCCTTCTTCAACACGCAGCTCGACTGGGTGCTGCGCCGCGCGGGCATCGACACCGTGGCGGTCTGCGGCATCGTCACCAATGGCGGCGTCGCGAGCACGGTGCGCGATGCGCACATGCGCGACTACCGCACGCTGGTGCTTGCCGACGGCTGCGCGGCCTTCGGCGAAGAGCGCCACCAGACCTCGCTGGCCGACATGCGCAATGTGGCCGAGGTGATGGACTGCGCGGCTTTCGCCGCATCGCTCGCATGACTGCAGGCCCCACGCGCCTCATCCGCCGCGTGGCAAGGCTGGAGGCTGATGCGCACGTACCGGTCGCCATCGTCGGCGGCGGCGCCTGCGGACTCACGGCCGCGCTGATGCTGGCCGATGCGGGCGTGGAGTGCGTGGTGCTGGAGCGCGATGCGCTGCCGAGCGGATCGACCGCGCTGTCCTCGGGTTTCATTCCCGCGCCCGGCACCCGCACGCAGCGCGCGCACGGTGCGCAGGGCGACAGTGCCGAGCGCTTTGCCGCCGACATCCAGGCCAAGGCGCACGGACGCGCGGCGCCCGCGCTGGTCGACGCCTATGCAAGGTCCATCGGTCCGGCGCTCGACGCGCTGCAGGAGCGGCACGGGCTGCAGTGGATGCTGCTGGACGGCTTTCTCTATCCGGGGCACAGCGTGCATCGCATGCACGCGCTGCCGCAGAAGACCGGTGCCGCGCTGATGGCCGCGTTGCAGTCGGCGGTAGAGGCAGCGGGCATTCCCGTGCTGACGGAGGCGCTGGTCGATACGCTGGTGCTCGATGCCGAAGACCGCGTGCTCGGCATCGACTACACAAGGCCCGACGGCAGCCGCGAAACGCTGGCCTGCGACGCGCTGCTGCTCGCCTGCAACGGCTTCGGCGGCAACGCGCAGATGGTGCGCGCGCTGCTGCCCGAAATGGCCGAAGCCACCTTCGGCGGGCACGCCGGCAACGACGGCAGCGCGATCCTCTGGGGCGAATCGCTCGGCGCGCGGCTGCGCGACCTCCGCGGCTACCAGGGCCATGGCTCGTGGGTCACGCCGCAAGGGGCGCTGATGTCATGGGCCGTGATGATGGAGGGTGGCGTGCAGATCAACTCCGACGGCCGGCGCTTCCACGACGAGACGCAGGGCTACTCGGAGGCCGCGGTGCATGTGCTCGCGCAGCCGGGCGGCATTGCGTGGAACGTGTTCGATACGCCGCTGCTCGCATTGGCGCGCGGCTTTCCCGACTTCTGTGATGCCGAAGCTGCAGGTGCGCTGCGCCGCTGCGAATCGGTGGCTGCGCTGGCGGATTGCATCGGCTGCGAGCAAACCGTTCTGCGGGCCACGCTTGACGCCATGCGCGGCAACGAGCCCCTGTCCGACGGCCGCGTGTTCGCACGCGCACTCGATGCACCGTACTTCGCGGTGAAGGTCACGGGCGCTCTTTTCCACACCCAAGGCGGCCTCGACACCGCGCCCGACATGCGCGTGCTGCACCACAACGGCACGCCCTTCGCCAACCTGCTTGCGGCCGGCGGCGCGGCGGGCGGCGTGTCGGGTGACGCGGTGTGGGGCTATCTCTCCGGCAACGGCCTCTTGAGCGCCGTGGCCGGCGGCTACATCGCGGCGCGCACTGCCGCCGCATTGATCCATTCGACGAAAGCGTCCAGATGACGAACCCCTCCTTCAAGACCCGGCTCGCGCGCAACGACATCGTGCTCGCACCCGGCGTGTATGACGCGCTCAGCGCATTGGTGGCCGAGCAGGCCGGCTTCGAGGCGCTGTACCTCTCGGGCGCCTCCATCGCCTACACCCGGCTGGGCCGCTCCGACGTGGGCCTGACCACCTTCACCGAGGTGGCCGATACGCTCGCTCGCATCACCGAGCGCGTGAGCCTGCCGGTGATCGTCGATGCCGACACCGGCTTCGGCAACGCGCTCAACACACAGCGCACGGTGCGCGGCTTCGAGCGCGCGGGCGCGGCGATGGTGCAGATCGAGGACCAGACCTTTCCCAAGCGCTGCGGCCATCTCGATGGCAAGGCCGTGGTGCCCGAGCGCGAGATGGTCGGCAAGCTCAAGGCCGCACTCGACGCGCGCACCTCGAGCGACACGCTGATCCTCGCGCGCACCGATGCGGTGGCGGTCGAAGGGCTGGAGGCCGCGCTCGACCGCGCCGAGGCGTACCTCGCCTGCGGCGTGGATGCGCTCTTCATCGAGGCGCTGCGCTCGCCCGAGCAGATGGACGCGGCCTGCCAGCGCTTCGCTGGCCGTGTGCCGCTGCTCGCCAACATGGTCGAAGGCGGCAAGACGCCGATCCAGGATGCGGACGCGCTGCAGAAGCACGGCTTTCGCATCGCGATCTTTCCGGGCGGCACGGCGCGCGCGGTGGCGCACACCCTGCAGGGCTACTACGCCAGCCTGCACCGGCACCGCACCACGCAGCCGTGGCGGCCGCAGATGCTGGACTTCGACGCGCTCAACGACGTGATCGGCACGCCGGAGCTGATGCGCATCGGCCAGAAATACGACTGACGCGCCGCGGAGGCTGAGGCCTCAGCGCAGCACCCGGATCAGCTCGTCGTACACCAGCCGCACGCGCGCCGGCACCGGGGCGCGCTGAGGGCGGTAGACGTTGATCGGCCATGGCTCCGGTGCATCGGCCTCCAGCACGGCCACGAGCGCACCCGTTTGCAGCCAGGGTTCCGCCAGCGGCGCGATGAGCTGGCCGAAGCCGACGCCGGCCAGCACGGCGGCACATTCGGCATCGATGTCGTCAGTCACGAAGGCCGGCGACGTCACAGTGACGATGCGCCGCTTGCTGAAAGCCCACGGCCAGGGGCGGCCCGAGCTCAGGTCGATCAGCGCGGTGAGCGGCAGCGCCGAAAGCGCATCGAGGCTTTGCGGCGTGCCGACCCTTTCGATGAGTGCCGGTGCGCCCACCACATGCAGCGGCATTTTCCCGACGGTGCGCGCCACAAAGCGCGCATCACGCATCGGCCCCACGCGGATGCCGATGTCGATCTGCTCGTCGACCACGTCGGCATGCTGCTCGGACAGGCGCAGGTCGAGCACCAGCCCCGGGTGGGCCGCCAGCAGCGGCGCCAGCGCCTGCGGAATGAGCCGCGCATACATGTGCGGCGCCGTGACCCGCACCGTGCCCGCATGGCGGGACAGCGTGCGCCGGTCGATCTGGTGAAACAGCTCGTCCACGCCGCCCACCGCCACGCGGGCGCGCTCCGCAAGCTGCCGGCCGAAATCGGTGAGTTGCACGCCGCGCGTGCTGCGGTGGAACAGCGGCTCGCCCAGTTCTTCTTCGAGCTCGCGCACCGCGCGCGTCACCACCTGGGGCGACACCGACAGGCGCACGGCCGCCTCGCGGAAGTTGGCGGCATCCGCGGCGGTGCAGAACACGCGCAGGGCTTCGAGGCGGTTGGCCATGGTGGCGCTTTCAAGAGAGGCGGAAGAAGGAGTATTCCATTTTCAGGAATTCTGAAGTCGCAAGAGTTTCATTTACGGGAATGCATGGATTTTCCACACTGCGTGCACTTCCTGTTTTTCTTCATCACCCCCGAAAGGAACTTCCATGACATCCGTTCAAGACAACATCCGCGGCAAGGTTGCCATCGTCACCGGCGCGAGCAGCGGGCTCGGCGAATCGACCGCCCGCCATCTGGCGGCGCGCGGCGCCAAGGTGGTGCTTGCGGCGCGCCGCACCGACCGGCTCGACAAGGTGGTCGCCGAAATCCGCGAGGCGGGCGGCGAAGCCATTGCCGTTGCCACCGACGTGGCCCGGCGCGCCGACCTGGACAAGCTCGCGGCCGCAACCGTCGAGGCCTTCGGCCGCATCGACGTGCTGGTCAACAATGCGGGCGTGATGCCGCTGTCGCCCATCGACAAGCTCAAGGTCGACGAGTGGGACCGCACCATCGACGTCAACATCAAGGGCGTGCTCTACGGCATTGCCGCGGTGCTGCCGCGCATGCAGGCCCAGGGCAGCGGCCACATCGTCAACGTCGCCTCCATTGCCGGGCTGAAGGTGTTCACGCCCATCGGCACCGTGTACAGCGCAACCAAGCACGCCGTGCGCGCCATCTCCGAGGGGCTGCGCGTGGAAATGGGCAACAGCGGCGTGCGCGTGACCATCGTGTCGCCCGGCGCTGTCGATTCGGAACTGAAGTTCGGCAGCACCGACGCTGAAAGCGCGGCCGGCGTAAAGGCTTTCTACGAGGCCAACCAGATCCCCGCCGACTCCGTGGCCCGCGCTGTGGTCTATGCGGTGGAGCAGCCCGCGGACGTGGACATCAATGAGGTGGTGCTGCGGCCGGTTGCTCAGGAGTTCTGATCGGGGCGGGGCCGGCGACGGTCCCGATCCCATCGATTAACCTTCAACCGCGGAAGGGCATTGACATCGAAAAGCGGAAAGCCCCTGCAAAATAGAACGACCGTTCGTTTTATTCGGAGCTTCCACGATGTCTGTCAATGCCGTTCCCGCCAAGCCGGTCCGCGCCGCCCAGAAGGGCCAGCAGACCAAGGCCGTCATCGTCGACGCGGCGCTGGCGCTGGCTGCGCAGATCGGGCTCGAGGGCCTGTCGATCGGCGCCGTGGCCGAAATCACCAAGATGAGCAAGTCGGGCGTGTTCGCCCACTTCGGTTCGCGCGAGGAACTGCAGATCTCGGTGGTGCGCGAGTATCACGCACGTTTCGAGCAAGAGGTGTTTTTTCCGGCGCTCGAGGCGCCCCGCGGCCTGCCGCGCCTGCGCGCCATGTTTGCCAACTGGATGAAGCGCACCTCGGCCGAGATCGATTCCGGCTGCATCTACATCAGCGGCGCCTCCGAATTCGACG
Source organism: Variovorax paradoxus (assembly GCF_029919115.1). NCBI lineage: Bacteria > Pseudomonadati > Pseudomonadota > Betaproteobacteria > Burkholderiales > Comamonadaceae > Variovorax > Variovorax paradoxus. Next base: position 4,631,824 of record NZ_CP123990.1, read on the forward strand.
ACCGCCCCGGCCCGGTGCGCGATGCGCTCGTGGAGTCGGTCAGCATCTGGCAGGCGGCCGTTCTGCGCGCCATCGTGCAATCGAAGAGCGAAGGCCATCTGCGCGCCGACGCCGACGAGCGGCAGGTTGCCTTCGAAATCCACGGCCTGATCCTCGCGCTGCACTACGAAGCACGCTTTTTGCAGGTGCCGGGCTCCATCGGCCGCGCGAACACCGGCTTCGACAACATCCTCGCGCGCAGCGCCACGCCCGATGCGCCGCCTGCAGCCCAGCCTGCAGCCGCAAAACCTGCTGCCCGCCGGCTCAAGCCCGTGCGCTGAGCAGTCCCGCTTTTTTTCGTTTTCCTTTTTCCTTTTATCCAAGTTTCGACCAGGAGAGTCCCGGATGCCTACCTACAACCCGCCCGTACGCGACATGCAGTTCGTGCTGCACGAAATGCTCAACGTCGCTGATGAACTCAAGGCGCTTCCGGCCCATGCCGAGACCGATGCCGACACCATCAACGCGGTGATCGAAGAGGCTGGCAAGTTCGCGGCCGAAGTCACCTTCCCGCTCAACATCAGCGGCGACGAAGAGGGCTGCACGCTCGACAAGACCACGCATGAAGTGAAGACGCCGAAGGGCTTCAAGGACGCCTACGCCAAGTACGTCGAAGGCGGCTGGCCTGCGCTGTCGTGCGACCCGGCCTTCGGCGGCCAGGGCCTGCCCTTCGTGGTGAACCAATGCCTGTTCGAAATGCTCAACAGCGCCAACCAGGCCTGGACCATGTACCCGGGCCTTTCGCATGGTGCCTACGAGGCGCTGGTGGCCCACGGCACCGAAGAGCAGAAGAAGACCTACCTGCCCAAGCTCACGAGCGGTGAGTGGACGGGCACCATGTGCCTGACCGAACCCCATTGCGGCACCGACCTGGGCCTGCTTCGCACCAAGGCCGAGCCGCAGCCCGACGGCAGCTACCGCATCACCGGCAGCAAGATATTCATCTCGGCCGGCGAGCACGACATGGCCGACAACATCATCCACCTGGTGCTGGCCCGCCTGCCCGATGCGCCCAAGGGCAGCAAGGGCATCAGCCTGTTCGTGGTGCCCAAGTACAAGGTCAAGGCCGACGGTTCGCTCGGCGAGCGCAACCCGATCTTCTGCGCCGGCCTGGAGCACAAGATGGGCATTCACGGCAACGCCACCGCGCAGATCGTGATCGAAGGCGCCACCGGTTCGCTGGTGGGCGAGCCGAACAAAGGCCTGCAGGCCATGTTCGTGATGATGAACGCCGCCCGCCTGGGCGTGGGCAACCAGTCGCTGGGCCTGACCGAAGTGGCCTACCAGAACGCCCTGGCCTATGCCAAGGACCGCACGCAGATGCGCTCGCTCTCGGGCGTGAAGGCCAAGGACAAGGAAGCCGACCCGATCATCGTGCACCCCGACGTGCGCAAGATGCTGCTCACCGCCAAGGCGTATGCCGAAGGCGGCCGCGCGCTGCAGATCTTCTGCACGCTGCTGCTCGACAAGGAGCACCACCATCCCGACGAGAAGGTGCGCAAGGACTCGGGCGAGCTGGTGGCGCTGCTCACGCCCATCGTCAAGGCCTTCATCACCGACAACGGCCACATCGCGACCAACGCGTGCATGCAGGTGTTCGGCGGCCACGGCTTCATCAAGGAATGGGGCATGGAGCAGTTCGTGCGGGACAACCGCATCAACATGATCTATGAAGGCACCAACACCATCCAGTCGCTCGACCTGCTGGGCCGCAAGGTGCTGGGCAACAACGGCGCGTCGCTCAAGAAGTTCGGCAAACTGGTTGCGAAGCTGGTCGACGAAGAAGGTGTGAACGAAAAGATGGCCGAGTTCATCAACCCGATTGCGGGCCTTGGCGACCAGCTCACCAAGTTCACGACCGAAATCGGCTTCAAGGGCTTCCAGAACCCCGACGAAGTGGGCGCTGCCGCCGTGGACTACCTGCGCGTGGCCGGCCACTTCGTCTTCGGCTACCTGTTCGCCCGCATGGCACAGGTGGCACTGCGCGAAATTGCTGCCGGCAACACCGATCCCTTCTACGTCGCAAAGCTGCAGACGGCGCGCTTCTACTTTGCCAAGCTGTTCCCGGAGACGGCAACGCTGATGCGCACGGCGCGCGCCGGCAGCAAGGTGCTGATGGACACGGAAGCGGCGCTGGCCTGAGGCCGCCCATCTACGTTGAGATCGTTCAATCGGAGCCGCTCATGAAAACGACGCTTGCAGCCATCGTCCTTGCTGCCATTTCTGCCACGGCCATGGCGCAGAGCACTCCGGTGGGCCTGTGGCGCAACGTCGACGACAAGACCGGCGAGGTCAAGGCCGAGATCCGCATCGGCGAGGCCGGCGGCGCGCTCATCGGCCGCATCGAGAAGTCGCTGAAGAAAGACACCAAGTCCGACGCGATCTGCGACGAATGCACCGATGACCGCAAGGGCAAGCCCATTGCCGGCCTCGAAATCATCCGTGGCGGCAAGAAGGCCGAGGGGAAAGACGTCTGGGAAGGCGGAAAGATCCTCGACCCCGAGAACGGCAAGGAATACCGCGCGAGCTTCACGCCCATCGACGGCGGCAAGAAGCTCGAGGTGCGCGGATACCTCGGCCCGTTCTGGCGCACTCAAACCTGGAACCGTGTCCAGTAAGCCGCCGCACTTTCAATCCAAGAAATACCAATCAACATGTCCCGATTTCAAGTGAAGAAGGTCGCCGTGCTCGGCGCCGGCGTGATGGGCGCGCAGATCGCGGCCCACCTCGTCAACGTGCGCGTTCCGGTCGTACTGTTCGATCTGCCTGCCAAAGAAGGCCCGAAGAACGGCATCGTCACGCGCGCCATCGACAACCTCAAGAAGCTCAAGCCCGCGCCGCTCGGCGACGTGGCCGATGCGGTGCTCATCGAGCAGGCCAACTATGAAGACGACCTGGCCAAGCTCGGCGAGTGCGACCTCATCATCGAGGCCATTGCCGAGCGCATGGACTGGAAGCTCGATCTCTACAAGAAGATCGCGCCGCACGTGGCCAAGCATTCGATCCTGGCCTCGAATACCTCGGGCCTCTCGATCACCAAGCTGAGCGAAGCGCTGCCCGAAGCCCTGAAGCCGCGCTTCTGCGGCATTCACTTCTTCAACCCGCCGCGCTACATGTTCCTTGTGGAGCTGATCAACACGCCCACCACGGAACCGAAGGTGCTCGACGACCTCGAGGCTTTCGTCACCAGCACGCTGGGCAAGGGCGTGGTGCGCGCGCACGACACGCCCAACTTCATTGCCAACCGCGTCGGCATTGCCGGCATGCTGGCCACGCTGAAAGAAGTGGAAAAGTTCGGCCTCACGCCTGACGTGGTGGACGACCTCACGGGCAAGAAGCTGGGCCGCGCGAGCTCGGGAACGTTCCGCACCGCCGACGTGGTGGGCCTGGACACCATGGCCCACGTCGTCAAGACGCTGCAGGACAACCTGAACGCGGAGACCGATCCGTTCTACGCCAACTTCTCGACGCCGCCGGTGCTTGCCAAGCTGCTCGAACTGGGCAACCTCGGCCAGAAAACCAAGGCCGGATTTTTCAAGAAGGTGGGCCGCGACATCCTGCGCTTCGACCTGAAGAGCGGCGAGTATGTGCCCGCAGGCGCCAAGGCCGACGAGGTGTATGGCCGCATGCTCAAGAAGCCCGCGGGCGAGCGCCTGAAGCTGTTGCGCGAGAGCGAAGGGCCGCAAGGACAGTTCCTCTGGGCCATTCTGCGCGACAGCTTCCACTATGCGGCGGTGCACCTGGAAACCATTGCAGAGAGCGCACGCGACATCGACTTTGCGATGCGCTGGGGCTTCGGCATGAAGCAGGGCCCGTTCGAACTCTGGCAGGAAGCCGGCTGGGCGCAGGTTGCCAAGTGGGTGCAGGAAGACATCGACGCCGGCAAGGCGCTGAGCACAGCACCGCTGCCCAAGTGGGTGTTCGAAGGCCCGGTGGCCGAGGCCGGCGGCGTTCATACGCCTGAAGGCTCGTGGAGCGCATCGCAAGGCAAGTTCGTGCCGCAGCGCAAGCTGCCGGTGCATGACCGCCAGCTGTTCCCCGAGAGCGTGCTCGGCGCGAACGCGGCCGACGCCAACACGGCCGGCACCACCATCAGCGACGAAGGCGATGTGCGCGTGTGGACGCTGGACGGTGAAGTGCTCATCGCCAGCATCCATTCGAAGATGCACGCCATCAGCCCCGACGTGGCCGAGGCGCTGGGCGCGGCAGTCGACTTGGCCGAGGCTGAATACAAGGGCCTGGTCATCTGGTCGCCCGACGAGATGTTCTCGGTCGGCGCCGACCTGCAGGCAATGCTGCCGGCCTTCGTGGTCGCGGGCATCGGCGCGGTCGAAGGCGCGGAGGAAGAGCTGCAGAACGTGATGCTCAAGATCCGTTACGCCAACGTGCCGGTGGTCTCCGCGGTGCGCGGCATGGCGCTGGGCGGCGGCTGCGAGCTGGCCGTGTATTCGTCGAAGCGCGTGGCGGCGATGGAAAGCTATATCGGCCTGGTCGAAGTGGGCGTGGGCCTGATACCCGGTGCGGGCGGCCTGACCTACATTGCGCGCCGCGCGGCCGAGAACGCAGCGGCCTCCACGGGCACCGACCTGCTGCCGTTCCTCACCGAAGGCTTCACCGCCGCGGCGATGGCGAAGGTGGGCACGGGCGCTCTCGATTCGAAGAAGCTCGGCTACCTGCTCGACAGCGACGTGATCGTGCCGAATAAGGACGAACTGCTTTACGTGGCGCTGCAGCAGGCCAAGGCCATGGCCGACGCCGGCTACCGCCCGCCGCTGCGCCGCACCTTCCGCGTGGCGGGCCGAAGCGGCGCCGCGACGATCAAGGGACAACTCGTGAACATGCGCGACGGCGGCTTCATCAGCGCGCACGACTTCCACATTGCCAGCCTGATCGCCAACGTGGTGACCGGCGGCGACGTGGACGCAGGATCGCTCGTGACCGAGGAATACCTGATGACGCTGGAACGCAAGGCGTTCTGCTCGCTGATCGTGCATCCGAAGACGCAGGAGCGGATCATGGGGATGCTGAGCACGGGGAAGCCGGTGCGGAACTGACGAGCTTTCCTCTTCCTCCTTCCCCCTCTGGGGGAAGGTTGGGATGGGGGCATCGGCCTATGCAAAACCAATCCACTCCCAACGCGCAAAAGAATGCTCGCGCTCTTCGGCGCGAGATGACCGACTCCGAACGAAAGCTCTGGAGTGGTCTGCGCAGCGAGCAATTGGGAGTGAAGTTTCGCCGGCAGCATCCGCTCGGAAATTACATCACCGACTTCGCCTGTCTCGATCCGAAACTGATTGTCGAGCTCGACGGATCGCAGCATCAGACACAGGAAGGCTACGACGGGCGACGCGACGCTTTTTTGCGTGCCCAAGGTTTCGAGGTCTTGCGCTTCGGGTCGAACGACCCGTTTGTCAATTTTGAAGGGGTGTTGCAGGCGGTCATCAATCGACTTGATGAATTGACGGCCGCTTGCCCCCATCCCAGCATCCCAACCTTCCCCCAGAGGGGGAAGGAGCCAAATCCAGGAGCTATCCATGAAACAAATCCAAGACGCCTACATCGTCTCCGCTACCCGCACCCCCATCGGCAAGTCGCACCGCGGCTACTTCCGCAACTACCGTCCCGACGACCTGCTCGCGACCACCCTCAAGGCCGCACTCGCCGCCGTGCCCGGCCTCGACCCCAAGGCCATTGAAGACATCATCTGCGGATGCGCGATCCCGGAATCGCAGCAGGGCCTGAACGTCGCGCGCATCGGCGCCGTACTGGCGGGTCTTCCCACCAGTATCGGCGGCATCACAGTGAACCGCTTCTGCGCTTCGGGCCTCTCTGCAGTGCAGATGGCCGCGGACCGCATCCGCGTCGGTGAGGCCGACGTGATGATCGCCGCCGGTGTCGAAAGCATGAGCATGGTGCCGATGATGGGCAACTCTCCGTCGCTCTCGCCCTCGATCTTCGAGCGCGAAGGCGACGTGGGCATCGCCTACGGCATGGGCCTGACGGCCGAGAAAGTCGCGCAGCAGTGGAAGGTGAGCCGCGAGGCGCAGGACGAGTTCGCGCTCGCCTCGCACCAGAAGGCACTGGCCGCGCAGAAGGCCGGCAAGTTCGCGGACGAGATCACGCCCATCGAAGTGACCGATCGCACGCCGAACCTCGAGTCTGGCGAATCGATTGCGAAGACCCGCACGGTGAACCTCGACGAAGGTGCGCGCCCGGACACCAGCCTTGAAGGCCTGGCCAAGCTGCGCACCGTGTTTGCCGCGCGCGGCACCGTCACCGCGGGCAACAGCTCGCAGACGTCGGACGGCGCTGGCGCCCTCATCCTCGCAAGCGAGAAGGCCGTGAAGCAATACGGCCTCACGCCGCTTGCCCGCTTCGTGAGCTTTGCAAGCAAGGGCGTGCCGCCGCACATCATGGGCATCGGCCCGATCGAGGCGATTCCGGCGGCGTTGCGCTACGCAGGCCTCAAGCATGAGGACATCGACTGGTTCGAACTCAATGAAGCATTCGCCGCGCAGTCGCTCGCAGTCATCAACACGCTGGGGCTCGATCCAAGCAAAGTCAACCCGATGGGCGGCGCGATCGCACTCGGCCACCCGCTCGGTGCGACCGGCGCGATTCGCGCGGCGACCGTGGTGCACGCGCTGCGCCGCGAGAACCTGAAGTACGGCATGGTCACGATGTGCGTAGGCATGGGGCAGGGCGCCGCCGGCATCTTCGAGCGCGTGTAGGGCGGCTGCTGCGCGGGCGATCTGCGGCGTTGCGGGGCCCGTCGGGAAATCCTCACGACCTTGAAGGTCGCTCCGGTTTCCCGCGACCCGCGCCTTGCATCTCATCCCGCTCGCTACGTCGCGGGGCGGTGATCGATCAACGAGAAGGAGACAAGCGATGCAGGCACAACAACTACGGATCGACAACGGCGTGCAGGTGGCCGTACGCCGCTACGAGCCGGCCGGCCAACCGCGTGCCAGCATCGTCATCGGCGGTGCCATGGGCGTGCGCCAGTCGTTCTACGAGCCCTTTGCGCAGTGGCTTGCGCAGCAGGGCCTGCAGGTGTGGACCTTCGACTATCGCGGCTCGGGCGATTCGCACAACGGCGCCTCGCTGCGCGGCTTCGAGGCCGATCTGTTCGATTGGGCGCGCGACTACGAAGCCGTCATCGGCGCCGCAAAGGCCGCGCTGCCGAAGCAGCCGCTCTATCTTCTGGGCCACAGCCTCGGTGCGCAATTGCCGGGCTTCCTGCAGCGGCCGGAGCAGGTCGACGGCCTCGTCAGCATCGCCGCGGGCAGCGGCTACTGGCGCGAGAACGCGCCCAAGCTCAAGCGCAGCATTCTCTATTTCTGGTTTGTGCTGGTGCCGCTGGTCACGCGGCTGTGCGGCTACTTTCCGGGCCGCAAGCTCAAGAAGGTGGGTGACCTGCCGCGCGGGGTCATCCTGCAGTGGCGCCGCTGGTGCCTTCATCCGCGCTACAGCGTTGGCGCCGAAGGCGAAAGCGCGTTGCAGAGCTACGGGCGAGTGCGCTTTCCGGTGCTCGCACTGTCGATGACGGACGATGAACTCATGACGCTGGCCGGCACCGAAAGCCTGGTGAGCTTCTATGCGGGCGCGCCACGCGCCGTCGAACGCATTGCGCCCGCCGATGTGCAGGCGCGGCGCATCGGCCATTTCGGCTTTTTCCGCGAACAGTTCAAGAGCAGCCTCTGGCCGAGCACCGTCGACAAGCTGCACCGCCTGGCCGCACTTACCGCGGTGCAGCAACCCGGCGTCCCGCACACGACTGCGTGACGCCACGCATCGGAGGCACACTGCAAATCACCATGATCACGCATCCCTTCGACAAAGCCCTGGCGCTGGAGCACAGCGACATTCGCGCCGGTCATTTCACCGGCGCCACCAGCCCCGACTACTGGAACATGGTCGGGCCCTTCGGCGGCGCCACGGCGGCCGTTGCGCTGCAGTCGGTGCTGCGGCACCCGGACCTGCTGGGCACGCCGCTCGCGCTGACCGTCAACTTTGCCGCGGCGCTCGAGGCCGGCCCGTTCGACGTGCAGGCCACACCGGTGCGCACCAACCGCTCGACGCAACACTGGACGGTGCAGATCACCCAGCCGGTTGTGGGCGGCGCGCCGAACATGACGACCACGGCCACGGTGGTCACGGCTGCACGGCGCGAAACCTGGGGCGAAAGCGACATGCCGATGCCCGAGGTGCCGCCGCCAGAGGCGGTCAAGCGCTTCAGCATCGGCCCCGCCGGCGTGGCCTGGCTGGATCGCTACGAGATGCGCCCGATCAGCGGCGGCATTCCCGCGAAGTGGGACAGCAGCCTGCAGCACAGCGAAAGCCGGCTCTGGCTGCGCGATGCCGAGGAGCGGCCGCTCGACTTCTGCTCGCTGGCCGCGATGAGCGACATGTTCTATCCGCGCGTGTGGCTGCGCCGCGCCAAGCATGTGCCGGCGGGCACGGTGTCGATCACCACCTACTTCCATGCCGGGCCGGAGCAACTGGCCGAGGTCGGCTCGGGCTACCTCTTGGGCCGCGCGGTGGGGCAGCAGTTCTTCAACGGCTTTTTCGACCAGGCGGCACATCTGTGGAGCGAGAAGGGCGTGCTGCTCGCCACGTCGAACCAGATCGTCTACTACAAGGAATAGCGAGAGAACGCCCATGCAAAAGACCGCACTCATCGTTGGAGCCGGCGACGCCACCGGAGGCGCCATTGCCCGCCGCTTCGCGCGCGAAGGCTATGCCGCCTGCGTGACGCGCCGCAGCCTCGACAAGCTGCAGCCGCTGGTTGAGCAGATCGAAGCCGACGGCGGCCGCGCCCATGCGTTCGGCTGCGATGCTCGCAAGGAAGAAGAAGTGGTCGCCTTGGTCGAACAGATCGAATCGACCATCGGCCCCATCGAGGTGATGGTGTTCAACATCGGTGCCAACGTGCCCGAGAGCATCCTGACAGAAACCGCGCGCAAGTATTTCAAGGTATGGGAGATGGCCTGCTTCTCGGGCTTTCTCAACGGGCGCGAGGTTGCAAAGCGCATGGTGGCGCGCGAACTCCCGAAAGGCGGGCATCGCGGCACGATCATCTTCACAGGCGCCACCGCATCGCTGCGGGGCGCCGCGAACTTCGGCGCCTTCTCGGGCGCAAAAATGGCTTTGCGTGCGTTGGCCCAGTCGATGGCCCGCGAGCTCGGGCCGCAGGGCATTCACGTCGCGCATGTGGTGGTCGACGGCGCCATCGACACCGAGTTCATCCGCACCAATTTTCCCGAGCGTTATGCGCTGAAGGAGAGCGACGGCATCCTGAACCCCGAGCACATTGCGGACAGCTACTGGATGCTGCATTCGCAGCCGCGTGATGCATGGACGCATGAGCTTGATCTGCGGCCATGGTCGGAGAAGTTTTGATGTTGGTGTTTTGTGGTGTGCGTTCGATGGCTCATTCAGGGCGCGCACCCGCCGACGGGGTGCCTTTCTCCGCGAATGTCCCCCGGCCTGCGGGCTTCCGCCCCTCCTCCTTTGTTTCGCTGCGGGGAGCACCCGATGCCCTGTGCACCTGGGCACGCTCGTGGTGTACCGCTGATCAACCACTGCTCTGTGCAACGCTCCCGCTGGCGGGGTGCCTTGCGCAGCGAAACAAAGGAGGAGGGGCGGAAGCCCGCAGGCCGGGGGACGTCCCCCGGCCTGCGGCCTCCTCCTTTATTTCGCTGCGCAAGGCACCCCGCCAGCGGGTGCGTTGTAAAGAGCAGTCGTTGATCAGCGGTACACCAGCAGCGTGCCCCAGTGCACAGGGCATCGGGTGCTCCGCGCAGCGAAATAAAGGAGGAGGGGCGCAGCCCCGCAGCCCCGGGGGACATTCGCGGAGGGGAGTACCCGGTGGCCTTTGCACACGCCCTGAACAGCAGCGCGCCGAACAACAGCCCCAAGAACAAGAGCCCCGAACAAGCGCACCCCCAAGGAGACTCCAATGAAAAAATCCGTAGATTTCTATTTCGACTTCGGCAGCCCCGCCGCCTACCTGGCCGCCACCCAGCTGCCGCACGTCTGCGCCGACACCGGCGCCGAGCTCGTCTGGAAACCCATGCTCCTGGGCGGCGTGTTCCAGGCCACCGGCAACCGGTCTCCGGCCGAAGTGGTGCCCAAGGCGCCGTACATGACCATCGACCTGCAGCGCTTTGCAAAGCGCTACGGCGTGCCCTTTGTGCACAACCCGCACTTCCCCATCAACACGCTGCTGCTCATGCGCGGTGCCACTGGCATCCAGATGAAGGAGCCGGACCGCTTCGGTGCCTACGTCGACGCCATTTTTCACGCCATGTGGGTCGAGCCCAAGAACATGAATGACCCGGCCGTCGTCGGCGCCGTGCTTCAAAATGCGGGGTTCGACGCCACTGCCTTGCTTGCGCTGGCCGGTTCGCAGGAGGTCAAGGATCGCCTGAAGGCCGTCACGCAAGAAGCCGTGGAGCGCGGCGTGTTCGGCGCGCCCACCATGTTCGTCGGCGACCAGATGTTCTGGGGCCAGGACCGCCTGGATTTTGTGCGAGAAGCCCTCGACGCCTGAGCGTGGCGCCACCCGTTTTTATTCAAGGACCATTCCCATGAGCGACATCCTCGTCCACACCGAAGCCGGTGTGATGACTGTTACCTTCAACCGCGTCGACAAGAAGAACTCCATCACCAGCGGCATGTACGCCGAACTGGCCGATGCACTGGCCACGGCCGAGAGCGACGCGGCCGTGCGTTGCGTGCTGATCCAGGGCGACCCGACCATTTTCAGCGCCGGCAACGACATCGGCGACTTCCTGAATGCCCCGCCCGCGGGCAAGGAGTCGCCCGTGTTCCGCTTCTTGCGCGGCATCGCCACCTTTCCCAAGCCCGTTGTCGCGTCCGTCTGCGGCCCGGCCGTGGGCATCGGCACCACCATGCTGTTCCACTGCGACCTCGTCTACGCGGGCGACAACGCGGCGTTTTCGATGCCTTTCGTGAACCTGGGCCTGTGCCCCGAGGCGGCCTCCAGCCTGCTGGTGCCGCAGATGCTGGGCTACCACCGCGCGGCCGAGGCACTGCTGCTGGGCGAGCCCTTCATGGCCGAGGCTGCGCTCGAGGTGGGCCTGGTCAACCGCATCGTGCCGCCAACTGAGGCCAACGCCATTGCCCAGGTGCAGGCCCGCAAGCTCGCGGCCAAGCCGCTGAGTGCCCTGGTCGAGACCAAGCGGCTGCTGAAAAAAGCACAAATGCCCGCCGTGCTCGAGCGCATGGACGAAGAGGGCGCGAGCTTCGGCCGCATGCTGCGCGAGCCGGCCGCGCGCGAAGCCTTCGGCGCGTTCATGGAAAAGCGCAAGCCTGATTTTTCGAAGGTCTGAGGGCCTTTGGCCCCCGGGCTCCGATTACTTTTCTATCGGGCGGGGGCGGCCGTTGTCGTCGATGGCCACGTAGGTGAACGTGGCTTGCGTCACCTTGATGTACTCGCCCTGCGCCCGAAAGCGCTCGGCAAACACCTCGACCGTCACCGTGACCGAGGTGCGCCCGACGCGAACCAGCTTTGAATAGAACGAGAGAATGTCGCCCAGCCGCACCGGCTGCTTGAAGATGAACTCGTTCACCGCCACCGTGGCCTGGCGTCCCTTGGCGTAGCGCGCCGGAATGACCGAGCCGGCCAGGTCGCACTGCGCCATGACCCAGCCGCCGAAGATGTCGCCATTGGCGTTGCAGTCCGCCGGCATGGGAATGACCTTGAGCACCAGCTCCATGTCGGTGGGCAGGCTTTTGAGGGTTGCGGCGGCGGCGGTGCTGGAAGTATCGGACATGGGCACAATCTGAGGCAGAACAAAGCAACCACGATTGTCCCTCATGCGCCGCAGCGGCGAAGCCCTACCCCCTTCCTCCCATCCCGTCGCCGGGCACCCCCCGGCGCGCAGCGACCGCTCCGACTGGGCCACGCTGCGCCGGCTTTTTCCCTACCTCTGGCAGTACAAATGGCGGGTGATCGCCGCGCTTGCCTTCATGGTGGGCGCCAAGGTGGCCAATGTGGGCGTGCCGGTTCTGCTCAAGAACCTCATCGACACGATGACGCCCAAGCCGGACATGGCGCAGGCGCTCCTGATCGTGCCCATCGGGCTTTTGCTGGCCTACGGTTTGCTGCGCTTTTCGACCGCGCTCTTCGGCGAACTGCGCGAGCTGATCTTTGCCAAGGCCACCGAGGGCACGGCCCGGCAGATTGCGCTGGAGGTATTCGGCCACCTGCACTCGCTGAGCCTGCGCTTTCACCTGGAGCGCCAGACCGGCGGCATGACGCGCGACATCGAACGCGGCACGCGCGGCGTGCACTCGCTCATCTCGATGTCGCTCTACAGCATCGTGCCGACCATCATCGAGCTGGTGCTGGTGCTCACCATCCTGGGCGTGAAGTTCGATTCGCTCTTTGTGTGGATTACCGGCGCGGCGCTGGTGCTGTACATCACCTTCACGGTCACGGTCACGGAGTGGCGCACCCAGTTCCGCAAGACCATGAACGAGCTCGACTCCATGGCCCAGAGCCGCGCGGTCGATTCGCTGCTGAACTACGAAACCGTCAAGTATTTCAACAACGAAGAGTTCGAGGCCAGTCGCTACGACGCCAGCCTGGACCGCTACCGCAAGGCCGCCATCAAGAGCCAGCGCACGCTGAGCATGCTCAACACCGGCCAGCAGCTGATCATTGCGACCAGCCTGGTGCTGATGCTGTGGCGTGCCACCTCTGGCGTGGTCGAAGGGCGCATGACGCTGGGCGACCTGGTCATGGTCAACGCCTTCATGATCCAGCTCTACATTCCGCTCAATTTTCTGGGCGTGATCTACCGCGAGATCAAGCAGAGCCTGACCGACCTGGACAAGATGTTCGTGCTGATGGAAAAGGAGCGCGAGGTGCGCGACGCGCCCGGCGCGCAGCCGCTCGCGGGCGTCGACTCCACCATCCGCTTCGAAGACGTCAGCTTTGCCTACGAGCCCGCGCGCCCCATCCTGAAGCACGTGAGCTTCGAAATTCCCGCCGGCAAGACGGTGGCCGTGGTCGGCCCTTCAGGCTCGGGCAAGTCCACGCTGGCACGCCTTCTCTACCGCTTCTACGACGTGCAGCAGGGCCGCATCACCATCGGCGGGCAAGACATCCGCGAGGTGCAGCAGTCGAGCGTGCGCCGCGCCATCGGCATTGTTCCGCAGGACACGGTGCTGTTCAATGACACCGTGGAATACAACATCGCCTACGGCCGCCCTGGCGCAACGCGTGAAGAAGTGGAAGCCGCGGCGCGCGCAGCCCGCATTCACGACTTCATCTCGGCCACGCCCCTGGGCTACGAAACCACCGTCGGCGAGCGCGGCCTCAAGCTTTCGGGCGGAGAAAAGCAGCGCGTGGCCATTGCCCGCACGCTGCTCAAGAACCCGCCGATCGTGATCTTCGACGAGGCCACCTCGGCGCTCGATTCCGCCAACGAGCGCGCCATCCAGTCCGAGCTCAAGAGCGCGGCACAGGACAAGACCACGCTGGTCATTGCCCACCGCCTCTCGACGGTGGTCGATGCGCACGAAATCCTGGTGCTCGAAGCGGGCGTGATCGTCGAGCGCGGCACGCATGCAGAGTTGCTGGCCAGGCAGGGCCGCTATGCGCAGATGTGGGCTTTGCAGAAGAGCGAAGCCACACCACTGATGTAGCCCGATCATTCATTCATCCTTACTTTCATCGATCCAGGAGTTCAGACGTGCCGACCAAGATTCCCCTGCTGGTGCTCAACAGCCTCTCGAGCGCCCACCAGGCCCAGATTGCCGAGGTCTACGACGTGACCTACGCCTTCGATGCCGCCGCGCGTGCCGCAGCCGTTGCCGAACACGGCAAGAAATTTCGCGCGGTGCTGACCATCGGCGTGATCGGCATCACGCCTGAGGAAATCGCGGCCATGCCGGCGCTCGAACTCGTCTGCTGCATGGGCGCGGGCTACGAAGGCGTGCCGCTCGACGTGACCCGGGCGCGCGGCATCGTGACCGCAAACGGCGCCGGCACCAATGACGATTGCGTGGCCGACCATGCCTTCGGCCTGCTGATCAGCATCGTTCGCGGGTTTCGCCAGCTCGACCGGCTGTGCCGCGAGGGCGTGTGGCGCGAGGCCATTCCGCAGCCGCCGAACGTGTCGGGCAAGAAGCTCGGCATCCTCGGTATGGGCACCATCGGTCAGAAGATCTCCAAGCGCGCCGCCGCGTTCGACATGGAAGTGGGCTATCACAACCGCAAGCCGCGCGAAGGCGCAACGCAGCGCTACTTCGACGACCTGAAGTCGCTCGCCACATGGGCCGACTTTCTGGTGCTCGCCGCGCCAGGCGGCCCCGCCACGCGCCACCTGGTGAATGCCGAGGTGCTCGATGCGCTGGGGCCGCAGGGCTTTCTCGTCAGCATCGGCCGCGGCAGCGTGGTCGATACCGAGGCGCTGGCCGCGGCGCTGCGCGAGAACCGTATTGCGGGCGCAGGGCTCGATGTATACGAAAGCGAACCCAAGCGGCCCGAGCCGCTGGTGGGCCTGGACAATGTGCTGCTGACGCCGCACATGGCGGGCTGGTCGCCGGAGGCGACGCAGAAGTCGGTCGACCATTTTCTTGCGAATGCCGAAGGGCATTTCGCAGGGCGCGGCGTCTTGACCCCGGTCTGATGCCTTGCCCCTTCCCCCTCTGGGGGAAGGTTGGGATGGGGGCGGGCAGGGCGCCCATCGGATGCGCCGCTTGCCCCCACCCCAACCCTCCCCCGGAAGGGGAGGGAGTCAGCCCAAAGCCGCGGGACGCCGGGCGCCCCAGCCGCAGGCCTGGTCGTACGCATGCCCAAGCCGCAGCACATCGAGGTCCGCATGAATGGGCCCGGCCAGCTGCAGGCCCATCGGCAATCCTCCCTCGCCGAATCCCGCGCGCACATTCAGCGTCGGCAGGCCAGCCAGGGTGAACGGCGTCACGATTTCCATCCAGCGGTGGTACGTGTCGCTCGGCACGCCGGCCACTTCGGCCGGCCAGTGCAGCTCGGCGTCGAAAGGGAACACCTGCGCCGATGGCGCCAGCACGAAGTCGAAGCGCTCGAACAGCCTGAGGAACGCGCGGTACACATTCGAGCGATAGACCGAAGCCTGGTACAGCGACGCCGCATCCAGGTGGCGGCTCTGCTCGATTTCCCACTGCGCCTCGGGCTTGAGCTGGGCAAAGAGCTTCGGGTCGCTCAGGTACGCGCCGAGTTTGCCGCCCACCAGCAGCTGCCGCAGGCGCAGCCAGGCGCTCCAGTTGTGCTCGCGCGGCACGTCGAGCGTGCAGGGCTCCACGTCGCAGCCGATGCCGCGAAAGGTGTCGAGTGCGCCTTCGCCCAGTTCGCGGATGCCCGGCGCCAGCGGCAGATCGGGCCAGATACTGCCCAGCCAGCCCACCCGCAGCCCCTCCACGTTGTCATCGAGCCGCAGCGCATCGGGCGCGGGCAAGGCCTGCGGCGACGACAGCGGCACGCGTGTGTCGAAGCCCGCCTGCACTGTGAGCAGCCGGGCAGTGTCTTCGACGGTGCGGCCCATCGGTCCTTCGGTGCCCAGTTGCTGAAAGAACAGTTCCTGCTCGGGATCGCCGGGCACGCGGCCGCGTGAAGGCCGCATGCCGATCACGTTGTTGAAGGCGGCCGGGTTGCGCAGCGAGCCCATCATGTCGCTGCCGTCGGCCACCGGCAGCATGCCCAGGGCCAGCGCCACTGCCGCGCCGCCGCTGCTGCCGCCGGCGCTGCGGTCGGGCGCATGGGCGTTGCGGGTAATGCCGAACACCGTGTTGTAGGTGTTCGAGCCCAGGCCGAACTCCGGCGTGTTGGTCTTGCCGATGACGATGGCGCCCGACTCGCGCATGCGCGCCACGTGCAGGCTGTCTGTGCGCGCCGGAGAGCGCGGCGAAAGCGGCGAGCCCATCGAGGTCGGCAGGCCGGCGGCATGGCTCAAATCCTTTACCGCCAGCGGAAAGCCGTGCATCCAGCCGCGCCGCTCACCGCGTGCGAGCTCGGCATCGCGCTCGTTTGCCTCGGCCAGCAGGGCCTCGGGTTCGCGCAGCGAAACGATGGCGTTGAAGCGGGGGTTGAGCGCCTCGATGCGGGCCAGCGAAGCTTGCATCACCTCTCGGCAAGACACCTTCCGCGCTGCAATCAGCTGCGACAGTTCGGTGGCGTTCAGTTCGGGCAGGTCGGCAACAGACATGGCGAGTGCGGGAAAAGGAGGGGCGCCCAGTATGGCGCGGCGCTCGCATAATCGCCGCGTATGGAAACAAAGTGGCTAGAAGACTTCATCAGCCTGGCGGAAACGCGCAGCTTCAGCCGCTCGGCCCAATTGAGGCACGTTACACAACCGGCTTTTTCGCGGCGCATCCAGGCGCTGGAGGGCTGGGCCGGCACCGACCTGGTCGACCGCAGCTCGTACCCCACTCGCCTCACGCCCGCGGGCCAAACGCTCTACAGCCAGGCCATTGAGATGCTGCAATCGCTGCAGAGCACCCGGGCCATGCTGCGCGGCCATTCGGCCGCCGGGCAGGACGTGATCGAGATTGCGGTGCCGCACACACTGGCCTTCACCTTTTTTCCCTCGTGGGTGACCAGCCTGCGCGAGCACTTCGGGCCCATCAAGAGCCGGCTCATCGCACTCAACGTGCACGACGCGGTGCTGCGCCTGGTCGAAGGCAGCTGCGACCTGCTGATTGCCTATCACCATCCCTCGCAGCCGCTGCAGCTGGACGCCAACAAGTACGAGATGGTCAGTCTCGGCGAAGAAACCGTGGCCCCGTGGGTCAAGGCCGACGCCGAGGGCGCGCCGCGTTTTCGCCTGCCCGGCCGGCCCGGCCAGCCGCTGCCCTACCTGGGCTACGCGCCAGGCGCCTACCTGGGCCGGGTGGTCGACCAGCTGCTGAAGGAATCGGGCACCGCCATCCACCTCGACCGGGTCTATGAAACCGACATGGCCGAGGGCCTGAAGGTGATGGCGCTCGAAGGCCACGGCATTGCGTTCCTGCCGCAAAGCGCGGTGCGCAAGGAGATCAAGGCGCGCAAGCTGGTGAGCGCGCTGCCGCCCGAAATCGACAGCCTGGAAGCGACGATGGAAATCCGCGCCTACCGCGAGCGGCCCAGCGCGCCCGTGCCCGTGAAGGCCGGCACGGGCCGCTCCGCAAAAGCTGCGGCGGTCACGGAAAGCCTGCAGCCCAAGCGCACGGCCGATGCGCTGTGGTCTTACCTGGTTGGCGCCCAGCCGACCCGTTGAAACGCGTTGCGATGTTGACGCTTCGAATTTGTGCGCTGCACAATCTATAAATGCTGCGCATGAGGCCCCCCGCAAAAGGCATTGGCGTCGCGGGCTGGCCGCCACTACAGTCGCGGCAGTTTTCAGATCGCTGTCACAGCAAGTCTTACGGCACGCGCCACCCGCGTGCTTTTTTTTAGCCGAGGAACCTGTATGAGCCCCAATTTCAGGACCGAACACGACTTCCTCGGCGAAAAGCAGATTCCTGCCTCTGCCTACTGGGGCGTGCACACGGCGCGCGCGGTCGAGAACTTTGCAATTTCAGGCACCCGCGTGTCGGCCATGCCCGACCTGGTGCGCGCCCTGGCGCTGGTCAAGAAGGCCGCCACGCGCGCCAATGCCGACCTGGGCGCCATCGACCGCGATCGCGCGGCGGCCATCATCCTGGCCTGCGACGACCTGGTCGAAGGCAAGCTGCTCGACGAATTCGTGGTCGACGTGATCCAGGGCGGCGCGGGCACCTCGACCAACATGAACGCCAACGAGGTGATCTGCAACCTCGCGCTCGAGAAGCTGGGCCATGAAAAAGGCCGCTACGACGTGCTGCACCCCAACGACCACGTCAACGCCTCGCAGAGCACCAACGACGTGTATCCCACCGCGGTGCGGCTGGCGCTGTGGTTTGCCATCGGCAAGCTGCTCGAATCCATGGCGGCGCTGCGCAAGAGCTTCGAAGCCAAGGCGCTCGAGTTCAAGGACATCCTCAAGATCGGCCGCACCCAGCTGCAGGACGCCGTGCCCATGACTCTGGGCCAGGAGTTCCTGACCTACGCCATCATGATCGGCGAAGACGAGGCACGGCTCGGCGAGGCGCGTGCGCTCATCGAAGAAATCAACCTCGGCGCCACCGCCATCGGCACCGGCATCAACGCACCACACGGCTATGCCAACCTGGCCTGCCAGTACCTGGCCGAACAGAGCGGCGTGCCGCTGAAGCAGGCCGCCAACCTGATCGAGGCCACGCAGGACACTGGCGCCTTCGTGCAGCTTTCGGGCGTGCTCAAGCGCGTGGCCACCAAGCTCAGCAAGACCTGCAACGACCTGCGCCTGTTGTCCAGCGGCCCGCAGGCCGGCTTCGGCGAGATCCGCCTGCCGGCGCGGCAGGCCGGCTCGTCGATCATGCCGGGCAAGGTCAATCCGGTGATCCCGGAAGTCATGAACCAGGTGGCTTTCGAGGTCATCGGCAACGACATCACGGTCACCATGGCATCGGAAGCCGGCCAGCTGCAGCTCAACGCCTTCGAGCCCATCATGGGGTGGAGCCTGTTCAAGAGCATCCGGCACCTGAGCAACGCCTGCATCACGCTGCGGCAGAACTGCGTCGAGGGCATCGAGGCGAACCGCGAGTTCCTGGCCAAGCGGGTGCGGGAATCGGTCACGCTGGTTACCGCGCTCAATCCCCTCATCGGCTACGAAAAGGCGGCGCTCATCGCCAAGACCGCGCTGGCCACCGGCGGGCCCATCGACCTGGTGGCCGAATCGCTGGGCATCATGACGCGCGCCGAGATGGACGCGCTGCTCGTGCCCGAAAACCTGACCCAGCCGGTTCGCCTGTCCGCACCGGTGCCGCCGGCTGCTGAGCCCTCGGGCACAAAGGCTGCTTAGTGAAAGTCGGACAATGCCAATGGGTAGCCTTGCACCACGACGGCGCTGCGATGCGCGGGGCCGGTGCAAACGTCATCGAGAATGCACCGGGTTGGCCCGGGTATTCCCCATGACCTGAATGTCTAAAATTTAGTTGTATCTGTATCTTCCAGTCACCTCAGGAGTTTTCCGTATGAAAAAGCAAGTATTGGCATTGGCAATCGCAGCCGTGGCTGCCGGCAGCGCGTTTGCACAAGCCAATGACACCCTGGCCAAGATCAAGGCCTCGGGCACCATCACCGAAGGCGTGCGGGAATCTTCCGGCCTTTCGTACACGCTGGGCAATGGCCAGTACACCGGTTTCCACTACGACGTCTGCGCCAACATCATTCGCGACATCCAGAAGCACCTCGGCCTGGCCAAGCTGGAAACCAAGTTCCAGCCCGTGACCTCGCAAAACCGCGTGCCCCTGGTGCAAAACGGCACCGTCGACCTGGAGTGCGGCTCCACCACCAACAACGCCACGCGCCAGAAGGACGTTTCGTTCGCTGTCACCACCTACGTCGAGGAAGTGCGCATTGCAGTCAAGGCCAACTCGGGCATCACCAGCATCAAGGACCTGAACGGCAAGACCGTGGCCACCACCACCGGCACCACGTCGGTGCAAACCCTGCGCAAGAACGAACGCGCCGGCGGCATCGACTTCAAGGAGCTGTATGGCAAGGACCACTCGGACAGCTTCCTGCTGCTCGAATCGGGCCGCGCCGACGCCTTCGTGATGGACGGTTCCATCCTGGCTTCGAACATCGCCAAGTCCAAGTCGCCTGCCGACTACAAGATCGTGGGCGAAGTGCTCAGCGTCGAGCCCATCGCCATCATGATCCGCAAGGACGACGCCGCCTTCAAGAAGGTGGTGGACGACAGCATCAAGGCGCAGATCAAGAACGGCGAACTCGCCAAGCTCTGGGACAAGTGGTTCCTGAAGCCGATTCCCCCGGCAAACGTCACCGTGAACCTGCCGCTGTCGGAAGCCACCAAGTCGGCCTGGGCCAACCCCAACGACAAGCCGATGGAAGAGTACGCCGCGAAGAAGTAATCGCCACGAAGGTCATCCGCGAACGCCCGCCGCCCCCGGCGGGCGTTTGTTTTCGCAGGCAACGCAATGCGGCGCGCGGGCATGGCCTCTGCAAGCTGGCAGTCTGGAAATCTGAAAGAAGGAGAGTCCCCGATGGGATCAAACTGGGATTGGCAGGTCTTCTTGCAAGACCCGGGCGGGAAGTACCCGACCTACTGGGAGTGGATGTTGTCCGCATGGGGCTGGACCGTGTCGGTGGCGCTGCTGGCGCTCATCGTCGCGCTGGTGCTGGGTTCGCTCATCGGCATCATCCGCACCTTGCCCAACAGCCCCTGGCTCGTGCGCCTGGGCAATGCCTGGGTCGAGCTGTTCCGCAACATTCCGCTCTTGGTGCAGATCTTCCTCTGGTACCACGTCATTCCGGCGCTGATTCCGGTCATGAAGGGCGTGCCGAGCTTTGTGCTGGTGGTGCTGGCGCTGGGCTTCTTTACCTCGGCGCGAATTGCCGAGCAGGTGCGCTCGGGCATTCAGGCATTGCCCAAGGGCCAGCGCTACGCAGGCATGGCAGTGGGCTTTACCACCACGCAGTACTACCGCTACGTGATCTTGCCAATGGCCTACCGCATCATCATTCCGCCGCTCACGAGCGAAACGATGAACATCTTCAAGAACTCGTCGGTGGCGTTTGCCGTGTCGGTGACCGAACTCACGATGTTCGCCATGCAGGCGCAGGAAGAGACCTCGCGCGGCATCGAGGTGTACCTTGCGGTAACCGGGCTCTACGTGATCTCGGCCTTTGCAATCAACCGCATCATGGCTTTCATCGAGAAGAAGACGCGTGTGCCGGGCTTCATCGTCTCGGCCAGCGGCGGCGGGGGGCATTGACATGACGTACCCCCACGTTCGCGGCTACGCCGTTTCACTGCCCCCCGAGGGGGCGCGTGCCCCCTTTGGGGCGGCCCGGCAGGAGGCACAATGAATCTCGACCTGTCGTTCTACAACTGGGACGTCATCAGCAACTTCGTCGTCAAGGGCTTCTACTTCAGCATCATGCTGACGATCGTCGCCACCATTGGCGGCGTGCTCTTTGGCACCGTGCTGGCGCTTATGCGGCTCTCGGGCAAGAAGTGGCTCGATGCGCCTGCTGCCATCTACGTCAACGGCATGCGAAGCATTCCGCTGGTGATGGTCATCTTGTGGTTCTTCCTCTTGGTGCCGGCCTCGTTCTACGCGGCTTTCGGCTCCATCGGCTCGAACTACCGCTCGGAAATCTCGGCCGTGATCACCTTCATCGCGTTCGAGGCGGCCTACTTCAGCGAGATCATGCGAGCGGGCATCCAGTCGATTCCGCGCGGCCAGGTGTATGCGGGCCAGGCGGTCGGCATGACCTACGGCCAGAACATGCGCCTGGTGGTGTTGCCGCAAGCTTTCCGCAACATGCTGCCGGTGCTGCTCACGCAGACCATCATCCTGTTCCAGGACACCTCGCTGGTGTACGCCATCGGCGCGTACGACATGCTCAAGGGCTTCGAGACCGCGGGCAAGAACTTCGGCCGCCCGATCGAGGCCTACCTGCTCGCGGCCGTCGTTTACTTCATCATGTGCTATGCCTTGTCGTGGCTCGTCAAGCGCCTCCACAAGAAGATTGCCATCATTCGCTGAGTGGCTGAACCGGAGAAAGAAATGTCCGAAAAAATGATTGAAATCAAGAACGTCTCCAAGTGGTATGGCCCGGTGCAGGTGCTCAACGATTGTTCGGTGAGCATCTCCAAGGGCGACGTGGTGGTGGTGTGCGGGCCCTCGGGCTCGGGCAAATCCACCCTCATCAAGACCGTGAATGCGCTCGAGCCCTTCCAGAAGGGCGAGATCACCGTCAACGGCATTCCGCTGCACGACCCCAAGACCAACCTGCCCAAGCTGCGCTCCAAGGTCGGCATGGTGTTTCAGCACTTCGAGCTGTTTCCGCACCTCTCGGTCACCGAGAACCTCACGATCGCCCAGATCAAGGTGCTCGGCCGCAGTCCCGAAGAAGCCAAGACGCGCGGCCTCAAGATGCTCGACCGCGTGGGCCTGATGGCGCACAAGGACAAGTTCCCGGGTCAGCTCTCCGGCGGCCAGCAGCAGCGCGTGGCCATTGCCCGTGCGCTCAGCATGGACCCGATCGTGATGCTGTTCGACGAACCCACTTCGGCGCTCGATCCCGAAATGGTCGGCGAAGTGCTCGACGTGATGGTGAGCCTGGCCAGGGACGGCATGACCATGATGGTGGTGACGCACGAAATGGCCTTTGCCCGCAAGGTGGCCAGCCGCGTGATCTTCATCGACGTGGGCGGCAAGATTCTTGAAGACTGCCCGAAGGACGAGTTCTTCAGCCACCCGGAAAACCGTCAGCCGCGCACCAAGGATTTCCTCAACAAGATCCTGCAGCACTGATCGATTCGATTCGCTGCGGCACAAAAAGCAAAAGCCACGCTGTTCGCAGCGTGGCTTTTTTATTACCCCGGTTCTCAGGGCAGCCGTGCGATATGTTCGTTCAGCAGGTCGAAGAATCCCTGCGCATCGCCATCGACGATCCAGTTTGCGTTGGCGGGGCGGTTCAGGCTGCCGTACCAGTCGGCCGCCGTCTGGCCAAAACCCATGCCTTCTCGGCTGTCGATTTCAACGTTGACCGGCCTGCCCCTGAAGAGCGAAGGCTGCAGCAGGTAGGCGATGACGGTGGCGTCGTGCACCGGTCCGCCGGGCATGTCGTAGTGCCGCATTTCCTGCGGTGCATAGGCGTCCAGAATGTCGGCGACGATGGTGCCGGCCCGGTTGCCGATGCCGCGCAGCCGCGCGATGCGCTCTTCGCTCGTGAGAATCTTGTGCGTCACGTCCAGCGGCAGCATCGTCGTCGGCACGCCGCTTTTCAGCACAACCTCTGCCGCATGCGGATCGGCGAACACGTTGAACTCCGCGGTCGGCGTGATGTTGCCGCCGTTGAAATGCGCGCCGGCCATGAGCACGAGTTCTCGCAAGCCGCGCACGATGTCGGGGGCTTGCCCGAGCGCCAGCGCAAGGTTGGTTTGCGGGCCGAGCATGGCAAGCGTCACGCTTTTCTCGGGCGCCGCACGCAGCGTGCGAATGAGGTAATCGACCGCGTGCCCTTCGGCCAGCGGCACAGCCGGCTCGTGAACCTCGACGCCGGTGATGCCTTCGCGTCCGTGGATGTTGGCCGCGTAGATCGGCGTGCGCTGCAGCGGGCGCTCCGCACCGGCGTACACCGGAACATCTGGCCGGCCGGCCCATTCGCAGGCGAGGCGCGCGTTGCGCGAGGTCTTGGCCAGCGGAACATTGCCGGCCACCGTGGTCAGCGCCTGGAGCTTCAGCGTTTCAGGCGCCGCCATGGCGAACAGCAGCGCGATCACGTCGTCCGCGCCGGGATCCGTGTCGATGATCAGGGTGTGCATCGCGACATTGTCGCGGCGCCACCCTGAAGCGGCACGGTGTTGCTTGCTGCTTACTTCTTCCGTGCAGCAATGGCCTTCTCGGCCTTTGCCACGAGGTCGGCACCCACGGTGCCCTTCCACTTTTCGTACACCGGCCGCGTGGCCTTCACGAAGGCTTCGCGCTCGGCGGGCGTGAGCTGGGTCACGGTCACGCCCATGCCGGCAATGTCCTTCAGCACCGGCTTGTCGGCTTCGACAAGGCCTTTGCGTGCAATGGCAATCTCTTGCTGGCCGGCATCAATGGCGGCCTGGCGCACGATGGCCTGGTCGGCTGGCGTCCACGAAGCCCAGATTTCCTTGTTGACCACGAAGACCAGCGGATCGGCCACGTAGCCCCAGGTGGTGACGAACTTCTGGCCCACGTTCTGCATCTTGAGCACGGTGAACAGGAAGAGCGGGTTCTCCTGCCCGTCGACCGCGCCGCTGGCGAGTGCGGGCTGGGCATCGGCCCAGCTCATCTGCGTGGGGTTGGCGCCCAGCGCGGTGAACATGTCGGAATAAATCGGCGAGCCGACGACACGGATCTTCATGCCCTTCAGGTCTTCAGGCGACTTGATCGGCTTCTTGGAGTTGGTGATTTCGCGGTAGCCGTTCTCACCCCAGGCAAGGGGCACCACACCGGCCTTGTCGAGGGTCTTGAACATGTCCTTGCCGACTTCGCCTTGCGTGAGCGCGTCGATGGCCGCGTAGTCGGGCATCAGGAAGGGCATGGAGAAGAGGTTGAGCTGCTTGACTTGCGGCGACCAGTTGATGGTCGAGCCCACGGCCATGTCGATGACGCCCTGGCGAAGCGCGCTGAACTCGCGGGTCTGGTCGCCCTGGATGAGCGAAACACCGGGGTAGAGCTTGATGTTGATGCGGCCCTGGGTACGCTCCTTCACGAGGTCGGCCCAGATCTTCCCGGCCTGGCCCCAGGGTGTGGGCGGGCCGAGCACGAGCGACATCTTGTATTCGGGCTTGTAGGCGGCCTGCGCCATGGCGCCGGTCGAGAACATGCCCAGGGCGGTGGCTACGGCGGCAAGGCCCAAGAGGGTGCGGCGGAATTTCATGAGAGGTCTCCTTGTTTTCTGAACACAACTAAGTGGTGGATGTTTTCGGGAACGTTTGCTGATGTTTTGGCGCTGCTGTTCAGGGCGTGTGCAAAGGCCACCGGGTACTCCCCTCCGCGAATGTCCCCCGGGGCTGCGCCCCTCCTCCTTTATTTCGCTGCGGGGAGCACCCGATGCCCTGTGCACTGGGGCACGCTGCTGGTGCGCCCCCTGAACAAGGAGCTAACCGAACAGCGCGAAGCAAAGAGAAGCAGGGTCGCATCTCAATACCCGAGCTTCCGAGGCAGCCACAACGCAAGTTCCGGGAATGCGATCACCAGCACCATCACCAGGAACATCGAGAACAGCATCCAGCCCACCCAGCGCACGGTTTCTTCCATGCGCACCTTGGCGATGCGGCACGACACCATCAGGTTGACCGCGAGCGGTGGCGTGAACTGCCCCAATGCGACCTTCAGCGTGAGGATGACGCCGAACCACACCGGGTCCCACTTGTAGTACTGGACGATCGGCAGCAACAGCGGCACGAAGATCAGGAAGATCGACACGCCGTCCAGGAACATGCCGACAGTGATCAAGAGCAGGATCAGCAACGCCAGGATGCCGTATTCACCCAGGCCCGAATTGACGATGGCGCGCGTCACTGGGTCGATGATGCCCAGCGTCGAAAGCGAGTACGCAAAGATCCCCGCGAGCGACACCACCAGCAGGATCACCGCCGAGAGCTCGCCCGATTCGCGCAAGATCACGAACAGGTCGCGCACCTTGATGGTCCGGTGCACGCACATGCCCACGAACAGGCCGTAGAACACAGCCACCACTGCTGCTTCGGTGGGAGTGAACCAGCCCGCGCGCATGCCGCCCAGAATCAGCACCGGCGCCGCCAGGCCCCAGATCGCCTCGCGAAAACTCTTCCAGAACGGCGGGCGCGGCAACGTCGATTCGAGTGCCCCCATCTTGTGTTGGCGGGCCAGCAGCACGGCCGGAATCATCAACGCCAGGCCGGCCATCACGCCCGGGATCATGCCGGCCGCAAACAGCGCCGGTACCGAGGCGCCGGGCACCAGCACCGAGTAGACGATGAACGCGACCGAAGGCGGAATCAGGATGTCGGTGGCCGCCGCGGCGCCTACTACGCTGGCCGAGAACGCGGCCGGGTAGCCGGCGCGCGACATGGCGGCGATCATCACTGCGCCCACGGCGGCGGCATTGGCCGGGCCCGAACCCGAGATGCCGCCGAGGAACATCGCCACCGCAATCGCCACCAGCGGCAGCATGCCTGGGCCGCGGCCGACGATGGCGACCGCAAAGTTGACGAGCCGCAGCGCAACGCCCGAGCGGTCGAAGATGGAGCCCACCAGCACGAACATCGGAATGGCCAGCAGCGGGTACTTGCCGAGGCCGGCATAAAAGTTCTGCGGCACGGCCAGCAAGCCGAACCACTGGGCGTCGCTGTTGGCCAGCGCAATGCAGGCGGCGCCGGCCAGGCCGAGCGCGGCACCGATGGGCACGCCCACCAGCATCATCGCGACGAAGGCGACGAAAAGCAGGGTGGCGATCACGATGCGTCGCCTTTTTTGCGGTCTTGCTCGGGGGTGTACGCCTTGCGGCCGCGGCGGATCATCAGGCCCACGGCGCGCAGCGCGATGGCAAAGGACACGATGGGCAGCCACATCGAATACCACCAGGCCGGAAGGCCGATGCCGGGCGTGGTCTCGTCGAAGCGGTAGTCGTCCCACACCATGCGGATGCTGAGCGCGCCGATCAGCGTGAACAGAATGGCGATCATGAGCGCGCCGAACTGCGCGAGCCGCTTGCGCCGCGCCATGGAGCCGCTCTCCGAAAAATATTCGATGCGGATGTGCCTGTCGCGCGCCACGGCGGCCGAGCCGGCCACCAGCGCCAGCATGATCATGAGAAAGACCGAGAACTCCTCCGTCCAGGCAAACGAAGAGTCGGTGAAGTAGCGCACCAGCACGTTGGCAAAGGTGATGAGTGCCAACGCGCCCATGATGATCACGGTGAGCCAGTCCTCGATGGCGAGCGGCACCTTGGTGGGCTCGTCGGCGGCTTCGATGTCTGGGGGGAGGGGGCTGGCGGCGTCCAGCAAGGGGCCGGACTCGTTGGGAGTGGTCATCGAGAGGGAGGGGGAAAGCAGCCATGGATGGTAACGATCCATGTCCATCCGTTCATCGGGGTTTTCCTAAGCTGCGGCCCCATTTCCGCCCCCCTCCGGCCCTCTCGAAACGGGCTATTCGAGCTTGGCGCCAGAATCCTTGATCAGGCGCTCCCAGATCGGGCTTTCCTTCTTGTACACGGCGGTAAAGGCCTCGGGCGAGCTCTCCTTCAGGTCGAAGCCCATGGCTGCCACGCGTGCCTGCACGTCGGGCTGGCGCGTGGCCTTGCCCACTTCTTCGGCAATGCGCTGCACGATCGGCTTGGGCGTGCCGGCCGGCATGGCAATGGCGAGCCAGCCCGCCACGCGGTAGGCCTCGTCGCCCAGCCCTTGCTCGGCCAGCGTCGGCACGTCGGGCAGCGTGGCCATGCGGCGCTCGCCGCTCACGCCAACGGCCTTGAGCTTGCCCGCCTCGATGTGCGGTTTTGCCACCAGCGCGCTGGCAAAGGCCATCTGAATCTGGCCGCCGATGAGGTCTTGCAGCATCGGCGCCTCGCCCTTGTAGGCCACGTGGTTCATTTCGGCCTTCTGCGTGAGGCTCATGTGCGCGCCGGCCAGGTGCGGATACGCGCCCACGCCGTACGAGCCGTAGGCCACCTTGCCCTTATTGGCGGCCACGTACTTCAAGAGCTCCGGCCCGTTCTTCACCGGCACGCTTGGGTGCACCACCAGCACCAGCGGCGCGGTGGCAATCTGGTAGACCAGCGTGAGGTCGCGCTGGGTGTCGTAGGGCAGCTTCTGGTAGAGGAACTGGTTGGTCAGCAGCGAATTGCTCAGCGCCAGCACCAGGGTGTAGCCGTCGGGCGGCGCCTTGGCCACGGTGTCGGTGCCGATGATGCCGGCGGCGCCGGGCTTGTTGTCGATGATGACCGGCTGGCCCAGCCCCGCGGCCATCTTCTCGCCGATCACGCGGGCCAGCACGTCGGTGGCGCCGCCCGGGGCAAAGGGCACCACCATGCGGATCGGCTTGGCCGGATAGGTCTGCGCCCAGCCGGCGGTGGTGGCCGCGAGCGCGAGCGATGCAAGGACAAGGCCGCGCAGGGCTCGGCGGGTGGTGAATGTGGCGTTGTTCATGTTCTCGATGTCTCCGATGGTTGATCTGTTTTTATGTGCGTGCCGCCAGCCAGATGGATACAGGGCTATTCGGTGAGCACCTGCGTCTTGAACGGCAGCGGCGCCAGCGCTGCTTCGATCCGCTCTCGCAGCGGCGCTGCAAGCGCACCTGCGGCGGCGGCCTCGATGCGCACCTGCACCAGGCGCTCTCCCTCATGGGCGACGCGCGGCATGGCTCCTGCGTCGACGCCAAGCTCGCCGCACGCCTGCTCGACGGCCGCAGCCACCACGCGGCTCGCCGCCATTGCGCGCAACTCGGGCTTGTAGATCTTGCCGACGTTGGTCATCGGCATGTTCTCGATGACGATCACCGACTTGGGCTTGGCCGGTGCCTCGTCCACGCGCGCGGCGGTGAAGGCCAGCAGTTCTTCGTCGGTTGCCGATGCGCCCGGCACCAGCGTTGCAAACACCACCGGCAGCTCGCCCGCATACGCGTCGGGCGCACCCACCGCCGCGCACAGCTGCACCGCCGGATGCGCGCCCAGCGCGTCTTCGATCACCTTGGGGTCGATGTTGTGGCCGCTGCGGATGATCAGGTCTTTCGAGCGACCGCTGAGATTGAGCCGCCCTTCGCCGTCGATCCAGCCCAGGTCGCCGGTCGCAAGCCAGCCGTCGGCGGTAAAGGCCTTGGCGTTGTCCGCCGGGTCGACGAAACCCGAGAAGAGGTTGGGCGACTTGAACAGCACCATGCCCTGCTCGCCCGGCGGCAGGTCGCGGTCGCTGGCGTTGCCGCTTTCATCGAGCGCCACGATGCGCATCTGCATATACGGCAGCGGAAAGCCGACGCAGCCCGCCGGCCCGTCCACGCCCGGCGGCGTGATGGTGGAGATGCCGGCCATCTCGGTCATGCCCAGGCTCTCGTGCACATGCAGGCCGAACAGCCGCTCGAAGCGCGCGGCCAGCTCCGGCGAAAGCACCGCAGCGCCCGTGCGGCAGTAGCCGATCGATGAAATGTCGGCGCCGTCCAGCGGCACGTTGGCCAATGCGGCCAGCACCGTGGGCACGGCCGAGAGCGAGGTGGGCCGGTACTTCTCGACCAGCTTCCAGTAGTTGGCGAGCACCTCCTTGTTGCGCAGCAGCGAGGTGGTCGGAATGATCACTTCCACCCCGGCCGAGAGCGACGCCAGCGAAGCCGGCAGCACGCCCGCCACGTGGAACAGCGGATAGCCGTTGATCGAGATGCCCTGGTCGTTCATGCCCGCGACCTGCACGCTGGCCCAGGCGGTGAACACCTGCGCGCCGTGGCTGTGGCGCGCGAGCTTGGGTGCGCCGGTGGTGCCGCCGGTGTGAAAGTAGGCGGCAATGTCGACGGGCGCGATGTCGCGGCCGCTCACCAGCCGGTCGGCAGGCTGAGCGGCGCGCAGCGTATTGAACTCGGCGACACCTTCAGGCAGCGCGCCCGCTGCGCCCGGTGCCTCGTCATGCGGGGCCACGCGCAGCACGGAGGTGAGTGTCGGCACCTGGCTGCGCAGGCGCATCGCCTTCGACCACATGCCCGATTCGCTGTCCGAGCCATAGGTGATCAGCACCTTGGCGCGGCCGGCGGTCATCAGCGCAACCAGCTTCTCGTCGGTAAGCAGCGGGTTGAGTGGTTGCACGATGCCCGCCGCTTCTCCGCCCCACAGCGCCAGGTGGTATTCGAGGCAGCCCGGCAGCAGCACGGCCACCGCGTCTTGGGGGCCCACCCCCAGCGCATGCAGCATGTTCGCGGTCTGGTGGATGCCCGCGAGCAAGTCGGCATACGACCAGCGAATCGGCTCATCGGCCGGGTTGCCGGTGCGCAGGAAGGTGAGCGCCGTCTTGCCGCCGAAGGCTGCGCCCGCGTTGCGAAAGATCTCGTAGGTGCTGCGCACCGTCAGCGCCTGCGCGAGCGGCGTTTCTTCAAGCCTGCGGATATCGGCGAGGCTGCGCACCGGAAACAGGGGGCGGAACGGCTCGCCGGCCATCTTGGTCTTCTTGCTGTCTGCCATGCGTGTCTCCTGGTGTTGTCTCTTTGCCGGCCGCGTGCGAAGCGCTGTTTTACTGGTTCGTGATCTTGTTGTCGCGAATGACCTTGCCCCAACGCTCGAAATCCTGGCGCATGCGCGTGCCCGTCTGCCCGGGTGTGCCGTAGGCCGCAAAGGAGCCGACGCTTTCGAGCTTGTCCTGCACGTCCTTGTCGGCCAGCGCGTTTTTCAGCTCGGCGCTCATGCGGTCGACCACGTCCTTGGGCGTGCCCGCGGGCGCCAGCAGGCCACCCCACGAGGTGGCATCGAAGCCCGGGAAGCCTTGTTCGGCCACCGTCTTCACGTCGGGCAGCAGGCTCACGCGCTTGCCAGAACCGACCGCAATGGCGCGCAGCGTGCCGGCGCGGATGTGCGGCATCACCGCCACCAGGTCCGAGAACATGGCCGGCACCTGCCCGCCGATCAGGTCGGTCACGGCCGGCGCGCTGCCGCGGTAGGGCACGTGCTGCATGTCGAACTTGCCGATGTTCTTGAGCTGCTCGGTCGTCAGGTGGCCGAAGCTGCCTGCGCCGGCGGTCGTGTAGTTGAGCTTGCCGCCTTCGGCCTTGGCCTTGGCGATCAGGCCTTGCAGGCCGGTGACTTCGGGCAGCGACTTCGGATTGACGACCATCACGATCGGCAGGTCGTACACCGTGCCCACGGGCGTGAAGCTCTTGAAGATGTCGTAGGGCGTGGGGCCGTACAGATGCGCGGCCAGCAGCGTGGGCGTGGCCAGCATCACGAAGGTGTAGCCGTCGGGCGCGGCCTTGGCGGCAGCCGCCGCGCCGATGGTGCCCGAGGCGCCGCTGCGGTTGTCGATGAGGATGTTCTGCTTCAGGCCCTGCGACATCTTCTGCGCCACGATGCGCGTGGCCACGTCGGTCGGGCCGCCTGGCGGAAAGGGCACGACCACGGTGATCGGCTTGGCCGGCCAGGCTTGCGCGAAGGCGGCGCCTGCCACCAGCGGAAGGGCCAGGGCGATGAGCGCGCGGCGTGCGGGATTGCGAAGGGAGCGGGAGAAAGGAAATGCCATGACTTCTTCAGGGAATCAATGAGGAGAAGGAAAGAGCGTCTTCAGAGAACGCCGTTCGATTTAAGTTGCGCGAGCTTGTCGTCCGAAAGGCCGAGCAGCGACTGCAGCACCTCGTGCGTGGCTTCGCCCAGTTGCGGCGGCGCGCTGCGCACCGGCAGGCGCTCGCCGTCGAAACGGTAGGGCGGTGCCAGCACGTTGACCTTGCCGGCCACCGGATGCGGCTGCTCGGTGACAAGGCCCGCGTCGGTCGCGCGCTTGGAGTTGAGGGCTTCGAGCAGGCCGAGCACCTCGCCGCAGGGAATGCCTGACTGCGTGAGTTTTTCGAGCAGGTCGGCGCGCTGGCGCTTGGCCAGTTCGGCGTGCAGCTCGGGCAGCAGCACCGCGCGGTTGGCCGAACGCAGGATGTTGGTCTTGAAGCGTTCGTCCGCCGCAAGGTCGGGCCGCTCGAGCACGTCGGTGCAAAAGCGCGAGAACTGGGCGTTGTTGCCCACGGTAATGACCAGCGGGCCATCCGCCGCGTCGAACACGCCGTAGGGCACGATCGACGGATGCGAGTTGCCGTAGCGCGGCGGGTCTTCGCCCATCAGCAGTGCTTCGAGGCCGTAGTAGGCGGTGATCATCAGGCCGCAATCGAACAGCGCCATCTCCACGTGGCGGCCCTTGCCGGTTTTCTCGCGCTGGTACAGCGCGGCCAGCACGGCCTGGGCCGAATACATGCCGGTGAACAGGTCGACCACCGCCACGCCGAACTTCAGCGGCGGCTGGTTGGCTTCGCCGTTCAGCGCCATCAGGCCCGCCTCGCCCTGCACCACAAGGTCGTAGCCGGGGCGCGCGGCCTCGGAGCCGGTGCGGTCATAGCCCGAGATCGAGCAGTAGATGAGCTTCGGGTTTTCCTTGCTCAGCTGTTCGTAGCCGAGGCCCAGCTTGTCGATGCCGCCGAACTTGAAGTTCTGGATCACCACGTCGCACTGTCTGGCAAGGTCGCGCGCAATCTGCTGGCCTTCGGGCGTCTGCAGGTCGAGCGTGACCGAGCGCTTGTTGCGGTTCACGCTGTTGAAGTAGGCCGTCTCGGTGTTGCCGACACGCAGGCCCCAGTCGCGCGTGTCGTCGCCGCGGCCCGGGTGCTCGACCTTGATGACTTCGGCGCCCATGTCGGCCAGCACCATGCCGCACCAGGGGCCCGCGAGGATGCGGGACAGATCGAGAACGCGCACGCCGGCAAGCGGCAGCGAGGAATTCAGCACGGGCATGAGAGCAACTCCCTTGAAACGAGAAAGCCCCGCAGCGTGTGCGAGGCGTGATGTGGGGTGAATGCGGCTGGCGGCGTCAGGAAGGGTTGGGCTTCTGTCGGCGCAGCGCGGTGAAATCTGCCGTGCGCTTGCCGAGAAAGGCGCCAATGCCTTCAGCCGCTTCGGCGTCGGCTTGCGACTCGACCATGTACACGGCCTCGGCGTCGAGCTGTTCTTCGAGCGTGGCCCGGTGCGCCTGCCGGCACAGCGTCTTGATGCGTGCGCTCGCGCGCTGCGGGCCGTTGGCCACCTTGGCAGCCAGCGCAACGGCCTCGGCCAGCGCGGCG
Source organism: Variovorax paradoxus (assembly GCF_029919115.1). Taxonomy (NCBI): domain Bacteria; kingdom Pseudomonadati; phylum Pseudomonadota; class Betaproteobacteria; order Burkholderiales; family Comamonadaceae; genus Variovorax; species Variovorax paradoxus. The sequence continues at coordinate 4,664,245 of NZ_CP123990.1, forward strand.
CCCTTGTCGGTGAGGCGGTTGACGGCACCCAGCGCATGCAGGCGCTCGGCCGTCATGCGGTCGCCGGTCAGGCACATTTCGGTGAGCACCTGGCGCGAGACGAACTCCGACAGGAAAGCCGTGGCGCCGCCGTCCGGGGTGAGACCCACCTTGACGTAGGCGACCGTGTAGAACGCATCGCGCGCCGACACCAGCATGTCGCACGCCAGCGCCATCGAAAGGCCCGCGCCGGCAGCGCCGCCTTCGACCGCAGCGATGACGGGCTTGCCGCAATCGCGAATGGCGCGGATCAGGTTGTTCAGGCCTTCGAGCTTTTCGCGCCGCTCGGAGGCGGGCAGTTCGCGGCGCTTGGCGAGCAGGTTCAGGTCTCCGCCCGAGCAGAAGAAATCACCCGCGCCGGTGAAGACGATGGCGCCGACTTCGGGATCGTTCTCCGCATCGGTGAGCGCGGCGCTCAGTTCCGCATACAGCGTTGGCGTGATCGCGTTGCGCGCGCCCGGGTTGCTGTTGGTCAGGATGCGGACGGCGCCCTGCTGGGAGATGAGAACGGTCTTGTCGCTCATTGCACAGTCTCCTTGCCAAGCGCGATGTAGCGCTGCAGATGATGGTCTTCGTCACCGAGCTGATGGTCGATCATCACGAGCCGCTTGGCATAGTGCGGCAGCGGCAGCTCCCACGTCATGCCAATGCCGCCATGCATCTGGATGCTTTCTTCCGCCACCAGCGCGCCGATGCGGCCGATACTGAACTTGGCGGCCGAGAGCGCACGCTCGCGCGCCACGCGGTCGGTGCCGTCGATGGCGGCTGCCGCGTTGATCACCGCCGAGCGCGCCTGCTCGATCTCGAGCAGCAGGTCGGCCATGCGGTGCTGCAGCGCCTGAAAGCTGCCGATGAGCGTGCCGAACTGCTTGCGCGTGCGCAGGTAGTCGAGCGTGGCAGTCTTGGCGGCTTCCATGGCGCCCACGGCCTCGGCGCACAGCGCGAGCACGCCGCGGCCGATGGCACGTTCCAGCGTGGCGTGGCCCTGGCCTTCGGTGCCCAGCAGCGCATCGGCAACCAGCTTCACGCCGTCGAATGCGAGTTCGGCCACGCGGCCGCCGTCGATGGCGGGGCAGCCGTGCACCGTAAGGCCCGCGGTCTTCGCGGGCACGAGGAACAGCGAGATGCCCGCTTCGTCGTCGATGCTGCCGGAAGTGCGGGCGGAGACGAGGAACAGGTCGGCCTGCTCGCCCTGCGGCACGACGGCCTTGGCGCCGTTCAGCACCCAGCCGTCGCCGCTGCGCTCGGCGCGGGTGGCAACGTGCGTGCGCTCGTGGTGCGCGCCGGCTTCGTCGTGCGCAAAGGCGGCGACGATGGCGCCGTTGATGATGTCGCCGAGTTTTTCTTTCTGCGCATCGCTGCCGGCTGCGCTGAGCGCCTCGCCGACCATTACCGCGCCCAGCAGCGGCTCGACCACGAGGCCGCGGCCCAGCGCCTCGAAGACCACGGCAATGTCGAAGCCGCCGCCGCCGAAGCCACCATCGGCCTCGCTGAAGAGCGCGCCGATCACGCCCAGTTCTGCGAACTGTTGAAAGATCTCCTTGCTGAACCCGTGCTGCGACTTCGCAATGCGGTCGCGCGCATCGAAGGCGTACTGCTCTGCGATGAAGCGGTTCAGGCTGTCGGCGAGCATGCGCCGGTCTTCGGTGTGTTCGAAGTTCATTGCATGTCTCCTTTAAAGGCCGAGGATCATCTTGCTGATGATGTTCTTCTGGATTTCATTCGAGCCGCCGAAGATCGACAGCTTGCGGTTGTTGAAGTAGCGCGCTGCCGCGGCCGACGCGTAGGCGGGTCCGAAGGTTTCGCCGTCGAAGCCGTCGTGCAGCGCTTCTTCGATGAAGGGCCGGCCGTACACGCCCATTGCGCGGCGCGCGAGCGAAGAAATCTCTTGCCGGATCTCGGTGCCGCGGATCTTGAGCATCGAGCTCTCCGCGCCCGGCACGCCGCCACCGGCCACTGCGGCAATCACGCGCAGGTTGGTGGTCTTCATGTTCTCCAGGTCGATCTCGACACGCGCCATGCGCGCGGCAAAGGCCGGGTCTTCCGCCAGCGGCTTGCCGTTCTTCGTTTGCGTGGCCGCAATGCCCTTGAGCTGTTCGAGCGCGGCCACCGAAAAGCCGACGCCCGCGATGTTGGTGCGCTCGTAGGTGAGCAGGTACTTGGCGCAGGTCCAGCCCTTGTTCTCTTCGCCGACCAGGTTCTCGGCCGGCACGCGCACGTCGGAGAAGAACACCTCGTTCACCTCGTGCTCGCCGTCGAGCGTGATGATCGGGCGCACTTCCACGCCGGGCGAAGTCATGTCGATCAGCAGGAAGCTGATGCCCTCTTGCTTCTTCGCTTCGCGGTTCGTGCGCACCAGGCAGAAGATCATGTTGGCATGCTGACCCAGCGTGGTCCAGGTCTTCTGGCCGTTCACGATGTAGTGGTCGCCTTGGGTGTCGATGCCGCGCACGGCCGATGTCTTTACCGCCGCCAGGTCGGAGCCCGCGCCGGGTTCCGAATAGCCCTGGCACCACCAGTCGGAGCCGTCGAGGATGCGCGGCAGCCAGTGGCGCTTTTGCGCCTCGTTGCCGTACTTGATGAGCACCGGCCCCAGCATGTTCACGCCGAAGGGCACGATGCGCGGCGCAAAGGCCAGCGCGCATTCGTGCTCGAAGATGAACTTTTCGACCGCCGTCCAGCCCGGTCCGCCGTACTGCTCGGGCCAGTGGTTGGCGAGCCAGCCGCGCGCGTTGAGGATGGCGTGCCATTCCTCCATGTCGGCCTTGGCGAGGATCTTGCCGCTGCTCACCTTGGCCGAGAGGCGCGCGGGCAGCTTGTCGGCCAGGAAGGCGCGCACTTCCGCGCGGAAGGCTTCTTCTTCAGGGGTGAAGTTCAGGTCCATGGCGTCGCTTCTTTCAGAAAGGGGTCAGGCGTGGTTGAGGCTGTCGAAGTTAGCGCCGCGTTCGACCAGCTCCACCAGCAACGGCGAGGGCTGCCAGAACAACGGATCTTCCTTCGCAAACTCGCGAATGTCGGCCAGCACCTTCGACAGGCCCACGGTGTCGGCGTACTTCATCGGGCCGCCGCGGTGGCGCGGAAAGCCGTAGCCGTAGAGAAAGGTCACGTCCACGTCGAGCGGGCGCAGCGCAATGCGCTGGTGCACCACGTTGGCGCCCTCGTTGATCATTGCGGCCATGTAGCGGCGCATGATTTCTTCTTCGGTGAAGGCGCGCGGCTCGATGCCGGCGCGCTCGCGCTCGGCGTCGATGATGGCCAGCACCTCGGGGTCGGGCACGCCGGTGCGCGCGCCTTGGGGGTACAGGTAATAGCCGCGCTGCGTCTTCTGGCCGAACCAGCCGCGCTCGCAGATGCGGTCGGCAACCTGCACGTAGCGCGCCTTGGGGTCGCGCGTGGCCGCCTTGCGCTTGCGCGTGGCCCAGCCGATGTCGCCGCCCGCCAGGTCGGACACCTGGAACGGCCCCATCGGGTAGCCGAAGTTGCGCACCGCCTCGTCGATCTGGTAGGGCGAGGCGCCGTCTTCCATCATGTGGTCGGCGGCCTGGCGGTACACCGCGAGGATGCGGTTGCCGATGAAGCCGTCGCACACGCCGGCGCGCACGGGCACCTTCTTCAATTTCTTCGCAAGCTCGAAGCCCGTGGCCACTACGTCGGCGCTCACCTTGGCGGGCACCACGATCTCGAGCAGCTTCATGATGTTGGCCGGCGAGAAGAAGTGCAGGCCCACCACGTCCTGCGGGCGCGAGATGCTGGCCGCGATCTCGTCGATGTCGAGGTACGAGGTGTTGGTAGCCAGCACTGCGCCGGGCTTGCACACCCGGTCGAGTTCGGCGAACACCGCCTTCTTCACGCCCATGTCTTCGAACACGGCTTCGACCACGATATCGGCCTGCGCGAGCGCGTCGTAGCTCGTGGAGCCCGAAAAGCGCGCCATCACGGCCGCCTTGGCCTCGGGCGTCATGCGGCCCTTGCCGATCAGGCCGTCGTACACCTTTTCAACGTGCTGGCGGCCGCGCGCAAGGCTGGGCTCGTCGCGCTCGATCATGGTCACGGGCAGGCCCGCATCGAGCATGGCCACCGCAATGCCCGCGCCCATGGTGCCGCCGCCGATGATGCCGGCCGATTCGAGCGCGCGCGGCTTGGCGGCCTTGGTTTCGGGCGCCTTCAGCACTTCGCGCTCGGCGAAGAAGGCGTGGATCAGGCCGGCGCGCTGCGGGCTGTCGATGCACTGCAGGAACAGCTTGCGCTCCAGCGCCATACCTTCGTCGAAGGGCAGCGTGAGCGCGGCTTCGACGGCTTCGATGATCTTCATCGGCGAGAACAGGCCTCGGCTCTTCTTGGCAGTGTCGGCGCGCGCCGCTTCGAGCGCGGCGCGGCTGGCCTCTGCATCGGCCAGGCCGGCGGCCTCGCGCGCGCGGCGCACCGGCGTCTTGGCCGCGGCCAGTTCTTCCGCATAGGCAAGGCCCTCGGCGCGCGCGTCGGCCTCGGTTCCCAGGCGGTCGACCAGCCCGAGCGACATCGCTTCCTTCGCACCCGCATGGCGGCCGCTGAGCATGAGCTCAAGCGCGGGCTTCACGCCGATGAGGCGCGGCGCGCGCTGCGTACCGCCCGAGCCGGGCAAGAGGCCGAGCTGCACTTCGGGCAGTCCCAGCTTGGCCGACGGAGCGGCAAGGCGGTAGTGCGCCGACAGCGCCACTTCGAGCCCGCCGCCCAGCGCCGCGCCGTGGATGGCGGCAATCACCGGCTTCGTGCAGTTCTCGATCTTCAGGCACACCTCGGGCAGCGAAGGCGGCTGCGGCGTCTTGCCGAACTCGCGGATGTCCGCACCCGCGATGAAGTTGCGGCCCGCGCCGACGATCAGCACCGCGGCGGCCGCGCTGTCGGCCTCCGCCGCCTCGATGGCGGCCACCAGGCCTCGGCGCACATCCACGCCCAGGGCGTTGACGGGCGGGTTGTCGATGGTCACCACGAACACGCCGCCCGGTTTGGGAGAACGCTCGAAGCTGACGGGGTTGGAAGAAGACGCGGGAAGGCTGGAGTCGGTGGTGGCCATGTCTTGTCTCTCTTGTCTCTTGCGGGTTCCAGGGTGAACCCAGCATTCTTTGCCCGATGCGCGGCTTTGACAATTGCATAGCCGGTTGACAGACTGTCAAAGGATTTTTGACACAATCGGGTGCATGGAGCTCCAATCGCTGACTTTGCTGGTGGAAATCCTCGACGCCGGCAACCTGAGCGCGGCGGCACGCCGCCTCAAGATGAGCCGCGCCAATGTCAGCTACCACCTGAACCAGCTGGAGCGCTCGGTCGGCGCCCAGCTGGTGCGGCGCACCACCCGCCGCGCCGAGCCCACGGAGATCGGCCTGCGGCTCTACCAGCACGGCGTTGCCATCCAGGCCGAATTGCTGGCCGCAAAAGAATCCGTCACCACTCTGGGCGAGGGCCTGCAGGGCCGCGTGCGGTTGAGCGTGCCAAGCGGCTACGGTCAGTTGGTCATGGCCGACTGGCTGATCGACTTCAAGCGCCAGTACCCCGGCATCGTGCTGGACGTGGTGTTCGAAAACCGCATCGAAGACCTGCTGCGCGACGAGGTCGACATTGCGATCCGCGTGGTGCCGGAGCCGCCACAAAACCTGGTGGCGCGGGAACTGGGGCCGGTGCGCTATGTGGCCTGCGCCTCGCGCGACTATGCGCAGAAGCACCCGCTGCCGGTGCAGCTGGACGAGCTGCAGGGCGCGCCGGTGGTCACCGCCGCGGTCATCGGCCGGGAGCTGCGGGTGTCGGCCTACCAGGGTGAGACCCGGCGCGAGGTGATCCTCGAGCCGACGCTGATTTCAGAAAACTTCTTGTTCCTGCGCCAAGCCATCCTCGCGGGGCTCGGCATTGGCCTGGTGCCCGACTACGTGGTGCAGGACGACGTGCGCCGGGGCGAGGTGGTGACCACGCTGGACGACTGGCGCCTGAGCATTTTCGGCACGCAGATGTTCATGCTCTACATGCCGAACCGGCAGCACACGCGGGCGATCCGCACCTTCATCGACTTCATCCTGGAGCGGGTGCGGCCGCCCGCCATGGATTCGGCCAATCAGTCGCAGCGGTAGGTGACTTCGCCGACGACCGGCGCGCGCGAGCCCTTGGGGTCGAGATAGCGCATCGGAGCGCCGAAATTGCGGCAGTAGGCCTCGGCGTCCTGCGGACTGGGCGACTTGAACACGCCGTCGCCCAACCAGGTGACGCGGGGCGCGGGCCGCGCGGCGCATCCGGCGAGGACGAGGGCCGCGAGGGGCAGGGCGAAAAAAGCGGAGAGAGCAGGTGAGCGGCGCATCGGAAAGCGCATCGCTGCGCACGGGTGAACGAGCCCGGGACTTTAGCGGGTGAAAAGCCTGGGGGCTTTCCCCGTTCTGCAAGACACACAGCCTTCAAAACTGTATATTCATACAGTATTTTAAGTGCCCAGTTTCCCGTGGACCTCCAGCGCAAACTCGCCATCCTTGCGGACGCCGCCAAGTACGACGCCTCGTGCGCGTCCAGCGGCTCGCAGCCGCGCGACTCCATCGGCGGGCGCGGCATCGGCTCGACCGAGGGCGCCGGCATCTGCCACAGCTTCGCGCCGGACGGGCGCTGCATCTCGCTGCTCAAGGTGCTGCTCACCAACCACTGCCAGTACGACTGCCTCTACTGCGTCAACCGCGCGTCGAGCAACGTGCCGCGCGCGCGCTTTCGCGTCGACGAGGTGGTGCAGCTCACGCTCGACTTCTACCGCCGCAACTGCATCGAGGGCCTGTTCCTGTCCAGCGGTATCGTCAAGTCGCCGGACCACACGATGGAGCAGGTGGTCGAGGTGGCGCGCACGCTGCGCGAAGACCACGACTTTCGCGGCTACATCCACCTCAAGACCATTCCCGATGCAAGCGACGAGCTCATCGCGCGCGCCGGCCGCTATGCCGACCGCCTGAGCATCAACGTCGAGATGCCGACCACCGAAGGCCTGCAGGCGCTCGCACCCGAGAAGGATGAAAGCGCCATTCGCCGTTCCATGGCGCGGCTGCGGCTGCGCATCGACGACACGCGCGAAGAGGCGCGCCGCGTGGTGCCGATTCGCGCGCTGCCTGGCGCGGCGCCCGCCGCCGCAAATCCGCCGCCCTTTGCGCCCGCGGGCCAGAGCACGCAGATGATCGTGGGCGCCGACGCCACCGACGACCGTCAGATCCTTGCCTCGAGCGCCACGCTCTACGGCGCCTACAAGCTCAGGCGCGTGTACTACTCCGCCTTCAGCCCTATTCCCGACGCCGCCCGCGCGCTGCCGCTGGTGGCGCCGCCGCTGATGCGCGAGCACCGGCTCTACCAGGCCGACTGGCTCATGCGCTTCTACGGCTTCGGGCACCAGGAAATCGTGGCCGAGCCCGACGGCCTGCTGCGGCTCGACGTCGATCCCAAGATGGCCTGGGCGCTCGCGCATGCCGACCGCTTTCCGGTCGACCTGAACCATGCGCCGCGCGAAATGCTGTTGCGCGTGCCGGGGCTCGGCGTGAAAGCCGTCGAACGGCTGCTGCAGGCGCGGCGCGTGCGCCGGGTGCGCGCGGACGACCTCCGGCGGTTGCACGTGCCGGCGCGCAAGGTGCTGCCGTTTGTCGTTGCGGACGGGCACCGGCCATCGCGCGGGGCGCCCATGCCTTCGCCGGTGCCGCAGCGCGCTGCGCAAGCCTCGCTGTTCTGAGCCGAGCCATTTGCCATGCACGTGCGGCTCGACGACCCGGTCGATCTCGACGCCTTTCGCCGCCACGCGCGGCAGCTGCTCGCAGCGGGCGTGGCGCCGGACCGCGTCGAATGGAACGCGGTGCAGGCCGCCGGCGATGCCGCCGATCTGTTCGGTGCGGGGGGCGATGCCGCGCCGCCAGCAGCGCTTGCTACCGCCGCAGAACGGCAGCCCGTGCCCGCATGGTTCGTCGAACTGTGCGGCGACGTCATCCTGCACCGCGACCCGCAGCGCCTTGCTTTGCTGTACCGGCTGCTGTGGCGCCTTTCGCACGAGCCCGCGTTGCGGCACGACCCGCTCGACGCCGACCTGATGCAGGCCCGGCAGATGGCCAAGGCCGTGCACCGCGACATCCACAAGATGCGCGCCTTCGTGCGCTTTACCCGCGTGACGGGCGAAGACGGCCTGGAACGCCACGTGGCGTGGTTCGAGCCCGAGCACCGCATCGTCGAAGCCAACGCAGCTTTTTTTGCGCGCCGCTTCGCGCAGATGCGCTGGGCCATCCTCACGCCCGAGCGTTGTGTGGAATGGAACGGCCATGCGCTGGCCTTCCGCGATGGCGCCGACCGCCGCGAGAAGCCGCCGCCCGATGCCGGCGAGCAGCTCTGGCTGACCTACTACGAACACATCTTCAACCCGGCGCGGCTCAAGCTCGCGATGATGCGGCGCGAAATGCCGCGCCGCTACTGGCGCAACCTGCCCGAGGCCACGCTGATCCAGCCGCTGGCCGAGGCCGCTGCCGCGCGCAGCCAGTCGATGATCGAGGCGCCGCCTACCGCGCCGCGCCGCATCCGCGCGCCCATTGCGCTGCACCTGCGGCCGGCGGCGGGCGTGGAACCCGCCAACCTTGGTGAATTGCGCGCCGCGGCGCGTGCCTGCCGCGACTGCCCCATCGGCGCGCTCGCCACGCAGGCCGTGTGCGGCGAAGGTCCGCTCGGCGCCACGCACATGCTGGTCGGCGAGCAACCGGGCGACCAGGAAGACCTGGCGGGCCGGCCCTTCGTCGGCCCCGCGGGCCAGTTGCTCGACCGCGCAATGGCACAACTGGGCTGGGCGCGCGACACCGTGTACCTGGCCAACGCCGTCAAACACTTCAAGTACGAGCTGCGCGGCAAGCGCCGCATCCACAAGACCGCAGGCCAACGCGAGGCCGAAGCCTGCGCCCATTGGCTCGAGAGCGAAATTTCGCTGGTCCGGCCGCAGGCCCTGGTGGCGCTGGGTGCCACCGCCGCGCGCACCCTGCTGGGCCGCCCGGTGGCGGTGCAGGCCGAGCGCGGTGCGTGGCTGCACGAGCGCGGCGATGGCCGGCCCGTGTTCGTGACCCTGCATCCGTCGGCCCTGCTGCGCCTGCCCGACGTGGAGCGCGCCGAAGCCTTCGAGCGCTGGCTGGCCGACCTTGCGGCGGCGCGGCACGCTTTCTGCTGCAGTCGCGGCATGAAAGAACAAGCTTCCGCTGCAGCCCCTTTGCGCATCGCACCGCTCACGCCGCACGCCTTTGCGCCCTATGGCACCGTCATCGAGGCGCCCGCTGCCGGAGGCCGCGCCATCAACGGCGGCAACGCAAGGCGCTTCGACCTGCTCGACAACCTGCAGCTCGATGCCGCGGGCGGCCGCGCGATGCTCGCGCTGTTCCGCGCCGGGGCGCGCAGCTTTCCGCACGACGTGGCAGAGATGGAACGCCATGCGCTCGGCAGCCAGACCTTCGTGCCGTTGGGCGAGCGGCGCTTTGTGATCGTGGTCGCTCGCGCGGGGGAAGCGCCGGCCTCTGCGGGAGACCTGGCCGCCTTCGTTACCGACGGTCGGCAGGGCGTGGTGCTCGCGCCCGGCACCTGGCACCACGCGCTGCTGGCGGTGGATGCGGGAGATTTCGTGGTGATCGAGCGCGCCGGAGAGGCGGTCGATTGCGATCTCTGCGCGCTCGCGGCACCGGCGGTTGTCGACTGGAAGGGCTAGGCGCGCTTGCCGGGCGGCTTTTTCGCGGCGAGGCTTTTTGCCACCAGCACGGCCTCCCTGGCCAGCGCCGCCAACGCCTCGTGGTCTTCGATGATGTCGAGGGGAACCTCGAAATACTTCCGCACCTGCACCCGCCGCGCCTTCGTGTCGTAGGCAAAGCACCGGCTGCCCAGCTTCTCGTACTTTGGCCGGGTGGTGTCGTCCACCACGAAATACACGGTGCTGCCCATGATCATCGCGAACTGCGTGGCATCGGCCACGAGTCCCGTTCCGCCGAAGAAGCGCGTCTTGGCGATGCGGGGGATTGCAGAGAGCCGGTCCACGATGAAATCGACAAACTGCGCCGAGGCTTCCGACATGATGTGCTGGCGCCATGCGCCGGATGAAAAGAGCGCAGTGTCGCCGACTTGGACGAAGCCGCGGTACGCGGTGTCAGCCAGCGGCAATGCGCTCGGCCACCCGGATCAATGAACGGTCCGAGCCCGCCGGCCCCAGCAGCGACAGCCCGAGCGGCGCGCCGTCGCGCCGCGCCAGCGGCATCGACAGTTGCGGAAAGCCGCTGAGTCCCGCAATGCACAGCATCCGTATCGCGCGGTTGCGGTAGTCCTCCAGCCCGGCCTCGCTCTCGCTGCGCAGCGGCGCAATGTCGGGCATGGTGGGCATCAGCAGCACGCCGTCGGTGCCCAGCAGCGCGGCCAGGTGCGCGCGAAACGCGGTGCGAAAGACGCGCGCGGCCACCACCTGCGCATCGGTCACTTCGCGCGACCACGCAAAGCGCTCGGCCACGCCCGGGCCCAGCGGCGGCGCATAGCGCTCGATCAGCGGGCCGTCGGTGAGCCAGGCCTCGCGCGACTGAAGGTAGCGAAAGTTCCAGTACATCGCGTCGAACGATTCCATTGCCACCGTCGTGCCCTGCGCGGGACCGAGCAGGCCCTGCACACGGTCGATCACGGCTTGCAGCGCCTTCGTGGCGGCGGGTGCGGCCAGGGCCCACACGTCGTCGGGACCCAGCAGGCGCATGCGATCGGGCAGGGCCGATGCGTCGGCGCCCAGCAGCACATCGGCCACGCGCGCAAAGGTGCCGATGTCGCGCGCGAACCAGCCGCAGGTGTCGAAGCTCGGCGCAAGGTCGAGCGCGCCCTCCAGGCTCACGCGGCCGTGCGTCGGGCGAAGGCCGTACAGGCCGCAGTGGTTGGCCGGCGCGCGCACCGAGCCGCCGGTGTCGGTGCCGAGCGCAAAGTCGCAAAGGCCCGACGACACCGCCGAGGCCGACCCCGACGACGAGCCGCCTGTGATGCGGTCTTTGGCCGCGCCGTTGATCGGTGCGCCGAAATGCGCGTTGTTGCCGTTCATCGAGAACGCGAGCTCGTCGGTCACCGTCTTGCCCGTAAAGCGCGCGCCCGCATCGAGCAGCTTTTGCACGGTGGGCGCGGTGCGCGTCTTTATGCCCGACATCGCCAGCACGATCGGGTTGCCGCCCCCGGTGGGGTAGCCGGCCACGTCGAACAGGTCTTTGGCAGCAAAGCTCAGGTCGGCCAGCGGGCCGGTGGGCGCGTGCGGCACCGGCGCGTCGGGGTACGGAACGAAGGCGTGGGCGGGATCGTGCAAGGGCATGGTGCGTCAGTAGGAGTTTGTGCGGTGCGGGTCAGGCGACCAGCGTGGGCGCGATGGCTGCTGCGGCCTCGGTGTGGATGCAGCGCGCGCGGTGGTTGGGTGCGAGCTCGACCACCGGCGGCTGCGCGGCGCGGCAGGCATCGGTGGCAAGTGCGCAGCGTTCGGCAAAGGCGCAGCCCGGCGGCAACGCGGAGAGATCGGGCGGCGCGCCGCCGATGGTCTCCAGCCGCGCGCCGCGCGCCAGCGCCCCATGCGCGCGGCTCTTGAGCAGCGCGATGGTGTAGGGGTGACGCGGCGAGCGGATCAGCTCGCGCGCCGTGCCTTCCTCGACGATGCGGCCGGCATACATCACGGCGATGCGATCGGCGACCTCTACCGCGGCGCCGATGTCGTGCGTCACGAAGATCACCGACAGGCCCAGGTCGCGCTGCAGTTCGCGCAGCAGCAGAAGAATTTGGATCTGCACCGTGGCGTCGAGCGCGGTGGTCGGCTCGTCGGCCAGCAGCAGCTGCGGCTTGCAGGCCAGCGCGAGCGCAATCATCGCGCGCTGGCGCATGCCGCCAGACATCTCGTGCGGATACGCAGCCAGCCGCCGCTCGGGGCTGGGAATGCGCACGCGCTCGAACAGCGCGAGCGCACGCTGGTGCGCCTCGGCTGCCGTCACTTTCTTCTCGTGCCGGCGAATCGATTCGACGATTTGCGCGCCGACCGAATACACGGGGTCGAGCGCGAGCAGCGGTTCCTGGAAGATCATCGAAGCGACCTTGCCGCGGAAATCGTCGAGCTCGCGCGCGGGCATCGCCAGCACGTCGCGCCCGGCCACCTGCACCTGCCCGCCCATGCGCGTGCGGCGCTCGGAGTGCAGGCGCAGCAGCGTGCGCATGGTCACGCTCTTGCCGGAGCCGGATTCGCCGATGAGCGCGACCACTTCGCCGCGCTGCACTTCCAGGCTCACGCCACTGACCGCATGCACGGGCTTGCGGCCGCCGCTGAAGGTGACGCTGAGGTCGAGCAGGCGGACCATCGGCTCGCCGGCGGGCATGACGTTGGTGCTGCCGTTGTTGGTGCTGCGGCTGTCGCTCATGCTGCCTGCCTCATCGGCGTTTGCGCCATCGGGTGCCCGCTCCCGGGCTCGAGAACAAGGCAGCTCGCCGCATGCAGCGAACCCGTGGCGACGGGCTCGGGCACCACTTGGCTGCACACCGGCGCGGCCAGCGCGCAGCGTGGATGAAAGCGGCAGCCGGAGGGCGGGTTGATCGGATTCGGCGGGTCGCCGGCCAGCGCGGCTTCTTCGGTGCGGTTGTCGGGGTCCATCGAAGGCATCGACGAGAGCAGGGCGCGCGTGTAGGGGTGCGCGGGCGCATCGTAGAGCGCATCGGCCGGGCCGATCTCGGCCACCTGGCCGAGGTACATGACCATGACGCGGTCGCTCACATAGCGCACCACGTTGAGGTCATGGCTGATGAAAAGATAGGTCAGGCCAAACTCGGCCTTCAGGTCGAGCAGCAGGTTGATGACCTGTGCTTCCACCGACTTGTCGAGCGCCGACACGGCCTCGTCCAGAATCACCATGCGCGGCTGCAATGCAAGCGCGCGTGCAATGTTCACGCGCTGGCGCTGTCCGCCCGACAGCTCATGCGGATACCGTTCGGCAAAGCGCTGCGGCTCCAGGCCCACGCGCGCAAGCAGATCTCGCGCACGCGCCACAGACTCGCGCCGGCTGACGCCATGCACTTGCGGACCGAAGGCAACCGAGTCTTCGATGGTGAGGCGCGGGTTGAGCGAGGCATAGCTGTCCTGGAACACCATCTGCACCTGGCGTCGAAACTCCTTGAGCGGAAGTTCGCGGCCACCGACTTCGCGGCCATCAAAAATCACCTCGCCCCGGGTCGGCGCAATGAGCTGCATCAGCAGCCGCGCGGTGGTCGACTTGCCACAGCCCGATTCGCCGACAACACCCAGCGTTTCACCTTTCAGGACTTCGAAGTCGACACCGTCTACTGCACGCACCACACCGCCGCCACGACCCAGAGGGTCTTTCTTGAGCGGGAAGTGCTTGACTAGGCCGGTGATGGTGAGCAGAGGTTGTGCGGGGCCGCCGATGTCTTTCAGTGCGTCCATGTGGTCGTGCTCCTGTGTTCTTGGCGCTGTTGTCCAGGACGTGTGCAAAGGCCACCGGGTACTCCCCTCCGCGAATGTCCCCCGGGCCACCGGGTGCTCCCCTCCGCGAATGTCCCCCGCCTTCGGCTCCTCCTTTATTTCGCTGCGGGGAACACCCGATGCCCTGTGCACTGGGGCACGCTGCTGGTGTATCGCTGATCAACGACCGCTCTGAATCACGCACCCGTCGATGGGGTGCCTTGCGCAGCGAAATAAAGGAGGAGGCCGCAGGCCGGGGGACAGCAGCGAAATAAAGGAGGAGGCCGCAGGCCGGGGGACATTCGCGGAGAAAGGTACCCCGTCGGCGGGGGCGCGCCCTGAAGACAGCGCAGCACATACAACGCAAAGCATCCTCACCCCTTGTTGTCCATCGCCGACCGCAACCCATCGGACAAGAGATTGAAAGAGATCGAGGTGATGAAGATCATCGCCCCAGGCAGCGCAGCAACCCACGGCTGCACGTAGATTGCAGTGCGCAGCGTGTTGAGCATCAGCCCCCACTCCGGCTCCGGTGGCTTTACGCCCAGGCCCAGGAACGACAGGCCCGACGCCAGGATCATCGACACCGCGATCAGGCTCGTGGCGTACACGAAGATAGGTCCGAGCACATTGCCCAGCACATGCACCCGCACGATGGTGAACGGGTTGGCGCCCGAGGCGCGCGCCGCCTCAACGTAGTCGCGCGTGCGCACCTGCGTCGTCACGCTTTCGGCCACGCGCGCAATCTGCGGAATGAACACGATGGTGAGCGAGATCAGCGAGTTGACCACGCCCGCACCCAGCGTGCCCGAGAGAGCAATGGCCAGCAGCACCGACGGGAAGGCGTAGAACACGTCGATGGTGCGCATGATCAGCGTGTTGGTAAAGCCGCCTGCGTAACCCGCAACGATGCCGATGACCGTGCCGAGCACAAAGGCGCAGATGACCGGCGTGATGCCGATGAACAGCGACAGCCGCGCGCCGACGATCAGGCGCGACAGCATGTCGCGGCCCAGCTCGTCGCTGCCGAGCGGCAGGCCCTCGGTACCGATGGGTTTTAGCCGCTTGAGCATCGACGATGCGTAGGGGTCGGCCGGCGCGAGCCAGGGGCCGAACACGGCCAGGCCTATGAGCAGCAGCACCATCAAGGCGGCGCCCATGGCGATCGGATCGCGCGTGAAGCGCAGCAGCGCCGAGGTCCAGTAGCCGCGCGAGCGCTGCATCGGCAGCGGTTTTACATCGGCTGCTGCAGCAGCAGGGGACGAAGGAATGGGGAGTGCGCTCATGGTAGTCAGGCCCGCGCAATCCGCGGGTCGAGCATGGTTTGCAGCACGTCGACCAGCAGGTTCAGCAACACGAAGAACAGCGCCAGCACCAGGATGGTTCCCTGCAGCAGCGGCAGGTCGCGCTGGAAGATGGCGGAGTTCAATAGAAAGCCGGTGCCTGGCCAGGAGAACACGGTCTCGATCAATATCGAGCCGCCGAGCAGGTAGCCCAGCTGCAGGCCCATCACGGCCAACGCCGTGGGCGCCGCGTTCTTCACCATGTGGCGGAACACGCCGAAGTGCGTGAGGCCCTTGGCGCGCAGGCCGACAATGAATTCCTGGTCGAGGATGTCGGCCACCAGCGCGCGCACCGTGCGCGCGATGATGCCCATGGGAATCACCGACATGGTGAGCGCGGGCAGCAGCAGATATTGCACATGCTCCCAGTCCCACGCCCAGTCGCTCGAGCCCCCCGGGCCCGCGCCGGTGGCGGGCAGCCACATGAGCTGCGACGAGAACACGATCACCATCACCATGCCCAACCAGTAGTGCGGCACGCTCACGCCGAGCACCGACAGCATCGAGGCGAAGCGGTCGATCCACGAATTGCGAAAGTACCCGGCCACAAAGCCGAAAAGGCAGCCCAGCACAAAGCCGATGAACGTGGCCAACACGGCCAACCGCAGCGTGTTGCCCACGGCCGTGAACACCTCGCCCGCCACCGCCCGGTTGCTCGCAATCGAAACGCCCAGGTCGCCGTGCAGCGCCCGCCAGATCCACATCGCGAACTGCTCGGGCAGCGAACGGTTGAAGCCGTACAGCTCGCGCAGCTGCGCCTGCAGGTCGGCCGAGGCGTCCGGCGGAAGAATCGACACCAGCGGATCGCCGGGCGCGATGTGCACCAGCAGAAAGCACACCAGCGCCACGCCGATCATGATCGGCACGGCGTAGACCACGCGACGCAGCAGATAGGCCAGCATCAGTCCATCGTCATGGTTGCGATGTCGATGAACCAGCTTTTAGGCTGAACGACGTTCTTCACCTTGGCAGACATTGCGCGCGGGCCGACGTCATGCGCAATCCAGACGAACGGCGCGTCGTCCACGATGTGCGCATGCAGCTTGGCCAGCGCGGTGTCGCGCGCCTTGTCGTCGAAGCTGGTGCGCGCATCGGCCACGAGCTTGTCGACCTCGGCGTTGCCGTAGTAGCCCCAGTTGTTGGACACCGGCGGAAATGTCTTGGTGCTCACGAAGCGCACCATGGCAAAGAACGGGTCCATCGCTGCGAAGCTCACGTTGGTGGCGTTGGCGCCGTTGGCCGAAGGATCTTTCACGCCCTTGCGCCAGTTGGTGAAGAGCGTGTTCCATTCGATCACGTCGAATTCCACATCGAAGAAGCACTGCTTGAGCGACTGCTGCGCAAATTCGTTCATGGGCAGCGGCTGCATCTGGCCCGAGCCCGAGGCGGAGATCTGCACCTTCACCTTGATCGGCTTGGCTGCCGAGTAGCCGGCCTGCGTCATCAGCGCCTGCGCGGCCTTCACGTCGTACTTGATGTCGAACTTGGGATTGCCCCACCACGGATGGCCGGGCGGCACGGTGCCCTTGGGCTCGGCCATCATGCCGCCGAGCAGCTGCTTCATGCCGCCGCGGTCGATGCACAGGTTGGCGGCCTGGCGCACGCGCTTGTCGAGCCAGGGCGAGCCTTCGGCGAACGACAGTTGCCACGGCCACACGTGCGGCTGCGCGTTCGAATAGATCTTGAAGCCGCGCTGCGTGATCTGCGGCATGGCGTCGGGCGCGGGCGCTTCGATCCAGTCGACCTGGCCGCCCAGCAGCGCGGCGGTGCGCGCGTTGGCTTCGGGCATCGGCAGCATCACGACCTTGTCGATCTTGGGTACACGCTTGGCGTCCCAGTACGTCTTGTTGGCGGCAAGCTCCAGCCGCTCGCGGGCCACGAAGCGCGTGACCTTGAACGGGCCCGAGCCGGCGGGGTCGGCGGCAAAGGCGGTCCATGCGGCCTTGGACTTGTCGGCGGGGGAGGCGCCGGCCGCGGCGTCGAACTTCTTTTGCCACTGCGCGGGCGAGGCCATGAACAGGTTCGTCAGGTTGATCGGCAGGAACGCGTCGGGCTCGCTGGTGGTGAGCTCGACCGTCATGTCGTCGACCTTGCGCGCGGTGCGCAGCGTCGGCATGCGCGACGCGGTCACGCCCACCTGGCTCGGGTCGAACTGCGGTGCGTCCTTGTCGAGCACCTTCTGCACGTTCCACACCACGGCGTCGGCATTGAAGGCCGAGCCGTCATGAAACTTGACGCCGGGCCGCAGCTTGAAGACCCACTTGGTCTTGTCCTTGGCATCGACGGCCCATGAGGTGGCGAGCCCGGCGATCAGCACGCTCGGCGCATCGGCCTTCGACAGGTCCCACTGCGTGAGCGAGTCGTAAATCGGAATGCCGGTGAAGCGGTTGCCCTCGAAGCCCTGGTCGGGCTGGCCCAGCGTGCGCGGAATGTCTGCCGCCGTCATGGCGATGCGCAGTGTTTTTTCCTGGGCCAGGGCCGGCGTTGCCAAGGCCAGGGTGGCCACTGCCGCGCAGGCGGCCAGGGGTTTCAGGATCGAGGCAGGAACAGCACGCTTCACATGGAACTCCTAGGGATGAGAAGACAAAAGGTGTCGAACCGGTGATGAAGCACGACGTGTGCCAGCCATTGGTTTCCACGCTTTCCTCGGGCACCGGGCGTGTTCGGCCGCACGCCGTACCGGCTAGGCCATCCGGTGAATGGACGCGGCGAGGCCCGGTTTTCACAATGCATGCGTTCGTACTTCACGTTCCACGTTCGAAAGCAGACGATGACCGTACTCAGACAAGGCTCGATGGGCCCGCAGGTTCGCCAGCTGCAAGAAGCACTGAACCGCAAGCTGCTTCCCAGCCCCGGCCTGGTGCCCGACGGCCAATTTGGATCGCGCACCCGCGCCGCTGTGATCCGGCTGCAAGCCGAGAACTGGCTGGTGGAAGACGGCGAGGCGGGGCCCTGCACGCAGAACGTGGCGTTCGACACCGAAGGCAACGCGCCCATCCTCCACCCGATCAGCCTGATCCCGCAGCCCACGCCCACGCAGTGCTGGGCCGCGAGCACCGCGATGATCACGCGCACCAGCGTGCCGGCGGTGCTGGCGCGCACGCCGCCCGACCTGATCGCGCCCGGCGGCGGGCTGCGAAATTTTTCCGACACCAACGACGCCATGACCAGCGGCCAGCGCTATGCCTCCGCGCACGGGCTCACCGTGCGCCCGCCCATGTCGTGGCCGGTCAGTGCGCTGCGCGATGCGCTGCGAAGCGGCGCGCTGATGTTCGACATGCTGTGGAAGTCGGGCGAGTACGCCGAAGGCTTCGGCAGCCCGGGCCACATGATCGTCGTCGCGGGCATTCGCGGCGACAACGACCCGAGCGGCCGCGGCACCACCTTGCGCATCTTCGATCCGTGGCCGCCGAACATCGGTGCACGCTATTCGGTCGGCTATTTCAAGTGGATCCAGGAAGTGCCCACCCGCACCTACCGCGTGTTCCAGCGCTAGCCTGGGCAGGGGGGCCGGCCAGAGGAGCGGCGAAGAAGGGCGATGCGACAATTGCCCTCCCATGACAGACACCCTCACCATCACCCGCCCGGACGACTGGCATCTGCACGTGCGCGACGGCGCCGCGCTCGAAGCCGTGGTGCCGCACAGTGCCCGCCAGTTCGGCCGCGCGCTGATCATGCCCAACCTGCGCCCGCCCGTAACCACCGCAGCGCAGGCCGCGGCCTACCGCGACCGCATTCGTGCGGCGGTGCCCGAAGGCACGGCCTTCGAGCCCGTGATGTCGCTCTACCTGACCGACAAGCTGCCGCCCGAAGAAATTGCCCTGGCGGCCCAGGCTGGCGTGCGCGCGCTCAAGCTCTACCCGGCCGGCGCCACCACCAACAGCGATGCCGGCGTGACCGACATCCGCCACACCTACAAGACGCTCGAGGCCATGCAGAAGCACGGCCTGCTGCTGCTGGTGCACGGCGAAGTGACCGACCCCGCCATCGACCTGTTCGACCGCGAAGCCGTCTTCATCGACCGCGTGATGATTCCGCTGCGCCGCGACTTTCCGGAGCTCAAGGTGGTGTTCGAGCACCTCACCACGAAAGAGGGCGCTCACTACGTGCGCGACGCAGGCCGCTTCACGGCCGCCACCATCACGGCGCACCACCTGCTGTACAACCGCAACGCCATCTTCACCGGCGGCATTCGCCCGCACTACTACTGCCTGCCCGTGCTCAAGCGCGAGACGCACCGCGTGGCGCTGGTCGAGGCGGCCACAAGCGGCAGCGACCGCTTCTTTCTGGGCACCGACAGCGCGCCGCACCCGGCCCACCTGAAGGAGCATGCGCTCGGCTGCGCCGGCTGCTACACCGCGCTGACCGCCATCGAGCTCTATGCCGAGGCCTTCGACAGCGTGGGCGCGCTCGACAAGCTCGAGGGCTTTGCGAGCTTCCACGGACCCGACTTCTACGGCCTGCCGCGCAACAGCGGCACCGTCACGCTGAAGCGCGAAAGCTGGACCGTGCCCGAGACGGTGCCCTACGGCGACGCCACGCTCAAGCCGCTGCGCGGGGGTGAGGCGGTGGCCTGGCGCTTGCAGGGCTGACTGCCGATCGATTCCTCATACAAGGGCGCGCACGATGATCGCTTTTTTCATAGACGCCGATAACCTTTGCGTGTCTTCGTGGGTCGAGGAATCCCTTCGCAAGCTGGAAGAGGGCGAGGGCCGCGTCATGATGCGCCGGGCTTATGGCAGCGCCGAAAAGCTCAAGGGCTTGGCGGACGTGCTTCGCACGCGGCATATACGCCCGTTCGTGAATCTTGCGTTGTCCAAGAACACGACCGACGTAGCCTTGGCCGTCGATGTCATGGAGCTGTCGTATCAGACCCCTCGGCCGACCGTCATTGCCATCGGTTCCGGCGACGCCGATTTCGTGCCCTTGGTGCTGCGGCTGCGTGAACGCGGATTTCGCATGGTCTGCGTGTCCGAGCAGGGCAAGATGGCTCCGGAAGCCGTTTACGCCTACGACCATGTGATCTTTGTCGGACAGGAACAAGCGGCCGAGGTGCTGAAGCCGCATGCTGCCGAGTTGCAAAAGCCGGTTCCACCCCCAGCCAAATTGCCGGCCGTGCGAACCGCGGCAAAAAAAGCGCCCGCCAAGAAGGCCGCTGCCAAGAAGGCTCCGGCCGCCAAGAAGGTCGCCGCCAAGAAAGCCAAGCCTGCTGCAAAAACCAACGCGGGCGATGCAGTCGGCGCAGTCACTGTCGACCAGATACTGAACGCCGTCTCTTCGTTGCGGGCTGGGCAACCCCAGTCGCTCGGTGAAGTCGTCAAATTGCTGCACGATGCCAAGCTGCTCGGCAAGAACGCAACGTCGACCAAGCTGTTCAAGAAGTTTCCGTTTCACTTTGAACTGTTGCCGCCGAAGCAGCCGAATCAGATCCGGTACATCCCATCGCCTTGACCGGTATGCAGTCGGTTGAAGCGGCGCCCGAAAACCTCGATGCGCGCTGGCACTGGCCGTTCGCGGGCCGGCAGCAAGTCGAAACGGCATGGCGCTCGGGGCTTTCGTTGCATGAAGCCCTCAATGCGGCCAAGCCGGGGTTCGTGCAATTTGTGCCACAGGAACACCTTCCGCCCGACGAGGCCTACGAGGCCTTCATTTGGCGCACTCGCACGGTGCCCACCCGCGACAACCTGCACGACTTCTTCAACGGCCTTGTCTGGCTCGCCTACCCGCAAAGCAAGCGCCGCCTCAATGAGCTGCAAGCCGCGGAGATCGCCCGCAGGGGCATCGCCTCCACGCGCGGCCCGCTGCGCGATGCGCTCACGCTCTTTGACGAGAACGGCGCGGTGCTCGATGCGCCCGCGGCATTGTGGAAAGCGCTGGCGGCACGCGACTGGCATTCGCTTTTCGTGACGCAGCGCGCCCTGTGGGCCGAAGCCCGCCTGCTGGTGTTCGGCCATGCGCTGCTCGAGAAGCTCACCAGTCCGCGCAAGGCGGTTACCGCCCATGTGCTGCTGCCTCCGCCAGGTGCGGAGGGCCTGTCAGTGCTGGACGACCGGGTACTGGCATGCAGCCTCGACGCGGATTACCTGGTGCAAAAACCCTTCGTTCCGCTGCCGGTGCTTGGCGTACCCGGCTGGTGGCCGGAGAACGAATCGCCGGATTTCTACACCGACGCGAAGGTCTTCCGGCCCGGGCGGTAGAACTTTTGCTCCTATCATCGCTCTACCCGCAAGCCGCCGTGCCGGCCGCCTTCAGAACCAAAAGACAACAACGGAAGGGGGCCAGTCGATGCACGGCTTGAAGAGGGCCATCCGGTCCTCATCTGTGCGGCAGCGTTCCCCCATGGAGAATCCAACTTGAAACGTATCCTTCTGTTCGTTTTGACCAATGTGATGGTCGTTGCAGTGCTGGGCATCGTTGCCAGCCTGCTCGGCGTCAACCGCTTTCTGACGGCC
Organism: Variovorax paradoxus; assembly: GCF_029919115.1. NCBI lineage: Bacteria > Pseudomonadati > Pseudomonadota > Betaproteobacteria > Burkholderiales > Comamonadaceae > Variovorax > Variovorax paradoxus. The sequence goes on from NZ_CP123990.1 coordinate 4,685,538, forward strand.
AACGGGCTGAACCTGACGGCATTGCTCGGCTTTGCGCTGATCATGGGCTTTGGCGGCGCGATCATTTCGCTGCTGATCAGCAAGCCCATGGCCAAGTGGACCACCGGCATCCGCATGATCGACAACCCCCAGTCGCCCGACGAAGCCTGGATTGTCGGCACCGTGCGCAAGTTTGCCGACAAGGCCGGCATCGGCATGCCCGAGGTCGGCATCTTCGAGGGCGAGCCCAATGCCTTTGCCACTGGCGCGTTCAAGAACTCGTCGCTGGTGGCGGTGTCCACCGGCCTCTTGCAGAACATGACGCGCGAAGAAGTCGAGGCGGTCATCGGCCACGAGGTGGCGCACATCGCCAACGGCGACATGGTGACGATGACGCTGATCCAGGGCGTGATGAACACCTTCGTCGTTTTCCTCTCGCGCGTGATCGGCTATGCGGTCGACAGCTTTTTGCGCCGCGGCGACGACCGCTCGTCGGGCCCCGGTATCGGCTACTACGTGAGCACCATCGTTCTGGACATCGTGCTGGGCTTTGCAGCTGCCATCGTGGTGGCCTGGTTCTCGCGCCAGCGCGAGTTCCGTGCCGACGCCGGCGCTGCTGCGCTCATGGGCAACCGCCAGCCGATGATGAACGCGCTTGCCCGCCTGGGCGGCTTGCCGGCCGGCGAACTGCCCAAGGCGGTCGAAGCCATGGGCATCACGGGCAGCATCGGCAAGCTGTTTGCCACGCACCCGCCAATCGAAGAGCGCATTGCGGCGCTGCAGAACGCGCGCTGATCTTCCGCCGAGCCAACAAAAAAGCCGTCACGGGCAACCGTGGCGGCTTTTTTTAATGGGGGCCGAAGCTTCGTCAGTACGAACGCAGCGAAATGCCCCAGCGCCCCGCAAGGCGGGTGGCTATCCAGAGATTGCGGTGCGTGCTCAGCACCATGCCCACTCCGTCTTCGCGCGTGTAGGTGACGACGAAATGCACTTTGTCGGCGCTGGCCAGCACGGCTTCCTTCGACTGGTAGCGCGTGAGGCGCCAGCCCGAAGCCTTGAGCTTGTCGAAAAAGTCGGCCGGGTGGTTGCCGGGCGCCTGCCACTCGAGCCGCTCCGCGCCCGAGAGCATCACATGCGGAAAGTGAAGCTCGCCGTCCATGCCTGCGGTGTCGCAGGCATTGAAGCGCTCGGTAAACCGGTCAAGGCAGGCGGAGGCTTCGCGGATCGCATCCGCCTCCGCGGCACCCGCTGAGGCCGCCGGGGCGACGAAGCTCGCGAAGTCGGTCACGGGTGGCTCAGCGGCAACGGCCGGCGCGATCAGGCCGCCGGAGCTGCCGGCTGGCGCTCTGCACGTGCGCGTGCGAGCGTGTGCGCCACTTCGTCGGCATCCATGCCGTACATCTCGGCAAAGGCCTGCTCGCTGTCGCGCCCGCTCGCCTCGAAGGCGCGCAGCAGCGCCTCGCGCTTGGCGGCTTGCCGGCCCAGTTCGGCCAGCGCCTCGTCGAGCACAGCGTTGGTTTCTTCGTCGCGTGAGCGCACCAGCACCGCATAGGCTTCGCGGTCGAGGCCCGAGGCTTCCACTGCGCGGGCAATGCGTGCCACCAGCTGTGGGCGCAGGTCTTCGCCGGGGTTGCGCTGCGCGCGGCGGCGATGGAGCTCCAGGATGGCGTGGTGCACATGCTCGGGCGCCACGGGTTCGACCACGTTCCCGTCGAGGTCGTGCCGCGGAAGGCCCGCCGCCACCGCCTCGAGGTAGCGCGTGGAGCGTGCGTGCAGGCCGAGCGCGACCTTCAGCTCGTCCTTCTTGAAATCGTCCGGATGCTTCTCGAGCAGGTCCTGGAACACGCCGAGCTTGAGCGGCAGGAAGCGCGCGCCGAACATGCCGGGATAAAGCTCGAACAGCTTTTCGAGCGCGGGGTGCACCTTGCGTGCGCGCTGCGGCTGCTGTTGCTGTGCGGCCTGCTTGCCGGGCTTTTGTCTTTGCTGTTGTTGCTGCCGTGGCTGGCGCGGCTGCCGGGGCGGGCGGGCGCCCTCGGCACGGGGCTGCTGGGCAGTGCCCTCGGCTTCCGTTTGCTGGACTTCCTGGATTTCTTCTTGAGGTGTAGCGGTGTCGGTCATCGGTCGGTTCTTGTCAGGTTGGCAGCAGGCAGAAAGAAAGCAATGATCCCTCGCGCTCAGCGCGGTCGGAACATCTTGAAGAGATTGTCGGGGCTGATCTCGAAATAGTCGGCCGGGCCGCCGCCGCGCAAGATGGGGCGCGCGGCAGCCGTGTCGTAGATGCCGTTTTTCAGCAGGTGCCGTGCAATGTGCACGCCCACCACTTCACCCAGGATGAGCCAGGTGGGCACGGGCACGCCGTCCACGCCTTCGAGCTGCAGAACCTGCGTGAGCCGGCATTCGAACGACACCGGGCTTTCGGCCACGCGGGGCACCGCAATGTTGCGCGAAGCCACGGGCGTGAGGCCGGCAAGCTCGAACTCGTTCACCTCGGGCGGCACGGCCGCGCACGATTGGTTCATTTGCTCGGCCAGCGGCCGTGTGGCCAGGTTCCAGCCAAACTCGCGCGTCTGGCGGATGTTGTGCAGGCTGTCCTTGGCGCCGATGCTCGCAAAGCCCACGATGGGCGGCGTGTAGTTGAAGGCGTTGAAAAAGCTGTACGGCGCGAGGTTGAGCGCGCCGTTCTCGTCCTGCGACGAGATCCATCCGATCGGCCGCGGACCGACCATGGCATTGAACGGGTCGTGCGGCAGGCCGTGGCCCTTGGCGGGCTCGTAGAAGTGGAAGCCGTCTTCGCTGTCGTTGTTGGTGATGTCGTCGATGCTGGACATGGCTGTGGCTCCTTATGCTCCGGTGACGCTGCGTGCCACTGCCTCGGCCACCTTGATTCCGTCCACGCCGGCCGAGAGAATGCCGCCGGCGTAGCTTGCGCCTTCGCCGGCCGGGTACAGGCCGCGCACGTTGAGGCTTTGAAAGTCGTCGCCGCGCGTGATGCGGATCGGCGACGAGGTGCGCGTTTCGACGCCGGTCAGCACCGCATCGTGCAGGTCGAAGCCCTTGATCTTGCGGCCGAAGGCGGGAAAGGCCTCGCGCATCGCCTCGATGGCGTAGGCCGGCAGTGCCTGGTGCAGGTCGGTGGGCGTCACGCCGGGCTTGTACGAAGGCGTCACGCTGCCGAGCGCGGTAGAAGGCTTGCCCGCGATGAAGTCGCCCACCAGCTGGCCGGGCGCGCGGTAGTCGCCACCGCCGAGCACGAAGGCGTTCGATTCGAGCTCGCGCTGAAGCGCGATGCCGGCCAGCGCGTCACCCGCGGTTTCGGCCGTCCAGCCCGGAAAGTCGCGCGGGTCGATGCCCACCACGATGCCCGCATTGGCGTTGCGCTCGTTGCGCGAATACTGGCTCATGCCGTTGGTGACCACGCGGCCCGGCTCGCTGGTGGCCGCAACCACCGTGCCGCCCGGGCACATGCAAAAGCTGTAGACCGAGCGGCCATTGCTCGCGTGGTGCACCAGCTTGTAGTCGGCCGCGCCGAGCAGCGGATGGCCCGCATGGCGGCCCCAGCGCGCGCGGTCGATCAGGCCCTGGGGGTGCTCGACCCGAAAGCCGATGGAGAAGGGCTTGGCCTCGATGTGCACGCCGCGCTGGTGCAGCATGGCGAAGGTGTCGCGCGAGCTGTGGCCGAGCGCCATCACCACGTGGTCGGCGCGCAATTCGCTGCTGGTGCCGGTGGCCTGGTCGACCACGGTGAGGCCGCGAAGCTGGCCGTCTTCGATGTGCACATCGGTCACGCGCTGCTCGAAGCGGATCTCGCCGCCCAGCGCCACGATCTGTTCGCGGATGTTCTCGACCACCTTCACCAGCTTGAAGGTGCCGATGTGCGGATGCGCGACATAAAGAATCTCTGGCGGCGCGCCGGCCTTGACGAACTCTTCCATCACCTTGCGGCCGAGGAAGCGCGGGTCCTTGATCTGGCTGTAGAGCTTGCCGTCCGAAAAAGTGCCGGCGCCGCCTTCGCCGAACTGCACGTTCGACTCGGGGTTGAGCACGCTTTTGCGCCACAGGCCCCAGGTGTCTCGGGTGCGCTGGCGCACCGTCTTGCCGCGTTCGAGCACGATGGGCTTGAAGCCCATCTTTGCGAGCATCAGCGCCGCAAAGATGCCGCAGGGGCCAAAGCCGATCACCACGGGCCGGGGCGCACCCTCGGGCGCATGCGCCGGCGGCGTGTAGCGCATGTCGGGCGCGGGCTGTATGTGCGGATGGCCGGCGTGCCTGGCGAGCAGGGCGGCTTCCAGCTTTGCATCGGCCAGCTGCACGTCGCAGATGTAGACCGTGAGCAGGTCGACCTTGCGCGCATCGAAGCTGCGCTTGAAGACGGTGTGGGAGGCGATCGCTTCGAGCGGGACGTCGAGGGTCCGGGCGATCAGGGTGACGAGCGCTTCAGGCGCGTGGTCGAGCGGGAGTTTGAGTTCGGAGATTCTCAGCATGACGGTGGCTTGTGGTTATCAAGCAGACCGCGGATTTTACGCGCCGGAGGCGCTATGAAAGAGATAGCTGGTCAGGCCGGCAAAAAGCCCTCGACCGAGAGGTAGCGCTCGCCCGTGTCGTAGTTGAAGCCCAGCACCACGGCATCGGGTGCCAGCGAGGGCAGCTTCTGCGCAATGGCCGCGAGCGTGGCGCCGGAAGAAATGCCGACCAGGATGCCTTCTTCCACTGCGCAGCGGCGCGCCATTTCGCGGGCCGGCTCGGCATCGACCTGCAGCACGCCGTCGAGGAGCGAGGTATCGAGGTTCTTGGGAATGAAGCCCGCGCCAATGCCCTGGATCGGGTGCGGCGAAGGCGCGCCGCCGGAGATGACGGGCGAGGCCACCGGCTCCACCGCGAACACCTGCAGCTTGGGCCATTTCTTCTTGAGCACCTTCGCCACGCCCGTGATGTGGCCGCCGGTGCCCACGCCCGTGATGATCACGTCGATGCCGTCGGGAAAGTCGGCCGCAATTTCCTCGGCCGTGGTGTGCACATGCACGTCGACGTTGGCGGGGTTGTTGAACTGCTGCGGCATCCACGCGCCCGGCGTGCCGGCCACGATTTCCTCGGCGCGGGCGATGGAGGCCTTCATGCCGCCCGCGCGCGGCGTCAGGTCGAAGGTGGCGCCGTAGGCCAGCATCAGGCGGCGGCGCTCCATCGACATGCTGTCGGGCATTACCAGAATGAGCTTGTAGCCCTTGACAGCCGCAACCATCGCCAGGCCGATGCCGGTGTTGCCCGAGGTGGGCTCCACGATGGTGCCGCCGGGCTTCAGCGCGCCGGATTTCTCGGCGTCTTCCACCATTGCAAGTGCAATGCGGTCCTTGATGGAGCCGCCCGGGTTGGCGCGCTCGGACTTGATCCACACCTGCTGCTTCGCATTGCCGAACAGGCGGTTGATGCGGATGTGCGGCGTGTTGCCGATGGTCTGGAGGATGTTCTGGGCCTTCATTGGATCTCCTTGGGCTTTATGGGGCAGGGCAGGTCAATCGAAGCGCCATTGTGAAACGGGCTGCCAGCGGATGCGAGGGGATCAGGCGATAATTCCCTCGTGAAGCACGCCAGACCGCCGCTGGTGCAAGCCCGAAAGGGGCGACGCCGCAAGGCGCCGCGTCGAAAGACCGCACTGGAGGAACGTCCGGACTGCACAGGACAGCGCAGGAGTTAACGACTCTCCACCGTGAGGTGAGGATCAGAGCAACAGAGACGAGCCGATTCAGTTCGGGTGAAACGGGCAATCTCTGCGCGCAGCAACACCAAGTAGGCCAGTATCGAGGTGGTTCCGCTGAGCTGGCGGGTAGGTGGCATCGAGCCGTTTGGCGACAAACGGCCCAGAGTAATGGCGGTCACGTTGGGGGCAACCCCAACGCACAGAATCCGGCTTATCGGCGGGCTTCACACTTTTTCTTGCCCCGGGGCAGCGAGCCATTGCGCAGCTGCCGCGGAGCGCACGCTCAGCGCGTAAACAGCCAGCCGCCCTTGGGCTGGCGCATCAGCTCGTGCCGCCTTACCGAGCGCTCTTCCCCGTCGTCGCCCACGTACACCACGTCGAAGCGCAGCAGCTTGGGCGACACCATCTTCCAGTTCTGGATGCGCTTGACGGTGACGCAGGCTGTCTTGTCGTGGTAGTGCATTTCGGCCATGGGGCCGCCCTGGAAGCCCGTTCCGTCGAACAGCCGCCCGGGCGCCGCAAAGGGGTTGAGCACGGCGCCGTTGCGCGCCGTGATGCAGCCTTCGGTTCGCACAAAAGACTCGATAGTGGGCGCGGCGCTTTGCACGATCTTGGCGACGGCCGGCGTGGGCGGCTTGGCGACGATGGCCTCGCGGATGCGCTCCACCTGCTCTTCGGTGATGGGTGCGAGCCCGCTGGGGGACACGACCGGTGGCGGGGCGGCTGGCGCGGGCGGCGATTGGTTGGGCAGCAATGGCGCCAGGTAGCTGCAGCCCGCCAGCGCAAGAGGCGCCGTGCAGGCAAGTGCTGCGGTCTTGATTCCGAACTTCATCTCTTTTTCTCCTGTCCCTGTCTGTGTCCCTGTCCCTCGATAGCCTCTTGATTGTTGTTGTCGCTATCGTGGGTCAGAAGCGTTCGTGCGGCGAAAGATAACGCCACTGCCCGGGCTGCAGCCCCGACAGCGGCACGCGGCCGATGCGGATGCGCCGCATCGCAAGAATGCGCAGGCCGGCGTTGTCGCACAAGTGCGCAATCTGCCCCGGCCGCGCGCCCTTCAGCGCAAAGCGCAGGCCGGTCTGGTCGTCGGCCTGGCGGCCGATGCTCACGCGCGCGGGCGAGCGCTCGAAGCGCACCAGCTGCTCTGGGCTGACCGTGCCCGCCACGTCGACCATCACTTCGTGTTCGATCACGCCTGCGTCTTCATGCAGCTTGCGCTCGATGCGCCAGTCCTGCGTGTAGACGACCAACCCGCTGGCGCCGGTTTCGAGCGGCGTCATGCAGTTCTGGCCTTTGGCATGCGCCGGCAGAAAGCGCATGCCGGCGCGCTCGGGCTCGTGGTGGTTGGCGGCCACCAGCAGCCGGTGCGCGTTTTCGGTCGGCATGCCGGCGGGCTTGTGCAGCAGCAGGGTAACGGGCACCACCGGTTCGGGCTTGGCACCGGGCTCGATCTCGACCTTCTGATGGTCTTGCACGCGCGACTGCGGCAGCAGCGCCGGCACACCGTCGACGCGCACCGAGCCGTTCTCGATGAGCAGCTCGGCCTCGCGGCGCGAGCAGCCGGCGATGGCGGCCACGCGCTTGGCAAGGCGAATGCCTTCTTCGCTGGCGCCGGTCATTGGGCGGAAGCCAGTTGCCGGATGCGCGCCACGTGCGCGGCCAGCGAGCGGGCCGCCACGGGCCACATGCGCTCGGGCACGTCGTCGTAGGCAAGCGGCAGCCAGTCTTCGGGCGTGCCTTGGGGGAGTTTTTTCATGGCGGAGGCAATCTTGGCTTCGCGCTTCAGGCGATGCGCTTTCAGTTGGGCGATGGCCGCGCGTGCGCTGCCGATGACGTAGCCGTGCGCCGGCAGGATGAACTCGATACCGCCCGCCTCGCAGGCTGCGTCCAGCTTGTCCAGCGAATCGAGGTACGCGTTCATGTCGCCATCGGGCGGGTCGACCACCGTGGTGCTGCCGTTCAGGATGTGGTCGCCGGAGAACAGCAGGCTGTCTTCCTCCAGCACCAGGCACACATGATTGGCGGCATGGCCGGGCGTGTAAATGGCGCGCAGCGTGTGGGTGATTTCCTGGCCCTCGGCGTCGGTGCCCGAAAGCACCAGGCGCTCGCCGTCGAGCAGTTCGCGCTCTGCGGCAAAGCGGGCGGACGATCGCGCCGTGGGTGCCGAAGACAGCCCGAGGATCGGTGGCTTGGCTTTTTCGCACAGCGCCTGCAGCGGCGCCGCACCGGGTGAATGGTCGGCATGCGAATGCGTGCAGACGATCATGCGGATGTCGCCCTGCGTCGCGCGCCAGAGCCGGCCGATGTGCGCGGCATCGTTCGGCCCGGGGTCGATCACCAGGTAGCCCGTGGCCGCATCGCCCACGATGTAGCTGTTGGTGCCCGGGCCAGTCATGGCGCCTGCATTGGGTGCGGTCAGGCGCTGCACGTTCTTGAGCAGCGGCACCGCGTGCTCGCTCTGCCAGTCGAGCGTGTGCAGCAATTGGCCGTCGGGGCACACCAGCGCGAGCTCGCCGTAGGGCGATTCGCCTTCCATGTAGCGCGCATCCTGCCCGCCGAGCAGCCCGGCGCGCGGGCAACTGGTCCACAGCGGTTTTTCGCCGGCGCAGGCCTGCAGCACCGCGTCGACCTTGGCATAGGCCGCCAGCCGCTGCAGCGTGCGAACAGTCGGAAAGATCATGAAGAAGCTGCCCGCCGCGTGGCGCGCCAACGCATCGGCAGGCCGCACCCAGCAGGGTTCGAACTGCTCGCTTTCGTCGGCCGTGGGCGTCTGGCCTTCGGGCATGCGCGCCACCAGAAACGGCACGTCGAAGCGCTTGGGCAAGTCCCGGTCGGTGATCCAGTGGGCGAGGGTGAAGACCTGGTCGGACGCGAGCAGCAGCCCGCGCTGTTCGCACTGCGCCACAAAGGAAACGGGCGACGTGGTGCTGCGGTCCATCGACGCGATGGCTTCCGCGCTCACGGGCCGGCCGTCGGCATGGCGCGCGAGCAGCACGCCCAGTTCTTCGAAGCCTTCGCGAATGGCCGCAATGGCCTGCGTGAGTTGAAGTCCGCTCTGGGTCGGGCGGTGCGTGGCAATGCGCTGGGCGGCTTCGTCGGCCGCATCGATCTGGCCGCCGGGAAACACATAGGCGCCTGGCGCGAAGCTTGCTCTGTCGGAACGGCGCGTCATCAGCACTTCGATGCCGGCTTCGGAATCGCGCAGCAGCAGCACGGTGGCTGCCGCGCGCACGGGCACCGGCTCGCGTGCGGGGTGGAGTTGTTGGGTGGGGCGGACCATGCGGGGATTATGGAGAGGTACTGCAATGCGGCGGTGTCCCGCATAAGCTCATACCGGATCGGGCATGAACCGCGCGCCACAATCCCGGGCTGCACCGCCCGCATCGAGGAAAAAGACAGTCATGACTCATTCTCCCTTTTCGCGTTTCTTCGGCTCCCGCCTGCTGCTGGCCGGCGCTGCCCTGTTTGCTGCCGCTGCCTCGCCCACCGCCTTTGCACAAGCCGAGTGGCCGCAGCAGCCCGTGACACTGATCATGGGCTTTCCGGCCGGCTCCGGCGTGGACGTGGTAGCCCGCGCCATCCAGGAGCCGCTTGCAAAGCAACTCGGCAAGCCCGTGATCATCGACTACAAGTCGGGCGCGGCCGGCAACATTGCCAGCGAGTACGTGGCCCACGCCAAGCCGGACGGCTACACCCTCTCCTTTGGCACCGCAGCCACCCACGGCAGCAACGCCGCGCTCTACAAGAAGCTGCCGTTCGACGTGGAGGCCGACTTCGTGCCCGTGGCGCCGGTGCTCGATGTTTCGAACGTGCTCACCATCAACCCCGACGTGATCAACGCAAAGACATTGAAGGAGTTCGTCGATCTCGTCAAGGCCAACCCCGGCAAGTACAACTATGCGTCTACAGGCAACGGCGCCGGCACGCACATGGCGTTTGCCGAATTCAATTCGCGCCTTGGCCTGAACATGGTGCACGTGCCCTACAAGGGCGGGCCCGAGGCCATCACGTCGGTGGTGCGGGGGGAAACCTGCTGCATCATGAACCAGGTGCAGACCGTGCTGCCGCACTACAAGGCGGGCAAGGTGCGCCTGTTGGGCGTGACCACGGCCACGCCCGTCGCGGCCGTGAAAGAGGTGCCCACCATCGCCTCGAGCGGCCTTGCAGGCACACAGGGCTTCGACAGCTCCATCTGGTTCGGCATCTTCGCGCCCAAGGGCACCGACGCGCAGATCGTCAACAAGCTCAACGCCGCGGTAAAGGCGGTGCTGGAGCAGCCCGAAATTCGCGAGCGCTTCGAAAGCCAGGGCAACACCGTGCGCATCGAAACGCCAGCGCAGTTCAAGAAGACCGTGCACGACAACCGCGTGAAGTGGGCCGAGGTGGCCAAGGCCGCGAACATCAGCATCGATTGATGGCAGGGGCGGGCCTGCCGCGGTGCTATTCGAGCAGCGCCCGGTGAACGCGAATCGCCTCGGCCGACACCGGGTTCAACGCCCCGCTTCCATCCGCATCCAGGTGCGCGAGCAGTTCCCTGCGCATGCGCGGCTCCCAAAAGCGCTTGAGGTGCAGCGCAAGATCTTGCAAGGCCTCCGCGCGGTCGGGCATGGCTTCGAAGAAGCTGCCCATCTGGTTCACCATGCGAATCAGCTGGTCTACATGCATTGCTGAAAACCTCCGGCGTTGGCGGGCGAGCCGTTCAGCCGCCCCGGATGCGTGTAGATGACCAGGTCGTCGCCGCGCACGAAGCCCGCCAGCGTCAGGCCGGTTTCCTGCGCGACTGCGGTGGCCATCGAGGTCGACGCCGACACCGCGGCCAGCAGCGGCACCCCGGCCGCAACAGTCTTTTGCACCATCTCGAAACTCGCGCGGCTTGTCACGGCGATGAAGCCTGTGGAAGCGGCCAACGTGCTCTTGGCAAGCGCACCCACCAGCTTGTCGAGCGCGTTGTGCCGGCCGACGTCTTCACGCACCAGCAGGGCCTCGCCTTCTGCGGTGCACCAGGCCGCCGCGTGCACTGCGCCCGTCACCTTCTGCAGCACCTGCAGCGATGCAAGCTCCCGCATGCCGCGGGCGACGGCGCTCTTCGATAGCGAGGGGCCCGGCGGCAAAGCCGGCAGCGTGCGCGCAACATGCGCCAGGCTTTCGGTGCCGCAAAGCCCGCAGCCGGTGCGGCCGGCCATCGAGCGGCGGCGCTCCTTCAGCCGCGCGAAAGCCGCGCTTGCGACTTCGAGCTTGAGGGTGATGCCCTCGGGCGCGTACTCTTCCTCAATGCCATAGAGTTCATTGCGCCCCAGCAGGATGCCCTCGCTGAGCGCAAAGCCGAGCGCGAAGTCGGGCAGGTCGGTGGGCGTTGCAAGCATGACCGCGTGCGCAATGCCGTTGAACTCCAGCGCAACCGGCACCTCCACGGCCACCCAGTCGCGGTTGTCGAAAGCCTGCCGTGCCCGCACGCCGCGCACGGGCAGCAACTCGGCGCCTCCGGGTCGCAGCGGTATGTCGGCCAGGTTCATTTGGCCACCGCTGTTTCCGCCGCTTCGCCGAGCCGCTTGTTCAGCAGTTCTTCCTGCAGCGCGTTGAAGCGGCTGTACTCCTGCTGCCATTCCGAAGGCTGCATCACCGGCATCACCTGCACCGCGGTCACCTTGAATTCGGGGCAGTTGGTGGCCCAGTCGGAGTTGTCTGTGGTGATCACGTTGGCGCCCGATTCCGGGAAGTGGAAGGTGGTGTACACCACGCCCGGCTGCACGCGCTCGGTGATGGTGGCCCGCAGCACGGTTTCGCCGGCGCGGCTCCGTATGCCCACCCAGTCGCCTTCCGCAATGCCGCGGTCCTCCGCGTCGGCCGGATGGATCTCGAGCCGGTCTTCGCTGTGCCACTGGTTGTTCTCGGTGCGGCGGGTCTGCGCGCCCACGTTGTACTGCGAGAGGATGCGCCCGGTGGTCAATATCAGCGGGTACATGCGCGTGACCTTCTCGTCGGTGGGCACGTACTGCGTGATGATGAACTTGCCCTTGCCGCGCACGAACTCGTCGATGTGCATGGTCGGCGTGCCTTCGGGCGCGGCATCGTTGCAGGGCCACTGCACGCTGCCCAGCTTTGCCAGCTTGGCGTAGCTCACCCCCGTGAAGGTGGGCGTGAGCGCGGCGATCTCGTTCATGATTTCTTCCGCGCTCGAATAGTTCATGGGGTAGCCCAGCGCGTTGGAGAGCAGCTGCGTCACCTCCCAGTCGGCATAGCCCGCCTTGGGCGGCATGACCTTGGTGACGCGCGAGATGCGCCGTTCGGCGTTGGTGAAGGTGCCGTCTTTCTCCAGGAACGACGCACCCGGCAAGAACACGTGGGCGTACTTGGCCGTCTCGTTCAGGAACAGGTCTTGCACCACGATGCACTCCATCGCCATCATGGCCTCGGCCACGTGCTGGGTGTTCGGGTCCGACTGCACCACGTCTTCGCCTTCGCAGTACAGGCCCTTGAAGCTGCCGGTAATGGCGGCATCGAACATGTTGGGAATGCGCAGGCCCGGCTCGGGCCGCAGCTCCACGCCCCAGGCCGACTCGAAGCTGCCGCGCGCGGTGCTGTCGGACACATGGCGGTAGCCCGGCAGCTCATGCGGAAACGAGCCCATGTCGCACGAGCCCTGCACGTTGTTCTGGCCGCGCAGCGGGTTCACGCCCACGCCCTCGCGGCCCACGTTGCCCGTGGCCATGGCCAGGTTGGCAATGCCCATCACCATGGTCGAGCCCTGGCTGTGCTCCGTCACGCCCAGACCGTAGTAGATGGCGGCATTGCGCTTGCCGTCATGGCCCTGGGCGAACAGCCGCGCCGCGGCGCGCAGGTCGGCGGCCGGCACGCCGGTCACTTCTTCCATGGCCTCGGGCGAGTTGGCTGGGCGGGCGACAAATTCGCGCCATTCATTGAACGACTTGGGCTCGCAGCGTTCGGCCACGAAGGCTTCGTCGACCAGCCCTTCGGTCACGATCACGTGCGCCATGGCGCTGATGACCGCCACGTTGGTGCCGGGCTTGAGCTTGAGGTGATAGTCGGCCTTGACGTGCGGCGACCTCACCAGGTCGATGGTGCGCGGATCGACCACGATCAGCCGCGCACCGGCGCGCAGGCGCTTTTTCATGCGCGATGCGAACACCGGGTGGCCGTCTGACGGATTGGCGCCGATCACCATGATCACGTCCGACTTTTCCACCGACTTGAAGGTCTGCGTGCCGGCCGATTCGCCCATGGTCTGCTTCAACCCATAGCCTGTGGGCGAATGGCACACGCGCGCGCAGGTGTCGACGTTGTTGTTGCCGAAGGCCGCGCGCACCAGCTTTTGCACCAGGTAGCCTTCCTCGTTGGTGCAGCGCGACGACACGAGCCCGCCGATGGAGTCGGTGCCGTACTTGGCCTGGATGCGGCGGAACTCGCTGGCGGCATAGTTGACGGCTTCTTCCCAGCTCACCTCTTGCCACGGGTCGGTGATCTTGCTGCGGATCATGGGCTTGAGCACGCGGTCCTTGTGGGTGGCGTAGCCCCAGGCAAAGCGGCCCTTCACGCAGGAGTGGCCTTCGTTGGCTTTGCCGTCCTTCCACGGCACCATGCGCACCACTTCATTGCCCTTCATCTCGGCCTTGAAGCCGCAGCCCACGCCGCAGTAGGCGCAGGTGGTAATGGCGCTGTGCTCGGCCTGGCCCAGCCAGATGACCGACTTTTCTTGCAGCGTGGCGGTGGGGCAGGCCTGCACGCAGGCGCCGCAGCTCACGCATTCGGATTCCATGAAGGGCTGGTCCTGGCCCGGCGATACGCGCGACTCGAAGCCGCGCCCGCTGATGGTGAGCGCGAAGGTGCCCTGCGTTTCTTCGCAGGCACGCACGCAGCGGTTGCACACGATGCACTTGGACGGATCGTAGGTGAAATAGGGGTTGGACTCGTCCTTGGCGCTCTTCAGGTGGTTGGCGCCGTCATACCCGTAGCGCACGTTGCGCAGCCCGGTCACGCCGGCCATGTCCTGCAGTTCGCAGTCGCCGTTGGCCGCGCAGGTAAGGCAGTCGAGCGGATGGTCGGAGATGTACAGCTCCATCACGCCCTTGCGCAGCTCCTGCAGCCTGGGGCTTTGCGTGCGCACCTTCATGCCGGCCTCTGCCGGCGTGGTGCAAGACGCTGGGTAGCCCTTGCGCCCGTCGATCTCCACCAGGCACAGCCGGCACGAGCCGAAGGGCTCCAGGCTGTCGGTGGCGCACAGCTTGGGCACCTGCACGCCCGCGTCCACCGCGGCGCGCATCAGCGAAGTGCCCTTGGCCACCGTCACCGGCATGCCGTCGATTTCGAGCGTGACTTCTTCGGTGGACTCGCGCCTGGGCGTGCCGTAGTCGATGTCTTGCGATGGGTTCAGCATGGGATGTGTCTCCTGTTCGTCTCGTCGGTCATGCCGCGGCGCGGTCGGGGGCTTCGATGCCGAAGTCCTCCGGGTAGTGATTGATGGCCGACAGCACCGGGTAGGGCGTCATGCCGCCCATGGCGCAGAGCGAGCCGTGCAGCATGGTGTCGCACAGGTCGCGCAGCAAAATGACCTGCTGCGGCCGGTTCTGGTTGCTCGTGATCTTGTCGATCACTTCCACACCGCGCGTGGAGCCGATGCGGCACGGCGTGCATTTGCCGCACGATTCGATGGCGCAGAACTCCATGGCGTAGCGGGCCAGCTGCGACATGTCGGCCGTGTCGTCGTGCACCACGATGCCGCCATGGCCCACCACCGCGCCTACGGCGGCATAGGCCTCGTAGTCGAGCGGCAGGTCCCATTGCGATTCGGGCACGTAGGCGCCCAGCGGCCCGCCGACCTGCACCGCCTTGATCGGCCGGCCGCTCGCGCTGCCGCCGCCAAAGTCGTACAGGAGCTCGCGCAGCGTGAGGCCGAACGCCTTTTCGACGAGGCCCCCGTGCCGGATGTTTCCGGCCAGCTGAAACGGCAGCGTGCCGCGCGAGCGGCCCACACCGTAGTGCTTGTAGAAGTCGGCCCCGCGCGCCAGGATGAGGGGAACCGACGCCAGCGTGATCACGTTGTTGATGACCGTGGGCTGGCCGAAAAGCCCCTGCAATGCCGGCAGCGGCGGCTTGGCGCGCACGATGCCGCGGCGGCCTTCCAGGCTTTCGAGCAGCGCGGTTTCTTCGCCGCACACGTAGGCACCCGCGGCCTTGCGCACGATCAAGCGAAAGCTGCGGCCCGAGCCCAGGATGTCGTCGCCCAGAAAACCCGCCTGCTCCGCATTGCGGATGGCCTCGTTCAGCGTGGCAATGGCATGCGGGTATTCCGACCGCACGTAGATGTAGCCCTCGGTCGCGCCCGTCGCGATGCCCGCAATGGCCATGCCTTCGACCAGCATGAGCGGATCGCCTTCCATCGTCATGCGGTCCGAGAAGGTGCCCGAGTCGCCTTCGTCCGCATTGCAGACGATGTACTTCTGGCGCGCCTGCGCGGCCAGCACCGTCTTCCACTTGATGCCGGCCGGAAAGGCGGCGCCGCCGCGGCCGCGCAATCCGGAGTCGAGCACTTGCTGCACGATATCCGTCGGCGCCATCGCCAGCGACCGGCGCAGCCCCGCAAAGCCTTCGTGCGCCTCGTAATCGGCCACCGATACCGGGTCGGTCACGCCCATGCGGGCAAAGGTCAGGCGTTCCTGCTTCTTCAGGTAGGCAATCTCTTCCGTCAGGCCTTGGTTCAGCGCATGCGCGCCGCCGCCAAGAAAACCTGCGTCGAACAGGCCGGCCACGTCGGCGCGCGTGACCGGGCCATAGGCGACGCGGCCTTGCGGTGTTTGCACTTCGACCAGTGTTTCGAGCCAGAAGAGGCCGCGCGAGCCGTTGCGCACAATGCGCACCGGCAGGTTGCGCGCAAGCGCTTCGGCTGCAATCTGCCGGGCCACGCGGTCGGCGCCCACCGCCAATGCGGCGGAGTCGCGGGGAACATAAACGGTGGTGGTCATGAGGCTTGCCGCGCTTCCTCGACGATTTCGTCGAACAGCGCCGGCGTGATGCGGGCGTGCACTTCGTCGTTGATTGCAATGGACGGCGACGAGGCGCACAGGCCAAGGCAGAACACCGGCTCCAGCGAGTACTGGCCGTCGGCCGAGGTGCCATGCACGCCGCAGCCCAGCCGTTGCTCGGCATGCGCCAGCAGCGCGTCCGCACCCATGGCCTTGCAGGCTTCGGCCCGGCAGACCTGCACCAGCAGCCGGCCCGCCGGCGCAGAGCGAAAGTGGTGGTAGTAGCTGACCACGCCATGCACCTCGGCGCGCGACAGGTTGAACTGCTCGGCCACGAGCGGCACCGCATCGGGCGGCACGTAGCCCAGCGCGTCTTGTATGCCGTGCAGCGCGGGCAGCAGCCCGCCGGGCACGTCCTTGTGCGCGGCGGCAATGGATGCCGCGATGCCCGGTTCTGCCGTATGTGTTGTCTCTGTCATATGCTTTCAATCTCCTAATTTCGGAGTTGCCATACCCGTGGTTGCGCGAGTGTATGGAGCAGCATCAAGTGCCACAATATGAGGCGACCAGCCCATTAAATATGCTTCGAAAAGCCTAAAGCCATGCATGAAGTGCACATCAAGCCGCAATGGACCATCCGCCAGCCCGACGGCGCAACCCTGGCGCCGCGGGTGATCGAGCTGCTGGTGAAGGTGCTGGAGCACGGCAGCCTCTCAAGTGCCTGCACGGAGGCCGGTGTGTCCTACCGGCACGCGTGGGAGCTCATCCGCCAGGGCGAAGCCATGTTTGGCCAGCCGCTCGTGGCCATGCAGCGGGGCAAGGGTTCCAGCCTTACGCCGCTTGGCGAAAAGCTGGTGTGGGCAGACCGGCGCATTACCGCGCGCCTTTCGCCCCTGCTCGATTCGCTGGCCTCCGAACTGGGCGCTGAAATAGAAAAGCTGATTCCCACTGCGCCCAACTTGCTGCGCATTCATGCGAGCCACGGCTTTGCCATCGAGGCATTGCACGGCTTCCTGGCCGCGGCGCAGGTTCCGGGCGATTTGCGCTACTGCGGCAGCGAAGAGGCTGTGGCCTCGCTGCATCACGGCAGTTGCGACGTGGCGGGCTTTCATGTGCCGCTTGGCGCGTTCGAGGCCGAAGCCGTCACTCACTACGGCGCCTGGCTCAACGCCGACACGCAGAAGGTCATCGGCATGGCGACGCGCCACCAGGGCCTGATGGTGGCGCCCGGCAACCCGAAAAAGATCTACTCGCTGGCCGACCTCGCGCGTCCCGATGTGCGCTTCATCAACCGGCAGGCGGGTTCAGGCACGCGCTACCTGTTCGATCTCCAGTTGCGCGAGCAGGGCATTGCACCCGAGTCGATCAAGGGCTACGAGCAATGCGAGTTCACGCACGCGGCGGTGGCGGCCTTCGTGGCCAGCGGCATGGCCGACGCGGGCTACGGCGTGGAAACGCCGGCGCGGCAGTTCAAGCTGGACTTCATCTCCAACCAGGTGGAGCGCTACTTTCTGCTGTGCGATGAACGCTCGCTCGCGGCGCCCATCGTGCAGCGCATGCTCGACATTCTGCGCAGCGATGCCTATCAACAAGCGGTAAACCGGCTGCCGGGCTACCAGGCGGTGAACTGCGGCCAAGTGCTGTCGCTGGCGGAGGCGTTCAGCTCCCTGGGTCCGCCGCGCGAAAAACCCGCCCGGTAACCTGCACTCGCGCGCCCAGCGCCTCGAAGCGGCGCACAAGCTCATCCTTCCAGCTCTCGCTGATGTTGTCGTCCAGCAGCTTCAACGGCAACTGGTGCTTGAGCTTCAGCAGGTTGGCACCTGCCAACTGGCTGTAGCTGGCATGCGCCTTGAGCGCGGTGAGTACCTTCAGCGGCTGGTCGCCCAGATCCGTGAGGTGGACCGTATAGAAGACCGTCGGCGAAACGCCCGTCGCAGGTGGTGGTGTGTACACCTCGATGCGCTCCATCAGCATTTGCAGGCTCGGGTAGAGCGGCTGCGGTGACCAGTGGCCTTGGCCATGCCAGTCCCACAGCACCGGCACCTCCGGCCGGCTGATGTCGCCGATCAGCGGGTCGCCGCCCGCGTTTTGCAGAACCACCCAATGCGGCTGCCAGTCGCCCGTGTCCGCGGCGTCGCTCCACACCAGATGCCCGGGCGTGCTTGCCTGCTGATCCAGGATGAAGCGATAGCCTTCCATTTCCGCCAGCAGGCCGGGCACATCGACCGCGCCCGAGCCGGTAAGCACCTCGCCGTCACCGTCGCGCCATTCAGCCTCCTCCAGCATGAGAGTCTGCGCTTCCATGCGGCGGCACCAGGCAAACCACTCTTGAATCGGCGGGGGCAGGGGAGGCAGGTTGAACCGGGCCGCCAACGAGGCTTGTACGGCTGCCCGGCTGGGCCAGTTGTCGCGTGTCAGTGCCATTGAATGTTCGGGGTGCGGGGATCAGGCCGCCTCGATGGACAGCTGGGGCCAACGCTCGGCGAACCGCTTGGCCTGAATACGCTCCCGGTAGGCCGCAGCGCTTGCCCTCTGCGGGTTGTGCCGAACGCGCAGCCTGAAGAGGTCGTCGAGCCCATGCGGAGCAACGACGCCCAGCGTTCCGTCGCCGTTCAGGTACACGCCAACGCACGTGGCAAATTCGGGCCACGTTGCAACGCCTTCTTCCAGCGAGGCGATGGGCGCGACAACCTGGCCGAGCGCGTCGGCGAACCAGCGATGAACGCCGGCCTGGTTTGTTACCTCCCAACGGAGGTTTGGCATGGCCGAGTGAAGCTGCTTTTCGAGATGGGCATCGTGCTCCGGCGCCGCATCCGCATCGAAGTAGACGACGTCCATGTCGTCGACCGGCGAATGCTGGTCGAAGCCGTGAAGGATGTCCCACACCAACGAGCGGATGGCGCCGGCGCCTATGCACCAGGACTGGAGTTGAAGCGAACGAACGTTGCGCAGTGCGGCCATCAGCGGGGCCGATGCAGCCACCATGGCGGTGAGCTTGCGCTCGAGCACGGCTTGCACATTCGAAGTCTGCTGGGTGATCTCTTCGGGCAGTGAGGCAGTCATCAGTTCGGGTTTGCTCTTTCGTAGCGCATGAGCAGCGCAGGTCCGTCCGGCGTCATGACTTCGCCAACGTCCTTGAAGCCGACTTTCCGGTAGCAGCGTATAGCGCGGGCGTTGACGGGCGAGGGGTCTGTCTGCACTTTTGAAACGCCGGGGTCTTGAAAGAGACGCTCGACGAACACCTTGATCATTGCGGTGCCCAGGCCCTGGTTCAGTCGGCCGGCGTCTGCCAGGAACTGGTCGATACCTCTTGCGCCGGCATCCGTCTCGTCTTCCCACCAGCCGCCGCCAGAGCCTTGCACCACATAGACCTGGATGAACCCGATCGGCTCGCCATCGAGTGTGGCGATGAACGCCTTGGTCGAAGACCTGCCGTCGAGCGTGGGAAGGTAGTCGTCCTTTATTTCTTCCAGCGTGCTGGGCTCGCTCCACCATTCGGCCACGTGGGGCCGCCGGACCCATTCGTGGAGCATTGCAAAGTCGTGTTCGGCCAATGGCCTGAACGAAAGCGCTTCCATCGCATTACCCTTGCAGCGAATTTTCAGAAGGCGTTCCGCCCAGCGGCGCCTTTGTGGACGCTGCCATCCAGTCCCAAACCTGCGCGGGCGCCTCGATCATCACGTTATGGCCGTGCGGCCCAAGATCGCGGGCATCGGGGTCGAGCGCGCGGGTCTGCTCCAGCGTCACCAAGGCATCGTTGCCGCCACGGCCCAGGTGCACCGGGCAGCGCGCCAGCGCCATCAGCTCGGTCAGCGGCGGCTTGCCGACCGCATTGGCCTTGGGGTCCATCGCAAGGTGCCATCCGCCGGTATCGCGCTCTACGCCTCTTGCAGCGGTAGCCGCTGATGCATCGGCAATTGCCGCAAGGCCTGAAACCTTCAGGTATCGCTCCCAGGCTTCTTCTTCTGTCGAAAACTTCTTGGCGGGTTGAGACGCCAGCGTTTCCATGCGGCGGAGCTCATCGTCGTTCCACGAAATCTTGATGCCCGCCGCAAAGACCTGATGCGGCATTGCGCCGAACCAGCCCGTGGCCAGTGCGAGGCCGATCACTCCGCCCAGCGAATGCCCGAGCACCACCAGCTTGCCAGCAGGGTCGAGGTGCGGCAACACGGCGCGCGCAACGGTTGCGGCGCTTTGGCCAATCGCGTAAGAGTCTTGCCGGCCCGAGCCGCCGTGGCCCGGCAGGTCCACGGCAATCCAGCGCCCGGCCCACCGGGCGTTTGCCATTTCGCACATGGGCGACCACACGGCCCCGGTGGCGCCCATACCATGCAGCATGAGGAGCAGGTCCGGGCCTTCGCCGCCTTGTCGGGCGTACAGGTTTGCTGTTGGCATTGCGTTGCTCCTCAGGCGCGGCGCACTTCCATCACGCCATGCTCGCCGGCCTGCTCATAGACCGAAGGCACGCGCGTTGCCAGGTGCAGCAGGATGCGCGGCGCCTGCTTCTTGACGGACCACCGCACCAGCACGCCGGCCAGCACCAGCGGCCCGCCAATCCACGGATAGCCGGCCAGCGCCGCGGCAATGCCCGGGCCGATGAGTGCAAGCGCCAGTGCCATTGCATGCATGCGGTGCGACACGAAGGGCACCACAAGCGCAGGGTTCACGATGACCCGAAAGCGCCCGTGCGGCAGCCCCTCGCGGAATTCCTCGAAGGGAATGTGTTCGGCGGTCTCCTGCGTGTCGTTCTGTTGGCTCATGCGCGCATTCTGGCGCCAAACGCCGATGGGCCGTTTGTTTGCAAGCTGGGCTGCGGCCTATTTGAAGATCATCGAAAGCGCATCTTCAAAAGCCGGCAGATCCGCTCCGACGTGGTTCGTCGAATATGTTTTTTCCACCAGCGTCAAGCCGGGGTATCCGCGCTGCAGGAGCTTTTCATACATCTCGCCCACCCACACGTAGTTGCAGCCCACAGGGTCTCCGCATCGCGCGAGGATCAACGTGGCGTTGATGGCCTTGCCTTTCTGCGCGTCGTACATCTTCTGCTCGAGGGCGTTCGTATTGTCCTTTTGGAAGCCATAGGAGCCTTCGAAAGAAAGGAAATGCGAGAAAGTGAGCGTGCCGCTCGCACCTTCGAGAAAGAGCGCATGGCCCGTCATGCTGCCGCTGAGCGAGAGCCCTGTGAGGATGCGCTTGCCCGGATCGGCCCGGTATCTGGATTCGATGAACGGCACCAGCTCCGACTTGAGAAACTCATGATAGTGAAGGGCACCGGGAAAGGTGTAGTCGGTTTGCCTGCGTATGGTGCCGCCTATCCCGACGAGGATGGCTTCGACGCGGCGTCGTTCGAGTATTTCCTTCAAGTTGTAGAAGCGCGAGACGGGGGCATAAAGCGCATCGCCGTCCAGCGCATAGACGACGGGAAACGCCGCAGAACTGCCGCTGTAAGAGGGCGGCAGGTATATCTGCAGTTCGTAGGTTGCACCGGTTTTTGCAGAGCTGATGCTCACGGTTTCCGTTCGGCCAGCAGCCGATGGCGTGGTGGCGGGCGGCGCACCCGTTGCGGGCAGTATCGGCAAAGCGGCACCGCCGCCTCCGCCCCCGCCTCCGCCGCCGCAGGCCGTCAGCGCAATGAGCAGCGTGCCGCAGACTGCGGACATGAGCGCGTAAAAACTCCCTCTGAATTGCATGGCGGCTTCCATTCTTGTCGAGGCATTTCGCAACGCACCGGATCATCGTCGCGGCCTATGTCAGTGGTCAATGACGCAGCCGGATCGGCATTCTCGAAAAGATGCAATACCGACCGCATCCTTTTGCCCCACCCAAACGTCCTGGTGGTATGTCCCGCAATCAAGGAACCACCATGGCCTCCGCTTCACTCCACTCCGAAGACACCCCCGAAGAAATCTCCCGAAGACGCTGGGTACTGGCCCTCGCGTCATTGGTGTCTTTCATGATCGCGCTGGACGCCTTGGTCGTCACGACCGCGCTGAGTGCGATCCGGCTCGACCTGGATGCCCCGCTCGAGGCGCTCGAATGGATCGTCAACGCCTACAACCTGAGCTTTGCGGTGCTGCTCATGACTGGAGCGGCGCTTGGCGACCGCTTCGGCCGGCGGCGCATGCTGGTCACGGGCGTCGCCATCTTCGTGCTGGCCTCTGCAGGTTGCGCAACGGCTACCAGCGCGGCATGGCTGATTGCAGCGCGTGCGCTGCAGGGTGTGGGCGCCGCCCTGGCGATGCCGCTGGCAATGGCGTTGCTGAGCGGGGCCTTCCCGAAGGAGATGCGGGCCAAGGCGCTCGGCATCTTCAGCAGCGTGACGGGGCTGGCGCTGATCGTCGGGCCGGCCGCCGGCGGCGCGGTGGCCGAAGGGCTGGCGTGGCCGTGGATCTTCTGGATCAACGTTCCTGTGGGCGTGGTCGTCGTTGCGCTCATGCTGCGCCGCATTCCGGAGAGCCGCGGGCCCGCCGCCGCGCTCGACTTTTCGGGCGTGCTGCTTGCCACCGGCGCAGTGCTTGGGGCGGTGTGGGGCCTTACGCGCGGGCATGAGGCCGGTTGGGCCAGCCTTGAAGTGGCAGGGGGGCTGTGCGCGGCCGTGGTGCTGGCCGTTGGATTCGTTGTGCGGGAGCAGCGGGCACGGGCACCCATGTTGCCGCTCCGGCTGTTCCGCTCGCGTGCTTTCTCGGCGGGCATTGCAGCCAGCTTTCTTTTTTACGCGCCGATGTATGCGACCGTGTTCTTCTTGCCTCAATTTTTGCAGGCGCAGGGCGCGGGGCCGCTTGGTGCGGGGCTGCGCCTGCTGCCGTGGACTGCGACGCTGTTCGTGGTTGCGCCCTTTGCGGGCGGGTTGGTAAACCGTTGGGGCGAGCGCCCGCTGGTGGTGTGCGGCGTGCTGCTGCAGGCCATTGGCAGCGGCTGGATCGCGCTGGTTGCGGCGCCCGATCTTTCCTATGCCCAGCTCGTGCCGCCGTTGGTGCTTGCCGGCGCTGGTGTCTCGATGGCCATGCCCGCTGCCCAGAACGCCGTGCTGAGCGCGGTGGCGCCGCTCGAGATAGGCAAGGCCTCGGGCACCTTCAACATGTTTCGCTATCTGGGCGGCATGTTCGGCATAGCGCTGCTCGTCGAGGTGTTTGCGCAGTTCGGCAGCCTTGCGTCGCCAGGGGCATTCAGCCACGGGTTCGCGTACGCAATGGGTACCGGCTCTGCGCTTTCGGCACTGGCTGCACTTGCCGCGTGGTGGCTTCCGTCCAGAAACCAAAAACTGCAAACCATTCGGGCCCCGGCCTGAGAAACAAGGAAAGGACTCCAATCATGAAACGCATGGTGCAATACAAAGTGAAGGCTGATCGCGTGGCCGAGAACGAAGGCTACGTTCGCGCGGTGTACGAGGCGCTCCACCAAGCCAAGCCCGCGGGCCTGCGCTACGCTACCTTTCGGCTTGCAGACGGCGTGAGTTTTGTTCACCTGGTGTCGTACGAAAGCGAAGGCGGCAGCAGCGCACTGACGTCGCTCCCCGCGTTCGAGGCGTTTACCGCGGGCATCCGCGAGCGCTGCGAGGCACCGCCCGTCAACGTCGAAATGAAGGAGATCGGTTCCTATGGATTCTTCGGCGAATAAACCCACAGGCCCAGAACCTGCACCGGAGCAACCGAACGGCACCGGGCAGGCGTCGATTCTCGGCACGCTCGAGGAAGCCCGCCGGCAGTTTCTGGCGCTGGTGGACGACGTGCGACCCGAGCTGCATCGCTACTGCACGCGCATGACCGGCTCCGTGGCTGACGGCGAAGACGTGGTGCAAGACACGCTGGCCCGCGCCTACTACCAGCTGTCTGAACAAAAAGAGCTGCCGCCGCTGCGCCCGTGGCTGTTTCGCATTGCCCACAACCGCGCAGTCGACCGCTGGCGGCACGATGTGCATCGCATGGCCGAGCCGCTCGATGCCGCATCGGACCTTGCCGGTGATGAAGCCTTCGAGCCCGACCAAGCGCTGGCGCGGCACCAGGCCGTGCATGCGGCCATCTCTTGCTTTCTGCAACTCGCGCCCGCGCAGCGCGGTTGCGTCATTCTGAAAGACGTGCTCGACCATTCACTCGAAGAGATTGCCGGCGAACTCGATTTGAGCGTGCCCGCCGTCAAGGCCGCGCTGCATCGCGGGCGCGCGCAACTGCGCGAACTCTCGGGGGCCGCACCCGCGCAGCCGTCGGGCCGTGCATTTCAGCCGGCGCTGCTGCGCTATGCGAGCCTGTTCAATGCGCACGACTGGGATGGCGTTCGCGCCATGCTCGCCGATGAAGTGAGGCTCGACCTTGTGTCGCGGCGCAAGGCCGCGGGCCGCCGCGAGGTGGCGCTGTATTTCACCAACTACTCGAAGCTCGCGGGCTGGAAGCTGGTGCCGGGCCGGCTCGATGGACGCGAGGTGTTGGCGGCGTTTGCCGATCCGGGCGCCGTGCGGCCAGGCTACTTCATCGAGCTCGAGTTCTCGGAAGACGGCATTACGTTCATACGCGACTTTCGCTACGTGCCCTACATCGCGCAAGAGGCAGTCATCGAGTTCGCGTAGCGCAACGCGCCCTGCAGTGCGGCTCACTACACTGCTGCGATGAGCCACACCCTTGATCGCAGCGCGACATGCGAGACCTGCTGACCTCCTACTTCTTCAGCGGCGACGCCATTCGCAGCCGCAGCGTGGGCGATGCCGTGCTCTCAGGCATGGTCGATGTGCCCGAGCCTCCCGCAAGGCTCACGGCAGATTGGGAGCGCGAGATCTCCGGCCGCCTGGCCCTGGAGCCTGGCGACGTCGAGGCGATGCCGCTGGCGCGGGCACGTGCGCGCTGGCCCGACTACGCACGGTGCGTGCAGGCGGTAGCCGATTGGACGCGCACGCTCGGCCTGGCGGATGTGCTTGCATCGAGCGACGTCGCGCTCATGGCTTGCCGCGGGGCGCGCTACCACCACGACGGCGCGCAATATGGCGGTGCGGCGTTCTGCAATCTCTTCGTGAGCGAAGACAAGGGGCTCGACGTTCACTTTGCTTCCACAGGCCATCGCATTCCGCTTGCTCGGGGCACGGTGCTGATCTTCGACACCTGCCAACCTCATGCCGTGGTGCCGCGCGGCGGCAGTACTTTCGACGCGGCCGACTTCGGGCCTGAGAACGACTGCAGCCAGTTGTTTTTGACCTGGGAGCTTTCCATTGAAGATGCCCACGTGGCGCGCGCACTCGGCGTCGCGTTCGACGTCGATCCTTCGAGCGCATCGCAACTCGACGAAGAGCAGGTGCGGGTAAACGGCAAGCGCGCAACCGTGTGTTTCGCTTCAGGCCAGTGGTCAACTTTTGACTGACCTGCTCCGGTAGTGCTTACCAAGGTTCGCATTGCTACTACATCGCTGTGTCACAGCGACTTCGTACGCTCGATGTTGCCTTGATGCGCGGTGGCGGAGACACTGCCGTTCGTCGTGGCCATTCAAACTGCCTTGGCGAAATCAGGAGTGACTCTTCCATGCATTCACGGCTTTCTTATTTGCGCGCGCCGCTCGCGCTCTCGGTCATGGCCTTCGCGTTGGCCGCATGTGGCGGCGGCGATGGTGGCGGCGGTGCCGCCGCCGGCTTCAGCGGCACGGCCACGGCAAAAGACGGTGGCGACAACACTGCCGGCAAGGCCGATGCCGGATCGGCCGCGCCCGACTCCGGCGTCACCGAACCCACCGTGAGCTACGCCCCCTGAGGCGCAACCATCAAATATTCGAGACTGACCAACCCACCATGACCACACGTCGCAAGTTTCTCCAGAGCGCCACGGGCACCGGCATTGCAGCCGCCACGCTGGCCACTTTTCCGCCCAGCATCCGCCGCGCGCTGGCCATTCCGGCGCACCACGAAACCGGCACCATCAAGGACGTGAAGCACGTCGTGCTGCTGATGCAGGAGAACCGTTCGTTCGACAGCTACTTCGGCACCTTCAAGGGCGTGCGCGGCTATGGCGACCGCTTTGCCGTGCCCGCGCCCAACGGCAAGACCATCTTTCACCAGACCTACACCAAGACCACGCCGCCCAGCACCTACACGCCCTACCGGCTCGAAGAGAGCAAGGGC
Organism: Variovorax paradoxus; assembly: GCF_029919115.1. NCBI lineage: Bacteria > Pseudomonadati > Pseudomonadota > Betaproteobacteria > Burkholderiales > Comamonadaceae > Variovorax > Variovorax paradoxus. The sequence continues at coordinate 4,711,276 of NZ_CP123990.1, forward strand.
AACGCGCAGCGCGCGGGCAGCACGCCGCACAGCTGGTCTGATTCGCAGGCCGCGTGGGACCACGGCCGCATGTTCAAGTGGCCCGACGTGAAGAACCTGCTGTCGATGGGCTACTACGACACCGCCGAAGTGCCGTTTCAGCGCGCACTGGCCGAGGCCTTTACGCTGTGCGACCACTACCACTGTGGCATGCACACCGGCACCATTGCCAATCGCCTGTTCTATTGGAGCGGCACCAACGGGCCCAACGGCACCAGCCCTGCCGACGGCAGCAAGGTGCAGCTGGCCGTGCTCAACAACCAGTTCAACGCCGGCAACGACATTGGCGCTTCCACCGAGGGCTGGACATGGACCACCTATGCCGACCGGCTCGAAAAAGCCGGCGTCAAGTGGAAGGTCTACCAGAGCCTGATCGACAACTTCGGCTGCAACGAGATGATGAGCTTCAGGCACTGGCGCACCGCCATCGAGCAAATGCCCGAGGCCCGCCGCCCCGTGTATGTGCCCGCCACCGACATCACGCAGCCGGTCACCGCCGCAGGGCCGTTCTACGACGCGGCCATCGACGACCCGCTGAGCCCTCTGGCCAAGGGCTTCGGCAACACCATGCCCTACGGCTTTCTGGAAACCTTCAAGGAAGACATTCGCAACGGCACCTTGCCGGCAGTGTCGTGGATCATTTCGCCTTCAGCCTACAGCGAGCACCCCGGCCCTTCGAGCCCGGCCAAGGGCGGCTGGTATGTGCAAGAAGTATTGGACGCACTCACCTCCAACCCCGAGGTGTGGAGCAAGACCGTGCTGCTCATCAACTTCGACGAGAACGACGGCTTCTTCGACCACCTGCCTTCGCCGGCAGTGCCCTCGCGCAACCCCGACGGATCGCTGGCCGGCGCCACCACCATGGCCGAAGCCGACGTGGCCGTGGAATATCACAACTACACGCCGGCCACGCCCAAGCAGCCCGCCATGGACGGCCGCCCCTACGGCCCCGGCCCGCGCGTGCCGATGTGGATTGTGTCGCCGTGGAGCCGCGGCGGCTGGGTCAACTCGCAGGTGTGCGACCACACCTCGACCCTCATGTTTCTGGAAAAGTGCTTTGGCGTTGCAGAGCCGCAAATCAGCAAGCACCGCCGCGCCGTTTGCAGCGACCTGACAAGCGCCTTCAACTTCGAGCGCCCGAACGACGAGCCGTTGCCCACGCTGGCCGGCCGCAAGACCAAGGCCGAGGCCGATGCGCTTACCACCGCACAAGAGGCGCTGCCCAAGATCGTGCCCATGGCCGACGCCGACCTGCCCGTGCAGGCCACCGGCGTGCGGCCCTCGCGCGCCTTGCCTTACGAGCTGCACACCAGCGCGCGCAGCGATGCGCTCAACGGCCGCGTTCAGCTGCTGTTTGCCAACAGCGGCAAGGCTGCCGCCGTGTTCCATGTGTACGACAAGCTGCACCTGGCCGACCGCATACCGCGCCGCTACGTGGTGGAGCCCGGCAAGCAGCTCGACGGCTACTGGAACGCCATGACCGACAACGCCGGCCTGTACGACCTGTGGGTGCTTGGCCCCAACGGCTATCACCGCCAGTTCAAGGGCGACCTCAACCGCCTGCGCGCGGGCGGTGCGGCCGCGCCAGAAATTCGCGTGGGCTACGACGCGCGCCGCGGCGACATCTACCTGCAGATGCGCAACGACGGCCGGCGCGATTGCCGCTTTACCGTGCAGTCGAACAAGGCCTACCCGCGGCCCGATGCCTACCAGGCAGGCGGCAGGGGCCGCCACGACGACCGCGGACGCGACGGGCATGGAGGCCATGGCCACGAAGGCCACGAAGACCACGACAACAACGGCGTGTACGGCACCCACCCGGACGGCTCATGGCGCATTCGCGTCAAGGGCGGTGGCGACACCGCCATGCGCTGGAGCCTGGACGCCAGCGGCCAGTGGTATGACTTTGTCGTCACCTGCGACGCCGACCCATCGTTCTACCGGCGCTTTGCGGGCCGCATAGAAACCGGCCGCCACTCGGTGAGCGACCCGGCCATGGGGCTTGCCGACCGCTTCTGACCGGCAGCCGAAGAAGAACCGGGGCTACGGCAGCAGCCTTGCAACCGCATCGGCGAACGACGGAATGTCGGTTTCGGTGTGCGTCGTCGAGTAGGTTGTTTCTTCTACTGCCAGGCCCTGGTAGCCGCGCCCCCGGAGCCGATTGAACATTGAATCGACCGGCGCAAAGTTGCACTCGTCCTGGTTGTCGCAGCGCGTAAGGATGAGCGTTGCCGGCAACGGCCTGCCGTTGAGGGCGTCGTGCATTTGCTGCTCCAGGTTTTCGTACTCCGGCCCTTGGTGCGCATACGCGCCTTCAAACGACAGGAAGTACGAGAACGTCAGGTTGTTGGCTGCGCCTTCGAGAAACAGCGCAATGCCCGCCATGCTCCCGCTCAGCGAGAGGCCGGTGAGCATGCGCTTGCCCGGATCGGCGCGGTACCTGGCTTCGACGAAGGGCACCAGCTCCTGCGTCAAGAAGTCGTGGTAGGCCGTGGCGCCGGGCATGGTGTAGTCCTGCTCGCGGCGCGAGGTGCCGCCAATGCCGACCAGAATCGCTTGCGTGCCGCGCTTGTCGAGAATGTTCTTCAGGTTTGAAAAGCGCGTGTCGGGCGGGTTGAAGATGCCGTCTGCGTCCATCGCATAGATGATGGGGTAGCTGGCCGAGCCGCCGTCATAAGAGGCCGGCAGGTAAATCTCGAGCGGGTAGGTTGCGCCCGTCTTGGCCGAGGCAATGGTGTCGGTGGCAACACGGCTGGTTGCCGGGGGCGGTTCAGCCGGCTCTTCGGCTGGTGGTGGCGGTGTGGGTGTCGCGGGTGGCGCGGCGGGCGGCGTGGCTGGCGCAGCAGGCGGGTCGCTGGGCGGCGCAGCAGTGCCCACGGCGGCAAAGGGCAGCGCGGTGCCACCACCTCCGCCGCCACCACCACCGCAGCTCGCCATGCCGAGCACCAGCGCCCAGCCTCCAAAAAATAAAAGCGAGCGCAGGCTGCGTCCGAGCTGCTGCATTGCGACTCCTTGATCGTCTGTGGTTTCAGTCCAGGAAGAAGCCGTCGCAAAGCGAATCCAGCCCCTCTTCAGGATGCCACGCGGGGCCGTGGTCCCGGCCCGATCTTGGGGTACCTCAGTGCAGAAACACTCGTATCAATCCCACGCCGGCGAAAGGCCCGCCGGGTCGGTAAGGCGCTGCCCGCGGTCGAGCGCTGCAATCTGCGCCGTCTCTGCATCGGACAGCCGCAGCTGCTGCGCCTTCAGGTTGCCCTCGAGGTTGGCGCGCTTGGTAGACGACGGAATGACCGCATGGCCCAGCTGCATGGCCCAAGCCAGCACCACCTGCGCAGTGGTTGCGTTGTGTGCCTTGGCAATCGCCTCGATCACCGGGTCGCCCAGCACCTTGCCGTAGGCCAGCGTCATGTAAGACGTGATGTGGATGCCCTGGCTCTTCGAAAACTCGGCCACCTTGCGGTTCTGCAGATAGGGATGCAGTTCGATCTGGTTGGTGGCAATTTCATTCGCGCCCACCGCCGCAATGGCTTCCTTCATCAGCGCAATATTGAAGTTGGAAACGCCGATCTGCCGCGTGAGCCCCTGCGCCTTGGCATCGGCCAGCGCGCCCATGAACTCCGCCACCGGCACCGGGTTGCCGGGCGAAGGCCAATGGATCAGCGTCAGGTCGACATGGTCTGTGCGCAGCTTGGCAAGGCTTTCCTTCAGGCTGGGCACCAGCTTGTCTTTTGCGTAGTTGTCCGTCCAGATCTTGGTCGTGATGAAGAGCTTGCCGCGCGGCACGCCGCTTTCGGCAATGGCCTGGCCCACCTCGGCCTCATTGCCGTAGATCTGCGCCGTGTCGATGAGTCGGTAGCCCAGGTCGAGCCCGTTCTTCACCGAGTCGATCACCACCTGGCCCTTCAGGCGAAAGGTGCCCAGGCCGAAGGCGGGAATGGTGTTGTCGGTTGTCATGATGTTGTTCGTCCTAGTTGTGCGTTTTAAAAAAGAGAAAGAAGAGGCCGCTCAGTGCCCCACCGGCACCGGGCCCGAAGCCCGCACCGGAATGCCGGCACGGCGGTCGAGCGTTCCGCTCCACTGCGTGAGCGCCAGCGAAACCAGCACCACCAGCGCGCCGATCCACGGCGTGTGCATCAGGCCAAGGTGCGTCACGATCAGCCCGCCCACCCATGCGGCGAGCGCAATGCCCAGGTTGAAGGCCGCGATGTTCAGGCCCGAGGCCACATCGACCGCCTGAGGCGTAAAGCGCTCGGCCTGCTTCACCACATACACCTGCAGCCCCGGCACGTTGCCGAAAGCCACTGCGCCCCACATCAGCACCGCCACCAGCGCCAGCCACTTGTGCGGCGCTGCAAAGTTGAACACCAGCAGCACCGCGGCCAGCAACGCAAAGATGATCTTCAGCGCCGGAATCGGCCCCATGCGGTCGGCCAGCCTGCCGCCCCAGATGTTGCCCACCGCCACCGACACTCCGTACACCAGCATCACCCAGCCCACAGCGCCCGCGCTGAAGCCCGACACATCGGTGAGGATGGGCGCAAGAAACGTGAACGGAATGAACGAGCCGCCGTAGCCGATGGCCGTCTTGGCATACACCATCAACAGCCGCGGCTCCGCCAGAACCTTGGCCTGCTGCGCCAACGAGGCAGGCGCCGTGTGGCGGATGTTGCTGGGCACGAAAACCCAGCTGCCGATGAACGCGATGACGCCCAGCGCAGACACCGCCAGAAAAGTCTCGCGCCAGCCAAAGTGCTGCCCGATGAACGTGCCCAGCGGCACACCCGTAACCAGCGCCACCGTGAGCCCGGTGAACATGATGGCAATGGCGCTCGCGGCCTTTTCCTTCGGCACCAGGCCGGTGGCAATGGTCGAGCCAATCGAGAAGAACACGCCGTGCGCCAGCCCCGTGAGCACGCGGGCGGCAATCAGCGATTCATAACTCGGCGCCTGCCACGCCAGCAGATTGCCGAGCGTGAACAGCGCCATCAACCCGAGCAGCAGCGCCTTGCGCGGCAGCTTGCTCGTGAGCGCGGTGAGCACCGGCGCGCCGATGGCGACGCCCAGCGCGTAGAGGCTGACCAGCAGGCCCGCCGAGGGCAGGCCGATGCCGAGATCAGCAGCGACAGTGGGGATGAGGCCAACGATGACGAACTCGGTCGTCCCGATGGCGAAGGCGCTGAGGGTCAGCGCGAGCAAGGCGATTGGCATGAGGCACTCCTTCTTGGGTTAGGAGGAGTGTCTTGGGATTACCTTTGCGGATAAATGGGGTTCTGAGCAGAAGATAGTTGCGCTTGGCTCAAGTATCAACGCGGGCTTCGTTCTCGTTCGGTGGAGCGGATGAGCCTGGAAAGATGGAAGCTCGTCGATATACTGCGCCCCGTCGCGTCCTCCGATGGTGCGGCCGGGTTTGGAAGCCTGATGAAACCTCTGCGAACCTTGGAGACCATCTCATGGCTGAATCTTCCCGTGCGCGTCCGCAATCTCGCAGTTCTTCTGCTTCTTCTCTCGACGCCGAATTCGACGCACTCGCTCTGCAAGCCTGCGACGATGCCGGCGCCCTCAACGACGTAGTACGCGCCTACACGGCGCTCGAAAAGCTCATCGACACCAACGCCTTGAGCGACTGCGAAGTACTCCCTCCAAGTCGCACCGAACTGAGCGCCTTGCTGCGCCTGCTCAACGACGCCCTGCTGGTCCGCATCAACACCGTCAACGCTGCCACTGGCGTGGTTCACCAAGCGCTTCAACGGGGCACCCCCGGCGCCACGTAGCGCCAGCTTTTCTCCACAACACAGCCGATGCCCGTTTCACCCGTTGCCGATGGCAAATCTGAAAGCGTTCCCGCCACTTGGGCACGCCTGCGGAACATGGTCGCGGCGCGAGCCTCTTCAGACGGCCGCACCGACGCCCTCTACCCCGGCCTGCGCTACTACCGCTTCTCCCACCCCATTCGCTACGAGAAAACCCAACGCCTCACGCCCGGCGTCGTGGTCGTCTTGCAAGGCCGCAAGACCGCGCACCTCGGTAATAGTGGCCGCCGCTCGCTCGACTACGGCGCCACCCAATGCCTGGTGCTCGGCGCAGAGGTCGCGTGCCTGGGCACCGTCGTGGGGGCGAGCGCCGAAGAGCCGTACCTCGCCATTCATCTCGACCTGCCGCCCGATGTGCTGGTCAAGTCTTTCGTCGCGCTGGCAGAAAGCGGCACGCTCGCGGCCGAGCCGGCGCGGGTGACCGAGAACTTCACGGCGCCGGTGGGGCAGGAGGTGGTCGAGGCCTTCGCTCGCCTGCTGCTGGCGGCGGACGACCCGGTGGACCGCCGCACGCTGGCGCCGCTGGCGGTCGAAGAAATCGTGCTGCGGCTGCTGCGCTCCGAAGCAGCGGCGGCCATTCGCAGCGCGAGCGCCGTTACCAAGGCGGGCGCACGCATACAGGCGGCCATCGCCTTCATGCGCCGCCACTTGGGCCGGCCGCTGTCCGTGGCCGAAATTGCCAGCCACGTGCACATGAGCCCTTCGCACTTTGCGCACAGTTTCAGGGAGGTGGCCGGGGTCACGCCGATGCGCTGCATTCGCGACTTGCGGCTCGAAGAGGCGCGCATGCTGATGCTGGGCACCGGGCTGGGCCCCGGCGATGCGGCCGCGAAGGTGGGCTTCGAGAGCGCGGCGCATTTCAACCGCGCGTTCCGCAGGCGGTTCGAGGCAACGCCTGCGGAGTACGTGCGGCGCGTGCAGTCGGGTTAAGGGGACGGGGCTGCGGCAGCTTCGCAGCCATGGTCAATGGGTTCGCAGCTTCGCGTCTTGGCGCGGGGGAGGGCGCTGGCTAATCTGCCTGCTTCCTTTTTCTTTTGTTGAAAGCAGCGCGAAATTTCATGGACCCGATCAACGTCATCATTACTTTCGAAGCCAAGCCCGAGGGCGCCTCCGCATTCGCCGAGCTCATGAACCAGGTCAAGCAGTCGCTGCCGTCGGCAGATGGCTGCCGGGGCGTGCAGCTGTTCGGCCGCAGCGACAACGCGTGCGTGTTCACGCTGGTCGAATCATGGGAATCGCAAAGCCACCATCAAGCGCATATCGACCGCGCAGTGGCGTCGGGCGCCTGGAGTGCGCTGGAGGCGCAGCTGGCTTGTGCGCCTGTGAGCTGGTATTGCGCGGAGCTTTGATCTGGGCGGTTGTCGTGCCCGGTAAACAACGGGGCACAATGACTCATGCTTGGGCGAACACTTCTCTTTTCGGTACTGCTGCTTGCTGGTTGTGATGACTGGTCCAAGCCCTTGGAGGTTCGGATCATGCCTTCCGGGTATCAGGTGGGCAATGTCAAGTCGTCCATTGCTACGCCGGTCGTTGACGAGGTCGTCCGGCTCAAGCCAAAGAAGGTCCGCATGACCTTCTGTCGAACCACGCCAATGGCAAAGACAATGCAGTTCACCGATGAACTTCGAGCACGCCTGCAGACTGACCTCACGGGTGTTCTTTTAGAGAACTGTCCCGAGAGTTGAAACCGGCAACGCTCGGCGCGCCAATTCAGAGGAGACCCCATGGGATTTTCGCTGCCAGTCGAGCTCATCGCCGGACCGCACCGCTACTACAGGTAGTCGCATCGGTGACGACTCGTCGCCAATAGCTGACGTCGAAAGCTCTCGTATGCGACCGAGAGCAATCGCTGCGTAGCCGGCCCACGGGCAAACGCCCGAAATGAACCGCATTGCGCCCCTTGTTCGCCCACTGTCGCGACGAGGCCCCCCGGGAAAATCGAACCTCCATTCGTTCCCGAAAAATTCCATGAGAGACCTTAAGATCGGCACCCGTCTAGGGATGGGCTTCACGCTGCTGCTGCTGCTGCTGCTCCTGCTTGCCATCGGCGCGATCGGCCTGCAACAGATGGCCAGGCTCGCCGATGAGATTCGGGTCGTCAACGAAGTGGCCGGCGGAAAGCTCTATGCGCTGAACCGGGTTCGCTTCGCGATCGGCACACGGGCAATCGCGGCGCGCAATTTGGCGCTGGTGAGCGATGCGCAGCTGCAGAAGAAGGACTTGGACCTCGTGAAGTCCTCCCAGTCCGAGATCGACGAGGGCATGAAGACCTTGGGCGCGATCTTGAAAGACCCCCACTCGGCCGCGGTGGAAGAAGAGCAGCGCCTGCTCGCGCAGTTGCAGGCGCTCGAGGGGCAGTACCTGGTGATCGCGGGCAAGGTCGTGTCGCTCGCGACCGGCGGCAAAACCGAGGACGCCGTGCGCGCGCTGACGCAGGAATGCATGCCGCTCCTGACGCAGGTGATCGCTCATGTCGGCACGTTCGAGAAGGCGCTCAAGGAAGGCGCGGATCGCACCGCGGCCGAGGCCGCGCAGGCCTACCGAACTGCCCGCTGGCTGATGCTGCTGCTCAGTGGTCTCTCTCTGGCGTTGGGCATCGCCGCTGCGCTGTGGCTCACGCGTTCGATCACGCGGCCGCTCAACGAGGCAGTGCGCGTGGCGCAGTCGGTCGCCGCCGGCAACCTTGCCACCCAGGTGATGCCGGCCGGCCGTGACGAAGCCGGCCTGTTGATGAGGGCGATGCATGACATGAACACCAGCCTCGTCCGGTTGGTCAGCGAGGTGCACCGCGGCGTGGCGAACATCGGCGAAGCCTCGGCCCAGATCTCGGCCGGCAACCGTGACCTTTCGTCGCGCACCGAGCACCAGGCGAGTTCGCTCGAGGAGACGGCGGCTTCGATGGAAGAGCTGACCTCCACCGTCAAGCAGAACGCCGAGAACGCGCGGCAGGCCAACCAGCTCGCGGTCTCCGCATCGTCGGTGGCTGCCGAGGGCGGAACGATCGTTGGCCAGGTGATCGACACCATGGCGGCCATCAATGGCTCGTCGAAGAAGATCGTCGACATCATCGGTGTGATCGACGGCATCGCCTTCCAGACCAACATCCTTGCGCTGAACGCGGCGGTCGAGGCGGCACGGGCCGGCGAGCAGGGCCGCGGCTTTGCCGTGGTGGCCTCGGAGGTGCGCAGCCTGGCGCAGCGTTCGGCCGCGGCGGCCAAGGAGATCAAGGATTTGATTGGCGATTCGGTGGGCCGCGTCGAAGCGGGCAGTGAACTGGTGGGTCAGGCCGGCCGCACCATGCGGGAGATCGTCGCCAGCGTGCAGCGCGTCACCGAGATCATCAGCGAGATCACTGTCGCGAGCCGGGAGCAGACCGACGGCATCGAGCAGGTGAACCAGGCCATCGCGCAGATCGACCAAGGCACGCAGCAGAATGCCGCACTGGTGCAGCAGGCGGGCGCTGCCGCGGGATCGCTGCAGGCGCAGGCCGGCAGCCTCTCACAGGCGGTCAGCGTGTTCAGGCTCTGACGCGGCGAACGGCTGGAGTGGGCCTACTTCCGCCATTCGCCGCACGCTAAAGCAGTCGTTCGATCAAGGCACACAAGCACGCTCTCGAGCCCTCAAGCCGTCTTGGGTTTGACGATCTGCACCGATGATTTTGGCAGTCCGAGCTGCTCCTCCCGGATCAGGTCCGCCAGTATTTTTGCTTTGAACTGCGGCGAGTCCTTGCGCCAAATGAGCATCGTCCTCACCGTCCGGAAATCACCCTTGAGCTTGTGCTCCGAGAGCCTCGCGCGCTCGGTGTAGGTGTCCAACACGGCCGCCGGAATGAGTGCAACGCCCATGCCCGCCACGCAACACCCGAGGATGGCGTGGTAGGAGCCGACCTCGATGATTCGTCGAGGCGCCATGTTGTCTCGGGCGCACCAGGCTTCCAATCGTTGCCGATGGGGACAGTCGGGCTCGAAAACCAGCAGCGTGCCTTTGCGGATGTCGTGGGCGGAGCGAATCGGCGGATGACCGACGGGACCAATGATCACCAGCTGTTCCGTACACGCCACGAGGCTGTCCAGCCGTGGATCGGAGACTGGTTCAGCGACCAGTGCTGCGTCGAGTTCCCCCGACAATACGCGGATTGTTAGCGGACGCGGCGCGCCTGTGCAAAGCTCTATCGATAACTCCGGGTAGCGCTCGTGGATTTGCCCAAGAAGCGACGGTAGGCGGATGGCCGCTGTGCTTTCCATGGCGCCCAGATGAAGGACGCCGCGCGGCACCTGTTCGTGCATGGCATTCCGCGCTTGCTCGGCCAACGACAGCAGGCGGTTCGAGAAGTCGAGTAGCACCTTGCCCTGCGGTGAGAGCTGGAGACGCCGGCCCTCCCGGCTGAAGAGCGCGACGCCGAGATCGTCTTCGAGATTCTTGATGCGCGTCGTGACATTGGAGGGAACGCGATGCAGCAGCTCGGCTGCTCGCGTGATGCCGCCGGCCGTAACAACGGCTTGGAAGACGCGCAAATCGGAGAGGTCCATGTTCTCAATCGGAGAATAAGTTCGTTCGAACTATTCATTTTACGAGACGGAATCCGATTCATAGACTACGGCCACTTCATTGTCGAAGACCACCTCTCCTTGCAAGGCACCCCATGATCGTGACCGTTTTCAGATCCAGACTGAACGCCGAAATTCAAGACGAATACCAACAAACTGCAGCTCGGATGAGCGAACTTGCCAAAGGCATTGCCGGCTACATCTCGCACAAGGGCTTCACCGCCGCAGATGGCGAACGTGTGACGATCGTCGAGTTTGATTCCGAGGAAGGCCTGCGGGCTTGGGCGACCCATCCCGAACACATGGAGGCCAAGAAGACGGGGCGGCAGGTGTTCTTCTCGGAGTACCGCGTGCAGGTTTGCAACGTCATTCGGGACACCGCCAATAGAAAGCCCGCCACGCACCGTGTCAATGCTTGAATGGGAAAAGGATGTCGCTGTGGATGTGATCGTTAGCATCGCCGGGCGATCCAGCGACGACCCACGACAACTTCCTCGGCTCAGCGCAGTCGTACGGTTGATCCAGCTCTTTTGGAAGATTGAATGCACACGGGCTGAGCGCAGTGACAGGATCGTTCCGCGATACTGAATTCCTGCGGCTTTGGAAGCACATCTGCCCCGTTCAAGTTCTGGGCAACCCTTTTCGAGCCTGCGCTAAATAACCGCTTCTGCCCGACTCAAGTCTCTCGGCGATAGAAGTTCAGACGGGGGGGCATTTAAATCCCCTCCGACCTAGCCGCATTGAGGGCATATTGCTCCGCGACGGGCACCGGCTTACGCGAACTTGTTCGGGTGGAACCTTGCTCGGTGAAGAGAAAGGGATAGAAATTGAAGCAGGTGTCTCCGTGCAGTGCTGCTACATCCGATTCCCATCCATCCCATCGCATGCCGCTGTAAAAGTCGTGCAGTCGACTCGTGAACGCCCATTGGGTGAACGCGGAGTGCCCAACCTCTAGCGACTCCCAGGCCAGCGTGTCGGGAGCGAAATAGTAAATCGTCCCCAGATCGTCGCCCAGTGCACCGCCGTTGATCGCAAAGAAGCCGCCCACAGCATCATCTGCCACAAGGAGAAAGCCGTCGGACCGACCTTGATTCCATGTAGACAGGTTGCGCGTGAGCTTGGGATGCCCTGATCCCAGCATCCTGAGCCACCCGCCATCAATCAAGATGCCTCCGGTTTCGTACGCGATGGCTCCCAGTGTCGAGCGTGTGGTGACTTGGAGCTCTTGCAGCACGGAGTCACGATCCACGGATGGAGGAAGCAATTCAATGGCCAGGTCCGCAGCGCTCGCCCAAGCCTCGATGAACGCCAGGGCAGGTTCGCGGTGATCCAGAAGTTCTTCCAACCCACCACGGTGTCTGGATAGCTGCGTCCATGCCTAAGCACAGGAAGATCTCCACGACCGCGCTCGCGTGAAACCATTCGTCAGACTTGAGGCGCAGTTCGCCGGCTCCGAAGGTAAGGACGGTCCCGTCAGGAAACACCGGGCTCAGCTTATCGTGAAATGCTCGCAATCTCGTTGAGGTCGAGACATCGAAGCGTTCAACCATACAGGTGACGCCGCCGCCGGCCAGGTGCGTCAATGACCAGGACCCCAATACCTGGGCGCAATTCCTACACCGGCAATCCCGTTTAGCCCACGCCACGGCATCGCCGCGAGCATTGAATCTTGGCTTCTTGCCGAAATGATGAAAAGGAGCAGGCATGCCCAAGCGAGCACAAGATCCTGGTGATGAGGCGGGCCGCCTCGACCCCATCGGCCCTCATGGCCCCAATCCGCCGTCGCACGGCCGAGTGAGCGGCGGTGACGCCGGAGCGGAAGCCGAAGTTAATTTCGACGACGATGAGATCTACTCAGGCACTGGTAAAAACAGCCGGCGCGGCGGGACTTCAAAAAGCGCGGGTGCTGACAGCGGGGCACTCGGCCCACCGTCGGAGCAGTTGTCAGACAGCAACCAGCCGCGCGAGAAGAACGCGAACGGAACCGGGATGTAGCGCCGATTGGCGTGATGCAGGAACAGCCTTGGCCGTGCAATCGACCAATCGGCGAGAGCCTCCACCAAGCGCAAATGAGACATTGAGCATCGTTGAGCTACTACCGGGCCATGACTGGTACTGGATACTTGGCAGGATGCTCCGGCTGCCCTTCGGGGGTCAGCCTTGCCTTCGCAAAGCAGTCAATCTCAGCAGGCAGGGCGACGCCCGATTGCGCCGAGCGGGTCCAAATGTTCGCCGCTACCTCCACCGCATTGGGGTCGTCGTAGCAACCCCGAGAGAGTGCGCGCAGATTGGGCCAGCGCTCAAAGGTAAGGCCGACGGTCGTTCCGCAAGTTGGGCAGAACTCGACATAGACTTTCTTCCCGCTTACATCCGATGTGTGCTCGTACTTGCGTATCTCGCCATCGTTGAACTCGACTCCCTCGACGGGGAATACGGAGTTGGCGTAGAACGAGGAGCCCGTCATCCGCTGACAGAAAGTGCAGTGACAAACAAGGGTTCTAAGTGGCGCCTGTTTGACGCGGAACTTGACCGCTCCGCAGAGGCAGCCACCGTCAAGAACAAACGACATCCTGAAGCTCCTGGTTCAATTCTTTGATGACGCGAGGCGACATCTTTGAATCCTGCCACAGGCCTGACCGTCAGCTTCTGGCCGACTGCCGTCTAGCGGCGAAGCTGAGCCGCGGACCGAGCCTTGTCGAGGGACGTCGGCTCGAGCGACTGGTTCGGCATCGGTTTCTCTAGCATCGGAATTGACTTCGAGCGCGTTGAATCATATCGGGAGTCATTTTCTCCGCGACAGACTTCTCGATTGAATTCGCTTCTTCGCGAACCAGTTCGAACGACCCGTCCATCTGCTGGCGCCATGCGACAAAGCCACAATAGAGGCTCAGATTGGCAAACTGGCCGGTGAAATCGACCGCCGCATAGACGCCGGGTTGGGTGTTGGGCGGATTTTTGTACCAGGTAATTTTCTGAAGTTTCCTTCCTTGCCCGCTTCCCGCCTTGCGGTAGAAGTCCTCAAGCAGGGCTTTCCACCCATCGAATGACACCGCCCGCTTCTGGCTTATGGAGAAGGTTGAGTACGCATCCGCAAAGCGCCCTTCATCTTTCGCTGCAAAGTAGGCGTAGGTTTGCTCAACCAATTTCCGGGCTTGTGCATCCGTAGGTCGGGACCCGGTATCTGGGAACGATGGAGAAACCTGTTGCGTTGGGAGTTCGATAGGCAACTGCTGCGCGAACGCGGCCGCCGAGGCGATTGCGGGAACCAGGGTGCAGAGAATTTTTCGCATTTTCGATGCCTAGCGTTTGACATGAGAGGACTAACGTCGAGTAGCAGGCGTGCGCAGATTCGATTCCTCGGTCATGAGGTCGCGTGCCTCCTAGAAGATATGGCCTGTGATTCCGGTGGATTGTTCATGGCCACCAGTTTGTGTGCACGCGCACCGAATGTCTGTTTCCGAGCGAATTGGGCCTCTCAACGTTGAATGACGGCGTCTGGCCGATTGTTGTCCTAGGGGAGCGGGAGCTTCATCAATCAACTGGTGAAGACTGAAGGCTCTAGCAATTTCACGCCAAGAAGCTCTCGCTCGATTCTTTTGGACAACCCATCTTGCACTGCAATCTGACCGATTTGCGGTAGATATGCCAGCGGCGTAGAGGTCAATGCGTCGGGCTTCAGAACGAGCTTGCTCACATCCCTCATCAAGCCGTGTTTGAGCAGCCGCGGATCAAATTTCGACTGAGACAAATCGATTGCCGTTCCCTCCACGGCCAAAACATTGAGCGCGAAGAACTCGCCCGTCAGGCTCGTCTTCTTATAGGTGACTTCTAGAGGAAGAAATTCGCATTGGCACTGATGTGCTTGCAAGAGGAGCGCAAACCGCTGTGAGACGATCCAAAAAGGGACCGTCATGATGAAGTCGGTCAGCCCCGCAGGGCTTTCCCGATCATCTCGAAGAGCGACCCTCATCCGCCCCCAGTTCCGTCCGCAAAGCTGACCTTCATTGAGTTCGATGCTCAAGTCGTCAAATATCCTGGCGAGGTCCGCTTGATGAGGAGTCGCTTCTGGTGCAGGGACGTCGCGCCGAAGATCGAGGGTCAGCAGCTTTGTCATTTCGATGTTCGGTGCCTGGTTCTCAAGACAGCTTCGAGATTTGCCGGTTGTACAGCTCGCCGGCAAGGCTCCTGCCGGCGGCCTTGTCGCCCGATTCGAATGCCGCAATCATCTTCATCAGATCCGAACCGACCTGCTGAGCCACGTCGCGGTTTCTCAGCCGTGGCTCTGCCAGTACCCATAGGCCTCGCAAGTCCCTCATGTGAGTTTCGAATGTCCAACTGCTCCAATCCGGGTATTCGTCAGGCGAGTTGGTCCAGGCGGCCGAGATGGCCCCTTCGAGGTTGTTCAAGGTCTCACGAAGTGACATAGCTTCCCCAAATTCTGCCGTCGACATGAGCTTCGAGCTCTCGTTAACCGCGATCTTAGCCACGCGCGCCCCGCTTTCGGCGCTCCATCATCAGCCCTCTTAGGTAGGATGCAGTCTCGGTGTGCCCCTGAGCCTTGGCGAGATCTTCCGCGAGCATTCCTCGGGTCGAACGCAATTCCAAGCTCGCGCCAGCCTTCGTTAGCACGCGTACGATTTCTATCGATCCGGCCCCGGACGCGACGTGCAGCGGTGAGAGCCCACCAGACACGCCATCGGCGCAATCAAGATGATTCAGTGAGACGCGATGTTTGACCATGACGCGAATCACGCCTAGGTCTTCTTGAAGAACTGCATGGCATACAGGGCGCAATCCGGCAAGGTCTTTCGCTTCTCCGTCGACGCCATTGGTCAATAGAAAATCTGCAGCGTCAGCATGGCCTGAGAAAATGGCAGTGTCCAGGAC
Organism: Variovorax paradoxus; assembly: GCF_029919115.1. Taxonomy (NCBI): domain Bacteria; kingdom Pseudomonadati; phylum Pseudomonadota; class Betaproteobacteria; order Burkholderiales; family Comamonadaceae; genus Variovorax; species Variovorax paradoxus. The sequence goes on from NZ_CP123990.1 coordinate 4,726,559, forward strand.
GGACGTTTTGGTCAGGGAAATCACGTTGAAGTTGGTCTTGTAGCGACTCAACAACTTCAGCATCTTCAATCCGTTCTGACTCGCGGTCGCGTAGTGAGCGACGGCATAGTCGTTGTTCTTGACGCCATTTTGGTAGTTCGGATTTGCACCATGAGCCAGTAGATAGTGAGCTGTCCCCAGATTTCCCGCACCTGCGGCAATCAAGAGTGGCGAATCCCTCCTGGTGTCTTGTGTCGGCAGATCAACTATCGCGCCATGTTCAACGAAAAGCGCAAGCATCCTTGCATCACCGATGCGTGCGGCGACATGCGTTGCCGAAGTACCTGATCCCGAGAATGGCGTGTTTGGAACGAAGCCACGCTGAAGGAGCTTTTCTGCCCTCGAGTAATTGAGAGTCTCGATGGCCTCCAACATCTCGCGTTCGCTCGCCGATGCTTCGGTCGCTCGTTGTGCAGATGCCGCGCTGGTGTACACCAGCAATGCGGAAGCAATGACGGCGGAGAAAGCTCGTAACAGATTCATTTGCCATCCAAAATGAACTATCGCGCAAAGCGCAGCAGGATTTCGGGGTCGTTGGCAAGTGCAGTTTGTCCGACCGTTGCATCAAGATCGAGCGGAGTCGAGCGAACGTTCGCTTGGCGAAGATCGGTCGACTCCAAGGGCAAAAGTTTTTGCACCCTTTCGAGGAGGACCTGCAGTTCACGATCAGCAAGCAAGGTCATGGCGCTTTGACTTTAGTCTGGATTTTTTCACCCCGCCAATGTTTGGCGTTGGCGGCATTTTGTCTTCTGCGCCGGCCGACAGTTCATCCACATTAACTTCGCAGGCGCTCCATAGCGGTCGCAGAGGCGATGAAGCCAAGCTTCGCGAAGAATCCTGCCGCGCCTTCTCGTCCGGCTCGAAGCACCCAGGTAATGTTCGGTTCCGACCCGACAAGGCGTTCGACGAGTGCCTGCCCGATGCCTCGCCTCCGGTGCGACTCAGAAACCACCACCATGGACAAGTACCCGTTTGAAATTCCATCGGTGATTGCGCGAGCGAAACCGACGACCTGGTCGTCTGCCACCGCAACCAACGCTCGCTGCGAAGCCAAGATCAGCCGGCCGAATTCTTCAACGTTACCGACGCGATGGGCCCACCCGTTGCACGTCAGCAAGCGATGGACTGCATCGAAATCGGCAATAGCAATGCTGCGAACTAACATCCCTGCTCCTCGTGAAACTCGCTCGACTGAGGCGTTGTTGCGAAGGCCCGGTGTTGGCCGCATTCTGCCGGCCGACAAAAGGGACTCGGCTTCGTCATAACTGAAAGGCTGACCCTTCGATTCGAATTGCTGTACTCGCCAAGGATCGGTTACCTCCGGGTCGCTGACGGCCGTGTGCATATCGTTGGGCAGCAAAGAAGCGGAGTCAATGAGTTGAGCGCCCCCAGATGTGCCATCGGCGCGCATCGAGCGTTCGCAGCAGTCGTACGAACATGGCCATCCTCAGGCTTCCCGCTGCCCGAACATGATGATGGCCATGCCATCCATTGCGCGCAAGGCCGACTCACAGAAAGCGCTTGCTCCTCAAGCCACTTGAGGTTCTAACCTGCGGTTGGACCTTGAGTCTGTCTTCAAAGGAGCAATCGATGAAACCCTGGAAAGTCATCGAACAGGTGCGCGAGCTGGTTGGCCTTTCCGACGACGCCAATCGGCCGTGCTCAGAACTTCGTGACATCGCGGCCGTTCACCTGTCGCAACTGCGCGCAAAGCTGACCGAGCTTCAGGCACTCGAGAAGAGCATGGCAGCGTTCGTGCGCAGCTGTGACACCGCCTGCGCGGGCGGCGCCGTCCTCGACTGCCCGATCCTGGATGAGCTGGCCGCGCCCGCCATCGATGCTGGGAAGGTACACGCATCGGCAGCGTGCTGCGCGCCTGGCGTGAAGTTGGCGGGCTCCTAAGCGGATATCGGCGGGTGCCCGGTTCTGGCCGCATTCTGTCCTTGGATACAAGCTATCCACATGTAGGCTTGGTACCGACCAACACCGGCTGATAGAACGCTGCGTCGAGTCGCTTCACATTCTCGAAGCCAGCCTTTCGCATCAGCTCGCAAAGACGTTCGACCGAGGCCGCATAGAACCTGGAACGCATGGCAACTGGAACCAGCATGCGCGAACATCGTCGGGCGATGGCGATATCCGCGTTTGCTGTCAAAGTGCCAACAGACCGTGGTTTGAGGAAACGCCCGCAGCGCCACAATCCCCCCATGCGCATCAAAGTCGGCGACCTCGCCCGCTCCACCGGTCTTACCGTCCGCACCCTCCACCATTACGACGAGATCGGCCTGCTCAAGCCCTCCGGCCGCTCCGACTCCGGCTACCGTCTCTACTCCGAAGGCGACGTCGCGCGCCTGCACGCGATCCAGGCGCTGCGGCACCTGGGCTTGGCGCTGGCCGAGATCGGGCCTCTCCTCGATGGGAGCGAAGCTGCCCCTGAGCGCGTCATCGAGCAGCAGATGCACGCGCTGGACCACCAGATCCGCCAGGCCACCGAGTTGCGCGAGCGGCTGGCGCTGATGCACGGCATGCTGCGCAAGGGTGGCAGCCCCAGCATGGACGACTGGGTGCAGACGCTTTCGCTGATGACCACCTTTGGCCGCTATTTCGAGGCGGGCGAGCTGAAGCAGATCCTCGGCGCGTATGTCGGCGTCGAGCAAGACTGGCTGCAGCTGCAGGCCGAGGTCCGGCGCTACATGGACACGGGCGGTGGCATCGACACGTGGGAGTGCCAGGTGCTCACCCGCCGCTGGACGATGCTGATGGTGCGCTGGATGGGCGGCAACTACGCGCTGATGGAGCGCTGGGGCGCCATGTTCCGGCAGGAGTCAAAGGTGCGCGGGCAGGGCGGCGCGCCGCCTACGGACATGATGGAGTTCATGGAGTCGGCTATCCAGCTGCGTGTGCGGTTGATGCAGGAGCACTGCGGCAGCGTGGAATTCCGCCTGCCCCCCATGCCCGACGCCGAGGCGCAGGCGATCGATGCCGAGGGCCGGGCCTTGCTACGGGCGGGCGAGCGGCGCGATGGTGCGAAGGCGCGGGCGCTGCGCAAGCGCTGGGCGGCGTTGCTGCACAAGACCTGCGGCGGCAACACCGCGCTGTTTGCCAAGCTCGCCACCCTGCATCTCGGGCACCCGCTGCTGCTGGCCGGCCTGCCGCTCGGGCGCGAAGTGCGCGAATTCCTGTCGCCCGTCGATGAAAGTGCTTGACCCTCACGTAGCGTGAGCCCGCACAGTCGGTCCCTGTTTCAGAGGACCGACATGACAACGAAAAAAACAGACCCGGCCGCACGCGCGGCCCTTTTCCAGGACCGCAACTTCCGCTGGCTGATCACCGGCAGCGCCATCTCGCTGCTGGGCGACCAATTCACCCTGCTCGCGCTGCCTTGGCTGGTGCTGCGCCTGACCGGCGACACGGTGGCGCTGGGTACCGTGCTGGCGCTGGTGGGCATTCCGCGCGCCGTATTCATTCTGCTGGGCGGCGCGGTGGTCGACCGCTTCTCGCCGCAGCGCGTGTTGATGCTTACCAAGCACGTCAACTTCGTGCTGCTGGGGCTGCTGGCGCTGGGCGTGTGGCAAGGCGTGCTGACGCTGCCGGCGATCTACGCGTTGTCGCTGGCGCTGGGCATCAGCAGTGCCTTCAGCATCCCGTCGGGCACTTCGATCCTGCCGCACGCGTTGGCGCCCGCGCAGCTGGGCGCCGCCAACGGCGTGATGATGGGCGTGCGCCAGCTGAGCATGTTCGTCGGGCCGCTCGCGGCGGGCGTGCTGATTGCGCTGTTCGGCGATGGCTCGGGTGGCGTACAGAACGCAGGCGGCATTGCGGTGGCCCTCGCGCTCGACGCCTTCAGCTTCGCCCTGTCCGCCTGGACGCTCGCCCACGTAAAGATGCGCACCCTTCCCGCGGACCCCGCGCGGCACGCGCCGATCTGGGCCTCCATGGTCAGCGGCGTGCGGCACGTCTGGGGCGATGCGCAGCTGCGCACGCTCTATCTCTATTGGGGCGCGGTCGCCGTGCTGGTGCTGGGCCCGTTGCACATCGCGCTGCCGGTGCTGGCGGAAAGCCGGCCGGGTCTGGGTGCTTCGGCCCTTGGGGTGATGGTCGGCGCGCATGGCGCCGGCACCTTGCTGGGCATGGTGGTGTCGGGACTGCGGCCGGGGCTGCGCATCGGCACCCTGGGCACCAGCGTGCTGCTGGCCGACATCGCCATCGGGCTGCTGTTTGTGCCCATGGGCGGCATCTCAGCCGCTTGGCAGGGCGCCTTGCTGATGGTGCTGGTGGGCGTGCTCGGCGGCTTCATGCAGGTGGCGGTATTCACCTGGGTGCAAAAGCGCGTGCCGCCGGCAATGCTGGGCCGCTCGATGAGCCTGTTCATGTTCATCTTCATGGGGCTCGTGCCCGTGTCATCGGCGGCGGCGGGGTGGCTGCTGCAGGTGGTGTCGCTGCCGCAGTTGTTCACGGGGGCGGGGTTGCTGCTGGTGGCGGCCGCGGTTCTGGCTTGGGTGGGAACGCCGATTCGCGGGGTCGACGAGGCGGTGGCACCGGTGCGCGGGGCCGCTCCTTAACCATCGGTCAAGACTGGGTAAGCAAGACGCGAATTGCAGGCGTGTCTCCGAATCGTGACGATGCAAGGCGCCGACTGCGTCGGAGCATCGCAAGAAGAACAGGAGACAACATGCATTCCAACAGCCCGAACGGGCGCCGCGAGTCGCGTCTGCATTGGCTTGCTGCAGCAGCAGCCATGGCTGCCGTCATGGCCGCCGCGCCGGCCGAGGCCCGTGTCACCCGCATCGTGATCGACGATGTCGCGCCGCTCACCGGGCAGGCGATTCCGTATGAGCAGATTCGCGGGCGGGCCTTTGGCGAGCTCGACCCGAACGATCCGCACAACAGCGTCATTACCGACATCAAGCTGGGCGCGGACACGGCCGGTGGCAAGGTGCGGTATGAAACCTCGTTCAATCTGGTGAAGCCGGTGGACATGAACCGGGTGAGCGGTTTCATGTGGCACGACGTGCCCAACCGCGGCGGCGCGGGCACCATTGTTGTGGAGGAGCGCGAACTGGGCGACATCGGCCTTCGCAGCGGCTGGCAGGCAGACAACGCAGGCAACACGGGCGTGCCGGCCAACCGGGCCGCAGGCACCAATCACTGGGTGGCGGCGCCCATTGCCAAGGTGAACGGCGTACCGGTGGCAGGCGAGGTTTTCGCGCGCATCGTCAACCAGGGCGGCGCAAGTTCGAAGCCGCTGATGGTGCAGGCCAACCCGGTGCCGTATCTTCCTGCCACGCTGGACACCACCAAGGCAACGCTGAAGACGCACCTCAGGGAGACGGTCGACGGCGTTGTTACCGAAGGCCCGGCCATTGCGGCGGGCGACTGGGCGTTTGCAAAGTGCGATGCGGGTAATCCGTTTCCGGGCACGCCCATCGACATCGACCCTGCCAATGCGCCCGGCAATCTGCCGGTGCATATCTGCTTGCGCAACGGCTTTGATGCCAACCTGCTGTACCAGGTGGTGTACCCGGCGCAAAACGCCTACGTCCTGGGCGTGGGCATGGCAGCGTTCCGCGACGTGGGCACTTTCTTTCGCTACGAGGCGGCCGACGACTTCGGCACGCGCAATCCGGTGTCGGGTTTGGTCAAGGGCACGGCGGTGCGGGGTGTGTCGCAGTCCGGAAACATGGTGCGGCAGTTCATCTTCATGGGCCTGAACCAGGACGAGCGCAACCGCAAGGTGTACGACGGGGCGTGGCCCATCATCGCGGGCCGCCGGGTTGCGGCCAACTCGCGCTGGGCGCAGCCGGACGGCGTGCTGGAGCTTTACCAGCAGGGCAGCGAAGGCCCGCAGTGGTGGACGGACTGGCCTGACCCGGTGCGCAAGCAACCCACAGGCAGCATCTTTTCCCGCTGCAGCACCAATGACACGTGTCCGAAGGTGATCGAGCATTTCGGTTCGGCCGAGGTGTATGCGCTGAAGCTCACGCCCGAGTGGATCGGCACGGCGGGCGATGCGGATATTCCGCTGCCGCGCAACGTGCGGCGCTACTACGTGCCGGGCTCTCACCATGGCGGCGGCGCGGGCGGCTTTACGCACATGCCGGCAACCACCACCGGCGCAAGCTGCCCCGGCAACAGCTATGGCACCGGCACGCTGCCGGCAAATCCGGTGCCGCACACAGAAATCACCAACGTGCTGCGCCTGGCCATGCGCGACTGGGTGCTGAACGGAACACCGCCTCCGCCCAGCCGCTGGCCCACGCTTGCGGGCAAGACGCTGGTCGAGGCCAACAAGAAGGCAATGGGCTTTCCGAGCGGTGTGCCCGGCATTCCAGATTCGATCTTCTTGCCGGAGAACTTTGCGTTTCCGGTGTTCGACTACGACTGGGGGCCGCAATTCAACCACTCTGAAGCCTCTGGCGTACCGACTGGCGTGCCGCCGCGCATCGGGAAGGCAATTGCCATGAAGGTGCCGAAGGTCGACGCCGACGGCAACGAGATAGACGGCGTACCGACCGTACTCGTGATGGCGCCGCTGGGCACCTACCTGGGCTTCAACATCACCGCCGCGGGCTTCCACAAGGGGCAGGTGTGCAACTACGTGGGCGGCTACGTGCCGTTTGCGCGCACGCGTGCCGAGCGCCTTGCGAGCGGCGACCCGCGCCTTTCGCTCGAAGAACGCTATGGCAGCCACGAGGGCTACCAGGCGGCAGTGCGCGCGGCGGCCGAGAAGGCGTCTGCCGAAGGCTTTCTTCTGCCCGCGGATCGGGATCGGCTCATCAGGCAGGCGGCCGAGAGTTCTGTGCTGCGTTGATTGCGCTGGCTGCACGCCGCTATGGGCGTAGAAAGGTACGATCCATTGGAAGAAGCAAGAGACGCCATGCCCATTTCTCAGCAATCCGGTTTTATTTCTTCCATTCGTGCGCGTGGAGCCGTGGCGGGTGCCCTTTGCGCCACGGCCTTGTTCATCGCCGGCTGCCAGTCGCAGCCTGAATTCCGCCCTCTCACCTCCGAGGCGCCGCCGCCGCCGACCTTCGTGACCGTACCCGCCGAGGAAGCTTGCCAGCCCGCGCAGGCCCGCTACGCGCTCGGCCGCTCTCTCGACCCGCTGCTGCTGGAAGAAATGCGCGCCCGCACCGGCTCCACGTCTGCGCGCACCTCGCCGGCCGGCACGCCGTTGCCAACGCCGGCCGATCCGGCGCGGCTCAACGTCGATGTCGATCCGCAGGGGCTTGTGGTGGCCGCGCGCTGCGGCTGACCGGAGTTGATTTGATAATTCCGCGATGACGACGAAGACGACAAACTCCACCCCCATCGCGCTCGACTGCTACTACAGCCTTTCTTCGCCATGGGCCTACCTGGGCGGCCCGCAGCTGCAAGACATCGTGCGCCGCCACCATGTGCGGCTCACCCTCAAGCCCTACGACTTTCAGGCGGTGGTGCCGCAAACCGGCGGCATTCCGCTGAAGACCCGGCCCGAACCGCGCCGCACGTACCACGCGCTCGAACTGGCGCGCTGGCGCGACTACCTGGGCATGCCGCTCAACCTGGAGCCGGCGTATTACCCCAAGGGCGCCCCGGTCGATCCCAACTGGAACAAGTACCCCGGCTGGATGGTGATTGCCGCACAGCTGAAGGGGCTCGACGCGCAGCCGCTCTCGCATGCGCTGCTGCGCGCGCTGTGGGCCGAAGAGCGCGACACCTCAGAAGCGGCGGTGCGCATCGCGGTGGCCGATGAAAACGGCTACGACGGCGCCTTGCTGCAGGCGCTGGAGCAGTCGGCCGAAACCCTGGCCACTTACCGCGCCAACAGCGCCGATGCCATAGAGGCGGGCGTGTTCGGCGCTCCCACGTTCATCCTGAATGGCGAGCGTTTCTGGGGGCAAGACCGGCTGGCGTTTCTGGACCGGGCCCTGGACCAGCTGCGGCACGCCAGGGGCGGATAATCGCCCGATGCGAATCCGCTTTACCAAGATGCAGGGAGCCGGCAACGATTTTGTCGTGCTCGACGAAACCCGCGGCACGCTGGGCCTCACGGCCGCGCAATACCGCTTTCTGGCCGACCGCCACTTCGGCGTGGGCGCCGACCAGATCCTGACGGTGCGCCCCCCGTCGAAAGACGCGGGCGAGGGCATCGACTTTCAATACGTGATCCACAACGCCGACGGCGGCGAGGTGGAGCAGTGCGGCAACGGTGCGCGCTGCTTCATGCGCTTTGTGCGCGAGCACCACCTGACCGACAAGGACACGGTGCGCGTCGAAACGCTGGCCGGCATCATCGAGCCGCGCATGAGTGAGGACGGCCGCGTGACGGTGGACATGGGCCCGCCCATCTTCGAGCCGGCCCGCGTGCCCTTCGATACCGCCGGGCTCGACGCGCAGCCCACGGGCTCGTGGCACACCTGGCACCTGGCCCTTGGCACGCATGCCGATTCGGCGATCGTTTCGGTGGCGGTGCTGTCCATGGGCAACCCGCACGCGGTGCAGGTGGTCGACAACGTCGAAACGGCACCGGTGGAGCGGCAGGGGCCGCAAATCGAGCACCATCCGCGCTTTCCGCAGCGGGTGAATGCCGGCTTCATGCAGGTGGTCGACCGCACGCACGTCAAGCTGCGGGTGTTCGAGCGCGGCGCCGGCGAAACGCTGGCCTGCGGCACCGGCGCGTGCGCGGCGGTGGTGGCGGGCATTCGGCTGGGCCTGCTCGACAACCGCGTCGACGTGCACACGCACGGCGGCGTGCTCACCATCGGCTGGGAGGGCGAGGGCAACCCCGTGCTCATGACCGGGCCGGCCACCACGGTTTTCGAGGGGGACATCGAGGTGCCCGAGCTGCCATGACCAACTTCAGAAACAACAAAGACGACCACGCCAACGCCATGAACCCGATCACCGAAGACGACATCGCCAACTACCTGGCGAACACGCCCGACTTTTTCGAGCGGCATGCACAGTTGCTGGCGCAAGTGCAGCTCACCAGCCCGCACGGCAACCGCGCCGTGAGCCTGCAGGAGCGCCAGGCCGAAATGCTGCGCGAGAAAATCAAGGCGCTGGAGCATCGCCTGATGGACATGGTGCGCCACGGCACTGAAAACGTGGTCATCGCCGACCGCCTGCAGCGCTGGACCAAGGGCCTCCTGACCACGCGCGACCCGCGCAGCCTGCCGTACCGCATTGCGGTCGACCTGCAGTCGCTGTTTCTGGTGCCGCAAACCGCCATCAAGGTGTGGGACTGCGAGGCCGACTACCTGAACGAGGCCTACGCCCAGTGGGTGAGCGACGACGTGAAGGCGCTGGCCACCTCGCTCACATCGCCTTATTGCGGGCTCAATTCGGGTTTCGAGGCGGCCAACTGGCTGCCCGAGCCGGCCGGCGCCATGTCGATCGCGCTGATTCCGCTGCGGCCCGATGCCGAGTCGCCGGCATTCGGCCTCTTGGTGCTGGCCTCGCCGGACGCCCAGCGCTTCAACGCCGAAATGGGCACCGACTTTCTCGAGCGCATCGCCGAACTGGCCTCGGGCGCCTTGTCGCGGCTGCGGCCTTGAGCGGGCGGCACCGGTCCTGGCGGGCCGTGCGGCCCGTGTTGTGGACGGTGCTGCTCGGCGGACTGCTGGCGTACCTGGCCATTGCGGCCATTGTCTGGCGGCATGCGGTCCAGACCCTCGGGAACCCGCCCCAGCGCACGGCCGATGCCGCGCTGATTCTGGGCAACCGCGCCTACCTCGATGGCAAGCCCAACCCCTGCCTGACAGGCCGGGTCGACGCCGGCATCGCGCTCGCGAACGCGGGCCGCGTGAAGCAACTGGCGTTCTCGGGCGGTGTGGACAAGGAAGACGGCCGCATCGAAGCCGAGGTGATGCAGCAGCACGCGCGCGCCCAAGGCTATGCCGGTCCGCTGCTGCTGGAGCCGGCCTCCACTTCTACCCGGCTGAACCTTGCGCTCTCGCGCCCCCTGCTGCAGGCGGCGGGCGTTCGCAGCGTGATCGTGGTGTCGGAGCCCTATCACCTGTGGCGCGTGGAGCGCCTGGTGCGGGCCGCTGGTTTCGACAAGGAATTCGACGTTCAATACGCCGCTGCCAGCACGCGCTGCTGGCAGCGCTGGGGCATGGTTTTCAAGGGTGCATTGCGCGAGCCTTTGGCTGTCGTGAACAATGCGTTCAATGGCTACCTCCACTGAGACGACCGACACGCGCTGGGTAGAAAAATACCTGGAGCACGTGCGCGTGGAGCGCCGGCTGGCCGCGCGCACGGTCGAGCTCTACGCCATTCACCTGCAGGCTCTGGTGGACAACGCCGCCGGAGCCGGCCTTGCACTGGACCGCGTGCAAACCGCGCACATCCGGCGCTGGATGGCGCAGCTGCACAGCGCGGGACGCGAGCCGCGCGGCATTGCGCTGGTGCTTTCATGCTGGCGCAGCTTTTACCGCTGGCTAGGCAACGAAGGGCTGGTGGGCTTCAACCCCGTGCAGGACGTGCATGCGCCCAAGGCTGCGCGGCCGCTGCCCAAGGCGCTGGCCGTGGACGATGCGGTGCGGCTCGCCGAAACCTACGACCCCGAGGCCGACCCCTGGACCGAGGCCCGCGACGGCGCCATCGTCGAAGTGCTCTACGGCTGCGGCCTGCGCGTGAGCGAGCTCACCGGCCTGGATGCACGCGCCAGCAACACGGCGCTCGGCTGGGTCGACCTGGATGCGATGGAAGCCAATGTGCTCGGCAAGGGCAGCAAGCGGCGCATCGTGCCCCTGGGCAGCAAGGCGGCCGAGGCGCTGCGCGACTGGCTCGCGGTGCGCGGCGATTGCCCGGCGCTGGCGACGGCCGGGCTGCGGGACCCGGCGGGCGCCGCGGCGCTCTTCATCAACAGCAAGGGCTTGCGGATGTCGTCGCATGCCGTGTGGAAGCTGCTGCGCGAGCGCAGCCTGAAAGCCGGTTTGGCGGCACCGGTGCATCCGCACATGCTGCGGCACTCGTTTGCGAGCCACGTGCTGCAGTCGAGCAGCGACCTGCGGGCCGTGCAAGAGCTGCTGGGCCACGCCAACATTGCCACCACGCAGATCTATACCCGGCTGGATTTTCAGCACCTGGCCAAGGCCTATGACGCGGCCCATCCGCGCGCGCAGGCCCGCCCCGAGGGCGCGCGCGCCAAGCCCAGAAAAGACGATTCCAACAAATGAAAACCCTCCGCCTCAAGCCCGGCAAAGAGCGCTCGCTGCAGCGCCGCCACCCCTGGATCTTCGAATCCGCCATTGCACGCGGCGGTGCTGATTCCGGCGAAACGGTGCGCGTCGAATCTCATGACGGCGCCTTCCTGGCCTGGGCCGCTTTCAGCCCGATTTCGAAGATTCGCGCACGGGCCTGGAGCTTTGTCGAAACGCAGCGCATCGACGCCGCCTTTCTGGCCTCGGTGTGCGCCCGCGCGGTGGCGGCCCGGGGGCTGTTCGACCTGCATAGCGACGGTGTGCGGCTGATCCACGGCGAGGCCGACGGGCTGCCGGGCCTCATCGTCGACCGCTATGGCGACACGCTGGTGGCGCAGTTCCTCTCGACCGGCGTCGAGCGCTGGAAGGCCACCATTGCCGATGCGCTGCTCGAGGCGACCGGCCTCCACAAGCTCTACGAGCGCTCCGACGCCAGCGGGCGCGAGCGCGAGGGCCTGAAGCCCGTCACGGGTTGGCTGCGCGGGGAGGGCGCCACCGAAATGACGATTCGCGAGCATGGCTGGAAGCTGTCGCTCGACATTGCGACGGGCCACAAGACCGGCTTCTACCTCGACCAGCGCGACAGCCGCCAGCGCTTTGCCGAGCTGGCGCAGCACCGGCGCTTCAGGCGGGTGCTCAACTGCTTTTGCTATACCGGCGGCTTTACCGTAGCGGCGCTCGCGGGGCTGCAGGCCGCGGGCGCAATGGATGGCGCGGAGCTGGTGTCGGTCGATTCGTCGCAGCCCGCGCTCGAGAAGGCGCGGGCCAATCTGGCGCTGAACGGCTTCGGCGGCGAGGGTTCGGGCGTGAAGGCCGAATTCCTGGACGCCAACGTCAATACCGTGCTGCGCGAGTTCATCGAACAGGGCCGCACCTTCGACGCCATCGTGCTCGACCCGCCCAAGTTTGCGCCCACCGCCGCCCATGCCGATCGCGCGGCCCGCGCCTACAAGGACATCAACCGGCTGGCGCTCAAACTGCTGGAGCCCGGCGGAGTGCTGCTCACTTTTTCGTGTTCGGGCGGCATCAGCGCCGACCTTTTTCACAAAATAGTGGCTTCGGCGGGCATCGACGCCCAAGTTGACGGCTACATCAGCGAACGCCTCGGTGCGGCGCCCGATCATCCCATGACCATCGAATTTCCCGAAGGCGAATACCTCAAGGGCCTGGTGGTGGTGAAAAAGCCGGCTTGACCCCGCGGCAACGCAACTGAGTGGCATTGGCTAAACTGCCTCTCCAGTTTTCCTTCTTCCCAGATTTCCGCCTTCGGAGCACACCATGGCCCTTATTCCCGCCACCATCCTTACCGGCTTTCTAGGCTCGGGCAAGACCACGCTGCTCAAGCGCATCCTGACGGAGGCCCACGGCCAGAAGATCGCTGTCATCGAGAACGAGTTCGGCGAAGAGAACATCGACAGCGACATTCTGGTGACCGAATCGAAAGAGCAGATCGTGCAGATGAGCAATGGCTGCGTCTGCTGCACCATTCGCGAAGACCTGCGCGAGGCGCTCCAGCTGCTGGCCGCCAAGAAGCGCCAGGGCCTGCTCGACTTCGACCGCGTGGTGATCGAGACCACCGGCCTGGCCGATCCCGGCCCCGTGGCACAGACTTTTTTCATGGACGACGAAATTGCCGAAAGCTATTTGCTCGACTCCATCCTGACGCTGGTCGATGCCAAGCATGCGCCGCAGCAGCTGAACGACCGCCAGGAAGCGCGCCGCCAGGTGGGTTTTGCCGACCAGATCTTCATCAGCAAGAGCGAGCTGGTGTCGGCCGAGGAAACCGAGGCGCTGATTCACCGCCTGAAGCACATGAACCCGCGCGCGCCCCAGCAAAAGGCGCATTTCGGCGATGTGCCGCTGAAGGACATTTTCGACCTGCGCGGCTTCAACCTGAACGCCAAGCTCGACATCGATCCGGACTTCCTGAAGGAAGACGACCACGATCATCACGACCATGACCACGCGCATGGCGAGCATTGCGACCACCCCTCGCACAAGCACGAAGGGCACGGCCACCATCACCACACGGACGACGACGTGAAGAGCTTCGTCTACAAGGCCGACCGCCCCTTCGACCCGGCCAAGCTCGAGGATTTCCTGGGCGCCATCGTCAACATCTACGGCCCGCGCATGCTGCGCTACAAGGGCGTGCTGAGCATGAAGGGCACCGAGCGCAAGGTAATTTTCCAGGGCGTGCACCAGCTGATGGGCAGCGACCTGGGCCCCGAGTGGGGCAAGGACGAAGCGCGCCAGAGCCGCATGGTGTTCATCGGCATCGAGCTGCCGCGCGAAATACTGGAGCAGGGGCTCGAGCAGTGCCTGGTGTAACGGCGCGCTGCCTGCACTGAGCCCAGCCAAATAAAAAAGGCGCTGCCCCGAGGAGGGGCAGCACCTTTTTTTGTTTCAGCCGAGGCTTACTTGCCGGCCATGCCGCCCAGCGGCTTGCCGTTGACCTTCAGGTTGCCTTCGCTGTATTCCACCTGGCTGGTGATGTCGGTGCCGTCGCGCTTGACGAAGCCCATGCCTTCGCCTTGCTCGACCAGCCCGGCCACCATTTCAGGCGGCGGCAGCTGGCCGCTTTCAGCGCCGGTGGCGGCAACCTGCTCCAGCCATTGCATCGGCAGCCGCACGCTGGCTTTGAGCACGCCGCGCTTCATCAGGAGCGCCATGCCGGGTTCCTTCAGGTCTTCGTCGGTCACGCCGACCAGCCCGGCCGTGTAGCTGATTTCGCCGCGCTTGCCGCCGATTTCGACGAGCATCTTGTCAACGCCGAGCTCGGGGTTGTACTTGGCCATGGCCTTGAGGTCTGGGGCGAGTTGGTCCATCAGCGCCTGCATGGCGGCCTGGGAGGCTTTGCCGCCGCCCTTGCCGCAGCCGTTGATGGCGGCCGACTGCATCCACGCGTCGGCCAGCTTCTTGTAGCCGGCGGCATGAATGCGGCGGCCGCCGCTGGTCATCTCGAACTTGTCGATCTTGGTTTCGCCGACCTTGCCGGTGCCCTTGATGGTGCCGATCGATTCGTAGAGCCCGTCCTTGATGTTGGCATCGGCAATCATGTCGATGTTCTGCAGCAGCACGGCGGGCAGGGGCTTGCCGCTGCCGCTGGCGCCCAGGCCCTTGGGCGCCGAGAACTCGAAGCTGTCGAGCCGGGCTTCGGTCTTGCCCGTGGCCAGGATCCAGCCTTCGCTCTTGTTCATGTCGGCCTTGCCGGCCAGCTTGCCCATTTTCAGGGTCACGCCGGTGCGGGTGTCGGTCAGGTCCAGGCCGGGCATCGCCAGGCTGTAGTTCACCAGGGTACGGGCGCCGTTCATCTCGGCGCGCATTTGCGCGCCTTGCCAGGTGAACTGTCCCTTGCCTTCTTCGGCCAGCTTGATCGGCGCCACCGTCAGGTCGGTCGCGTAGCCGCCGTTGAACGCCACCTTGGTGTGGGCGGTCAGGGGCTTGGCCTTGCCGAAGAGCTTTTCGGCTTCGGCCTGGGCCTTCACGTCGAGCACCAGTTCGCTGTCGATCGTTGCGGCGGCCAGGGTGCCGCCGGCAATCGGGCCATGGCGGATGGTATCGCGCACGGTAATGCGCACAGGCTTGAACGGCGTGCTCTCGGCCTCGGTTTCCTCGTCGTCTTCATCGCCCTCGGCGGGCTTGGCGACGGCGGGCACCTGCGCGGCGGAGGTGTCGGCTGCGCATCCGAACTCGAATGTCACGGTGCTGACTGCGCCGAAGAATCCGCTTTCGTATTTGCGGTCGATCACGCGCACCAGCGCGGTCTGCTTCGGCAACTCCTCCAGGGCGGCTTCGTAGCTGGACTTGACTTTGGAGCCCGCCCACCAGGTGCTGCCACCATAGGCAACGGCGATGGCTGCGGCCAGCGTGCCCAAAACTGCTTTTTTGCTCAAGATTTCTTCTCTTTTGTATGAATGATCGGATCGATCCGCTGGGCCGCTTGGGCTCGGCAGGTCTTGTTGCCCCCTCCGGCAACGCCGGGGATGCTAACGGACGTAAGCGGTTTGCAGGTACATCTCCCTTCCGTTTTGAGTTCTCTATACAATCGCGCGCCTGTTCCGGCAGCCACGCTTTCGTTTTAAGGGCGAGATGTGGCTTACGGCAGGGGGCGCCGCAAGTTTCTGGCGGGCTTTCGGGGGTATAACCCCGGGGTTCGTCGCTGCGAGCACTCCGACAATGTGGAGCCCGGGGCCTCAGCCCCGCAGTGGTTCCCTTGGGAGGAGACACCCAGTGAAAGCGCGTTCCAGTTCGTTCAAGGAGCCAGTCACCGTGAAGAAACCCGCCGCCAAGGCAATGCCAGCAACCAAGTCCGCCGCCACCAAAGCGGTGGCTGCAAAGCCGGCTGTACCCGCGGCAAAAAAGATTTCTTCCGCTGCAAAAGCTCCGGCAACGAAAGAAAAAAGCGCTCCAAAGAAGCCAGCAACGCCAACGGCCAAGGCCGCGACCGTTGCAACGAAGCCCGTCAAGCCTGCAAAGTCTGCTGCGCCGCCGGTGGCATCCGCCCCGGCCAGGAGTGCAACCAAAACTGCAGATGCGGGTCTACCGCCATCCAAAACTGTCGGCCGCACTGCTGCCGTTCCTTCTGCCCCTCCGATACCAATGAAAAAAACGGCTGCCGCCTCTTCTTCCGCTACGGCGACACCTTCGATACCCGCTCAGACCGCCGCACCCGCCCCCGCGCGAGGTGGCCGCGTGTCGCGGCTGTCGCAGCTGACCGTGCCTTCCATGCCGCAATCGGTGGCTTCCACCGCTGCCAAGTCTTCTTTCTCGCAGGCGCCCTCCAATGCGCTGGTGCCGCCGCCTCCCGTCGCGGTCAAGAAAGACCCGAAGCTCGCCAACAACTGGAAAGCCAAGTCGCCTGCCGAGTTGACCGACGCCGAGGTCATCGCCATGCCCGACTCCGAGTACATGAACGAAAAGCAGATGGCGTTCTTCCGCCTGAAGCTGGTCGAGCTCAAGCGCGGCATTCTCGAAAACGCCGGTGAAACCACCGAGCACCTGCGCGAAGACACCGTGGTGGTGCCCGATCCGGCCGACCGCGCCACCATCGAGGAAGAACACGCACTCGAGCTGCGCACGCGCGACCGCGAACGCAAGCTGCTCAAGAAGATCGAGCAGTCGATCCAGCGCATCGATGCCGGCGACTACGGCTACTGCGACGAAACCGGCGAGCCCATCGGCGTCGGCCGCCTGCTGGCCCGCCCCACGGCCACGCTGTCGCTCGAAGCGCAGCAGCGCCGCGAACTCAAGCAGAAGATGTTCGGGGACTGAGCAGGCAAGGCAAAGAGAGATTCCAGTTCGCCGCGAAATTCCTGTAGATGGCTAAGGAAGAAACGGGCCGCCTCCTTTCCAAGGTGGCGAAGTTCGTCCGCAATCCCCTGAAGGATTGGTCGGAGCTGAATGCGGCCGCCGATTCCACGCTCCCTGACCAGGCTTACAGCCGGGAAATGCTCAAGGAGATGATCGAGCGGCGCCAGCGCAACGACTTTGTGCGCCGGCGCGAGTTCGACATGCTCCGCAAGCTCCGGCAACGCGAAGCGGCCGCCCATGCCTTCGAAGGAACGGTCACGCCGTCGTCCTTCAACCTGAACACCACCACGGAAAAGTCCGAGGGACGCGCTCTCACGCTCAAGAAGATCGACGAGATCGAGGAGCAGATGTCGCAGCAGTGGTGGAAAGGCCGCGGCCCCAATGGCGAGGTGCTGGCCAATGCGCCACCTGAAGCCGGCGCCGAGACCTTGCCGCCGCCCATGGACGAGGCCGAGGTGGCCAGCTTGCTCGCGGCGCCTGCTTTTGGCGCGGCGCCTGCCGCTGCGGCGGATGCTGCCGCTTCCGCTCCTGCGCCCGCTGCCGCTGCCGCTGCGCTTGCTGCGAGCCCGGGGGTCGACGACACCTCGCTGCTGACGGCGCGGCTTGCGCGCGACAGCGCGCTGGAAGAGGCCGTGATCCGTTTCGCGCACGGCGACGACACCGGCGCCGAAGCCATTCTTCTGCAGGCCCTGGCCTCCGAGAGCGCCGCCGCCGAGGGCGACCACGCCGCCGCCGACCGCGACGAGACACGCTGGCGCGCATTGTTCGACCTGTACCGCGCCACCGGCGACGCCACGCGCTTTGCCGCCGCCCGCATGCGCTATGCGCAGCGCATGAAGCGCATGGGCCCCGACTGGGTGCCGCTCGACGAACTGGCGCGCGACGTGCAGGCAGTGGCTGCAAGCGAGCATGCCGAGCTGGCTTCGGCCGCTGCCGACTGGACCAGCCCTGCACGCCTGTCGCGCGATGGGCTGGTGAACCTCACGCGTGCGTTGTCGCAGGCCGGCGCCATCTGGACGCTCGACTGGCGCGCGCTGGCGGCCGTCGAGGCCGATGCCGCCTCGCCGCTGCGCGTGCTGTTCACCCATTGGGCCAATTCGCCGGTCAAGCTGCGCTTCATCGGTTCGGCAAAGCTGCTTGCCGTGCTGGCCGAAGCAACGCCCAACAACGAGCGCAGCACCGAAGACGTCTGGTGGCAGCTCCACCTGGCAACGCTGCGCATGATGAACCTGCCGGACGACTTCGAGCTGGTGGCGCTCAACTACTGCATTACCTACGAGGTGTCGCCACCGGCCTGGCAAGACCCGAATGGCGAGTGCACCACGATCGAGGCGCCGGAGACGAGCCGTTCGGGTGCGGGCTCCGTGTGGTCGCTGCTGTCCGTCAACGGCGAATCCAGTTTTCCTTCGACCGACAGCGGTTTTGCCGCGCTGGCTGGAGATCTTCGCGGCGAAGCCCATTCGAGCCTGCAGCGGCTGGACGTCGACCTGCGCAACACCACCGCCCCGGTTATTTCATGTGCGGCGCTGCTGCGCATGGACCTTGCCGCCGCCGGCACACTGCTCAGTTGGGTGCGCGCACGCGACGCCCAGGGCGAGCGGGTCCAGTTCGTGGACGCCCACCGCCTGATTGCGGCGCTTTTCGACCTGGTTGGCATTGCCGACCACGCCACGGTAGCAGTTCGCAAGAACTGACTCTTGCCGCGCGACTTGCACGCGCGCGGGGTTGCATTGCCCTGGGGCGTCCCCAGATGGCTTCGATGGAACAGTTTCACGGCACCACCATCGTGAGCGTGCGCCGCAAGACCCCCCAGGGCGACCAAGTCGCCATTGGTGGGGACGGGCAGGTCACTCTCGGCAATATCGTCATCAAGGGCACGGCGCGCAAGGTGCGGCGGCTCTATCACGGCAAGGTGCTGGCCGGCTTTGCCGGCGCCACCGCCGACGCCTTCACGCTCTTCGAGCGCTTCGAGGCCAAGCTCGAAAAGCACCAGGGCCACCTGACCCGCGCCGCGGTCGAGCTCACCAAGGACTGGCGCACCGACCGCGTGCTGCGCAAGCTCGAAGCCATGCTGGCCGTGGCCGACGCCACCACTTCGCTCATCATCACCGGCAACGGCGACGTGCTGGAGCCCGAAGACGGCGTGATTGCCATCGGCTCGGGCGGTGCGTATGCGCAGTCGGCCGCCAAGGCGCTGATCGACAACACGGACCTTAGTGCTGAGCAAATTGTGCGCAAATCGCTCGCGATAGCGGGCGAAATCTGCATTTATACGAACATGAACCACACGGTGGAAGCGCTCTGACCATGTCCATGACCCCGCAGGAAATCGTCTCCGAGCTCGACAACCACATCGTCGGACAGCCGGCCGCCAAGCGCGCCGTGGCCATTGCGCTGCGAAACCGCTGGCGCCGCCAGCAGGTCGAAGAAAAGCTTCGCACCGAGATCACGCCGAAGAACATTCTCATGATCGGCCCCACGGGCGTGGGCAAGACCGAGATTGCACGCCGCCTTGCGCGGCTGGCCGACGCGCCCTTCATCAAGGTCGAGGCGACCAAGTTCACCGAAGTGGGCTATGTGGGCAAGGACGTCGATTCGATCATTCGCGACCTGGCCGAAATTGCCGTCAAGCAAACCCGGGAGGCCGAAAGCGCCAAGGTGCGCGCCCGTGCCGAAGACGCCGCGGAAGACCGCATCCTCGACGTGTTGCTGCCGCCCGCACGTGTTGCAGATGGCGCCGCGCCGGCGCTGGATGGCCCCAACCCCACCCGGCAGGCCTTCCGCAAGAAGCTGCGCGAACACCAGCTCGACGACAAGGAGATCGAACTCGATCTTGCCGAGACTCGCGCCCCGCTCGAAATCATGGGCCCGGCGGGCATGGAGGAAATGACCGAGCAACTGCGCGGCATGTTCGGCCAGCTTGGCGGTGGCAAGCGCAAGACGCGCAAGCTCAAGATCGCCGAGGCCATGCGCCTGCTGATCGACGAAGAAGCTGCCAAGCTGGTGAACGAAGACGAAATTCGCGCCCAGGCCATCACCAACGCCGAGCAGAACGGCATCGTCTTCATCGACGAGATCGACAAGGTCGCCACGCGCAGCGAAGCCCAGGGCTCCGACGTGTCGCGCCAGGGTGTGCAGCGCGACCTGCTGCCATTGGTCGAGGGCACGGCCGTGACGACCAAGTACGGCGTGGTGCGCACCGACCACATGCTCTTCATTGCGAGCGGGGCCTTCCACTTGAGCAAGCCGAGCGACCTGATCCCCGAACTGCAGGGACGCTTTCCGATTCGCGTCGAGCTGCAATCGCTCTCGGTGGCGGACTTCGAAAGCATCCTCACGCAAACGCGCGCATCGCTCGTCAAGCAGTACCAGGCGCTGCTTGCCACCGAAGGCGTCACGCTCGACTTCACGCCCGAGGGCGTCAACCGCCTTGCGGCCATTGCCTTCGAAGTGAACGAGCGCACCGAGAACATCGGGGCGCGCCGTTTGTCGACCGTGATGGAACGCCTGCTCGATGAGGTAAGCTTCGACGCCACGCGCATCGAGGGACAGACCATCCGCATCGATGCCGCTTACGTCGACGAGCGCCTTGCGGCACTAAGTCACGACGAAGACCTTTCGCGCTTCATCCTCTGAACGCCGCTTTGCAGCCCCTGTTACGGGGTTGCGCTTCACGCATTACATTCATTGCGTGAGCTAAGTGCTTCTTTTTCAACGAAATTCGCCGGTTTCCAGCTTTGGAAATCGGCGCTAAGTCGTTGATTCCATTACAAAAAATACCACCAACGACCAGTTGCGCGTGAAGTGTTTCCTGCTACAGTGCAAAAAAGTGCAGTTAAGTGGGAAAAAGTGCGGATGGTGCCCCTTTCGGGTGCCGCGGCCTTCCCAACACAAAGGTCCTGGTCGTGTTTCAAGGCGCTTCATCGCTCAGTCTCGATGCCAAGGGGCGGCTCTCCGTGCCGACCCGGCATCGTGACGTCCTGAGCGCGACTGCGAACGGCCAGCTCACCATCACCAAGCACCCGCACGGGTGCCTCATGGTGTTCCCGCGTCCCGAGTGGGAGAAATTCCGCGAGCGCATCGCCGCGCTGCCGATGTCGGCACAGTGGTGGAAGCGCGTTTTCCTCGGCAACGCCATGGACGTCGAGATGGACGGCACCGGCCGCATCCTCGTGTCGCCCGAACTGCGCGCGGCCACCGGCATTACGCGCGAGACGCTGCTGTTGGGCATGGGCAACCATTTCGAACTCTGGGACAAGGCCACCTACGAGGCCAAGGAGGCCGAGGCCACCCAGGGCGACATGCCCGATGTGTTTCAGGACTTCGCGTTCTGAGGGCTTGTGTGAACACTCCATGGATTCATACAACCGTGATGCTGAACGAAGCGGTGGAAGCCCTTCTTTCCGGCAGCACGGCGGCGACCGGCACCTACGTGGACGCAACGTTCGGGCGCGGAGGGCATTCGCGCGCCATTCTGGCGAGGCTGGCACCGGAAGGCAGGCTGATCGCATTCGACAAGGATGCGGAAGCGGTGGCCGAAGCAGCGCGCATCTCGGATGCGCGTTTTTCCATCCGGCACCAGGGATTCCGTTCGCTGGGTGAATTGCCCGATGCCAGCGTGGCGGGTGTGCTGATGGACCTGGGCGTGAGTTCGCCGCAAATCGACAACCCGATGCGCGGCTTCAGTTTTCGTTTCGACGGCCCGCTCGACATGCGCATGGATACCACGCGCGGCGAGAGTGTGGCCGAATGGCTGGCAACAGCCGAACTTCAGCAGATTGCAGAGGTGATCCGTGACTATGGCGAAGAACGGTTTGCTGTTCAGATTGCAAAGGCGATTGTTGCTCGCAGACAAGAACGGGGCGCAATTTCAACCACCACCGAACTGGCCGAGCTCGTGGCTGGCACGGTCAAAACCCGCGAGCAGGGCCAGAACCCTGCAACGCGCACATTTCAGGCTTTTCGGATTTTCATCAACGCCGAGCTTGAAGAGCTGCAACAGGCGCTAGAGGCGAGCCTTTCGGTGCTGCAGCCCGGTGGGCGGCTCGCGGTGATCAGCTTCCACTCGCTGGAAGACCGCATCGTGAAGCAGTTCATCGCCAAGCACTCCAAGGAGGTGTACGACCGCCGTGCGCCCTTTGCGGCGCCCAAGGTCATGAAGCTCAATGCGCTCGAGCGCATCAAGCCGTCGGACGCCGAAGTGCGCGGCAACCCGCGCTCGCGCAGCGCCATCCTGCGCGTGGCAGAGCGCACCGAGGCCGCATGACCCGCCTCAACCTGCTCCTTCTGGTGGCCGTCATTGCGACGGCGCTGTACCTCGTGCACACGCAGTATCTGTCGCGCCAGCTGTACACCGAACTCGATCGCACCCAGCAGGAGGCGCGCCGCCTCGAGCTCGACCACGACCGCCTGCAAGTGGAAAAGCGCGCGCAGGCCACGCCGCTGCGCGTGGAAAAGCTCGCCAAGGAGCAGCTCCAGATGCGCACCACCACGCCGGCCATCACGCAATACGTGCGCCCTGACGGCACGGTGATTCCGGCCGTTGTGGCCCCGCCGCCCGCACCGCCGGCGGGCCCGGCGCCCAAGCCTGTTGCGAGGGCCCAGCGATGAGCCGGCGCAGCGTTCGCTACACCACCAGCCCCTTGCTCGCGAGCAAGACGCCGGTGTGGCGCAGCAAGTTCATCGTGGCCGGCATCGCGCTTGGTTTTGTCATGCTGGCAGGCCGGGCTGCGTACGTGCAGGTGTTCAACAACAGCTTCTTCCAGCGGCAGGGCGAAGTGCGCTTTGCGCGCACGCTGGAGCTGCCGGCCAACCGCGGGCGCATTCTTGACCGCAACGGGCTCATCCTGGCCTCCAGCGTGGTGGCGCCGAGCATCTGGGCCATTCCGGAAGACATCGAGCGCGACGACCCCGAGGTGCGCGCCAAGCTCAAGCAGGTGGCCAAGCTGCTCGAAATGCCGCAGAAGGATTTCGACAAGAAGCTCGAGGACGAGGACAAGACTTTCGTCTGGATCAAGCGGCAGGTCGACGAACCCATTGCCAAGCAGATTGCGGCGCTCAACCTCAAGGGCATCTACCAGCGCAAGGAATACAAGCGCCAATACCCGGAGGGCGAGGCCGCCGCGCACGTGGTGGGCTTCACCAACGTCGAAGACAACGGGCAAGAGGGCATCGAGCTTTCCTTCAACAAGGAACTGGCCGGCAAGGCCGGCTCGCGCCGCGTCATCAAGGACCGCCTGGGCCGCGTGGTCGAGGGCGTGGGCGAGCAGGTGCCGCCGGTCGACGGCAAGGACATCCAGCTCAGCGTCGACAGCAAGGTGCAGTTCTTTGCCTATCAGAAGCTGCGCGACGCGGTAACCGCGCGCCGTGCCAAGGCCGGCAGCGTGGTGGTGCTCGACGCCGTGACCGGCGAAGTGCTGGCGCTGGCCAACTATCCGAGCTACGTGCCCGACAAGCGCCAGAACCTCACCGGCGAGCAGTTGCGCAACCGCGCGCTCACCGACACCTTCGAGCCCGGCTCGACCATGAAGCCGATCACCGTGGCCATGGCTCTCGAGGCCGGCCGCGTGAAGCCGTCCACGCTCATCGAAACCTCGCCGGGCCGCTACCAGATGGGCGGCTTCACCATCAGCGACACGCACAACTACGGCACGCTCACGGTCGAAGGCGTCATTCAGAAGTCGAGCAACGTGGGCGCTCTGAAGATCGCGCAGAAGATGTCACCGCACGAAATGTGGGACACCTACACAGCGCTTGGCTACGGCCAGAAGCCTCAGATCCAGTTTCCCGGCGCGGTGACCG
Source organism: Variovorax paradoxus (assembly GCF_029919115.1). Classification (NCBI taxonomy): domain Bacteria; kingdom Pseudomonadati; phylum Pseudomonadota; class Betaproteobacteria; order Burkholderiales; family Comamonadaceae; genus Variovorax; species Variovorax paradoxus. The sequence goes on from NZ_CP123990.1 coordinate 4,749,901, forward strand.
GGCGCCTGCGCCCCTGGAAGACCTGGAAGCCGGTCGAGCAGGCGACCATGGCCTACGGCTACGGCCTGTCTGCATCGCTGTTTCAAATGGCGCATTCGTACACAGCGTTTGCGCACGACGGCGCGATCATTCCGGTCACCATCCTCAAGAACACCGAGTCGCCCGTGGGCGTGCGGGTGTTCTCGCCGTCGAACGCGCTGGCGGTGCGCAAGATGCTGCAGATGGCTGCGGGGCCGGGCGGCACGGGAACGCGCGCGCAAACCATCGGCTATTCGGTCGGCGGCAAGTCGGGCACGGCGCACAAGCAGGTTGGCAAAGGTTACGCAAGCAACAAATATCGGGCGTGGTTCACCGGCATGGCGCCAATTGAAAAGCCGCGAATCATCGTCGGCGTGATGATCGACGAGCCGAGCGACGGCCAGTACTTCGGCGGCGTGGCCGCCGCGCCTGTTTTCAGCGAAGTCGTGCAGCAGACCCTGCGCATGATGAACGTTCCGCCCGACCTCGCGGTCAAACCCCTGGTGGTGACGCAAGGCGTCGACGAGAGCTTCTGAGCATGCTGACACTCACATCCCCCCAGCTCGCCGCGCTCTGGCTCCAGGAGCGCGTGCAGGGTGCGCTGCATGCGGACAGCCGGCCGGTGGGCGCCGGCGACGGTTTCATTGCATGGCCCGGCGCCGCAACCGATGGCCGCAAGCACGTGGCGGCCGCACTGGCGCAAGGCGCAGCAGCCTGCCTGGTCGAGCACGATGGCGTCGAAGCTTTCGGCTTCGACAAGGGCGAGTTCAGCGACCGCATTGCGAGCTACCCGGGCCTCAAGGCCGCCACGGGCCCCATTGCCTCGGCGTTCTACGGCAACCCGTCGGCTGCGCTCGAAGTGCTGGCGGTAACAGGCACCAACGGCAAGACGTCCACCGCCTGGTGGCTGGCCGAAGCGCTGTCCACCTTGACCGTGCCCGGCGGCGTGCGCACCCTGCGGCTCGACGGCAGCACCGAGCGCTCTGTGCCGTCGCCCTGCGCGGTCATGGGTACGCTGGGCATCGGCGTGCCGCCGGCGCTCACCTACACCGGCCTCACCACGCCGGACCCGGTCATGATGCAGCGCGAACTGCGCGCCTTGGTCGAACGCGGCTTCGGTGCTTGCGCCATCGAGGCTTCGTCGATCGGCATTGCCGAACGGCGGCTCGACGGCGCGCGCATTGCGGTGGCCGTGTTCACCAATTTCACGCAGGACCACCTCGACTACCACGGCAGCATGGAAGCCTACTGGCAAGCCAAGGCCGAGCTGTTCCGCTGGCCTGCACTGCGCGCCGCAGTGATCAACATCGACGACGTGCATGGCGCCAGCTTGTGCGCAAACCTGATCGAAGCCGGCGTCGGCGCACTCGACGTGTGGACCGTTTCGGCTGCCGGTTCCCCGGCGCGATTGATGGCACGCGACGTGGGTTACGACGCGCAGGGGTTGCAATTTTCGGTGGCCGAGCACGGCACCGATGCGGTGGAGCGCATCTCCACCGGACTGATCGGCCAGTACAACGTGGCCAACCTGCTGGGCGTGCTGGGCACGCTGCGCGCGCTCGGCCTGACGCTGTCACAGGCCGTGGCGGCGTGCGCCAACCTCGGCAGCGTGCCGGGCCGCATGGAGCGCGTGGGTGCCGGCGCCGACGCGCCGCTGGCGGTGGTCGACTATGCGCACACGCCGGACGCACTCGACAAGGCGCTGGCCGGCTTGCGCCCGCTCGCGCAGCAGCGCGGCGGCGCGCTCTGGTGCCTGTTCGGCTGCGGCGGCGATCGGGATCCGATCAAGCGCCCGATGATGGCGGCGGTGGCCGAGCGCCAGGCCGACCACGTGATCGTGACCAGCGACAACCCGCGCAGCGAAAACCCCGACGCGATCATCAGCCAGGTGTTGCTCGGCCTGTCGCGACCTGAAGCTGCGCAGGTGCAGCCCGACCGAGCTGCTGCCATTGCCGACGCCATTGCACAGGCCGCGCCGCAAGACGTGGTGCTGATCGCCGGCAAGGGACATGAAGCCTGGCAGGAAATGGCCGGCCAGCGCATCCCGTTCTCCGACCGGGCGCACGCGCAGGATGCGCTGGCCAAGCGAGGTGCCGCATGAGCGAGCCGATGATGCTCACGCTGGGCCAGGCGCAGCAATGGATTCCGGGTGCGCGCCTGGTGGGCGATGCCAAGATCGCCATTGCCCGCGTCCACACCGACACCCGCACGCTGTCCGCCGGCGACCTGTTCGTCGCGCTCAAGGGCGAGCGCTTCGATGCCAACGAGTTCCTGGCCGATGCCAAGGCGCAAGGCGCCGTCGCTGCGCTTGCGCACCATGGGCTGGAGGCTGCGGGTCTTGCCGGCCTCGAAGTGCCGGATTCGCTCACGGCGCTGGGCGCGCTGGGCGCACGCTGGCGCGCGCAGTTCGATCTGCCGCTGATCGCGGTGACCGGCAGCAACGGCAAGACCACGGTCACGCAAATGATCGCGGCCATCCTGGTTGCCTTCAGGGCGGATCGCGCATTGGCGACGGCCGGCAACTTCAACAACGAGATCGGCGTGCCGCTCACGCTGCTGCGCCTGCGTGCCAAGCACCAGCTTGCGGTGGTCGAGCTGGGAATGAACCATCCGGGTGAGATTGCGCGCCTTGCTGCCATTGCGCGCCCGACGATTGCCCTGGTGAACAATGCCCAGCGCGAGCACCTCGAGTTCATGGCGACGGTCGATGCGGTGGCGCGCGAGAACGGCGCGGTGTTTTCCTTCTTGCCCGAAGGCGGTACTGCGGTGTTCCCGCACGGCGACGAGTTCACGCCGCTGTGGAACGGCATGGCCCACGACGGCGCGCCGCGCCGCTGCATGACCTTCGGCGAGCAGGCGGACGCCGACATTTCGCTGGTCCGCGCCGAATGGCAGCAGGGCGCGTGGCAGGTGCATGTGCGCACGCCGCTCGGCAACTTCGATGCACGCCTGCACATTGCGGGCCGGCACAACGTCGTCAATGCGCTTGCTGCGACTGCCTGCGCGCTCGCAGCCGGTGTTCCGCTGCAAGCCATTGCGGCGGGCCTCACAAGGTTCCAGCCGGTGAAGGGCCGCTCCAAGGCAAGCGAGGTCGTGCTGCCCGGCGGGCACCCGATCACGCTCGTGGACGACAGCTACAACGCCAACCCCGATTCCGTGCGCGCCGCCATCGACGTGCTCGCTGCATTGCCGGGCCCGCGCCTGCTGGTGCTCGGCGACATGGGCGAGGTGGGCAACCGCGCGGCCGAATTCCATACCGAAGTCGGCGACTGGGCGCGGCAGCGCGGCATCGAGGCGGTGTATGCGCTGGGCGCGGAAACCGCGCACAGCATTGCCGCGTTCGGCGGCGCCGGCAGCGGGGAGCACGGCAATGACGGCCGGCACTTCGACGAAATCGACGCGCTCAACGCTGCAGTGCTGGCGCGCCTGCCGCAGGTCGGCAGCGTGCTGGTCAAGGGCTCGCGCTTCATGAAGATGGAGCGGGTGGTGCAGGCCATCGAGCAATCACAACAACAAAAGGAGGCCGGTCATGACGCATGAGCCGAGCAAGACAACATGCTGATGAGCCTGGCCCAGTGGCTGCAAACACTTTCGCCCGAGTTCGGGTTCTTGCGCGTTTTTCAGTACCTCACGTTCCGTGCGCTGATGGCTTCGCTGACTGCCCTCGTGGTCGGCCTGGTCGCCGGCCCCTATGTGATCCGCCGCCTGGCTGCCTTGAAGATCGGCCAGCCGGTGCGCGGCTATGGCATGGAAACGCACCTGACCAAGAGCGGCACGCCCACCATGGGCGGCGTGCTGGTGCTGTTCGCCATTGCCTTTGCGACGCTGCTGTGGTTCGACCTGTCGAACCGTTTTGTCTGGATCGTGCTGTGGGTGACGATGGGCTTCGGCGCCATCGGCTGGGTCGACGACTGGCGCAAGGTGGTGCGCAAGGACCCGGAAGGCATGCGCTCGCGCGAGAAGTATTTCTGGCAGTCGGTGGTCGGCCTGATCGCCGGCTTCTACCTGCTCTTCAGCATTTCGGAAAGCTCCAACTGGCGCGTGCTGCAGCTGTTCTTTGCCTGGGTGCAGTCGGGCTTCGACCTCGACTTTCCGCCGAAGATCAACCTCCTGGTGCCGTTCTTCAAAGAGGTGAGCTATCCGCTGGGCGGCATCGGCTTTGTGGTGCTGACGTACCTGGTAATCGTGGGCGCGAGCAATGCCGTCAACCTGACCGATGGCCTGGACGGCCTGGCGATCATGCCGGTGGTGATGGTGGGCTCTGCGCTGGGCGTGTTCGCCTACGTCACGGGCAGCGCCGTGTACTCCAAGTACCTGCTGTTCCCCAACATTCCGGGCTCAGGCGAACTGCTGGTGTTCTGTTCGGCCATGGCCGGCGCGGGGCTGGCTTTTCTCTGGTTCAACACCCATCCGGCCCAGGTCTTCATGGGCGATGTGGGCGCGCTCGCACTCGGGGGCGCGCTTGGCACCATCGCGGTCATCGTGCGCCAGGAGATTGTGTTCTTCATCATGGGCGGCATCTTCGTGGTCGAGGCGATCTCGGTGATGGCGCAGGTCATGTACTTCAAGTACACCAAGAAGCGCTACGGCGAAGGCCGGCGCGTGCTCAAGATGGCGCCGCTGCACCACCACTTCGAGAAAAGCGGCTGGCGCGAGACGCAGGTCGTGGTGCGCTTCTGGATCATCACGATGCTGCTGTGCCTCGTGGGTCTTTCAACGCTGAAGCTGCGGTAACGGGCACATGCGACACCTGAAAGACCTCCCCGTATTGATCCTCGGCCTTGGTGCGTCCGGGCTGGCGATGGCGCGCTGGTGCGCACGCCACGGCGCACAGGTGACCGTGGCCGATACGCGCGAGGCGCCCGCACTGCTTGAAACACTGCGCGCGGAGCTGCCCGAGGTGACGTTTGTCGGCGGACCGTTCTCGGCTGCGCTGATCGAAGGCACGCCGATCCGGGCCGTGTACCGTTCCCCGGGCCTTTCGCCTGCCACGATCGCACCGGTCGCCGATGCGGCGCGCGCCGTGGGCCTGCCGGTCGGCGGAGAACTCGATCTCTTTGCGCGTGCGCTGCAGGATCTGCGGACCGTCGAAGTGCCGGCGGAAGCGGATCCCGAAACTGAGACCCCGGCCGAAGTTGAACTGGGCGCAGAGCCGCCCGTGGAAGTCGCCGAGCCCGAAGCACAGGCCGAATTGGCGCTGGAAGCCGAGCCGGCGGAAGCTGCTGCGCCTGTCGAGCAGGCCGGAGTTCCGCCGGAGTCGGCAGCGGCTCCGGTGGTAACCGAAGCCGCGGAAGCGCCTTCCGAAGTGCCTGAGCCGGCCGAGCCAATCCAGGGCGAGCCGGAGGGCGAACCCGTCCCCGCGATGGCCGAAGCCATGCCGCGCGATCCTTCCCTGAGCGTTCCTGTCTCACCGCCGGCGGACGAAGCACCTGCGGAACAAACGCCGGATGCGCCCGCTGCGTCGCCAGGGCCCGCCGCTGCATCCAGGCTGCCGAGCACCGGCAAGCCCTACATGCCTACAGCGGCCAGGGAAGCCGCCGAATTCGTCGCCAAGATTGCCGAGCTCTCCGCCTCCAACCCGGCTTCCGCGGCCGTCGAGGAAGAGCCGACGGCCCAGCTCCCCTTGGTGCCGATCGAAGAGCCGCCTGCTCCCAAGGGCTACACGCCCGCCGTGCTCGCCATTACCGGCACCAACGGCAAGACCACCGTCACCGCGCTCACCGGCCAGCTGGTCGAACGTGCGGGCAAGACCGTGGCGGTCGCAGGCAACATCGGCCCCACGCTGCTCGACACCCTGGCTGCGCACATCGACGCCGAGACGCTTCCCGACGTGTGGGTGCTCGAACTCTCGAGCTTCCAACTCGACGGCGTGCAGGGCTTCGAGCCCACCGCCGCAACGGTGCTCAACCTCACGCAGGACCATCTCGACTGGCATGGCGACATGCCGGCTTACGCATCGGCCAAGGCACGCATCTTCGGCGCGCAGGGCCTCATGGTGCTGAACCGCGACGACCCGGGCGTGATGGCGATGCTTCCCGCACCGGTCAGGGTCAAGCTGCAGCGTCCGCAGATCCGCACGCACATCACTTTCGGCAGCGCGATGCCGCTGCGCCCGGGCGACTACGGCATCGAGCGCGTCAACGGCATGGCCTGGCTGGTCCGCGCACTCGAGGCGGACGAAACGCAAAAGCGCAAGCGCGGCGCGGTGGTGGAAGAAGAAATCTTCCTTCAACGCCTCATGCCCGCCGACGCCTTGCGCATCCGCGGGCGGCACAACGCCATGAACGCATTGGCCGCGCTTGCGCTCGCCAGCGCCGCCGATTGCCCGCTCGGCCCCATGCTCTACGGCTTGCGCGAGTACCGCGGCGAGCCGCATCGCGTCGAACCGATCGCGCTGGTGGACGATGTCGAATACTTCGACGACAGCAAGGGCACCAATGTGGGCGCCACCGTTGCGGCCCTGAGCGGCCTTGGCGAAGACCGGCGCGTGGTGGTCATTCTTGGCGGCGAAGGCAAGGGGCAGGACTTCGAGCCGCTCGCGGAGCCCGTGCGCCAGTACGCACGCGCCGTGGTGCTCATCGGCCGCGACGCGCCGCTGATCGAACAGGCGCTGTCTTCCACCGGCGTTTCGCTCATGCATGCGGGCTCGATGGAAGAGGCCGTGAACCTTGCCGCCGCGCGCGCGAACCCGGGCGATGCCGTGCTGCTGTCACCGGCCTGTGCAAGCTTCGACATGTTCAAGGACTACGAGCATCGCGCCGCGGTGTTCCGCGAAGCCGTGCAAACGCTGGCGGACAACCCGCGCGAGGCGGCCTCGTCGAACGATGCCGACTTTTCTTCTTCGGGAGACCCGGTTTGAACACTGCAACCGCCGGCGCCACGCCCAACACCAAGCCCCGCCGTTTCGGCGGCTGGTTCGGTCGCGCGCGCAGCGGCATCGACGCCTTGCCCATGCACCTGCCGGTGCGGCTGGGCGGCGCCGGCATCGCGCAGACCAAGGCCGCGCCAATGCGCGTGCTGGGTTTCGACCAGGCATTGGTCTGGGTGACTGTCGCGTTGCTCACCTGGGGCCTGGTGATGGTGTATTCGGCCTCCATCGCGCTGCCGGACAACCCGCGCTTCGCACGTGCGGGCTACGGGCCGGTGTTCTTTCTCACGCGGCATGCGGCCTCGGTGGCGTTTGCGTTCGTCGCGGCCCTGCTGGCCTTTCAAATTCCCATGAAGACCTGGGAGCGTTCCGCGCCCTGGCTCTTCGTGGCCTCGCTGCTGCTGCTGGTGGCGGTGCTCATTCCGCACATCGGCATCAACGTGAACGGCGCGCGGCGCTGGCTGCCGCTGGGCTTCATGCGCTTTCAGCCCTCCGAGCTCGCCAAGCTCGCAATGGTGCTCTATGCCGCCAGCTACATGGTGCGCAAGATGGAAATCAAGGAGCGCTTCTTCCGCGCGGTGCTGCCCATGGGCATTGCCGTGGTGGTGGTGGGCATGCTGGTCATGGCCGAGCCCGACATGGGCGCCTTCATGGTGATTGCCGTGATTGCCATGGGCATCCTGTTTCTGGGCGGCGTGAACGCGCGCATGTTCTTCGTCATTGCCGCACTGGTAGTGGTGGCCTTCGGCACCATCGTCGCCACCAGCCCATGGCGGCGCGAGCGCATTTTTGCGTACCTCGATCCGTGGAGCGAGGAGCATGCGCTGGGCAAGGGCTACCAGCTTTCGCACTCGCTCATCGCCATCGGCCGCGGCGAGATCTTCGGCGTGGGCCTGGGCGGCAGCGTCGAGAAGCTGCACTGGCTGCCTGAGGCGCACACCGACTTCCTGCTGGCAGTGATCGGCGAAGAGTTCGGCCTGGTCGGCGTGTTGCTGATCATCGGCATGTTCCTCTGGCTGACCCGCCGCATCATGCACATCGGCCGCCAGGCGATTGCGCTGGACCGCGTGTTCTCGGGGCTCGTGGCCCAGGGCGTGGGCGTGTGGATCGGCTTCCAGGCCTTCATCAACATGGGTGTGAACCTGGGCGCGCTGCCGACCAAGGGGCTGACGCTGCCGCTGATGAGCTTTGGCGGCTCGGCCATCCTGATGAACCTGGTGGCGCTGGCCGTGGTGCTTCGTATCGATTATGAGAACCGTGTGCTGATGCGCGGAGGCCGCATATGACCGGCCGCACCGCACTGGTCATGGCCGGTGGCACCGGTGGCCACATCTTTCCAGGACTCGCGGTCGCCGAGGCCTTGCGCGAGCGCGGCTGGCGTGTGCACTGGCTGGGCGCGCCCGGCAGCATGGAAGAAAAACTGGTGCCGCCGCGCGGCTTTGCGTTTGAGCCGGTCCAGTTCGGCGGCGTGCGCGGCAAGGGGCCGCTCACCCTGTTCCTGCTTCCGCTGCGGCTCTTGCGGGCTTTCTGGCAAAGCCTTGGCGTGGTGCGCCGCGTCAAGCCCGACGTGGTGGTTGGCCTTGGGGGCTACATCACTTTTCCGGGCGGGCTGATGAGCGTGCTGCTCAACAAGCCGCTGGTGCTGCACGAACAGAACTCGGTTGCCGGTCTTGCCAACAAGGTGCTGGCGAGCGTGGCCGATCGCGTGTTCACGGCTTTTCCCAATGTGCTCAAGAAGGCGCATTGGGTGGGCAATCCGCTGCGAGCGGCGTTCACCTCGCAACCTGCCCCGGCCGTGCGCTTCGCGGGCCGCAGCGGTCCGCTCCGGCTGCTGGTGGTTGGCGGCAGCCTGGGTGCGAAGGCGCTCAATGCCGTGGTGCCGCAGGCGCTTGCGCGCATCGAGCCGGGCACCCGTCCACGGGTGCTGCACCAGAGCGGCGCCAAGCAGATCGACGAGCTGCGCGCCAACTACGCCGCGGCCGGTATCGAGGGCGAACTCACGCCGTTCATCGAAGACACCGCGCAGGCCTATGCGGACGCCGACATCATCGTCGCGCGCGCCGGGGCCAGCACCGTCACAGAAATCGCGGCCGTCGGCGCAGCAGCGCTGTTCGTGCCTTTTCCTTCGGCGGTCGACGACCACCAGACCACCAACGCGCGCTTCCTCGTCGATGCGGGCGGCGGCTGGCTGGTGCAGCAGACCGACCTCACACCTGAATTGCTGGCTGACTTGCTACAGAAAACCGAGCGCACCGCGCTGATCGACAAGGCCGCCAAGGCCAAAACCATGCAGAAGACCGAAGCAGTGGAAGCGGTCGTCCGCGCCTGCGAGGAGCTTGCCAAATGAAGCACGCGATTCGTCATATTCACTTCGTGGGCATCGGCGGCTCGGGCATGAGCGGCATTGCCGAGGTGCTGCTGAACCTGGGCTACCGCATCACGGGCTCCGACCTTGCCGACAGCGCCACGCTGCGGCGGCTTGCGAGCCTGGGCATCGGTACCTTTGTCGGGCATGCGGCCGCGCACATCGAGGGCGCCGACGCGGTCGTCACATCTACCGCGGTGCAGTCGGACAACCCTGAAGTTCTGGCGGCGCGCGAAAAGCGCATTCCCGTGGTGCCGCGCGCCATGATGCTGGCCGAGCTGATGCGCCTGAAGCAGGGCATTGCCATTGCGGGCACGCACGGCAAGACCACCACCACGAGCCTGGTGGCAAGCGTGCTCGAAGCCGCAGGGCTCGACCCGACCTTTGTGATCGGCGGCCGGCTGAACAGTGCCGGCGCCAACGCGCAGCTCGGCAGCGGCGACTACATCGTGGTGGAGGCGGACGAATCCGACGCTTCGTTCCTGAACCTGCTGCCCATCATGGCGGTGGTCACGAACATCGACGCCGACCACATGGAAACCTACGGGCACGACTTCGCGAAGCTCAAGAAGGCGTTCGTCGATTTCCTGCACCGCATGCCGTTCTATGGCGTGGCGATCTTGTGCACCGACGATCCGGCGGTGCGCGACATCGTGGGCGAGGTTACTTGCCCGGTCACCAGCTACGGGTTCGACGAAGGCGCCCAGGTGCGCGCGGTGGACGTGCGCGCGGTGGGCGGGCAGATGCATTTCACGGCGCAGCGCCGCAACGGCGTCACGCTGCCCGACCTGCCCATCGTGCTGAACCTGCCTGGCGAGCACAACGTGCGCAACGCGCTCTCGGTGATCGCGGTGGCGGTGGAGCTTGGTATTCCCGACGAAGCAGTGCAGCGCGGGCTGGCCGGCTTCAAGGGCGTGGGCCGCCGCTTCCAGAGCTATGGCGACGTTGCGGTGCAAGGCCAAGCCGGGGTGGATGCACCGGGCACCTTCACCGTGATCGACGACTACGGTCACCACCCGGTCGAAATGGCCGCGACCATTGCCGCTGCGCGCGGCGCGTTCCCGGGCCGCCGGCTGGTGCTGGCTTTTCAGCCGCACCGCTACACCCGCACCCGCGATTGCTTCGAAGACTTCGTGAAAGTCATCGGCAACGCCGACGCTGTATTGCTTGGCGAGGTGTACGCCGCGGGCGAGCCGCCCATCGTGGCGGCCGACGGCCGCTCGCTGGCGCGCGCCCTCCGCGTGGCCGGCAAGCTCGAGCCGGTGTTTGTGGACGACATCAATGCCATGCCACAAGCCATTTTGGACAACGCGCGTGCCGGCGACGTGGTGCTTTGCATGGGTGCGGGCTCCATTGGTGCGGTGCCGGGCAAGGTTGTCGAAATTGCCACTGCGGCGAGCGGCGCGGAGGTTACCCCATGACTCTTCAAGACCCAAAGCAATTCGGCAAGGTTGCCGTGCTGTTCGGCGGAAGCTCCGCCGAGCGCGAAATTTCCCTCATGTCCGGCAATGGCGTGCTTGAGGCGCTGCGCTCGCGCGGCGTCGATGCGCATGCTTTCGATCCGGCCGAACGCGACCTGGTCGAGCTTCGGCGCGACGGCTTCGCGCGTTGCTTCATTGCGCTGCACGGCCGGCATGGCGAAGACGGAACGGTGCAGGGTGCGCTCGAGTTGCTCGGCATTCCCTACACCGGCTCGGGCGTGATGGCTTCGAGCGTGGCCATGGACAAGGTCATGACCAAGCGCATCTGGCAGGCCGACGGCTTGCCGACGCCCAAATACGTGCGCCTGGCCTTCGACCAGCAAAGCCGCGAGCAGATTCGCGCCGTGCCGGACGTGCTGGGGCTACCGCTCATCGTGAAGCCGCCGCGCGAGGGCTCTTCGATCGGCGTGACCAAGGTCGAGGGCTACTCGCAGATGCAGGACGCCGTGGCGCTTTCGGCCAGGTACGACGCCGACGTGCTGTGCGAGGAGTTCATCGAGGGCGAGGAAGTGACCTGCGCCGTGCTTGGCAGCGGCCTGGACGCGCACGCATTGCCGGTGGTGCGCATTGCCGCGCCCGAAGGTGCCTACGACTACCAGAACAAGTACTTCACCGACGACGTGAAGTACCACTGCCCAAGCGGCCTGCCGCAGGCCGAAGAGCATGAGATCCAGCGCATCACGCTCGCCGCGTACCGCACGCTCGGCTGCCGCGGCTGGGGCCGTGCCGACGTCATGATTCGCGCGAGCGACCGCAAGCCCTTCCTGCTCGAGATGAACACGTCCCCCGGCATGACCAGCCATTCGCTCGTGCCGATGTCGGCGCGCGCATCGGGCATTGCCTACGAAGACCTGTGCCTGCGCGTGCTGGCATCGGCCTCGCTGGACGCCAAGGGGGGAGCGCAATAGCCATGGCCGACAGCATCCCCGCGCCTTTCGACGTCAAGCTCATGAACATCGTCTCGAACCTCGCGTTCGCGGTGGTGGCGCTCATGCTGCTGGCGGCGGGTGCATGGTGGGTGCTGCGGCAGCCTTTCTTTCCCATTGCCGGCATCAAGGTCGACGGTGACGTGACGCACAACAACGAAGTGACCTTGCGCGCCAACGTGGCGCCCCAGCTCGCGGGCAACTTCTTCACGGTCGATCTTGCCCGCGCGAGAACGGCCTTCGAGTCGGTGCCCTGGGTGCGCAAGGCGGTGGTGAGGCGCGAGTTTCCGAACAGGCTGCGCGTCACGCTGACCGAGCAGGTGCCCGTGGCCAACTGGGGCGACGAGGCGGGCTCGAAGCTGATCAACGGCTTCGGCGATGTGTTCGAAGCCAACGTGGCCGAGGTGGACGACCGCCTGCCGCGCCTGGACGGCCCCATCGAGCAGGCCGGCCAGGTGCTGGGCATGTACCGCGTGATTGCGCCGATCTTCCAGCCCTACGACTTCAGCGTCGACGAGCTCACGCTCTCGAGCCGGGGCAGCTGGAAGGTGGTGCTCAACAGCGGCGCCGAAATCGAGCTTGGCCGCGGCCAGCCCGAAGAAGTGGCCGCCCGCGCACAACGTTTCCTGAAGACCGTGACGCAGGTCGCGGGCCAATACCACCGCACCGCGGCGGACGTCGAAGGGGCCGATCTGCGCCACAACGATGCCTATGCGTTGCGCCTTCGTGGCGTCACCACGGTCGTTACCGACCCGAAGACCAAGAAGAAGTAAATAGCGAATACCGAGGACATTCAATGCCCAAAGAATACAAAGACCTGGTTGTCGGACTCGACATCGGCACCGCCAAGGTGATGGTGGTGGTGGCCGAGGTGCTGCCCGGCGGTGAACTCAAGCTGGCCGGACTCGGCATTGCACCGAGCAACGGCCTGAAGCGCGGCGTGGTTGTGAACATCGACGCCACCGTTCAAAGCATCCAGCAGGCCTTGAAGGAGGCCGAGCTGATGGCCGACTGCAAGATCAGCCGCGTCTACACGGGCATTACCGGCAGCCACATCCGCGGCATCAATTCGAGCGGCATGGTGGCGGTGAAGGACAAGGAAGTGACGCCGGCCGATGTGGCCCGCGTGGTGGAAACCGCGCGCGCCATCAACATCTCGAGCGACCAGCGCCTGTTGCTGGTGGAGCCGCAGGAGTTCGTGATCGACGGCCAGGACGTGAAGGAGCCGATCGGCATGAGCGGCATGCGGCTCGAAGCCAAGGTGCATATCGTGACCGGCGCACAGAGCGCGGCCGAGAACATCATCAAGTGCGTGCGCCGCTGCGGCCTGGAGGTCGACCAGCTGATGCTCAACCCGCTCGCCTCGAGCCAGGCGGTGCTGACCGAGGACGAGCGCGAGCTCGGCGTGGTGCTGGTGGACATCGGCGCGGGCACGACCGACGTGGCGATCTTCACCAACGGCGCAATCCGCCACACGGCCGTGATTCCGATTGCGGGCGACCTCATTACCAGCGACATCGCCATGGCGCTGCGCACACCCACCAAGGACGCCGAAGACATCAAGGTGGAGAACGGCTATGCCAAGCAACTGCTGGCCGACCCCGACACGCAGGTGGAAGTGCCCGGCCTTGGTGATCGCGGCCCGCGCATGCTGAGCAAGCAGGCGCTGGCCGGTGTGATCGAGCCGCGCATCGAAGAGATCTTTTCGCTCGTGCAGCAGGTGGTGCGCGAGTCGGGCTATGAAGAGGTGCTGTCTTCGGGCGTGGTGCTCACGGGCGGCAGCGCGGTGATGCCCGGCATGGTCGAGCTGGGGGAAGACATCTTCCTGAAGCCCGTGCGGCGCGGCATTCCGAAATATTCGAGCGCGCTGTCCGACATGGTCGCACAGCCGCGCGCCGCCACTGTGATGGGTTTGCTCGAAGAAGCGCGCTTCGCACGCATGCGCGGCTTCAAGGTCGCGCAGAAGAACGGATCCGTAAAGACTGCGTTCGGACGTTTCAAGGACTTCATCGTGGGGAACTTCTGACCATGAATCACTCCCCACTCTGGCTCGCACGCGGCGGCCCCCCATTGCATTTCAACGAGCGATGGCGGCGCACAGGTCCACCGCCGCGACGACGGCTACGTTGAACTCGTCAAGACACCAGAAAAATTCATTGATACACAACGGCAACTGCAAAATTCAAGGAGTTAGAAATGACCATCGAAATGATCGAAGTCGAAGAATTCAACCAAGGCACTCAGATCAAGGTGATCGGAGTGGGCGGCGGTGGCGGCAATGCCGTCGCGCACATGATGGAGCGTGGCGTGCAGGGCGTGCAGTTCGTCTGCGCCAACACCGACGCGCAGGCGCTCCAGCGCAGCAATGCCCACAAGAACATCCAGCTGGGCACCAGCGGCCTGGGCGCGGGCAGCAAGCCCGACAAGGGTCGTGAAGCGGCCGAGCTCGCGGTGGACGACATCCGTGCGGCCATCGACGGCGCGCACATGCTGTTCATCACCGCCGGCATGGGCGGCGGCACCGGCACCGGCGCGGCTCCCGTGATCGCACGCGTGGCGAAGGAAATGGGCATCCTCACCGTGGGTGTGGTGACCAAGCCCTTCGACTGGGAGGGCGGCCGCCGCATGACCAACGCCGACGCCGGCCTGGCCGAGCTCGAGGCGAATGTCGATTCGCTGATCGTGGTGCTCAACGAGAAGCTGCTCGACGTGCTGGGCGAGGACATCACCCAGGACGAAGCATTCGCGCATGCCAACGACGTGCTGAAGAACGCCGTGGGCGGCATCTCGGAAATCATCAACGAGTACGGCGGCGTGAACGTCGACTTCGAAGACGTGCGCACCGTGATGGGTGAGCCCGGCAAGGCCATGATGGGCACGGCCGCCGCTGCCGGCCCCGACCGCGCGCGCATCGCCGCCGAACAGGCCGTGGCTTGCCCGCTGCTCGAAGGCATCGACCTCTCGGGCGCCAAGGGCGTGCTGGTGCTGGTGACCGCATCGAAGGGTTCGCTGAAGCTGAACGAATCGAAGCTCGCGATGAACACCATCCGCGCCTACGCTTCGCCCGATGCGCACGTGATCTACGGCGCTGCCTACGACGAAAGCCTGGGCGACGAGATGCGCGTGACCGTGGTGGCCACCGGCCTCTCGCGCGCCGACGCACGCCGCCAGGCACCGACGCTCGAAGTGATTCGTACCGGCACCGACAACATCCCGTTCAACGTGCCAACGCTCGGCACGGGCCATGCGGGCCATGGCGGCCACGGCGTGAGCCAGCCCAACTATGACGGCATGGCGGTTCCCAGCGTGTGGCGTACCAACCGCACGATGGCCGCTGCCAAGGTGGACGCACTGTCGTCGGGCGGCATGGACGACTTCGAGATTCCCGCATTCCTGCGCCGTCAAGCTGACTGAGGCCGGGCCACCGAACGCAGAGGGCACGAAGGTTCGTAAGGGGCACGGGGAAGAACTGAAAGGGACTTCCGCCGGCTCTACGCGCTGCGTTCGCTTCGTGCCCCTTGCGTCCATCGTGGGCGCTTGAAATAGAACCTATGTCTATCGGTGCCATAGCGAGGGGCATAGGCAGCCATGCCCGTCGCGCGCCTAAAATTGCGGGCGTGCTGCAACAAAGAACCCTCAAGTCGATCAGCCGCGCCGTGGGCGTGGGGCTTCACAGCGGACAACGCGTGGAGCTCACGCTGCGCCCGGCGCCGGCGGACACGGGCATCGTGTTCCGGCGCGTCGACCTGCCCGAGCCGGTCGACATCCGCATGACCGCTGAAGCGGTAACCGACACGCGGCTGGCTTCCACGGTTTCGACCGGCGGGGCCAAGGTGCAGACCGTCGAGCATTTGATGTCTGCCTGTGCAGGCCTGGGCATCGACAACCTCTACATCGACATCACGGCCGACGAAGTGCCGATCCTCGACGGATCGGCCTCGTCGTTCGTGTTCCTGCTTCAAAGCGCAGGCATCGAACTGCAGAAGGCGCCGCGCCGCTTCATTCGTGTGACCCGCAAGGTCGAGGTGCGCGAGGGCGAGGGCGCCAACGAGAAATGGGCGAGCCTGGAGCCGTACCACGGCTACAAGCTGAGCTTCGAGATCGACTTCGACCACCGCGTGGTCAATTCCACCGGCCAGCGCGTGGAGTTCGACCTGGGTTCCGACTCTTACAGCCGCGACATTGCGCGCGCCCGAACCTTCGGCTTTACCAAAGAGGTCGAATACATGCGCAGCAAGGGCCTGGCGCTTGGCGGCGGGCTCGACAACGCCATCGTGATGGACGACACCAAGGTGCTCAATGCCGGCGGATTGCGCTACGACGACGAGTTCGTGAAGCACAAGATCCTCGACGCCATGGGCGACCTGTACATCATCGGCAAGCCGCTGTTGGCCGCTTACACCGCGTTCCGCTCGGGCCATGCGCTCAACAACAAGTTGCTGCGCGAACTGCTGGCCAACAGCGACGCCTACGAGGTTGTGACCTTCGAAGACGAAAAGCGCGCACCGCGCGGTTTCGGCGAAGTGGCGCGGGCCTGGTAGCGGGCTCTTCTTTCTTCTTCTCACCTCCAGGCAATGCTCGTCTTCCGCTGGGCCATTCTGCTGCTGTTGCTGGTGGCGGGCGTGTCCTTCGCGTTCTATGCCGGAACGGGGCAGGCCAGGTACCGGCGGTTCGGCTGGATCGTGCTCAAGTGGACGCTGCTTGCCGCCTTCGGCTTCTTTGCGGTGCTGATCGCCGAACGGGTGGCCTAGCAGCAGGCTGGGCCTGAAACGGCACTGCTACCTCGAGCGCCCTTGCCGGTAAGTGCCGGCATGCGTTTTCGACAGATCGGCCGCCTCGGCCAACCGCGCCATCGAGCGGCCCACCTGCGCATGGGTGATGGCAATGCCGAGCGCGTCGGCCGCGTCTGCGCCGGGCAAGCCGGGCAGGTCGAGCAGGCGCTTCACCATTTCCTGCACTTGCGCCTTGGCGGCCTGGCCGTGGCCGGCGACGGCTTTCTTCATCTGCAGCGCGGTGTATTCGGCCACCGTGAGCTTGCTGTTGACCAGCGAGGTTACGCAAGCGCCGCGCGCCTGGCCCAGCAGGAGCGTCGACTGCGGATTGACGTTGACGAAAATGATTTCGACCGCCGAAGCATCGGGCTGGTAGCGCTCTGCGATTTCGGCAATGCCGTCGAACAGCACCTTGAGGCGGGCCGGCAGGTTGCCGCTGCCCAGGTGCCGTGTGCTGATGGTGCCGCTTGCCACGTAGCGCAGCGCGTGGCCGTCCGCGTCCACCACGCCGAAGCCGGTGGTGAGAAGGCCGGGGTCGATGCCGAGAATGCGCATGTGTCAGACGTTGAAGTACCAGCGGATCGAATGAAAGAAGATGGGCGCCGCAAAACACAGTGCGTCCACACGGTCGAGCAGGCCGTTGGCACCAGTCACGCCGACACCCTTCTTGCCCCAGTTGGGAATGCCGCGGTCGCGCTTGAGCGCCTTCATCACCAGGTGGCCCATGGAGCCTGCAATGCAGGCGATGAACGACACCGCAAGCGCCTGGCCGAACTTGAAGGGCGTGATGAACGAGAACAACGCGCCTACCAAGCTGGCTACCACGATGCCTATGCCCCAACTGGTCCAGTTGAAGCTGCGGCTGACGTTGGGCGCAAAGGGTTTGCGTTGCGTGCGGCGCGAGATCACATGCTGCACCAGCACCGAGGTCTGCACGACGAACACCAAAAAGAACACGAGAAAGGCGCTCTTGCCTTCGTAGCCCGGAAAGCTCAGCAGAAGCAGCGCCGGCACATGGCTCATGCCGTAGATGCAGACCATGATGCCCCATTGCAGCTTGGCATTGCGCTCGAGAAAGTGGCTCGGATCGTTGGCGAGTGCGCTTGCCACGGGAATCGCAAGAAACACGTAGACCGGAATGAACACGGTGAACAGGTCGAAACGCGCGGTGCCGACGAGCCAGAACTGGATCGGGAGCACCACGAAGAATGCGAGGATGAGGCTGCGGTGGTCGCCGCGCCGTGTGGGCGAGAGCGTGATGAACTCGCGCAGCGCGAAGAACGCAATGAGCGCGAACAGCACGGTGGCCACAGTTTCGCCCAAGGCCCAGCCGACCCAGAACACGATCACCATGAACCAGGTAGTGCCCAGCAGTTTGCGGTAGTGGGCGAGCTCGGCTTGCCATGCGGCGTCGTGCACGGGGTTGCGGCGCTCCCTGAAGCTCAGGAAGAGCGCTGCCGTGCTTGCAATCACGAGCAGGCCGAAGACGATGAGGAACAGGGTCGCGACTTGCTGAGTCGCGGTGAGGCTGCGCAGGAACTGGTTCATCGCAAGGTTCCGCTCAGACGTCGCGCAAGGCGATCACCGCGGCACGCGCGCGATCCAGGAAAGGGCGGCGCTCTTCGCCTTCTTCCACGCGGATCGGCGCACCGAACGTGACCGAGCACAAGATCGGCACCGGCACGATCTCGCCCTTGGGCATGACGCGCTGCACGTTGTCGATCCATGCCGGCACCAGCACCACTTCGGGAAACAGCGTGGCGAGTGTGTAGAGGCCGGACTTGAACTTCTGCGGCTCGCCCGTGTGGCCGCGCGTGCCTTCGGGAAAGATGATGATCGAGTCGCCGCTGCGCAGCGCTTCGACCAAAGGTGCGAGCGGATCGGGCGCGGAGGCCGCAGCGGACTCGGACGGCGCTGCTTCAGCCATCACGGCCGGCGGTTCGACAGAGGGGGCAGCCGGCGGGGGAGGCGGCGGCGCCGGAAGATCGAGCCGCCCTTGCACTTCGTCGAACGCCTCGGGGGTGACATCGACGATAGGCGGTGCCATCGGCGCCGCCGGCAACAGCGGCTCCATCGAAGGCTCGATGCGCTCGGCCGGCGCTGTAACGGTGACGCGTACTGGCGCGGGCGGCGCCTCAGGTTCCGCCGCAGCGGCTGCCGCCGGTGCTGCCGAAGCGGGCGCAGTGGCCGCCCGTTCAACATACACCGCGTTGAACACCTCCGTCGTGATCCATCGCTTGAACGGCGTATTGGCCCAGTAGTCGCGCGCGGCAATGGGCCGCGTGATGCTGCGCAGCTCCTCGGGCAGGGCGGCCCAGATCATCACGAGATCGGCGTGGCTCTGGTGATTGGCGAAATAGATGCGCTGCTCGGCCTTGGGCGGACAGCCGTACCAGCGTGCCTGGGCCCCGGTGAGCAACCGGACGATTCCCAACAACAACCAACCTGTGAGCTTTGCCAGCATGGGCGCGATGATACGGGTCATGCGATGGCGTTTCGATCCTCTTTCTCTGGTGTGGGCGGTGGCCCTGTTCTTTGTTCTCGTGCTGCTGGCCACCGTCGGCGCGCGCTGGGGCTGGCTGCGGAGTTTCTTCGGCGACGTGCTGGCCGTGGCATGGGTGTACGTCGTCTTCAAGACTTTCATTGCCGCGCGCGTTCTGCCCTTGGCGCTGGCCGCGTTGGGCGTGGGCCTGGCGGTCGAACTGGGGCAGTTACTGGCATCGGCCTGGCACCTGCACATTCCGAATCGCACGCTGCGCATCGTGCTCGGCAGCACGGCCGACTGGTGGGACGTGGCGGCCTACCTGATCGGCTTTGCGGCCGTGCTGGCCATCGAAGCGCTGTATGGCGCTATCAGGGCAGCTCGGTTGCAGGCATCCGCGCCACGATCGTCGAAGCCCGCCCGCTGAGGTAAGAAGAAGACCCCAGCCGGCGCTCGAAGAACTTGGGACTCGGCAGCATCACCGCCAGGCGTGCGGCTTCGCCCGCGCTCAGGCGTGAGGCGGGTTTCTTGAAGTAGTACTGGGCTGCGGCTTCGGCGCCGAACACGCCTTCGCCCCATTCCACGTTGTTGAGATAGATCTCGAGGATGCGCCGCTTGTCGAGCAGCACCTCGAGCGTCATGGCAAGCACCAGCTCCTGGCCCTTGCGCAGTAGTGTGCGCTCGCCGGAGAGCAGCAGGTTCTTTGCGAGCTGCTGCGTGATGGTGGAGCCGCCCCGCAGCTGCACCGGCCGCACCGGCTTGCCGCGCGCAATGGCACGCGCCGCGCGCCGGGCCGCGAGCTCTTCGGCCTTGGCATTGCGTTGCCGGGCGCGCTCGATGGCTTCCCACTCCACGCCGTTGTGGTCGATGAAGTCGGCATCCTCGCTGGCGATGACCGCACGCTTGAGGTTGTCGCTGATCTGCGCGTAGGGCACCCACTCCTGGCGCCAAGCGCCCTTGCTGCCCTGGTGAATCGCAATCTGCCAGGCTTCGGAGCGCTGGAACGCCGTGCTCTGCGGAGCGATCACGGCCATGGCCGCGATGCGCGCCACAAAGAAAAGCTCGAGCGCCACGCCCGCCACCAGCAGGCAGCCGATCAGCCGCAGCAGCCCCTTCATTGGCCGGCGGCGAGGGAGGCGCGCAGTTCGGCCAGCACCTGTGCGGCGGGCGGGCGCACGCCGCGCCAGGCCTCGAAGGCTTCGGCCGCTTGCTCGACCAGCATGCCGAGTCCGTCGCGCCCTGCGGCGCCGTGCGCTTCGGCCCAGGCAATGAAGCCGGCGGCGGCAGGCCCGTACATCAGGTCGACCGCGAGCGCGCCGGGGCGCAGCACCTGCGCACGCACCGGCACCGCATCGCCCGCAAGGCTGGAGGCGGTGGCGTTGATCACCACGTCGAAATTGCCGGGTACTTCGTCGAGCGCCCATGCTTCCAGCGTGGCGCCGTGGCGCAATGCCAAGGCCGCATGTCGCTGCACCAGGGCCATGGCCTTGCCGACGGTTCGGTTGGCCACCACGATGCGCGAGGCGCCCGCATCGAGCAGCGGCCCCAGCACGCCCGCTGCAGCGCCGCCTGCGCCGATGAGCAGCAGCTCGCAGCCTGCCAAAGGTACGGCGGCGTTGCGCACGATATCGTTGACCAGGCCGATGCCGTCGGTGTTGTCGGCATGAATGCTGCCGTCCGCTTCGAAGCGCAGCATGTTCACCGCCTGCGCAAGCTGCGCGCGTTCGCTGGTGTGCTGCGCAAGCGCGGCCGCGTCGAACTTGAACGGCACCGTGACATTGCAGCCGCGCGCGACGTTGCCCTGCTCAGCGGCTTCTCGCCGAAAGCTGGCGACGCCTTCGGCAAAGGCACCGATCGGCACGAGCCGGCGGGTGTATGCCATCTGCTGCTGGCCGCAGAGCTCGGCAAATCGGGCATGGATGCGGGGCGAGCGGCTGTGCTCGACGGGGTTGCCCATTACGCAGTACAGGTCCATGGCGCCGTGGTTCGCAGTTGTTGCTGTTGGGTTGCTATTGAGAAGAGAGCTCGATGGTTTCGTCGCGTGTGAACTTGAAACGCGACTGCAGCACGATCTGGTCGGTCTGCTTGCGCATTGCATCGGTGAACTTGCCGAAGTTGCCGATGCTGTGCACGATGGCCTTGGCGCGCCGGTCGAGGGTGACGTCGCCCGAGCTTTCGTCGACCACGGTGTCGAGGATCTTGCCGTCGTGGTTGATGGTGATCGTCATCTTGAGCTGGCCGTAGAGCTTCTTGCCGGCGGC
The DNA here is from genome assembly GCF_029919115.1 of Variovorax paradoxus. Lineage (NCBI taxonomy): Bacteria > Pseudomonadati > Pseudomonadota > Betaproteobacteria > Burkholderiales > Comamonadaceae > Variovorax > Variovorax paradoxus. Next base: position 4,771,074 of record NZ_CP123990.1, read on the forward strand.
CGTGGGAAAGTTCTCGGTGCCCCGCACCTCGATGCGGCGGCGCAGCGTGTCCACGTAGATGGCATAGGCCGCCTCGCGCGTGGAAGGGCTCAGGTAGCGCTTCTTGGGGCGGGCGTTTTCTTCGTTCACACGCCGTTCGATCTCGGCCAGCAGCTCGACCATCTGGCGCCGCTTTTCCTCGCGTGCCACGGCCTCTTTGGGATCGCCCGAAACGCGCGGGTCGGGGGCGGGCATGGCGGCCAGGTCGCGCTTGAGCTGCGCGAGCAGTTGCATCTGCTGCGCCTGCATGGCCTCGACCTGGCGCTGCGCTTCCTCGGCGGAGTCGCCCACGGCGGTAAAGCTCGAAGGCGGCAGCGGGCTGGTGGCACGGCCCCGTTCGAGGTCGCCGCCGCCCGCCAGCGAGGTTTGCGCCATGACCCGGGCCGTGGCGTCGGGCTTGTCGTTGGTCTTGCTGTTGACCAGGATTACCTCGAGCGGCGTGTCGCTGAAGACCCGGTTGAACGATTCAGGGTCGACGAAACGCACCGTCAGAAGTGCGGCGTGCGCGATGACCGACACACCGAGTGCGATCTGCAGCGTGCTCAGATCCCTGAAGTTCATTGACGACGCTCCTCGCGGCTCATTGAATGTTTTTTGTATGTTCCGCGCCGCACTTATGCCGGCGTGTTCTCCGGGGCCGGCTCGCTGTCGGTGAGATCGACCGCAATGGCAATGGGGCCGGCCACTTCTTCTTCCTCGTCGCCGCCTTCCTCTTCGGTTGCGGCATCCGCCTTGGGCGCGTCGAGGCGCTCGAGCACCGTGCCGTGCACGTCGAGCGCAATTTCGTCGATCTCGCCGAGCTTTACGCGAAGGCGCGCACCGCGCTCCTGCTGGCCCGCCACCGGGAACACCAGCGGCAGCGTGTCCGCACGCACCAGCGCGCCGTTCTGGATGTCCTTGATGACGGTGACTTCAAGCTCGGTGATGCCTTGCTGCTCCAGGTACTTGAGCGTCCAGAAGCGTTCCATGCCGCCCTGGTAGGCGTTGTAGGTCGCGTAGGCGGCGTCGAAGCCCGAGAGAATCGAGAACAGGTCGGCGTCCTTCGGCTTGAAAGGCGCGGCCAGCGCGGCAGTCTTGCCGTGGCGCGCGGCTGCGATGATCTGCCACTGGTTCACCAGGTCGGTGTAGCGGCGCAGCGGCGAGGTGCTCCAGGCATAGCTCTTCACGCCCAGGCCCGCATGCGGCAGCGCCCGCGTGCCCATGCGCACCTTGATGCCCGGCGCCAGGCTCGCCTGGCTGCGGTAGAGCCCGGGCACGCCGAGCTCGCCGAGCCAGCCGCCCCAGCTGCTGTTGGCCAGGATCATGGCCTCGGACACGATCAGGTCGAGCGGCGCGCCGCGCTGGCGCGTGGTGATCTGCACCTGCTCGCTGCCATCCGGCTCGCCGTCATTGCCGACCAGGCGAAAGTTGTAGTCGGGCCGGTTGAAGTTCTCGGGCTTGCCGCGCACCACTTCGCGCTGGGCCTTCAGCTGCTTTGCGAGACGGAACAGGAAGGAGAGCGGGGCACGCAGCTTTGCAGCAGCCTCGGGCGTGTTCTCGTTCGTGAAAGACGCGTCTTCGAGCCAGGGCTGGGTGACGATGCTGTCGAGCTGGTCGTGCCGCAGGTTGGCGACGATGGGCACGCGTTCGAGCTTGGTCTCGGTCGATTGCAGCTCGAGCGTGGCTTCGTCGAAGCGCGCGTAGAGCGACACCGCCGGGCGGTCGCCGCCTTCGAGCAGTGTGTAGGCGCTGACCACCTCGTCAGGCAGCATGGTGATCTTGTGGCCCGGCATGTAGACCGTGGACATGCGTGCGCGTGCCACTTGGTCGATGGCGCTGCCGGGCGTGAGGGCGAGGCCCGGCGCGGCAATATGGATGCCGACCGTGACCGTGCCGCTGCCCAGGCCCTGGACCGACAGCGCGTCGTCGATTTCGGTGGTTTGCGAATCGTCGATCGAGAAGGCTTGCACGCCGGCGGCCAGCGGCAGGTCGTCCACGATGGCGGGTGCGGCGAGTGCCGGAAAGCCCGTGCCCTTGGGAAAATTCTCGAAAAGAAAGCGGCGCCAGTGAAACTGGTAGGGCGAGTCGATGGCGCCGGCCCGCTCCAGCAGATCGAGCGGCGGGCGCTGCGTGGCGCGCGCGGCGTCGACCACGGCCTTGTATTCGGGCGCGTTCTTGTCGGGCTTGAACAGGATCTTGTAGAGCTGCTCGCGAATGGGCTGCGGGCAAATGCCTTCGGCCAGCTGGCCGGCCCATTCGACGATTTGCGCCTGGACGAGTTTTTTCTTTTCGATGGCGGCCAGCGCCTGCTGCACGATTTCGGCCGGCGCCTTCTTGAAGCGCCCCTTGCCCGCGCGGCGAAAGTAGTGCGGCGCCTCGAACAGCGCGAAAAGCGCGGCGGCCTGCTGCGCGAGCGTGGGCTTGTCGCTGAAATAGTCGGCGGCCAGCTCGGCAAAGCCGAATTCGCCCTCGGCCGCGAATTCCCACGCCAAGTCGAGGTCCATCGTGGCCGCGATGGCACGCGCTTCGGCAATCAGCTCGGCCGGGGCCGGTTTCTCGAAACGCAGGACGATGTTGGCGCCCTTGACCTTGACGCGCTTGCCGGTGTCGAGCTCGACCTGCGCCGATGCTTCGGCCTCCGACAGCACGCGGCCGCCGAGGTACTTGCCGGCTTCTTCAAACAATACAAACATGAGCCGATTGTCCCACGCTGGACCTGGCGCGCCGCTCGGCGCCGGAGGGACTCAGACCGGGTTGATGAACTCGATGATGTCGTCCAGATGGTTCTGTTCGAAATCGGACAGCGCATGGTCGCCCCCTTCGAGCAGCTTGATATTGCTGTCCGGGTAGCGTGCGGACATCTCATGCCAGTCGAGCGCCTCGTCGCCCTTGGCGATGATGGCCAGCACGCGCTCGGGGCGCGTGAGGGCGCCCACCTCCATGGTGCGCAGCTCCTGGATGTACTCGGGCCGGAAATAGAAGTGCTCGGCCGGGTCGTGCCACGTGGTCTGGTCGCCGATATAGAGCTGCAGGTCGCGTGCGGGGTGCACGGCGGGGTTGAGCAGCACGGTGCGGCAGCGCGTCATTCCCGCAACGTAGGTGGCATAGAAGCCGCCGAGCGAAGAGCCGACAACGGCCATCGACTTGCGCGGCCAGTCTGCAATGCCTTTCATCACCATGTCGATCGCCTCGCGCGGGGAGGGCGGCAATTGCGGGCACCACCACTGCAGGTCGGGATGCTCCGTCGCCACGCGGCGCGCCATCAGCCGCGCCTTGGTCGAGCGCGGCGAGGAGCGGAAACCATGCAGATACAACAGGTGAGTGGTTTTCGGATCCATGCGAGGCGGAGACTGAAAGTGTTGCGTTCGACGCAACTCCATGGAAGGAGCCGGGTAATTTTGCATGAGGTCCGTGTGCGTGGCGCGGCTACCGGTAAGGGCTCTTCTCGCACGCAGGCTTCGTACGGGAAGCTGATTGTTTACCACTGGGGTCTCCGGGGCGCGGAATTTTCTGCATCCGAGTGGCTCTGGCCTTGTCTCGGAACCCGAAAGTACTCAGCTGGCGCGCCAAAAACGGCCAAGTCGATCGGGTCGTGTTGCATTTTTGCAAGGCGGCGAAGTTTCGCGGCCCGCGCCGGTGCCTGCATCCCATGAAGATGGGAGGCGCCGCGGCCTTTTGAATGGGCCCGGCGGCTTATGCTAAAGCCCATGAATATCGAGGCTCTTGATGCCGGAACTGCGCGCCGCTGGGGCGTCCTCGTGGTCGAGGACGACAGCCGCGCGCGTGCCTTCTTCGAGGCCAGCGTGCAGCGCAGCCCGAGCCTCTTCTGGCTGGGAAGCGCCGGTACCGTGCAAGAGGCGCTGGCGTGGCTTGCCCAGACGGCCACCATTCCCGACGTGCTGCTGGTCGACCTTGGCATGCCCGACGGAAGCGGGCTGGACGTGATCCGCGAGGCTGTTGCGCGCTTTCCGGGCTGCGAGCCGCTGGTGATCTCTGTCTTCGGGGACGAGGAAAACGTGCTTTCCAGCATCGAGGCCGGTGCGGTCGGCTACATCCACAAGGACGCGGCGCCCGAGGACATTGCGCAGACCATCGTCGAGATGAAGGCCGGCGCCTCGCCGATCTCGCCCATGATCGCGCGGCGGGTTCTTGCCAAGTACCGCAGCTTGCAACTGGCGGGCACGCCCGTCGCGGCAGTGCCCCAGGCGGCTGCCGACAGCGCAGCGCCCAGCCTGCTCTCCGCTCGCGAACACGAGGTGCTGACGCTCATAGCGCGCGGCTTTTCCTACGCGGAAATCGCCCGGCTCAAGAGCTTGAGCGTGCACACGGTGCAGACCCACATCAAGAATCTCTACGGCAAGCTGGCGGTGCACTCCAAGAGCGAGGCGGTGTTCGAGGCCACGCGGCTCGGCCTGCTTTCCCATCCCGGGTGAACCGTGTGGCGGGGGGCCTGTTCGCAAAGCCGTGGGGGGCGCTGCTCGCGCTTTGGTTCGCGGTAGCCTTGATGGCAGCGGCGGGCGCCGCAGCGGCGGAAGGCCCCATTGAACTGCGCAGCGGCACGGCGACCGTCACTGTCGACGGCGCCACGCACACGGCGGCGGTCGAGCTTTCTTATCACTGGGATCGCAAGCACCAGGGTCGCCCCGGCTTCGCGAGCTTCGAGCTGCCTTTTACGCTCGATGCTGTGCCCGAGACGCCGTGGGGCATCTTCATTCCCCGTGCCGGCAACGTGTTCGAGGTGTCGCTCAACGACGCGTTGCTCCAGGTCTATGGCGACCTCGGCCGCGGCAACGGCGCTGACTACGCCAAGGCGCCCATCTACGTGCCGGTTCCCGGGCACCTGTTGAAGGCGGGCGACAACCATATCCGGATTCGCATCCGCGCCGACGGCGCCCGGCGGGCGGGTCTGTCGCGCGTGACCATCGGGCCGGCCACGCCGGTACGCACCGATCTATTCGAGAGTGCCTATGGCTGGCGTTTTACCGGCTCGGTGCTCCTGACCGCTTTCAGTCTCATCGTCGGGGGCATTGCACTGGCGCTGTGGCTTACGCAGGTCGATGTCGAAGCCGTGGCGGGGCATCGGCGCGAAAGCATCTATTTCTGGGCCGCGCTCGCCGAATTCTGCTGGGCCCTGCGGGTGGCCGACGGCGTGATTGCCGAACCGCCCCTTCCCTGGCCGGCCTGGGGTGTGCTCATGGCCGCCTGCTACGCCGGCTGGATGGCCTCCGCCATGATGTTCTGCTATCACCTTGCGGGTTGGGACGGCCGGCCCCGCTTGCGCTGGCTGCGCTGGCCCATGGCGGGCGTGGTGGCCGGAACCATCGGCGCCAGCTCGATGGCGCTGTTCCGTGAAGAGCCGTACTGGCTCACCGGCTGGCTCGCGGGAGAAATCGTGTTCATCACGCTGTTCGTCTCGGCCTTTGTGGTGGGGACGGTCAGGCGGCCGACCATGGAGCGCCTGCTGGTGGCGGCCGCCGCGCTGGTAACGCTGGGCTTCGGCATCAGGGACTGGCTGGTGATTCGCCTGAGCGACTCCTACGGCGAGACCACCTGGGTGCGCTATTCGTCCGTTTTCTTCGGCGTTGCACTGCTGCTGATCGTGCTCAGGCGCTTTCACGCCGCAAGCATCGAGGCGCGGGGTTCGGTTGCGGCTTTGGCCGAGCGGGTGGCGCAGCGCGAACGCGAGCTTGCATCGACCTTTGCGGCGCTGGAGCAGGTGGCGCGCGACCAGGCCCGCACCCATGAGCGCGAACGCATCCTGCGCGACATGCATGACGGCGTGGGTTCGCGCATCAGCTCGGCCATCCGGCAGCTGCAGTCGGGCCAGACCAGCCCCGAGGAGCTGCTGCGGACCCTGCAGGACTCGCTCGACCAGCTCAAGCTGTCCATCGACTCCATTCACCTGCCGCCGGGCGATGTCGGCGCCCTGCTGGCGGCGCTGCGCTACCGGCTGGAACCGCGCCTTGCGGCCGCGGGCATCAGGCTGGAGTGGGGCGTGGAAGAGGTGCCCACGGTCAGGGGGCTGGACGCGCAGGGCATGCGGCAACTGCAGTTCCTGCTCTTCGAGGCCATTTCCAACGTGCTGCAGCATGCACAGGCCAAAACGCTCCGCATCGAGGCGCAACCGGCGGCCGGCGCGGTGCAACTGCGCGTGATCGATGACGGACGGGGCTTCGACGCAGCGCGGGTGCCCCGGGCGCTGGCGGAGCAGGCCGGCGCGGTCGGCGCTCGGCTTGCGGTCGAAAGCCGAGTGGGGCGCACGGTCGTTCAACTCGAATTCGACTGACGGGCGTTGCGGGGCGCGGATAATCCAGCCCCATGTCCGCCGTGTTCAATCAGCCCTCCCTGGCGCGCCGCGTCGCGCCCATCTTCCAGGGCTTCGACGGCTTTCTGGCCTTTGCCGTGCTGTTGCTGGCATTTGCCGGGTTGCTGACCATGTATTCGTCGGGTTACGACCACGGCTCGCGCTTTGCGGATCATGGGCGCAACATGCTGCTGGCCGGCTTCATCATGTTCGTGGTGGCCCAGGTGCCGCCGCAGCGGTTGATGATGTTCGCAGTGCCGCTCTACGTGGCGGGGGTGTCGCTGCTGGTTGCCGTTGCGCTGTTCGGAATCACGAAAAAGGGCGCGACGCGCTGGATCAACGTCGGCGTGGTGATCCAGCCCAGCGAAATCCTCAAGATTGCAATGCCGCTGATGCTGGCCTGGTGGTTCCAGCGCCGGGAGGGCCAGCTGAGGCCGCTCGATTTCGTGGTGGCCACGGTGCTGCTGGCCATTCCGGTCGGGCTCATCATGAAGCAGCCCGACCTGGGCACTTCGCTGCTGGTGCTTGCCGCCGGTCTGGCGGTGATCTTTTTCGCCGGGCTGCCGTGGAAGCTCATCGTGCCGCCAGTGGTGATTGGCGCCGTGGCCATCACGCTGATCGTGGGCTTCGAGTCGCAGCTGTGCGCCGATGGCGTCGATTGGCGGGTGCTGCACGACTACCAGAAGCAGCGCGTTTGCACACTGCTCGACCCGAGCAAGGATCCGCTGGGCAAGGGGTTCCACATCATCCAGGGGATGATCGCCATCGGTTCGGGCGGCGTGGGCGGCAAGGGGTTCATGCAGGGCACGCAGACGCACCTCGAATTCATTCCCGAACGCACCACCGACTTCATCTTTGCCGCGTATTCCGAGGAATTCGGCCTCGTGGGCAACCTTGCGCTGATTGCGGCTTTCATCCTGTTGATCTTTCGCGGGCTGGCCATTGCGACCAACGCCACCACGCTGTTCTCCCGGCTCTTGGCCGGGGCGGTGACGATGATTTTCTTCACCTATGCCTTCGTCAACATGGGCATGGTGAGCGGCATCCTGCCCGTGGTGGGCGTGCCGCTGCCGTTCATCAGCTACGGCGGTACTGCCATGGTGACGCTGGGGCTGGGGCTGGGCATCTTGATGTCGATCGCCCGGGCCAGGAAGCTGTCCCAGTCGAACTAGCTTCAGCCTGTGCCGGCCAGGAAGCGCTCGGCCAGCAGCACCCAATACGCGGCTCCGAGCGCAACGTTGTCGTCGTTGAAGTCGTAGCCAGGGTTATGGACCATGCAGGCCCCGGCACTGTCCCCGTCGCCATTTCCTATCAGCAGGTAGCTGCCCGGCACCTGTTCGAGCATGAAGGCGAAGTCCTCGCTGCCAGTCAGCGGCGGGCCTTGCGGTGTCACGCATTCGGCTCCCACCAGTTCCACCGCAACCTGCCGCGCGAAATCCGTTTCGGCCGGCGTGTTGACCAGCACCGCATAGCCCTTGCGCCAGTCGATCACGGCCTTGCAGCCGAAGCTCTCGGCCTGCGCGGCAATGACGGCCTTTACGCGATTTTCGAGCAGCGCGCGCACCTCGCGGTCGAGCGCCCGCATGCTGATCTCCAGCGTCGCGCTGGCCGGAATCACGTTGTTGGCCTTGCCCGCGTGGATGGCACCCACCGTGACCACGCCCATCTGGAGCGGGTCGATATTGCGGGAGACCACGCTTTGCAGCGCCATGACGATGCTGGCTGCCGCCACCACCGGGTCGGCGGTGCGGTGCGGCATGGCGCCGTGCCCTCCCACGCCCTCGATCACCACGGTGGCGTAGTCGGAAGAAGCCATGGCGGCACCCTCGCGCAGCGAAAACCGGCCTTGCGAGAGGCCCGGCATGTTGTGCATGGCAAAGATGGCGTCGCACGGATACCTGTCGAACAGGCCGTTTTCCATCATGCGAAGCGCGCCGCCGCCGCCTTCTTCGGCAGGCTGGAAGATCAGGTTGAGCGTGCCGGAGAAACGCCCGCGCGCGGCCAGGTGGTGCGCCGCGGCCAGCAGCATTGCGGTGTGGCCGTCGTGGCCGCAGGCGTGCATCACGCCGTGATTGCAGCTGGCGTAGGGCAGGCCGGTGGCCTCGTCGATGGGCAATGCATCCATGTCGGCGCGAATGCCCAGGCGCCGCGCTCCGTCTCCGCGGACCAGACGGCCCACCACGCCGGTGCCGCCCAGCCCCTGTGCCACCTCGTAGCCCCAGGCCTGCAATTTCTCGGCGACCAGCGCGGCGGTGCGGTGTTCGCCGAAAGCCAGTTCCGGGTGGCGGTGGATGTCGCGGCGAATGCCGATGAATTCTTCGGCGTGGTGCTGCAAGTCTTCAATCAGGTTGTTCATGCAGTGGTGCCTATTGGGGTTGCAGGTGGATGGACTTTGCGATGTCGCGGTAGCGTGCGGTTTCGCTTTCGAAGAATTTCTGTGCTTCGGCCAGCGAGGTGGGGGCCGAGGCCAACTGCGTCTGTGCCGCAAGCTGCGAGCGCACGCCCGCATCGACCAGTGTGGCGCCAATTGCCTTGTGCAGGCGCTGCACGACGTCCTCCGGCGTCTTCCTGGGCACCAGGAAGCCGCTCCAGGTCTTGTAGTCGAAGTCCTTGAGTTCCTTGCTCTCGCTCATTGCGGGCACGTTCTTCAGGAGTTCGGAGCGGCGAGCGCCCAGTTGCCCGATCACCTTTAGCCGGCCTTGCTCGGCCAGCGCTCCCATCGCCGCGCTGTAGACCAGCACCGCGAAGTCGACCTGGCCCCCGCCGATGTCCTGCAGCAGCGGCGCGTTGCCCTTGTAGGGCGCATGGTTGAGCTTGATGCCCGTCTGCAGCTGTACCTTTTCGAGCAGCAGGTGGTAGAGCGAGCCGATGCCTACGCTGCCGTAGCTCAGCGGCTCGGCGGACGACTTGCGGGCCAGTGCAATGAGCTCGTCGACGCTGTTGGCCGGCAGGTCCTTGCGCGCCACGAACACCATTACCGCCTCGGCCACCGGTGCCACCAGGCGAAAGTCCTCGGCCTTGAGCTTCACGGCCGCATTCGCGAGCGGCGAAAGGATGACCTCGTTGGGCGAGCCCTGAAAGACGTAGTAGCCATCTGCCGGCGCGGAAAGCACTTTCTGCGCGGCAAGGGCGCCGCTGACGCCGCCCAGGTTCTCCACGATCACCTGCTGCCCGAGTTCGCGGCCCAGCGGTACCGTGAAGATGCGCGCCGTGGCATCGGAAGGCCCGCCCGCGGGATACGGAACCATGAGGTTGATGGGCTTGGCCGGATAAGGCTGCTGCTGCGCGAGTGCCGCGGCGCCGGTGGCCGCCAGCAAGCCGCAGGCGAGCAGGTTGCGCCTGCGGAAGAAGGACTTCGTCGTCGTCATGTGTGTCGCTTTCGTGGGTTGAGGGCGATTCGGTGAGCGCAGCAGAAGGGCGCGCCAATTCATCCTAGGGGCGCGAAAACCCCTCGTCCAATGCATTGTTCTTTGCATTAGCATGAGTTCAACTCATTCTTTTGTTCATCCGTGCCCATGACCCTGGTGCAGCTTCGGCATCTGATCTCGCTGGCCGCCACCGGCTCTTTCAGCGCTTCGGCGCAGGTCATGCACCTGACGCAGCCGGCGCTCAGCCGCAGCATTCGTGCGCTGGAAGACGAACTGGGTCTGCCCCTGTTCGACAGGGTGGGGCGCCGCAATGAACTCACGCCGTTCGGCAAGCAGGCGCTCGAGCGTGCGCGCCAACTGGTGCTCGACGCGGAAGACCTGCACGGCAGCGGCCGCCTCGTCGGCCATGCCGAGGGCGGCGAACTGCGCGTCGGCATGGGCTCGGGCCCCGGTGCCATGCTGATGACGCCGTTGCTGATGCGCATGGCCGAGCGCCACCCGAAGGTCCGCACGGTAGTGGCCCGTGGACACACCGACATGCTCCTCCAGGCGCTGCGGGCCCGCACGCTGGATGCGCTGGTGGTGGATGCACTCTCGCTCAAGCCGGCGCCCGACCTGAAGCTGGACACCGTACGCGAGATGCGCGGCGTGTTCATGTGCCGGCCTGGCCACCCGCTCGCACGCAAGCGCGGAGACGTTGTTTTTGCCGACGTGCAGAACTACCCCATCGCCTCCACGCCGCTCAGCGATCAGGTAGCGGCAGCCCTGGTCGAGGCCCACGGGCCGCAGGCGCATCCCTCGGCATGCGTCACGCTGCAATGTGAAGAGGTGCCGAGCCTGGTCGAGGTTGCGCGCAGCAGCGACACGGTGCTGCTGGCCATTCGTGCCGCGGCGCCCGATCTGCAGGAGCTCGACGTGCGTCCGGCGCTGGCGCGCGTGGCGCGCTTTGCGGTGGTGACCCTCGCCCGCCGCACCGAGGCGCCGGCACTGGCCATCCTTCGCGAGCTGGCCGACGAGTTCCTGCGCGATCAAGCGGGCCCGCCCCCGCTGAAGCGCAGAAGCCGGGCGCGAGCAATAATCCGTCAATGATCTCTCGCGAACCTACCATCGAGCGCCTTGCCACGGCGCAACAACTCCTTCTCACGCCCTTCGGCCTGGACGAATCGCACCTGAGCAAGGCACTGGCCGAGATCACCGCCCACAAGGTGGACGACGCCGACCTGTACTTCCAGTACACGCGCAGCGAGGGCTGGAGCCTCGAAGAGGGCATCGTCAAGACCGGCAGCTTCAGCATCGACCAGGGCGTCGGCGTGCGCGCGGTCAGCGGCGAGAAGACCGCATTCGCCTATTCGGACGATATTTCGGAGGCATCGCTGCTCGACGCGGCCCGCACGGTCCGCTCCATTTCCTCCGCCGGCCGCACTGGCCGCGTGAAGACGCCGGCTCGCAAGATTGCTTCGAGCCGCTCGCTCTATAACGGCGTCGATCCCATTTCCACGCTCGACAGCACGGCCAAGGTCAAGTTGCTCGAGCGGGTCGAGAAGCTCGCCCGTTCGCGCGATCCGCGCGTGGCGCAGGTCATGGCCGGCCTGGCGAGCGAGTACGACGTGGTGCTGGTGGCGCGCGCCGACGGCACCCTGGCAGCCGACGTGCGGCCGCTGGTGCGCCTGTCGGTGACCGTGATTGCCGAGCAGAACGGCCGGCGCGAGGTTGGCTCCGGCGGCGGGGGCGGGCGTTTCGGCCTGGCCTACTTCACCGACGAACAGATTGCCGAATACGTTGACCAAGCCGTGAAGGCTGCGCTGACCAACCTCGACGCCCGTCCGGCGCCAGCCGGCGAAATGACCGTGGTGCTCGGCTCCGGCTGGCCCGGCATTCTGCTGCACGAAGCCATCGGCCACGGGCTGGAAGGCGACTTCAACCGCAAGGGCTCGAGCGCGTTCTCGGGCCGCATCGGCCAGCGCGTGGCGGCCAAGGGCGTCACAGTGCTGGACGACGGCACCATTGCCGACCGCCGCGGCTCGCTCAACGTGGACGACGAGGGCAACGCAAGCCAGCGCAACGTGCTCATCGAAGACGGCATCCTCAAGGGCTACATCCAGGATTCGCTCAACGCACGCCTCATGAAGGTCAAGCCCACCGGCAACGGCCGCCGCGAGAGCTACGCCCACGTGCCGATGCCGCGCATGACCAACACCTACATGCTCGGCGGCGACAAGGACCCCAAGGAAATCGTGGCCAGCATCAAGAAGGGCTTGTACGCCACCAACTTCGGCGGCGGCCAGGTCGACATCACCAGCGGCAAGTTCGTGTTCTCGGCGAGCGAGGCCTTCTGGGTCGAGAACGGCAAGATCCAGTACCCGGTGAAGGGCGCGACCATCGTGGGCAACGGCCCCGACGCGCTCACCCGCGTGACCATGATCGGCAACGACATGGCGCTCGATTCCGGCGTGGGCACTTGCGGCAAGGAAGGCCAGAGCGTGCCCGTGGGCGTTGGCCAGCCTACGCTGCGCATCGATGGTTTGACCGTAGGCGGAACGGCCTGAGAGCTTGCTAAGCTCGGCTCCTTATTTTTCAAAAAGAGGAGCACTTGATGAGGATCAGGATCAATTCGTCCGCAGCCCTGTGGGCTGCAACTGCCGCAGTGGCGCTCGCAACCGCAGGTTGCGCTTCGCGCGGCGGTTCGGGCGACAACAGCCAGCCCACGGCGTCGGCGCCCGCTGCCAGCGCACCCGCCGCCCCGGCGCGCGGCGGCGTCAAGGCCGGCATGGACGCCAAGGGCAACGTCATTGATTCGTCCAAGGTCGAAGCCGGCAGCGGCCGTACCGTCAAGGGCCTGAACGGCTACGAAGGCGAGATCACGGGTGTTCCCGCACGCAACAGCAAGTTCTCGCGCCTGCAGATCGGCATGAGCGCCAAGCAGGTGACCGACCTCGCCGGCCAGCCGACGGACCAGGGCGCCTATGTCACGGGCAAGGCCTTCATTCCGTTCTACTTCGGCAGCGACCGCCACCGCTACGAGATGACCTACAAGGGCCAGGGGCGGCTGGTTTTTGCAGGTGGCGGCATGGGCGACTACTCGGGCGGCAACCTGATCTGGATCATCCACAACCCCAACGAGTCGGGCTACCGCTAAGCGTTCGGAGCCGGGCTTTGCCCGGCTTTTTGTTTTCCGTGCTACATTTCGCCCACATGTCCGCCCTCCGCGCTTATTTCTTTGCCTACTTTTGGTTCCCGGTTTCCGGCGGACGAGAGGCGAGCGCGTAAAGCAAACGAACACCCTCCCAGAACCGCCGGTGGCCCAGAGCCCCCGGCGGTTTTTTTATGCCCTGACGATTTCACTCCAACAAGGAAAAGCACCATGAGCACGAACACTGCCCCCGCCAGCGACAGCTGGTATGCGAGCGTCGAAAAAACCAGCAAGACCGACGACGAACGCATCAAGGACATCAACGTGCTGCCCCCTCCCGAACATCTGATCCGCTTCTTTCCGATTCGCGGCACGCCGGTCGAAACGCTGATCGAGGGCACGCGCCGCAACATCCACAACATCATGGCGGGCAAGGACGACAGGCTGCTGGTGATCATGGGGCCGTGCTCGATCCATGACCCCGCCGCCGCGCTCGAATACGCCCGCCGCCTGAAGGTGGAGCGCGAAAAGTACGCCGGCACGCTGGAAATCGTCATGCGCGTGTACTTCGAGAAGCCGCGCACCACGGTGGGCTGGAAGGGCCTCATCAACGATCCGTACCTGGACGAAAGCTACCGCATCGACGAGGGCCTGCGCATTGCGCGCCAGCTGCTCATCGACATCAACCGGCTCGGCCTGCCGGCGGGCAGCGAGTTTCTCGACGTGATTTCGCCGCAGTACATCGGCGACCTGATCGCCTGGGGCGCCATCGGCGCGCGCACCACCGAAAGCCAGGTGCACCGCGAACTGGCCTCGGGTCTCTCCGCGCCCATCGGCTTCAAGAACGGCACCGACGGGAACATCCGCATCGCCACCGACGCCATCCAGGCGGCGGCGCGCGGCCACCACTTTCTCTCGGTGCACAAGAACGGCCAGGTGGCCATCGTGCAGACCAACGGCAACCGCGACTGCCACGTTATCCTGCGCGGCGGCAAGGCGCCGAACTACGACGCCGCGAGCGTCGAGGCCGCCTGCAAGGACCTCGAAGCCGCCAAGCTGCCGCCCACGCTCATGGTCGACTGCAGCCACGCCAACAGTTCCAAGCAGCACCAGAAGCAGATCGACGTGGCCAAGGACATCGCCAACCAGATCGCGGGCGGATCGAACCGCGTGTTCGGCGTGATGGTCGAGAGCCACCTGCAAGCCGGCGCCCAGAAGTTCACGCCAGGCAAGGACCAGATCGCGGGCCTCGAATACGGCAAGAGCATTACCGATGCGTGCCTGGGCTGGGACGATTCGGTGCAGGTGCTCGACGTGCTTTCACAGGCAGTCAAGCAGCGCCGCGGGTAAGGCGGCTGGGCGGGATCAGAGCATCCCGGCCAGCTCGGGCCAGTGGTTTCGCATGGCGGTGGCTTCATCGCTGTCCGGCGGCACCATTGAAAAATCGGCAAAGTCGAAGCCCGGCCCCACCATGCACGCGACCAGCGTGTAGTCGCCGCTCGTGTGGCCCTGGATCGGCCGGGCGGCTTGCCACTGGCCTGCCGGCACCACGTGCTGCGGGCGCGTGCCGTGTGCGTCGACCGGCCCCAGCCGCACGTGCGCCGGCGCGGTGCGCATGGCGGCATCGCACGTCCACAGTGCCAGCGGCACGCCTTCAAGGTGTACCCACACTTCGTCGGACAGCACCCGGTGCCAGCGCGAATGCTGGCCGGCCTCCAGCAGAAAGTAGATGCTGGTGAGCGCGCTGCGCGGCGCGCGGCCATCGGTGGGAACCACGCTCGCGGCCGAACGGAACACCTCGCTGTACCAGCCGCCCTCGGGGTGGGGCTGCAGCTTCAGGCTCTCGATCAGTTCGCGGGCGCGCATGGCAGTCATGGTGCCGCCGCGGCGCGGAGTGCTGCAAGCAACTTGTCGTGCACGCCGCCGAAGCCGCCGTTGCTCATGCAGACGATGTGATCGCCAGGCCGCGCCGCGGCAACGATCTGCGCGACCAGCGGCTCGACGGCATCGGCTACCTGCGCGCGGCCGCCCATCGGGGCCAAGGCCGCGGCGGCGTCCCAGTCGAGCCCGGCGGTGTGGCAGAAGGACAGGTCGGCCGCTTCCAGGCTCCACGGCAACTGCGCTGCCATCACGCCGAGCTTCATTGTGTTGCTGCGCGGTTCGAAGGCCGCGAGGATGCGCTCGCCTTGCTTGCCGGCCTCGTCGAGCTTTTTGCGCAAGCCGTCGAGCGTGGTGCGGATGGCGGTCGGGTGATGGGCGAAGTCGTCGTAGACGGTGATTGCGCCGCCGCTGCGCTCGACCGTGCCGCGCAACTCCATGCGTCGGCGCACGTTGCGAAAACTGCCGAGTGCCTTGGCGGCATCGGCCGGCGCAACGCCCACATGCTCGGCCGCGGCTATCGCGGCCAGTGCGTTCATCTGGTTGTGCAGGCCCGAAAGCTCCCATTCAACGCGGCCCACGGGCTCGCCCCGGTACAGCACGTCGAAGGCGTCGTGCGTGCCGCGCGCCTGCCATTCACCGCCAGCGCCAAAGCGGGCGAGCCCGCTCCAGCAGCCTTGGCTCAGCACGCGCTGCAAGCTCTCTTCGGTGGCGTTCACCACAAGCCGGCCGCTGCCGGGCACCGTGCGAACGAGGTGATGGAACTGCCGTTCGATGGCGGCAAGGTCGTCGAAGATGTCCGCGTGATCGAATTCCAGGTTGTTGAGAATGGCCGTGCGCGGTCGGTAGTGCACGAACTTGCTGCGCTTGTCGAAAAAGGCGGTGTCGTACTCGTCCGCCTCGATGACGAATGCCGGTCCGTCGCCAAGCCGTGCAGACACGCCAAAGTCGAGCGGAACGCCGCCCACCAGAAAGCCGGGGGCCTTGCCGCCCTGCTCGAGAACCCAGGCCAGCATCGACGTGGTGGTGGTCTTGCCATGGGTTCCGGCCACGGCAAGCACGTGGCGGCCCAGCAGCACATGCTCGGCGAGCCACTGCGGGCCGCTGGTGTAAGGCTTGCCGGCATCGAGGATGGCTTCCATCAGCGGAAACTTGGGGCTGCCATCGGGCAGCCGGGCCCTCGAAACCACATTGCCGACCACGAACATGTCGGGTGAAAGTGCCAGCTGGTCGGCACCGAAGCCTTCGATCAGGTCGATGCCGAGCGACCGGAGCTGGTCGCTCATGGGCGGGTACACGCCGGCGTCGCAGCCCGTGACCCGGTGGCCCGCTTCGCGCGCCAGGGCGGCCAATCCGCCCATGAACGTGCCGCAGATGCCAAGAATATGAATGTGCATCGGGCGATTCTAGGGAGGCCGCATGCCGCGGCCGCGCCGCGGCCTTGCCCTTTGTACTGATGTTTGGTGTGAGGGCGGCGTAGTGCGGGCAAAATGTTCCGATGGACACGACCACCAAGCGTGAGATCGCCGCCACCGCAGCCCGCCTCGTCGTCGAGGAGGGGCTGGAGTACGGCCCGGCCAAGCGCCGGGCGGTGCGCGACCTTGGGCTTTCGTCGCGCACGGCACTGCCGAACAACGACGAGGTCGAGGCCGAAGTGCGTGACTACATCGCGCTTTATTGCGCCGATACCCAGCCGCAGGAGCTGCATGCGCTGAGGTTGCTCGCGCTCGAATGGATGGAGCGCATGGCGGCGTTCCGGCCGCACATCGGGGGAGCCGTCTGGCACGGCACGGCCACCCGGCTGTCAGACATTTATATTCAATTGTTCTGCGATGATTCCAAGTCGGCCGAAATTGCCCTCATCGACCATCATGTGGACTACGAGCCGCGGATGGTTACCGGGTTTCACGGTGAGCAGGTCGAGGCCTTGAGCGTGCATGCCGCGAGCCGCGCGCTCGGCGAGGAGATTGGAGTCCACCTGCTGGTCTACGATCTCGACGACCTGCGCGGAGCGCTCCGGCCCGACGCCCAAGGGCGTACGCCGCGCGGCGACCTGGCCGCGCTGCGCCGGCTGATTGAAAGAGAAAAGGACAAGTGAATGATTTCTTCGCCCACACGGCGGCGCCTCATGTATGGCGGCGTGGCGGTTGCGGCTGCAGCGGCGGGCCTGGGCGGCGCATGGTGGCGTGAGCGCGGGAGCGGCAGCAAGGGCGAAGCTCTCGACGCGGCTTTCTGGGCACAGCGTTTCGACCGCCCGGAAGGCGGCGAACTGGAGTTTTCCAAGCTTCGCGGCAAGCCGCTGCTGCTGAACTTCTGGGCGACCTGGTGTCCGCCGTGCGTAGAAGAAATGCCGATGATCGACCGCTTCTTCCGCGAAAGTAGCGGCAACGGATGGCAAGTCGTAGGCTTGGCTATCGATCAGCCGAGCGCCGTGCGCAAGTTCCTCCAGAAAACGCCGGTCAGTTACCCGGTCGGATTGGCCGGTTTGCAGGGCACGGAACTGGTAAAAAGCCTGGGCAACACAGCAGGCGGCCTGCCGTTCACGCTGGTCTTGAGCGGGGACGGTACTGTCGCGGCTCGTAAAATGGGCAAGCTTGAGCCCGCCGATCTGGACGGTTGGCGGCGTGAACTCGTTCACGGTTAGAATCAGATACACCTCGGCATTCGCCGCCAATCGCTAAAGATCAACGATTTTTAGCCAAGTTACATCCTATTGACCGGCAAAGTCGGCACTGGAGCCCCATGGATCTGCGCAAACTGAAGACACTGATCGACTTGGTGTCTGAATCCAATATTTCCGAACTGGAAATCACCGAAACCGAAGGCAAGGTTCGCATCGTCAAAGGCGGCGGCGCTGCCCCGGTGCAATATGTACAGACCGTGGCGGCACCTGCTGCTGCCGCTCCCGCAGCCGGTGCTCCGGCAGCGCCTGCGCTTGCCAGCGCACCGGCCGCCGAAGCCGCGCCCACGGGCCACGCAGTCAAGTCGCCCATGGTCGGGACCTTCTATCGGTCGTCCAGCCCCGGCGCACCGGCGTTCGTCGAAGTCGGCAGCAAGGTCAACGAGGGCGACACGGTCTGCATCATCGAAGCGATGAAGATCCTCAACGAAATCGAAGCGGACAAGTCCGGCACGATCACCCAGATCCTCGGCGAAAACGGTCAGGCAGTCGAATACGGCCAGCCGCTGTTCATCATCGAGTGACCATGTTCAAGAAGATCCTGGTTGCAAACCGGGGGGAAATCGCCCTCCGGATCCAGCGCGCCTGCAGCGAGCTCGGCATCAAGGCCGTGATGGTCTATTCCGAAGCGGACCGCGACGCAAAGTACGTCAAGCTGGCGCAAGAAGCCGTGTGCATCGGCCCGGCACCGTCGTCGCTGAGCTACCTCAACATGCCGGCGATCATCTCGGCGGCCGAGGTCACCGACGCCGAAGCGATTCACCCCGGCTACGGTTTCCTGAGCGAAAACGCCAACTTCGCCGAGCGCGTGGAGCAAAGCGGTTTCCAGTTCATCGGCCCGACGCCCGACAACATCCGCACGATGGGTGACAAGGTCTCGGCCAAGCAGGCCATGATCAAGGCCGGCGTGCCTTGCGTGCCCGGCTCCGAGGGCGAGCTGTCCGACGACGCCGCCACCAACAAGCGCATTGCGCGGGCCATCGGCTATCCGGTCATCATCAAGGCCGCGGGCGGCGGCGGCGGCCGCGGCATGCGCGTGGTGCACACCGAAGCGGCACTGGTCAACGCGATCCAGATGACCAAGGCGGAAGCCGGCGCTGCTTTCAACAATCCGGCCGTGTACATGGAGAAGTTTCTCCAGAATCCGCGCCACGTTGAAATCCAGATCCTGGCCGACAAGCACAAGAACGCGGTCTACCTGGGCGAGCGCGACTGCTCCATGCAGCGGCGCCACCAGAAGGTGATCGAGGAATCGCCGGCGCCCGGCATTCCGCGCAAGCTGATCGAGAAGATCGGCGAGCGCTGCGCGGCGGCCTGCAAGAAAATCGGCTACCGCGGCGCCGGCACTTTCGAGTTCCTGTACGAAAACGGCGAGTTCTATTTCATCGAAATGAACACGCGCGTGCAGGTGGAGCACCCGGTGACCGAGTTCACCACCGGCATCGACATCGTGAAGACGCAGATCATGGTGGCGGCGGGCGAAAAGCTGCCGTTCACCCAGCGCCAGATCGAAATGCGCGGCCACGCGATCGAGTGCCGCATCAACGCCGAAGACGCCTGGAAGTTCACGCCGTCGCCGGGCCGCATCACCATGTGGCACCCGCCGGGCGGCCCCGGGGTTCGCGTGGATTCGCATGCGTACACCAACTACTTCGTCCCGCCCAACTACGACTCCATGATCGGCAAGATCATTGTGTATGGCGACACGCGCGAGCAGGCCATGGCGCGCATGCGCACGGCGCTGAACGAAACCGTGATCGAAGGCATCCAGACCAACATTCCGCTTCACCGCGAACTGATGGTCGACGCCAAGTTCATGAGCGGCGGCACTAACATCCACTATTTGGAAGAGTGGCTGGCGGCGCACAAGCGCTGAGCAGCACCCGACGCCACCATGTTTGAACTTCGCCTGATGGCGCCGGAAGACCGGGTCGAAATGCTCAGCGACGCGCTCGACGCACTCGACGCGCTGAGCGTGTCGGTGGAAGATGCCGACGCGCAGACCGATGCCGAGCAGGCGCTGTTCGGCGAGCCCGGCATGCCGCCGCCCAAGGAGGGCTGGCAGCGGTCGCGCGTCATCGCGCTGTTCGCCGACGAAGCACTGGCCAAAGAGGCTGCGTCGGTGCTCGCGCTGCAGGACTTCTTCGAAGGCTGCGCGCTGCTCGGCGTGGCGCCGGTGCCCGACCAAGACTGGGTGCGGCTCACGCAGTCGCAATTCGCGCCGGTCGAGATCACGCCCGAATTCTGGATCGTGCCCACCTGGCATGAGCCGCCCGAGCAAGCCAGGCAGTTGATCAGGCTCGACCCGGGGCTCGCCTTCGGTACCGGGACGCATCCCACCACGCGCATGTGCCTGCGCTGGATCGCGAAGCAGGGCGAAGGTGCATTCAGCGACCAGCGCGTGCTCGACTACGGCTGCGGCTCAGGCATTCTTGCCATTGGCGCGGCAAAGTTCGGCGCAATCGATATCGATGCCGTCGACATCGACGAGGCCGCCGTCTCGTCGACACGCCTCAATGCCGAAGCCAATGGCGTGCGTCTGAATGCCGGCCTGCCGGAAGCGGCCAAGGGCAACTACAACACGGTGCTGGCCAACATCCTCGCGACGCCGCTCAAGGTGCTTGCGCCCTTGCTGCGCAGCCACGTGGCGCCGGGCGGGTCGCTTGTGCTCGCCGGCATTCTCGAGCGGCAGGCCGACGAGCTGAAGCAGGCCTATGCGCCCTATGCCGCGCTCGAGGTGAGCGACAGCGAGGACGGCTGGATCCTGATGACGGCTCGCTGCTGAGCAGCGCGGCCGGGATTTCGCACCGCCGCGCACCGCTCGCGGGGCGGGGGCCCGACCCTACAATCGCCCGGTCATGAGCCTTGTCACGCGTTGCCCCGCCTGTGCCACCACCTTCAAGGTGGTGCGCGACCAGCTTCGCATCTCGGATGGCTGGGTGCGTTGCGGCCGCTGCAGCAATGTCTTCGACGCCACGCTCGATCTGCACGAGGCGCCAGACGGCGTCCCGGGTCCGGCAGCTACACCTCCGCCTCCAACGGAGCCTTCCGCAAAGGCCGAAGCGGAGTTCGCGTCGGAGTCTTCGCATACCGCGGAAGACGCGGACTTCTTCGACGACGAACCTGAGCATATTGAACCGTCGGACGCTGTCCCTTCGTCGCCGCCGGAAGAGACTGACGAGCTTCTGCCGCCGGCACCGCTTCCCGAGACCAGGCCCGCACCTGGGAATGCGCCAAGTCCCGCAGCCGCCACGCCGTCCGCAACGGCCTTCGTCCTGCCCGCGCACGGAATCATTGCCGACGAACTGTGGTCCGACTTCGAAGCCAATGAGCCCGAATGGCGGCCTCCGGCAAGTTCGCTGCCGCCGTTTCCGAACATCGACCTGAATCTTGCGGCACCGCCTTCGCCGCCGCCACCACCGCCGCCTCCATTGCCGGCCTTGCGCATCAAGGCCCGCGAAATGGCGGCGTCTGCCAGCGTCGAAGACGAAAAGCACGAGGCCGCACAGGACCGCGACCAGGTGCAGATGCAAAAGGCGCTGCGCCGGGCTCGCATCAAGTCGGCCAAGATCGCGAGTGCCAAGGCGCGCGACGAACGCAGCGCCGCAAAGGCGGCGGGCTCGATGGTGCGAGAGGCGAGCGAACCCGATGCGGATTCGGGTCCCTTGCCGCTCCCTGCGCCGATTCACGAAGCAGAGGACTCGGACAGGGCTCCTTTCTCCGGTGACGAGAAGGTGGACCGTGGCACCGAAGGGTTCTGGCAGCGCGGCGTCGTGCGATTCGCGCTTTGGTTCTTGGCCGTGCTGGCAGTCCTGCTGTTCGCAGTGCAAGTGTTGCATCACGAGCGCGACGGCATCGTGGCCCGCCAACCGAACCTGCGCCCGGCGTTTGCTGCGATGTGCCGGTTCACCGGCTGCGAGCTCATGGCGTTGCGCCAGATCGGCGACATCGTGATCGAAGGCGCGGCCTTCGCGCGCGAGAAAACCGGCAACAACGACTACCGGCTCAGCTTTACCTTGCGCAATGGCGCGATGGTTCCGCTGGCCATGCCGGCCATCGAGCTTTCGCTGCTCGATACCCAGGAGCGGGCAGTGGTGCGCCGCGTACTCACGGCTTCGGACTACGGTGCGCCGGCGGTGCTCGCGGCGCGTTCCGATCAGGCCGCGTCGCTCCCGCTCACGCTGTCGGCAACGGAGTCGGCAACGCTGCCGCCCATTGCCGGCTACCGCGTGGAAGCGTTCTATCCTTAGGCAGGGTTCGCGCCCGCGCCTTGTTCATTTCATCCCTTCACCTTCAACCAACGGCTCACCATGGCAGCAGTGATTTGCGGTTCCCTCGCGTTCGACACCATCATGACTTTCGAGGGCCGGTTTGCCGACCAGATCCTTCCGGACCAGCTGCACATTCTCAATGTGTCGTTCCTGGTGCCGGGCCTGCGGCGTGACTTTGGGGGCTGTGCCGGCAACATCGCCTACAGCCTCAACGCGCTGGGCGGCACGGCATTGCCGATGGCCACGCTCGGAAGCGACGGAGCCGACTACCTGGAGCGCCTGCGTACGCTGGGCATCAGCACCGAGTTCGTGCGCCAGCAGGGCGACACCTTCACCGCGCAGGCGATGATCATGAACGACGTCGACAACAACCAGATCACGGCGTTTCATCCCGGTGCAATGCAGCAGGCGCATCTCACGAAGATCGCCGCCCGCGAAGACATCCGCGTCGGCATCATCGCGCCCGACGGCCGCGAAGCGATGCTGCAGCATGCCGAGCAATTCGCCGCCGCCGGCATTCCGTTCGTGTTCGATCCGGGCCAGGGCCTGCCGATGTTCGATGGCGAGGCGCTCAAGCACTTCATCGACCTGGCAAGCTGGGTGGTCGTCAACGACTACGAGGGAAAGATGCTCTCGCAGCGCACCGGCTGGGGCCTGGCCGAAATTTCCAAGCGCGTGCGCGGCCTGGTCGTTACCTTGGCGGCCGAAGGCTGCGAGGTGTGGACCGACGGTGAGCGCGAGCACGTGCCGGGTGTGACGCCGACCGCGGTGGTCGAACCCACCGGCTGCGGCGATGCATGGCGCGGCGCGCTGCTTTTCGGTCTGGAAAAGGAATGGCCGCTTGCGCAGTGCGCGGCACTTGGCAACCGCATCGGTGCGCTCAAGATCGCGCAGCGCGGGCCTCAGAACTATCAGATCGACAAGAAGGCGCTGGGCCTCTGAGCCGCCCGTCGCTCGCTCGCCTTCGCGGGCGGCGCGCATAAAAAAAGCCCGGCACCGTGAGGTGCCGGGCTTTTTGCCGTCAAGGCCGCTGAGAAGCTCAGGGCTTGCTGGCCGTCGGAAACGGCCAGGCTGCCTGCGGGTTCAGCGTCGTTTGCGCAGCAGGAGCAGGCGCTGCGGCAGGTGCTGCCTTTGCGGCCTTCTTCGCAGCAGGCTTCTTGGCAGCAGCGGCAGGCTTGGCAGCGGGCTTTTTCGCGGCTTTCTTGGCCGCAGCCTTTTTGGCAGGAGCCTTCTTGGCGGCAGCCTTCTTCGCAGGGGCCTTCTTGGCAGCGGCCTTCTTCGCCGGAGCCTTCTTCGCCGCCGCCTTCTTGGCAGGAGCCTTCTTCGCTGCGGCCTTCTTCGCCGGAGCCTTCTTGGCAGCGGCCTTCTTTGCCGGAGCTGCCTTCTTGGCGGCTACCTTCTTCGCAGGCGCCTTCTTGGCGGCTACCTTCTTGGCAGCGACCTTCTTGGCCGGCGCCTTCTTCGCTGCTACCTTCTTGGCGGGAGCCTTCTTAGCGGCCGCGACCTTCTTTGCCGGAGCCTTCTTTGCAGCGGCTTTCTTAGCCGGCGCTTTCTTTGCAGTTGCCATTTCTATTTCTCCTTGATCAAGTTGAAAAAATCAACCTATTGAAGCACTCCGCGCACGTTGGTAGCGCAAAGCGATTCATGGCGTTGGAATCTGTGCTCCAGCACCATGAACACCTGAGCCCTCGTCCATGCCGCGCTCTTCGGCGCGATCGGTGGCAAGGGCAATTCTTGAATTCATTAATTCTTATCGGAAAGATTCAATCCCAGGAGAGCGCGCCACCCGACTGGTACTCGATCACGCGGGTCTCAAAGAAATTGCGCTCTTTCTTCAGGTCAATCATTTCGCTCATCCAGGGGAACGGGTTTTCCTCGTTCGGGAAGAGCGTTTCGAGGCCGATCTGCTGTGCACGCCGGTTGGCAATGTAGCGCAGGTAGCCCTTGAACATGGAGGCGTTCATGCCGAGCACACCGCGCGGCATGGTGTCTTCGGCGTATTTGTACTCGAGCTCGACGGCCTTCATGAAGAGGGCCTTGATCTCGGCCTTGAACTCGGGAGTCCAGAGGCCGGGGTTCTCGAGCTTGAGCTGGTTGATCAGGTCGATGCCGAAATTGCAGTGCATCGACTCGTCGCGCAGGATGTACTGGTACTGCTCGGCGGCGCCGGTCATCTTGTTCTGGCGGCCCAGCGCAAGGATTTGCGTGAAGCCGACGTAGAAGAAGAGACCTTCCATCAGGCAGGCGAACACGATGAGCGACTTGAGCAGCGTCTGGTCGGTTTCGTGCGTGCCGGTCTTGAAGTGCGGGTCGCTGATGGCGTCGATGAACGGGATCAGGAACTGGTCCTTCTCGCGGATCGACGGCACTTCGTTGTAGGCGTTGAAGATCTCGCTCTCGTCCAGGCCGAGCGACTCGACGATGTACTGGTACGCGTGCGTGTGGATCGCTTCCTCGAAAGCCTGGCGCAGCAGGAACTGGCGGCACTCGGGCGCCGTGATGTGGCGATAGGTGCCCAGCACGATGTTGTTGGCGGCCAGCGAGTCAGCGGTCACGAAGAAGCCGAGGTTGCGCTTGACGATGCGGCGCTCGTCTTCGGTCAGGCCGTTGGGGTCTTTCCACAACGCGATGTCGCGCGTCATGTTCACTTCTTGCGGCATCCAGTGGTTGGCGCAAGTGGCGAGGTATTTTTCCCAGGCCCACTTGTACTTGAACGGCACCAGCTGGTTGACGTCGGTCTGGCCGTTGATGATGCGCTTGTCGGAAGCCTTGACGCGCTGCGCTGCGACGGGGGCCGTGGGTTGTGCAATCGACGAAGTCGGAGCGTCCACCGGTCGGCCTGCGGGCAAGCCGCTGGTCGATGCGTGGTGTTGCTGCAATCCTTGTTGCATATCCTTTGGTAAGGAGGGCTTGACTTCTTCGTCCCAGGTCAACATAGAAAAATCCAATGCTCAATTATCGGAGCAACGATGTGAGTTGCAAAGTGCTCGTTCACGTCGCGCTCCATTTATGTGGTTGTTATGTTGCTCTCATGCATCGCGCGATGTCAGTCAATGCCGTGATCGACTGAGGGTTCGCGCGTTGTGCATGGACCTCGCTCGCTTCACCGACGCGTCATTGGCATGCTTCGCAAGTCGGATCGTCCACGCCGCAGAACGCGATGTCGGTTGCAGGAATCGCGTTCATCTGCGCCTTTGCTGCAGCAGCTGCTGCGTCGAGTGCGCTCATGCCCGACGGTGCATCGCTGCCCGACGACACCGCATTGAGGCGGCCCGATTGCACGGTGGATTTTTCGGCGTGCGTCGCGCTCTGCGTGCGCAGGTAGTAGGTGGTCTTCAGGCCGCGCAGCCATGCGAGCTTGTAGGTGTCGTCGAGCTTCTTGCCCGATGCGCCGGCCATGTAGATGTTGAGCGACTGCGCCTGGTCGATCCACTTTTGGCGACGCGAGGCGGCTTCGACGAGCCACGTGGTTTCCACTTCGAACGCGGTGGCGTAGAGCGCCTTCACGTCTTGCGGCACGCGGTCGATCGGACGCAGCGAACCGTCGAAGTGCTTCAGGTCCATCACCATCACGTCGTCCCACAGGCCCAGGCGCTTCAGGTCGCGCACCAGGTAGTGGTTGATCACGGTGAACTCGCCCGACAGGTTCGACTTGACCGAGAGGTTGCCGAAGCAAGGCTCGATGGAGGCGTCGACGCCGATGATGTTCGAGATGGTCGCGGTCGGTGCGATGGCCACGCAGTTGGAGTTGCGCATGCCGTCGGCCTTGATCTTCTGGCGCAGCGCGTCCCAGTCGAGCGTGGCCGAGCGGTCGACCTCGACATAGCCGCCGCGTGCTTTTTCAAGCAGGTCGAGCGTGTCGATCGGCAGGATGCCCTTGTCCCACAGCGAGCCCTTGTAGCTCGAGTACTTGCCGCGTTCCTTGGCCAGCTCGGTCGAGGCCCAGTAGGCGTGATAGCAGATGGCTTCCATCGACTCGTCGGCAAACTGAACGGCTTCTTGCGATGCGTAGGGAATGCGCAGTTCGTACAGCGCGTCCTGGAAGCCCATCAGGCCCAGGCCGACCGGACGGTGGCGCAGGTTCGAGTCGCGCGCCTTCTTCACGGCGTAGTAGTTGATGTCGATCACGTTGTCGAGCATGCGCATGGCAGTCGAGATCGTCTTCTTGAGCTTTTCCTGGTCGACCTTGCCGTCCTTCAGGTGCTGCAGCAGGTTCACGGAACCCAGGTTGCAAACGGCGGTTTCGGTGTCGCTGGTGTTCAGCGTGATTTCGGTGCACAGGTTCGACGAGTGAACCACGCCGGCGTGCTGCTGCGGCGAGCGCACGTTGCAGGCGTCCTTGAACGTGATCCAGGGATGGCCGGTCTCGAACAGCATTGTGAGCATCTTGCGCCACAGGTCCGACGCCTGGATGGTGCGGGCAGGCTTGATCTCGCCGCGCGCGGCCTTTTCTTCGTAGGCGACGTAGGCCTTTTCGAAGTCGGCGCCGAACAGGTCGTGCAGGTCGGGCACGTTGGAGGGCGAGAACAGCGTCCAGGTGCCCTTTTCCATCACGCGGCGCATGAAGAGGTCGGGAATCCAGTTGGCCGTGTTCATGTCGTGCGTGCGGCGGCGGTCGTCGCCGGTGTTCTTGCGCAGTTCCAGGAACTCCTCGATGTCGAGGTGCCAGGTTTCAAGATACGTGCAGACCGCGCCCTTGCGCTTGCCGCCCTGGTTCACCGCCACGGCGGTGTCGTTCACCACCTTGAGGAACGGCACCACGCCTTGCGATTCGCCGTTGGTGCCCTTGATATGGCTGCCCAGCGCGCGCACGCGGGTCCAGTCGTTGCCCAGGCCGCCTGCAAACTTGGAGAGCAGGGCGTTTTCCTTGATCGACTCGTAGATGCCGTCCAGGTCGTCGGGCACGGTGGTCAGGTAGCAGCTGGAAAGCTGCGAGCGCAGCGTGCCGGCGTTGAAGAGCGTGGGCGTGCTCGACATGAAGTCGAACGACGACAGCACTTCGTAGAACTCGATGGCGCGGGCTTCGCGGTCGATTTCGTTCAGCGAGAGGCCCATGGCCACGCGCATGAAGAAGGCCTGCGGCAGCTCGATGCGCGACTTGCGCACGTGCAGGAAGTAGCGGTCGTACAGCGTCTGCAGGCCAAGGTAGTCGAACTGGTTGTCGCGCTCGGCCTTGAGCGCCGCGCCCAGGCGGGGCAGGTCGTACTGCAGCAGCTTCTCGTCGAGCAGTTCGTTCTCGACACCCTTCTTGATGAACTGCGGGAAGTAGTCGGCGTAGGTTTGCGCGCGCTCGGCGGGCATGACTTCGCGACCGATGATTTCCTTGAAGATCGTGTGCAGCAGCAGGCGGGCGGTCGCGAAGGTGTAGTCGGGGTCCTTCTCGATGAGCGTGCGGGCGGCCAGGATCGAGGCCTTGTACACCTCGTCGAGCGGCACGCCGTCGTACAGGTTGCGCATCGTCTCGGCGACGATCGGCGCGGCGCTGATGCCGTCGCCCAGGCCTTCGCAAGCCGATTCGATCAGGCCCTTGAGTTCGTTCAGGTCGAGCGCCACGCGCTCGCCGCGGTCCAGCACGTGGAGCAGCGGCGCGGCCGGCGCTTCCTGCGTGCCTTGCTTGGAACGCTCTTGCGTGCGGCGTTCGCGGTACAGCACATAGGCACGCGCGATTTCGTGGTGGCCGCCGCGCATCAGGCCGAGCTCGACCTGGTCTTGCACGTCTTCGATGTGGAAGGTGCCGCCGCCCGGACGCGAACGGACCATCGCGCGGATCACGCCTTGCGTGAGGGCGTCGACCGTTTCACGCACGCTGGCCGAAGCCGCGCCCTGGGTGCCGTGCACCGCCAGGAAGGCTTTCATCATCGCGATGGCGATCTTGTTGGGTTCGAAGGGAACCACGGCGCCGTTGCGGCGGATGATCTGGTAGTGCGCAAGGTTCTGGCCGGTGGGCGAGCCAGCAGTGTCTCGTTGCTGCTGCTGCGGCGTCGAGGGAACGGCACGCGGGGTCGATGGGGTGTTCAGGGCTGTTTGCATTCGCTTCCTCTCGGTGTGGCAATTCTTGTTGGGTGGCAATGCCTTGGCGGGGCATTGCGCCGGTGCGTGATGACCGGACGGAAGACACTATATCTAGGGTGCGAAGCGTCTACAACCACTAGATGTAGTGTTTTTTGAGATATTCAACACAGTGGCGTATTTGTTTGGGCGCGGCACTCGGCCAGCGATGCCCCATGAATACTGGCCTATGGTCGCGCAACCCGCGCGGGCTGTGGCTTGCAAGCGGATTTGGGCCTGCAAGGCGCATGGTTGCTGGAGGCGCGCTCTGGATTTTAGAGATTGCTGCGGCGCAAGAACGCCGCATCGCATACCGCCGGCCGATAAAAAAAATTAGAGCGGCAGCACCTGTTCGGGGAACATCCGCGGACTCCAGCCGAGCTGGCCGCGCAGCAATTGCCAGTCGAAGCCCGCGCCCGGATCCTGTTTGCGGCCCGGTGCAATGTGCTCGTGGCCCGCGATGAACGCGATGGCGTAGTGCTGCGCAATCGCTGCGCAAAGGCTGGCCAGCGTTTCGTATTGGGCCTCGTCGAAGGGCTGGCCTTCCAGGCCTTCGAGCTCGATGCCGATCGAATCGTCGTTGCAGTTTTCGCGGCCGCGCCAGGACGACACGCCCGCATGCCATGCGCGGTCGTCGCAGCTCACGAATTGCCAGAGTTCGCCGTTGCGCCGCACATAGAAGTGCGAGGAAACCTCGAGGCCGCGAATGGATTGGAAGTAGGGATGCGCGTCCCAGTCGAGCTCGTTGGTGAAGAGTTGCTGCACCGCATTGCCGCCATATTCGCCGGGCGGCAAGCTGATGGAGTGCAGCACGATCAGGTCGGTCTGCGCGCCTGTCGGTCGCGGGCCGAAATTCGGCGATTGCAGCGCCTTTGCAAAGCGGTACCAGCCGGCGCGCCAGAGGCCGTCGCCGCCGCTCGCGTTGGCCGCTGATGCTTCAGTCGTCGGCATTGCTCGCGGTGCCTTCTTCGCCATTGGGCGTGGTGATGCCCAAGCGCGCGATGCGATAGCGGATCTGGCGCAGGCTCATGCCGAGCCGCGCGGCGGCCGCGGTGCGGTTGAAGCCGCTTTCATGCAGTGCGCGCACAAGAATTTCGCGCTCCTGCTGGTCGAGGTAGGCCTGCAGGTCGGACGGCAAGGGCGGCGGCGCGGTCTTGGGTTCCACGAAGGATGCGGCTGCGGGCGCCGCAGCGGCGGGCGGTTCGCCGTCGTCCGGCGGCGGAGAAGGCGAGGGCGCCGAAGCCGCAAGCCCCGCGACGGCGGGTTGCCCGCCTCCCATCAGGTCCAGGTGCAATTCGTCGCCGTCATTGAGTGCCACCGCCCGGTGCAGCAGGTTCTCGAGTTCGCGCACGTTGCCGTGCAGCGGATGCTGCGCAAGACGCTGCAGCAGGTCGGCGGAAAGATGCGGCACCGGCAGCCCGCCGTCATGCGCGATGCGCGCAAGCAATGCAGCGCACAGCGCCGGCAGGTCTTCGCGCCGGTCGCGCAGCGCGGGCACCGCAATCTCGATCACGTTGAGCCGGTAGAAAAGGTCCTGGCGGAAACGGCCGGCGTTGACTTCTGCGTGCAGGTCTTTGTGGGTGGCGCTCACGATGCGCACGTCGACTGCGTCTTCCTGAGTGGAACCGATGGAACGCACGCTGCGCTCCTGGATTGCCCGCAGCAGCTTGGACTGCATGGCCAGCGGCAGGTCGCCGATTTCGTCGAGAAACAGCGTGCCGCCGCGCGCGGCCTGGAAGTAGCCGTCGCGGTCTTGCGACGAGCCGGTGTACGACCCCTTGCGCGCACCGAAGAATTCGGCTTCGAGCAGGTTCTCCGGAATGGCGCCGCAGTTGACCGCGACGAACGGGCCGTCGCTGCGCTGGCTGCAGGCGTGTACGGCGCGTGCCACCAACTCCTTGCCGGTGCCCGATTCGCCGCGCACCAGCACGGGCGCCATGCCGCGCGCAACCTTGGCGATGCGCGACTTGACCAGGCGCATCGGCTCCGAGTTGCCCACCAGGCGTTCGAGGGCCGCGATGCCGCCGCCTGGAACGACGGGGGTGTCGCCCGCACGTTCGCCTTGCGCCGCCGGTGCCGCTTTCGTGGCCTTGGCTGGCGCGGCCTGCTGTGCTTGAACGGCCGATGCGACCACGGCGCGAAACTGCTTCAGGTCGACCGGCTTGGTCAGGTAGTCGAAGGCGCCGGCTTTCAGCGCCTCGACTGCGTTTTCGGCGGAGCCATAGGCTGTCATCACCACGCAGCGCTCGGTGCGCTGGTCTTTCTGGATGCGGTGGATGATTTCCATGCCCTGGCCGTCGGGCAGCCGCATGTCGGTGATCACCGCATCGAATTGGCCGGCCTCCAGGTGCTCCCACGCTTCCGAAACGCTGCCCGCGGCTTCCACGCGGTAGCCCTCGCGCAGCAGCGTGAGTTCATACAGCGTGCGCAGGTCGGGCTCGTCGTCGATGACGAGGATGTTGGCCGGGCGCTGCAGCGAAGGAGGGATGGGAGTGGTCACGGCGCTATTGTGTCAGCCGGTTTTCGCTGGGGGCGAAGCTGACGAAGAATTCGTTGCCCTCGGGTCCGCCCGCGACAAGCGCCCGGCGCTCGTAGCCGATGGTGGCGCCATGGCGCCTGCACAGTTCGCGGCACAGGAACAGGCCGAGCCCGCTCGATCGGCTTTCGGACGAGAAAAACGGCTCGAACAAATGGCGCTGCACCGCCGGTTCCAGGGGTGCGCCGTCGCTCCACACTTGCAGGCTCGGGCGGGCTGAGCTGCCGCGCTGCATGGTGGTGACGACCTGGATCGAACCCTCGCGCTTGCCGGCGTAGCGCGCCGCGTTGTCCAGCAGGTTCACGAGCAGCCGGCGCAGGTGCTCGACGTCGAAGCGCACTTCGCTGTCGGCGGCATCGAGGGTGATCAGAACGCCCTGGCGCTGCGTCTGGCGCACCCACTCTTCGGCGAGTGCGCGTACCGCGGGGTCGAGCACGACCTGCTCGCCCAGCGAAAGCACGCGCTGCTGGCGTGCTCGCGAAACGTCGAGCACGTCGTCCACGATGCGCGCGAGCCGCTGTGCG
Source organism: Variovorax paradoxus (assembly GCF_029919115.1). Classification (NCBI taxonomy): domain Bacteria; kingdom Pseudomonadati; phylum Pseudomonadota; class Betaproteobacteria; order Burkholderiales; family Comamonadaceae; genus Variovorax; species Variovorax paradoxus. The sequence continues at coordinate 4,801,831 of NZ_CP123990.1, forward strand.
TTGTGCTGCACCATGCTTGTCAGCTTGCGGTGCGCGGGATCGGTCAGGTCTTCGTTGAGCAGCGCGCTGGCCTGCGTGATGGCGGCCAGCGGGTTGCGGATTTCATGCGCCACCGCGGCCGACATGCGGCCCATTGCGGCCAGCTTTTCGGTGCGGATGCGGGCCTCGATTTCGCGCAAGTCCTGAAGGAACATCACGCACAGGCTGTCCACGCGCTGGTCGCTGGTGGGCGTGAGCCGCGTGCGCACCCGCACTTCGCGCGCCGCGCCGCGCGCTTGGGCCACCGGAATCTCTTCGGATTGCGGCGCGCGGCGTGCGAAGGTCTGGCGCGCCAGCGCGGCAAGCGCGTGCCATGCGGGCTGCGTGTGCAACGCGAACGGAAGAGGGAGCTTTGCCAGGCCCTGACCCAGGATGGCGTCGGCGGCGGGGTTGGCCGCATGCACCATGCCTTCGGCGTCGATCACCAGCACGCCTTCGCTCAGCGTTTCGATCACCAGGTCGTTCACCTGCGCCTGCATTTGCGCGCTGCTGCGATTGCGCAGCGCCGTTTCTTCTTCGCGCGCCAGCCGGCGGGCCAGCTCGTGTGCCAAGAGCGCCACCACGAAGAGCCCTGTGCCGGTGAGCGCCGCCTGCACGAACCGCGTGGACGAATCGCCGGGCTGCTGGAGCCAGTGCCAGCCCGCGTCGGCCAGCAGCAGCAGCGTGACGGTGGCCGTGGTGCCCAGGCCGACGGTCACCGTTCCGAGCACCGCGCTCATGAGCACCGGCAGTGCGAACAGCGGCGTGTAGTTGATATTGCCGCCCTGCAGCACCTGGAGCGCAGTGAAGGTGCCCAGGTCGATGCCGATGGTCACGAACCACAGCGCCGCAAAGCCACGGATGGGCGGCTTGAAATGCGCGTAGCGCGCCCCCAGCCAGCTGGCGGCCAGGTACCCCGCCGAAAGCGCAATGGCCAGCGGCTGCATCGTCTGGCCGAGCGCAAGGGCCACGCCCTGCAGCAGCACGAGCACCAGCGCCACAAAGCAGCGCGCCGCCATGAAGCCGCGCCACAGCCGCAGCAGCGCGGCGCTTTCGCTCCGGCCCGGTTCGAGCACGTCCCAATCGGTGGTGATGGCCTCGGCGCGCGACCAGAGGGACGAACTCATGGAAGCAAGACCCGTTCAGCCGCGTTCCGCGGCGTCACGGTGTGCCGCACTGCAATACACCGCGTCGCCCGGGCCGCCGAGCGCATCGCTTGCAGGCAGGTGCAAGCCGCAATGCGCGCAGCGCAGCATGGCCTTGGGCGGCGCAGGTGCGGCGGGCTGGCGTTGGGCGCGGGCCGCCTTTTCGCGCTGGGCGTCGCGCATTTCTTCGCGGCGGTTCTTGCGCCAGAGCCAGATTGCCACCCAGAGCACCGCGAGAACGAGCAGGTATTTCATGCCGTGCCGCGCGCCAGCACCACTTCGAGCACAAAGCGCGATCCCACATAGGCCAGCAGCAACAGGGCCGAGCCCGCATACAGCACGCGGCGTGCCGTGCGGCCGCGCCAACCAAAGCGGACGCGTCCCACCAGCAGCACGGCAAAGCTCATCCAAGCCAGCACCGAGAACACCGTCTTGTGGTCCCACTTCCAGGCGCGCACGGTGGCGCCGTACAGCGTTTCACTGAACAGCAGGCCTGCGAGCAACGTGGCGGAAAGCAGCACGAAGCCCGCTGTGACGAAGCGGAAGGTGAGCCGTTCGAGCGTGAGCAGCGGTACGCCGGCTTGCGGCTCGGTGGCGAGGCGAATCTGTTTTTCGGCCCGGGTGATCAGCCACGCATGCACCACCGCGGCGCCGAACAGTCCATACGAGGCAATGCCCAGTGCAAGGTGCAGCGGCAGCCAGGGCGATGCTGAAACATGAAGCGGCGTACCGGGAAACATAACCGCCAGCAGCACCGCGGCCGCGCCCAACCAGGCCAATGCCCGCCGAACCTTCAGCTGCGGGTACATGCGGCTTTCGACCGCGTAGACGGTGAGCACCAGCCATGCCGTGACGGAAAGGGCCGGCGCAAAGCCGAACCTGGGCTCGCGGCCAACAAGGCCGTGGGCCAGCACCGCGGCGTGCAGCAGCCATGCGAGCCCCAAGGCCCACTGGGTGGCTTTTCGGCTCAGGCGGGCACCCGCGGCGGCGGCAAATCCGTAGGCAGCCGCGGTGGCGATGCCCAGCGCCACGGCAAGTGGGGAGGGGATCGCTAAAATCATTGCAGGAGTGTAATAGGCTCGCCCCCCGTCTTCGCGCACTTCGTGGCGCGTCGCCAACCCCCTCCCGGGGACAACACCTGCGGCCCGGCACCCATATCAGTCACGACTTTCCAATGACCCGCCGCGGCGGGCAGCAAGGCATTTCTTCCATGGCCACCGCCCTCTCAGAAAAGTTCTCCCGCCTCGTCAAGACGATGAGCGGCCAGGCGCGCATTACCGAAAGCAACGTGCAGGACATGCTGCGCGAAGTGCGAATGGCGCTGCTCGAGGCCGACGTGGCACTGCCGGTGGTGCGCGACTTCGTCGCCCGCGTCAAGGAAAAGTCGCTCGGCCAGGAAGTGCTGGGTTCGCTCAAGCCCGGCCAGGCACTGGTCGGCATCGTCAACCGCGAACTCGCCGCCACCATGGGCGAAGGCGTGTCCGACATCAATCTTGCGGCCCAGCCGCCCGCGGTGATCCTGATGGCCGGCCTGCAGGGCGCGGGCAAGACCACGACCACCGCCAAGCTGGCCAAGCACCTGATCGAAAAGCGCAAGAAGAAGGTGCTCACTGTGTCGGGTGACGTTTATCGGCCCGCCGCCATCGAGCAGCTCAAGATGGTCACCAGGCAGGCGGGCGCCGAATGGTTCCCGAGCACGCCGGACCAGAAGCCGCTCGACATTGCACGCGCCGCGCTCGACCACGCCAAGCGCCATTTCTTCGACGTGCTGCTGGTCGACACGGCCGGCCGCCTCGCCATCGACGAAGTGCTGATGACCGAAATCAAGCAGCTGCACGGCGCGCTCGATCCGGTCGAAACGCTGTTCGTGGTCGATGCGATGCAGGGCCAGGATGCGATCAATACCGCCAAGGCCTTCAAGGACGCGCTGCCGCTCACCGGCATCATCCTGACCAAGACCGACGGCGATTCGCGCGGCGGTGCGGCGCTGTCGGTGCGGCAAGTCACTGGCGTGCCGATCAAGTTTGCCGGCACGAGCGAGAAGATCGACGGGCTCGAAGTGTTCGACGCCGAGCGCCATGCCGGCCGCATCCTGGGCATGGGCGACATCGTTGCGCTGGTCGAGCAGGTCACGGCCGGCGTCGACGTGGCGGCGGCGCAGAAGCTGGCGGCCAAGGTCAAGAGCGGCGCGGGCTTCGACCTGAACGACTTTCTCGGCCAGTTGCAGCAGATGAAGCAGATGGGCGGCCTGTCGAGCCTGATGGACAAGCTGCCGCAGCAGATGGCCGCCAAGGCCACCGAGGCCGACATGACCCGCGCCGAGCGCGACATCCGCCGCAAGGAAGGCATCATCCAGAGCATGACGCCGCTGGAACGCCGCAAGCCCGAACTGCTCAAGGCCACGCGCAAGCGCCGCATCGCGGCCGGTGCGGGCGTGCAGGTTCAGGAAGTGAACCGCCTGCTCAACGAGTTCGAGCAGATGCAGGGCATGATGAAGAAGATGAAGGGCGGCGGCCTCATGAAGATGATGAAGCGCATGGGCGGCATGAAGGGCATGGGCGGGATGGGTGGCCCTGGCGGGCCGAAGCTGCCGTTCTGAGCCCCACGCATATATATAGACAGAAGCCCGCCGGGGATGCTCCGGCGGGCTTCGTCGTTTTCAGGTCTGCACGTCGTAGACCGTCGCATGCGCCTCCACGGGCGCCGGCAGCTCCCAGCGATGCAGCATCCGCTCGATGCCCGCGTTCGACAGCGTGGTGTCGCGCTCGCGGTTGCGGCGCATCAGCTCGGGATGCGGCACCTCCAGGTACACCAGTTCGATCCGGGCGTGATACGCCCAGAGCAGGTCCAGCGTCTTGGTGCGCATCTGCTGGCTCAGGTGCGTGGCGTTCCAGACGAAGCGCTCCTGCGTGCGCAGCAGCGCCTTGGCCCCATCGACCGCATGGTGCGCGGCCAGCCCGTCGTTCTCGCCGTGCTTCAACCCCAGTTCGGCACGCGCATCGTCGAACGACACGACCGGCCAGCCCTTGCGGTGCTGCGCCACCCAGTGGTTCTTGCCGCTCGCGGGCAGGCCGCACATCACCGTTACCTGCGAACCCGCAGCCTGGAACAACGGGTAGTCGGGACTGGTGTCCGCGCCACGGAAGTAAGCCAGCCGCGTGTGGGCATCCGCCATTTGGCGAGGGCCTTCCCAGCAGCCTTCTTCCCGGGCCAATTCCTCGAAAAGCGCGATATCGGCCATGCTGTCTGCGCGCTTCTCGTAGTGGCGCCCGAGCATGTCGCAGCGCGCCACGCAGCACAGGTCGGGCAGGCTCAATTCCCACGAGAGCTTGTGCACCAGCCACTCGGGCCGCACCCCCTTACGCGAGGCAAAGGCATGGAACGGCAACTGGTGCACCGCGATGATCCGGCACACGGCTTCGCGCAGCGCGAACGGCACGCGGGCCTTCCACATCAGCACGCGCACATCGACCGCGCCGCGGCGCGAATGGCCCGGCTGGCCGATACGGCCGCTGGCTTCGTCGATCACGGTGGTGTCCGGCTTGGCGATGTCGTGCAGCAGGCAGGCCATGAACAGCACGAAACGGCCGTCGGCGCCGGCACGCTGGTAGTGCGGATCCTGCATCAGCGCGTCCAGCACCATGCGAGTGTGGATGCCGACGTTGCCTTCGGCGTGGTAGTACGGGTCTTGCGGCGTCTCTTCAAGGCGCAGCAAGGCCGGCAGCAGTTCGCAGCACTTGGCCCAGTCGTAGCCCTGCGGAGGCGTCGGCACCAGTGCGCGCAAGTCGTCGTAGGTCATCGCGGCCTCCTTGTTGTTGTCAGTTCTGCGGGGTCGCGGAACGTGCGTAGCCCCAGGTCTTGCCAGCCCACTTGCGGCGTCGGCGCGTAGAGGTCGACACCCGGCGCGAGCTGGTTGGGCAGCACGGGCCGGCGGCTGTGATGCGATCCCGAATCCAGGATGGTTTGGACAAAGTCAGGCCGCACCCACTTGTAGCGGCCGGTCACCTCGCCCTGCGATTCAGTCTTGAGGTACAGGCCCTCGGCCAAGTCGGACAGGTCGGTCTGCTGCCGCGCGAGGTCGAGTGGCTGGCCTTCCTGCAACACGGCCTTTTCGAAAGCCGCTTTCCAGCCGGGGCTGCGCGCAAGCGATGGCCGCACGAGCGAGCGCAGTGCCTTCGCCTGGTGCGGCATCTCGCCTTCGTAGAGCACAGGCACCGAAAGTACCGGGCTGCCGTCGAGCAGTGCATGCCGCGCGGGTGTCGACAGGAAGCACTGCGCTTGGCGGTCGTAGAGGTCGAACTCCAGGAAGAACGCGGGCAGCCTGTCGTACCAGCAGCTGTGCTTTGCAAAGCACCACTCGCCGTACATCACGTAGCGGTCCTCGAGTCGCTCGAGCAGCGTTGGCTCGTGCGCGGCAGCCCAGTGCTTGAACAGGTTGAACTGGCGCTCGCTGGCGCCGCCCGCGAGATAGTGGCCGCGCGATTGCAGCAGCAGCTCGCCCCCAGAGGTGAACGACACGGCCGCATTGGCGCCATCGAGCTTTTCCTCGATGACCACATGCTGGCCCTGCAGCGCGGACAACGGCGTCTGGCCATCGTCGGTGTCGCCGGCCTGCAAGCGCGAGCCTTCCAGATGCGCAGTACGCGGGTACTTGAGCAGCGGAACGGATGAAAGAGAAGAGAGAGGGAACACGTTGTTCTCCAGATGCAAACCAGGAAGAACCGACAACGTGCGGGAGCGAAGCTGGAAGAGAGATCGACTCGGCGGCCGAAGCGGGCCGTGCCTGGTCAGTGAGGGAACGCAGCTAGGCGCCCGACATGACCAGCGAGTGGTGTTGTCGGCGTCAGAGGGTGGTGACGGCGAATCGGGGCACTTGGCGCTCCAGGGGATCGAAGGATCCGTGGGTTGAAAAAAGGAAGGCGCGATTCTAGCCACGCACCATAAAAAAAGCCGACCCTGAGGCCGGCTTTTTTAGGGGGCTGTGTCTTCGGCGCATCAGGCCGTGGCCAGTGCCGCCGGACGCGCAAGGCGCACCGCATGCATCCAGGCGCGGCGCAGCACGGCGGGCGAGCGCGATTCCTCGGGAATCAACAGGAAGCCGCGGTCGCGCAGCGACGTGCCCAGGGCGATCTGGCTGGTCAGCACCGTGAGCGGAATCGCCAGCAGCAGCGGCAGGCCAACGGGCATGAGCCAGATCAGCGCGCTCGGGTCGATCATTGCAACGCCCAGGGCCAGCGCGCCGACCACGATGCTCATGGGAGCGAGCTGCGACACGGCAACCTTCCACGGCACGGCAGCGGCTTCACGCGGGGGCGACTTCCAGTCGAGCTTGATGCCGGTGAGGGCGACCAGCACGAACAGCGAGTGAGCCAGCATGCGAACCGGCGCTTGCACGATGGCCAGGCCGCTTTCGAGCACCGAGCTTTTCACCAGGCCCCACAGGCCGCCGTATTGGCGTTGCTCGCCGCGCATCAGCACGGCAGCAATGCCGAGCACGCGGGGCAGGAACAACAGGCACAGGGTCCAGACCCACAGGCCGGCCAGTTCCGCCGGCAGCACGCTCCAGCTGGAGATGAGGCTCGAGCCGCTCAGCCACAGCGCGGTGCCCAGCGTCAGGAACGCGAGCCACAGCGGTGCCGAGACATACGCCATGGTGCCGGTCACGAACATTGCGCGGTGCACCGGGTGAATGCCGGGCTCGGCCATCAGGCGGGCGTTCTGCAGGTTGCCCTGGCACCAGCGGCGATCGCGCTGCAGTTCGGCCAGCAGGTCCGGCGGTTGCTGTTCGTAGCTGCCGACCAGGTCGGCGCAGAGCCACACGTTGTAGCCGGCGCGGCGCATCAGCGCGGCTTCGACGAAGTCGTGCGACATGATGCCGCCCGACATGCCGCCGGTGCCCTTGATGGGAGCAAGCGCGCAGTGCTTCATGAAGGGCTCGACGCGGATGATCGCGTTGTGGCCCCAGTAGTGCGATTCGCCCAGTTGCCAGAACTGCATGCCCAGCGTGAACAGGCGGCCCGTCACCCGGGAGGCGAATTGCTGTGCGCGGGCATGCAGCGTCACGTGGCCGATGGCCTGGGTGGCGGTCTGGATGATGCCGGCGGTCGGGTTGGCTTCCATCAGCTTGACCATCGAGGTCAGGCAGTCGCCGCTCATCACGGAGTCGGCGTCGAGCACCACCATGTAGCGGTAGTCCTTGCCCCAGCGGCGGCAGAAGTCGGCCACGTTGCCGGCCTTGCGGTGCGTGCGGCGGGTGCGCAGGCGGTAGTACACCTCGACCTGCGGCTGGTTGGGGCTGTCGGCCAGTGCGGCGCGAAGATCTTCCCAGGCAGCGCGCTCGGCGGCGGCGGTTTCGGGGTTGTAGCTGTCGGACAGCACAAACACGTCGAATTGCTTCGCGTGGCCGGTGGCCGCGACCGATTCGCAGGTGGCGCGCAGGCCGGCGAACACCGTGGCAACGTCTTCGTTGCAGATCGGCATGATGATCGCGGTGCGTGCCTCGGGGTTCATCGGGTGGTTGGCCACCTGCTTGACCGACAGTGCATGCTTGTCGCCGCGCACCGAGACATAGAAGCCCATGAGCGCCGTGACGAAGCCCGTGACGACCCAGCCCGAAAGCAGGCCGTACAAACCGATCTGGCCGTATTCGAGCCAGATGTTGTCGTAGTCGGGCTGCACGCCGGCAAACAGGGACGACGCGATCACGGTGCTCAGCAGCGTGAGCGCCATGAAGGCGAAGCGGCGTTGCGCCGCGGCGCGCTGCCACGGCTGCTTGACCTGTGCGCCGGCTTCGGCGGTTTCGCTTTCCGGCTTGCCGCCGGCGCCGAGCTTGACCAGCAAGGCGGTGCCGATGCTGTTCCAGAAGCCGCGCCAGGGGCGGGGCGCCATGGAGCCGCGGTTGACCGGCGGAGCGGTCACGGAATTGGGGTGGCGTTCTTCGCGCACCGGGCTGCGGTGCGAAAAGTCGGCTTCGGTCAGCACGTTCAGTTGGGAGAAGTCGTTCGGCTTCATGTGTGATTTACCAACGTTGCTTGTCGAGGGAAGGGGTGTCGCCAATGGCAGGAAAGCGCTTGATCACGCAATCCGGTTCGGCGCCGCCTGCGCTTGCGAGCGCGGCCAGCGAATGACCGGCGGCACGGGGCCGCGCGGGGGAAAACTGCTTTTGACGCAGGCCGTCGCGCTGCTGGCGCAGTGCGAAAGATGGGCTGTTGAGTGCTGTCATGCCTGTACAGGGGCAAACCCTGTGCCAGGTAGAAAAAACCCTTACAGATCAACAACTTGGAGCGATCTGAACGTGGTTTTCGGGTTTGGAGCCGGCTGGAAGGCCCCGAAACCCCTGTTTTTGTCGCCGAATCCCGACAAGCCTTATGGGTTGGTGGAAAACGGCCTTTTAAATCAACAACTTAGCAGCGTCGCTACTCGGCGACAGGCTCGCTGCCCGGAGCGACAGCGTCGGCCTTGAAGTGCCCGGGAGTGAGCTCATGCTTCTGCAGCAGGCGGTAGAACTCGGTACGGTTCCGGTCGGCCAGCCGGGCCGCGTCGGCCACATTGCCGTCGGTGAGCTTCAGCAGCCCGACCAGGTAGTCGCGCTCGAAGCGCTGCTTGGCCTCGGCATAGGTCTGTACCTCGACCGTCGGCACGCGCAGCGCCCGCTGCACCAGCGCCAGCGGAATGAGGGGCGAGCTCGACAGCGCGCAAACCTGTTCCACCACGTTGTAGAGCTGCCGCACGTTGCCGGGCCAGGCGGCGGTGGCGAGCGCCTTCAGCGCCTCGGGCGCAAAGCCCGAGAGCCGCTTGCCATATTTGGTCGAGAGCTTCTGCAGGAAGTGGTTGGCCAGGAGCGGAATATCCTCGCGCCGGGCCGACAACGGCGGCAGCGTGAGCGTGACCACGTTCAGGCGGTAATAAAGGTCTTCGCGGAACTGGCCCGCCTCCATGGCCGCGTCCAGGTCGCGGTGGGTGGCAGAGATGATGCGCACATCGACCTCGATCGACTGGCTGGCGCCGAGCGGCCGTACCGCGCGCTCCTGCAGCACGCGCAGCAGCTTGACTTGCAGCGCCGGCGGCATGTCTCCGATTTCGTCGAGCAGCAGCGTGCCGCCGTCGGCCTGCTGGAACAGGCCCTTGTGGTTGGCATGGGCGTCTGTGAAGGCGCCCTTCATGTGGCCGAACAGTTCGGACTCGAGCAGCGCCTCGGGGATGGCGCCGCAATTGACGGCCACGAAGGGCTTGTCGGCGCGAGCGCTCGCGCGGTGAATGGCACGGGCCAGCAGCTCCTTGCCGGCGCCGCTGTCGCCGCGCAAAAGCACCGAGGCGTCCGACTTGGCGACCATGCGCGCCTCGGCCAGCAGCTCGGACATGCGGTTGCTGCGGCTCACGATTTCGGCGCGCCAGCTTTCGTCGCCCGCCTTCGCGGGGGTGCTGGCGGGCGCGCCGAGCGCCAGCGCCTGGGCGATCTTGTCGAGCAGCTCGCGGCCGTCGTACGGCTTGGTCAGGTAGGTGAACACGCCGCGCGCCGTGGCCTCGACGGCATCGGGAATGGTGCCGTGGGCGGTCAGCAGGATCACCGGCAGCGAAGGATGGCGCTTTCTGATTTCGTCGAACAGCTGGAGCCCGTCGCGGCCGGGCAGCCGCACGTCGCTGAGCACGAGTTGCGGATGTTCGATCTCTAGTTGCGTGAGCGCAGTTTCAGCCGAGGTCACGGCCGTGACCTGGTAGCCGACCGAACTCAGCCGCATCGAGAGCAGCCGCAGCATGTCCGGGTCGTCGTCCACCACCAGCAGGCGTGCGCCGGTCGTGCTCATCGAGGGAACTCCTTGTGCAACCGCTGCATGTTCATGGGCTGGGCTTGGTGCCGTTGGGTGGGGGCAGGGTGGGCGCTGGCTGGTTCGGCCGCGCGAAGCTGCGCTCGATGGCGCGCAGCGCCTCGATGCGGTCGTTCAGCTGGTCGATGCGGCGCTGGCTCTCGCGCAACTGCTGCACCTGCTTGTCGCGGTCGTCCTCAACGCGGCGTTGTTCCACATAGCGCGCGGCCAGTGCGCGCGCGAGCGGCTGCAGGGGCTGGGCCTCGGGCGAGGGGTTGGATGCCACGCGCTGCATCAGTCCGAGGGCGCGCGCCAGGTCGGCCGGCACGCGCGTCTGGGCAAGCAGCAGCGCCAGCTGCATCTGCGCGCTGGGTGAATCGCCCGGATCGCCGGCACGGGTGATTTCGGCCGTCAGCTCGGCACCGCCGAGTGGCCGGACCTTGTCGGCATACGCCAGCATGGCCGCCACGGGCCCCTGAGTCATCAGTGTGAAGAGCGAGGCCGGCTGCGTGGCGGGCGCCGTGGGTTCGGCCTCGACGGGCATGACGCGCGGCACCGCGGGCGGCGGCGGCAGGGCGTTGGCCTCGGCCGGGGGCTCGGGCTGCGTCGCGCAGGCGGCCAGCAGCAGGACGAAAGGCACGGCCACCGCCCCGGAGAAGGTCGAACTGCGGACGAACGAAAAAGACATGGATCGGCGGAAAAAAGACAAGAGGCAGTGTTTCAGGTGGGTGCCCGAAGGCTTCACGATGGATTCGCGATGGGTTGTTCAGGAGGCTGGATCCGGGTTCAGGCCGTGCGCGGCAGTTCGATGCGAAAGCGCGCGCCAGGCCCGCTCGGCTGCAGTGTGATGCGGCCCCCATGGGCAGCAATGTACTCCTGCACGATGGAAAGGCCGATGCCCGTGCCCTTGACGGCATGCTCGGGCTGGCGCTCGCCCCGGTAGAACGGCTCGAAGATGCGGTCGCGGTCGCTTTCGGCAATACCCGGGCCGGCGTCATTGACATCGATGCAGGCCGAATCCGGCGTGCTCGACACCACGATATTGATGACTCCGCCACTTGCCGAATAGCGGATGGCGTTGGACAGCAGGTTGGCGATGGCGGTGCCAAGCTTGGTGCGGTCCACCGTGACCGTGAGCGGCTCGCCCTCGGCGCGCACGCGCAAGCCGTGCGCTTGCCACTGCAGGCGCTGCGCCTCGATCTGTTCCTCGATCAGCGGCAGCAGCTCGGTGCGCTCGCGGCGCAGCTCCCGCGCTTCGAAGGCCGCGGCATTGAAGCGCAGCAGCGCTTCGATCTGGCCCTGCAGAGACACGGTGTTCTGGTTCAGGATTTGCGCCACCTCCAGCTGGGCCGGGTTGAGCGGACCAGTCACCCCGTCTTCGAGCAGCGAGACGCCCTCCCTCAGCGCTGCGAGCGGCGTCTTCAATTCGTGCGACACATGGCGCAGGAAGCGGGCCTTGTCCGCATCCAGTTCGGTCAGCCGCAAGCGCAGCCACTCCAGCTGCTGCGACACGCGCCGGATGTCCGCCGGACCGCGAATGTCGATGGGTTCGTCGAGCCGGTTCTGCCCGAGGCCGACGATGGCGTGCTCCAGCCGCTTGAACGGGCGCGCAAGCCAGATGCCGAAAGCCAGCGCCAGCGTAACCGCAAGCACGCTGGCGGCCACCACTTCGCGCATCAGGCGGCGGCGTGCGTTCTCGATGCGCTTGGCCAGCGCGTCGTTTTGCGTTTCGATCAGGAACTGCGCCTGCTGCGCCAGGTTGGTGTTCAGCGAATCGAGTTCGCGGAACTGCATGGCCATGGTGCTTTCTCGCGCGAGAGCGCTGTCCGGGCTTCCGCTCATCAGGCCTTCGATCACGCCGAGCTGGGCGCGCCACATTTCGATGCCTGCCGGCGCCAGGCCGTTGTTCTCGAGCCGTTCGAGCACCTGGTGCGCTTCGCGCGCGGCGTCGTCGAACCGGCGGCGCAGCACCGCGTCGTTCAGCACCAGCGACTGGCGCCCGGCGCGCTCCATGGCTGCGCTGCGCTCGGCCAACGACTGCGCCGCGCCGGAGAGCCGCAGCGCCCGGGCGGCCGCGTCTCGGCTCTGGCTCATGAGCGCGTCGTACTGGAAAACCGATCGCAGCACCACGCCCACCAGCAGGGCGGTGATGAGCAGGAATGCAAAAAGAAGGAGCTGCTGGAACGAGCCCCGCGTCGATGGCCGCTTCGCCATCAGGCGGCGAGCGCGGCCGGAGCCGGCGCCGTCGTCGACGATTCTCGCGTGGCCACTTCGCCGCGCAGCGTGTAGGCCAGCGAGCGCGTGATGCGCAGGTCGGCCATCTGCCCGACGAGCCGCGCGTCGCCTTCGAAGTTGACGACGCGGTTGCACTCGGTGCGGCCCATCAGCTCGTTCGCGTCCTTGCGCGAAGCCCCTTCGACCAGCACGCGCTGCGTGGTGCCCACGAGCGCATCGCCAAAGCGGCGCACGTTGCCGTCGATCACGCGCTGCAGCGTCTGCAGCCGCGCGAGCTTCACCGCATGGGGGGTGTCGTCATGCAGCGCCGCGGCCGGCGTGCCGGGGCGCGGGCTGAAGATGAAGCTGAAGCTGTTGTCGAACTGGCAGTCGTCGATCAGCTTCATCATCTTGGCAAAGTCTTCGTCGGTTTCGCCGGGAAAGCCGACGATGAAGTCGCTGGAGAGCGCAAGCTCGGGCCGGATGGCGCGCAGCTTGCGCACCGTGCTCTTGTATTCCATGGCGGTGTAGCCGCGCTTCATGGCCATCAGGATGCGGTCGCTGCCATGCTGCACGGGCAGGTGCAGGTGGCTCACCAGCTGCGGCACCTTGGCATAGGCCTCGATGAGCCGCGGCGTGAACTCGTTCGGGTGACTGGTCGTGTAGCGGATGCGCTCGATGCCGGGGATCTCGGCCACGTACTCGATGAGCAGCGCGAAGTCGGCAATCTCGGCTGTATCGCCCATGCGGCCACGGTAGGCGTTCACGTTCTGCCCCAGCAGCGTGACCTCGCGCACGCCCTGGTCGGCCAGCCCGGCAATCTCCACCAGCACGTCGTCCAGCGGCCGGTTCACTTCTTCGCCGCGGGTATAGGGCACCACGCAGTAGCTGCAGTATTTGGAGCAGCCTTCCATGATCGACACGAACGCGGTCGCGCCCTCGACGCGCGCAGGCGGCAGGTGGTCGAACTTTTCGATTTCGGGAAAGCTGATGTCCACCTGCGGGCGGTCCAGCCGCTCGCGGTCGTTCAGCATTTCGGGCAGGCGGTGCAGCGTTTGCGGGCCGAACACGATGTCGACATAAGGGGCGCGCGCAATGATGGCGTCGCCCTCCTGGCTGGCCACGCAGCCGCCCACGCCGATCTTCACGCCCTTGGCCTTCAGGTGCTTCACGCGGCCAAGGTCGGAGAACACTTTTTCCTGGGCTTTTTCGCGCACCGAGCATGTGTTGAACAGGATCAGGTCGGCCTCGTCCACGTTCTGTGTGGGTTCGTAGCCCTGCGCGGCGTTCAGCACATCGGCCATCTTGTCCGAGTCGTACTCGTTCATCTGGCAGCCGAAGGTTTTGATGAAGACTTTTTTGCTCATGGGGTGCTCTCTTGGCCCTCCCGAGCGGGAAGGCGAAACGCAGGGTGCTCGTGCGGCGCCCTGCAGCACAGCGGGCGAGGGCCCGCTGGCATTTTTATTGCGTATTGAGGGTGTCGTTCGTGGTGAACGGCCAGATGTTCAAGAACGGCTTGTCGAGCGATTCGCGCCTGGCAACGGCTTCGTCGGGCGTCAGGATCCAGACCTCGCGCAACAGGCCTGCCGAGTCGCGCGTGTAGTTGACCAGGAATTTCTGGCCGGTGATGGCACCCGACGTGACCAGCATGTTCTGCGCGCTGCGGATGCGCCCGCCGGGCGCCATGCGATCGGGTTTGCCGTCGAGTTCGACATCGACCCCGTCGATCACCATGAACTTGCCGCGCAGCGTGCCGACAGGGAACGTGCGCCCGCCCACCAACGACTCGTTCTGGGTCTGCGGGCGGGGCACGTCGGCCTGGGCCGCGGCGTCAACGGAAAAAACGCTTGCAGCTACTGTGCAAAGCGCTATGAAAGTGAGAGCATTCGTGGGTTTCTTGCAGCGGTTCATGGGGTATATCCAGAGGCTGTGGAGCGGCGATTTTAGCGGTGGTGCTGTATTCGCCCGGTGCTTGCCACAGCGGGTTGTGCACGGGCCATTGCGTTGCCGCTTTACTTATCTTTACGGAACCCGTCGACACTGTGAACTGGCCGCTGATCCAATAGCCGCTGTCAGCCCAAAGTGCACAAAAAATCCATGAAGAAAAAACTCGTCTTCGCCCTTGCAGGTGTGTCGATCGTAGCCGCCGCAGGATGGTGGTGGAGCGGATCTGGCGATCGGCTTGCCGCAGGCAACGCCAAGCCCGCCGCGGGCCCCAAGGGCGCAGCACCTGCCAACGGTGCGCCGCCCGCGCTGGTGACGCTCGCAACCGCCGTGCGGCAGGACGTTCCGGTTACGGTACAGGTCAACGGCAGCGTGGTGTCTCTCAACAGCGTCGATCTTCGGCCGCAGGTCACCAATACCGTGGCGGCGGTGCACGTGAAGGAAGGGCAGTTCGTCAAGGAGGGCCAGTTGCTCTTCACGCTCGACGACCGCAACGACCAGGCCAACCTGGCACGTGCCCGCGCGCAGCAGAAGCGCGACGAGGCCACGCTGGCCGACCTGGAGCGCCAGTACAAGCGCAGCCAGGAACTGCTGGCGCAGAACTTCATTTCCAAGAGCGCCAGCGACGCCACACTGTCGCAACTCGAGGCACAGCGCGCCGCAGTGGCAGCCGATCGCGCCGCGGTGCAATCGGCGCAAGTGGCGCTGGGCTACGCCACGCTGCGCGCCCCCATCGCGGGGCGCATCGGCGGCGTCAACATCTACCCCGGCACGTTGGTCCAGCCCACGCTGTCGCTCGTCACCATCACGCAGCTCGATCCCATTGCGGTGAGCTTCCCCGTGCCTGAGGCCAACCTGCAAGACCTGCTGGCGGCGGCGCGCAGCCGCTCCAAGGTGGAGGCCCTTGTCACCGGGCGCCGCGAGCCGCTGAGCGGCGTGCTCAACTTCGTCGACAACACGGTCGATCCGCAGATCGGCACCGTGCGCGCAAAGGCGGTGTTCGACAACGCCGATCAAAGCCTGTGGCCCGGGCAATTCGTCGGCACGCGCATCACGGTGCGCACGCTGGCAGGCGCCACGGTGGTGCCCGCCGCGGCGCTCATGATGCTGCCTGACGGCACCTCGCTCTACGTGGTCGACAAGGCAAGCCTTGCCGCCCGCCGCAAGGTCCAGGTGCTCTACACCTTCGGCACCAAGGCCGCGGTGAGCGGTGTCGAGCCAGGCGAGCAGGTGGTCATCGAGGGCAGCCAGAACGTGCGCCCGGGCGGCAAGGTCCGCGTCGACGCGAAGGCCGCGCCGGCAGGCACCACCGGTGTCACGCCGGGCAGCGCCGCCTCGTCGGACACCAAGACCCCGCGGGAACGCGCATGAACATCTCGGAGCTGTGCATCCGTCGTCCCGCCATGACGGTGCTTTTGTCCGCCGCCGTGGTGGTGGCGGGCATCTTTGCGTATCTCAGCATTCCGGTGGCTGCGCTGCCGAGCTACAACACCCCGGTCATCAACGTCAACGCCCAACTGCCAGGCGCAAGCCCGGACACCATGGCCTCGTCGGTTGCGCTGCCGCTCGAAAAGCAGTTCTCGACCATTCCGGGCCTGCAGACCATCAGCTCGGTCAACACGCAGGGTGTGAGCTCGATCACGCTCGAGTTCGTGAGCAGCCGCGACATCGATGCCGCCGCCGTCGACGTGCAGGCTGCATTGCTGCGCGCCCAGCGCCAGCTGCCGCAAGAGCTGACGCAGCTGCCTTCGTACCGCAAGGTGAATCCGGCCGATGCGCCGGTGCTGTTCATCGCGCTCATTTCGCCGTCGATGAACCCGTCGGAGCTCAACGACTACGCCGAGAACCTGATCTCGCCCACGCTTTCCACCATCGATGGCGTGGCGCAGGTGGCCGTGTACGGGCGCAAGGCCTTCGCGGTGCGCATCAAGGCCAATGCCGATTTGCTCAACGCACGCAACATCACGCTCGACGAGCTCGCCAGGGCGGTGAATTCGGCCAATGCCAACACGCCCGTCGGCACGCTCGACGGCCCGCGCCAGACGCTCACCATCCAGGCCAACCGGCAGCTCACCAAGGCAGAAGACTTTGCCAAGCTCATCATCGGGCAGCGCAACGGTGCACCGGTGCGGCTCGACGAGGTGGCCACCATCGAAGACAGCTTCGAGTCGGTCAAGACCGCCAGCAGCTTCAACGGCCAGAGCTCCATTTCGCTGGCCGTGCAGCGCCAGCCCAACGCCAATACCGTGGAGGTGGTGGACGCGGTGCGCGCGCTCATTCCGCGCTTCAAGGCGGAGCTGCCGCAGTCGGTCGAGATCCACATGGTGAACGACCGCTCCCTGTCCATCCGCGAGGCGGTGCACGACGTGCAGCTCACGCTGCTGGGCACCATTGCGCTGGTGGTGCTGGTGATCTTCCTGTTCCTGCACCGGCTGGTGGCCACGCTCATTCCGGCGGCCACCATTCCCATTTCGCTGATCGGTGCGGTCGCGCTGCTCTATGCCTTCGGCTACAGCCTGGACAACGTGTCGCTGCTCGGCATCACACTGGCGGTGGGCCTGGTGGTGGACGACGCCATCGTGGTGCTCGAAAACATCATGCGCTACGTCGAGAAGGGCATGGAGCCGTTTGCGGCGGCGCTGCGCGGCGCGCGCGAAGTGGGCTTCACCATCATCTCGATCTCGATCTCGCTGGTGGCGGTGTTCATTCCCATCTTCTTCATGCCGGGCGTGATCGGCCTGCTGTTCCACGAGTTCGCGGTGGTTGTTGCCCTGGCCGTGCTGGTGTCGGCCGTTGTGTCGCTCACGCTGGTGCCAATGCTCGCGAGCCGGCTGCTCAAGCATGTGCCGCGGCCTGAAGGCGCCATCGACCACGAAGAAGAGCACCCGGAACCCGGCACCGCCATTGGCCGCGCCTTCGAGCGCGGCTACCGCTGGGTGCATGGCACCTACATGCGAACGCTCGACTGGACGCTCGGCCATCGCACGCTGATGCTGCTGATGGCGGGTGCTACCTTCGTTGTCACGGCCTGGTTGTTCGTCTCCATTCCGAAGGGCTTCTTCCCCGAAGAAGACATCGGCCAGATCCAGATCACCACCGAAGCGGCCGAAGACATTTCATTCACCGCCATGAACGCGCTGCAGGAGCGCGTGGCCGCCTCGCTCCAGGCCGACCCCAGCGTTGCCTACGTGAGCTCGTTCGTCGGCGTGGGCGGCCCGACCGCCACGCAGAACTCCGGGCGTCTTTTTGCGGTGCTCAAGCCGCGCAGCGAGCGCCCCAAGATGGCCAAGGTGCTCGAATCGCTGCGCCAGCGCTTCCGTGAGATTCCGGGCATTGCGGTCTATATGCAGCCGGTGCAAAACCTGCGCCTGGGCGGCCGCCAGAGCAAGGCGCGCTTCCAGTACACGCTGCAAAGCGTCAACGCCGGCGAAATGGTGCCGTGGTCCACGCGGCTCATGGAGCGCATGCGCGCCGACCCGGTTTTCCGCGACGTGACCAGCGACTCGCAGAACCGCGGCCTGCAGGCCACGCTCGAAATCGACCGCGACAAGGCCGGCGTGCTCGGCGTCGCGGTGGGCGACCTGCGCCTGGCGCTCTACAACGCCTATGGCGACCGGCAGATCGGCAGCATCTACGGTGCGAGCAACACCTACCAGGTGATTCTTTCGGCCGCGGACAGCGACCGGCAGTTCGAGGACGACGTCTCACGCCTCTCGGTGCGCAGCACCACGGGCCGGCTGGTGCCGCTCTCGGCCTTCTCGACCGTCAAGCGGACGGTGGGGCCGACCTCGGTCAACCACCAAGGCCAGCTGCAGGCCGTGACGGTGTCGTTCAACCTGGCGCCCGACGTGCCGCTGGGCAATGCGACCGCGAAGATCGACCAGTTCAAGGAAGAGCTGAAGATGCCGCAGTCGATCATCACCACCTATGGCGGCGATGCGGCGGTGTTCCAGAGTTCGCAATCGAGCCAGGCCGTGCTGCTGGTGCTGGCCGTGCTGGTCATCTACGTGCTGCTGGGCGTGCTGTACGAAAGCTACATCCACCCGCTGACCATCCTGGCCGGGCTGCCTTCCGCGGCGGTGGGCGCGTTGATCTCGCTGAAGATATTCGGCTTCGACCTGACGCTGATCGCGACCATCGGCATCCTGCTCCTGATCGGCATCGTGAAGAAGAACGCGATCATGATGATCGACTTTGCGCTCGACGCCCAGCGCACCGAAGGCATGAAGCCGGTCGACGCCATCCGCGAAGCCTGCCGGCTGCGCTTCCGCCCCATTCTCATGACCACGCTGGCTGCGCTAATGGGCGCACTGCCGCTGGCACTGGGGCTGGGTGCCGGTGCCGAACTGCGCCAGCCGCTCGGCGTGGCCGTGGTGGGCGGGCTGATCTTCTCGCAGGTGATCACGCTCTACATCACCCCCGCGATCTACCTGGCGCTCGACCGCTACAGCGGCACCGGGCCCATGGTCGAGCTGCCGGGCGAAGCCAAGGCCGAGGCCGCCGCGGCTCACACGACGGCGTCGCACGCCTAGGTGGTCGTTTCGTCCAGAACGTCGTCGTCCGCCGCCAGGTGGGCGGTGTCGCTCCAGCCGACCAGGCTGAAGCCTTCGGGCGTCCAGAGCATGCGGTTGATGGCCGCATTGCCGAGTTGCCAGGTGCGCGGCGCCTGAAGCTCCTGGCGGGTGGCGGCGCGGTAGAGCACGTCCATCACGCCGCCATGCGCCACCAGCGTGACCAGTTGGCCCGGATGGCGCGCGGCAAGTGCCGATGCAATGCGCGTCACGCGATCGCGAAAAACCAGCAGGCTCTCGCCGCCTTCGGGCTCGAATTCAGGGTCGCGCTCGCGCCAGCGCCTGGCTTGCTCGGGGAGCGTCGCCTCGATCTCCGCGAAGCTCATGCCCTCGAAGCGGCCGAAGGCGCGTTCGCGGAGGCCCGGCTCGGGCAGTACGGTGAGGCCATGGGGTTTCGCAATTTCCTGCGCGGTCTGCCAGGCGCGCGACAGGTCGCTCGCATAGATCACGCCGATGTCTTCGTCGGCCAGTGCCTGCCCCACGCGGCGGGCCTGCCACAAGCCGGTGGCGTTGAGCCCGATGTCGAGCTGGCCCTGGATGCGCGTGTCGACGTTCCAGGCGGTTTCGCCATGGCGAACGGCAATCAGGCGGGTAATTTCTTCCATCCGGCGGGATTCTAGAAGCGCGCTATTTCTTGGCTGACTGCAGCTCGATGTTCACCCGGCGCTCGCCCTGCGGCGGATTCGGAAACCCCTGCAGCGCGGCATCGAACATCACCGGCAGGATGGCCGCGCTCGCGTTGTACGGCCCGTCGTTGCGGGCCCGCGTTTCATAGACCACCCGGTTCGAGCCGATGTCGCGCAGCACGATGCTCACTTCGCGTTCGTACCAGGGGTTGGCAGCCGGGGGCATGAAGGCCGGGCCGCCGTACCAGCCGCCGCCATACCACCGGCGGGCGTAGCCGTGATAACCGTAGCCGCCATAACCTCCATGACCCCACGGGCCATCGAAGAGCCACGGGTCCGCCCAGGGCGAGAGGCCGGCCGTGACGCGCGCGCCGATCTGCGCGCTGTAGGTCGGGCGGGCATGGTCGCGGCGCAGGCCCACCTTTTCGAGCGCCGCGGCCGCCATCGCTTCCAGCGACTCCTGCCGGGCGGCGTCGGCCTGCTGAGAAGGCAGGCGTTCGAAGTGGTAGGTGGCGCCGGATGGCACCGCGGCGAGCGAAGAAAAGCTCTTCACATCGCTGTCCACCACCCAGGAGGTGGCGCAGCCGCTCAGTGTTGCTGCCAAAAAGAGAGCAAAGAACGCACGTTTCATGAGGGTCTCCGGGCTCCGCGGCCCAAAATTCCCCTGGGTTGCCGGGTCAGCCCTGAAGAATGCGCAGGGCTGCGGGTGCCTGGGAGAGCAAGTCGAAAGAGGGCGCGTCGAAGGCCTTGTCGCCGTCTTCGTCGGCCACGCCCGTCGCCTTCAGACCCTTGAAGTCGTGCCGCGTTCCGTCCAGCAGGTGCGAAGGCACCACGTTCTGCAGCGCGGTGAACATGTTTTCCACGCGGCCGGGGTACTTCCTGTCCCACTCGCGCAGCATTTCGCCGACCTGCTTGCGCTGCAGGTTTTCCTGGCTGCCGCACAAGGTGCACGGAATGATCGGAAATTCGCGGTGCTGCGCCCAGCGCACCAGGTCTTTCTCGGCCACGTAGGCGAGGGGGCGAATCACGATGTGCTTGCCGTCGTCGCTCACCAGCTTGGGCGGCATGCTCTTGAGCTTGCCCGCGAAGAACATGTTGAGGAAGAAGGTCTGCAGCATGTCGTCGCGGTGGTGGCCCAATGCCACCTTGGTGGCACCGAGCTCGTCGGCCACCCGGTACAGGATGCCGCGGCGCAGGCGGCTGCACAGCCCGCAGGTGGTCTTGCCTTCAGGAATCACGCGCTTGACGATGCTGTAGGTGTCCTGGTTCTCGATGTGAAAGGCCACGCCAAGCTCGCTCAGGTACTTGGGCAGCACTTCTTCCGGAAAGCCGGGCTGCTTCTGGTCGA